>NZ_JARANV010000001.1 GCF_029889845.1 Halomonas sp. 25-S5
GGTGATCGGCGGGACCACCTTCACGCTGGCCCAGGTCCAGGCATTTGATGGCTCGCAGACAGTAAGCACCGGCGAAGGCACACTGACGCTGGATGGCTACACCGGTGATAGCTTTGGCGGCACCATCGATTACACCTACACGCTGGACGCCACGATCGACAACGACAGCAAGTCGGCGACTGGTAACGACGCCGTCACACTGGATCACTTCGATGACAGCCTCGCGATTCAGGTCAATGGCGTGGGTGGCACCACGGCCAGTGACAACCTGGTGATTCGTGCCATCGACGACGTGCCCGAGTTCACCAACATCGCAGATTCCAACAATGATGGCATCGTAGAGCTTTCAGCGCCCAACGTTAGTGCTACATACAGCCAGCAGTTTGCTGATTGGAACTATGGCGCCGATGGCCCGAGTGATAATCTAAACTTTGACATTGGCGTCACTGTTGGCAATGCCATTGTAACCACCTCGAGCTCAAGTCAGGTCGTGATCGATCTTAAGGACCCTGATGGAAACAGCGCCGGCGTGCTCACGCTCAATGCCAATGGTGATGATTCGCTGGTGGTCTCTGCTCGCGATCCTGACCTCACCACCGATAAGTTGCTCACTGGCGATGTCACGGTGGGGGGGCCGTCGTTAACCAAGACCATCAACAGTTCCATCTCCGATTTGGAGGTTACCGTCACGGCGAGCGATGGAGACAGCACGCTCGGCGAGAGCAAAGACGATGAGGTCAATCCCAGCAATCAGGGGTGGGGGGTTTCCGACAACCAGGTAGACCCTGGCGAGAGCCTGACCTTCAGCTTCAGTAACTCGGTCGATACGTTTGAGTTCAAAACCACCGGCTTCACCGGCGGGAACCAAGCAAATAACGTGGCTTCCCTCGCCATTACCGTCAACTATGACGACGGCAGCTTTGGCACTTTAACCACTAGCTCTATCAGCGGTCAGCTGACGGCGGTTCATGAACTGGCCGGTTTCGACAGCGGGAAAGGCATTAACAGCGTGACTGTCGAGAGTAACGAACCTTCCGGCGGCGATGGCTTCCGCCTGAACGACGTCACTGTCGGCCAGTTCGTCTCTCATGATCCAGATTCCTTGGACTATAGCTTCACCCTCGGCTCACTCGCAGTGCAGGACGGTGACGGTGATACTGCGGAGCAAGCATTTAGTGTTCACCTCGACGGTTCTGCTACCGGTAGTTTCAGTGTTTCCCCCATTGCCCTCGATCTCGATGGCGACGGCGCCGAATACCTCTCCCGCGACGCAGGTGTGGTGTTCACCGACGAGAACTCTGGTGAGTCGGTGAGCACGGCCTGGGTCGGTGCCGACGATGGCCTGCTGGTCATCGATGCCAACAACTCCGGTACTGTGGATGAATCCCGCGAATACGTCTTTACCGAGTGGTCCGATACGGCCGAGACCGACATGGAAGCGGTCAGAGAGGTCTTCGACACTAACAACAATGGTATGCTCGATGCTGGTGATGAAGCCTGGAGTCAGTTCGCGGTATGGCAGGATGCCAACTCGGATGGCAAGACCGATGAGGGTGAGCTGTCGTCTCTGTACCAACTGGGTGTGGAGAGCATCGCACTCGACTACGCTGCGGTAAGTGAAAGTCGGACCGATGCAGACGGCGATGTCTTGGTGCATGGTCAATCACAGGTGAACTGGATGGATGGCAGTGTGACCCTCGCCGAGGATACCAGCTTCGCGATCAGTGCCGGGGAGGTATTGTTGGAAGACGAAGAAGCGCTGTTCCAGGAGGATGGCTCCGATTCTCACACAACACCTGAGACTTCATTCTCAACCGTGCAGGTCGATGTTCCAGTCAATGGAACACAGCCCTTCGAGGATTTAGACACCTCGACTAACTCTATCGAGTGATGGTGAAGTTTTAAGGCACCTGCATTGCCCCCGCCCGGTACGCCCGGGCGGGGCATTTTGCGAAGCTGCCAGTACCAGTTTTTGGAGAGGCCCCATGTACATCAAGCGTGACAGTGACGGTCGCATCGAACTGGTCAGCCGGGAGGAGACGCCGGCGTGCAGCGAGTACCTGCCGGCGGACTCGCCGGAGCTGCTGGCCTTCCTGACGGAGGGCGAGGTAGGCAAGGGCGCGGCGCGCTTCCAGGCCTCGGACCTGGCCTTCGTGCGGGTGCTGGAGGACGTGATCGAGGTGCTGATGGACAAGGGGGTGATCAGCTTCACCGACCTGCCGGCACCGGCCCAGGAGAAGGTGATGGAGCGTCAGTCGTTGCGTCGCCGGCTCAATGGCCTGCAGCTGGTGTCCAGTAGCGACGAGGAGAGCGGGGTGATCTAGCCCAGGCAAGACGGGTAGTGCCCATGACGACACGGGCCGGCATTCTCCAGAGTGCCGGCCCGTTTCACGGTCAGCCCGTGGGCTTGTCGTGTTGACGAATCCCGGGGCCGGTGGCGCCATCCAGGCCCAGCTCGAAGAGCATCCGGGCCTCTTCGAGGTTCTCGACCCCCTCGCCGATGGCCAATATCCCCAGAGAATGGCAGAGCGTGGCCATGCCGCGCAGGATGGTCTGCTGCTCGGCGACCTTGTCGATGTCCTTGATCAGCGTCCTGTCGATCTTGAGGTAGGCGAGCCCCAGGTCCTGCAGGTCGGCGATTCGGTTGAATTCGGCGCCGACATGTTCCAGGCCGATCCGGCAGCCCAGCGGCTGCAGGGCGTGGCACAGGCTGCGGAAGCTGGCCAGGTCATGAATCGCCAGGGATTCGGGGATCTCCAGCCAGAGTCGCGCGGCGACGTCAGGCCGGGCCCTGAGGCGGGCCTGGAGCTCCATGACGAAGCGGGCATCCTGGATCGAGGCGGCCGACAGGTTGATGCCTAGCGGCTTGCCGCGCTGGGTGATGTCGCGCACGGCCTCGTCGATCACCGCCAGGTCGAGCCGGCTGTCGAGCTCGAGCCGCGAGATCCAGGGCATGAAGACCCCGGCGGGCTGCCACTCGCTGTTCAGGCGCAGCCGCGAGGGGCTTTCGAAGTGAAGGAGTTTGCCCTTGCCATCCAGCACCGGGTAGTGGGCCAGGTAGACCCCCTTGGTCATGGCTTCCTGGAGGGCGCGACGCCATTCGCCATGGCTGGTGAACAGGCTGCGGCGCTGGGGGCCCTCGGCGATGACCAGGCTCTGGTCACCGCGGGTCTCGGCGGCCGAAAGGGCGCCGTCCAGGCTCGCCAACAGCACGCTACGCTGGTCGTCCTGGGCATAGTCGATCAGTGCTGCCGGCAGGCCGAGTGGCACGGGGTTCTGCTGTCGTAGCTCTGCGAACCGCTTGCCGAGCTCATCACGCAATGTTTCCAGGTCATGGCTACCGGGCAGCAGCAGAGCGAAGTCGCTGCCGTTCAGGCGTCCCACGACCCCGCCACCGCGGACCTTGCCGAACTGGTCCAGGCTGCTGGCGAGCGCATGCAGCAGGGCATCGGTGTCGCCGTGGCCCAGTCGCTCGTTGACCTCGGCCAGCCGGGCCAGGCGCACCAAGGCCAGGGTACCGCTGGCTCGGCCATCCTGGCTCTCCAGAAGGATCTGCAGCTGGGCGAGGAAGGCCTCGCGCTTGAGCGCGCCGGTCACGCTGTCGTGCTGCAGGCGTCGGCGCAGCAGGTCGAGCTTCTGGCTCTCTTCGCCGAGCATGTCCCGTACGGCGGCGGAGAGCTGGTTCATGGCCACCACCACCTCGCGCAACTCGCGGGTGCGCGGGGCGGGAAGGGTGGTGAAGCGCCGTTCACCGATCTGCCGGGCCTGTTGGACGACATGACGCAACGGCCGGCGGATGGTTCGCACTATCCACCCGGCCAGCAGCAGGCTGAGGGCGGCGGCCAGGGCGAACCAGCCGACCAGTTCCAGGCTGCTGCGCCACAACGAGCGATAGGCGAAGCTGTGCTGGCTCTCGAGCGTAAGAGTGCCGAATTGTCGCCAGCCGTCCTGGACCACGGCCTGTCCTGGGGGGACCTCGAAGCGCACCAGATCGACGAACCAGGCCGGCACGTCCTCGATGGCCTCGCCGGCGCGGCGCTGCTCGATGATCTCGCCCAGTGGGTCGCGCAGCTCGACCCGCCGGTAGTGGCCGGTATCGAACTGGGCGGCTACCAGCAGTTCCAGGGTCACCGGGTCCTTGGGCATTTGGCTCATGGTCAGCGCCAGGGCATTGGCATTGTCCGCATTCTTGATGCGCACTTCCTGCTCGATGTAGGCCCGGCTGGAGCTGATACCGATGAACAGGCTGCCGCCGAAGGCGAGCAGCAGCAGTACCACGATGGTCAGCCAGAGCTGCTTGATGAGCGACATCTTGTTATCCCCCTTGAATGAATCCTTGCGCCTGCATGCGATCGATCGCGCGTCGCCAGCGCGAGAGGCGTGCTATTGGGTCGGCACGCGATCGGGTGGAGCCGCCGGCCCAGAGGCCGCTGCTGTTGAAGCTGAACAGCGGATCGAGATCGGTGCGCCGGGAGCCGCGGGTGATCGAGGACACCAGGTTGTCGAGCACTAGCGGGTCCGCCGCAGGGGTCTCGTAGTAGCCCAGCACCATGTGCGCCTGGGTGATGCCGCTGCGGCCGATGCGTGCGCGGACATAGATCATGCGCAACTCGTCGCCCGGTACCCCCAGCTCCTTGAGGGTGATGTACTTGGCGATGGAGAAATCCTCGCAGTCCCCCTGGCCGCGGCCCAGGGTCTCCAGCGGCGTGGCCCAGTAGTCTTCCTGGCCCCAGATGTCGATATCGTCGAGCCAGCGGACCCGCCGGTTGAAGAAGGCGTTGACCTCGCGCAGGCGGGTCTGCAGGTCGGCAGGACGCAGCCGTTCGACCAGCGCGAACCACGCCTCGAGGCTCGATAGCCCTTGCTGGCCATAGAGTCGCTGCATGCTTTGGCGCAGGCGCTCGGGCGAGAGGTTGGCCTCACCCGAGGAGGGATGCAGCCCCAGGCCGATGGCCAGCGACAGGCTGCCGAGCCCCGCCAGGAAACGGCGACGTCCGGGCGAATCGAGTGTCCGGGGGGGAGGCGGCATGCGGCGGGCCTGGCTGAGCGTTTGCTCAAGTCTAGGGGGCGTAGAGTCCTAATGCGAGGGGAGTGATCGGCGTGATGTCGAGCGGCTCAACCCTTGCCGGGCCCCAGCCAGATCCGCAGCCGGCCTACCCAGTTGAGGTCCTGGGCGGCGCGGCGCAGCTCACCGACCGCGCCCTCGAGGGTCTGGCCGTCGGGCAGCGCATTGATGTAGAGAGAGACATCCACCTGGTTGTCCAGGTAATGAAGGTCCAGCGCGACTCGGGCATGCCAGACCGGCAGCCCCTGCCAGGCGTCATCGAGGAGCTCCACCACGTCGCTGCGCAGCGGCAGGCCGGGGCGCAGGCTGTGCTCGAGCTCGCCCGAATCGTCCTCGGGGTCGATGTGGAAGGTGACGTCGGCGAGCTCCGGAAAGGCCTCGCGAAGGCGGCGACTCACTTCGTTGCCGATCTCGTGGGCCTCGGAGACGGTGACCCGCGGCGGCACCACGATGTGCAGGTCGAGGATCACATCGCTGCCCAGCTTGCGGGTCCGCAGGTCGTGCACTCCGTTGACATGGGGGACGCGCTCGGCGATGTCCCGCATGTGGTCGCGCTGCGCGCGGGGCAACGCCGTGTCGATGAGCTCCTGGCTGGACTCCCACAGCAGCCGCCCGCCGACCTGCCCGACCATCATGCCGACCACGATGGCGGCCACGGCATCCATCCAACCGACCCCGAACTGTGCGGCCACCAGGCCCACCAGCACCACCACGGTGGAGAGCGCATCGGAGCGCGAGTGCCAGGCGTTGGCCTCGAGCAGTCGTGAATTGACCCGCCTGGCCACCCGCAAGGTGTAGCGATAGATCCACTCCTTGGCGATCAGGCCCAGCACGGCGATGCCGATCGCCCACAGGCCTGGGGCGGGCACCGGTTCCCCGCCTACCAGCCGGGTGATGCTCGCCCAGGCGATGCCCCCGGCGACGAAGATCAGTACGCTGCCCAGCCACAAGGTGGCCAGGGTCTCGATGCGGCCGTGGCCGTAGGGGTGGTTGCTGTCGGGCTCCTGGCGGCCGTAGTGGGTGGCGGCGACGACGAACAGGTCCGTCAGGATGTCCGAGAAGGAGTGGATGCCGTCGGCCACCAGGGCCGCCGAGCCTACGGCGAAGCCGGCGAGCATCTTGGCCACGCCGACCACGAAGTCGATGACGGCGCCGATCAGCGTGACCTTGTGGGCCTCGCGGGTCTGGGCGGCGCGATCTGCAGTCGAGCTTTGTCGGTTTGTCGCCTGCGCACTCACGCCCGGGTACTCGTTCATCTTATCTCGCCTCTCAACGGTGGCGCCCCGCCTTGTTGAGCACCGGGTTGGCGTACTGGGTCAGCCACCAGTGGCGAAGTTCGTCGGGCACCTCCTGCAGGCGCGCCTGGAAGCGGGCGCGATCGGCGTCGCTGACCTCGCTCAGGTCGATCAGGTCCGGGGCCTCGCCAAGGGCCTCCAGGGCCAGGAAGTGGCTGGGAAAGAGGTGGTAGCCGGCGAGCACCTGGCAGTCGATCTCGGCGGCCACGGCTTCGGGGGTGTCGAACTGTGCCGTGAGCGGGGTGCCGAAGGTAAGCTGTACCCGCCCCTTGTGGCCGGTGATGCCGGCGACAATGGAGCTGATGTCCTCGAACTCGCTCTTCTCGTAGTTGCCGCTGGTCTGCATGGCGTGCAGTTCCCTGGCCTTCTGCAGGTCGCAGGGGTCGTACTCGTAGCTGATCGACACCGGCACCAGGCGCAATTCGGCAATGGCCTCGCCGATGCTCACCTGGCGTTCCCGGCCACGGCGGGCCATGGTCAGCATCTTGATGATTGCCGGGTCGGTGCGGTCGATGCCGTCCTTGGCGCGGCCCTCGCGCTGGGCCATCCAGATGGGATGGTTGTCCTCGAGGATGGAGTGGCGAATGTAGGCGGAAAGGTTCTGGTAGGCGGCCAGCATGGCACGCTTGCCGCGGGCGCTGCGCGGTACGATGAAGCTCTTGTTGAGGCGCATCAGGTCGTTGACGTAGGGCTTCTTGAGCAGGTTGTCGCCGATGGCGATGCGCACGGTGTCACGCCCGGCCAGGTAAAGCGCGTAGTTGACGAAGGCCGGGTCCAGCGAGATGTCGCGATGGTTGCCGATGAACAGGTAGGCACTGTTGGGGTCCAGCGCCTCGAGCCCCTCCACCCGGAAGATGTCGGTGGAGGTCCGGATCATGCGCTGCATGTAGCGGGCGATGCGCATCTGGAAGTCATGCACGCCGCTCACGCCGCGCACCTCGCGGCGGATGGCGAAGCTGGCCAGGACGCGCGAGAGACGCGGCATGAAGTGGCTGAGCCGCGGCAGTCGATAGCGGGTCAGGGCATCGAGCAGTTCGGCATCATGGGCCAGGCGCGCGAGGACCTCGGCCACCTCGTCGTCCTGGTAGGGACGGATCGCGGCCCAGGGATCGGATGCGGGGGTGTGGTGAGTCTCGGTCATGGGGTCCAGGCTTTGGTCGGAGGCGATCAGGCGCTGCGGGCGTCACCGGCGGTGCCGGCCTCGCCACCCAGCCACTCGATCAGGCGCTCGATGTTCTCGGCCAGCGCCTGGGTCATCAGGATGAAGTCGGTCTCCAGGCGCACCAGGGCGTCATCGCCATCGTCGGCCTGGGAGGCCTCGTCGATCAGGGCGTCGTCGAAGCGCAGCGACTTGATCGCCAGGTCGTCATGCAGCACAAAGCTTAGCCGTCCCTCGATCGACAGTGCCAGCTTGCTGGCCTGGCGGCCGCTCTCCAGCAGCTGTTGGATCTCGTCGCTGTCGAGGTCGACCTGGCGGGCACGCAGCACGCCGTCGTCGCCCTTGGCCTTGAGCTCCACCTGGTCGCCGAGCACCAGGTCGGCCGGGCGCGCGCCCGGATCGCCCAGCCAGCTGGTCATGGCCCGCATGGGCAGCGTCTGGCTGGCCAGCGGGGTCACCTTGAGGCTGCCCAGGGTCTCGCGCAGCAGGTCGAGGAGTTCCTCGGCGCGCTTGCGGGAGCTGGCATTGACGGCGATCAGCTGGCGGCGGCTGTCCCACCACAGGTCGACCTTCTGGCTGCGCACGAAGGCCCGGGGCAAAAGCTCCTCGTAGACCTCTTCCTTGATCGCCAGCTTCTCCTGGCGGCGCAGCTTGCGGCCCTCGTTAGCCTCGATGGCCTCGCTGCGCTCCTCGACCTCCTCGCGGACTACCGAGGCGGGCAGGATGCGTTCCTGGCGCAGGGCGGTCATCAGGCGCTGGCCCTGCAGCTCGTGCAGCAGCTGCGTCCCGGCCCGGCCGGCCGGTGCGGACCAGCCCAGGCGACGCGCCTCGCTGCCCCCCAGGGGGCGGAAGGCCTGCTCGTCCAGGGCGGTTTCCAGGCTGGCGGCATCCAGCTCAGGGGCGTCGTGCAGGCGGTAGAGGTGCAAGTGCTTGAACCACATGGAGCATTTCCCGAGAGAAAGGGGGCACATTATGGCCAAAGGGAGGCGCCGGTGCCAGTGCCGACATCACCTTCGTGCTGTTCGACCTGGCGGCCAGTCGAGCCATCGAGATCGGCGGCGAGATCCGCGAGGCCATGGCGGCACTGGTCCTGCCTTAGCCCCCTTGCACAGCTCCCTTTGCACCGTCCGGGATGGTATGATGCCAGGCTGATATTGCGCGCCATGTCACGGCCACGTGACGCGCCAACCTGTTGCAGTGCAAAGGATTCGACGACCCATGGGTGACATCGCCAGAGAGATTCTGCCAGTCAACATCGAGGACGAGCTCAAGCAGTCATACCTCGATTACGCGATGAGCGTGATCATCGGCCGTGCGCTGCCCGACGTGCGCGATGGTCTCAAGCCGGTGCATCGGCGTGTGCTATTCGCCATGCACGAGCTTAGTAACGACTGGAACAAGCCGTACAAGAAGTCCGCCCGTGTAGTGGGCGATGTCATCGGTAAGTACCACCCCCACGGCGACAGCGCCGTCTACGACACCATCGTGCGCATGGCCCAGGACTTCTCGATGCGCCACGTGCTGGTCGACGGCCAGGGCAACTTCGGCTCCATCGATGGCGACAACGCCGCCGCCATGCGTTACACCGAGGTGCGCATGGCCCGGCTGGCCCATGAGCTGCTGGCCGACCTGGAGAAGGATACCGTCGACTGGGTCGATAACTACGACGGTACCGAGCGCATTCCCGAGGTGCTGCCCACCAAGGTCCCCAACCTGCTGATCAATGGCTCCTCGGGCATCGCCGTGGGCATGGCGACCAACATCCCGCCCCACAACATGGGCGAGATCATCAACGCCTGCCTGGCGCTGATCGACGACTACACCCTTAGCGTCGACGACCTGATGGAGCATGTGCCCGGCCCGGATTTCCCCACCGCCGGCATCATCAACGGTCGCGCCGGCATCCTCGAGGCTTACCGCACCGGCCGCGGGCGCATCTATGTGCGTGCTTGCCACACCATCGAGCATGACGACAAGACCGGCCGTGACCACATCATCGTCAACGAGCTTCCCTACCAGGTGAACAAGGCGCGGCTGATCGAGAAGATCGCCGAGCTGGTCAAGGAAAAGAAGATCGAGGGCATCGCCGAGCTGCGCGACGAGTCCGACAAGGACGGCCTGCGGGTGGTGATCGAGGTCAAGCGCGGCGAGTCCGGCGAGGTGGTGGTCAACAACCTCTTCGCCCAGACCCAGCTACAGACCGTCTTCGGCATCAACATGGTGGCCATCGACAATGGCCAGCCGAAGATCCTCAATCTCAAGGAGATCCTCGAGGCCTTCATCCGCCACCGCCGCGAGGTGGTGACCCGTCGCACCCTCTTTGAGCTGAAGAAGGCCCGCGAGCGCGGCCACATCCTCGAGGGCTTGGCCGTCGCCATCTCCAATATCGACGAGGTGATCGAGCTGATCAAGGCGTCGCCGAACGCGTCCGAGGCCAAGGAGAAGCTGCTGGCGAAGTCCTGGCAGCCGGGGCAGGTCACCGGCATGCTCGAGCGTGCCGGGGCGACCTCCTGCAAGCCCGAGGACCTGGAGGAGGGCTTCGGCCTCAGCCAGGCCGGCAGCGAGTACCGCCTGTCGCCGGCCCAGGCCCAGGCCATCCTCGAGCTGCGCCTGCATCGCCTGACGGGGCTCGAGACCGAGAAGCTCCTCGACGAGTACCTGTCGATCCTCGAGAGGATCGCCGAGCTCACCGCCATCCTGGCCTCCGCCGAGCGGCTGCTCGAGGTGATCCGCGAGGAGCTGATCGGTGTGCGCGACCAGTTCGGCAACCCGCGCAAGACCGAGATCCAGGCCAGCCACCTCGACCTGCGCCTCGAGGACCTGATCGCCGAGGAGGACATGGTGGTCACCGTGTCGCGCACCGGCTACGCCAAGACCCAGCCGCTCTCCGACTACCAGGCCCAGCGCCGCGGTGGGCGCGGCAAGTCGGCCACGGCGATGAAGGACGAGGACGTCATCGAGCACCTGCTGGTGGCCTCGACCCACGACACCGTGCTGCTGTTCTCCAATCGCGGCAAGGTCTACTGGCTCAAGGTCTACGAGATGCCCGTCGCCAGCCGTGGCTCGCGGGGCAAGCCGCTGGTCAACCTGCTGCCGCTGGACGAGGGCGAGGCGATCAACGCCATTCTGCCGGTGCGCGATTACGACCCGCAGAGCTACATCTTCTTTGCGACCGAGCGCGGCACCGTCAAGCGCACCAGCCTCGAGCAGTTCTCGCGGCCACGCAGCGTGGGCCTGATCGCCATCGACCTCGAGGAGGGCGACCGCCTGGTGGGCGCCGCCATCACCACGGGCAGCGACCACGTCATGCTGCTCTCCTCCAACGGCAAGGCGATCCGCTTCGAGGAGTCCAACGTCCGCGCCATGGGCCGCACCGCTCGTGGCGTGCGCGGCATGCGCCTGCTCGGCGATGCCGAGGTGATCAGCCTGATTATCCCGCAGAGCCAGCAGATCGACGCCGAGGCCGACGTTGAGGCCGAGACCGAGGCCGAGGAGGGCGCGAGCGTCGAGGCCGGCAACGGCGGCCAGATCTACATCCTCACCGCCAGTGAGAACGGCTACGGCAAGCGCACCCGCCTCGAGGAGTTCCCGCTTCGCGGGCGCGGCGGCCAGGGCGTGATCGCCATGCAGACCAGCGAGCGCAACGGCGCCCTGGTGGCGGCCATGCAGGTCTACGCCACCGACGAGATGATGCTGATCACCGATCGCGGCACCCTGGTGCGCACCCGGGTCGACGAGGTCTCGATCACCTCGCGCAACACCCAGGGCGTGATGCTGATCCGCCTGGGCAACGACGAGAAGCTGGTCAAGACCGTGCGGATCGATGAGCTAGAGGAATCGGGGACAGACCCCCATTTCGAAGGTGAAGGTGAAGAAGGAGAGCGAGATGGGGAGTAATGGAAATGGGGGTCTGTCCCCCATTCGCCGTCACTACAACTTCTGTGCCGGCCCTGCCGCGCTGCCCGCTGCCGTGCTGGAGCGAGCCCGGGACGAACTGCTGGACTACCAGGGCCGCGGCCTCTCGGTAATGGAGATGAGCCATCGCGGCGAGGACTTCGTGGCCATCGCCGAGCAGGCCGAGGCCGATCTGCGCGAGCTGCTGGCCATTCCTGACAACTACCGCGTGCTCTTCACCCAGGGCGGGGCCAGCCTGCAGTTCGCCGCGCTGCCCTACAACCTGCTGGGGGCCGGCGGACGGGCCAACTTCCTGCACACCGGCATCTGGGGCAAGAAGGCGATCAGCGAGGCGCGCCACCTGTTCGGCGATGTCCATGTGGCCGCCAGCAGCGAGGAGAACGGCCATAGTGCCGTGCCGCGCCAGGAGGACACCGTCCTCTCCGCGGACGCCGCCTACCTGCACTACACCGCCAACGAGACCATCGGCGGGCTCGAATTCGACTATATTCCCGGCAGTGAAGGGGGAGGGCCGCGCCGGCCGGATGGCAGCGAGGTACCGCTGGTCTGCGACATGTCCTCGAGCCTGCTCTCCGGCCCGCTCGATGTCTCGAGGTTCGGGGTGATCTATGCCGGTGCCCAGAAGAACATCGGGCCGGCTGGCCTGGTGGTGGTGATCGTGCGCGACGACCTGCTGGACCAGGCCCGTAGTGACATGCCGACGCTGTTCGGCTACAAGGCGCTCGCCGAGGCGGGCTCGATGGTCAACACCCCGGCGACCTACAGCTGGTACCTGGCGGGACTGGTCTTCGACTGGCTGAAAAGCGATATCGGCGGCCTGGCGGCCATGGACGCCATCAATACGCGCAAGGCGGCCAGGCTCTATGCGGCCATCGACGGCAGCGGGCTCTATGCCAACCCGATCACGCTGCGCAACCGCTCGCGGATGAACGTGCCCTTCGTGCTGGCCGACCCGCGCCTGGACCGCCCCTTCCTGGACGAGGCCGAGGCAGCGGGGCTGCTCAACCTCAAGGGGCATCGCAGCGTGGGGGGCATGCGGGCCAGCCTCTACAACGCCGTGCCCGAGGCCGCCGTCGAGGCATTGATCGACTTCATGGCCGATTTCGAGAAACGCAGGGGATAACCCATGACTGAGCCTACCCTCAGCCTCGAGGCGCTCCGCCAGCGCATCGACGCCCTGGACAACGACATCCTGCGCCTGATCAGCGAGCGGGCGGCCTGTGCCCAGCAGGTGGCCGAGATCAAGGCCGAGCATGAGCCCGGCGCGGTCTTCTACCGGCCCGAACGCGAGGCCCAGGTGCTGCGCCGGATCATGGAGCTCAACACGGGCCCCCTGGACAGCGAAGAGATGGCGCGGCTGTTCCGCGAGATCATGTCGGCCTGCCTGGCCCTGGAGCAGCCGGTCAAGGTCGCCTACCTGGGGCCGGAGGGCACTTTCACCCAACAGGCCGCCATCAAGCACTTCGGCGAGAGCGCGATCAGCCTGCCGATGGCCGCCATCGACGAGGTGTTCCGCGAGGTGGAGGCCGGTGCCGTCAACTATGGCGTGGTGCCGGTGGAGAACTCCACCGAGGGGGTGATCAACCACACCCTCGACTCCTTCATGGACTCCGGGCTTCGCATCTGCGGCGAGGTGGTGCTGCGCATCCACCATCACCTGCTGGTGGCCGAGACGACCCGTCGCGACAAGGTCTCGCGGATCTATTCCCACCCCCAGTCCTTCGCCCAGTGCCGCAAGTGGCTCGACGCCCACTTTCCCCAGGCCGAGCGAGTGCCGGTCTCCTCCAATGCCGAGGCGGCGCGCCTGGTCAAGACCGAGTGGCACAGTGCGGCCATCGCCGGTGACATGGCCGCCAAGCTTTATGGGCTCGCCAAGCTGGCCGAGAAGATCGAGGACCGGCCGGACAACTCCACGCGCTTTCTGATCATCGGCAACCAGGACGTGCCCATCTCCGGCGAGGACAAGACCTCACTGGTGGTGGCGATGCGTAACCAGCCGGGGGCCCTGCACGACCTGCTAGAGCCCTTCCATCGCCACCAGATCGACATGACGCGCCTCGAGACCCGCCCGTCGCGCACCGGCGTATGGAACTACGTGTTCTTCATCGACTTCAAGGGGCATCGCGAGGAGCCGCGTGTCGCGGCCATGCTGGAGGAGGTCCAGCTGCGCGCCGCCGAGGTGAAGGTGCTGGGCTCCTATCCCGTCGGCGTGCTCTGAGGGATGGCGGGCATCGTGAAGCCGCCGCCCGATGAGCGGCGCATCCTGATCGTCGGCCTGGGGCTGATCGGCGGCTCTCTTGCCGCCGCGCTGCGCGCCGCCGGCTTCGGGGCGGCCAAAGAGAGCGCCGCCGGCTTTCGGGACACCATCCTCGCCTGCGACCCCGATGCGTCCGAGATCGCCCGCGGCGTGGAGATGGGCCTGATCGACCGCGGCGACACCGAACTCGAGGCGGTGGTCGAGGGCGCGTCGCTGGTGGTGCTGGCGGTGCCCGTACTGGCCATGGAGTCGGTGATGGCCCAGCTGGCCGGGTTGATCGATCGCGCCGCACCGGATGTCGTCGTCACCGATGTGGGCAGCACCAAGGCGGCGATCCGCGAGGCGGCCGTGGCCGCCTTCGGTCGCATGCCGGCCAACCTGGTGCTCGGCCACCCCATCGCCGGCTCGGAGAAGAGCGGGGTCGCCGCCGCCGATGCCGAGCTCTATGCGCGCCATAAGGTGATCCTCACCCCCGAATCCGCTACCGATCCGGCCGCGACGGCCAGGGTGCGCGTGCTCTGGGAAGCCACCGGGGCCGAGGTGCTGGAGATGAACGTGGCCCGCCACGACCAAGTGCTGGCGCGGACCAGTCACCTGCCGCACCTGCTGGCCTTCTCGCTGGTGGACACCCTGGCCCGCCAGGACGAGCGCCTGGAGATCTTTCGCTATGCCGCCGGCGGGTTTCGCGACTTCACTCGCATCGCCGGGAGCGACCCGGTGATGTGGCGCGACATCTTCATCGCCAACCGCGATGCCGTGCTCGCCTCGCTGGACGACTTCGAGGTCGGCGTGGCTCGGCTGCGGTGCGCGGTGGAGCGCGGTGACGGTGATGCCATGCTGGCCACCTTCGACCGGGCCAGTCACGCCCGACACTATTTCGAATCCCTGCTCAACCAAACCAGTTATCAGGCGGAGTACCAGATGCAACAACACGGTAAGCTGCGCTACCGGGTCAGCCCCGGCGGTGGCGTCACCGGGCGGATCCGCGTGCCCGGCGACAAGTCGATCTCCCACCGTTCCATCATGCTCGGGGCGCTGGCCGAGGGCGTCACCGAGGTGAAGGGCTTCCTCGAGGGCGAGGACAGCCTGGCCACCCTGCAGGCCTTCCGCGAGATGGGCGTGGCCATCGAGGGGCCTCACCAGGGGCGGGTCACCGTCCATGGCGTCGGCATGCACGGTCTCAAACCGCCCTCCGGGCCGCTCTATGTGGGCAATGCCGGCACCGCCATGCGCCTGTTCGCCGGGCTGCTGGCCGGCCAGGCCTTCGATACCGAGCTGACCGGCGATGTCTCGCTGACCAAGCGGCCCATGGGGCGGGTGGCCGATCCCTTGCGAGCGATGGGCGCCGAGATCGATACCGCCGAGGGCGGGCGTCCGCCGCTGCAACTCCACGGTGGCAAGGCGCTCAAGGGCATTACCTACGACATGCCCATGGCCAGCGCGCAGGTGAAGTCCTGCCTGCTGCTCGCCGGCCTCTACGCCGAGGGCGAGACCCGCGTGCGCGAGCCGGCGCCGACCCGTGACCACACCGAGCGCATGCTCCAGGGCTTCGGCTACGAGGTGCACCGCGAGGGCGACACCTGCTGGCTCCGGGGCGGCGGCAGGCTAACCGCGGCCCCCATCGACGTGCCCAGCGACATCTCGTCGGCGACCTTCTTTCTGGTGGCGGCGGCGATCACGCCTGGCGCCGACCTGGTACTTGAGCACGTCGGCATCAACCCGACCCGCATCGGCGTGATCAACATCCTCCAGCTGATGGGCGCCGACCTGCGCCTGGAGAACGAGCACGAGGTGGGCGGCGAGCCGGTGGCCGACCTGCATATCCGTTATGCCCCGCTGAAGGGCATCGAGATTCCCGTGGCGCAGGTGCCGCTGGCCATCGACGAGTTCCCGGCGCTGTTCATCGCCGCGGCCAATGCCGAGGGCACGACCCGGCTTCGGGGTGCCGAGGAGCTGCGCGTCAAGGAGTCCGATCGGCTGCAGGCCATGGCGAACGGCCTGGCCGTCCTCGGCGTCGAGCATGTGCTGCTCGAGGATGGCATCGATATCGTCGGCCGTCATGAAGGAGAGGGCGGCGAGGGGGCCAGCTACGGCGGCGGCCGCATCGACAGCCTGGGGGATCATCGCATCGCCATGGCCTTCACCATCGCCGCGCTGCGAGCAAGCGAGGAGATCGTCATCGACGACTGTGCCAACGTGGCCACCTCCTTCCCCGGCTTCATCGACCTGGCGCGCCGGGTCGGGCTGACCCTCGAGGAACAGCAGGAGGCGTCATGAGTGATCCGGCACCGGTACTGACCATTGATGGCCCGGGCGGGGCAGGCAAGGGCACCATCAGCCGCCTGGTTGCTGAACGCCTGGGCTGGCGCCTGCTGGACAGCGGGGCGCTGTATCGCCTGACCGCGCTGGCTGCGGTGAAGCACGAGGTGCCCCTGGATGACGAGGCCAGCTTGGCCGAAGTGGCGCGCGACCTCGACGTGGTGTTCCTCGCCGACAATGATGCCACTACCGTGCTGCTGGAGGGGCAGGACGCCACGACCACGATCCGCACCGAGCAGGTGGGCGATGCCGCCTCGCGGGTCGCCGCGCTGCCCGCGGTGCGCGAGGCGCTGCTGCAGCGTCAGCGCGACTTCCGGCAGGCCCCGGGCCTGGTGGCCGACGGCCGCGACATGGGGTCCGTGGTGTTCACCGATGCGCCGCTGAAGATCTTCCTCACCGCCTCGGCCTCCGAACGGGCGAGACGGCGCCACCTCCAGTTGCGGGAGGCCGGGGTGGATGCTAGTCTATCGAGTCTTCTAAAGGAGATTCAGGCGCGCGATGCCCGCGACATGCAGCGCAGCGTGGCCCCGCTCAAGCCGGCCATCGATGCCATCACGCTTGACACCACGCGCCTGACGATACCGGAAGTGGTGGATCGGCTGACGGAGCTGCTGACCGAACGCGGTCTGGCACCCGCCACCTGAACTCCCTTGCGGCGCCTCCGGCAGGATGTGATGACGTGGTCCGGCACTTCTTGGTTTGATAAAGCAGCGCCGTGAGCTGGGCCAGGTCGAACCAGCGCTAACATCCCCGGGGGTTTGGTAAATAAGGCCCGCACTCGCTGGTGGTGCGGAGAAGGCGGCAACGCCGTACTCAACGTTGATCACGTAGGAACATCATGAGCGAAAGCTTTGCTGAACTGTTTGAACAGTCTCTCCAGGACATCAACATGGAGCCGGGCGCCATCGTCGCGGCTACCATCGTCGACATCGACGGCGACTGGGTCACCGTCAATGCCGGACTGAAGTCAGAAGGTCAGATCCCCGCGGCTCAGTTCCGCGACGAGAATGGCGAGCTGAACATCGCCATCGGTGATGAGGTGCACGTCGCCCTGGAAGCCGTCGAGGACGGGTTCGGCGAGACACGCCTGTCCCGCGAGAAGGCCAAGCGCGCCGAAGCGTGGAAAGTGCTGGAAGCCGCCTTCGAGAAGGAAGAGATCGTCAAGGGCGTGATCAACGGCAAAGTCAAGGGTGGCTTCACCGTCGACGTCGACTCCATCCGTGCCTTCCTGCCGGGTTCCCTGGTGGATGTCCGCCCCGTGCGCGACACCACCCACCTCGAGAACAAGGAACTCGACTTCAAGGTCATCAAGCTCGACGCCAAGCGCAACAACGTGGTTGTGTCCCGTCGCGCCGTGCTCGAGGCCGAGAACAGCGCCGAGCGTGAAGCCCTCCTGGCGACCCTGCAGGAAGGCCAGCAGATCATCGGTATCGTCAAGAACCTCACCGACTACGGTGCCTTCGTCGACCTGGGTGGCGTCGATGGCCTGCTGCACATCACCGACATGGCCTGGAAGCGCATCAAGCATCCCAGCGAGATCGTGGCCGTGGGTGACGAGATCACTGTCAAGGTGCTCAAGTTCGACCGCGAGCGCAACCGGGTCTCCTTGGGCCTGAAGCAGCTGGGCGAGGATCCGTGGGTCAACATCAAGGATCGTTACCCGGAAGGTACCAAGGTCCACGCTACCGTGACCAACCTCACCGACTACGGCTGCTTTGCCGAGCTGGAAGAGGGCGTCGAGGGCCTGGTCCACGTCTCCGAAATGGACTGGACCAACAAGAACATCCATCCGTCCAAGGTCGTGCAGGTCGGCGACGATGTGGACGTCATGGTGCTGGACATCGATGAGGAGCGTCGTCGTATCTCCCTGGGTATCAAGCAGTGCACCACCAATCCCTGGGAAGACTTCAACGCGCGCTACAACAAGGGTGACCGCGTCACCGGCACCATCAAGTCGATCACCGACTTCGGCATCTTCATCGGCCTGGAAGGCGGTATCGACGGACTGGTGCACCTGTCCGACATCTCCTGGACCGACACCGGCGAGGAAGCCGTTCGCCAGTTCAAGAAGGGCGACGAGGCGGAAGCTGTCATCCTCTCCATCGATCCGGAGCGTGAGCGCATCTCACTGGGCATCAAGCAGCTCGATACCGATCCGGTGTCCGAGTTCCTGGCCGTCAACGACAAGGGCACCATCGTCACCGGTCGCGTGGTCGAGGTCGATGCCAAGGAAGCCCAGGTCGAGCTGGCCACCGATGTCGTCGCCGTGCTGAAGGCCTCCGAGATCAGCGCCGACCGCGTCGAGGATGCCCGCAACGTGCTGAACGAGGGCGACAGCGTCGAGGCCCGCATCATCGGTGTCGATCGCAAGAATCGCCAGATCGCCCTGTCCATCAAGGCCAAGGACCAGGACGACACTCGCCAGAACCTCAAGAAGCTGCGTGAGGATTCTCCCGAGAGTAGTGGTGCAACTACCATCGGGGATCTCATCAAGCAGCAGATGGGTCAGGACTGATAGCGGCAGGGGCTCCGGTCCCTTATCGCTTGGCTTGGCAAGACAAGGCGCCGCCCCTCGGGCGGCGCCTTTGTCATGGGCCGATGTTTTTCATGGCTCGAGACAACTCTCGGCGAATGAATTGATATTGTTGAGTGCCCCACTGGTTTTTCGGGACGAGTTATTTGCAACGTGTGCCGCTAAACCTCACGGGTGTTGTTTGCCGAACTTCGGATCCATGTTCATACTGTTGCCAAGGAAGTTTTAAAAGGCAATAATGCCGCTGCATCCTGTCATCCCCGAGAAGGAACTATTTATATGTCATCACTGCTCAGCAACTACATGCAGATGGAGCAGCAGCTCAAGCAGCTCCAGTCAGATATGGACAAGCTGCAGAACGACGACCGCCTCAAGGCCGAACTCGAGTTCAAGGAAAAGCTCGAAGCGCTGATGCGCGAGTTCGACAAGAGTGCCGCCGACGTCATCGCCCTGCTCGATCCGACGCCGGCCGCGGTGTCTCGAAGCAGTGCCGCCGCCCCGGCGACCGGCGGTGTCCGCCGCAAGCGCAAGTTGAAGATTTACAAGAACCCCAATACCGGGGAAGTCGTGGAAACCCGCGGCGGCAACCAGAAGACCCTCAAGGCCTGGAAGGATGAGCACGGCTCCGATACCGTCGAGTCCTGGCTGGTGCGTGTCGAGGAGTGAGTCTCGACACCAATGGAATCGAATGAAACCACACAGTCCCCGACAGCCCATGGACGAACGAGAGAAGTTGCGCAAGTTCCGCGAACTCGATGAAGCCTTCGCCGATGCACTGCGCGAACTCGAGCGTCCCGACAGCGAACTCGATATTCCCACCGGGCCGCCGGTCCGTTCACTGGCGCGCGTGGAACAGGAGGCCGGAGCCGAGCCGCAGGACGAGCAGGCCCTCCAGCGCGCCTTCGAACAGCGCCTCAAAGACCTGATGGCCGAGTACGCCCAGCCGGCCGCGAGTGTCAGCCGCCTACTGCGGACCCTCAGGTCCCTCGAGCGGATCGCCTGACTCCCCGCCTGCCCTGTACCCTCGGCGTCCGCCACCGGTAGCGCCCGTCATCTGTATCGATAGGCGCGCAGGCTCGGCAGGAAGGCCGTGTCCTCCAGCCGTTCGTCGCGGCGCCGAGCCCGGGTGCGGGTGGCCGGCGGGTGAGAAGGGGGCAAGTTGTGATCGGGCAGTCGGCCGTCGGGGCTGGGCACGAACAACGGCAGGGCGATGTTCATGGCGCGCCGGCTCCGGCCATCCTCGAGCGGTTCGCGATAGAAGAGGTTGGCGCGCATCAGCGGGGCCTGGTTCTGCACCTGGGCCAGCGGCTCGCCATCGGGGATGCCGGCCAGGCGGCGCAGCTGGATGCGCACGTGGGGGGCCTCGCTGTCCAGGGCCCGCAGCTTCTGCTCGGCTTCGCGCACCGTCAGCCGCTTGATCGAGCGCCCGCTGGCATACCAGGCCAGCCGTACGCGGGCCACAGGGGCTTCGGCCAGGGGGATCGCCCGCCAGCACTGCTTGAGGTGCAGCCTGGCGAGCCCCGTGCCGCGCAGGTGGTCATGCAGTGCAGGATGCCGGAAGGGCAGCACTGCCTTGATCTCCGGGATCAGCGTCGGGACTTCGCTGCGGATCTCCGCCAGCAGCGCGGCGAAGGCCTTCTTGGTGGCATTCACCCGGGCGACCGCCTCCATCACCGTCTCGTCGGCGGCCACCAGGCCCACATGGCTGCGGGTCGCGCGGCCGTCCTGGCCATCCTGGTACCAGACGTCGAGCAGCGCATGGCGCAGCCAGGCGGCATCGGCCGAGTCGTGCGCGAAGGACCAGGCCGCGGCGCCCGAGGCCTGCCAGGTCGCCACCAGGGCGTCGCTCTCTTCTAACAGATGATCGAAGAGGGCCTCCAACTCGGCCAGCAGGCGGTATTCCGGGCGCTGCCCCTCACCGCTCACGACGGTTCGCCGTCCCGGTCCGCGCGCGCCAGCAGGGCGTCGAGGTCGGTCTCGTCCATGGCGGGTTCGCCGGCGATGCGATGGGACTCGTCGGCCCAGGCGCCCAGGTCGAGCAGGCGGCAGCGCTTGCTGCAGAAGGGGCGGTAGGGGTTGGCCTCGTGCCACAGCACCTTCTTGCGGCACTGCGGGCAGGCGACTTCCAGGGGGCGCGTGGTGTCTTGCGAGTTCATGGGATGTCGTCTTCGGCAGGGTGTCGGGGAAGGATGACGAATCAGGGCCCGGGAGGCAAACCGACGGCGGCTCGATACTGACGGTCGAGTTCTGTCACCTGCGCGTCCAGGCCTGCCGCGTCGGCGGAGTTGTCGATCACGTCATCGGCGCGCGCCAGGCGCTCCTCCCGTGACATCTGGGCCGCGATGATGGCCCGGGCCTGGGCCTCGTCCACCCCGTCGCGCGCCGCCGTGCGCGCAATCTGGGTCTCCTTGGGGACATCGATGACCAGGCAGCGGTCGACCATTGCGTCCTGGCCGGACTCGAACAGCAGCGGGGAGACCAGCAGCACATAGGGAGCCCCCTGGGCCTGGAGCCGCTCGAGGTAAGCCTCCAGGCGCCGGTGTATCCGCGGGTGGGTGATCCGCTCCAGCTGCCGCCGTGCCTCGGCATCGGCGAAGACGATCTCGCGCAGTGCCCGCCTGTCCAGGCCGCCGTCGGACGCAAGGACCTCGCGCCCGAAGTGCTCGGCGATCTCGGCGAGGGCCGGCTCCCCCGGGGCCACGATCTCCCGGGCGACCTCGTCGGCATCCACCCAGGGGATGCCCCGCGCGGCGAAGGCCCGCGCCACCGTGGACTTGCCCGAGGCGATGCCGCCCGTCACGCCGATGATCATCCTCGTCTCCCTCGTTGGTGCATGGTTCGCGTCATGGTGATCTCAATACAGCAGTCCGGTATAGAGCGCCATCAGCGGCTCGCCGGCCAGCAGGGCGATCCAGCCGGCCATCACCAGCCAGGGACCGAAGGGCAGCGGGGCACCGCGCAGGCGGGGGATGGCCAGCTGGATGAGGATGCCCACCACCGCCCCCGCCCCGGCGGAGAGGATCAGCACCAGCGGCAGGTATTGCCAGCCCAGCCAGGCGCCCAGGGCGGCCAGCAGCTTGAAGTCGCCGTAGCCCATGCCCTCCTTGCCGGTGACCAGCTTGAACAGCCAGTAGAAGCTCCACAGCACGAGGTAGCCGGCCATGGCACCGATGACGGCCGAGGGCAGCAGCAACGGCTGGAAGAGCAGCTGGTAGAGCAGCCCTGTCCACAGCAGGGGCAGGGTGAGCAGGTCCGGGAGCAGCTGGGTGCGCAGGTCGATCACCGCCATGGCCAGCAGGGCCAGGCAGGCGCCGAGGATGAACAGCGCCTCCAGGGTCGGCCCGAAGAGCGCCAGCACCGCCACGGCCAGCACGCCTCCGGCGAACTCCACCAGGGGGTACTGGGGACTGATGCGCGTCTGGCAGCTGGCACAGCGCCCGCGGCGCTTGAACCAGCCCAGCAGCGGGATGTTGTCGTGCCAGGCGATGGGGGCCTCGCAGCGCGGGCACAGCGAGCGGGGGGTCACCAGGTTGAAGGGCGGTGCCTCTTCCGGTTCCAGTTCCAGGGCCTCGCGGGCCTCGGCGCGCCAGCCGCGCATCAGCATTACCGGCAGTCGGGTGATCACCACATTGAGGAAGCTGCCCAGGCACAGACCCAGGACGACTGCCAGGGGACAGAGCAGGAAGGGGGGGAGGTCGGCGAGCAAGGGGTGACTCCTGTCCAGTCGGTTCCGGTCCTCTATTGTATCGGGGGATGGCGTCGATTGCCTGGATACTGGCGTGTCGCTCGCGGGCTGTCCTGCGCTGCGGCTTTGGTCTAGAATCGGTTGCCTTTCATCTTCCAGGGGCACGCTCATGACCCAGATGCTCGGACCGGTGATGCTGGATCTGGAGGGCCTCAGTCTGACCCCCGAGGAGCAGGAACTGCTGGTGCGTCCCGAGGTCGGGGGCGTGATCCTGTTCGCCCGCAATATCGCCTCGGCCGACCAGGTCCGCACCCTGTGCAATGAGGTTCGTCGCATACGCCCCGACCTGCTGCTGGCGGTCGACCAGGAAGGGGGGCGGGTCCAGCGACTGCGCGAGGGCGTCACCCGCCTGCCGGCCATGGGCCGCCTGGGGCGTGACTTCGCCCTGCAGCCCGAGGTGACGGTGCGTCTCTGCCAGGATGCCGGCTGGCTGCTGGGCATGGAGCTGGCGGCCTGCGGCCT
This sequence comes from Halomonas sp. 25-S5, assembly GCF_029889845.1. GTDB lineage: Bacteria > Pseudomonadota > Gammaproteobacteria > Pseudomonadales > Halomonadaceae > Halomonas. Next base: position 22,751 of record NZ_JARANV010000001.1, read on the forward strand.
CGACCTCTCCTTCGCGCCGGTGCTGGATGTGGACGGGGGCAGTTCCAGCGTGATCGGCGATCGCAGCTTTTCCGCGGACCCCCGGGCGGTGGCCCGCCTCGGGCGTGCCTTCCTCGATGGCCTGCACGAGGCGGGCATGGTGGCCGTGGGCAAGCACTTTCCGGGCCATGGTGGCGTGGCGGCCGACTCCCATCATGAGCTGCCAGTGGATGGGCGCCCCCTGGAGGCGCTGCGCCGCCACGACCTCCTGCCCTTCGCCGAGCTGGCGTCCCGGCTCGATGCGGTGATGCCCGCGCATGTCGTCTATTCCGACTTCGACCCGCGTCCGGCGGGCTTCTCCCCGGCCTGGCTGGGCATGCTGCGCCAGAGCCTGGGTTTCAAGGGCGTGATCTTCTCCGACGACCTGAGCATGGCCGGTGCGGCCGCTGCCGGCACGCCCGCGGAGCGGGCCCGGCTGGCGCTGGCCGCGGGGTGCGACATGCTGCTGGTCTGCAACGACCGCAGCGCGGCCCGCGAGGTGCTGGACGCCTGCCAGGGTCGCCAGGTGCGTCGCGCCACGCGGCTGCGCTACGCCAGGGCGCGTCCCGACCTCAAGGCGCTGGGGGCCCTGTCGCGCTGGCGTCGCGTCCATGCGCGGCTCGAGGCAATGGCCGCCGGCTGAACCGACCTTCCTTCCTCCGATTCCCATCAAGAGCCGACCGACGATGTCCCGACTCGATGCCGATTCCCTGCCGTCCCTGACCGATATGCGCGATGTCATGGACAATGCCGACTGCCTGATCTCCCAGCCCGAGGTCGAGCGTGCGCTGGACCGCATGGCCGACGAGATCACCCGCGACCTGGGTGACCGCCTGCCGGTCTTCTACTGCGTGATGAACGGCGGGCTGATCACCACCGGGCACCTGCTGACCCGGCTCGGGTTCCCGCTGGAGGTCGACTACCTCCATGCCACCCGCTATCGGGGGGGCCTGCGGGGTGGCGAGCTGTTCTGGCGGGTCTCCCCGGAGGTGCCCATGGCCGGTCGTCACGTGGTGATCGTCGATGACATCCTCGACGAGGGCGCCACCCTGGCCGCGATTCTCGACTACTGCCGGCAGGCGGGGGCGGCAAGCATCTCCACCGCGGTGCTGGTCGACAAGCAGCACGACCGCAAGGCGGTGCCCGGCCTCAGGGCCGACTACTGCAGCCTGGAAGTCGCCGACCGCTATGTCTTCGGTTTCGGCATGGACTACAAGGGCTACTGGCGCAATGCCCCGGGCATCTACGCGCCCAGGGGGCTCTGAGCGCCAAGCCGCCAAGCCGCCAAGCCATAAGAAAACCCCGCGGGCCTTTGGGGCTGCGGGGTGTTCTCTTCCAGCTTCAAGCTTACGGCTTACAGCTCCCGGGCGCAGCCCGGGTCACAGCCCCAGCTCGTGGGTGGCTTCCTCGCGCATCTTGAACTTCTGGATCTTGCCGGTGACGGTCATCGGGAAGTCGTCGACGAACTTCACGTAGCGTGGCACCTTGTAGTGGGCGATCTGGCCCTTGCAGAAGGCCTTGAGTTCCTCCTCGCTGAGCGACTCGCCCTCGGTCAGCTTGATCCAGGCCATCACCTCCTCGCCGTACTTCTCGTCGGGGACGCCGATCACCTGCACGTCCGAGATGGCCGGGTGGGTGTAGAGAAAGTCTTCGACCTCGCGCGGATAGATGTTCTCGCCGCCGCGAATGATCATGTCCTTGATGCGCCCGACGATCGCCACATAGCCCTCTTCATCCATGGTGGCGAGGTCGCCAGTGTGCATCCAGCCGGCCTCGTCGATGGCCTTGTCGGTCGCCTCCGGGTTATTCCAGTAGCCGAGCATCACGCTGTAGCCGCGGGTGCACAGCTCGCCGGTCTCGCCGCGGGGCACTGCGGCGCCGGTATCGGGGCTGACCAGCTTGACCTCCAGGTGGGGATGGATGGTGCCCACCGTGGTGACGCGTTTTTCCAGCGGGGCGTCGGTCTGGGTCTGGATGCTCACCGGGCTGGTCTCGGTCATGCCGTAGCTGATGGTGACGTCCTGCATGTTCATGCGGTCGATGACATTGCGCATCACCTCGATGGGGCAGATGGAGCCGGCCATGATGCCGGTGCGGAGGCTGGAGAGATCAAAGCTCTCGAACTCCGGATGCTCCAGCTCGGCGATGAACATGGTCGGCACTCCGTAGAGCGTGGTGGCCTTCTCCTCGGAGACGGCGCGCAGCGTCTGCTCGGGGTCGAAGCCGTCGCCCGGGTAGATCATGGTAGCGCCGTGGGTCACGCAGCCCAGGTTGCCCATCACCATGCCGAAGCAGTGGTAGAGCGGGACCGGGATCACCATGCGGTCGGCTTCGCTGAGGTCTATGGTGCGGCCCACGAAGAAGCCATTGTTGAGGATGTTGTGGTGGGAGAGGGTGGCCCCCTTGGGTGCCCCCGTGGTCCCCGAGGTGTACTGGATGTTGATCGGGTCGTCGAACTGCAGGCTGGCCTGGACATCGGCCAGGTGCTCGGCGGAGACCTCGTCGGCATGGGCCAGCATCTGCGGCCAGGTCAGCATGCCGGTCAGGGCGCGGTCGGCATCGAGGCAGATTACCCGCTTGAGCTCGGGCAGGCGCTGGCAGGAGAAGGTGCCTGGGGCGCCGTCACGCAGCTCCGGGGCCAGCTCGGCCAGGGTGGCAACATAGTCGGAGGCCTTGAAGGCGCCCTGCAGGATCAGTGTCGAAGCGCCCGACTGCTTGAGGGCGTATTCGAGCTCATGGGTGCGATAGCTGGGATTGATGTTGACCAGGATGGCGCCGATCTTCGCCGTGGCAAACTGGGTGATGGTCCATTCGGCACAGTTGGGCGACCAGATGGCGACCCGGTCACCCTTGTCCACTCCCAGGGCGAGCAGGGCGCGAGCCGCCTCGTCCACGGCCTGCTGAAGTGCCTTCCAGCTGTAACGCAGCCCCTGGTGGCGGCTGATCAGGGCGTCGCGCTCGGCGAAGCGTGACACGGTGTCGTCGAAACAGTCACCGATGGTCTGGCCCTTGAGGGGAGTATCACTGATGCCGCTGACGTAGCTGATCGATTGATGTTGGCGTGTCATGGTGTTTCTCGTCTTGTTGTTGCCTGTGGCGGTGTGCGTGAAACGGGTGATGATGTCGTGGTTCGCTTAGGCGGCGCCGGGTCGCCTGTTCGATGCTCAGGCCTCGTGGCCGAGGCCGCGCAGCACCTCCCGGGCACGGTGGTCCACGTCGTCGAGCTCCATGCGCATCAGGCGGATGTCCTCCAGCTGCCGCTCGAGGTTGGCGCGCTTGTCGGCCAGTATCTCCAGCAGTCGCCACAGTTGGCGCGCGTTGCCGTCGGGCATGGCGTCGTACATCATCACCACTTCGCGGATCTCGGCCAGCGAGAATCCCAGCCGCTTGCCGCGTAGGGTGAGCTTCAGGCGCACCCGGTCCTTCTCGCGGTAGATACGCTTCTGTCCCTCGCGGCGGGGCGCCAGCAGCCCCTCCTGCTCGTAGAAGCGGATGGTGCGTGGCGTGACCTCGAACATCCTCGCCAGCTCGCCGATGCTGTAGTGTCGGTGCTGGCGGGGCAGGGCTTCCTGGCTGGCCTCATGGGCCGGGGCAGTTGACTGTGTCATGACGTCGATCCTGTGGCCGGGTGGTGAACCGGCGGTTTCCCACCTCGTCTGGCAACACTAGACGAGGTTTACGTTAACGTAAAGTGCTTGTTCGACCATGGGGTGATATGGGATAAACCTAGCAAGTGCTAGGTTGGTGTCCAGCCGTACGGGCGAGACGGTGATGCTGCCGGGGTGTCCTCGAGAACTGCCCGGGGCTGCAGCGGCCCGGACAACAACCACAAAGACGTCACCCATCCATTGCTGAACGAGAGGGATTCCCCATGGACTTCTCCCTGACCGATGATCAGAAGGCGCTGACTGCGGCCGCCGCTGATTTCTCCCGGGCCGAACTGGCCGACCACGCCGCACGTTGGGATGCCGAGTCACATTTCCCGGTGGACGTGATCCGTCGCGCCGGCGAGGCCGGTTTCCTGGGGATCTATATCCCCGAGGAGCGGGGAGGTCTCGGGCTTTCCCGCCTGGATGCCTCGCTGATCTTCGAGCAGCTCTCTCAAGGCTGCATCTCCACGACCGCCTATCTTACCATCCACAACATGGTGGCCTGGATGGTCGCCAGTTGGGGCGACGATGCGCTGCGCGAGACCTGGGTGGATCGCCTGGTCAGCGGGGAATGCCTGGGCTGCTACTGCCTCACCGAGCCCGGTGCCGGCTCCGATGCCGCCAGCCTTCGCACCCGGGCGGTGCGTGACGGTGATGACTATGTGATCAGCGGTTCCAAGATGTTTATCTCCGGTGCCGGCGCCAACGACGTGCTGGTGGTGATGGCCCGCACCGGCGCACCCGACAGCGGAGCAGCCGGCATTTCGGCAATCCTGGTGCCGGCCGATGCCGCGGGCATCGAGTATGGCAAGAACGAGGAGAAGATGGGCTGGAAGAGCCAGCCGACGCGCCTGGTCAGCTTCGACGGGGTGAAGGTACCGGTTACCAACCGGCTGGGTGCTGAGGGCGAGGGCTTCAAGTTGGCCATGAAGGGGCTGGACGGTGGACGCCTGAACATTGCCAGCTGCTCCCTGGGGGCGGCCCAGCAGGCATTGACCCTGGCCCGTGACTACATGAGTGATCGCAAGCAGTTCGGCCGCGAGCTCTCGAGCTTCCAGGCGCTGCAGTTCAAGCTCGCCGACATGGCCAGCGAGTTGACCGCTGCGCGGCTGATGGTGCGTCATGCCGCCTGGCGGCTAGACCAGGGCGATCCCGAGGCTACGGCCCACTGCGCCATGGCCAAGCGCTTCGCCACCGACATGGGCTTCACGGTCTGCAACGAGGCATTGCAGATCCATGGAGGGTACGGTTACCTCAGGGAATTTCCCCTGGAGCGCATGGTGCGTGATACCCGGGTGCATCAGATCCTCGAGGGCACCAACGAGATCATGCGCCTGATCGTCGCCCGTCGCCTGCTGGCCGACGGCGTCATCGAATCGTTGCAATAGGAGACCCCAGATGTCGGATCTTGCAGTGCTCTTCGACGAGCTGCCCACCCGCGATGGCGGCCGCATCGGCGTAGCCACCCTCAACGCCGCGAAGTCGCTCAACGCCCTGTCGCTGGAGATGATCCGCCAGCTCGAGGCCAAGCTCGAGGCCTGGGCGGTGGACCGCAACGTGGTGGCGGTGTGGCTCGAGGGCAGTGGCGAAAAGGCCTTCTGTGCCGGTGGTGACGTGGTGGCCCTCTACCGCTCGCTGACCGAGGAGGGCGATAATCGCGGTGCCGGCCGCGACGGTATCTTCGCCGAGACCTACTTTACCGCGGAGTATCGCCTCGACTACCGCATCCACACCTACCCCAAGCCGCTGATGGTGTGGGGCGACGGCATCGTCATGGGCGGTGGCCTGGGGCTGATGGCCGGCGGCTTCCAGCGCCTGGCCACTGAGACCACGCGCATCGCCATGCCGGAGATCACCATCGGCCTCTATCCCGACATCGGTGCCAGCTGGTTCCTGGGCCGCATGCCCCCCGGGGTGGGGGCCTACCTGGGCCTGACCGGGGCCCAGCTCAATGCCCGTGACGCCCTGGACCTGGGGCTGGCCGACCGCCTTATCCCGCGCGAGCGCCGCGAGGCGCTGCTCGGCGCCCTGGAAGAGGCCGACTACGGCGATCGCAGCCTGCCGGCGCTGCGTGCCGGGGTGCAGGCGGTGCTCGATGACCACGAGGACCGCCGCACCGTGCCGGCCGGCCAGGTGTGGCCGCATCTCGACCATATCCAGGCGCTGGTGGGCCGGGTGGATGCCGCCACGGCCGTCAAGCGTATCCTGCGCGACACCACCGACGACGGCTGGCTCGCCGCCAACCGCGCGCGTCTCGAGGCCGGCTGCCCGATGAGTGCCCAGCTGGTGTGGCGCATGATCGAGCGTCACGCCCACACCAGCCTCGCCGACGCTTTCCGTGACGAACTCGGCCTGTCGGTGCAGTGTTGTCGCCAGGGGGACTTCGTGGAGGGGGTGCGCGCGCTGCTGGTCGACAAGGACAAGGCGCCACGCTGGCAGCATGCCAGCGTCGCTGGGGTGGCCCAGGCCGATATCCAGGCCCTGATGACCCCGCTCTGGTCCAGCGAGTCACATCCTCTGCGCGACCTCGGCGTCGGTCATCGGATCGGATGAGGAACGCAAGTCGTCCCTGAATAACTCACAATGCATCAGGAGTCATGCCAATGAATATCGCCTTTATCGGCCTCGGCAACATGGGTGCGCCCATGGCCATCAACCTGGTCAAGGCCGGCCATGACGTCACCGTCTTCGACCTGGTCGAAAGCGCCATCCAGTCACTGGAAGCCGAGGGCGCGCGGCGCGCCGCCAGCGCCGAGGCGGCCGCCACCGGCGCCGACGTGGTCGTCTCCATGCTGCCGGCCGGGGCGCACGTCAAGGGGCTCTATCTGGGCCGCGACGGCGCGCCGGGGCTACTCGATGCCCTCGACGGCAAGCCGCTGCTCGTCGACTCCTCGACCATCGCGCCGGACGATGCCCGCCTGGTGGGGGCCGCCGCCGCCGAACGCGGCTTCACCTATCTGGATGCCCCGGTCTCCGGCGGGGTGGGCGGTGCCAAGGCCGGCAGCCTGACCTTCATCGTCGGCGGCGAGGCGGCCGGTTTCGACCAGGCGAAGCCGCTGCTCGAGGCCATGGGCAAGAACATCTTCCACGCCGGCGAGGCGGGCGCCGGCCAGGTGGCCAAGATCTGCAACAACATGCTGCTGGGCATCCTGATGTCGGGCACCGCCGAGGCCCTGGCGCTGGGCGTGAAGAACGGCATGGACCCGGCCGTGCTCTCCGAGATCATGAAGCAGAGCAGCGGCGGCAACTGGGCGCTCAACGGCTACAACCCCTGGCCCGGGGTGATGGAGGGCGCCGCCGCCTCCCGGGACTACCAGGGCGGCTTCCTGACCGACCTGATGGCCAAGGATCTGGGGCTGGCCTGGGAGCTGGCGCTGGGCTCGAAGTCCACCGTGCCGATGGGCTCCCAGGCTCGCAATCTCTTCGCGCTGCATAGCGCCCAGGGCAGCGGCCAGCTCGACTTCTCCAGCATCCAGACGCTGTACCGGGCGGGCGAGGATACGTAAGTACCGAGCGGCCAAGCGGCCAAGCAGCCAAGCGGCCAAGCGGCCAAGCGGCCAAGCAGCCAAGCGGCCAAGAAAAACCTCCAGCAGATTACTCTGCTGGAGGTTGTCCTTTATACGTCGAGACCTTGCATGAGCGCACCCGCTTTCCCGTCCTTCTCCCTTGCATTCCGACCCCGCCACGCCCGGGCCATGCGACTCTCGGTTGTCAGGCGCTTCGCGCTGATCGCCTGGCGGCAGATCCGCGCCGAGCTGGCACGCCAGGGCGTGCTGAACGCCAAGATCAGGGACGGTGGGCTTGGCAGATGACGCTCATTGGTCTACATTTAGTGAAAATGTAGAAATTGGCAGCACGCCAACCGAGGACACCCCATGAGCCAGATCACTCCCGTCACCTGGGACGACCCCTTCCGCCTCGTCGACCAGCTCTCCGAAGACGAGCGCATGGTCCTGCAGACCGCCCACGACTATTGCCAGGAGAAACTGCTGCCGCGGGTGCTGGAAGCCAACCGCCACGAGCGCTTCGACCGCGAGATCATGAACGAGATGGGCGAGCTGGGGCTGCTCGGCGCGACCATCAACGGCTACGGCTGCGCCGGGCTGAACTATGTCAGCTATGGCCTGATCGCCCGTGAGGTGGAGCGCGTCGACTCCGGCTACCGCAGTGCCATGAGCGTGCAGTCGAGCCTGGTGATGTACCCCATACACGCCTTCGGCAGCGAGGCCCAGCGCGAGAAGTACCTGTCGAAACTGGCCAGCGGCGAGTGGGTGGGGGCGTTCGGCCTCACCGAGCCCGACCACGGCTCCGATCCTGGCGGCATGAGCACCCGTGCCACCCACACCGACGGCGGCTGGCGGCTCAACGGCACCAAGACCTGGATCACCAACTCGCCCATCGCCGATGTCTTCGTGGTCTGGGCCCGGGACGACGAGGGGGTGGTCAACGGCTTCATCCTCGAGAAGGGCATGAAGGGGCTCTCGGCCCCCAAGATCGAGGGCAAGTTCAGCCTGCGCGCCTCCATCACCGGCCAGATCGCCATGCAGGACGTGGAGGTCTCGGACGATCAGCGCCTACCCGGCGTCACCGGCCTGAAGGGGCCGTTCTCCTGCCTCAACCGCGCCCGCTTCGGCATCGCCTGGGGCACCATGGGGGCCGCCGAGGCCTGCTGGCATGCGGCCCGCGACTATACCCTGGAGCGCAAGCAGTTCGGTCGCCCGCTGGCCGCCAACCAGCTGATTCAGAAGAAGCTCGCCGACATGCAGACCGAGATCACCCTGGGCCTGCAGGCCGCGCTGCGCGTCGGCCGCATGATCGACGACGGCCAGCTGGTGCCGGAGGCGATCTCGCTGATCAAGCGCAACAACTGCGGCAAGGCCTTGGACATCGCTCGTATGGCCCGTGACATGCACGGCGGCAACGGCATCAGCGACGAGTACCACGTGATCCGCCACATGATGAACCTCGAGGCGGTGAATACCTACGAGGGCACCCATGACGTCCACGCCCTGATCCTCGGGCGCGCCCAGACCGGCATCCAGGCCTTTACCGACTGATCGGCCAGAACGATACACGCTGACAATAACGAGGGGTGCGGGGAACAAGTCGAGGGATGTGGGGCTTGTTGCCGGATCAGCCCCGAGCGAGCAAGGAGCTCAAGATGAGCGGACCGCTGGACGGCATCACGGTGCTCGATATGTCGCGGGTGCTGGCCGGCCCCTGGGCCGGCCAGCTGCTCGCCGACCTCGGGGCCCGAGTAATCAAGGTCGAACACTCCTCGCGTGGCGATGACACCCGTGGCTGGGGGCCGCCCTGGCTGGCTGAGCAGAACATTGCCGAACGGGTGGCGGCCTACTTCCTGTGCGCCAACCGCGGCAAGCAGTCGCTGGCCGTGGATATCGCCACCGAGGGCGGTCAGGACCTGGTCAGGGCACTGGCGAAGGGCGCCGATATCCTGCTCGAGAACTTCAAGGTTGGCGGCCTGGCCAAGTACGGGCTCGACTACCCCAGCCTGCGGGCGATCAATCCGCGCCTGATCGGCTGTTCGATCACCGGCTTCGGCCAGGATGGCCCCTATGCTCACCGGGCCGGCTACGACTTCATGATCCAGGCCATGGGCGGCTTGATGAGCCTCTCCGGCGAGCCCGATGGCATGCCCATGAAGACCGGCGTGGCCATCACCGACGTGATGACCGGTCTCTATGCCACGGTGGGCGTGCTGGCCGCCCTGCAGGAGCGTGCACGCACCGGTCGAGGACAGCACATCGACCTGGCGCTGCTCGATGTTCAGGTGGCCACCCTGGCCAACCAGGCGCTCAACGCCCTGGTCGAAGGCCGTTCACCCGAGCGTCATGGCAACGCCCATCCCAATATCGTGCCCTATCAGGCCTTTGCCTGCGCCGATGGCCATCTGGTACTCACCGTGGGCAACGATGCCCAGTTCGCGCGCTTGGCCGACATGCTGGGCCATCCCGAGTGGGCCGAGGATCCCGCCTACGCAAGCAATGCTGCCCGGGTCGGCAACCGGGAGGTGCTGGTCTCACTGATCCAGAAGATTCTGCTCGAGCGCGACCGCGATGACTGGCTGGCCGAGATGGAGGCGCGCGGACTCCCCGCCGGCCCCATCAACACCCTGACCGAGGTCTTCGACGACCCCCAGGTGCGCCATCGCGGCCTGCACCGGACGCTGCGCCGTGGCGATCTCGAGGTGCCCCAGGTCGCCAACCCGCTGCGCTTCGACGGGCAGCCCGCCAGCAGCGAGCTGGCGCCACCTCGGCTCGGCCAGGACAGCGATGCGATATTCGCCGAGATGGGGCTGACGCCCGAGGATATTGCCAAGCTCAGACGGGCAGGCGTGGTCAGGTAAGAAACCAACTGGCGGCGCCGGGGACAGGTCGTAGCGGAGGTCCTACGCCAGGGATGGCGTCGGTAGCGCCCACGGATGGGTTCACAGCGCCTCCGCGTAGACCTGTTGCCGGTTAAGCCGCATGCTGGTCACTGGCTCCTATCTGGGCGAAAACCGCCGTGTCAGTCCCGTCTCGGCGATCATCCGGGTGGATATCTCCTCTACGGAGAAGCGGGTGGTGTCGATATAGGGGATGTGCATCTGGCGATATAGCCCCTCGGCCTGCTCGACCTCCTGGGCGCACTGGTCCATGGAACTGTAGCGGCTGTTGGGCCGGCGCTCATGGCGGATCGCCGCCAGTCGTCGCGGGTCGATGGTCAGCCCGAACAGCTTGTGGCGATGCGGGACCAGCGCCTTCGGCAGCTTCAGGGTGCCGTTCTCGTCCTGGTCGTCCTCGGTGAGCGGGTAGTTGGCGGCGCGGATGCCGAACTGCAGGGCCAGGTAGAGCGAAGTGGGGGTCTTGCCGCAGCGCGAGACCCCGACGAGGATGATGTCGGCCTGGTCGTACTGGTGGGTGCGGGCCCCGTCGTCGTTGTCCAGGGCGAAGTGCACCGAGTGGATGCGGTCCATGTAGACATCGTCGCGGCCAATGGCATGGGTGCGACCCACGCTGTAGGAGGAGTGGGCCTCCAGCTCCTCCTCCAGCGGCTTGAGGAAGGTCGAGAAGATGTCGACCTTGAAGCCCGGGGCCTGGCGTATCACCTCGCGGATCTGCTCGTCGACCACGGTGTCGATGATGATCGGCTGCTCGCCGTCGCGCACCGCCGTGGCCTCGATGATCGCCACCAGGGTCCGGGCCTTCTCGAGGGAGTCGATATAGGGCTTGGTGAACATGCGGATCTCGACGCTCTCGAACTGGGCGAGGAGGCTGCGTCCCAGGCTCTCGGCGGTGATGCCGGTGCCGTCGGAGATGAAGAAAGCGGTACGCGTCATGGCGGGTCGCTGTGGTCCGGTGTGGAGGTGTGGCCTATTGTCAGTGCTGGTCGGGGCCGGGACAAGGGTCAGGCGGCGGCGCGGCGGGGCCTGTCACTACAGGAAACGGGCTCATGGCCCCGCTGTTGTAAAAATCCTCCAGTGACTTCGATGTTAGACCAATGGCGAATATGGAAGGTCGCTGGTAGAGTCGCCAGCATCCCATCATGCCCTGGTCCCTCGAGTGAGGCCCGCGCGCTAGACCCTCGAGTCAGTCCCGCGAGCGAGGCCCACCGGCGTGATGCACTCGTCGACGATTTTTCTGGGAGGTCTCATGGACGATTACATTCAGTGGTTCGATCAGTTGGGCATGGGGGACGTTGAACGGGTCGGTGGCAAGAATGCCTCCCTCGGCGAGATGATCTCCAACCTGTCCGGCGTGGGTGTCACCGTCCCCGGCGGATTCGCCACCACGGCCCACGCCTACCGCGAATTCCTCTCCCACGAAGGGCTCAACGAGCGCATCAACCGCCGGCTTGCCACCCTGGACGTCGACGACGTGGCCGAGCTGGCGAGGGCCGGTGCCGAGATCCGCCAGTGGGTGATCGACACCCCGCTGCCGCCGACCTTCGAGCGCTACCTGCGCGAGAGCTACACGACGCTCTCGGCGATGCATTCCAACCTCAAGGCCGCGGTGCGCAGCTCCGCCACCGCCGAGGACCTGCCGGATGCCTCCTTCGCCGGCCAGCAGGAGACCTTCCTCAACATCGAGGGCTTCGACAACATCAAGCGCGCCGTGCACGAGGTGTTCGCCTCGCTGTTCAATGACCGCGCCATCTCCTATCGCGTGCATCGCGGCTATGCCCACGAGAACGTCGCGCTCTCCGCCGGCATCCAGAAGATGGTCCGTTCCGAGACCGGCGCCTCGGGCGTGATGTTCACCCTGGACACCGAATCCGGCTATCGCGACGCCGTCTTCGTCACCGCCTCCTGGGGCCTGGGCGAGACGGTGGTGCAGGGCGCCGTGAACCCCGACGAGTTCTACGTGCACAAGCCGACCCTGGCGGCGGGCCGCCCGGCGGTGTTGCGTCGCAACCTCGGCTCCAAGCTGATCAAGATGATCTACACCGACGACACCAGCGCCGGCAAGTCGGTGGAAACCGTGGACGTACCGCTGGCCGACCGCGGGCGCTTCTGCATCAATGACGAGCAGATCATGGACCTGGCCCGCCAGGCGGTGACCATCGAGCAGCACTACGGCCGTCCCATGGACATCGAGTGGGCGCTGGACGGCGACGACGGCAAGCTCTACATCGTCCAGGCGCGTCCCGAGACCGTGGTCTCCCAGCAGGAGGGCGGCAAGCTCGAGCGCTTCCAGCTCAAGGAGAAGGGGCGCACCCTGGTGGCCGGCCGGGCCATCGGCCAGCGCATCGGCCGCGGTGCGGTCAAGGTGGTGTTCTCCCCGGATGACATGCAGAAGGTCAACCCCGGCGATGTGCTGGTCACCGACATGACCGACCCGGACTGGGAGCCGATCATGAAGCGCGCCTCGGCCATCGTGACCAACCGGGGCGGCCGCACCTGCCACGCGGCGATCATCGCCCGCGAGCTGGGCATTCCCGCCGTGGTCGGCTGCGGCGATGCCACCGCGGCGCTGGCCGACGGGCGCGACGTCACCGTCTCCTGTGCCGAAGGGGACACCGGGCACGTCTACGAGGGCCTGCTGGAGTTCGATCGCCGCGTGACCAGCGTCGATGCCATGCCCGAGATCCCCTTCAAGATCATGATGAACGTCGGCAACCCGGATCGTGCCTTCAGCTTCGCCAGCCTGCCCAATGCCGGGGTCGGCCTGGCCCGCCTGGAGTTCATCATCAACCGCATGATCGGGGTGCACCCCAAGGCACTGCTCGAGTACGACACCCTGCCCGCCGACCTGCAGCAGACCATCGACCTGCGTACCGCCGGCTACCGCGACCCGGTGGCGTTCTACGTCGACAAGCTGGTCGAGGGCATTTCCACCCTGGCGGCTGCCTTCTACCCGCAGCGGGTCATCGTGCGCCTGTCGGACTTCAAGTCCAACGAGTACGAAAACCTGATCGGCGGCAAGCTCTACGAGCCGGGCGAGGAGAACCCCATGCTCGGCTTCCGCGGCGCCTCGCGCTACATCTCGGAGTCGTTCCGCCCCTGCTTCGAGCTGGAGTGCCGGGCGCTCAAGCGGGTCCGCGAGGTGATGGGGATGGACAACGTCGAGATCATGGTGCCCTTCGTGCGCACCACCGAGGAGGCCCGTGAGGTCGTCGACCTGCTGGCCGCCAACGGCCTGGCCCGCGGCGAGAAGGGCCTCAAGGTCATCATGATGTGCGAGCTGCCGGCCAACGCCCTGCTCGCCGAGGAGTTCCTGGAGTACTTCGATGGCTTCTCCATCGGCTCCAACGACCTGACCCAGCTGACCCTGGGCCTGGACCGCGACTCCGGCATCGTCGCCCACCTGTTCGACGAGCGAAACCCGGCCGTGAAGAAGCTGCTGGCCATGGCCATCCAGGCCTGTCACGCCCAGGGCAAGTACATCGGCATTTGTGGCCAGGGCCCCTCGGACTATCCGGACCTGGCCAAGTGGCTAATGGAGCAGGGCATCGACTCCGTGTCGCTCAATCCCGATGCGGTCCTCGAGACCTGGTTCATGCTGGCCGGCGAGACCCTGGGCTGACCCGGCGCCTGGCGGTCCTTGATCGACGATACCCGGGCTTGCCCGGGTGTCTTGCTTTGTGCACGGCCCTTGCACGATGTCGGTCTAGACTGAGCGTATATGCCCCGACGAGGAGGTCTGCATGAAGACCCGTTTCCCGCTTTATCCCTTGGTGGTGGCCGGTGCCCTCGGCCTGGCTCTCGCCGCGTCCCCGCTGCTGGCGCAGCCTGGCAACGGTCAGGGCAATGCTCAAGGGGCGGCTCCCTGGAAGGAAAAAGGCCAGCAGCAGCGTGGCCAGAAGGGCCAGGGCCAGAATGCCCAGGAGTCGCGTGGCCAGGGCCAGGCTCAAGGCGAGCGCGACCGCCAGGAGTCCCGTGACCGGGGGCGTGACGAGTACCGCGACCGGGATCGACGCGATCGGCAACGAGAGGAATACCGCGACCGGGAGCGTGACGAGTACCGCGATCGGCAACGAGAGGAATATCGCGACCGGGACTGGGACCGCGAAGAGTATCGCGACCGGCAACGCTATCGCGACGAGGCCAGGCGGCCGTTGATCGACGAGCGCGAGGTTCGCGAGATCTTCCGCAGTCGGCGCGAGGTCATCCGTCATGACGACCGTGACAGCCTGCCGCCCGGCATCCGCATGAACCTGGCGCGCGGCAAGCCCCTGCCTCCCGGCATTGCCAGGAAGTTCGACGAGCGCGTGCGGCGTGATCTGCCCGATTACGAGGGCTATGAATGGCGCCGTGTGGGGACCGACGCCGTACTGGTCGACCTCACCAACGACATCATCTACGAGGTGATCCACGATATCCTGCGTTGATCGCCACCGGCGGGCACGCCGTTGCCCGCCGTCCCTCCTGCGCTCCCTCTCCTTGATCTCTATCAGGCACGACCCTTCGCCTTGTCGCATACTGCCGGTGTCTGCAAAGGAGAACTGCTATGGTGGAACCCCTTGGGGTGGCACAGGTGTACCGGACGTGTCCGACTGATGTCTTCGCTTTCGAGGTCACCAGTGAGCTCGAGTCGCTGGACCTGCTGGTTGGCCACGAGCGCGCGCGGGACGCGTTGAGTTTCGGCACCGCGATCCGCAGTGACGGCTTCAACCTCTTCGTGCTGGGCCAGCCCGGGCACGACCGGCACAGCCTGGTGGGCAGCTTCCTCTCCGAGAAGGCCCGAGCCGCCTCGCCTCCCAGCGACTGGTGCTACCGCTACAACTTCGACGATCCGGCCGTGCCGCTGGCCCTCTCGCTGCCGCCCGGCCTGGGGCGTCAGCTGCGCACCGACCTGGAGGCGCTGGTCGAGGAGTTGCGCAGCGCCATCCCTGCCGTGTTCGAGAGCGAGGAGTACCAGAACCGCCTCCACGAGCTCAAGCAGGCCATGGGCGAGCGCCAGCGCGACGCCGTGGAGGCCGTGCGACGCGAGGCCCGCGAGCACGATATCCTGCTGCTCTCCACCCCCAACGGCTTCACCTTCGCGCCGGCCGACGGCGACAAGATGATGGCGCCGGAGGCCTTCGAGAAGCTGCCGAAGGACGATCGCGAGCGCATCGAGGCCACGGTCGAGATCCTGCAGCGCAAGCTGACCCAGGCGATCCGCCAGATGCCACGCCTGGCCAAGGCACTGCGCGACCAGGCCAACGCCCTCAACGCGGAGATGCTCGAGTCGGCCATCGGCGCCCCGCTGGATGAGCTCAAGGAGCGCTATGCCGAACACGAGGGCGTCCTGACCCACCTCGACGCCATCCGCGAGGCGATCCTGTTCAATGTCGACTCCTTTATCGCCGATGAGCCCGACATCCCGGCGGAGGCGGTGTTCAGCCGCTTCCAGGTCAACCTGATCGTGGACAACGCCGAGGCACAGGGGGCACCGGTGATCTACCAGGACCTGCCCACCCACCAGCACCTGGTGGGGCGCATCGAGCACCATGTTCACAACGGCACCCTGCTGACCGACTTCTCGCTGATTCGGCCAGGTGCCCTGCATCGCGCCAATGGCGGCTATCTGGTGCTGGACGTGCGTGGCGTGCTCACCCAGCCGGGGGCCTGGGAGACCCTCAAGCGAATACTGAAGGCCGGCGAGATCCGCACCGAGTCGCTGGAGCAGGCCTATGGGCTGATCAGCACGGTGACCCTCGAGCCGGAGCCGATCCCGCTGGACGTCAAGATCGTGCTGCTGGGCGAGCGCCTGCTCTACTACCTGCTCTGCGAGCATGACCCCGAGTTCCTGGAGCTGTTCAAGGTCCAGGCCGACCTCGAGGACGAGCTCGACCGTGACCCCGAGCACGAGGCCTTCTATGCCCGCTTGGTGGCGACCCTGGCCCGCGAGGCGGCCCTGCGTCCGCTGGACCGCAGCGGCGTGGCCGCGGTGATCGAGCGGGCCAGCCGCCTGGCCGACGACCAGCGCAAGCTGACCGCGCGTCACCGCGATCTTCATGACCTGGTGCTGGAAGCCGACCACTGGGCCGGCGAGGAAGCGGCCACGGTGATCGCCCGGCGCCATGTCGAGAAGGCGGTCAGCCAGCAGCTGTGGCGGGCGGGGCGCATCCGCGAGCGCAGCCACGAGATGATCACTCGCGGCACCCTGATGGTCGCCACCGAGGGTCGCGTGGTTGGCCAGGTCAACGGCCTCTCCGTGCTGCAGCTGGGCGAATATGCCTTCGGTCAGCCGTCGCGCATCACCGCCACGGCGCGGCCGGGCAACGGCCAGGTGGTGGACATCGAGCGCGAGGCGCGCATGGGGGGGCGTATCCACTCCAAGGCGGTGATGATCCTGTCGCGCTACCTGGCCACGCGCTATGCGGGGGAGGAGCCACTCTCGCTCTCCGCGAGCCTGGCCTTCGAACAGTCCTACGGCGGGATCGAGGGCGACAGTGCCTCGGTGGCCGAGGTGTGTGCCCTGGTCTCGGCCATTGCCCGGGTACCGCTCGACCAGGCCTTCGCCGTGACCGGCTCCATCGACCAGCATGGTCGGGTCCAGGCGGTGGGCGGCGTGAACGAGAAGATCGAAGGGTTCTTCGATGTCTGCGCCGCCCGCGGGGATCTCGAGGGCCAGGCGGTGATCCTGCCGGTGACCAATATCGAGCACCTGATGCTCAAGGCCGAGGTCCGCGACGCCATCAAGCAGGGGCGCTTCCGGGTCTTTGCGGTGTCACGGGTGGACGAGGCACTGGAGCTGCTCACCGGCCTGCCCATCGGTGCCCCCGACGCCCAGGGGCATTTCCCCGAGGGCAGCCTGGATGCCCGCGTGACCGAGCGGCTGGCCCATTTCCGTGAGGTGGTGAAGCACGCGCGCCAGGAGGAGCGGGGTGGCGATGATGATGAGCACGAGGAGCACGAGGAGCCGGATGATGAACGTTGACGTGTCTCGACCAGACCCCAGGGAACAGACTACGGATGAGCCGGTCCCGGTGATGCGGGTGCTGGCACTGCTCGATGCGTCCCGCCACAGCCTGGCGGCACTGGCCGCCGCCGTGGATTTCGCGATGATGCGCCACGCCGAGCTGGTGGCGCTTTATGTCGAGGACCAGGACCTGCTGGGCAGCGCCGGCTTTCCCTTTGCCCGGGAGATCGGCGCCGTCTCGGGGCGGGTGCGCCGGTTGTCGAGGACCGACCTCGAGGCTGGCATGGCCCGACAGACCCGGCGCGTGACCGAGGCCCTGGAGGCCGCGGTGGCCGGCCGGGAGCTGCGACACCAGTTGCGGGTCAGTCGCGGCCAGGTGGTCAGCGAGGCATTGTCGCTGGCCGGCCCGGGGGACCTGCTGGTGCTCGGCAAGGCCGGGCTCTCGGGCCACTGGGGCGTGCGGCTGGGCTCCACCAGCCGCGCCCTGATCCTGGAGGCGCCCTGCACGGTGGTCATCTGGGATGAGCGGCTGTCGCTTTCCCGCGGCCCCTTGCGCACCCTGGACGGTCCCGGGGCGGGCGGCGAGTTCCCGCCGGTTCCCGAGGCGCTGACTCGACTGTTCGATGGCAGGGAGACCCTGCAGGTGGCCGATGCCCGGCAACTGGAGCAGCAGTTGGCGCGCGCGGACAACGGTGCCCTGTTGCTCCATCGCCCCCAGCTCGCCCGCCTGGCCGACCAGGATGCCGACCTGCTGGCCCGCTTGCCGATCCCGGTCATCGTGGTGCCTTGAGGGACCAAGCGATTCTGGACCACAGGACGGCGAGAATTTGGCAAGATAGCGCCTCCAACGAGCCGAAGGGGGATCTGCCGGGATGGCATACTTGCTGGTGATGGGGGGCCTGGCGCTCTCCGTCTGCTTTACCCTGGGCTGGGGCCTGGTCCGTGCCACGCGCTGGCTGGTGGGGCGCCTGCCGGGCGCGGGTCGCAAGCCGTCGCGGCGCCCCCCGCGGCGTGCGCCCAGCAGGCCCGGGGCCGCACCGCAGTCCAGGGCCGCACCGCAGTCCAGGGCGCGGAAGGCCGCACCGGCCAAGGCACCGCCGGAACCCTGGCGCCTGACCCGCTGGCTGGCCCGACGGCGTTCGCCGCTACCGCTGGGCATGCTGGCGTTGCTGCTCTATGCGGGCAGCCGCCTGGCCGAATATGGCATGGCCTTCCGGCCGCAGGCCGCTCCCGGCGAGTTCCACGGCCTGGTCAGTTCCCTGGGCTGGGTCGCCGCCGCACTGCTGACCCTCGCCAGCATGAACCTGCTGGCCCTGTGGCGCTGTCGCCGGTAAGGGTGGCGACGACCGGGCCGGACTCACCTATGCTGTCAAGACCCCGAATCGAGACAAGGCGTCCTGATCATGGCTATCCCCACCGCCTGGCGTCGCTCGGCGTCCCTGTTGCTGCTCCTCTCCCCGCTGCTGCTGTCCCCGGCGGCCCTGGGCGAGGTGGACTTCCAGTACCAGCGCCCGGACATCACCCCGGAGACCGGGTCCGGGAGCGAGGAGAAGCCTGGCTGGGCCACCCAGACGTTCGCCGTGGCCGCGGCCAACCCCCTGGCCACCGATGCCGGCTACCAGATCCTCAAGGCGGGGGGCTCGGCCATCGATGCCGCCATCGCGGTGCAGATGGTGCTCACCCTGGTCGAGCCCCAGTCCAGCGGTATCGGCGGCGGTTCCTTCCTGATGTACCACGACGGCGAGGAGGTCAAGGCCTACGACGGCCGCGAGACCGCGCCGTCCTCGGTGGAGGAGGGACTCTTCCTGGACGGGGACGGCGAGCCCCTGGCGTTCATGAAGGCCGTGGCCAGCGGTCGCTCGGTCGGCGTGCCCGGTACCCTGCGCATGCTGGAGATGGCCCACAAGGCGCATGGTCGCCTGCCCTGGGCCGAGCTCTTCGAGCCGGCCATCACCCTGGCCGACGAGGGATTTCCCGTCAGCCCCAGGCTGCATCGGAGCCTGGCCGACACCGACGCCCTGCGTGACGACGCCCTGGCATCGGCCTTCTACTTCACCGAGGCGGGGGAGCCGCTGCCGGAAGGGCACAGGCTCAAGAACCCGGCCCTGGCCGTGATCCTCGAGCGGATCGCCGAGGATGACAGCTCGGCGCTGCACACCGGGGCGATCGCGGCGGACATCGTGTCGCGGGTGCAGAACCATCCCGGCATTACTGGCAGCCTGAGCCTCGAGGACTTGGCCACCTACTCCGCGAAGGAGCGCGAACCGCTGTGCACCGACTGGCAGGCGTACCGGGTATGTGGCTTTCCGCCTCCCTCCTCGGGCCACCTGACCGTGATGCAGATCCTCGGCACCCTGGAGCAGCTCCCTCCGCTGGAGGCGGGGCTGGAGGACGACCTGCCCGGCGTCGACTGGCTGCACCGCTTCCTGGAGGCCTCGCGGCTGGCCTTCGCTGACCGCGGACGCTACATCGCCGACCCGGACTTCGTCGATGCGCCCGGCGGGGACTGGTCGCTGATGCTCGCCCCCGACTACCTGGAAGAGCGTGCTGACCTGATCGAGGACGGGCAGAGCATGGGCAGTGGCGGTGCCAGCCCGGGCAACCCCGGCGCCCTGGCCACCGCTTGGGCGGTGCAGCCGACGCAGCCGGAATACGGCACCAGCCACATGAGCATCGTCGACGCACACGGCAACGCCCTGGCCATGACCAGTTCCATCGAGCAGGCCTTCGGCGCACGCATCCTCTCCGACGGGGGCACCGGCATGCCAGGGGGCTTCCTGCTTAACAACGAGCTGACCGACTTCTCCTTTACCCCCGCGGATGAGGAGGGGACCCCCATCGCCAACCGGGTGGAGCCCGGCAAGCGCCCACGCTCGAGCATGAGCCCGACGCTGGTCTTCGACCGGGACAGTGGCGAGCTGGTGGCGAGCCTCGGTTCGCCGGGGGGCGCGGCCATCATCCACTACACCGCCCGTTCGCTGGTGGCGATGCTCGACTGGGGCCTTGACGCCCAGCGCTCGCTGGACCTGCCCCATGCCATCACCTTGGGCGGGCCGGTCTACCTGGAGGCGGGACGCTTCCCGCCGGCCACCCGGGAGGCGCTGCGCGAGCGGGGGCACGAGGTGGAGGAGCGCGAGCTCACCAGCGGCCTGCAGGCGATCCAGCGCACCGAGGAGGGCTTCTTCGGTGGCGCCGACCCGCGCCGTGAAGGGGTGGTGATGGGAGACTAGTTCATCAGCCAGTTGCGTAGCTTGACCAGCAGCAGGGCGCCGTCGCCCAGGCGGCGGCGCTCGGCGATCAGCGCGGCGAGCATGGCCGGCCGGTCGGTGATGATGCCGTCCACCCCCAGGTCGATCAACTGGGACATCCGGGTGCGATCGTTGATGGTCCAGGCATGCAGCTCGTAGCCGTAGTGTCCCGCGAGGCGGACCTCCTCCTCGTCGATGCGGTTGTGGCGAAGGGCCAGGGCATCGAAGCCCCGGCGCTCCAGGGTGCCCGACATCACCAGCTGGGCCAGCAGGGTGGTGCGCAGGCGGGGCGCGCGTAGCGTGACCTCGCGCAGCAGCCAGGGCGACGTGGCGGCCACGCGCATCTCGCCCATAATGTCGGGATCGCCACAGGCCAGGGCGGTCACCCGATCCTCGGCGCGGTGCCGGCACGCGCGGCGCAGCTCCCTCTCCCTCGCCAGGGTGTCGATGACCGCATCGGCAAGCTCGAGTTCGCGGCCGGGATCGGGCTTGAGCTCGATCATCAGGGTGGCGCGTCCACGCACCGCCGCCAGGACCTCGTCCAGCCCCGGGATTCGCTCGCCGATGAAGGGGTCACCGAACCAGCTGCCCACATCCACCTCGGCGAGGTCCGCTCGCGGCAGGGCCCCGACACTGCGGTCGTCGCCGGCCAGTCGCCTGAGACTCTCGTCATGGTAGAGGACCACCTCGCCGTCGGCGGTGAGGCGCGCGTCGATCTCGATGCCATCGGCCCGGTCCCGGATCGCCTGTTCCACCGCGGCCAGGGTGTTCTCCGGCGCCTTTAGCGAGCTGCCGCGGTGGGCGATGATGGTGACCTCGTCGCGGATCTCGAAACGGTTGACGATCAGCCACGCCTGGCCAATGGCGAACAGCACGACGGCGAGCTCGACGGCCCAGGCCAGGCGCCCGGGATGGGTGCCGGGTGGCGGGGGTTTGGGCTTCGGCTCGCGATGGGCCAGGCGCAGGTAGAGGCAGGTGGCCTGCAGGGCGTTGGCGGCGATGCCGCCGAAGGTGATGGCCAGGGCGATCAGCAGGTAGGCGGTGAGGTAGGCGAGCATGGCCGGGATCAGCACCGCATTGCGCTCGGGCAGCCACCACAGCAGCGGCGTGACGAACCGGTCGAACAGCGCCGTGGCCAGCAGCGGCAGCATGACGATGCCCAGCAGCAGCAGGACCACCGCCGCGGCGATATGGCGCCCGCGGCCTCGGGTCAGCTGCATGCTGCGCGCCAGGGCCGCCGGCGGCGAGAGCCCCTCCAGGGTCAGCACCGGCAGGGCCAGGTGCCAGCGGACATAGAGGCTGCCGGCGATCAGGACCCACGCCAGCACCGGCACCAGGCCGCTGCCGAGGAAGGCCCAGAAGGCGGGCGGGCGCACGCTCTGCACGAAGTAGGGGTCCAGTCCCCCCAGGAAGAACCCATGGAGCCAGGCGAGGCTCAGGGCCAGCGGGACCAGCAGCAGCAGCTGGCCCCCCACCTGCAGCACCACCAGGCCGCTGAGGGCCGGCAGCCGGCGCAGCGTGGCCCACAGGGCCTCGAAGGCCAGTCGGACATGGTGGTCCCGGGGACGCACCGCCACCAGGATCATGCCGGCTTGCTGCAGGTAGAGCACCAGGAAGGTCAGGCCCACGGCGGCCAGTAGCCAGAGCAGTCCCTCGGGGCTCATCAGCAGGGCGATCAGCTCGTTGTTGGTGATCACCGGGCGGCCGAACTGGGCGATCAGGCCCGAGAGGGTCCAGCCCACGGCCGGCAGCAGCAGGCTCGAGGCCAGCAGCGTGAAGAAGAGTTGATAGGCGATCAGCGGACGCAGATGCTCGCGCAGGGTACGCAGCGCGTCGCTGCTCAGTCGTGACAGGGGCAGCATGGACTCGCGCATGACGGGAATCTGACGTCAGGATGACACCGCTTGCCCGTCACGGGCAAGTGCCTGTTACCGCGGGCCTCGTCGCGGTTCAGCGCTCCAGGTCCAGCTGCTCGTCGGCGACCAGGATGCCGTTGTTGTCGGCATAGAGCCACTGGCCGGGCGTCAGGGTGACACCGGCAAAGCTGACCGGGATGTCGCGCTGTCCCTCGCCGCGCTTCTCGCTCTTGCGCGGATGGGCGCCCAGGGCCTGGATGCCGAGCTCCGACTCGGCCAGCACGTCGACGTCACGCACGCAGCCGTACATCACCACGCCGGCCCAGCCGTGGCCGGCGGCCTGTTCGGCCAGCATGTCGCCCAGCATGGCGCAGCGGGTGGAGCCGCCGGCATCGACGACCAGCACGGCGCCATCGCCGGGCTCGGCCACCGCCTGCTTGACCAGGGAATTGTCCTCGAAGCACTTGACGGTGCGGATCGGGCCGGCGAAGGCCTCATGGCCGCCGACGTTGACGAAGATCGGGTCGAGCACCTGGACCTCGGGGTAGGCATCGCAGATGTCCGGGGTGACGATATGGCTCACGGTGAGGCTCCTCGTGACGTGGGAGATCCCCATCATGATGCCATGGCCCGGGCAGAACGGAAGCCCCCTTTTGGTGGGACAGGCCGGTCGAAAGGGCGGGATCAAAAAAAGCGCCCCGGATGGGGCGCTTCGTTCATCGGCTCCGGCCGCCGCGGACGGCGGCCTTCGATGTTGCGAGCATCGGAGTCGAACCCAAGGTTATCAGAAAATAGGGGGATCAGGCTTCCTGCGCGACCGGAATCACGTTGGACGCGGCGTTCTGATACTCCTCGATCTCATGGAAGTTCATGTAGCGGTAGATCTCGCCGGCCATGGCGTCGAACTCGCCCATGTAGCGGCGATACTCGTCGACGCTGGGCAGGCGGCCTTCCACGGCGGCCACGGCCGCCAGCTCCGCGGAGGCGAGGTAGACGTTGGCGCCGTCGCCCAGGCGGTTCGGGAAGTTACGGGTCGAGGTGGAGACCACGGTACTCTTGGCGGCGACGCGGGCCTGGTTGCCCATGCACAGCGAGCAGCCGGGCATCTCCATGCGTGCCCCGGCGCGGCCGTAGATACCGTAGTAGCCTTCCGCGGTCAGCTGGTGCTGGTCCATCTTGGTCGGCGGGGCCAGCCACAGGCGGGTCTTCAGGCTGCCTGCCGGCTGCTTCTCGAGCAGCTTGCCCGCGGCGCGGAAGTGGCCGATGTTGGTCATGCACGAGCCGATGAACACCTCGTCGATCTTCTCGCCGGCCACGTCAGACAGCAGGCGGGCGTCGTCCGGATCGTTCGGGGCGCACAGCACCGGCTCCTTGAGCTCCTCGAGATCGATCTCGATGACCTCGGCGTACTCGGCATCGTTATCGGCGCGCATCAGGCTCGGGTCGGCCAGCCACTCCTCCATGCCCTGGATGCGGCGCTCGATGGTACGGCGGTCGCCGTAGCCGTTGGCGATCATCCACTTGAGCAGGGTGATGTTGGACGTCAGGTACTCGCTCACGCTGTCGTCGGACAGCGTGATGGTGCAGCCCGCGGCGGAGCGCTCGGCGGAGGCGTCGGAGAGCTCGAAGGCCTGCTCGACGGTGAGATCCTCGAGGCCTTCGATCTCCAGCACGCGGCCGGAGAAGGCGTTCTTCTTGCCGGACTTCTCGACGGTCAGCAGGCCCTGCTGGATGGCGTAGTAGGGGATGGCGTGGACCAGGTCACGCAGGGTGACGCCGGGCTGGCGCTCGCCCTTGAAGCGCACCAGCACCGATTCCGGCATGTCCAGCGGCATCACGCCGGTGGCGGCGGCGAAGGCGACCAGGCCGGAGCCCGCCGGGAAGGAGATGCCCAGCGGGAAGCGGGTGTGGGAGTCGCCGCCGGTGCCCACGGTGTCGGGCAGCAGCATGCGGTTGAGCCAGCTGTGGATGATGCCGTCGCCCGGGCGCAGCGAGACGCCGCCGCGGTTCATGATGAAGTCGGGCAGGGTGTGGTGGGTGTCCACGTCGACCGGCTTGGGGTAGGCGGCGGTGTGGCAGAAGGACTGCATCACCAGGTCGGCCTGGAAGCCGAGGCAGGCGAGGTCCTTGAGCTCGTCGCGGGTCATCGGGCCGGTGGTGTCCTGGGAGCCCACGGTGGCCATCTTCGGCTCGCAATACATGCCCGGGCGCACGCCGTCCAGGCCGCAGGCCTTGCCGACCATCTTCTGGGCCAGGGTGAAGCCCTTGCCGGTGTCGGTGGGCTGCTCGGGCAGGCGGAAGACGTCGGAGGCGGGCAGGCCCAGGGACTCGCGCGCCTTGGTGGTCAGGCCGCGGCCGATGATCAGCGGGATGCGGCCGCCGGCACGTACTTCGTCGAGGATCAGCTGGGTCTTGAGCTCGAAGGTGGTGAGCACCTCGTCGGTGCCGTGCTTGCACACCTTGCCCGTATAGGGGTAGACGTCGATGACGTCGCCCATCTCGAGCTTCTCGACATCCATCTCCACCGGCAGGGCGCCGGAATCTTCCATGGTGTTGAAGAAGATCGGCGCGATCTTGCCGCCGAAGCAGAAGCCACCGGCGCGCTTGTTGGGCACGTTGGGGATGTCGTCACCGAAGAACCACAGCACGGAGTTGGTGGCGGACTTGCGCGAGGAGCCGGTGCCGACCACGTCGCCCACGTAGGCGACCGGGAAGCCCTTGGCCTTGACGTCCTCGATCTGCTTGAGCGGGCCGGTAGTGCCGGGCACCTCGGGCTCGATGCCGTCGCGCTCGTTCTTGAGCATGGCATTGGCGTGCAGCGGGATGTCGGGGCGTGACCAGGCGTCCGGGGCGGGGGAGAGGTCGTCGGTATTGGTCTCGCCGGGCACCTTGAAGACGCTGAGGGTGATCTTCTCTTCCAGGGCGGGCCTGGAGAGGAACCACTCGGCGTCGGCCCAGGACTGGATGACGTCCTTGGCCACGGCGTTGCCGGCCTTGGCGCGCTCTTCCACGTCGTGGAAGGCGTCGAACATCAGCAGGGTGTGCTTGAGCTGCTCGCCCACTTCCTTGGCGAGCTGTGCGTCGTCGAGCAGCTCGACCAGGGAGACGATGTTGTAGCCGCCCTGCATGGTGCCCAGCAGCTTCACCGCGTGGATCTTGTCGATCAGCGGCGACTCGGCCTCGCCCTTGGCGATGGCGGTCAGGAAACCGGCCTTGACGTAGGCGGCTTCGTCGACGCCGGGCGGCACGCGATGGGTGAGCAGGTCGAGGATGGCCTCTTCCTCGCCGGCTGGCGGGTTCTTCAGCAGCTCGACCAGTGCGGCGACCTGCTCGGCGTTCAGCGGCTTCGGCGGCACGCCATCGGCGGCACGCTCCTCGACATGTTGGCGATAGGCTTCAAGCACGTTGGGGCCCTCATCGGTGGTGGTGGCCGAAGCCGGCAGACCTTGTGGCGCATCGATAAGTCGAGCGTCGACGAAAGGCACGCTTCGGCGCGGGAAACGTCTGGCAGACCCTTCCTGTTTACCAGGGTGTCAGCGGTGCCGCGATCATAGAGGAAACTGTCGACAATGTTAAGTTGGGCCCGCAGTAGCGGCCTTGAACTTTGGTCGGCGGCAACTTCGGGATGCCAGCCCGGCGTTCCCCGCGTTACCATGACGTTCTGTCAACGCACCTTAACGTCAACGGGAGGGGACATGGGGGAGCGCATCACCTCGCCGTGCGTCGGTCTCTGCTCGACCACCCTGGGCGACCGGGTGTGCCGTGGCTGTCAGCGCGTCGACAGCGAGATCCGCGACTGGCCGGCCCTGTCCGGCGAGCAGCGACAGCGGTGCATGGTCGAGCTGGACCGGCTGCGGGCCGAGGTCGCCGCGCGCTTCCTGGAGGTCGTCGACCCCGCGAGCCTGGAGGCGCAGCTGCAGCGCCACCGTATCCGCTTTCGCGAGGATCAGCCGGCGCTCTCCCGCGCCGTGGAGTTGCTGCGGGTGGGCCGCGGCCGCATCCGGGAGCTCGCGCGCTACGGGCTGGTCAGTCGCGACGACGAGGACGCCGCCACGCTCCATGAACGCATCACCACCGAGCTGCTGGCCGCCGCCGAACGGCGACAGGCGCTGCTCCCCGACCCCCTTGACCCGCCGACACTGGAACCCTGATACCCCGATGCCGACCCTCGAGATGACCGACTGCCGGGACCTGCTGCCCGCCGAGCTGCTTTCCTTCCTGCCCTGTGCCACCCCGGATGCCTGGGTGGACTGGGCCCTGGCCAACCCCGAGCTGTTGCTGATCGACCATGCCCAGTGCGAGAAGAAGGCGGCCTCCACGGCCATGAGCCTGCTCTATCGCTACCTGGACCAGCCGCTGCTGCTGACCAAGATGAGCCAGCTCGCTCGGGAGGAGTTGCTGCACTTCGAGCAGGTCGTCAAGCTGATGGAGGCGCGAGGCATTGTCTATCGTCCTATCAGTGCCTCACGCTATGCCGAGGGGCTGCGCCGCCACGTGCGCGGCGAGGAGCCTGAACGGCTGATCGATATCCTGATCATCGGGGCACTGATCGAGGCGCGCAGCTGCGAGCGCTTTGCCCGCCTGATTCCGCGTCTGGATGATGAACTTGCCAAGTTCTATCGCAGTCTGGTTAAGTCGGAAGGCCGTCATTTCGAGGATTATCTGATGTTGGCGCGCCGCCTGGCCCCGGCGCCCATCGATGCGCGTATCGCCTTCTTCTCCGATCGCGAGGCCGAACTGGTCACCATGCCGG
This sequence comes from Halomonas sp. 25-S5, assembly GCF_029889845.1. Classification (GTDB taxonomy): domain Bacteria; phylum Pseudomonadota; class Gammaproteobacteria; order Pseudomonadales; family Halomonadaceae; genus Halomonas. Next base: position 49,625 of record NZ_JARANV010000001.1, read on the forward strand.
ACACGGCCTTTCGTTTTCACAGCGGCGTGCCGGCCTGAGGCCATCACTTCCGCCACGCAGGAATGATCACCATGCGGAATGCTGCCGACGACGTACACGACAATGACCGGGACCACCTGGCACTCTTCGGCCACTTTTCCCTGAGTCTGGGCGACGATATCCTGACCCAGTTCAGTTACGACAAGGTCAAGGCACTACTGGTCTATCTGCTGCTCCACGACCAGCCGGTCAGCCGCGCCACCCTGGCCGAACTGCTGTGGCCCGATCAGGGCCTGTCGTCGGGGCGCACCAATCTGCGCCATGCCCTGCACTGCCTGCGTCAGTCGCTGGGCGACGAGGCCGAGCGAGTGCTGTCGGTGTCCCGCCAGACCATTGCCTTCCGACTGCCGGAGCGCTGGCGCTTCGACATGCATCGGCTGCAGGCGCTGCTCGAGGGCCCCGTCGACGTGGCCACGCTCGAGGCGGTGCTGGCCTGCTACCGCGGCGATCTCGCCGAGGAGCTGCACCTTTCCAGCTGTGCCGAGTACCAGCGCTGGCTGGTACAGGTGCGCAACGAGTGGCGCCAACGGGTGATCCGCTTCGCCGAGAGTGTCCTGGAGCGTCAGGAGGCACTGCCGGATAGCGTGCTGGAGTCACTGGTCAGCCGCTTTTCCGGCTACGGGCCCTTTCATGAACGCCTGGTGCGCCAGCTGGCCGAACAGGGCCAGCTGGCCGCCGCCCATGAGCAGTACAACGCCTACCTGCAGCTGCTGGCGCTCTCCGGTCAGCAGCCCGAGCCCTCCTTCCTGCAGCTGGCCCGCTACTGGTCCGATGTCCAGGCCGAGGTGCGCGCCCTCGGCCCCAGCGGTGCCTTCTCGCGCACCCTGGCCATGGATAGCCCCCCCCTGCGCGAGGGCGAGATCGAGCAGCGCCAGCTCTCGGTGATGGCCATTCGCCTGCGGCTCAAGGCCGACCTGTCGGCGCGCGCCGATGCCCGCGCCTGCCTGGCGTTGCAGGTCGAACTGATGCGCTGGCTCGAGCAGCAGTGTCACCACCTCGGCGGCTTCTGGCTGCCCGGGGCGACCGGCGGCCTGGGCCTGGCCTGCTTCGGCACCCATGGCCCGGCGCACCAGTTGGCTGAACTGGTGGCGCTCTACGAGCACTGTCGGTGCGTGCTGCCCGAGGAGTCCCAGCGCCACTGGAGTGGCGAGGGCGAGCCACCGCGCATCGAGCTGGCCGCCGGCCTGGACAGTGGCCGGGTGGTCTACCTACCCGAGCGCCATCTGGTCGATCCGCTCGGCCAGGTAACCCAGGGCTCCCTCGACCTGATGAGCGCCGCCGAGGGCAGCGAGCTGGTCATCTCCCAGGACGCCAGCCAGCACATGCCGCCGGCCCTCGACCTTCAGCCGCGGCTCTCTACGCGGCTGGTGGCCAGCGACGGCCGGGTGCGCCTGAGGGCGCTCGTGCTCGGCACCAACGAGGGCGGGCGCGAGGCGCCTCCGCCCAGCCTGGTGGGACGCGAGGGCTCCCTGCGCACGCTGCGCGATGCCCTGGCCCGGGCCGGCATCGGCCTGCGGCAGAGCGTGCTGGTGCGAGGGCCCTCGGGGCTCGGCAAGTCGGCGCTGCTGGTGGGCTTTCGCCAGCTCGAGCAGAGCCGCGAGGCGGCGATCTGCTGGCAGCCTACCACCCGACTCTCCGTCCAGGAGCCCTATGGGGTGGCGCGCCAGCTGCTGCGCTGGCACCTGGGGGGGCGCATCGATGCCGAGGCGCTATCGCGACTGCTGGCCGGCGATGAGGCCCTGGCCCCCGATACCGACCATCGCCTGTTGCTGGAGGAGGCGCTCGGCGTGCGCGAGCCCCGCGAGATGGCGGTGCTCGCCCAGAGCGGGGAGGCCGTCGAGCTGGTCGTGGGGCTGGTTCATCGCCTGATCCGCGAGCTGTCCCACGAGCGCACCCTGGTGCTGATGATCGATGACCTGCAGTGGCTCGACGAGCCCTCCTTCAAGGTGCTGGCAGGGCTTCAGGCGCGGCTGCCGATCAATAGCCCCTTCCTGCTGGTGGCCAGCCACCATGGTCGCGAGGCGCTGCCGGCGAAGTTGCACTGGGACCAGCAGATCTCCCTGGGGCGGCTGGATGCCATGCAGTCCTCCCGGCTGCTCTCCCAGCTGGCGCGCCGCTACCGGATCCACTTGAGCCCGCGGCTGCGCGGCCAGATCATCGAGCGCTGCGATGGCGTCCCGCTGTACCTCCAGGAGATCTGCCGCCGGGTGGACATGGATCGCCGCGAAGGGCGCAGCGTGCAGCTCGACGAGCTGCCACGCGGCCTGCTGGGGCTGCTGGCCAGCCGCATCGACCAGCTCGACACCGACCGCGAGGTGGCCCATGTGGCGGCGGTGCTCGGGCGCCGCTTCCGCCTCGACTTCCTGGCCGAGTGCAGCGGCTGGGAGATGAGCCGCCTGGCAACGGCGCTGGAGCAGATGCGCCGGCTGGAGATCATCGAGCCGGTCGAGGGCGAGGAGGGTGAGCGTGAATACCAGTTCACCCACCAGCTGCTGCAGGAAGCCGCCTATCTCTCCTGTCCCCGGGACGTGCGGGTGAGCATCCATCGTCAGGTGGTCAGCCTGATCGAGGAGCACTTCCCCATCTGGATCAGCCGCCATCCCGGCGATTTCGCCACCCACCTGCGGCGCAGCGGCCACTATGCCCGCGGCGCCCGCTACTTCGAGCTGGCCGCTCGCGAGGCCCTCAAGGTCAGCGCCAACCGCACGGCGCTGAAGATGGCCGACTTCGGCCTGGCCAGCCTGCGCCATGTCGAGGGTCAGGCCGAGCGCGAGATCAGCCTGCTCACCGTGCGTGGCCAGGCCGCCTTCGCCCTGGAGGGGCATGGCTCACCCACCGCCCACGAGAGCTTCGTGCGGGCCCGGGAGCTGCTCGCTCAGGAGGAGGCCGGCCTGGACGACGGCGCGGACCTGGAGCAGGCCTTCCTGGTCCAGTGGGGGCTCTGGGTGGGCTGCAGCCAGCGCCATGCCCATGCCGATGCCTTCTCGCTGGCCTCGCGCCTGGCCGGCCTCGCCGGCCGCCTCGAGGATCCTCGCTACCGGCGCCTGGCCGACTTCGCTCGGGCCAGCTGCGAGTATTGGGCCGGGCGCATCTCCCAGGCCTATGACCATCTGGAGGAGATCGACCCGCTCAATGTCCCGATGATGATCGAGTGGCTGCCGTTCTCCGACCATCCTCAGGTCGCGGCCGCCTGCTTCCAGGGCTGGACGCTCTGCCTGCGTGGTGACTACCAACGTGCCGAGCGGCAGGTGGAATCGGCCATCCGGCTGGCCGAGCGGATCGGCCATCCCGGGAGCCTGGCCATGGCGCTGATGTATGCCGCGGCCCTCTATCGCCAGCTGGGGCATGTGCACCTGGCCACCATGCGGGCCGAGCGGGCCTTCGAGCTGACCGGCACCCCCGACCTGCACCTCTGGCAGGTGGCCGCGCGCAGCGTGCTGGGCTGGCAGCGGGCGCTGGCCGGCGACCGCGACGGCCTGGCCCAGATCGAGTCGGCCCAGGAGGAGCTGGCCGAGGTCACCGGGCGGGACCCCTACCAGCGACCGGCCCTGTGGTACGTGGATGCCTGCCTGGCCCTGGGGGAGCTTTCCCGGGCCGAGGACTACCTCGACCAGTGCCTGATGATCGCCCGCGAGCGCACCACCCTGTTCGTCCCGGAGCTGGCCGTGCACCTGGCGCGCGTTCGGCAGCGCCTGGGACACTCCCGCGAGGAGGTCAAGAGTCTCGCCGAGCAGGCCCTGGTGCAGGCCCGGGAGGACGGCAACCTCCACCAGCAATTAGCGGCGCTCGAGTTCTGGTTGACCCTGATCGATCCTCAGGACGAGGCGCTCCGGGCGGAGTTCCGCACCCTGCTGAGCGAGGTGAGCCACAGCGATGCGCCGGTCCTGATGCGCTGGCGCAGCCTGCTCGACCGGCGCCTGCCCCATGCCGCTGACCTCTCCTCCTGAATCTTCGATACGCGGCCTGCAGCGAACAACGGCGCCTCAAGGGGCGCCGTTGTGGTGGGGAGGGCGGGGCTCAGGTGGCCAGTTCCAGGGCCTCGATGCGCCTGAGCGCCTCGTCACGTCGCTCGCCGCACAGCTCGGGGTCGTAGTTGAAGCGCGCGCACACCGCCGGCCGGCGCGGGTCGCCGAACAGCCGGCAGAGGTTGGCATCATCGAGCTGCACGCAGCGCACGCCCGCCGGCTTGCCGTCAGGCATGCCGGGAATCGGCGAGCTGATCGAGGGTGCAATGCAGCAGGCGCCGCAACCCGGACGGCACCCGCTGGCGGGGTCCGCGGGCGTGCCGGTCATGGCCGAGCCTCGGCGATGGCGCCCTTGTCGATGCCCTCGAAGGCCTGGACCCGCGTGGCCTGGCCGCTCTCCCGGGCGATGGCCCCGGCCAGCCAGGCGGCGATATGTTCCACCGTGGTCGGCGTCGGCAGCACCGCGCAGCGGCTGCGCGGGAGCCGGATGAAGAAGTGGCCCTGCTCGGCGCGGTAACGGCAGGTCAGCAGGTCGCGGAAACCGGGCTCGTCGTCGACGACGACATCCGCCGCGTCCACCAGGTAGCGGTCGGCCAGCCAGGCGGCCCAGTGCTGCTCGAGGGCCGGCATGCGTCGCCCCTGCTGCCACACCTGCAGGCGCGAGCGATGGCCATGGGCGATGCGCTGGCAGTTGCCGGCATGCTGCTTCAGGCCATGGCTGTAGCTGTAGGCGGCCCCCTCGATGGCCTCCTCGCGCAGGCGCAGGCGGATGTCGGTGACCCGCGGCGGCGGGCGGCGCATCAGCTCCGCGGCCAGGTGGTCGGCGAGTCGCTCCGGGGTGATCTCGCGCCAGGGCAGCAGGGTCAGGGCTTGGCGCGGGGCACGTACCTCCAGCGGGTAGGACCGCTCGCTGCGCACGCAGAGCCCTTCCCGGCAATCGTGGAGCGTCACCCCCGGTGCTCCGGTGGGCACCAGCAGGGTGTGGTCGAGGCCGCCATCGAGCCGCGACTTGATCCACGGCTTCACCTCGCCGAAGTCGAACAGCATGCCGTCCTCGCCGAGCTCGCCGTCGAGTTCGACATCGACCTGCCAGCTGGCGCCGACCAGGCCCCGCTGCGGGCACCAGAGCGAGACGTCGAGGTGGGTAAGGCGGTTGATGAAGAGCGTCATCAGTCGATCCCCGCGATCTTGTGGGCCTGCAGCGACAGTCGCCACTGCGGGTTGGCCAGGCAATAGGCCACGCTCTGCGTCATGGCGTCGCCCCGAAGGCCCGTGGGGGCCACGTCCATGGGCTGCAGGAAGAAGTGGGTGAAAGCCAGCCGGGTGAAGCGCTCGGGCGGGGCGTCGGCCTGGGGATGGACCAGCTTCAGCTCGTCGCCCCCGGTGATGGCCAGCGGATTCTCACCCTTGGGGCTGACGCAGAGCCAGTCGATGCCGGCAGGGGCGGGCAGGGTGCCGTTGGTCTCGACCGCGACCGCGAAGCCGCGGGCGTGCATCTCGCGGATCAGCGGCTCGTCGAGCTGCAGCAGTGGCTCGCCGCCGGTGAAGACCACATAGGGCGTGGCGGTCCTCACACCCTGCCCCTCCTGGTCCGGCCACAGCGCGGCCAGGTGCTCGGCCAGCGTCTCGGCCGTCGAGAAGCGGCCGCCGTTCCGACCATCGGTGCCGATGAAGTCGGTATCGCAGAAGCGACAGGCCGCCGCGGCGCGATCCTGCTCGCGGCCGGACCAGAGGTTGCAGCCCGAGAACCGGCAGAAGACGCTGGCGCGACCCGCCTGGCCGCCCTCGCCCTGCAGGGTGTAGAAGGCCTCCTTGAGGTGGTACATCAGCGCTCTCCGGCGGGCGAGTCAAGTGAAACGGCAGGGGGAGCGGGCTGCTGCGGGGCGGCGGTATCGGGCCACGGTAAATAGCCGACGGGATCCCTGGCGTCGTTGGCAGCAAACGCCGCCAGGCGCTCGCAACAGCTGCCGCAGCGCCCGCAGGCCAGCTCGCCGCCCTGGTAGCAGGTCCAGGTGTCGGCGTAGTCGAGCCCCATGGCCAGCCCCTCGGCGAGGATCTCCGCCTTGCTGGCGCGCAGGTAGGGCGTATGGATCTCGACGGCCTCGAAGTTGGCGATGCCGGCCACCGCATTCATCGCCTCGACGAACGCCGGGCGGCAGTCAGGGTAGAGCACGTGGTCGCCGCCGTGGGCGCCGTAGTCGACCCGTCCGGCGCCGATGTTCACCGCCTTGGCGATGGCCAGCGACAGCAGGATCATGTTGCGGTTCGGCACCACGGTGGCCGCGAGGTTATCTGCCGCGTAGTCGCCCTCGGGCATGTCGCGGCGGGCGTCGGTGAGTGCCGAGTTGTCGATCAGGCCATGGATGGCGCGGATGTCGACCACCTGATGGGGCACGCCGAGTTCGCGGCAGACGCGACCGGCCACCTCGAGCTCGCGGCGATGGCGCTGGCCGTAGTCGAAGGAGAGGGCGTGGACCTCGCGCCCCTCGCGCAGGGCGCGGTGCAGCACGGTGTAGGAGTCCATGCCGCCGGAGTAGATCACCACGGTGGCAGGCTCGGAAGAGTGGGTCATATCGGAAACTCTGGTCGGAGAATTTGTCGGGCCGCTTGCGCGGCGATCCGGGGTCCGGTCCGGAAACGGCCACAGTCTACGTGACCTGCCGGCCCCGGGGAACTCCAGCCTCCGGCGTTCGGCGTTCGGCGTTCGGCGTTCGGCGTTCGGCGTTCGGCGCTGTTATACTGCGCGCCCTTCACACCCTGCGCCGTCGCGCGCCATCGTCCTGACAACGGTGACCTCCTATGCAAGCCCCCGAACTGCTCTCCCCCGCGGGAACGTTCAAGAACATGCGCTACGCCTTCGCCTATGGCGCGGATGCGGTCTATGCCGGCCAGCCGCGCTATTCGCTGCGCGTGCGCAACAACGATTTCAAGATCGACAACCTGCACAGGGGCATCGCCTATGCCCATGAGCGGGGCAAGCAGTTCTATGTGGCGTCGAACATTGCGCCACACAACAGCAAGCTAAAGACCTACCTGCGCGACATGGAGTCGGTGATCGAGGCCGGCCCGGATGCGCTGATCATGTCCGACCCAGGTCTGATCATGATGATCCGCGAGCGCTGGCCGAATCAGCCGATCCATCTCTCGGTGCAGTCCAATGTGGTCAATTGGGCGGCGGCACGTTTCTGGCAGCAGCAGGGCATCAGCCGCATCATCCTGTCGCGTGAGCTGTCGCTCGCGGAGATCGCCGAGATCCGTGCCGAGTGCCCGGATCTGGAGATCGAGACCTTCGTCCACGGCGCGCTGTGCATCGCCTACTCCGGGCGCTGCCTGCTCTCCGGCTACTTCAACCACCGCGACCCCAATCAGGGCACCTGTACCAACGCCTGCCGCTGGAAGTACAACACCGTGGCCGCCGCCCACGACGAGACTGGCGACCTGGTGCCGGCCAACTCGGCCCGCGCCCATGCCGGCAGCGGCGTCTGGACCCCGGGGGACGGGGGGCAGCAGGGCGGGCTGATCGCCTCCGGCGGCGGCAGTGCCCAGGTGGTCGAGGCGACGGCGAGCACCGCCACCGCCGGCGGCGTGGAGGGCCAGGACGAGCTTTCGGCGCTGATCGAGGACCGCAGCCGGCCGGGTGAGCTGATGCCGGTGTTCGAAGACGAGCACGGCACCTACATCATGAACTCCAAGGATCTGCGCGCCGTGCAGCACGTGCCGCGCCTCACCGAGATGGGCGTCACCTCGCTGAAGATCGAGGGGCGCACCAAGTCGCCCTACTACGTGGCGCGCACCGCCCAGGTCTACCGCCGGGCCATTGACGATGCCGTGGCCGGCCGCCCCTTCGACATGCGGCTCATGGACGAGCTCGATAACCTCGCCAACCGCGGCTACACCGAGGGCTTCTATCGCCGCCACGTCCACGACCAGTACCAGAACTACGAGCAGGGCAACTCGGTGGGCGTGCACCAGCAGTTCGTCGGCGAGGTCACCGCCTACGACCCGGATCGCGGCGCGCTGGAGATCGACGTCAAGAACCGCTTCGAGGTCGGCGACTCCATGGAGCTGATGCTGCCCGGCGGCAACCGTCGCTTCGTGCTCGAGCACATCGAGAACCGGCGCGGTGAATCCGTGGGCGCGGCCCCGGGCTCCGGCCACGTGGTGCGCATCCCGGTGCCGGGCGAGGCCATCTCGCCCGAGCGGATCGAGTTCGCCCTGCTGATGCGCGACCTCTGAGCCGACGCGCGGCTGGACATCATCGGCCGTCGGCGACAAGGTAGGGCACGATTGGCGATCGAGCCGTTGGCAGTCACACAGGGAGCGTCATGGCGACCATCGAACACAGCGCGATTCTCAAGGCACCCCCGGAGCGGGTCTTCGCCCTGCTCGAGCGGGTTGAGGACTTCACTGACTACTCCGACCTGATCCAGGCGATCGAGCCGCTGGGCAAGGATCGCTACCGCTGGCACGTGCACGTGGTGGGGATGGACTGGACCTTCGACGTGGTGATCACCGAGGCGCGGGCGCCGGAGGTGCTGGCCTGGGAGTCGCTGGACGGGGTGCACAACCGGGGCTGCTATCGCCTCACGCCCGTGGCGGGGGGCACCGAGGTGGCCCTGACCCTGACCTACGCCATCCGCAATCGCCTGCTGGAGAAGGCCGTCAACCGGGCGGCCAAGCCTCTGGTCGGCAAGGTCAGCCGGCAGATCCTGGAAAGAGTCGAGGCGCGGCTATGAAGCCGCAGGATCCCCCTTGCTCCGATGCTCCCCCGGGCGGGGCTTCTCCGCCTGCCTGACGACCGCGGCCGCCGACTCAGCCCTTGCGCAGCGAGGTATTGAGGTGGTCGACCACCTCAGCCCAGTCGGCGTCTTCCTCGAGGGCCTCGCGCAGGAACTCCGCCTGTCCCTCGTTCCAGCAGGGCGCATCGGGCAGGGCGATATCCTCGGGAATGGGGGCATGGCGATCGATGAAGCGCTTGATGGCCGCGCGATCCGAGGCGAGGCCGAGCTGCTCGAAGAGTTCGGTGAAGGGGTGGTCGGGGTGTTCCATGGCGTGACTCCTGCTGTCCTGTCGCGGTATTCCTACCTTAGCGACTTCCGGGGTGTCGTGCTTGATGCCCGTCAACGCTGCCATCGACGTCTTCATGGCTATATCTTTAGCAGCCAAGCTCGGAGCTAATCCGGCGCCAGGCCCCGGCGCTCCTCGCCACCTCGATGTTATTGGCGACGCCTCATCGCTCGCCGGCGAGCGGCGTGAGAAAGCGTCGTCGCCGCTCGTTCTCCGGGAGCGGCAGGGCCAGCAGGTGGACCAGCTTGGTGAAGGTGGCCTCCGGGGTCATGTCATCGGCCGAGAGCACCCCCGCCTCGGCCAGCCCCTGTCCCGCGGCGTAGGCGCCGAAGGCCACCGGGCCATGGGGACACTGGCTGAGGGCCACCAGCAGCTTGCCCTCGCCGCTGGCGCGGGTAAGCACCCCGGCCAGCGACGGGTCGTCGGGCAGGTTGCCGCCGCCCCACACCTCCAGCACGGCGCCGTTGACCCGGTCGTCCCGCAACCAGGCCTCCAGTTGCCAGGCCTGGATGCCCGGCCAGAGAGCGAGGCGCACGACACCCCCCGCCGCCAGCGGCGAATAGTCGGCGAGCTCGAAGCGCGGGGCGCCCCGCTGGTGATCCGCCAGGCCGCGCCCCGGGTAGAGCACGACCTCGTCGTCGACGCGCTCGCCGAGCAGCGGCTGGTTGGGGCTGGTGAAGGCGTCGGCCTCCCGGGTCTGCCACTTGCGGGTGCGACAGCCGCGCAGCAGGCGCCCGGCGAAGCAGATCGCCACCTCCTGCAGGCGCGGGATGACCGCGAAGCGCAGGGCGTCCTCGACGTTGGCCGCGGCATCACTGCCCTCGGCCTCCAGAGGACGCATGGCCCCGGTGAGGATCACCGGTCGATCCAGCCCCAGCAGCTGGAAGGCCAGGCTCGAGGCCGTCCAGGCCAGGGTATCGGTGCCGTGGAGGATGACGATACCGGCATGCCGGCGGTAATGCCGCGCCACCAGGGCGGCGAGCCGCTGCCAGTCATCGGGCGTGGCACTGCTGGAGTCGATGGGGCGGTCGGTCTCGAGCACCTCGAAGGCCGGCAGGCTCGCCTGGCGGCCCGGCGGCAGGTCGGCCAGGGCACGCCGCAGGCGATCGGCGATGTGGCGGCCCGGGGCCAGGCCGCGGGCGGTCTCGACCATGCCCAGGGTGCCGCCGGTGTCGATCACCAGCACGGGACGCTCTGCGCAAACCGGGGCGGGCATCTGGGCTCCTGTCGGCGGCGGATGGGAAAAGGGATGGCACCATGATACCGGTCCGCCGCTGGGGGGCAAGGTGGCGGCCTCGACCACCGTCCACCCAGGACGGCGTGCTGCCTGGTCACGGGCCCGAGCGATGGCCAAGCGCTGTTGTTCGCCGCGCTAGAACGCCAGCTAGCGGGTGACCAGCCTCCCCGCGTCGTCGACCTCCAGGCGGCGGTTGCGGCCGGCGAGCAGGGCGAAGCCCATGCTGACGGCGATGATGCCCAGCAGCACCCGGGTCAGGGTCGTCAGGCCGACCTCGAACTGCAGCATCACGCCGATCGCCAGCGGCCCCATGGCGGCCAGGGTGTAGCCGCCCCCCTGGACCAGCCCCGAGAGCTTGCCGGCCAGGCGTGAGCTGGCCGTTCGCAGCACGATCAGGGTGAGGGCGAGGCTGAAGCCGCCGCCCTGGCCGAGCCCCAGCAGCACCACGCCGGGCCAGCGCCAGATCGCCGGCGCCTGGAGCAGCAGCCAGAAGCCGGCGGCGACCATGCCCAGCACGATCAGCAGGGCAGGCCGCTGGTCCTGACCCAGGCGTGCCAGCCAGGGCGCCGAGAGGGCCGAGACCAGCTGCACCATCACCGAGGCACCCATCATCCAGCCGGCCTCGGCCTCGCTGTAGCCGCGGGCCACCAGCAGGGTGGGCAGCCAGCCGAAGACGATGTAGGCCAGCGACGACTGGCTGCCCATGAACAGCATCACCTGCCAGGCCAGCGGCTGGCTGAGCAGCTCCCGGGTGGAGCCGCCACCCCCGGGCAGGGCCGTGGCGGCGTCATGGCGCGGCATCAGCACCTGCCAGGCCACTAGGGCCACCAGCGCCAGCAGGGACCAGCTGGCGAGCCCGGCCGGCCAGCCCCCCAGGGCGTCGGCCAGGGGAATGCTCAGGCCTGCGCCCAGGGCGCCGCCGAGGCAGAGGGCCATGGTGTAGACGCCGGTCATCAGGTCGGCCCCGGCAGGCAGCTCGCGCTTGACCAGGGCCGGCAGCAGGGTGCCGGCCACACCGATGGCGGCGCCGACCATCAGGGTGCCGGCGAACAGCGCGATGACGGCCGGCACGCCACGCAGCAGCAGGCCGCCGGCCAGCAGCAGCAGGGCGGCGGCCAGGGTGTTCTCGGGACCGAAGTGCTTGGAAAGCCAAGGGGCCAGCGGGGCGAAGATCCCCAGGCAGAGCACCGGCAGGGTGGTCAGGGCACCGATGGCCAGCGCCGAGAGCCCGGTATCCTGCTGGATGCGGGTGAGCACCGGGGCCAGGATGGAGAGGGCGGGGCGCAGGTTGAGCCCCACCAGCACCATCAGGCCGATGAAGAGTGCCAGTTGGCGAGAGGCGGGCCGAGCTGCCTCAGTGCCGTTCGTCATCATCACGCCACTCGCGTCGGGTCGCCGGCCGGGCGGGGCGACGCTCGTCCCGGGGCTCGGCGATCAGGGGGTGGTCCTCGAGCTCGTTGACCGCGCGGAAGGTGACCTCGCCGGGCGGCTGCGGAGTGTCGCGGTCGACGCGCCCGCGGATGCCGGAGACATCCTCGGCGCTGACCAGGCCCGACCCGCCGACGTTGACCCCCGGCTGGGCGACCAGCCTGCCCTCGAAGCTCCAGCAGCGCTGGGGCACCTGGGAGAGGCGCCACAGGCGGTCTTGCCAGTGGGCCTGGCCGTCGTCGGTCAGCGTCAGGTCGTCCAGCGGCACCAGGGCGGCGAACAGGCGGGCGTTGAGCACCAGGCCGCCGCCGGCCAGGCGCACGGCGCCGCGGAACTGCCCCTGCGCCAGGGCCGCGAGCACGGCCTTGCGCTTGTCCCGGCTCTGGAGGGTGCCCTGGCCGCACAGGTGCAGCAGGCCATCATCGACCTGCTTGATGACCCAGACCTCCACGGGGGACGCACCGAACAGCCTCTTCAGCATGCCGGGTTCATCGCATGTGGCGGCGCAGGTCGCCTCGCACCGCGTCGAGCAGGGTGATGAAGCGGGTGTCGCGGTCGCCGTCGATGCGATCGACCCGCACCACGCTGCTCATGCCGCGGTCGATGTTCAGCTGGTCGAAGATTTCCAGGGTGACGTTCTCGGCCGGCTGGCTGCCGGGCTCGATGCGGCCTTCCTCGAGGGTGAAGGTGGTCAGCAGGGTGGCGCGCACGCGCGTCGAGCCGCCCTCCGCCAGCACCCGGCGCACGAACAGCCAGCCCTCGCAGGCCAGCGCCGTGTCGCCGTGTTCACGCAGGAAGAGGGTGCGATAGCTGGCGCCTTCACTGGCGGCCTTGGCGGCCATGCTGCGGTAGGCCTCGGTCATGCGTGTCGCCGAGACTTTCGACTCCTCGAGCCGCTGGTGGGCGCCGTGGTGTTCACGGTCCAGCCGGGCCTGCTGCTGGAAGGTCAGCCAGCGCCGGTAACAGGTGACGAGATTCTTTTCATCCATGGAAGCGTCTTGTCTTGGACGGTGGAAGGGACAAGGGGCAACAGCGGGCTACATTCGCACATTCCGATGCAGCCCGCCAGCCACGGGACTCAGGCCTGGCGCGAGCCGGAGCGGCCGCCGCGCCGACGGCGCGGGGCACGGGCCTCGTCGCCACCGCGGCGCTGGCCCGCGGCCTGACCCTGACGCCGCTGGTCCTGGCCGCCGTTGCGGCCGCCGCCGCCTGAGCGCTTGCCGCGGCCGTTCTCGATGGGCTCGGGCTTGGCATTGGGGTCTGGTTCGAAGCCCGGCTCGATGCGCTTCTCCAGGTCGCGCTTGATCAGCCGCTCGATGCCCTTGAGCAGGCCGTGCTCGTCGACGCAGACCAGGGAGACCGCCTTGCCCTCGCTACCGGCCCGGCCGGTACGGCCGATGCGGTGGACATAGTCTTCGGCCACGTTGGGCAGTTCGAAGTTGACCACATGGGGCAGCTCCTCGATGTCCAGGCCGCGGGCCGCGATGTCGGTCGCCACCAGGACCTGCAGGTCACCGGTCTTGAAGGCGGCCAGCGCCTTGGTGCGGGCCGACTGGCTCTTGTTGCCGTGGATCGCCATGGCCGGGATGTCCTGCTTGGACAGCTGTTCGGCCAGGCGGTTGGCGCCGTGCTTGGTGCGGGTGAAGACCAGCACCTGTTGCCAGTCATGCTCGGTGATCAGGTGGGCCAGCAGATCGCGCTTCTTCTCGCGGTCGACCCGGTAGATCGCCTGGTCGACGAGTTCGGCGGTGGTGTTGCGGCGGGCGACCTCGATCATTGCCGGATCGTCGAGCAGCTTGCCGGCCAGCGCCTGGATCTCGTTGGAGAAGGTCGCCGAGAACAGCAGGTTCTGGCGCTTCTCGGGCAGCACGCGCAGGATCTTCTTGATGTCGTGGATGAAGCCCATGTCGAGCATGCGATCGGCTTCGTCGAGCACCAGGATCTCGACCTTCGACAGGTCCACGTGCTTCTGCTGGTGCAGGTCCAGCAGGCGACCGGGGGTGGCGACCAGCACGTCGAGGCCGGCGCGGATGGCGTCCACCTGGGGCTGCTGGCCGACGCCGCCGAAGATCACGTGGCTCTTCAGGGTCAGGTGGCGGCCGTAGTCGGCCACGCTCTCGCCGACCTGGGCGGCGAGCTCGCGGGTCGGGGTCAGCACCAGGGCACGGACCTGGCGCTTGGTCGGGCGCGGGCCGTCGGCCAGGCGCTGCAGCATCGGCAGGGTGAAGCCAGCGGTCTTGCCGGTGCCGGTCTGGGCGCTGGCCAGCAGGTCACCGCCCTCGAGGACGGCGGGAATCGCCTTGAGCTGGATCGGGGTCGGGGTGGTATAGCCCTGTGCCTCGACGGCACGCAGCAGTTCGGCACGCAGGCCGAGGTCGGAAAAGGTCATGCGGTCTCCGCAGAGACGCCTTGGTCGCGCCGCGTCGGGATACGACGTGGTCAGTCCCGGGCCAAGGCGTGTAAAAGGAATCTGGCGCGGCAGGAGGGACCAGCGATCGCCGCGTCCCCATATTATGCCATAGTGCGTGACTCAGCGCAGCCGTTTGATTTCCGCGGCGATCTCGTCGGCCACCCGGTCCCAGCCGCGGCCCAGGGCACGCACCAGGGCGGGGTAGCCGTCCTGGGCCAGCTCGATCTCCACCGCGAAGGGGGCCATCGCCAGCAATTTGCCCGCGCCGTCACGCAGTTGCCACTGGCCCCCGGCCACGGCCCGGCCGTCGAAGCGGCCATGGAAGCGGTCCACCTCCAGGCGCAGGACGGCGGTGGCGTTTCTTCGGCTGTCGGTATCGTCGCGCATGACCTGGGTATCCGGCAGGCGCGCGGCCAGGCGAGCGCGCAGGCCGCGCTCGAGCTGCAGGCCGAGGGGCTCCGCCCACTGGTGGTGATTGGCCTCGTTGAGGGTGATGTCATCGAGCTGCAGCACCAGGCCGTCGACCTCCAGGAAGCGGGCCAGCCGGGGCTGGCCGACGACCAGCCGATGCGTGGCCTCTGCCCCGGCGATGCGTGCCGGGTCACCGCCGGCATTCGCGGGCAGGGTGTACTGGCTCGGCGCCGGCCCGCTGGCGGCGCAGCCGGCCAGCCACAGCGACAGGCCGGCGGCGATCAAGGCCTTGATGGGCGTCATGGAGCGCTTCCTCGGGGTTGGCGTTGCGGTGCCCTGGGCAGCGGGTCTTCGCCATCCAGGCGGTCGAAGAACAGGGCGCTGGGATTGTCGCGCAGCGTTCTCGCCGTGGGCTGCAGGTCGCGCAGCAGTCGCTCGAGCTGCTGCAGCGTCGAGGTGAAATCGCCGTAGGCGGCGGAATCTGGCGAGACCCCCTCGAGGGTGGTGCGTAGCTCCTCCAGGGTGCGGTTGAGGTTGCCGGGGAGCGCCCGGGTACCGGGATCGTCGACCAGGGTGCGCATGCTGGCGGTGAGCTCGCGGACCTCGACGAGCATGGCCTCGGAGGTCGCCAGGTTGCGGTCGAGCCCCTCCAGCAGCGGTTCGAGCTGCAGGCCATTGAGCTTGTCGAGCAGTGCGGTCACCTGTGCCTCGATCTGGGCGAAGCCGCTCGAAGTGGTGGGGAAGACGCTGCGCTCGGCGAAGGTCTCCGCGACGTAATCGTCGGCCTGGTCGCGCTGGAAGTTGAGGTCGACGAACAGCGCGCCGGTGATGAGGCTGCCGCTCTTCAGCGAGGCCTTGAGCCCCAGCCCGAAGAGGCGCTCGAAGCGCGTGCGCCACTCCTCGAGGTCGAGCTCCTGGGAGTCGATGCCCAGGCGCTGGGGCTCGATGCGGATCAGCACCGGGATGGCGAAGTTCGAGCGGGAATCCGGCTGGGGAGCGGTGAAGTTCCAGGGCACCGCCGCCACCGTGCCGATGCGCACGCCGCGGAACTCCACCGGGGCGCCCCGAGACAGGCCGCGCACCGTGTCCTCTACCAGCAGCACATATTCCAGGTAGCGATTGAAGGTCCCCTGACGGGCGCTTTCCTCGTCGGGGTAGAGGCTGAAGGTGGCGTCGGGCTCCACGGCCATGCCGCGGGGCAGGTCCTCCGGCACACCGAAGGTGACGCCGCCGCCGAGCAGGGTCTCCAGGGAATCGATATTGACCCGGAAGCCCTCGGAGTCCAGGCGCAGGTCGAAGCCGCTGGCCGACCAGAAGCGGGTGCTGTCGGAGACCAGGTCGTGGTAGGGGCTCTCGATGAAGATGCGGTGGTGCATGCGCCGGGTCGCGGCATCGAAGCTGGCTTCCTCGACCCGGCCGACGATAAGGCCCTGGTAGGTGACCGGGTCGCCGACGTTCAGCGAGTTGCCCAGCTGGCTGACCAGGTTGATGCGCAGCCCCTCGGCCCCGGCCGGGGAGACCGGCGGCTGGTCGCTGACCTCGAACTCCCGGTTGTCGATCTCGCTCTGGCCCGGTTCGAGCTGGATGTAGGCGCCGGAGAGCACCGTGCCCAGGCCGCTGATGCCCTCGCGGCCGATGCGGGGCTTGACCACCCAGAAGCGGCTGTCCTCGACCAGCATGGCATCGGTGTCGGGGCTCATGCGGGCGGTGATTACCGCCCGGGAGAGGTCATCCGAGAGGTGGACCCGCTCGACCCGTCCAACCTCGACGTTGCGGGTCTTGATCAGGGTGCTGCCCGCCTCGATGCCCTCGGCGCTGTCCATCATCAGGGTGATCTGCGGGCCGCGACTGCGGTAGTTGTCGTAGACCAGCCAGGCGCCGATCAGGATCGCCACGAGGGGCACGATCCAGATCGGCGAGAGCCGGGCCTGGGGCGTGGCATGGGCGCGGTGGCTGTCCCGGTCGGGCGTCTCGGGGGGCTCGGTCATCGCGGGCTTCCTTGTGCGGGGCGGGACTCACGCGGCAGGGACGGGTCCCAGAGCAGTCTCGGGTCGAAGGTCATGGCGGCGAGCATGGTGCTGACCACCACGGCAGCGAAGGCCAGGGCGGCGGGGCCCGGGGTGATCGACATCAGGGCACCGGCGCGGATCAGCGCCACCAGGATCGCCACCACGAAGACATCGACCATCGACCAGCGGCCGATGAACTCGGTGAGGCGGTAGAGGCGGGTGCGGGTCGCGGCGTTGAGCTCATCGCTGCGCTTGACCACCAGACACAGCCAGGCCAGTGCCACCAGCTTGCCTACCGGCACGATCACGCTGGCCACGAAGATCACCACTGCCACCGGCCAGGAGCCCATCTGGATCAGCTCCACGACCCCGCCGATGATGGTGGAGGGGCTGGCATGGCCCAGGCTGGTGGTGGTCATGATCGGGTAGAGGTTGGCCGGCAGGTACATCACCGTGGCGGCGGCCAGCAGCGCCCAGGTGCGCTGCAGGCTGTGGGGCAGGCGCGCGTGCAGGTTCTCGCCACAGCGTCGGCAGCGACCGTGGCCGTGGTCATCCAGCCGGTTGACCAGCCCACAGGTGGCGCAGCCGGCCAGGCCCTGGACGGCGGCGGGCTCGCCGGTCCGGGTGCCCTCCGGGGCGAGGGGTTCGCCGGCCAGCGAGAACCACATCCAGTCGGCGTCCAGCGACTGGGTGGTGGCCAGCAGCAGCAGGGCGAAGACACAGAAGGCCCAGAAGGCGATGCCCAGCTCGATCTCGGCCATGCCGGCGATCTTGATCAGGCTCACCAGGGCGCCGACGATGAAGACGTCGGCCATCATCCAGGGGTGCAGGTGGGAAAGCGAGCGGGCGATGCTGCGGCTGGCCGGCAGCGGTGCCTGGCGCAGCAGGCCGAGCTGCAGCCAGACCACCCCGGCGAGGTAGACGGCGGGCAGCACGGCGATGGTCAGCAGCACCGCGATGGCCACCAGCGGCTGGTCGAGACCGATCAGGGTGGTGGCGGTCTGGGAGAGCTCGATGCGGTTGCCGATGCCGCCGATGCTGAAGCTGACGAAGGGAAAGGAGGCCGCCAGCGCCAGCGCCACCAGGGCGGCCAGCGCCAGCGCCATGCTGCGCTGGGCCGGGCGGTAATGGCGGCTGGCCAGGGTATGGCCGCAGCGCGGGCAGTCGGCCTTCTCGCCGGCGTGCAGTGGCGGCAGCGCCACCAGCCAGTCGCACTCGTGACAGGCCCGCAGCCGTCGCCGTGAGGTGCGCGTCTCCGGTGGCGAGCGATCCACCAGGGGGGCTCCCCGGGGCAGGGTGGGGGTGCGAAAGGCGAGCCTGGGCACCGCGATGGGGTCTCCTCGTGCCGTCAGATGTCGGAAATCCAGTGTGGCACGTTGACGCAAGCGACACCATATACAAACATGCGGGCCTGAATGTTCCCGAGGAGACGACATGTTAGTTCCCGCCGTGGCGGTTTTGGCAGGCCTGGTCCTGCTGGTATGGAGCGCCGAGCGCTTCGTCGATGGGGCGGCGGCGACCTCCGCCCGGCTGGGCCTGTCCCCGCTGCTGATCGGCATGCTGGTGATCGGCTTCGGCACCTCCGCCCCTGAGCTGGTGGTCTCCGCCCTGGCGGCCAGTCAGGGCAACCCCGGCCTGGCGCTGGGCAACGCCTACGGCTCCAACATCGCCAACATGGGCCTGATCCTGGGCCTGGTGGCGCTGATCTCGCCGCTGGCGGTGCACTCCGGGGTGGTGCGTCGCGAACTGCCGGTACTGGGTGGTGTTACGCTGCTTTCCGCCCTGCTGCTGTGGGGCGGGGTGATCGGCCGCCTCGAGGCCATCCTGCTGCTGGGGCTGCTGGCGGCCTTCATCGGTGTCTCCATTTATCTCGGGCTGCGCGACGGCAGCGATGCCCTGTCCAGCGACACCGAGGAGAGCCTGGCGGTGCACCCCATGTCGCTGAAGGCCGGGCTCGTCTGGACGGGCATCGGCCTGGTGCTGCTGGTGGTCAGCTCGCGCATCCTGGTATGGGGCGCGGTGGCCATCGCCCAGGGGTTCGGCGTCAGCGATCTGGTGATCGGCCTGACCGTGGTGGCGGTGGGTACCTCGCTGCCGGAGCTGGCCTCCTCGATCAGTGCCCTGCGCCGCCGCGAGCACGACCTGGTGCTGGGCAACGTGGTGGGCTCCAACCTCTTCAATACCCTGGGCGTGGTGGGCCTGGCCGGGGTGATCGCGCCCATCGAGGCCGGTCGCGAGGTGCTGCTGCGCGACTGGAGCCTGATGATGGCCATGACGGTGATGATGGCGGTCTTCGCCATGGGCTGGCGTGGTCGCCAGGGCCGCATCAACCGGGCTGAGGGCGCCGCCCTGCTGGCGATGTTCCTCGGCTATACCGCCTACATGGTCAGCATGGTCATCCGGGGCGGCGCAGCGGGCTGAGCCCGCTGCGACACTGCGACACGGCACCGCTGGTGGTCAGGTCCGCCCGCCGGGCGCAGGATAGTGGGCTTGCCGAGTGATAAGGTCATGACGTCTGGTGTCATGACACGCCTTGAGGGCGTTGCCATCAGACTGGTCTAGGCTGGGCATGGGTAAGGAGGAATGCGGCAAGGCGCCATGAGCATGGCGGCCTCACGTACAAGGGCACCAACGAGTGCCGTGCGCATCCCTTGATGACTCTGTCTTTGTGGAGCCCCGTCTCCGCCGCAATCAGGAGTGCGTGATGGAACTGGATCCCCTGCTGCTGTCGCGACTGCAATTCGCCTTCGTGGTCGCCTTCCACGCCATCTTCCCGGTGTTCACCATCGGTCTGGCGTCCTATATCGCCCTGCTCAACGGCCTCTTCTTCAAGACCGACAACCCGGCATGGGACCGTCTGGCGCTGTTCTGGACCAAGGTCTTTGCCGTGGTGTTTGGCATGGGGGTGGTGTCGGGCATTGTCATGTCCTTCCAGTTCGGCACCAACTGGAGCAACTTCTCCCTGGCGGCATCCAACTTCCTCGGCCCGGTGCTCAGCTACGAGGTGGTCACGGCCTTCTTCCTCGAGGCCGCCTTCCTCGGGGTGCTGCTCTTCGGGCGAGGCAAGGTGCCCCAGGGCGTGCATCTCTTCGCCGCCATCATGGTCGCCACCGGGACCTTCATTTCCTCGTTCTGGATCCTCTCGGCCAACAGCTGGATGCAGACCCCGGCCGGCATCGAGCTGATCGACGGCCGCTTCCATGTGACCTCCTGGAGCGAGGCGATCTTCAATCCCTCCTTCCCCTATCGCTTCTGGCACATGGTGCTGGCCTCCTTCCTGACTGGCGGCTTCGTGGTGGCCGGGGTCAGCGCCTGGTACCTGCTGATCCGGCGCGACGTGGAGGCCAATCGCAAGGCCCTCTCCATGTGCCTGTGGCTGCTGCTGGTGCTGACGCCGGCCCAGGCGGTGCTGGGCGACTTTCATGGCCTCAACACCCTGGAGCACCAGCCGACCAAGGTCGCCGCCATGGAGGGTAACTGGGAGCGCAGTTCCCATGTGCCGCTGCTGCTCTTCGCCTGGCCCGACCAGGACGCCCAGCAGAACCGCTTCGAGGTCGGCATCCCGAGCCTCGCCAGCCTGATCCTGACCCACCATGCCGACGGCGAGGTGCCCGGGGTCAGCCAGGTGCCGCCCGAGGAGCAGCCGCGGGTATGGCTGGTGTTCTGGTCCTTCCGGGTGATGGTGGGCATTGGCCTGGTCATGATCGCCGTCTCCCTGGCAGGGCTCTGGCTGCGTCGCGGTGGACGGGTCTTCGAGCATCGCGGCTTCCTGCAGCTGCTGCGGGTGATGACGGTGACGCCCTTCATCGCGGTACTCGCGGGCTGGTTCGTCACCGAGACCGGCCGGGCGCCCTGGCTGGTCTACGGCATGATGACCCATGCCGAGGGGCTGACGCCGTCGCTCACCGGCGGCATGGCGCTGTTCACCCTGGTCGGCTATATCGCCGTCTACGCGGTGGTGTTCTGGGCCGGCCTCTACTACCTGACCCGGGTGGTGCGCCAGGGCATGCTGCCCGAAGCGCCTCATGACCATGAGGTGGAACGGCCCAAGCGTCCCCTGTCGGCCGCCCATGCGACCTTCGATGACGCCTCTCGCCAACCGGGAAGGAGCTGAATCATGGAAGCATTCGACCTGACACTGATCTGGGCCCTGATCATCGGTTTCGGGGTGATCATGTACGTGCTGATGGACGGCTTCGACCTGGGCGTGGGGATCCTCTTTCCCTTCGCCCCGGACGAGGCGTCGCGTGACCTGATGATGAACTCGGTGGCGCCGGTCTGGGACGGCAACGAGACCTGGCTGGTGCTCGGCGGGGCCGGTCTGCTGGGGGCCTTCCCGCTGGTCTATTCGGTGTTCCTGCCGGCGCTCTACATCGGGGTCTTCCTGATGCTGGCCGGCCTGATCTTCCGCGGCATCGCCTTCGAGTTCCGCTTCAAGTCGCACCGCAACCGTCACTGGTGGAACCGTGCCTTCTGCTGGGGATCCGCCGTGGCGTCCTTCGCCCAGGGCGTGGTGGTGGGCGCCTATATCCAGGGCTTCGCCGTGGAGGACTTCGTCTATGTGGGGGGGCCACTGGATTGGCTGACGCCCTTCAGCGTGCTCACCGGCCTGGGGCTGATGGCAGGCTATGCCCTGCTCGGCGCCACCTGGCTGATCATGAAGACCGAGGGGGCGGTCCAGGCCTGGGCCTATCGGCTCACGCCGCGCCTGCTGCTGGCGGTGCTGGGGGTGTTCGCGATCATCAGCGTCTGGACCCCGTTCGTCGATGTCGGGGTTCGCGAGCGCTGGTTCGGCCACCTGAATCTGATCTGGGTCTTCCCGGTGCTGGCGCTGGCCTGTGCGGCGCTGCTGTGGCGTGCCATCAGCCAGCGTCGCGAGGGACAGCCCTTCATCGCCACCCTGGGCCTGTTCCTCTTCACCTATCTGGGGCTGGTGATGAGCAAGTGGCCGGTGATCGTGCCGCCCGACTACACGATCTGGGATGCCGCCTCGGATCCGGGCTCGCAGCTCTTCCTGCTGATCGGGGTGCTCTTCGTGATCCCCATCGTGCTGGCCTATACCGCCTGGAGCTACTGGGTGTTCCGCGGCAAGGTGCGACCCGGTGAGGGGTATCACTGAGCCGATGGACGCGCCCGACGCGGCGACAGGCGAGCTGACCGCGCGCCGCTACCTGAGAGACCTGGCCGCCGGCGAACGCCGGCGGCTACGTCTCGCCGTGCTGGCAGGCACCTCGGCCGGCCTTGTGACCATCGCCCAGCTGGTGCTGCTGGCCCGGTTCATCGGTCGCCTGCTCGTCGACGGGGCGTCGCTGGCTGAGCTCGCGCCGCTGCTGGCGGGAATGCTGACCATGCTGGCGCTGCGTGCCCTGGCGCTCTATCTGCAAGAGACGCTGGCGCAAGCGGCGAGCCTGCGGATTCGCCGGCGCGTCCGGCGCACGCTGCTCGATCACCTGGCGCGACTGGGGCCTGTAAAGCTGACGTCGCGGCACAGCGCGTCGCTTGCCAGCCAGCTGGTGGAGCAGGTGGAGGCCCTGGACGGCTACTTCGCCCGGTTCCAGCCGCAGCTGCGCCTGGCGGTGCTGGTGCCGCTGCCGGTCGTGCTGGCGGTGCTGTGGCTGGACTGGTTGGCGGCCATCTTTCTGCTGATCTCGGCGCCGTTGATCCCGCTGTTCATGGCCCTGGTGGGGATGGGAGCACAACGGCTCAACCAGGAGCAGTTCGCCGCCGTGGCGCGACTCTCGGGCCACTTCATCGACCGCGTGCGGGGCATCACCACGCTGCAGCTGTTCGGTCACACGGCCCAGGCCACCCGCGAGGTGCATGCCGCCGCCGATGACTACCGGCAGCGCAGCATGCGCACCCTGCGCCTGGCGTTTCTCTCCTCGGCGGTGCTGGAGTTCTTTGCCTCGGTGGCGATCGCCGTGGTGGCGATCTACGTGGGCTTCGGCCTGCTGGGCTACATCGAATATGGCCCCGCGGACGAGTTGACCCTGTTCAGCGGCCTGCTGGTGCTGCTGCTGGCACCGGAATTCTTCCAGCCGCTGCGCAGCCTCTCCCAGCACTACCATGACCGGGCGGCGGCGCTGGGGGCCGCCGAGGGGCTGGTGGCCCTGCTCAACGAGGCCCCCGATGCCGGGCGCCTGTCGGGCGGGGCCGTCCCGGCGCCCTCGCGGGATGTGCTGGTCGAGCTCGAAGCCGCCAGCGTCGAGCATGTGGGGCGGGGGCGTGTGCTGGGGCCCGTCGACCTGACACTGGCCGCGGGCGACGTGGTGGCCGTTACTGGTCCGTCGGGCGTCGGCAAGTCCACCCTGCTGCAGCTGCTGGCCGGTTTCATCGCGCCCGCCAGCGGCAGCATTCGCGTGGCCGAGGGGCTGAGTCTGGCCTGGATGGACCAGCGCCCGCTGCTGATCCAGGGCAGCCTGGCGGACAACCTGCGGCTGGCGGCGCCCGACACCAACGAGGCCGAGATGTGCCGGGCACTGGCCCGGGCCGGCCTCGGCGAGCTGCTGGCGGCACTGCCCCACGGGCTCGAGACACGCCTCGGTGAGCGCGGGGTCGGCCTCTCCGGGGGTCAGGCACAGCGGCTGGCCCTGGCCAGGGTCTTCCTCTCCCGGGCCCCACTGGTGCTGCTCGACGAGCCCACGGCCAGCCTGGACGCCGAGACAGAAGGCTACCTCATCGAGGCGCTACAGGCGTTGGCCGATGAGGGGCGGGCACTGGTCATCGCGACCCATCATCCCGCCCTGATGGCGCTGGCGAAGCGCCGCCTGTCGCTCGAGGCCCAGGCAACGGTACAGGAGGCGAGCCACGATGCCCTCGCCTGACGCCTCGCTCTGGCGCACCCTGCGCCCCTGGCTTGCCCTGCTCGGACAGCGTCGCGGCCGGCTGTTCCTGGGCGCCCTGCTGATGGCGCTGACCCTGGTCTCGGCCATCGGATTGCTGGCCCTCTCGGGGTGGTTCATCACGGCGACGGCGCTGACCGGCCTGCTGCTGGCGGCGGGCATCGCCGCGACCCTGGAGGTGTATGTCCCCGGGGGCGGGATTCGCTTCTTCGCCGTGACCCGCACGGTGTCGCGCTACGTGGAACGCCTGTACAACCACGATACCGTGCTGCGACTGCTCGCCGACCTGCGCTCACGGCTGTTCGCCGTGCTCTCCGGCCTCGACGCCCACGCCCTGTCGCGTCGACGCGCCAGCGACTGGCTCAACCGCCTGACGGCGGATATCGACACCCTGGACAGCCTCTACCTGCGCCTGTTGGCGCCGGCGCTGGTGGCGCTGCTGGCGATCCTCGGCCTGGCCGCGTTCCTGGCCCTCTGGTCGCCGCGGGTCGGCGTGGCGATTGGCGCGTTGCTGCTGCTGGGCTGGCTTTGGCTGACGGTGGGCCAGGCCCGTCTGGGCATGGCCACCAGCCATCGCCAGGTTGGCGATCTCGAACGGCTCAGGGGACGACTCATCGAGCAGGTCCAGGGCCTGGCGGAGCTGGAGGCGTATGGCAGCCTGGCGGATCACCGCGCTCGGCTGGCCGCCATCGAGACGCGGCTCTACCGGGATCAGCGTCGCCTGGGACGGCGGGTGGCGCTCGGCAATGCACTGGCGTCGCTGATCGTGGGCCTGGCAGGGCTCCTGGCCCTGTGGCTCGCGGCCGAGGCCTGGAGCGCCGGGCTGCTGTCCGGGCCGCTGACCGTGATGATGCCGCTGGCGGTGCTGGCCATCAGCGAAGCGCTGGCCCCGCTGCCGGCCGCCTTCACCTGGCTGGGGGCCACGCGGGGCGCCGCCGAGCGCCTCAATGCGCTGGAAGCGCAGCAGCCGTGCCGGGCCACGGCGGACTCGCCTGCACGGCTGCCGGTGGGGGCCCTGTCGGTGACCCTTACGGATGTCACCTTGACCCATGCGGACGCCCTGGTGCCGGCCCTGGCCGAGGTCGGCCTTGGCCTGACACCCGGCGAGCGGCTGGCCTTGTGCGGGGCATCCGGGGCGGGCAAGTCCAGCGTGGCCGGGCTGCTGACGCGACAGCTCAGGCCCGAAGCGGGCGAGGTGCGGCTGGGTGGCGTGGCGCTTGAGGCCTGGCCCGAATCGGCGTTGACCTCCCGAGTGGCCCTGCTGACCCAGCAGACGGACCTGTTCGACGATACCCTGGCCGCCAACCTGCGCCTGGGCGACCTCGAGGCGGGCGAGTCACGGCTGTGGCAGGTGCTGGCGATGGTGGAACTCGCCGATTGGGCCGGGGCGTTGCCCCGGGGGCTCGATACCCGGGTGGGAGAGGGCGGCCGGCGGCTCTCCGGCGGCCAGGCCCGGCGCCTCGCTCTCGCTCGGCTGCTGCTGCGCGAACCGGACCTGGTGGTGCTGGACGAACCCTTCGCCGGGCTCGATGTCGAGACCGCGGCACGGCTCGCGGCCCGCCTCGATGCGTGGCTGGCGGGGCGCACCGTCATCTATCTGGTGCACCAGCTCGGCGACGCCATCGACCCGCCCGGCATCGACCGCTGCCTGACCCTGCGGGGTGGACGACTTTGCACGCATGGTCAGGATGTTTCAGGATGAGATCGACGACTCTCCTGGACGAGGTGTGCCATGCGTGATTTCCTCAGGCGCCTGCCCAAGGCCGAACTCCATCTGCACATCGAGGGCTCGCTGGAGCCCGAGCTGATGTTTTCCCTGGCCGAGCGCAACGGCGTCAGCCTGCCCTACGCCTGCGTGGAGGAGGTCCGGGCGGCCTATGACTTCTCCGACCTGCAGTCTTTCCTCGACCTCTACTACCAGGGCATGAACGTGCTGCGCACCGCCGAGGACTTCCATGACCTGGCCATGGACTACTTCCGCCGCGCCAGTGCCGAGGGGGTGGTGCACGTCGAGATGCACTTCGATCCCCAGGCCCACCGGGTCCGCGGCGTCGAGCTGCCGGTGGTGATGGAGGGGCTCTCCCAGGCGCGACGCCACGCACAGCGCGAGCTGGGCATGTCCACGGCACTGATCATGGCGTTCCTGCGCGACCGGCCGGCCGAAGAGGCGATGGCGCTGATGGAGAGCGCGGCCCCCTACTGGGAGATGCTCGACGCCGTGGGGCTGGACAGCGCCGAGCGTGGCAACCCCCCGGCCAAGTTCGTCGAGGTGTTCGAGCGGGCACGGCAGCTCGGCATCCCCCGGGTCGCCCACGCCGGTGAGGAGGGGCCGCCCGACTACATCCGCGAGGCCCTGGACCTGCTGGATGTCTGTCGCATCGACCATGGCGTGCGCTGCCTGGAGGACCCGGAACTGGTGGCCCGACTGCGGGACGAGGGCGTGGTGCTCACCGTCTGTCCGCTCTCCAATGTGCGCCTGCGGGTCGTCGAGCGCATGACCGACCATCCCCTGCCGCAGCTGCTCGACGCCGGCCTGCGCCTGACCCTCAATTCCGACGATCCGGCCTATTTCGGCGGCGGCATGCTGGCCAACTTCGAGGCCTGTGCCGAGGCCTTCGGCTGGTCGAAGGAGATCTTCATCCAGCTGGCCGGCACCGCCATCGAAGCCGCCTTCATCGACGAGACGCGCCGCCTCGACCTGCATCGCCAGCTGGCGGCGTGCCTCTAGCGTCCCGCCAGCGAGTGGCCCCGGGCCGGGCCGAGCGGCACGCGATGCCCCATGGGCGCGCGGGCGCCCCAGCGTTGACGGGCTGTCGTGCAACGGCCTGTAATATCGTGTAAAAGGAAGGTTCTCATCCTGCCATCGGGCCGATCGGGGAGAGCCGTTCTTGAGCCTTAAGACCCGTTTCCTGCTGCTGGCCGCCTGCCTCGTGCTCGTGGCATCGGCGGCCGCCTGGACCGTCTTCCAGCGCATCACCGAGGGCATCATCGAGCAGTGGGGCGAGCGCGTCGCGGCCATCCAGGTGCAGTATGACAGCGGTCGCCTGCTGCAGCCCCTGGAGCGGGAGATTGCCCTGGCGCGCCAGATGGCCGACTCCATCGTGCTGCAGCGCTGGGCGCGAGACCCCGACGATCCGGCGCTCGAGGCCCAGGCCTTCGCGGAGATGGAAAGCTTCCGTCGCAACTTCCGCGACAACAGCTATTTCGTCGCGCTGAGAGGCAGCGGCGGCTATTATCACAACAATGCTGCCGGCGATTACACCAGCGAACGCCTACGCTACCGGCTGCGGCAGAGTCGACCGGCAGACGCCTGGTTCTATCGCCTGATCGAGGAGGGGCGGGACTTCCACCTCAACGTCAATCCTGACGTGGAGCTCGGCGTCACCAAGCTGTGGATCGATGTCCTGATGCGGGACGCCGATGGCGAGATCCTGGGGGTAGTGGGCACCGGCATGGAGCTCGAGGGCTTCCTGCAGGAGGTCGTGGATATCCAGCAGCCTGGCATCACCACCCTGTTCGTCGACTACAACGGCGCCATCCAGCTCTACCGCGACCGTCGCCTCATCGACTACGCCAGTTTCGTCAAGCCGGAGGGGCAGAAGCGTACCCTGGACCTGCTGGTGGACCTGCCCCGCGACGCCGAGGCGCTCTCCGGCATGATGCGCGAGCTGCGCGAGGCCCCGGACCAGTCGCCGAACGTGCGCACCGAGTTCGTCACCGTGGAGGGCAAGCGCCACCTGGCCGGCGTGGCCTTCCTCCCGGCCCTCGGCTGGTTCGAGGTGACGTTGCTCGACCTTGGTGCCCTGATGCCGCTGGACGGTTTCACGCCGGTGGCGGTGGTGTTCGTGCTCACCCTGCTGGTCATGCTGCTGGTCTTCCACCTGGCGCTGCGCCGGCAGCTGCTGGTGCCCATCGCGGCCCTGGAAGCCGCCATGCAGCGGGTCAAGGAAGGCGACATGTCGCCCTCCGATCTGCCCCGGGGGCGGGGCGAGATGGGCCGGCTGATGCGCCATTTCCATTCCATGGCCGAGGCCATCCAGCGCCATACCCGGGATCTCGAGGAGCGGGTCCGCGAGCGCACCGAGGAACTCGAGGCGGTGGCCATCCGTGATGTGCTGACGGGCCTCATGAACCGTCGCGGCATGCAGCGGTGGCTGGAGGAGCAGATCCTGCGGGCGTCCCGGGAGGGGAGCCACTTCGGGCTGATCTGGCTGGATCTCGACTGCTTCAAGGAGCTCAACGATGGCCTCGGTCATGCGGCAGGGGATCAGGCCCTGGTCCGCGTCGCCGAGACGCTGCAAGACGGGCTGCGTCCCTACGACCGGGCCTCGCGCTGGGGAGGTGACGAGTTCCTGGTGCTGCTTTCGCCCTGCGACGAGCCGACCCTGACCCGCGTCGCCGAGCGCCTGCGCCAGGCGGTCGCCTCGATCGAGGTGGCCGGGGGAGCCGTCACCATCAGCGTGGGGGCCTGCCTGGCCGTTCCCGGAGAAGACCTCGACAGCCTGTTGAAGCGGGCCGACGAGGCGCTCTATCAGGCCAAGGCCGAGGGGCGCAACCGGGCCCGGGTGGCCGTCTAGGCCCTTAGCGGACGAAAACCAGAGAACCCCGGGATGGCCGGGATTCACGGGTCCAGGCGGTGGTCTCCTCGAAGTCCTGCCCGAGCATCTCCTGGCCCATGATGGCCACGGCTTCCTCCAGGGTATCGGTGGCGCCGCCCGCCATCGCCGCTGAGGGCATCCTGCGACGTTGACTGATGCCATCGGTCGACCCATGATGGTTAAAATTTGATCGATCAGGGAAGCGTAAAAATGGCCACGGCAACTCTCTCCAGCAAGTACCAGCTCGCCATCCCCAAGGAGGTGAGAGAAAAGCTCGGTCTCGGAGCCGGCCAGACCTTCACGGTGTTGGCCAAGGGGCGGGTGATTGAACTGGTGCCGACCCAGAACATCCTGGCGTTGCGTGGCACCATGAAGGAGGCGGATCCTGCCGATTACCGTGATCACTCGGATCGAGTCTGATGACGGCACTTGTCGATACCTGCGGTTGGATAGAGTGGTTGACGGATGGTGAGCTGGCGGATGACTTCTCCCCATGGCTGATCCATCCCGAGGCACTGGTGGTACCAACTGCCGTGCAGTTCGAGCTTTACAAGTGGGTCAAGCGGGAGGTGGGCGAGCCACGGGCACTTGAGGTCATCGCCGCCACGGAGAGTGCCAGGGTAGTAACATTCGATGGCGCCATCGCCCTGCTCGCCGCCGACCTGGCTCTAGAGCATCGACTCTCCTTCGCCGACGCGATTATCTATGCCACGGCGAGTTTTTCCGAATCAGTACTGGTGACGTCGGATGATCACTTCGAAGGGCTCCCGGACGTCATTTTCCTTGATAAGCGCGGCGGCCATGGGGATCGCTGATCAGCGGTCCCGCTGATGTTGGAGGCGCCCGCCGGCCCAGGTCTCGGCCACGCAGCGATCGTCGCCGAGCATCATCAGCGCGAAGAGCGTCTCGGAAAGCGAGCGGCTGCGGGCCGTGCGCCGGGCCAGCAGCGGGGTGGCGGCCGGGTCGAGCACCACGACGTCGGCCTCCATGCCGGGGGCTATCCGGCCGATCTGGCCGTCCAGCGACAGCGCCCGGGCGTTGCCTAGCGTCAGCCCGTAGAAGCCCTGCCAGGCGGTGAGCGGCTGGCCGCGCAGCTGGCCCACCTGGTAGGCGGCCTTCAGCGTGGCCAGGCCGGAGAGGTCGGTGCCGCCGCCCACGTCGCTGGCGTAGGTGATGTTGAGGCCCATCTCGCGGGCCGCCAGGCGGTCGAAGAGGCCGCTGCCGAGGAAGAGGTTGGAGCTCGGGCAGAAGGCGAGGTTCGCCCCTCGGTCGGCGAGCCGACCACGCATCGCCTGGTCCAGATGGATGCCGTGGGCGAAGGTGCTGCGCGGGCCCACCAGGCCCGACTCCTCGTAGACCGACAGGTAGTCGCGGCTGTCGGGGAAGAGCTCGGCGACCCAGTCGAGCTCGCCGGTGTTCTCGGCCAGGTGGGTCTGCAGCCACAGGCTCGGGTCGTTACGCATCAGGCCGCCGGTGGCGTCCAGCTGGGCCCGGCTGGAGGTGGGGGCGAAGCGCGGGGTCAGGCTGTAGCCCAGCCGCCCCTTGCCGTGCCAGTCGCCGATCAACCGCTCGCTGTCGCGGATGCCGCCCAGGGTGTCATCGCAGAGCGCCTCCGGCGCGTGGCGGTCCATCAGCACCTTGCCGGCCAGCATGCGCAGCCCGCGCCGGCGACTGGCCGAGAAGAAGGCATCGACGGAGACCGGGTGGCTCGAGCAGAACACCTGGGCGGTGGTGGTGCCGACCCTCAGCATCTCGTCGAGGAAGGCCTCCGACAGCAGCTCTGCATGCTCCCGCGCCGCGAAGCGACACTCCTCGGGGAAGGTATAGTCACCCAGCCAGTCGAGCAGCTGTCGGCCGTAGGAGGCCATGATCTCCAGCTGCACGTAGTGCACGTGGCTGTCGATAAAGCCGGGCACAATCAGTTTGCCGCGGTGGTCGATCACCTCGATGCCCGCTGGTAGCGACGTCGTCAGGGTAGCGTAGTCCTCCACCGCGCGGATTTGGCCGTCCTCGATCCACAGGGCGCCATCCGGGTGGTGGCGCACGCTGCCCTCGGCGGGGGTATCGGCTTCGCCGGGGTCGGCATCGAAGCTCAGCAGTTCGGCGCGCAGCACGCGCGAATCGTTATGGGTCATCTCGTCAGGGCTCATCGTTATTCGTCACACCGGGGCTGACACGGGGGCAGGCCTGCGAGGAAGCGCTGTGAATACCTCCCTGTACGCTACCGACGCCATCCATGGCGTAGGACCTCCTCTTCGGCCTCCCCCCGGCGCCCCTGGTTCCTTCCCTATTTGTGGGGCTCATCGGTGAGCATGCTGCGCAACTCGGCCGGGTCTAGGCCGCGCTGATCGCCTCGCTCGGGCGACTCGATCAGCGGCAGTAGCTCGGCGATGGCGGCGATGGCGATGGCGTAGGGCGTCTTGTCGCCGCCCCGCTTTTCACCCTGATTCGGGCCCGCCGCGATGCCGATGGGGCAGCGCACACCGGCGAGCGCCTCCTCGCCATGTCCGGCCTCGCGCAACCGGGCGCGGAAGCTGGCCCACTTGCTCTTCGAGCCGATCAGGCCCAGCGAGGCCGTGTCGCCGCGGGCGAGCAGGGCATCCACCAGGGCGCGGTCCTCGGCGTGGTCGTGGGTCAGCACCAGGGCGTGGACGCCAGGCGGCAGGGCGGCCACGGCCTCGGCCGGGTCGGGGGTATGGCGACAGGCCAGGCGTGGCTGGTCGGCCGACCACTCGGGGAAGGTGTCTGTTCGGCTGTCGTGCCACAGTACATGCCAGGGCAGCGGGGCGGCCAGGCGCACCAGTTCGCGGCCCACATGACCGGCACCGAAGATCGCCAGGGTAGCGGGGCTGCCGGGAAAGACCTCGAGCAGCACGTTGACGAAGCCGCCGCAGCACTGGCCGCTGCGCCCGCCCAGGCTGAAGGCCTCCAGGCTCATGCCGGTCTTCCCGGCACTCAGACGTTCGCGGGCGGCCTCGATGGTCTGCCACTCGA
The DNA here is from genome assembly GCF_029889845.1 of Halomonas sp. 25-S5. GTDB lineage: Bacteria > Pseudomonadota > Gammaproteobacteria > Pseudomonadales > Halomonadaceae > Halomonas. The sequence continues at coordinate 80,625 of NZ_JARANV010000001.1, forward strand.
AGGTGCCGCCGCCCAGGGTGTCGAAGACCGCATCGGCGGTGATCACCATGCGCGCCCCGGGCTCCCGGGGCGTGGAACCGGCGCTGGTCACCTGGGTGGCCAGGACATGGGGCAGGCCTTCGCGCTGCAGCCGGTGCAGCGCGGCATGCCAGCTCTCCGCCTGCATGCTCATGGCGTCGACTCCCCGCGGTGGCGCAGCGCTTCGGTGGCCAGCAGTACCCGCTCCGGCGTGGCCGGGGTGTCGAGCCGCGGCGCCTCGCGGTAGTCGGCCAGGCTCGCGAGGGCATCGCGCAGTGCCGCCCACACCGAGATGCCGAGCATGAAGGGCGGCTCGCCCACCGCCTTGGAGCGATAGATGCTGGCCATGGAGTTGGGGTGCCCCTCGAGCAGCTCGACGTTAAAGATCTCTGGCAGGTCGCCGAAGGTGGGAATCTTGTAGGTTGCCGGCCCGTCGGAGATCAGTTGGCCGGCGTCGTTCCACCTGAGCTCCTCGCTGGTCAGCCAGCCCATGCCCTGGATGAAGCCACCCTCCACCTGGCCGATGTCGATGGCCGGATTCAGGGAGTCGCCCACGTCATGCAGGATGTCGACTCGGTTCACCTGATACTCGCCGGTCAGGGTGTCGACGCTGACCTCGCTGACCGCCGCACCATAAGCGAAGTAGTAGAAGGGGCGCCCCTGGCCGGTGGTGCGGTCGTAGTGGATCAGCGGCGTGGCGTAGAAACCCTTCTCGGAGAGCGACACCCGCCCGAGATAGGCGGCCTGTACCAGCTCGCCCCAGGGGATGCGCCGCTCGCTCTCGCCGGTGCCGGCCACCAGATGACCGGCCTCCAGGCGCATGCCCTCGCGTTCCAGGCCCTGATCTGGATAAAGGTGCTCGCTGGCGAAGTCGAACAGCCGCGCCTTGAGGTTCAGGCAGGCGTCGCGGGCGGCCATGCCGTTGAGGTCGGCGCCGCTGGAAGCGGCGGTGGGCGAGGTGTTGGGCACCTTGTCGGTGCGGGTGGCGGTGATGCGTACCGTGTCGAGGTCCAGCGCCAGTTCGCGGGCCACCACCTGGCAGATCTTGGTGTGCAGGCCCTGGCCCATCTCGGTGCCGCCGTGATTGATCATCACGCTGCCGTCGGTATAGACGTGCAGCAGGGCACCGGCCTGGTTGAGGTGCTTGGCGGTGAAGGAGATGCCGAACTTCACCGGGGTCAGGGCCAGGCCACGGCGAATGACCGGGCTTGTGGCGTTGAAGTCGTCGATGTCCCGGCGGCGGGCCCAGTAGTCGCTGCTCGCCTCGAGCCGTTCGACGACATGGTGCAGCAGGGCGATCTGCTCCACGGTCTGGCCGTAGTGGGTGGTCTCGCGTCCGGGGCGATAGAGGTTGCGCTTGCGGATCGTCAGCGGGTCCTCGCCGAGGCGTCTGGCGATGTCATCCATCGCCGCTTCGATCACCATCATGCCCTGGGGGCCGCCGAAGCCGCGGAAGGCGGTGTTGGAGGCGGTATGGGTGCGCGCCCGGTGGCCGGCGACCCGCGCCTCGCCCAGGGAGTAGGCGTTATCGGCGTGGAACATCGCCCGGTCGACGATGGCGTCGGAGAGATCCGGGGAGTAGCCGCAGTCGCCGATGAGGGTGAGTTCGCTGCCCTGGATCACGCCCGCCGCGTCCACGCCCAGCCGGTAGCGGTTGTGAAAGGGATGGCGCTTGCCGGTGACGCGCATGTCCTCGGCGCGGGGCAGGCGCAGGCGAGTGGTGCGCCCGGTGCGCCGGGCCACCAGCGCGGCGATGCAGGCCCAGGGCGAGGCCTGGGTCTCCTTGCCGCCGAAGCCGCCGCCCATCCGACGTACCTCCACGGTCACCGCGTGGAAGGGGATGCCCAGCACCTCGGCGACCAGCTTCTGGGTCTCGCTGGGGTGCTGGTTGGAGGTATGGACGATCACCCCCTCGTCCTCGGTGGGCTGGACCAGGCAGGCCTGGCCCTCCAGGTAGAAGTGCTCCTGGCCGCCGACGAACTGCTCGCCCTCGATGACATGGGCCGCGTCCGCCAGCGTGCGCTGCCAGTCGCCGCTCTGCTGGACATGGGTGGGGCGCACGGTCTCGCCGCGCTCGGCGGCGGCCACCGGGTCGAGGCTCGCCGGTTGCTCGTCGATCTCCACGAGCGCCGCCTTGCCCGCTTCCCGGGCGGTGCGATGGGTCTCGGCCGCCACCGCGAAGAGCACCTGGCCGGCGTAGCTGATCTCGTACTCGACGAAGATCGGGTCGCCGGGGAAGACCGGGCCGATATCGGTGTGCCCCGGCACATCGGCAAAGGCGACCACGTCCACCACGCCGGGCATCGCACGCACCGCCGCCAGGTCAAGGCGAGTCAGGCGACCATGGGCCACCGGCGAGAGCCCCAGGGCCAGGTGGAGGGCATCGGCGGGGGCGGCGATATCGTCGATATAGGCGGCGCGACCGGTGACGTGCTTGACCGCGCTCTCGTGGGCGCGGGCGCTGCCGGCAACGCCGCTGGCCGCGGGGGCCTGGGTCTTGAGGGGTTCCGTGTCCCGTGCCATGGGTCCGTCGCCCTTGATGCGACCCTGCTGCTCCTCGCGCACTCGTGTCGTGGCGTCATCGAGGTCGTTCGTCGCCCTGGACGGAGCATCCAGCTTAGTGAGCGTACGCATGGAGCATCACCTCCCGGGGAGCGTCGGTCGACTCCTGTGCCATGACCAGGCGCAGGCGTTCGAGTAGATTGGCGGCACAGAGCCGGCGATAGTGGGCGCTGCCGCGCACGTCGCTCATCGGCTGGAAGTCCTCCGCGAGAGCGAGCCTGGCGGCCTGGAAGGCGGCGGGGGACGGCGGCTGGCCCTCGAGGGCGGCCTCGGCCGCGGCGGCCCGTTTCGGCGTCGCCGCCATGCCCCCGAACGCCAGGCGGACGTCGCACAGCAGGCCATCCTCCAGGCGCCAGCCGAAGGCGCCGAGTACCGCCGAAATGTCATCCTCACGACGCTTGGACAGCTTCCAGACCCTGAGGTGTCGGCTCGGCTCGGGACGGGGCAGGAAGATCGCCCGGATCACCTCGCCCTCGCGCAGCTCGGTTTTCTTGTAGCCGAGGAAGACGTTGTCGAGCGGCAGCTCACGCTCGGCCATTCCCGCACCTTCACCGGGGCCCGCCAGCCACAGCCGGGCGCCCAGGGCAAGCAGCACCGGCGGGGTGTCGCCGATCGGCGAGGCGTTGGCGATGTTGCCGCCCAGGGTGCCGCGGTTACGCACCTGGGCGGAGCCCAGGCGATGCAGCAGATGGGCAAAGGCCGGGTAGTGGTCGGCCAGCAGCGGTTCCAGGCGCGAGTAGGTCACGGCACCGCCGATCCACCACCCCTCGCGGCCATCCGCCAGGGTCGTCTCCTCGATGGCCTTGAGCTCGGCGACCCGGGTGACGTCCACCACCCGCACGAAGCGCGCAAGGCGCTGGGTCACCTCGAGCCAGAGGTCGGTACCGCCGGCGACGATGGGCGCCTCGGGGTGTGCCCCGCGTTCGGCGATCAGTTCGACCAGGGTGGCGGGCTGGACGAAAGCAACGTCGCGGTCGCCGGCCGCCTCGGGGACGGCGTCGACCGCCAGATCCAGCCATTCGGGTCGCTGATGGGGGTAGTCCTCCATGGCCAGCGCCGCGTCGCGGATTGGCCGGTAGCCGGTGCAGCGGCAGAGGTTGCCGCCCAGCGCGGCCTCCAGGCGCTGCGGGGTCAGCGGTGCCGGGGGCGTTGCAGCGTCCGCGTGCTGGTCTTCATAGAGTGTGAACAGTGACATCACGATGCCCGGGGTGCAGAAGCCGCACTGGCTGCCGTGGCACTCGACCATGGCCGCCTGGGCGGGGTGGAGGGTGTTACCCCGGGCCAGGCCCTCCACCGTGACCAGCACGCGTCCCTGGAGCTGATGGGCCGGAGTGATGCAGGCATTGGCGCTGTGGTAGTGAATGCGGCCGTCGGGGCCGGCCTCGCCGATGGCCACCGTGCAGGCGCCGCAGTCGCCGGAGGCGCAGCCCTCCTTGGTGCCGGTCTGGCCGAGCGAGTCGCGCAGCAGCTCGAGCACGCTGGTATCGGGCGAGGCCATGCAGTGGCGGGGCTGCCCATTGAGCAGGAAGTCGATCATCGCCTTGTCTCTATTGTTGGCGTGGATGCGTAGACGCGTGAGCGCCTTGGGCCGGGAGACTTGGTTTCTGACCATTCGGTCAGAATGTGTCCAGCTTGGTCCAGGTTCTTGTGCTTTTCAAGCCCGTTTGCACCTCGCACGGGGGTGGGGCACTATCCTTGGCTTTGATCCGCCATGGGGCAGTGAGGTGGCCGATGACAGAGGGGAGCGCGCCCGCCGAGCGGGGGGCGAGAGAGCAGGGCGAGGCCAACGGGGTGACCCGCCAGCGCAACGAGCGCGAGATCCTGGCCGCGGCCGAGCGGGTCTTCGCCCGTCACGGCTACCGGGGGGCGAGCCTCCAGGCCATTGCCGAGCAGGCCGGCCTGCCCAAGTCCAACGTGCTCTACTACATGGGCAGCAAGCGCGGCCTCTACGTGCGGCTGCTGGAGCGGATGATGGAGCGCTGGAATGCCCTGCTCGACGACATCTCGGTGGAGGATGACCCCGCCGAGGTGCTGGAGGCCTTCATCCGCAGCAAGATGCAGCTGTCACGGCGTCATCCGGAGGGCTCGCGCCTGTTCGCCGCCGAGATCCTCGGCGGTGCGCCCTTTCTCCAGGAGTACCTGCGCGGCGAGCTGCGCGACTGGGTCCAGGCCCGGGCGCGGATATTCGAGCAGTGGGCCGAGCGCGGTCTGATGGATCCCGTCGACCCGGTGTGGCTGATCTTCCTGATCTGGTCGGCCACCCAGCACTACGCCGACTTCGAGGCCCAGGTGCTGGGCATCACGGGCCGTGATGCCCTCAGCGATGCCGACGTCGAGGAGATCACCACCTTCCTCACCCGGGTGATCCTCAAGGGATGTGGCATACGCTCCCGGGATGCCGAGCCTGCCGCCTGAGCCCGCCATGACGCTGCCCATCGATTCCCGCCTCGACGCCATCCACGATGCCCTCGAGCGGCACCCGCGCGCCCTGCTGGTGGCAGAACCCGGGGCGGGCAAGACCACCCGGGTGCCGCTGGCGCTGCTCGAGGCCTCCTGGTGCCAGGGCGGCAGGCTGCTGCTGCTGGAGCCACGGCGGGTCGCGGCACGGCTGGCGGCCGGCTTCATGGCCGAACAGCTCGGCGAGCGGGTGGGAGAGACCGTCGGCTACCGGATGCGCGGCGAGAGCTGGGTGGGCCCCTCGACCCGCCTGGAGGTGGTCACTCAGGGGGTGCTGACCCGCATGCTCCAGGACGACCCGATGCTCGAGGGCGTGGCCGGGGTGATCTTCGACGAGTTCCACGAGCGCAGCCTGGAGGCGGACCTGGGCCTGGCACTGACCCTCGATGCCCAGCAGGGGCTGCGCGAGGAGCTGCGCCTGCTGGTGATGTCGGCGACCCTCGACGTCGAGGCCCTGCTGGGCGTGCTGGGCGAGGCCACGCCGCTGGTCGACTGCCCGGGGCGGAGTTTTCCCGTCGAGACCCGCTACCGGTCGCTGAGCGGTCGCGAAGACGCGGCGGCCCAGCAGGCCCGGGCGCTGCTCGAGGCCCTTGAACAGCAGGCCGGCGATGCCCTGGTGATCCTGCCCGGGGTGGCGGAGATCCGTCGGCTGGCGCGGGCGCTTGGCGACCGCGCGCCACAGCTTGCCGTCATGGAACTGCACGGCCGCCTGCCCCTCGAGGCCCAGCGGCGCGCCCTGCGTCCCGATCCCGAGGGGCGACGGCGGGTGGTGCTGGCCACGGCGATCGCCGAGTCGAGCGTCACGGTGGACGGCGTACGCCTGGTGGTGGATCCCGGCCAGGAGCGGGTGCCGGTCTTCCAGCCGCGCAGCGGACTCACCCGGCTGGAGACGCGCCGGGTCAACCGGGCCAGCGCCGACCAGCGTCGCGGCCGTGCCGGTCGCCAGGGGCCTGGCCTCTGTGTGCGGTTATGGGCCGAGGAGCAGCCGCTCATTCCCCACGGCGAGCCCGAGATTCGTCAGGCGGACCTGGCGCCGCTGGCCTTCGAGCTGGCGCGCTGGGGCCTCAGTGATCCGAATCGACTGGCCTGGGTGACGCCACCGCCTGCCGCGGCGCTGGCCGCCGGTCGTGACCTGCTGTGTCGGCTGGGCGTGCTGGACGAGACGTTCCTCCTCACCGCGTTGGGGCGTGCCTGCGTGCGCTGGCCGACCCACCCGCGCCTGGCGGTGATGCTGGAGCGCTCCGTCGCGCTGGCGGCCCGTCCCCTGGCCTGTGCCCTGGTGGCACTGCTCGAGGGACGCGGCCTGGACGGGGAGCGCGACCTCGAGGAGGCCCTTCAGGCGCGGCTCAAAGCCCCCCGGGAGCATCGCCAGTGGCTGCGCGACGCCGAGCGCCTGGCACGCATCGCCGGCGTGGCACTCAAGGTGACGAGTCTGGCGCCGCTGGGCGAGCTGCTGGCGCTGGCCTATCCGGAACGGGTGGCGCAACGGCTCGAACCGGGGCGCTTTCGTCTGGCCGGCGGAGGGCTGGCGACCCTTCCCGAGCGCCACCCCCTGGCCCATGCCGAGCTGCTGGTGGCCGCCGAGCTCGACGGCCAGGCCAGCGGGGCACGCATCTTCCGCGCCGTGGCGCTTTCTCGAGCGCGGCTCGAAGCGCTCTATCCACAGACCCGGGAGTGGCGGGCACGCCTCGAGTGGTCCGACGATCAGGGGCGCCTGGTGGGCGAGCAGGTGCGTGGCCTGGGGGCGGTGGTGCTGGAGAGGAAGCCGCTGGCCAGGCTGCCGCCGGAGGCGGTGCGCCGCGCGCTGCTCGAGGCACTGCGTCGCCGAGGGCTGCCGCAGGACGACGAACTGAGTCAGCTGCAGGGCAGGGTGGCGCTGCTGCGCCGCGTCCTGGGCGAGGCGTGGCCCGACTGGTCGGAAGCGGCCCTGCTGGAAACGCTCGAGGCGTGGCTGGGCCCGCATCTCGACGGTATCACCCGTCTGGAGGCTGTCGAGCGCCTGCCGCTGGCGCGCCTCCTGCTCGACGGCCTCGACTGGACGCTGCGCTCGCGGCTCGATGCGCTGGCACCGCTGCACCTGGCGGTGCCCAGTGGCGCCAGCCATCGGGTCGACTACACGCCGTGCCTGACGGACAAGCCGCCGGTGCTGGCGGTGAAGCTTCAGGAGTGCTTCGGCTGGCAGGCCTCTCCGCGGGTGGCCGACGGCCGCGAGGCGGTGCTACTGCACCTGCTCTCGCCGGCGCGTCGCCCGCTGCAGGTCACCGCCGACCTGGCCAGCTTCTGGGCCAATGGCTATGCGGACGTGCGTCGCGAGATGCGCGGTCGCTATCCGAAACATCCCTGGCCCGAAGACCCCACGACCGCCGAGGCCACCGCGCGGACCAAGCGACGCAGGTGAGCCCGGCCGCGCCACCGCTCAGCGCACCTCGGCGTGCTCTTGACGCGCTTCGCTGGCGCCTTCGCTCCCGCCATGCCCGCCATGGAGACGGCGCAGCACCCACTTCTCCAGCTCCACCACCAGGAAGATCGCCACGCTGACGGCCAGGATCGCCAGCCAGTGGCCGAGCCCCAGGGCGGCGCTGCCGAACACCAGCTGCATGAAGGGCAGGTAGGTCCAGGCGAACTGCAGCGCCATCGCCAAGGCGATGGCGATCCACACCGGCCGGCTGCCGAACAGCCCCTCGAAGGAGAGCGAGTGGCGGGTCAGGTAGCGGCTGTTGATCAGGTAGGCCGCGCAGCCGGTGACCAGCATGTTGACGGCACCGGAGCGGGCCAGCTCGATACTGGCGTTCTGACCATTGAAGATCCACGAGAAGACCCCGAACACCCCGAGCAGCAGCAGCACCGAGACGAACACCACCCGCCACAGCAGGAAGAGGTCGAGTAGCGGGGCGGCGGGGTCCCGGGGGGCGCGGTGCATCAGGTCCCGCTCGCCGGCCTCGAACGCCAGCGCCAGGCCCAGGGTCACCGCCACCACCATATTGACCCACAGCGCCTGCAGCGGGGTGACCGGCAGCAGGCTGCCGGCCAGCACGGCGAGCATGATGGCCAGCCCCTGGGCGCCATTGGTGGGCAACAGGAAGGTGATGGTCTTGCGGATGTTGTCATAGACCTTGCGCCCCTCGCGGATGGCACGAACGATGGTGGCGAAGTTGTCGTCGGCGAGCACCATCTCGGCGGCCTCCTTGGCGGCCTCGGTGCCCTGGATGCCCATGGCCACGCCGACGTCGGCGCGCTTCAGCGCCGGGCCGTCGTTGACCCCGTCACCGGTCATGGCACAGACGCCGCCCTTCGCCTGCATGGCGGTGACCAGGCGCAGCTTGTGCTCCGGTGAGGCGCGGGCATAGACGTCCACGTCGAGGATGATGTCCTCGAGCTCGGCGTCGGACATGGCCTCGATCTCGTGCCCGCTCAGGGCGCGCTCGGTATGGGCGAAGCCCAGCTGCTCGGCGATGGCACGGGCGGTGACGGCATGGTCGCCGGTGACCATGACCGGACGGATGCCCGCCGCGAGGCAGTCCTTCACCGCTTCGATGGCCTCGTCCCGGGGCGGGTCTTGCAGGCCCACCAGGCCCAGCAGCACCAGGCCATCCTCGGCATGGGCGTCGGTCAGGTCGGTGATGCCGTCGGCGCGCTTCTCGGCCAGGGCGAGCACCCGCAGGCCGCGTTCGGAAAGGGCCTGGATACGCGCCTCCCAGTCGCCACGATCGAGGTCGGCCTCGCCCGACTCGGTGCGTACCCGGTGGCACATCTGCAGCAGCCGGTCCGGTGCGCCCTTGACCAGCAGGTAGGGCTCGCCGTCCATCCTATGGAGGGTGGCCATGTACTTGCGTTCGGACTCGAAGGGAATGGCATCATGGCGGTCGTGGTCACCGCGCAGCTCGCCCGCCTTCAGGCCGGCCTTGGCGGCCGCCACCACCAGGGCGCCCTCGGTGGGATCGCCGTGGATCCGCCAGCGTCCCTCGTCCCGGGCGAGCTCGGCGTTGTTGCACAGCACGCCGACCTTCAGGAAGTGGCGAAGGGCATGATGGTCGTCGAGGTCCAGGGGCGCATCGAGCGGCTCACCATCGCGAACCCGGTGGAAGGCGCCTTCGGGCTCGAAGCCCGTGCCATCGATACGCACTTCGCCCTCGGGCAGGCAGATCGCACGGGCGGTCATCTCGTTACGCGTCAGGGTGCCGGTCTTGTCGGAGAAGATGGTGGAGATCGAGCCCAGGGTTTCCACCGCGGGCAGCCGGCGGATGATGGCGTGCTGGCGGGCCATGGCCTGCACCCCCAGGGCGAGGCCGATGGTGACGATGGCCGGCATGCCCTCGGGGATGGCGGCCACCGCCAGGCCCACGGCGGCCATGAACATGTCGCTGGCGGACTCGCCATGGACCAGCACGCCGAAGGCCGCGGTGAGCACTGCCGCCCCCATGATGAACAGCGCCAGCACCCGCCCGGCCCGGTCGAGCTGCTGGAGCAGGGGCGTCCTGAGCTTCTCGACACCGCGCAACATCTCGGAGATGCGGCCGATCTCGGTGTGATCGCCGGTCTCGACCACCAGTCCCCGGGCATTGCCCTGGACCACGAGGGTGCCGGCATAGGCCATGCAGGCCCGCTCGGCCAGGTCGGTTGTCTCGTCCACGGCGGCGACCGCCTTGTCCACCGGGGTGGACTCCCCGGTCAGCGCCGCCTCCTCGTCGCGCAGCCGCCGCGCCTCCAGCAGGCGCAGGTCGGCGGGCACCCGGTCGCCGCTCTCCATCAGCACGATATCGCCCGGCACCAGCTCCTCGGCCGGGATCTCCCGTCGCTTGCCGCCGCGCACCACCTGGGCCCGCGGGGAAAGCATGTCGCGGATGCTGTCCAGGGCCTGCTCGGCCTTGCCCTCCTGGATGAAGCCGATCAGCGCGATGATCAGTACCACGCCGAGGATGGCGATGGCATCCAGCGTATGGCCGAGACCGAGGCTCGCTACGGCCGCGACCAGCAGGATCACCATCAGGATGTTGTTGAACTGATCGAGCAGGCGCCTCCAGGCTGGCCGGCCCTTGGCCTGCTGCAGCCGGTTCGGTCCGTGACGGTCCAGGCGGGCCCTGGCCTGGTCCTCGCCGAGGCCCTCGCGGGTCGTGTCGAGTTGCCCGAGGGCCTCCTCGGGGGTCATGGCATGCCAGTGACGGCGAGCCTCGGGGGCATGCTTGGGCATCTCTTACCTCCGTGCCGGGAGAGTAGACCCGTACAGATGTAGCACACTGCATGCTGCAGTGCAGTGATCCCGGGCAAGATCCTCCCGACACGTCCCTGTCGCCCGGGACAAGAAGGCCGGGGGAGCGGGGGCCGGCTCACTGGTCGTGAGGCGGTACACCCCTTACACTGCCCGGCTACGTGCCGTGCCACCTCGGCCCCTTCCTCCCCGTCCCGGACGCGTCCCATGGCCCAGACCCTCTCGAAACGGATCAACAAGTACATCAGCGAGAGCGGGCTGTGCTCGAGGCGAGAAGCCGACCGCTACATCGAGCAGGGCAACGTGCGGATCGACGGCCGGCGCGCCACCCCCGGTGACCAGGTGTTCCCGAGCAGCGTGGTCAAGGTCAACGGCCGGGTCGTCGAGCCCCTGGCGCTTGAGGAAGAGGATCTGGTGTTCATCGCCCTCAACAAGCCGGTGGGCATCGTCAGCACCACGGATCCCGTCGAGAAGGCCAATATCGTCGACTTCGTCAAGCACGGCGCGCGGATCTTTCCCATCGGCCGGCTGGACAAGGATTCCCAGGGGCTGATCTTCCTGACCAACAACGGTGACCTGGTCAACCGCATCCTGAGGGCGAGCAACCAGCACGAGAAGGAGTACCGGGTCACCGTCAACAAGCCGATCACCGATGACTTCATTGTCGGCATGGGCGCGGGCGTACCGATCCTCGGCGAGGTCACCAAAAAGTGCCGGGTGGTCAAGGAGTCCCGCTTCGTCTTCAATATTACCCTGGTACAGGGGCTCAACCGCCAGATCCGCCGCATGTGCGAGGTGTTCGGCTACGAGGTCGTGAAGCTCGAGCGGATCCGCATCATGAACGTGTCCCTCGACGGGCTGGCGACGGGGGACTGGCGGGACCTGACGGCAAAAGAGGTGGCGACGATCCTCGCCATGACCGAACACTCCTCCTCGGAAGCCCAGGCGCCCGGCCGCCGGTCGGCCCGACGCCAGGCGGGCAAGGGCGCCAGGGCCGGCGCCGGCAAGTCGGGTGCCGGAAAGCCTGGCAGGAGCCGTCGCGGCGAGGGCGGGAAGGCCACAGCGGGCAAGGTCGCCAAGCGCAAGGCAGGCGGCAAGGAGGCACATGGCAAGTCCCACGGTGCCCAGCCGGCGTCGGCCGGCAAGACGCCCAGGTATCAGAAACCGGGGGCCAAGCCGTCGAAGGGGGGCCGCCCGAAGGCCGCCGGCCCCTCCCGCAAGCCCCGGGGCAGGAAGTAGCCGCGGCCGCCATGAGGAGAGCCATGAACGACCCACGCCTGCAGAGCCCCGCCGCGGCTCGCAATCGACAGCCGATCCTCGAGGTCCTCCGGCAGGTACTGCCCGAACGTGCCCGGGTGCTGGAACTGGCCAGCGGCAGTGGCGAGCACGCCATGCACCTTGCCGGCGCCGTCCCCGGCTGGACCTGGCAGCCCAGCGACCCCAATCCTCGCGCACTGGCCTCCATCGCCGCCTGGCGGGAGGCCGCGGGGCTGGCGAACCTGCGTGAGCCCCGGCAGTTGGACGTGACCGACGACTGGCCGGCGGAGCGCTTCGAGGCCGTGGTGGCCATCAACCTGCTGCATATCTCGCCCTGGGCGGTCACCGAGGCGCTGATGGCAGGGGCCGGTGGCTCTCTGGTGCCCAGCGGCGTGCTCTACCTCTACGGCCCGTTCAGGCGAGAGGGGTGCCCTACGGCGCCCAGCAATGCGGCCTTCGATGCAGACCTCCGGGCCCGCGACCCGCGCTGGGGCATCCGTGACCTTGACGACGTCACGGTCGAAGCCGAGCGCCATGGACTGATGCTCGACAAGGTGGTGGAGATGCCGGCCAACAATCTCAGCCTGGTATTTCGCCGCTCATAGCACCGGCACCTGGCAGAGGCGTCATTCGAGAATCTCGCCGGGCTCGCGGTACTCAACGCCCTCGGCCTGGCGCTCCTCGCGGGTCTTGGTCTCGTCCTCGGCGGGTACGCCCCACACGGTTTCCCGGCGGCCGTCTTCCCAGGTGTAGGTGGTGCAGCCGGCCAGCAGGGCCATGGCGAGCAGGCCGGCGACAGGCGCTATCCATCGATGCATCGGGAACTCCCTGTAGTGGGTGATCAAGCGGTTGGGTGATATCGCTGCCTGGGTGACCCTAGCCGGAGAGGCCCAGCAGGATCGGCACATAGACCACCAGCAGCAGTACGGCGACCAGTCCCAGCAGGTAGGGAATGATGGCGTGGGTGATGCGCTCCAGTGGCAGTCGGGTGACCGAGGAGGCCACATAGAGGTTGATCGCCACCGGTGGGGTGATCATGCCGATGGCCAGCCCCACCACGATGATCAGGCCGAAGTGGATGGGATCGATGCCCAGCCGGGTGACCAGCGGCAGCAACACCGGGGTGAGGATGATCAGCGCACTGGCCGTCTCGATGAACACCCCGGTGAGCAGGATCACCGCCACCACCAGCAGCATGATCACATAGGGGTCGGTGGACAGCGACAGCACCGCCTGGGCGATGGCGCCGGGGACCTGCCAGCTGGAGAGCGTCCAGCTGAGTACTGCCGAGGTGGCGATCACCAGCATGATCACCGAGGTGGTGATCGCCGAGCGGATCAGGATGCGGTAGATCTCGGCGAGGCTCAGGTCGCGGTAGACGAAAAGCGACACCAGCAGGGCGTAGTTGACCGCCACCACGGCCGCCTCGCTGGGAGTGAACACGCCGGAAAAGATGCCGCCGAGGATGATCACCGGGGTCGCGAGGCCCCAGCTCGCGCTCCTGAAGGTGCGCCAGATGGTGGCCGGCGAGAAGGCCGTGCCGCGCGGGTAGTTGCGCCGGTAGGCCTGGACGATGGCGATGGTGGCAAGCCCCAGGCCCATGGCGATACCCGGCAGGATGCCGCTGAGGAACAGCTTGGACACCGACTGCTGGGCGATCACCGCATAGATGATCATCGGCACCGAGGGCGGAATCACCACCCCGATGGTGCCGCTGGCGGCGATCAGGCTGGCCGCCGAGGCGGGCTCGTAGCCCTTCTTGCGCAGTTCGGGCACCAGGCTCGCGCCCACCGCGGCGGTGGTGGCGGCTCCGGAGCCGGAGATGGCGGCGAAGAACATGCCGGCGCCCACCGAGACGATGGAGAGGCCGCCCTTGAGGAAGCCGAACAGCGAATCGGCGAAGGCCACCAGTTTCTCGCTCACCTTGCCCTGGGCCATCAGGTCGCCGGCGAGGATGAACATCGGCACCGCCACCAGGGCGAAGGAGTTGATGCCCTGGAACATCTGCTGGGGCACCACCATCAGTGGTACGTCCTGGGCATGGAGCGCCACCAGGGCGCTGGCGCCGATGGCCAGGGCGATGGGCACGCCGAGCAGCATGAAGACCAGGAACAGCACGAAGAGCAGGGCGGTCATGCGGCGGGTTCCTCGGCGTCCGGTGGGGTGTCAGGAGATGACTCGCCCAGCGCCAGGGCGACGATATCCACCAGCGCAAACCAGGCCATGATCGCCGATGCCAGCGGCATGACCGCATAGACCCAGGTCATGGAGAGGCGCAGCGAGGCGGACTTCTGGAAGCTCTGCACCTGCATGTACTCAACCCCGATGATCACCAGCGCCGCCAGGAAGCCCAGCGCCACCAGCAGGGCGGCGATGCGCGCGAGGCGCCGGGGGAGGCCGGGGAGCGCGTCCACCACGAAGGTCACGGCGATATGCCGGCCGCGCCGAAAGGCCAGGGTGGCGGCGAGGAAGGTGATCCACACCAGCAGGAAGCGGGCCACTTCCTCGGTCCAGCCCACCGCGGTGAAGAAGACCCGCGAGACGATCTGCAGGGTGATCACACCGATCAACGCCGCCATCGCCGTGAAGACCACGGGAGCGATGACGGCGTCGAGGGCGCGCTCACTCCACCGCAGCGGTCGCAGCAGGGAATGGGCGAGGGGAGGCACTTACTTCAGCGCCTCCTGGATGCGCGGCAGGGTATCGCCGAACTGCTCGCCGTACTTCTCGTAGACGGGGGCCACGGCCTCCTGGAAGGCGGCGATATCGGGCTCCTCGACGATCTGCATGCCCGCCTCGCGCAGCTCGGCCAGCTGTTCGGACTGCATCTCGGCGTTCATCCGGCGCTCGTGCTCGGCGGCTTCCTGGGCGGCCTGCTTCAGCACCGTCTGCGCGGCCTCCGGCAGCGTGTTCCAGGCGGGCATGCCCATCACGAAGATCGCCGGAGCATAGGTATGGCGCGACAGCGTCATGTGGTCCTGGGTCTCGTAGAGCTTGAAGGAGTGGATGACGTTGACCGGGTTCTCCTGGCCATCGATGGTGCCCTGCTGCATGGCGGTCAGCGCTTCGGTCCAGGCCATCGGCACCGCGTTGGCGCCCAGCTCGCGGAAGGTGTCCACGTAGACCGGGTTCTCCATCACGCGGATGCGCAGGCCGTCGATGTCCTCGGGCGAGGTCACGGCACGCTCGCTGTTGGTCAGGTTGCGGAAACCGCGTTCGGCGTAGGCCAGGCCCTTGAGGTTGACCTCCGCCAGCCTGTCGAGCAGCTCCTGGCCGATCGGGCCATCGAGCACCGCGTAGGCGGCCTCCGGGGAGGGGAAGAGGAAAGGCAGCTCGAAAACCGCCATCTCCTCGACGAAGTTGGCCACCGGCCCGTTGGTGATCACGCCCATGTCGACGGTGCCGATCTGCATGCCCTCGAGCAGGGTGCGCTCGTCACCGAGGCTGGCGTTGGGGTAGAGCTCGATGTCCACCTTGCCCTCGGTGCGCTCTTCCACCAGTTCCTCGAACTTCATGGCGGCGATATGGAAACCGTCCTGCTCGTTGACCACGTGGGCCAGGCGCAGGGTGACAGGATCCATGTCGGCGAACTCGGAGGCGTTGGCGCCGGCGGTCATGGCCAGCGAGACGGCGAGTGCCAGCGTGTGGCGTGCGAAACCTTTCATTGTCATTTTTCCTTCGGTGAGTCAGTCACTTGGTGAGCATGCCCGAGGCTAGTGCCGGCGGTCAAACGGGGCGCCGGCGCGCCTCACAGCAGACGGTACATCACATGGGCGTCCGTCAGGCCCCGCGCGGGGTGACGGAAGGCCCGGGGGAGGGTGCCGATGATCGTGAAGCCATGCTTCTGCCATAGCCGGATGGCCACCGCGTTGCTGGCGACCACCAGGTTGTACTGCATGGCGAGAAAGCCCATTTCCCGTGCCAGGGCCAGGGAGTGCGTGCACATCTCGCCGGCGATACCCTGGCCGCGGGCGTGGTCGGCGACCAGGTAGCCGCAGTTGCAGACATGGTCCCCGGGCCCGGGCTGGTTGGCCTTGAGGGTGTAGGTGCCGGTGATCCGTCCCGCGTCATCGACGGCCACGCGCACGGCCCGGGGCAGTTCGATCCAGGTGCGATGGGCATCCTGCTCGCTGATGTCGCGGGGCACCGCATAGGTCTCACCGGCCCGGAAGACCGGTTCGAGAATGGCCCACAGGGCCGGCCAGTCCTCGGGCTGGTAGGGTCGGAGGCGGATCATTCGGTGGCTCCTTGCGCCGATCTCCACGGGCGTCCTTATACGAACTCGGGATCCTGCGTCCTGACGGTGATCGCTTCTTCCTCGCCGGGCACCATCACGGCGAACTCGCCCCCGCCGAGGTGAGTGACCGAGTGGCCCTCGCGGGTTCGGAAGGCGGGGAGGCCGCTGCGGGTCGCCCCGGCGTGCTGCAGGTCAGTGAGATCCCGGACGCTGACAAATATGTCGATGAAATACTCGTTGCCGGCCTGGTCGAAGGCCAGGATGGTTCTCTCGTTGCGGGACACGGGGGATACCTCGTGTGGGGAAGCCTGAGGATCATTCTAGCCTGTCTGACTTGACGCTGAAGGAGGAGACACACCTTGCGCCTGGACTATCAGGGGCTGTTGCCCGAAGCCATAGGATTTTTGCTGCTGCCGCGCTTCTCGATGATGGCGTTTTTCTCGGCGGTGGAGCCGCTGAGGATCGCCAACCGGATCACCGGGCGCCCACTATTCGACTGGACGCTGATCAGTGAGGACGGCGAGCCGGTCACGGCCTCCAACGGCATGACGCTGTTGGTCGACCGCGCCATCGGTGAGGTGCATCAGCTGCCCTCCCTGGCGGTATGCAGCGGTTTCGGTCCCGAGGACAGCCTGAGCCGGCCCCTGATGGCCTGGTTGCATCGCCTGGATCAGGCTGGCTGCGTGCTGGGTGGCCTCGATACCGGCGGTTTCCTGTTGGCGGAGGCGGGCCTGCTGGAGGGCGAGCGCGTCACCCTGCATTGGGAAAGTCTGCCGGCCTTCCAGGAGCGCTTCCCGGGCATCGAGACTTCCGACGAGCTTTACGAGCTGGGGCGGCGGCGCTTCTCCTGTGCCGGCGGCACGGCGGCCATGGACATGGCTCTGGAGGTGATCGCCCGTCGCCACGGCTCGCGACTGGCGGTCGATGTCTCGGAGCAGCTGATCCACGAGCGGATCCGCACCCGCAGCGACCAGCAGCGCATGTCGCTGGCCAGGCGCCTGGGGATCCATCACCGCCGCCTGGTGGAGGCGGTTTCCCTGATGGAGCGGCATCAGCAGCTGCCACTGTCGCTGGCCGAGGTGGCCAGCCGCAGCGGTGTCTCCCTGCGCCAGCTACAGCGCCTCTTCGAGCAGCATCTCGGCACTTCCCCCCGTGCGTGGTACCTGAAGCTGCGGCTGGAGCGCGCCCGGCACCTGCTCGCCGAGACGGACAGGGATGTCCTCGCGGTGGGGCTGGCCTGCGGCTTCAGCTCCGGCTCCACCTTCTCCCGGGCCTTCAAGGCCCGCTATGGCCTGTCGCCGCGGGAAGCGCGGCGGAATTGAGCACGCCTGTCAGACCTCCGCCCACATGCGCAGCAGGTTAGCCAGGCTCTTCGACAGCATGTCAAAGGTGCGGGTCTTGCCGTTGGCCTCGAATTCCTGGCGGCGAGTGGTATCCAGGTCGAAGAGGATCTCCCGCTGCTGTGGTTCGCGCACCTGGCTCTGGGCCCAGCCCACCGCGGCCAGCCGTTCGCCTTGGGTGACGGGCTCGACTCGGTGCAGGGTCGAGGAGGGGTAGAGGATCAAGGCACCGGCGGGCAGCTTGTAGGTCTGCTCCCCGGCGGTCGAGTCGATCAGCAGCTCACCGCCCTCGTAGCTGTCCGGGTCGTTGAGGAAGAGGGTGAAGGACAGGTCGGTGCGCATCGCCCCCTCGGGGGTGGCCATGACCGCATCATCAACATGGTTACCGTAGCTCATGCCCTCCTGGTAGCGGCTGAACATCAGCGGTTTCATGCGTCGGGGGCGAGCGGCCATCTGGAACAGCGGGTGGCGCTGCAGCGCCGATGTCAGCTCCTCACGCAGGGCGATCACCTCGGGTTGGCGGCCATCGGCCTGCTCGTTCTGCTTGACGGTGCGGGCATGCCAGCCGGCGGTTTCCCGCCCATCCCGGTAGGCGGTGTCGGCCAGGGTGGCCTGAACTCGCGACAGCAGCTCCGTGGGGATGACCTGATCGATGCAAAGAATCACAGTGGGCGCTCCAGTTGGGAAGGAGATTGCCAATTATAAACATTTGCGAACTATTTGCATTAGTCTCGTGCGCCCGTCAATAATAGGGCGTGACCCTCCGGCCTGCACGGTCGAGAGTTCTCGCAATCCCTATATTAAGGAAGTCTGCATGTCTAACAGCACTCGCACCAAGCTTTGGGTTGGCGTCGGCGCCTCCGTTCTGCTGGGCTCCGGCGCGGCCAGCTGGGCCGATACCCAGGTTCCGGACGACTCCACCCAGGAGCCTGACAGCCTGATACTCGCCCACGCCGACCATTCCGAAAGCGGTGATGGTGGTGAAGGTGGCGAGGGCGGCGAAGCCGGCCATCATTCCGAAGGCGGCGAAGGCGGCCATCATTCCGAAGGCGGCGAAGGCGGCCATCATTCCGAAGGCGGCGAAGGCGGCCATCATTCCGAAGGCGGCGAAGGCGGTGAAGGCGGTGAAGGCGGTGAAGGCAGCACCGCGGCGGATCCCTTCGCGTTGTTTGCCTACCTGAATGCTTCCGCTGGCGGTGAAGGTGGCGAAGGTGGCGAAGGAGGTGAAGGTGGCGAAGGAGGTGAAGCGGGCCATGGCATCGACGCCAGCAACCCCGGTGTCTACTACACCAACCTGGCCATGATGAAGGGCCATCTGGCCGTCGCTCGCGAGCTCTACCAGGAAGGTGCACAGACCGCCTCCCAGCCGCACTTCGGCCATCCCCTCCAGGAGCACTACGAGCCCCTGGAGCCGGCCTTCGAGACCCGTGGCGTTGCGTCGTTCGAGGATACGCTTCAGGCCCTGGTCGACCAGGCCCGCGAGGGCGGCGAATGGGGGGCGCAAGCCGATGCCTTCATGGCCGCCATCGAGGCTATCGATGCCGCCATGCAGGATGTCGATGGTGAACTGCGTGAAGATGTGGCCTTCCAGAGCCGTGTCCAGCTGACCCTGTTGCGCCAGGCCATGCACGAATACGAGGAAGCCGTGGACGAAGGCCAGTTCGTCAATGTGCTGGAGTATCAGGACGGGCGTGGCTTCATGCTGACCGCCAAGGCGCTGCTCGAACAACAGGCTGAACTCTTCAAGGCCAGCGACGAAGCGACCTACGAGGAGCTGATGGCGGCCTATGACGAGGCGATGCAGGCCTGGCCGTCCGCCTTGGCACCGGAGACACCGGTGATGAGCTTCGGCGAGCTCTCCTCCAGCACCTTCAAGCTGGAATCGCTGCTCGGCCGCTACTGAGCTCTCCACGCAGGCCGGCCCGTCCATCCACTGGTCGCGCCGGCCTGGAGTCCCGTGTATACCAACGGCAAAGTCGTTGCGCTTGTGCAGGCATGCCGCCACCATGTGGCTCCGCCTCCAGCTGCTGCAAGTGTCTTGGCCCAATGCCATATTCCACGACCTTCCACTACGACTCAGACCTCATCGGCGGCTCGTTGATGGTTCGCGAAAGCCGCATAGTGGCGGAGCTGCTGCTGGCCGGCGCCGATAACGCTACCTGGCAGGTGGCTATCTACGACGAGAACCGCCTACAGAAGGCGCGGCCCGCATCGGCCAAGCGTATGGCCCAAGCGATCCGCAAGCGCCTTGAGAAGCTCCCGCTTCCGTTCTGGCAGACGCTGCATGACGGCGACGACCAACTGGCCACCCAGGTGGCGTTCTGTGCGGCCCTGGCGCGCAACCTGCTGCTGGTGGAGTTCCTGGAGACGGTGGTGGCCGATGCCTTCGTGACGCAGGCCGAGCGGCTTGAGCTCTACCAGTGGGATGACTTCCTCGCCGACCGTGCCTTCCGCGATCCGGCCATCATCGGCTGGACCGCTTCCTCTAGACGAAAGATGGGCCAGGTGGCCTTTCGCATGCTATGCGAAGTAGGCTTAATGACTGACAGTCGTAACCGAACGTTACGGCCGCTTATGCTTCGGCCGGAGGTGGATGATCTGCTGGAACGCCACCACCTGATCCGGCTGCTGGACTGCCTGAGTGCCCTGGGGCCGCGTTGAACGCCATGGACCCGGGTTGGGCGGTAGCGTGCCTGAACGCTCGACGACGCACCCACAGGCCGCGGCACGTAGTATGGTCATAACGAGAAGAACGACACCGGACGCAAGGATGAGAGCCGTATGTCACCGCTCACGCAGGGGCCGTCCCACCACGAAGATCCTCACCTGAAGGATCGCCTCAACCAGGTCGCCGAGAAGATCACCAGCCCGGCCTTTCTCTCCGGCCAGGGCCTGGGCAACGAGATCGGTTTCTGGGTTTTCGACTATCCCCCCGAGCACGAACTACAGGTTCGCGAGTACCTCACCTTCCTGGAGGGGGTGCTGTCGCGTCAGCACAGCGAGCTGACGGTCGACCACGTCAACCTGTTGCGCGTGATGCGCGACTATCTCCAGGCGCGTGGCTTTCTCGACAAGGCCATCGCCATGCAGCAGACCAAGGGCGATGCGGCGCTGCTCAAGGCGCTGCGTGGCCCGCTGCACATGGACAAGTTCGCTCCTTTCCTGATCCGACACGCCCTGTCGGAAGACCCCGATATCATTCTGCTGTCAGGCGTGGGTAGCGTCTGGCCGGTGATGCGTGCCCACAGTTTGCTCAATGCGCTGCACGGTCGCCTCGGCCACAAGCCCTTGGTGCTCTTCTATCCCGGCAGCTACGACGGCCAGAGCCTGACCCTGTTCAACCAGATCGCCAGCAATCACTACTACCGCGCCTTTTCGCTGGTGCCCTGATGGCCAGCCGGCAGCCTTGCTGCCCTGGCAGCCGCTTTGTTGATCGCCTTGCCCCGCCACGGGAGCGAGGCGTTGCCCGTTAAGGAATCGATCGGACATGCGTATCCAGGACCTCTTCCAGAAACCGCTGCACCGCCCCATCAACGGGGTGGTGAAGGCCGACCAGAAGGACCGTGAAACGGTCTACCAGGAGCTCGACGAGTACGTGGTGACCAACGAGCTGGAGAAGCACTTCCGCGCTTTCTTTGAGTCCTACGCCACGCCGCTCAGTGATCCCTCCATCGCCAACCGGGTCGGTGTGTGGATCTCGGGGTTCTTCGGCTCGGGTAAGTCGCATTTCCTCAAGGCGCTGTCGTACCTGCTGGCCAACATCGAGGCCGAGGACGAGGTCGGGAACCACCGCCGCGCCGCCGAGTTCTTCGACGAGCACAAGCTCCACGACCCGATGATCCGCGCCGACGTCACCAAGGCGGTGCAGCAGCCGGCCGACGTCATCCTGTTCAATATCGACAGCAAGGCGAGCTCCAACGACGGCGGCAACCCGATCCTCAATGTCTTCCTGCGGGTGTTCAACGAGTACCAGGGCTTCAGCGGCGACCACCCGCATATTGCCCACATGGAGCGCCACCTGGCCCAGCGCGGTGTGCTGGAGCGCTTCAAGACGGCCTTCCAGGAGGCCAGCGGCATGGTCTGGGAGGAGGAGCGCGACGGCTTCCAGTTCTACCAGGACGACATCGAGCAGGCGATCAGCCAGGCGCTGGATCTCTCGCCGGAGGCCGCCCACAAGTGGTTCGAGGATTCCGAGGAGACCTTCAGCGTCTCGGTAGAGAACTTCTGCCGTTGGGTGAAAGAGTACCTGGACGCCAAGTCCCCGACTCAGCGTATCGTCTTCATGGTCGACGAGGTGGGCCAGTTCATCGGCAGCAACACCCGGCTGATGCTGACCCTGCAGACGCTGACCGAGAACCTCGGCACCATCTGCGGCGGTCGCGCCTGGATCGTGGTCACCTCCCAGGCCGACATGGACGCCGTGCTCGGTGAGATGACCGCCGCCAAGGCCAATGACTTCTCCAAGATCGCCGGGCGCTTCAAGACCCGTCTCTCGCTCTCCAGCTCCAACTCCGACGAGGTGATCCGCAAGCGCCTGCTGGCCAAGACTCCGGAGGCCAGTGGGGAACTGGCCCAGGTATTCGAGGCCAAGGGCTCGATCCTGCGCAATCAGCTCACCTTCGACCGCTCCGGCCCCACGCTCAGGAACGTCGACGGCGTGGAGAGCTTCGTCGCCAACTACCCCTTCGTGCCGTACCACTTCCAGCTGGTTCAGAAGGTCTTCGAGGAGATCCGCAAGGTCGGCGCCACCGGGGCGCACCTGGCCTACGGCGAGCGCTCCATGCTCGACGCCTTCCAGATGGCCGCCAAGGCGGTAAGCGATCAGGAGGTCGGCGCCCTGGTACCGATGCACAGCTTCTACCGCGCCGTGGAGGGCTTCCTCGATACCGCGGTGAAGCGCACCATCGATCAGGCCAGCGAGAACGTCGCGCTGGATGACTTCGACGTGGAGATCCTGCGTACCCTGTTCATGATCCGCTACGTGGATCTGGTCAAGGGCACCCTCGACAACCTGGTCACGCTCTCCATCACTCGCATCGATGACGACCGCCTGGCGATCCGCGAGCGCCTGGAGGGCACCCTGGCCCGTCTGGAAAAGGAGAGCCTGGTCACCCGCAACGGCGAGGAGTACCTGTTCCTCACCAACGAGGAGCGCGACATCACGCGCAAGATCAAGGCCACCGAGATCACCAGCAGCGACGAGAACAAGCTGCTGGCCGAGATGATCTACAAGGACCGCCTGCGCGACCGCAACAAGTACCGCTACCCCCTCAACAAGACCGATTACACCATCGGCCGCTACCTGGATGGCCACACCATCGACGGCCGCTTCCAGAGCCAGCTACGCGTCGAGGTGGTCTCGCCGCTGGATATCGATTACGTCCAGAGCTACTCGGTCCAGAACGGTGAGGCAGGCTGCATCCACCGCAGCAACGAGAACCAGGGTCAGGTGCTGATTCGTCTCGGTGACAACAAGCCCTTCTTCGACGACCTGCGCACCTGCTTAAAGACCGAGAAGTACATCCGCTTGAATGCCGCCTCCGGCGACAGCAGCGTGGAGCGCATCCTTGCCGACCGCGGCCGCGAGAACCAGGAGCGTCGCAAGCACCTGCTGGTACGCCTGGAGGACATGCTGCTGGATGCCGATGTCTACGCCCTGGGTCAGAAGCTCGACATCAACCGCAGCAATCTGAGCACCCGCCTCGACGACGCCTGCCAGTACCTGCTGGAAAACACCTACAGCAAGCTCGGCTACCTGCAGGTGCTCACCCCCGACCCCATGCGCGAGCTTGTCGCCGTGATGACCGCCGACGATATAGGTCAGCAGGCCATTGAACTCGACGGCGAAGAAGGCAACCCCCAGGCGGTGCGCGAGGTGGAGCAGTACATCGGCCTGCACGGCGGCGAGCCGGTGCCGCTCAACCCGCTCCTGGAGCGCTTCAACAACCGCCCCTTCGGCTGGCCGGTGGAGGAGACCCTGCTGATCCTCGGCCGGCTCTATGCCGCAGGAAGGCTCACCTTCCACACCGCCGGCCCGGCGCTGCCCGGCAAGGAGGCCTTCGAGCTGCTCAACAACAGCCGGCGGCGCAGCGAGGTACGGCTTCAGAAGAAGCGCCAGACCGATGACGCCGTGCTGCGTCAGGTGCGCAACCTTACCAAGGACCTCTTCACCAAGCTCGGGCCCTCCAGCGAGACCGAGCTCTATGCCTTCTACGTCGAGCAGTTCAGCACCTGGAAGAAGGACCTGGAGGCCTACCGCAGCAAGACCGAGGTGGGCCGCTTCCCAGGGCGTGCCGCCATCGACAGCACCCTCAAGGAGGTCGAACGCCTGTTGCGCATCGACGACAGCTTCGATTTCTTCAAGGCGGTGGCCGAGCAGCAGGAGGCCCTGCTCGATCTCGAAGAGGAGTACCGCGACCTTCACGAGTTCTTCACCAAGCAGCTCACCACCTGGAAACAGCTGGACCAGGCGCTGACCCGCTTCCAGCCCAACCGCCCGGCGCTGGAGAAGGAACCCGAAGCGAGGGCAGCCCTGACCGAGCTGGACCGCATCTACGCCTCCGAGGCGCCCTACGGCATGCTGCAGAAGGTCGCCGGGCTGATTCACACCGTCGACGAGACCAACACCAAGCTGTTGGAACAGAAGCGTGAGCACGCCATCGGTCTGATCGATAAGCGCATCGCCCGGGTCAGCGCCGAGATCGTCAAGAGCGGCATTGGCACGGCGGAGCTCAGCAACCGCTTGCTTCGCCCGCTGCAGCTGCTCAAACAGGAGATAGAAGCGGCCACCGGCATCGCCCAGATCTACCTGCTGCAGGGCGATACCGCCAACGACCGCGAGCAGGATAGCCTCGACCAGCTCCACCGCGAACAGCTAGCTGAGGCCGAACGCCAGCGCGCCGCACGCAAGGGGGTGGAATATGCCGGCACCCGCGATGACGACGCCAAGCCAACAGGCGGTGCTCCCGCATCTGAACCCCAAACGCCCGCCGGCGACGTGCGCGAAGGCGCCCCGGTAGCCGCCCCCAAGCCCGTCGCCGAGGTCAGCGTCAGCCAGGTGCTCAGCCGCACCCATGAAGGGGTCTACCTGGAGAGCCAGCAGGAGGTCGACGCCTTCCTCGACGCCCTCAAGCGCGAACTGGAAGGGGCGATCAAGGCGAACAAGCGGATTCGTCTGCGATGAGACATATGATCTCTAGGAGCAAATGTTATGGATAGGCAACACGCCGAACAGCTTCTCAAGACCGCGCTGGACGATAATTCCGCCTCTTTTCGCCCGGGGCAGTGGGAAGCGATTGATGCACTGGTGAATCAAGGGCGAAAGCTGCTGGTGGTTCAGCGCACCGGCTGGGGCAAGAGCTCGGTCTATTTCATCAGCACACGGATCCTGCGTGACCGCGGCTTTGGCGTCACCATCATCATCTCGCCGCTGCTGGCCCTGATGCGCAACCAGATCGAGTCGGCTAAACGCTTGGGCATACGGGCAGAGACGATGAACTCTACCAATAGCCGTGAAGAAGTTGAGGTCGTCAAGAAGGCTTTGATTTCCGGCCAGGTTGACTGCCTGCTGATATCTCCTGAGCGGTTGGCCAACGATGAATTCGTGCGAACCGTGCTGATGCCAATCGCCGATCATATCGGGCTGCTAGTGGTCGATGAGGCGCACTGCATCTCCGACTGGGGCCATGACTTCCGTCCCGACTATCGGCGTATCGTCGGCATCCTACGGCAGCTCCCACCTGGGGTGCCGGTGCTGGGCACCACAGCGACCGCCAACGACAGGGTCATCGACGACATTCGCACCCAGATGGGAGATATTCTGATCCAGCGTGGCCCGCTGGGGCGTGAGAGCCTGGCACTGCAGGCGATGATATTACCGGATCAGGCCTCTCGCCTCGCCTGGCTGGCTCAGGTGGTCCCGACGCTCCCGGGCACCGGCATCATCTATACCCTCACCACCCGAGACGCCGAGCAGGTAGCCGACTGGCTTCAGCGTGGTGGCATCGAGGCTAGCGCCTACTACGGCGATGTCAGCCCGCCCGAATGGCTGCGGGCGCAAGGGTTGACCGACAACAACCGCTATCGCGAGTACCTGGAAGATCGACTGCTCCGCAATGAGCTCAAGGTGCTGGTGGCCACCGGAGCACTGGGCATGGGCTACGACAAGCCGGATCTCGGTTTTGTTATCCACTACCAGGCACCTGGCTCCATCGTTGCCTACTACCAGCAGGTAGGGCGCGCCGGGCGGGCCATCGACTCTGCACTTGGCGTGCTGATTGCCGGTCACGAAGACGACGATATTCATGAGTATTTTCGGCGCTCGGCGTTTCCGTCGGATCATGAGATCAATACGGTTCTCGACACCCTGGCGCGTTTTGATGGATTGCCGGTTACTCGGATTGAACAGCATGCCAACCTGCGACGCAGCCAGATCGACAAGACCTTGAAAATCCTCAGTGTGGAGTCGCCCGCTCCGGTGGTGAAAGATGGCAGTATGTGGCGACGGACGCCGGTAGCTTATCAGCCAGACTATCAACGTATTCAGCATCTAACTGAAATCCGGCAGCGGGAGTGGCAGCAGGTCAACGACTACATCAACACCACGGGCTGCCTGATGAACTTTCTGCGCCTAGCCCTGGACGATCCGCAGAGCGCGCCCTGTGGCCGATGTACCAATTGTCTGGGCCAGTCGCTGGTGCCAACTCAGGTCGATCCGCAGCTGATTCATCAGGCAGCGACCTACCAACGCCATGCCGAGATGGCCATCAAGCCACGAAAGCAGGTTGCCGCCAATGCCTTCCAGCAGTATGGCTTTCGAGGCAACCTTCCCTCTGGCCTGCAGGCACAAGAAGGTCGCGTTCTGTCCCGATGGAATGACGGCGGCTGGGGGCGGCTGGTCAAACAGGGTAAACATCAGGGCCGGTTCGGCGACGACTTGGTCGAAGCCATGGCCGAGATGATCGAACAGCGCTGGCAGCCGCAATCCCGCCCCGGCTGGGTATGTGCCGTGCCATCTCTCAATCATCCGCACCTGGTGCCGGATTTCGCCCAGCGGCTGGCCAACCGGCTGGGGCTGCCTTACGTCGATGCTGTACGCAAGATCAGGCACAATGAGCCCCAGAAAGGCCAGCAGAACCGCTTCCACCAGTGCCGTAACCTTGACGGTGTCTTCGAAGTCGCCAACGGGTTACCGCGAGAACCCGTGCTGCTGGTCGATGATATCGTCGACTCAGGCTGGACATTGACCGTGATCGCCGCTCTGCTGCAACGTGCTGGCACGGGGCCTGTCTACCCTACAGCCCTGGCATCCAGTTCGGTGAATGATTGATGACCCTATCGACAGCCGCACAGGCAACTCTCCTGCTTACCAGCTACTTCAGCAAGCCTGCCAAGGGGGCGGCCAAACCATTGACGCCCACCGAGTGGGGACGCTTTGCCCAATGGCTGCATGAAACAAATCACACACCAGGGGACTTGCTGAGCCATGCCGCGCCTTGGGTGCTGGGCAAGTGGAGTGATGAGAAGATTCCTCGTGACCGGCTTGAGGCCCTGCTGCAGCGTGGTAGCAGCATGGCGCTGGCCATGGAGAAGTGGCAGCGCTCGGGCCTGTGGGTCATCACTCGATCCGATCCGGAATACCCAAGGCGACTAAAAAAACGACTGAAGCATGCTGCTCCCCCCGTACTCTACGGCTGTGGCGATGCTGAGCTTCTCAACGCCGGTGGTCTTGCCGTAGTGGGTTCGCGCAAGGCAGGTAATGATGACCTGACCTATGCGCGCAAGCTGGGAGCGAAAGCCGCTCAAGCCGCTACAGGGATCGTATCCGGTGGGGCGCGCGGAATAGACGAAGCCGCCATGCAAGGGGCGGTTCAGGAGGGCGGCCCCGTCATTGGAATCCTCAGTGAAGGCCTCCTCAAGGCGGCGACCTCCAGCCAGTGGCGCCAAGGGCTGATGAATGGCGGCCTTGTGCTGGTCTCGCCCTACTATCCGGAAGCCGGGTTCAATGCCGGCAACGCCATGGGTCGCAACAAGTATATCTACTGCCTTGCAGATGCCGCCGTCGTGGTGCACTCCGGCAGTAGTGGCGGCACCAAGGCAGGCGCGGAAGAGAACCTCAAGAAGGGCTGGGTGACGCTCTGGGTGAAGCCCTCACAGGACCCGGAAGCCGGCAACCAGCAGCTTGTCAGTGCTGGTGGCGATTGGTGCGCGCAGGAGGTAGACCAGTTAGAGATACAAGCACTGTTCACTCTGCCTCAACCATCGTCGGTGACAGAATCGTCTGCCGATGACCAAACGATCAGCGCTGCAGAATCTCCCGCTGATAATGGCGATTCCGAAAGCACCGCGGAGCTACCCCAGGCTGACCTTTTTGGTGCCGTGAACGCACCCTTGGAAAACCTGCAGCAGCCCAAACCGGAATCCGCCTTCGAGCCGACCCCGGAGGGACAGACAGAAGAGGAGGCGGGGCAGACTGCGGCCCCCGAAGCAACGGCGACCGGCAGCATGGATGCAGCCGCGGATCCTGCCGAGCAAGAACCCGATGCACGCTCAAGTCAGGCACCCTGGCAAGTAGGCGGCATCGATTTTTATCAGCTGTTCCTGCGCGAGCTGCAACGGTTTGCCCAGTCCCCAAGAACGGTAGATGAGATCGTTGCCGATACGGGACTGCAGAAATCTCAGGTGAATACCTGGCTCAAGCAGGCCGTGGAAGAGCAGAGAGCGGAAAAGCTCACCCGGCCTGTCCGGTACCTAGCAATTCCAGAGACAGCCGATCCCACCAAGAACGATGTGGAGGGCCATGTGCGCCGCTTACGCGCACCGCGTACCTTCGAGACATCATCGTAAATGCCGCACAGCGAAAGGCCTCGATGATCTCACCGAGGCCCTGACGCCGACCGGGCACTCCCAGTCCATACGCGAAGAGCATAGCTGCCGTGGGCTTTGCCAAACAAGCGCGGATGTGGCGGCGCCCGTTGCTGTACATGGCACCGTCAGCGACCGAAAGCTCTTGACGCGCCTGCCCATGCATCAAGTGGCCTGTCCCGTGTCCTGGGACACGGGACAGGCGAGAACACCTTGCCCGCCAAGGGCAACCCGCAAGATCAGGAATCCAGCATGAACACAGGGAACATCAAGAAGTACGCCCCCAAGGCGCGTACCCGCTTCATCGAGACCATGACCCGCCAGGCCGCCCGCTACGGCATCAGCTCTGGTCACAAGGGCGAGGGCCACGTAGCGCCCGCCGAGGTGCGTGGCGACGTGATGCTGATCAGCGCCCTGGATGGCCAGACCCACAGTTTTCCCAAGAGCCTGCGTGGCCCCCGTGAGGCGCTGGCCAAGTGGGTGACCCAGCTGGGTTTCGAGCAGGCCATGGAGCAGGCGGCCTACAGCTGGTTCAACCGCCTGTGTGCGATCCGCTTCATGGAGATCAAGGGCTACCTGGATCATGGCCGGCGGGTGCTCTCCCACCCGGACCACGATGGCGGTTTCCAGCTCCTCGATGACTGCCTGGAGATCGACCTGCCTGCCCTTGACAAGAGCCTGGATACTGCCCGAGTGCGCGAGCTCAAGCTCGACGGCACCCAGGACGAGGCGCTCTACCGCGAGCTGCTGCTGGCCCAGTGCCACGCCCTGCACGAGGCCATGCCGTTCCTGTTCGAGCCGCTGGACGACGCCAGCGAGCTGCTGCTACCGGACAACCTGACCAAGACCGACTCGCTTATCCGCGAGCTGGTCGAGGCGATTCCCGAGGAAGACTGGCGGGACGTCGAGGTGATCGGCTGGCTCTACCAGTTCTACATCGCCGAGAAGAAGGACCAGGTGATCGGCAAGGTGGTGAAGAGCGAGGACATTCCCGCCGCCACCCAGCTGTTCACCCCCAACTGGATCGTCCAGTACCTTGTCCAGAACTCCGTCGGCCGTCAGTGGCTGCAGACCTACCCGGATTCCCCCCTCAAGGGCCAGATGCCGTACTACATCGAGCCCGCCGAGCAGGAGCCCGAGGTGCAGGCCCAGCTGGACGCCATCACCCCGGCCAGCATCGACCCAGAAACCATCAAGGTGCTCGACCCCGCCTGTGGCTCCGGGCATATCCTGGTCGAGGCCTACAACGTGCTGAAAGCCATCTACGAGGAACGCGGCTACCGCTCCCGGGACATCCCCAAGCTGATCCTGGAGAACAACCTGTTCGGCCTGGATATCGACGACCGTGCCGCCCAGCTCGCCGGCTTCGCGCTGCTGATGAAGGCCCGGGAAGACGACCGCCGGATCTTCACAAGAGGCATCCGCCTCAACGTGATGGCCCTGCAGAGCACCCAGCACCTGGATGCCAGCACCCTGTGGCGCGACCTCAACCTCACCGGCGACTGGCACCAGGGCCAGTCGCAGAGCCTGTTCGAGAGTGAGCAGAAACACCTTTCAAGCAACGACAACACCTACAAGGCCATCGTAGACCTGATCGAGCGCTTCCAGGACGCCAAGACCTTCGGCTCGCTGATTGAAGTACCCAACAGCTTTGAACCCCCACTCAAGACTCTGCTGGAGGTGCTCACCGAGCTCGCTGAGAGTGGTGACACCATGCAGAAGACGGCTGCCAAGCAGTTGGTGCCGATTGTGCAACAGGCGTGGGTGTTAGCGCAGCGCTATGATACGGTAATTGCTAATCCGCCCTATATGGGCAGTAAGGGGATGAATAAGGCGCTTAAGGATTTCGCCAAAAACACATACCCCAATAGCAAATCAGACCTTTTTGCTATCTTTATGGAGCACGCCTTTAGCCTGTTGGCTCCACTTGGCTACAACGCCCAGGTCAATATGCAGTCGTGGATGTTCCTCTCCAGCTACGAAAAGCTTCGCGAATGGTTGTTGGAAAAAACTACTATCATCACAATGGCCCACTTAGGCGGCAGGGCGTTCGACAGCATTAGCGGCGAAGTGGTGTCCGCAACAGCCTTTGTGATGGAGAAAATCGCCAACCCGGATTATCTGGGCGCGTATTTACGGCTGGTGGAGGGTAAATCCGAGGAAGAGAAGAAGGGAGCACTGCTTGAAGCCACTCAGAACCGAGATTGCGGTTGGTTCTATGAAGGCAGGCCGTATGATTTCATGAAGATTCCGGGTAGGCCTATTTCCTATTGGGTTAGCACCACACTTGTAGATTCATTTTCTAACTCAGTATTAATGGAGGATTATACGCCGCCTAAAAAAGGCCTTGATACGGGTAATAATGATCAATTCTTGAGATATTGGTTCGAGCCAAGTCAAACAAAAGTTGATCTTCCTTATTTTTTAGAACATATAAATCCAAATAAAAGATGGAGAAGGTATAACAAAGGCGGTGCGTTTAGAAAGTGGTATGGCAACAACGATTACTTGATTGACTGGAAT
Source organism: Halomonas sp. 25-S5 (assembly GCF_029889845.1). Classification (GTDB taxonomy): domain Bacteria; phylum Pseudomonadota; class Gammaproteobacteria; order Pseudomonadales; family Halomonadaceae; genus Halomonas. The sequence continues at coordinate 111,088 of NZ_JARANV010000001.1, forward strand.
GATAATGGGTCAGCGGTTAGAGCTTATTCGAGAAGCACCATTCGCAACGAAAAATACTTTGGTAAATACTCGTTGTGTTGGTCAGATGTAACTTCATCTCGCTTCAGCGCCCGCTTGTCAGGTGAGGGAGCATTGCACGATAATGCTGGGCCAAGTGCTTTTGGCGAAAAAAGCAAGGTCAAATCAAGTTTGGCTTTATTGTGTTCTAAACTATCTAATTATTATTTGCCCGTATTGAATCCAACACTGCACTACCAAATAGGAAACATAGCATCGCTGCCAATAGCAAGGAATCTTCCACATAATATTGTATCAATCACTGACCAAGCTGTAAGTTTTACGAAGAATGATTGGGATACTTTTGAAACCTCTTGGGACTTCACTGCTTTTCCGCTGCTGAAACTTGACTACCGGCAGCCGATTCTTAAGGCGGCCTATCGGCAACTATCGGCTCACTGGCGCGATACAACCTTGGAGATGCAACGGCTAGAAGAAGAAAACAACTTCCTGTTCATCAATGCCTACGGTCTGCAAAATGAACTAACACCTGAAGTGCCGATAGAAGAAATTACCCTTACCTGCAACCCCGACTATCGCTATAGTGGCAAACGCTCCAAAGAAGAGTTGGAATCCCTACTCCAGTGCGACACCCTCAAGGAGCTGGTTTCTTATTCCATCGGCTGCATGATGGGCCGCTATTCGCTGGAAAAGCCAGGCTTGATCCTTGCCAGCCAGGGCGAAACCATCCGTGATTACCTCGCCCAGATCCCTGACCCCAGCTTCGCACCCGATGAAAACGCAATCATCCCGCTGACCGATCAGGAGTGGTACCCCGACGACGCCACCAACCGCTTCCGTGATTTCGTTCGCACCGTCTGGGGCGAAGAACACCTGCAGGAAAACCTCGACTTCGTCGCCGAAAGCCTCTGCCTGCACGCCATCAACCCCAAGAAGGGCGAGGTGGCGCTGGACACCATCCGCCGCTACCTGAGCACGCAGTTCTACAAGGATCACCTGCGCACCTACAAGAAACGCCCCATCTACTGGCTGTTTTCGTCAGGCAAGCAGAAAGCCTTCGAGTGCCTGGTCTACCTGCACCGCTACAACGAAAGCACTTTGGCCGAGATGCGTACTGACTACGTAATCCCGCTCACCGAGAAGCTCGCCAGCTACGTCGAAAAACTAGAACAGGACAAGGAGTCCAGCGCCTCCGCCGCCGAAGCCAAGAGCATCGAGAAGCAACTGAGCAATCTCTACAAGCAGCAAGCCGAGCTCAACACCTTCGATGAGAAGCTGCGCCACTACGCCGACCAGCGGATCTCACTGGACCTGGATGATGGGGTTAAGGTGAACTATGGGAAGTTTGGGGGTTTATTGGCGGAGGTGAAGGCGGTAACGGGGGAGAAGGCGTAATGAAAACCACAATGCCAGTCCACAATGGCTGGAAGGAAAATTTCTTGCCACGCGAATTCTGCATAAATAGCCCAACAAAAATTAATAATATATCGGAATCTAGTTGCGCTATAAAAAGCAGACTGCATTGTCCGAATGGACTTGCCGCCACGTTCATCCAATCATAGAATCGGCAGTCTAGTACCTGTTACACTCATCAGAACACAGACTGCGCTACATAATAGGATAAGGAGATAATTCGTGCCCTACTTACATAACTACAGACTATTTATTAGCCATGCGTGGAGTTATAGCGAAAAATACCAGCGCGCTATCAAATTTATTAACGCTGCTCCCAATTTTATTTGGACAAATTTCTCGGTGCCGGTCGACAAGAAGTTCGAGAATATGTCTCGACGAGCTTTAGAAGAAGAGCTCTGTCAGCAGATTCGTCCCATACAGTGTGTGGTTGTGCTGGCGGGAATGTATGTAGCGCATAGCGGTTGGATTCAATTTGAAATCGATTACGCTAAATCTCTCAATAAACCTATTCTTGGTATTATCCCTTGGGGTGCTGAGCGAACGCCTGCTAGCGTAAAATTAGCGGCGAATAAGATGGTTGGCTGGAACGCTGCATCTATTGTTTCTGGGATTAGGGAAATAACCCCTTGAAGACCCTGTCTCTCATATACCCAGCACTTTATAAAGCTTCGAGCGACATGTCAGCAACATATCAGAACTGGTACCATCGTCTGTTGATGTCTGAATATTTTCTTCTGGTTCTGGCTGCAATTCTTTCAATGATTGCTAGCCCTGGCAGGTTGGTACAATCAATACACGCGCTCGTTTTTATTGCGCTTGTCGTACTGTTACTTTATCGATCGAAGACAAAGCCAGAACAAGATTGGTATAAAGGACGAGCTCTTGCAGAATCGATAAAAACATCGACTTGGCGATACTGTTTGAGAGCGGCACCGTTCGAAGATGTAACAGATGTTCGAGTGAGACGTTCTGAGTTTAGAAATCATCTACGTGAAATTCTTCGTGCAAATCGCTTTATAGGTGATCGGATCCCCCCCGATTCGGCTGCGGATGACCAAATCACAGATTCTATGGATGATATCCGAGCTTTATCGCTCGAAGAGCGGAAACATTATTACATGGAAAACCGTATACGAGAGCAACGGACTTGGTACATGAACAAAGCGGGATACAACAGAACAGCAGCTAGCCGATGGGTTGTTGCGTGCACAGCAATTTATGCAGTTGCAATTATTCTGCTGGTTGTGCGCCCATCGATTCCAGAATGGAATTTCTGGCCCTTTGAACCTTTGATAGTGTTAGCGTCCTCAATTATCGGCTGGATGCAAATAAAAAAATTCAATGAATTGACTTCTGCTTATACATTAACGGCACATGAAATAGGCATCATACAAGGGCGCTTAGAAGAAGTGGATTCAGAAGAAGATTTATCGGAATTTGTCAATGAGGCGGAACTAGCTTTTTCCCGCGAGCATACACAGTGGGTCGCTCGGCAAAATGCTCTCTAACTATCGTAGTCACGGCAGACGGCTTTTCGCTGCGGCTTCGCTTTTGCTACAAAGACGCACGTGCTGCGGACGTTAAACAATAATAGGAGAATCACATTTGATTGATGAAAGTAATCCCGCTGGAAGATTGCACAAAATCTTGTCACATGCGAAAAATCAAAAGGACCAAGATAAAGTCAGAGCGGTTTGGGCAACCGTTCTCGATATTGAGCAAGATGAAGTGACAGTCACTAAAGCGGTGGTGGAGTTGTATTCGCTTTCAAATGAGATTCAATCTTTAATAAAGATGAATAATCAGTTGAATCATGAATTGTATTTGAAATCATTTAATCAAATCAACCGGGCGTTTTTTCCGCTTAATTTGGGGGCTAGTTGGAATTCCGTCAAAACACATCTAACTGATGAGGCTCTTACAAGGTTACAGTTTTGTGCCGAACAGCTGTCTACCTTTTACACGGAAGATACGTTATCGGAAGAGGACTTGGCGGAAATAGTTAAAAAAACTGAAGCATTGTTCGAAGCGGTTTTTAACTCTTCCTTGCCGGATGTATTACGACTATCACTGCTTGAAGAAGTGGAGCGCTTAAGAAACTCAATAAGCATGTACAGAATCAAAGGTGCAAAAGGGCTTAAGGAGGCGCTTCAAGGGACTGTTGGGGCTGTATTGGCCAACCAAGACGAACTGAAAGATGCGGCAGCCCAAAATCCTGAAGTCCTGCGCCGGTTGGGTGAACTTATTGATAAATTGGATTCATTTACTGCTAGAGCTCTCAAACTGAAAAGGATGGTTACTAAACCCATTCGATACGTGCTAGAGAAAGTGACAGATGCAGACCTATCGGATGGCGATTATGAACAGGAAGCGGATGCTTAACAAAGAATTTCACCGAACAAGTCGCTACATGCGGCGTTAGTCTTCTTACGGGCACCTCTCTAATATATTAGTAATGATTTTTTTATGGCCGCCGCAGCGTAAATTGCCAAAAAACCTTTCGAGGATCACGGTGTTGGCACGCCGAGTATTGGCTTGAGGGGATGAAGTGAACTTCAATAATTTGTGGTGAAAATCTTTACCTGATTACTCATGATGCTCAGCTACGCTACGGAAGCCCACGAGAAACCCCTTGATTTTCAAAATGATATGCGCGTCACTATATTCAGGACGCCAACCGGAGTCAAAATTCACGATGTGGAGATTTCTCCGCAAGAGATTGAATCGTAGGTACTTAACGGCAGATCCTTCACTGCGGCTGAGTCTAGTGCGTAATCAGGAATCTTTATGAATCTAAAAAATATTGAAGAACTTGTTGATAATTATGGCGAAATAACCATCGGAAGAGTGAGTCCCGTTCACTGTGGTGCCACTGCATGTGAGAAGCCGAATGCCTTGCCATGTTAGTCAGGCGGCCTAACGAGTCCTTCGAGGATTTGCTGGTTCGGCTGGATTCCGCTATCGAGGATGCCATCGAGCACGATATATTCTTGGATGAAATCAATCAATAACCGTCAACGTCAAGGAGCTGCTATGATCAATCCCGTCGGCCGTTGGCGTATCACCTGGATGGAAATGTGGGATCAGGACTTCGTTGACTTGATCGAGCCTGGCCACTTCCGTTTTGATGAGAATGGCCTTGGCTATTTTATCTTCGGGGCTGTAGAAGGCCAGATTGACTATCGTCTTTCGGATGATGGGCTGCGCATCGAGTGTTCCTGGTCGGGCAATGATGACGGCCGCGTGAAATCAGGCCGTGGCTGGTTTGAGATTATATCTTCTGATACCGCCAAAGGACGCATTTTCATCCATTGTGGAGATGAATCGGCGGTGGAAATCAGTCAACATTCAGCTTGAAACCCCCGGGATTCATCCCGCAATTTTCAGCGAGGGAATCGCGCTGACGTCGACTTCTCGCTCGGCGTGCCAGGCGTCGTGGGCGGCCTGGAGACGCAGCCACAGCCCAGGGCCGTTACCGAACAGCTTGCCGAGGCGTGCCGCCATTTCAGGTGATACCGGCTTGCGCGCGGCCAGGATGGCGTGCAGCTGCTGACGTGAGATGCCCAACATTTTCGCGATGGCGCTCTTGCTGTAGTCCAGATCCTGCAGCATGTCATCGATCACCTCGCCGGGGTGCGGCGGGCAGTGGTTGGGGTTTTGCTTTGCGGTAATCGCCATAGTGATTCCATCTCTCTCAGTGATATTGCTCGAAATCGACTTGGTAGGCGTTGCCGCCCTCGAATGCAAAGGTGAGGCACCAAGGGCCGTTCACATGTACGGTGTAGCGCTTGGGGTTGAAGCCCTGCAAGCCATGGAAGTTATAGCTTGGCAAGTTGATGTCTTCGACGCTGGTGGCTTCGTTGATCACGGCCAGGCGGATCAAGAGACGCCTGTGCATGCGCTTGTCGATCCTGGATTTGCCGCTTTCCCAGAGCGTCGCCAGGCCCTTGTTCTTGAAGGTCTTGATCATGGGAGCAGTGTAGCCTGATGGATTACTTATGTAAACAGAAAGATTACACTGGTGCCGTGTCTTGTCCTGTTTCGCGATACTGCGGTCGATATCCGCTCACGGTGTTCAATCTGCAAGGAGGCTAGATGCAGCTCGACAAACTCCAGCAAGGGCTCCAACGCGCGTTCGTCACTGACGAACACCGCCTGGTTTTCTGGTACGACGCCCCCGGCCACTTTGCCGAAGCGCTGGATGAGTTGGCCCTGGATGGCGTGCAGTTCCTTAACATGGCCGGGCAGTCCACCTTCGGTGTGAAGCTGCGCCTTGAGCTGGACGAACAGGAAACGCCCACGCTGCTTTACTTCCCCTACGCCGAGCCGGCGCCGGAGGATGACTGGCTGCTGGACATCAAGCTCTACTCCGGCCGCTTCTACGCCGATCAGCTGTCGATGACCTTCAATGAGTTGGGCCTCACGCGGCATGCGATGCGTGAGCATCTGGCACAGCGCCAGGCGTTCCTGGGCAACCGCAAGCGCATCGAGGCGCTCAAACGCCTGGTCACGCCGGAGATGGACGAGGATGGCCTGGACCTGGCCATGTGCGCTGCCGTGGTGGGTGCGCCCGCCGGCGATATTGCTACGCTGTTGTTCCATCTGGCCGATCAGGCAGTGGCCGAGGAGACGGGGCTGGAAGGCAATCCCTCGTCGCTTGAGGAGATGGCCAAGTACGCCCTGGTGCCGAGCCTGGTGAGAGCGCTGCAGCTGGAGGTAGGGTATCCCGCCAGCCAGGCGGAGCTCAGTGGCGAGGCACCGCTGCCGCTCGGCCAGCTGATGCTGCGGCTGCTGACCACCGGCTACTGCGAGAGCATCTCCGAGATCCCCGACTGGGCGCAGAGCCATGCCATCGCCTCGGTGAATGCCCGGGCCACCTCTCGGGCGCTGCTCTCCCGCTGGCGGGACAGCTCGCGCTTCTACCCGGCCTTCGATGTGATCTCCGGCTGGGTCGCCGAGGCGCTGCGCATCGAGGACAAGATCCGCGACGTGCCGCTGGAGCGGCTGGCCAAGGTGGCGACCTTCGAGGTGGTCGAGAAGCAGATCATCGTCGACCTGTGTCTGGCCATCCCCCAGGCCGACGTGCGTGACCTGGAGATGTTCCGCGGCATCATCGCCGAGCGCCTGGACGGCTACTGGGCCTCGCGGCACAAGAACGACGAGCGCCGGGCGCGCTATCGCCAGCTCTACGCCGCCCTTAGCGCCGCCATCGACCTGTTTGCTCTGCGACAGCAGCACCTCAACGGCTTCCACTACGAGAGCGTCGAGGCGCTCTACCACGCCTACAGCAGCGAGCTCTACCGCTTCGATACCGCCTACCGCCACTACGCGGTGGCCTCCGACAGCACCGGCGTGGAGCTGCTCAAGAAGCTCGATGAGGCGGTGGAGCGCTGCTACGAAGAGTGGTTCTTGGGCCAGCTCACCCGCAACTGGAGCGAGCGCATCGACGCCGAGGGGCGCCTGCACGAATGGAAGCTGCCGCGCCTCCCCAACCAGCAGCACTTCTTCCGCGACGTGGTGCGCCCGCACCTGGACGCCCACCGCAACAAGCGCCTGGTGGTGATCATCAGCGACGCCTTCCGCTATGAGGCGGCCGAGGAACTGCGAGGGCGCATCAACGCCAAGCGCTATAGCGAGGCCACCCTGGGCAGCCAGCTCGGCGTGGTGCCGAGCTACACCACCCTGGGCATGGCCTCACTGCTGCCTCACCGGGAACTGAGCTACCAGCCCGGCAGCGACAGCGTGCTAGTGGATGGCAAGTCCAGCCAGGGCACCGAGAACCGCAGCCAGCGCCTGAGCGCCGCCGTGAGTGACCAGGCCATGGCCGTGACCGCCGAGGAGGTCAAGGGCTGGTCCCGTGAGCAGGGCCGCGAGGCAATCAAGGGCATGCAGCTGGTCTACGTCTACCACAACGTGGTGGATGCCCGGGGCGATGCCGCCAGCACCGAGAGCGAGACCTTCGCCGCGGTGGAGGATGCCATCGAGGAGCTCGATACGCTCACCCGCAAGATCCTCATGCACCTCAACACCAGCACCGTGCTGGTCACGGCTGACCACGGCTTCCTGTTCCAGCGTAGCAAGCTGGATGCCACCGACCGCACCAGCCTGACCGATAAGCCGGCCGGCGCCTTCAAGAGCAAGAAGCGCTACGTGCTCGGGACGAGCCTGCCCGACAATCCTAGCGTATGGCACGGGCATACCCGCGAGACCGCCGGCACCACCTGCGAGACCGAATTCTGGATTCCCAAGGGCGCCCATCGCTTCCACTTCGTCGGCGGGGCCCGCTTCGTGCATGGCGGCATCATGCCCCAGGAGATCGTCGTGCCGGTGCTCACCGTCAAGCAGCTGCGCGGCGAGAAGGTCGAGAAGCGCACCCGCCGCAAGGTGGACGTGATCTCGCCCAAGGCCTCGCTGAAGATGGTCAACAACATCCAGCGCTTCGAGCTGCTGCAGACCGAGGCGGTCAGCGAGCAGCTCAAGCCCATCACCCTGGCCCTGGCCATCTTCGAAGGTACCGAGGCCGTCTCCAGCGAGGAGACGGTGACCTTCGACAGCACCCGCGACAACATGAACGAACGCATGAAGTCGGTGCGCCTCTCGCTCTCCGGCACCGACTTCGACCGCAAGCGTGACTACTTCCTGGTGCTGCGCGACAAGGACTTGGGCACCGAGCTTGAGCGCTACCGGGTGGTCATTGACCTGGCGTTTACCGATGATTTCTTTTGAGGTTGTCAATTGACAACCTTGGCGGCGAATGCCTAAGCTACTGGCAGGAGACACGATGACCCGCCCACGACACAGCAAGAAGGACATCGAGGCGGCGCTGGTCCATGCCGAGGCGCAGGGCTGGCGGATTGAGCCCGCTTCGGGGCATGCCTGGGGCCGGCTGTACTGCCCACACAACGACAGCGAGTGCCGCTGTGGCGAGTTCTGCATCGTCAGTGTGTGGAGCAGGCAACTGCGCCGCGTGGTCGACAACTGCACGGGTGGCACATCCTCCGAGGAGGACGAGACATGACGACCTACGACTTTACCCTCAAGTTTGCGGTGCCCGGTGACCTCGGCATGGAGGCGCTGGAATCCCGCCTGTTCGAGGCGGGCTGTGACGATGCCTTGATCGGCGTTGGGCTGAAGGGGCGCTTGGCCCTGGAGTTTTCCCGCGAGGCGGGGTCGGCTCAGCAGGCGATTACCAGCGCCATGGCGGATGTGAAGCGCGCCATCCCTGAGGCCCGACTGATCGAGGTGGGGCCTGACCTGGTCGGCGTCACGGATATCGCCGAGCTACTGGATTTCACCCGCCAGAACATGCGCAAGTTGCTGCAAAAGCACCTGGCCACCTTTCCACTGCCGCTGCATGAAGGTCGTGCTTCCTTGTGGCACCTGACCGAAGTGCTGGACTGGTTCCAGACGCATCAGCGCAGGACCATCGACGAGGCGTTACGCGAGGTGGCACAGGCCGGCATGCAGGCCAATGTGGCCCGCGAGAGCCGCCGGGTGTCGCCGGAGCACATCCGCCACTTCGATGATGCCCTGGTGTCATAAATGACCAATCCGATGGAACCCGCTCGAATGGAAGCGCTCCCCAACGTCAGCACAGACGAGTCTGCCGACCTCGACACCCTGCTCAACACCCACTTTGCCGGCCGGGTGGTGCGCAAGGACCTGACCCAGCGGGTCAAGGAAGGCGCCAACGTGCCGGTGTACGTGCTGGAGTATCTGCTTGGCATGTACTGCGCCACCGACGATCCGGAGGTGATCGATGAGGGCCTGAAGAACGTCAAGACGATCCTCACCGACAACTACGTGCGCCCCGACGAGGCCGAGAAGGTCAAGTCGCTGGTCCGCGAGCGAGGCAGCTTCAAGGTGATCGACCGGGTGATGGTGCGCCTCAACGAGAAGCAGGACTGTTACGAGGCGGCGTTCAGCAACCTGGGCATCAAGGATGCCGAGATCTCGGCGGGCATCGTCAAGGAGCACGAGAAGCTGTTGGTGGGCGGGATCTGGGTGATCGCCACCCTGAGCTACTACCACGAGGAGGGTCAGCGCGGCTCGCCGTTCGGGGTCAGCCAGCTCAAGCCGATCCAGATGCCCCACATGAACATGGAGGAGCTGTTCGAGGGGCGGCGCGGTTTCACCACCGACCAGTGGCGCGAGGTCCTGGTGCGCTCCATCGGCATGGAGCCCGCCGAGCTCGACGCCGAGGTGCAGTGGCACCTGCTGGCCCGAATGATTCCCTTCGTCGAGAACAACTACAACGTCTGCGAGCTGGGCCCCCGCGGCACGGGCAAGAGCCATATCTACAAGGAGTGCTCACCCAACAGCATCCTGGTCTCGGGCGGCCAGACCACCGTGGCCAATCTGTTCTACAACATGAGCTCGCGGCGCATCGGCCTGGTGGGCATGTGGGACCTGGTGGCCTTCGACGAGGTGGCCGGCATCTCGTTCAAGGACAAGGACGGCGTGCAGATCATGAAGGACTACATGGCCTCCGGCTCCTTCGCTCGCGGGCGCGAGCAGATGGAGGCCTCTGCCTCCATGGTGTTCATCGGCAACATCAACCAGAGCGTCGAGTCGCTGGTGAAGACCAGCCACCTGCTGACCCCATTCCCCGACGCCATGATCGATGCCGCCTTCTTCGACCGCTTCCACGCCTATATCCCGGGCTGGGAGATCCCCAAGATGCGGCCATCGTTCTTCACCCAGCGCTACGGCTTCATTGTCGACTACCTGGCCGAGTTCTTCTGCGAGATGCGCAAGCGCAGCTTCGCCGATGCCATCGACCAGCACTTCCGCCTGGGCGACAACCTCAACCAGCGTGACGTCATCGCCGTGCGCAAGACCGTCTCCGGCCTGCTTAAGCTTTTGCACCCCCATGGCAAGTACCAGAAAGACGACGTCCGCCAGTGCCTGGCGTACGCCCTGCAGGTGCGCCGCCGGGTGAAGGAGCAGCTGAAGAAGATCGGCGGCATGGAGTTTTACGACGTCCACTTCAGCTACATCGACAAGGAGACGCTTGAGGAGCACTTCGTCTCGGTGAAGGAGCAGGGCGGCGGCGGGCTGATTCCCGAGGGCCTCGGCAAGCCAGGCGTGGTGCACACCATCGGACTCAGCGACAAGGGCATGCCGGGGGTCTACCGCATCGAGCTGCAGGTCACCGCCGGCAGCGGCAAGTTGGCGATGTCGGGGCTGTGGAACTCCACCGCCGCCAAGGAGCAGGTCAAGATGGCCTTCGACTACTTCAAGGCCAATGCCAGCCGCGTCAGCGGCTCCAGCAAGGTGCTGGAGCACGACTTCCACCTGCACGTGGTCGACCTGCAGAATACCGGCGTACTGCGCGACCTCGCCCTGGCCAGCCTGGTGGCCTTCGCATCAGGGTTGCTGGGCAGGCCCACCCAGGGCCAGATGGTGGTGCTGGGCGACATGAGCCTGGGCGGGAGCCTGAAGCCCGTGGAGAGCCTGGCCGAGTGCCTGCAGGTGTCCTTCGACGCCGGCGGCAAGCGCGTCACCCTGCCCATGGCCAGTGCCGCGGATATCGCCACCATTCCCGCCGAGCTGTTCACCAAGTTCCAGACCAGCTTCTATGCCGAGCCGGTGGATGCCGTGGTGAAGGCGCTGGGGGTGGAGTAATCCCCCTTACCCCGACAACGATTCTGGAGAGAATCTAGTGAGCACCGAACCCGAACTTATTCAGAGCCCACTCAGCCAGTCCATCACCCGCGATGGCCACACCCTGCAAGTCGATATCTACCGCCTGGAGGAGGAGGTCGACTGGCTGCTGGAGGTCGTTAACGCGGACGGCACCTCCCACGTCTGGGACGACCGCTTCACCACCGACCAGGCTGCCTTGGGTGCGCTGCATGCAGCCATCGATGAGGAGGGCATCGGTGTCTTTCTGGACTGACGCCTTGGCATAGAGGAAGCAATAGGAGGGTAGGGCGCGGGACGTCGCTGGTTGTTGCTCTCGCATGGAACCCATATGGAATCCACGGGAGCGACAACGAAAAACGGCCACTTGCTGCAAAGAGCTAAGTGGCCGTTTTTTCTGATATTTCTGGTCGGAGCGACAGGATTCGAACCTGCGACCTTTGCAACCCCATTGCAACGCGCTACCAAGCTGCGCCACGCTCCGATGCGGTTTTCGGGCTACCTGGCCTGTGGATCCTGGCCCCCGAGAACGAGGCGTATACTAGCGCGTCGCGGGGCAAATGAAAAGTCCCTTTTGCGCTTCCGTTTCAATTGCTTGGCGGGTCGTTTCGGCGAGGCCCCGGATCCCGGTGCTTCTGTCACACTGTCTGCAATGAGAACCTGCTCCGCGGGGAGCTGCCGAGAGGAGGGCGGATATGCCGTTGATCATGGGGATGAGCATGCTGCTGGCCTGCCAGTTTGCCGGCGAGCTGGTGGCGAGGGGACTCACGCTGTCGATACCGGGGCCGGTGATCGGCATGGTGATCCTGCTGGTGGCCTTGATGATCCGCGGCAAGGTGCCGTCGAGCCTGCGCCTGACGGGGGAGGGGCTGCTGCGCTACCTGACGCTGCTGTTCGTGCCCGCCGGGGTGGGGTTGATGGTGCACTTCGAGTTGATCGGGGCCGACCTCTGGCCGATCGTGGTGACCCTGGTGGTATCCACGGCGGTGACCCTGGGCGTGACGGCCTGGGTGCTGGAACGCCTGCAACATGGCCATTCCCGGCGCAACGGCGGGCCGGGAGGCAAGGCATGAATGTCGCCATCCTCGACCAGCTGTGGGTCTATCTCTCGGGCAATCCGCTGCTCTCGCTGCTGACGACCCTGCTGGTCTTTGTCCTGGCGGTGCGAATCAACCGCGCCGTGGGCGGTACCCCGCTGCTGCACCCGGTTACGCTCGCCATCGCCATGCTGATCGCCCTGCTGCTGCTGGTGGACATGGATTACCGTACCTACTTCGAGGGGGCCCAGTTCATCCACTTCCTGCTGGGGCCGGCCACGGTGGCCCTGGCGATTCCCTTGTATGACCATCGCGAGCGGGTGCGTCGCCTGCTGTGGCCGCTGTTGCTGGCCTGCGGGGCGGGGATCGTCACGGCGGTGGCGTCCACCCTGGGGTTGGCCATGCTGCTCGGCGCGCGCACCGAGACGCTGCTGTCGTTGGCGCCGCGCTCGGTTACCTCGCCGATCGCCATGGGCATCGCCGAGCAGATCGGCGGGATTCCCTCGCTGGCCGCCGGCCTGGTGTTGTTGACCGGTTCGATCGGCTGCGCCCTGGGGCCCTGGATCTTCCGCCTGCTGCGGATCAAGGATCCGGTGGTGCAGGGCTTCACGCTGGGGCTGGCGGCGCATGGCTTCGGCACCGCCCACGCCTTCGCCCGCCTGGGGGCCGTGGCCGGTGCCTTTTCCGGCCTGGCAATGGGGCTGACGGGCCTGCTGACCGCCTTCCTGTTGCCCCTGATCATCCGGCTGTTCGGCTTCGGCTGAGCTCACGTTCACGGGGGCGGGTACAACGCGACAGGATCACCTCGGTCCGGCACGGCAGGGGGTCCCTGCCTTGCCGTTCGCATCCTTCCCTGTGTGCCGCGCGCGCATCGCCCCCGGTATGTTCGAGGAGCGCTCAGATCTCTTCCCAGAGACGCTTGCGGAAGTCATGGGAGAGCTCTGCGGCCTTCTGCATCCGCTCCATCTGGGCGTCGGTCACCTCCTTGATGAGCTGCTGATAGCGCTCCTGCATCTCGGCCGGGGTCTGAGGGGTCTCCCCCTCGAAGGATTGGGCGATCTTCTGGCCGCTCTCGGCGAGTGCCTGGAGGAACTGCGACTCGAACTGCATGGCGTCGGCCATGCTCTCCATCCAGGCCAGCTGCATGCGAGCCATGGGCGTGGCCCCCTGCGTGAACTGTTTTTGCCACCACTCCATCATCGGCTCTGTCGCGGCCAGGGCAGGGTTGGCCGTGGTGTCTTTGTGCTTGGTCATGGTCGGTCTCCTTGGGGATCCCTGGCGGGATGAGGTATCACGTTCGGCTCTCCTCTGCAGTGTAGAAGATGAATGCGGTTTTGTGCGTTGCAGCGAAAGGGGCGTCGCCTGCGGCGCTTGGCGTGGAAGGCGTCCACGGGTCGGTCCTGGCGGCATGGTCTAGGGTGGTTGGGAGTCCGTCGGCGGTAGATTGAGGAGAAACGGGATGTGGCAAGCGATCAAATCGGTACTGGCGGCCTTCCTGGGGGTGCAGAAGGATGAGCGGCGGCGTGAGGACTTCGCGTCTAACCGTCCCGGCACCTTCATCGCGGCGGGGCTGCTCTTGGGGTTGGTGTTCGTGGTGCTGGTGGCGCTCGTGGCCATGCTGGCAGCGCGCTGAACGGCCCAGCGTTGACGATGCCGTTTACCTGCCTCGTGGCGACAGGGGTGACGAACTGTCGCACTCTTCTATACTGCCTCAAGCGCTCGCTAATACAACAATGACCCTGAGGAGGCGCCGATGCGCACGTTGCTCGTGTGGATGGCGGGGGGGCTGGCCTCCGCAGCCCTGACCCCGATTGCGCTGGCCAATGGCTGGAACATGCCGGTCGGTGTCACGGCGCTCAGCCGTGACATCTATTCCCTGCACATGATCATCTTCTGGATCTGCGTGATCATCGGGGTCATCGTCTTCGGGGCGATGTTCTACTCGCTGTTTCGCTATCGCCATTCGCGTGGCGCCAAGGCGGCCACCTTCCACGAGCACACCAGCGTGGAGGTGATCTGGACGGCGATCCCGCTGCTGATTCTGGTGGCCATGGCAGTGCCCGCCACCGCCACCCTCAAGAACATGTATGACACCTCCGAGGCCGACCTCGACATCATGGTCACCGGCCAGCAGTGGCGCTGGCGCTACGAGTATCTGGGAGAAGAGGTCGCCTTCACCTCCAATCTGAGCACCCCCCGCGAGCAGATCAGCGGCGCCGACGAGAAGGGCGAGAACTACCTGCTCGAGGTAGACGAGCCGCTGGTGCTGCCGGTGGGACAGAAGGTGCGCCTGCTGCTGACGTCGGACGACGTCATCCACTCCTGGTGGGTGCCGGATCTCGCGGTCAAGCAGGACGCCATCCCCGGATTCGTCAACGAGAACTGGGTGCGCATCGAAGAGCCCGGCATCTATCGCGGCCAGTGCACCGAACTGTGCGGCAAGGACCATGCCTTCATGCCGGTGGTGGTCGAGGCCGTCGAGCAGGAGCGCTTCGACGAGTGGCTGGCCGAGCGCAAGGTGGCCGCCGCGCAGGAGGCCGCTGGCGTCGATCGCGAGTGGGGCATGGATGAGCTGATGGCGCGTGGCGAGCAGGTCTACGGCTCGGTGTGTGCCACCTGCCACCAGCCCGACGGCAGCGGCAATCCGCCTGCCTTCCCCGCGCTGGCCGGCAACCAGGCATTGATGAATGAACGCGATCGTCATATCAACACGGTGATCAATGGCGTCTCGGGGGCCGCGATGCCGGCGTTCCGCAATACGCTCAATGCGGTGGAAATTGCCGCGGTGATCACCTACGAACGCAATGCCTGGGGCAACGAGACTGGCGACAGCGTGCAACCGTCGGAAATCGCCGAACGTATCGCCGACCAGGGCGAGTGACCGGCCTTTCCGTTTCTCTTTCGTGATTGCCAACAGGGAGATTTCCGATGGCGTCCCACCTGCCTCCCAAGCCCACCCCGCAGCACAGCACGGCCACTGCCGGTGGCATGGCCGAGACCGGTCATGCCCGGCCCCGTGGGCTGCTGCGCTGGCTACTGACCACCAACCACAAGGAGATCGGTACTCTCTACCTGCTCTTCTCGCTGACCATGTTCTTCATCGGGGGGATCTTCGCCTTGGTGGTGCGTGCCGAGCTGTTCCAGCCCGGCCTGCAGTTGGTGCTGCCCGAGTTCTTCAACCAGATGACCACCATGCACGGCTTGATCATGGTGTTCGGGGCGATCATGCCCGCCTTTGTGGGACTGGCGAACTGGATGGTGCCACTGCAGATCGGCGCCCCGGACATGGCCCTGCCGCGCTTGAACAACCTCAGCTTCTGGCTGCTGCCGGTGGCCTTCACGCTGCTGCTCAGCACCCTGCTGATGCCGGGCGGCGGGCCCAATTTCGGCTGGACCTTCTACGCGCCGCTTTCCACCACCTACGCGCCGCCTTCCACCACCTTCTTCATCCTCTCGCTGCATATTGCCGGCATCAGCTCGATCCTCGGTGCCATCAATATCATCGCCACCATCCTCAACCTGCGCGCCCCGGGGATGCGAATGATGGACATGCCGCTGTTCGTCTGGACCTGGCTGATCACCGCCTTCCTGCTGATCGCGGTGATGCCGGTGCTGGCCGGGGTGGTCACCATGATGCTGATGGACATCAACTTCGGCACCAGCTTCTTCAACGCCGCCGGCGGCGGTGACCCGGTGCTATTCCAGCACCTGTTCTGGTTCTTCGGGCATCCCGAGGTCTACATCATGATCCTGCCGGCCTTCGGCATCGTTTCGGCGATCATCCCGACCTTCTCCCGCAAGCGGCTGTTCGGTTACGCCTCCATGGTTTACGCCACTTCGGCGATTGCCATCCTCTCCTTCCTGGTCTGGGCTCATCACATGTTCGTGGTGGGGCTGCCGCTGGTGGCGGAGCTGTTCTTCATGTACACCACCATGCTGATCGCGGTGCCCACCGGGGTGAAGGTCTTCAACTGGGTGGCGACGATGTTCCGCGGCTCGATCAGCTTCGAGCCGCCGATGCTGTTCGCGCTGGCCTTCGTGGTGCAGTTCACGGTCGGTGGCTTCTCGGGACTGATGCTGGCCATCTCGCCGGCCGACTTCCAATATCACGACACCTACTTCGTGGTGGCCCACTTCCATTATGTGCTGGTGCCCGGCGCGCTCTTCGCGATCCTGGCCGGCGCCTACTACTGGCTGCCCAAGTGGACCGGCCACTACCCGCACCTGCGGCTGTCCCAGTGGCACTTCTGGTTGTCGGTGATCGGCGTCAACCTGACCTTCTTCCCGATGCACTTCTCGGGGCTCGCCGGCATGCCGCGTCGTATTCCCGACTACGCGCTGCAGTTCGCCGATTTCAACCTGGCCTCGAGCCTGGGGGCCTTCCTCTTCGGTACCTCTCAGTTGCTCTTCGTGCTGGTGATCATCAAGTGCGTGCGTGGTGGCGAGAAGGCCCCGGCCAAGGCCTGGGAGGGCGCCGAGGACTTGGAGTGGAGCGTACCCAGTCCGGCCCCGTTGCACACCTTCGAGACGCCCCCGGACTTTCATCCCCATCGGCACTGAGTGGCGTCGGCAGCGATGCAGGCAGCGGTGTCGCACCGCGGGCCGATCAAAGAAGGAGACAGCGCATGAGTGGTGGCAGCTACTATGTTCCGGAGTCCAGCAAGTGGCCCATCCTGGCGTCGCTGGCGCTGGGGGCGATGATGATCGGCATCGGCACGCTGCTGGTGCATGGCATGGCCGGCATGCCGGTCATGGCGCTCGGCCTGGTCGGCGTGCTGGCGGTGATGGCGTTGTGGTTCCGCGATGTCATCCTCGAATCGCGGGGCGGGCTCTACGATCACCAGATGGATCGCTCCTTCCGCTGGGGGATGGGCTGGTTCATCTTCTCGGAGGTGATGTTCTTCGCCGCCTTCTTCGGCGCGCTCTTCTACGTGCGGACCTTTGCGCTGCCCTGGCTCGATGGCGAGGGCGCCAAGGGGGTGGCGGCCTTGCTGTGGCCGGACTTCACCGCCAGCTGGCCTCTGCTCAACCCGCCTGACGTCTCCATCGAGGGGCCGCAGGAGACCTTCAGCCCCTGGCACCTGCCGCTGGTCAATACCCTGATCCTGGTCTCCTCCAGCATCACCCTGACCATCGCCCACGAGGGCCTCAAGGAAGGCCTCCGTGACAGTGCCCGCTTCTGGCTCACGGTGACCGTGCTGCTGGGGCTCTGCTTCATCTCCATCCAGGGAGTCGAGTACTACGAGGCCTATGCCCATTACGGCATCACCCTGCAGGCGGGCATCTATGGCGCCACCTTCTTCCTGCTCACCGGCTTCCACGGGCTTCATGTGATCATCGGTACCATCATCCTGTCGGTGATGCTGATACGGGTGTTCCGCGGGCACTTCACAACTGACGATCACTTCGGCTTCGAGGCGGCGGCCTGGTACTGGCACTTCGTCGACGTGGTATGGATCGGTCTGTTCATCTTCGTCTATGTGTTCTGATCCCGGGAGCAGAGCTACCCTCCTGGTCAGCCGCCGAGGCTGCCCTGGGTGAAGCCGTAGCCAAGCAGGACGAGCAGCAGGACGGCCAGGGCCACACGGATCTTGAGGGAGATCAGCACGCGCCGTGAGCGGCTGCCGTCGCGGACCAGGAAACCGGCACCCACGGCCAGGCTCATGACCATCGCCAGAAAGACAAGGGCTATCAATATCTTGAGAAACATTCACGGCTCCAAGAAAGGGTCGGTATCCGGCGCGCATCGCGGCCCTTCAGCGGCCCGTCGGATGGGCTGGTGGGGGTTCTGGACCTGCCTGGTGGTGCTGGGCCTCGCACTCGGACTATGGCAGTGGGAGCGTGCCGCCGACAAGCGCGACTATCTGGCTCGCCTGGCGGCCGCACCGCGGATCGAGGCCCCGTCGGCGGCTCCGCCAACCGGTGCGCAGCTGGTCCTGCAGGGCGAATACCTTGCCGAGCAGACCCTGTTCCTCGACAACCGCATCCATGGGGGGCGCCTCGGGGTGGCGCCCCTGACGCCGTTTCGCGACGTCAATGGGCGCATCTGGCTGGTCCAGCGGGGTTTCCTGGCGACCGGCCCGACCCGAAACGACCCGAGGGTCGAGACGCCCGGTGGCGTGGTCACCCTGGAGGGCCGTTGGCAGACGGCCGGCGAGGCGGCACCACTGTTCGGCCCCAATCGGGAGGGCAGCCGCCTGCAACGCATCGACCTCGCGGCCTGGGAGCTGGAGTCGGCCTTCGCGCATCCAGGCTGGCTGCACCTCGAGCAGGGGCCGGGCCATCTCGAGTCCTGGTGGCAGCCAAGCGTAGTGCCGCCGGAGCGCCACCTGGGCTATGCCTTTCAATGGTGGGGGCTGGCCCTGGCCGCCCTGGTGATCATGCTGGTGGGGGCGAGGCGCCAGGCACGCCGCCCCGACACGGTGTCCATCCCGCGCAAGGAGATTCCCCGATGACTCATGCCGGACGTCAGCGCCTCAAGCTGTTGGCTTTCTTCGCAATCTTCGCCCTGCCGGTGGCCGTCGCCTGGGGCATGGTGGAGTGGCGCATCGGGATTCCCGAAGGACGCACCGCCCATGGCGAGTTGCAACCCTCGCTGCCCCTCCTGTCGCAGTGGCCGCTGACGCCCGTGGAGAAGCAAGGAGAGAGCGACTGGTGGCTGGTCTTCGACTGCCCCCAGGCGTGTGACGCCAATGCCGATCGCTGGTGGCGCCTGCATCGCGCCCTGGGTCGCGAGGCCGACCGGGTCAGCCGCCTGCGCATCGGCGGAGGCGGCGAGCCGCTTCCCGGCGCGGCCCTGGCGCAGTGGACGGGCGAGACCGACTGGCGCTCCCCCCATCGCCTCTGGATCCTCGACCCCGAGGGTCGACCCGTGCTCGGTTATGCCCCGGAGGTCGCGACCGCTGACGTGCTCGATGACCTGCGACGCCTGCTGCGCATGAACCCCGAGCCCCCCATGGCGCGGTTCGACCACGCCTCGAGCGTGGTGGGGGGCGGCGCCGATGGCGAGTAGCGCGTGGGCAGCAGGCGATGACAGCCGCCGTCGATGGCTGGTGGGGCTGAGCCTGGCAGGCGGGGTCTTCACCGCCGTGGTGGTACTGGTGGGGGCCTGGACGCGGCTGGTGGATGCCGGCCTCGGGTGTCCCGACTGGCCGGGGTGCTACGGGGCCCTGGTGGTACCGGATGCCGAACGCGCCCTGGCGCATTCCCCCGAGGTGCCGCTGGAGTCCGCCAAGGCCTGGGTGGAGATGGTGCACCGCTATCTGGCCTCGACCCTGGGGCTGCTGGTCATCGCCCTGGTGGTGCTGGGCGCGCGGTGGCGCCGGGAAGCGGGCTATCCCTGGTCCATCAGCCTGGCGCTGCTGGCGGTGATCCTGCTGCAGGGCGCGTTCGGGGCCTTCACGGTGACCCTCAAGCTATGGCCGCAGGTGGTGACCCTGCACCTGCTGGGGGGCCTGACGGTGATGCTGCTGTTCCTGTGGCTGCATCTGCGGCTGCGCCGGTTCTCGTCCGGCGTGGGCAGGGGGGCACCACGCCGGCGCCTGACGCCGCTGTGGGGGCTGGCCGTGCTATTGCTGGTGGGGCAGCTGGCGCTGGGCGGCTGGACCTCGAGCAACTATGCCGGGATCGCCTGCCAGGGCTTTCCCACCTGCAACGGCCAGTGGTGGCCGGCGATGGACTGGAGCGAGGGCTTCCACCTGACCCAGACGGTGGGCCCCAACTACCTGCATGGCCAGTTGCATGCCGAGGCGCGCAGTGCCATCCAGGTCGGGCACCGGCTTGGCGCGCTGGCCCTCGGCCTGAGCCTGCTGCTGCTCGCCTGGCGCCATCGGCGAGCGGCGGAGATGCGTCCCTGGCTGGCATTGCTGGGCGGGGCCTATGGCATTCAGGTGGCGATCGGCATCGCCAACGTGCTGGCCTGGCTGCCCTTGTGGCTGGCCCTGCTGCACACCGCCGGTGCAGTGCTGCTGGTGGTGGCCATGGCCCTGGCCCTGTGGCACTGGCGTTGGTCGACGGTCCCGACGGCGGTCGAGCCGGCGGGCGCCCGGAAAACTGCAACGAAAGAGGAGTTGGCTCATGTCTGACGTCATGATGGAGCGTGCGCCGGTCGGCCATCTCGCCGGCTGGGGTTGGCGAGACCTCTATACGCTGTGCAAGCCCCGGGTGGTGGCGGTGATGCTGGTCTGTACCCTGGTCGGCATGCTACTGGCCGCACCGCTGCCAGATCCCGGGGCCGTGGTCTTTGGCCTGATCGGTATCGGGCTGGCCGCCGGTGGGGCCGCGGCCTTCAACCATGTGGTCGACCGCCGCCTGGATGCGCTGATGCTGCGCACCGCCCGACGACCGCTGGCGACCCAGCGCATGCCCACGTCGCTGGCCCTGGTCTGGGCGACGCTGCTCTCGGCCTGCGGCATCGGGTTGCTGGCCTGGCAGGTCAACCTGTTGACGGCCTGGCTGACCCTGGGCTCGCTGATCGGCTATGCGCTCATCTATACCGCCTTCCTCAAGCATGCCACGCCGCAGAATATCGTCATCGGCGGGGTGGCCGGGGCCGCGCCGCCGCTGCTGGGTTGGACGGCGGTCACCGGCCAGCTGGGCCCCGAGCCGCTGCTGCTGATGTTGATCATCTTCGCCTGGACGCCGCCGCACTTCTGGGCGCTGGCCATCCACAAGCGCGACGAGTATGCCCGAGCCGGGGTGCCAATGCTGCCGGTCACCCATGGCGAGGCCTTCACGCGATTGCAGGTGTGGCTATATGGCTGGCTGACCGTGGCGGTGACCCTGCTGCCCTTCACCATCGACATGAGCGGGACGCTCTACCTGGTGGGGGTGATGGCGCTCAACCTGCGCTTCATGGTGTGGAACTGGCGGGTCTGGCGCGGCCATGATCCGCAGGCCCCGCTGGCGGCCTTCTGGTTTTCCATCCGCTACATCCTGGGCGTCTTTGGCGTGCTGCTGCTGGATCACTATGGCGCCGCCTGGATGCTGGCTGCCTGAGGTCTCGTCTCCCGACGCAACGAGCCCGGCCATTTGGCCGGGCTCGTTGCGTCATGGTCGTCGTCAGATCACCAGAGCGTGATGATCAGGAAGTAGGCCATCAGGGTCACCAGTACCGTGCTGATCAGGTTGAGCATGAAGCCGGCACGGATCATCGACTGGATCTTCATGTGGCCGGTGGCGAAGACGATCGCGTTGGGGGGCGTGGCCACTGGCATCATGAAGGCGCAGCTGGCGGCGATGGCGGCCGGCACCGTGATCAGCAGCGGCGAGATGTCCAGCGACAGGGCCAGCGCCCCGAGCAGCGGCAGGAAGGCGGCGGCGGTGGCGGTATTGGAGGTCAGCTCGGTGAGGAAGATGATCACCAGCACCACCACGCCGACCATCGCCAGCAGCGGGAAGGTGCCGAACACGCCGAGCTGCCCGGCGATCCACTCCGCCAGGCCCGAGCGACTGATCGAGCCGGCCAGGGCCAGGCCACCACCGAACAGCAGCAGGATGCCCCAGGGCAGCTCGCGCGCCGCGTCCCAGTCCATCAGCCGCACGCCGGGCTCGCGGCCGGATGGCACCAGGAAGAGCGAAATGCCGGCGATGATGGCGATGCCCGTGTCGGAGAGCCAGTCGAGTCCCGCGTCATTGAGCAGAGGGCGCAGCATCCAGGTCACCGCGGCTAACAGGAAGACGATGCCCACGCGGCGCTCGGCGGGGCTGGTCCGGCCGAGCTTGGCCAGCTCGTCGCGGACCATGCCGGCACTGTCCTCACCGGCGTCCAGGGCGAAGCCGCGACGGGTCAGCCACCACCAGGCGCAGGCCATCATGGCGGCACTGATCGGCAGGCCGATCATCATCCACTGGGCAAAGCCGATATCGATGCCGCGGTCCTCGGCCAGGTAGCCGGCCAGCAGGGCATTGGGCGGCGTGCCGATCAGGGTGGCCACGCCGCCGATGCTGGCGGAGTAGGCGATGGCCAGCAGCAGGGCCGTGGCGTAGCGGAGCAGTTCTTCGGGGTCGCTGTCGTTCAGCAGGCTGACCACCGACATGCCGATCGGCAGCATCATGATGGCAGTGGCCGTGTTGGACACCCACATGCTGAGAAAGCCCGTGGCCAGCATGAAGCCGCCGATCTGCTGGCGAGGCTGGTGGCCGACCACTCGCAGCACGTGCAGGGCGATGCGTCGATGCAGGTTCCAGCGCTGCATGGCGATGCCGAGCAGGAAGCCGCCGAGGAACAGATAGATGATCGGGTTGGCATAGCTCGCGGCCGTCTCGCTGATGCCGCCGATCCCCAGCGCCGGCACCAGTGCCAACGGCAGCAGCGAGGTGGCGGGAATCGGGATCGCTTCGGTGGACCACCAGGTGGCCATCAGCAGAGCGAGGCCCACGCAGGCCCAGGCCGGTTCGGCCATACCGGCCGGGGCGGGCAGTAACAGGGTCATCAGCACCCAGAGGGGGCCTAGCCACAGGCCGATGCGCACGGAGAGGGGAGGCGTCGAGGGCTTGCCGTTAGAGTCATCGGTGGTGGACATCATCGCTCCTTGCCGAGATGAGAGGGGACGAGAAACTACGTAAGCTGCACGCATCGTACAAGGGCAACGGTGTCCGGCATGGCCACCGTTTCGAGAGGCAGGCGCCGACGTGTAGAATGCTGCTACCTGCCACGAAAATACCGGGACATGCCCATGACCAATACCCTGGCACTGATACTTCTCGGCCTGGCCCTGGCCATCATCGCCGGCCTCGGGGCTTACGCCTACACCCTCTGGAAGGAGGTGCAGCGACGCAAGGACTTCCGAGAGGAGGAACTGCAGCGCGCCCATCGGAATTGCCTGGAGAATCTCGAGATGGTCGCCGCGGCGCTGGTACAGGAGCAGGTCGATATCACCGAGGGTAGTTGGCGCTGCAAGGTGCTGCTGGAGATCCTCGACCAGAAGCTGACCGAGCGCCCCGATTTCCGGGCCTTCGACGAGGTGCATCGCCGCACCCGCCACCTGCATACCCATTCCGCGCGCCAGGCGCTCAATTCCCGCGATCGCTTCCAAGAGGATCGCGAGCGCCTGGCCGTGGAGGAGGAGTTCCGCGAGCCGGTGCTCAAGGCGGCGGCAGCGGTGATGGAGTTTCGCCGCGGCTGGCCGGGCAGCCTGCACTGAGTGATGCTCGCCAACCGCCCGCGTTTGTGACGGGCCGAGGTTTCGTGCGGTCGTGCACCATCCTTAGATTGCAACCTCCCGGTCTCTGCTGCATGCTTGTCGTATCTCGTAGATGGTTGATATATGGCTGTTGGCCACGGCCATCGGAGGACCGGACTGGCCGAGAAGGCACTTCCGTGCTTTCTTGGTAAGTGCAGGAAGCGGGTCGGGGGCCGCTTCCTTCGGGTCATTCCTCGGAACCCCGGGTAATGAAGGCATTTGCCTGTCACGCCGGGATGACGTCAAGAAGAAGGAGTCTTACATGAAAAAATCTACGACTGGCTTGTTGCTCGGTTCCGCGCTGGTGGTCGGCCTGTCCGGCTGTGCCAGCTCTGCTTCCCAATCCAGTGACGCTGCCGGCGTATCGTCCGATCGGGCCTGGTACCAGCACCCGGCCGTCTGTGGCCTGGCCGGCGGCCTGATCGGCGGTGGCATTGGCTACGCGTCAAGCGGCGATTCCGATGAGGACACTGGTGCTGCCATCGGTACCACCGCCGGTGCCACTATCGGTGCCATGCTGTGTGCCGACACCTCGCCGGCACCGGTCGCGCCGGCGCCGCGCGATACCGACGGCGACGGCGTCATCGATGCCGATGACCAGTGTCCTGGAACCCCGGCCGGCGTAGCCGTGGATGCCGTGGGCTGCCCGCTGGATTCCGACAGCGACGGCGTGCCGGACTATCAGGATCAGTGCCCGGGTACCCCGGCCGGTGCCGAGGTCAACGCCCTGGGCTGCGAAGAGGACCTGGTCCTGCGTGACGTCAACTTCGAGTTCGATTCCGCGATCCTGACCATGGGCGCCGAGCAGATTCTCGAAGACGTGGCCGGGAAGCTGCGTGCTAACCAGAACGTCCGCGTGCGCATCGAGGGTCATACCGACTCCATGGGCAGCGAGGCCTACAACCAGCAGCTGTCCCAGCGTCGTGCCGACTCCGTGGCCGACTATCTGGCCAGCCAGGGTGTCCGGCCGAACCGCATGCAGACGACCGGCTACGGTGAATCCCAGCCGGTGGCCAGCAACGATACCGATGCGGGTCGTGCCGAGAACCGTCGCGTGGAACTGGGCGAGTGGGAGTGATCCTGCCCTGACCCGACCCATGGCCCCGGGCGTGTCCTGAGGCCGACGGTAGATCGAGAGAAGGCGCCTCCGGGCGCCTTCTCCCGTGTCGGGCGCCGTGTTCCGCCATGGCGCCTCAGGGTGTGCGTCTGCTAGGCTAGGCGTCGCTTTTTCCACGACCATTCTTCTGGCGACACGTGATCCCTGGTATGGATCACCACTGCGCACAAGGAACCCTTCATGCCCATCGTGACCCTGCCCGACGGCAGTCAGAGATCCTTCGACGCCCCCCTCACCGTGATGCAGCTGGCCGAGAGCATCGGCCCCGGCCTCGCCAAGGCCTGCGTGGCCGGCAAGATCGATGGTGTGGCGGTAGACGCCGCCGATGTCATCGACCGCGACGCCGAGGTGGCGATCCTCACCGGCCGCGATCCTGACGGCCTGGAGGTCATCCGCCACTCCTGTGCCCACCTGATCGGCCATGCCGTCAAGCAGCTCTATCCCGGTGCCAGGATGGCCATCGGCCCGGTGATCGAGGATGGCTTCTACTACGACGTCGACTTCGGGCGTTCGGTGACCCCGGAGGATCTCGAGGCGATCGAGGTCCGCATGAAGGCGCTGATCGATCACGAGTATGACGTGGTGCGCGAGTACGTCGACCGCGACCAGGCGATGCTGACCTTCCTGCATCGTGAGGAGCCCTACAAGCAGGAGATCGTCCGCGAGATTCCCGAAGGGCAGACCATCCGTCTCTACCATCACGAGGAATATGTGGACATGTGCCGGGGGCCTCACGTGCCCAACACCCGGCACCTGAAGGCGTTCAAGCTGACCAAGCTGGCCGGTGCCTACTGGCGCGGCAACGCCGAGAACCCGATGCTGACGCGCATCTACGGTACGGCCTGGCCCGACAAGAAGCAGCTCAAGGCCTATCTCAAGCGGCTCGAGGAGGCCGAGAAGCGCGACCATCGCAAGCTGGCGAAGAAGATGGATCTGTTCCACCTCCAGGAAGAGGCGCCGGGCATGGTCTTCTGGCACCCTAACGGCTGGACCATCTACCAGGCCCTGGAACAGTACATGCGCCGGGTGCAGAACGATAACGGCTACCAGGAGATCAAGACGCCGCAGATCGTCGATCTTTCGCTGTGGAAGGCCTCCGGTCACTGGGGCCACTACAGCGACATGATGTTCACCACCGAGTCGGAGAAGCGCGACTACGCCGTCAAGCCGATGAACTGTCCCTGCCACGTGCAGGTGTTCAACCAGGGCCTGAAGAGTTACCGTGACTTGCCGCTGCGCCTGGCCGAGTTCGGCAGCTGTCACCGCAACGAGCCCTCCGGTGCCCTGCACGGCCTGATGCGGGTGCGCGGCTTCACCCAGGACGATGCGCATATCTTCTGCACCGAGGGGCAGATCCAGTCCGAGGCCGAGGCCTTCATCGCCCTGACCATGAAGGTCTACCGGGAGCTCGGCTTCGATGACGTGGAGCTCAAGCTCTCCACCCGCCCCGAGGGATTCATGGGCGAGCCGGCGCTCTGGGACCGTGCCGAAGCCGGGCTCGAGGCCGCGCTCGACGCCACCGGCCTCGAGTGGGAGCTGCAGCCGGGCGAGGGCGCCTTCTACGGACCCAAGATCGAGTTCTCGCTGCGTGACTGCCTCAACCGGGTCTGGCAGTGCGGGACCCTGCAGCTGGACTTCAACCTGCCGGGGCGGCTAGGGGCCCAGTTCGTCGACGAGGACGGTGTCCGCAAGACGCCGGTGATGCTGCATCGGGCAATCCTCGGCTCCTTCGAGCGCTTCCTCGGCATCCTCATCGAGCACTATGCCGGCGCCATGCCGCTGTGGCTGGCCCCCCAGCAGGTGGTGGTCATGACCATCACCGACGCGCAGCGCGACTATGCCGTATCGCTGGTGGAGCGTTTGCAGAAAGTCGGTCTGCGCGTCAAGTCGGACTTGAGGAATGAGAAGATCGGCTTTAAAATCCGCGAGCATACGTTGCAGAAGGTCCCCTATCTCCTGGTGGTGGGAGATAAGGAAGTCGAGTCCGACTTGGTGGCCGTGCGTACGCGCAGCGGCGAGAATCTTGGTACGATGGGGGTGGATGCCTTCATCGACCGTGTTCGGGCCGAGCGGCAATAGCGACATCTTCCCAAGCTGAAGTGGAGACGGAACCATCAAGCGAAGCAACCCCAGAGGGCGCGCCCAAGACAAGCGCCCCCCCATGAATGAGCGGATTACCGAGGATCAGGTTCGCCTGATCGACAGCGACGGCGAGCAGATGGGCGTTGTGCCCACCAGCGATGCGCTGGAGCGCGCCGAAGCGGCCGGTATGGACCTCGTGCAGATTTCCAACGCCGATCCGATCGTCTGCAAGATCATGGATTACGGCAAGTTCGTCTTCGAGCAGAAGAAGCAGAAGTCTGCTCAGAAGAAGAAGACGAAGCAGATCCAGGTCAAGGAAGTGAAATTCCGGCCTGGCACCGACGAGGGCGACTATCAGGTCAAGATGAAGAACCTGATCCGCTTCCTCGAAGGTGGCGACAAGGGCAAGGTCACGCTGCGCTTCCGCGGTCGCGAGATGGCGCACCAGGACATCGGTCGCAAGCTGATGGAGCGGATCGCCGCCGATCTCGAGGAGATCGGGAGCGTGGAGTCCTTCCCCAAGATGGAAGGGCGCCAGATGATCATGATCATTGCCCCCAAGAAGAAGCAGTAAGAGAAGAAGTGATCCGACGGCCAGTTCAACGGGCGGAAGGCGACTAGGCCTTCCGTTGGCCACGGATTTTCTGAAGAAACCTCGAGCGGAGTTAACCTCATGCCGAAGATCAAGAGCAACAGCGGCGCTGCCAAGCGCTTCAAGAAGACGGCCAACGGCTTCAAGCACAAGCAGTCGTTCCGCAGCCACATCCTGACCAAGAAGTCCACCAAGCGGAAGCGTCATCTGCGTGGGATGAAGCAGATCCACGACGCCGACAAGCAGCTCGTGCAGCGCATGCTGCCGAACCTGTAACACCCCGGGTGAACCCCTCTAACGTCAGGAGAAAGCCATGACTCGTGTCAAGCGTGGTGTCGTCGCACGTCGTCGTCACAAGAAGATTCTCAAGCAGGCCAAGGGCTACTACGGTGCCCGTTCACGCGTCTTTCGCGTCGCCAAGCAGGCCGTCATCAAGGCCGGTCAGTACGCGTACCGTGACCGCCGCCAGCGCAAGCGCCAGTTCCGCGCCCTGTGGATCCAGCGCATCAATGCCGGTGCCCGTCAGCACGGCCTGTCCTACAGTCGCTTCGTCGGTGGCCTGAAGAAGGCCGGTATCGAGATCGACCGCAAGGTGCTGGCCGATCTGGCCGTTCACGAGAAGGCTGCCTTTGCCGCCATCGTCGAGAAGGCCAAGGCTGCCCAGTAAGGGACGTCGACCCTTGGCTGGCCGCGGTTCTCGCCGTGACGCCGGACCATGATCGTCGCAGGGGAAGAGCAGCCGCTCTTCCCCTGTTTTTTTGAAAGACTTCTTGGAAAGACTTCGGAGCTCAACGGATGGATCACCTTCCCACTCTGGTTGCCGAGGCCCGCGACGCCATTCACGCCGCCGACAGCCTGGCCGCGCTGGACGAACTGCGCGTCCGCTATCTCGGCAAGAAGGGCGAGATCACCGCGCTGCTCAAGGGGCTCGGCAAGCTGGCTGCCGAGGAGCGCCCGGCCGCAGGCGAGCGCATCAACCAGGCCAAGCAGGCCTTGGGCAAGGAACTGGACGAGCGGCGTCAGGCGCTGGAGAAGGCGGCCCTCGAGGCGCGCCTGGCCGCCGAACGCCTCGACGTGACCCTGCCGGGACGCGGCCAGCCCAGCGGCGGCCTGCACCCGGTGACCCTGACGCTGGAGCGCATCGAGGGGCTCTTCACCCGCATCGGCTATGACGTGGCGGTCGGTCCCGAGATCGAGGACGACTACCACAACTTCGAGGCCCTCAATATCCCCGCGCACCACCCGGCGCGGGGCATGGCCGATACCTTCTACTTCGATGCCACCCGGCTGCTGAGGACCCATACCTCGCCGGTACAGGTGCGGACCATGAAGGAGGCCGAGCCGCCGATCCGTATCGTCTGTCCCGGGCGCGTCTACCGTAGCGATTCCGACCTGACCCATACCCCCATGTTCCATCAGGTCGAGGGGTTGCTGGTCGATGAAGACGTCAGCTTCGCCGACCTCAAGGGCACCATCCAGGACTTCCTGCACGCCTTCTTCGAGCGTGATGACCTCTCGGTGCGCTTCCGGCCCTCCTACTTCCCCTTCACCGAGCCCTCGGCGGAAGTCGACATCCAGTGCGTGATGTGTGGTGGCGATGGCTGCCGGGTCTGCTCCCATAGCGGCTGGCTGGAAGTGATGGGCTGCGGGATGGTGCATCCCGAGGTGTTCCGCCACTCAGGCATCGACGCCGAGCGCTATACGGGCTTTGCCTTCGGCATGGGCGCCGAGCGCCTGGCCATGCTGCGCTACGGCGTCAACGACCTGCGGCTGTTCTTCGACAACGATCTGCGCTTCCTGCGCCAGTTCGCCTGATCGACCACCGGATAAGCAGAACACAGGATACGTCATGAAATTTTCCGAACAGTGGCTGCGTGACTGGGTCTCGCCGGCGCTCTCCACCCAGGCGCTGGCCGACCAGATCACCATGGCCGGCCTGGAAGTCGATGCCGTGGAACCGGTGGCCGCGGCCTTCAGCGAGGTCGTGGTGGCGGAAGTGATCGGCAAGGCGCCGCATCCCGATGCCGACAAACTCAATGTCTGTCGGGTCGATGACGGCAGCGGCGAGCCCGTCCAGGTGGTCTGCGGGGCGCCCAATGTGGCCGTGGGGCAGAAGGTCCCCTTCGCCCGGGTCGGTGCGGTGCTGCCCGGCGACTTCACGATCAGGAAGGCCAAGCTGCGCGGCGTCGAGTCCCGCGGCATGATCTGCTCGGCCTCCGAGCTGGGCCTCGAGGAGACGACCTCCGCGGGTATCCTCGTGTTGCCGGCCAGCGCGCCGATCGGCGAGGGCTTGCGTGACTTCATGGGCCTCGACGATCACACCATCGAGGTGGACCTGACGCCGAACCGCGGGGACTGCCTGAGCCTCAAGGGGCTGGCCCGCGAGGTCGGGGTGCTCAACCGGCTGGCCGTCAAGGGGCCCGACCTTACCCCGGTGGCCGCCACCTTTGATGAGACCTTCCCGGTGCGTGTCGAGGACGGTGAGCGCTGTCCGCGCTACATCGGCCGCCTGATCAAGGGCGTCGACGTCACCGCCGAGACCCCGCTGTGGATGGTCGAGCGGCTGCGTCGCAGCGGCATTCGCGCCATCGACCCGGTGGTGGATGTCACCAACTACGTGATGCTCGAGCTTGGCCAGCCCCTGCATGCCTTCGATCGCGCCAACCTGCACGGCAGCGTGGTCGTGCGGCTGGCACGCGAAGGCGAGCAGCTGGTGCTGCTCGACGGCCAGGCGATCACCCTGGATGGCGCCACGCTGGTCATCGCCGACGAACGTGGCCCGCTGGCCATCGCCGGCATCATGGGCGGCGAGCACTCCGGCGTGAGCCCCGAGACCCGCGACATCTTCCTCGAGGCGGCCTTCTTCTCGCCGCTGGCGGTCGCCGGTCAGGCGCGTTCCTATGGTCTGCATACCGACGCCTCGCACCGCTTCGAGCGCGGTGTCGACCCGGCGCTCGCCCGTGAGGCCGCCGAGCGGGCCACCGTCCTGCTGCTGGCGATCACCGGTGGCGAGCCGGGGCCGCTGGTCGAGGTGGCAAGCGAGCCGCACCTGCCGGACGGCCGCGAGGCGACGCTGCGGGCGGCGCGACTGGAGCAGGCACTGGGCAAGTCGCTGCCCCGTGACGAGGTCACCGAGATCCTCGAGCGCCTCGGCCTGGTGGCCGAGGTCTCCGACCAGGGCTGGAGCGTGCAGGTCCCGAGCTGGCGCTTCGACATCGCCATCGAGGAAGACCTGATCGAGGAGGTGGCGCGCATCCACGGTTACAATCGCCTGCCGGTGCGGCGTCCCCAGGTCCGCCTGGCCCTGCGTCCGGCCCACGAGGCGCACACGCCGCTGGCGCGGCTGCGTCGCCAGATGGTCGCGCGTGGCTACCAGGAGGCCGTGACCTACAGCTTCGTCGCCCCCGAGCTGCAGCAGGTGCTGCATCCCGAGGCGGTATCGCCGACGCTGGCCAACCCCATCTCCAGCGACCTCTCGGTGATGCGCGCGAGCCTCTTTCCCGGCCTGGTGCGGGCCCTGCAGCATAACCTCAATCGCCAGCAGGACCGGGTACGACTGTTCGAGACCGGCCTCACCTTCCGTGGCGAGCTCGACCACCTGCACCAGACCCCGATGCTCGGGGCGCTGGTCTGCGGGCCTCGCGAGCCGGAGGGCTGGACCGGGGGCAGGGAGCCGGTTGACTTCTTCGACCTCAAGGGCGACCTGGAGAGCCTGCTGGCCCTGGGCGAGCCCGAGGCCTGGCGCTTCGAGCCGGGCGAGCATCCGGCCCTGCACCCGGGTCAGTGCGCGCGCATCCTGCACCGCGGCGAGGAGGCCGGCTGGATCGGCACCCTGCACCCGGCGGTACGTGCCAAGCTGGGCCTCAAGGTCGATGCGTTGCTCTTCGAGGTGCGCCTCGATGCGCTGACCCAGGGCCGGGTGCCGGCCTTTACGCCGCTGTCGCGCCATCCCGAGGTGCGCCGCGACCTGGCCTTCCTGGTCGACGAGGGGCTGCCGGTGCAGTCGCTGCTCGACACCATCCGCGCCCAGGCCGGCGAGTGGCTGGTGGAGTCACACCTGTTCGATGTCTACCAGGGCAAGGGGGTGCCCGAGGGTCTCAAGAGCGTAGCCCTGGGCTTGACCTGGCAGCATCCATCACGCACGCTTAATGACGAGGAAATCAATCAGTTGGTTGATGCCATCGTCGCGGAGTCGCGTCAGCATCTGGGGGCGGAATTGCGCGCATGAGGCCCGAGTGTCTCGTCGATCGGCAGGACCAGCGCCATGAGGACGACAACATGGGGGTGACAAGATGGGTGTGACAAGATGGGTGCGCTGACCAAGGCGGAACTGGCCGAACATCTGCACGCCGAGCTTGGCCTCTCCAAGCGCGAGGCCAAGTTTATGGTGGAGGCCTTCTTCGAGGAGATACGCGGCTGCCTGCGCGAGAACGAGCAGGTCAAGCTCTCGGGCTTCGGCAACTTCGACCTGCGTGACAAGCGTGAACGACCCGGCCGCAACCCCAAGACCGGCGAGGAGATCCCGATCTCCGCGCGGCGGGTGGTCACTTTCCGGCCCGGCCAGAAGCTCAAGAGCCAGGTCGAGGGGTACCGTGGCGAGGCCCACTGATACTCATGCCAAGCATGAAAAACGCCACTCCTTGGAGTGGCGTTTTTCATGGCCAGGGGCTCGGCGTGTCGTCACACGCCGCCGCCGTTCTCCAGCATCCAGGTGATCACCACCTTCAGGACATAGCCCAGCATCCCGGCGCCCAGCACCACGAACAGCATGATGGTGCCGAAGCGGCCGGCCTGGGACTTCTTCGCCAGGTCCCAGATGATGAAACACATGAAGAGGATCAGGCCGCCGATCATGATCGGGGTGATCCAGGTCTCGAAGGTCTGCTGCATGTTGTCTCCGTGCACGCCGCGGGGGAAAGCCGACCAGTATACTCGGGCATTGGCGTCGCCTGCAGGTGCCAGGGCGTGGCCCCATGCCGCAGCCTCGTGTTAATATCCGAGCGAAATTCTCAGGTAAATCCATGACATGCCCATGCTCAAGATCTTCGTAGGAACCATGTATGGCGGTGCCCTGGACGTCGCCGAGCAGGTCAAGCCGCTGTTCGAGGAGGCCGGCTACGAGGTGGCCATCTTCGACCAGCCGACCCTCGACGACCTCATCGGCTCGCCCACCGACCTGGCGCTGTTCTGCGTCTCGACCACCGGCAGCGGCGACCTGCCCGGCAACATCGTGCCCTTCGCCCGCGACCTCGAGGAACGCAGTCCCGGTCTCGAGGGACTTCGCTATGGCCTCATCGCCCTGGGCGACAGCTCCTACGGCGAGACCTTCTGTGGCGCCGGGCGCCACCTTGACGCGCTGCTCGAGGGGCAGGGGGCGCAGCGCCTCGGTGAGCGTCTCGAGGTAGATGCCATGGAGACCTTCATGGCGGACGACGAGGCCCTGCCCTGGGTCGAGCAGTGGATCGATGCCCAGCAGCTGAAGGTGGCTTGACGTGGGCGCGACGCCGACAGCGGAGCGCCTCAGCCTGCTGCTGGGACTCGGGATACTGATGCTGGCGACCCTGCCACGCTACCTGGTCGCAGGGCACGACACACGCCTGTCGTTGATGCTGATGGCGCTGGCGGTGGTGGCCGTGGTGAGCGTACTGCAGTGGCGGCTGCTCTCCGGGGAGGCGCGCTCGCGCCTCCCCGCGCTGCTGCGTCGGCTGGGGCTCTGCCTGGGCGCGGGCCTGGTGGTGATGGCGGCCTGGCTCGCCCTGACCAGCGACTTCTTCGGCTGGGAGCTGTTGGTCTCCCACGGCGCCACATTGGGGCTGCTGCTGCATGCCCTGTGGCTGTGGGTCAGGGTGCCTCGCTGAACTCGGCCCCAGCTACCTTGCCCCTTGCGCTCAGCCGAGCGTATAGCAGGGCACATAGTCCCCGGTGAGCTTCATGCGACCCTGGTCGACGAAGGAGGCCAGCAGCTCGTCGAGGCGCGCCATCAGCGCCAGTTCGGCGTGCAGGCGGAAGGGGCCATGGGCCTCTATTGCGAGGATGCCCTTTTCCTTGACGTTGCCGGCGACAATGCCCGAGAAGGCGCGGCGTAGATTGGCGGCCAGCTCATGCACCGGCTGCTCCCGGTGGAGCGCCAGGCCGGCCATGGCCTCGTGGGTGGGCTCGAAGGGCTCCTGGAAGTCCCGGGCCACGGTGAGTCGCCAATTGTAGTAGAAGGCGTCCTGGCGGCTGCGGCGATACTCGGTCACCGCATCGATGTTCTTGCGCATGGTACGGGCGACCTCGACGGCGTCGTCGACGACGATGCGGTAGAGCTGGCGCACCTCCTCGCCCAGGGTGTAGACCAGAAACTCGTCGATGCGCTTGAAGTAGTCAGCAGAGTTGGCGGGCCCGGTGAGGATCACCGGCAGCTCCATGTCGGCATTGTCCGGGTGCAGCAAGATCCCCAGCAGGTAGAGGATCTCCTCGGCAGTGCCCACGCCCCCCGGGAAGACGATGATGCCGTGCCCTAGCCGCACGAACGCCTCGAGGCGCTTCTCGATGTCGGGCATCACCACCAGCTCGTTGACGATGGGGTTGGGCGCTTCGGCGGCGATGATGCCGGGTTCCGAGACCCCCAGGTAGCGCCCCTGGGTGCGACGCTGCTTGGCATGAGCCACGTTGGCACCCTTCATGGGCCCCTTCATGGCGCCGGGACCGCAACCAGTGCAGATGTCCAGCTCGCGTAGTCCCAGGTGGTAGCCGACGGACTTGGTGTAGTCGTACTCCTCGCGGGAGATCGAGTGGCCGCCCCAGCAGACGACCAGGCTGGGGTCGCGTCCGGGCTTGAGGGTCCCGGCCTTGCGCAGGATATGGAAGACGGCGTTGGTGGTGCCCACGGCGGTCTGCAGGTCGAAGCGATGGCGGGTCTGGATCTCGTTGTAGACGTAGACGATGTCGCGCAGCACCGCGGAGAGGTGCTCACGGATGCCGCGAATCATCTTGCCGTCGACGAAGGCCTCGGCGGGGGCGTTGGTGATCTTGAGGCGCACCCCGCGGTCCTGCTGCAGCACCTCGATGTCGAAGTCGCGGTAGGTCTCGAGCAGGGCCAGGCCATCATCGGTCAAGTTGCCGCAATTGAGTACCGCCAGCGAGCAGTTGCGCAGCAGGTCGTGAAGGCCGCTCTTGGAGGTGTCGTGGAGGCGCTCGACTTCCTGCTGGGAGAGGATCTCGAGGCTGCCTTCCGGCGAGATGGTGGTGGAAATGGTGTCGGGCATCCTTGGCGTTTCCTGTCGTCATGGCGCATTGCTCGTCCTGGGATGCTACCACGCCGCGCCATGGGCGGGCATCGCTGCGGGCCTGACGGCGAACTGGTAGAATCCGGGCTGCCCGGCCATTGCCCGCGACGTGACGCCCCATGTTCAACGCCCGATACTTCCGTACCTTCATCACCCTGGTCGAGACCGGCAGCTTCACGCGCACCGCCCGCCGCCTGGAGATGACCCAGCCCGGGGTCAGCCAGCACGTGCGCAAGCTCGAGGAGTACCTCGGCAAGCCACTGCTGGATCGCCAGGGGCGGCGTTTCGTCCTCACCGAGAGCGGGCGACGCGCCTACGATTACGCGCTCAAGCTGTTCGCCGAACACGAACAGTTCCGACACTCCCTGGACAACGACAGCCTGGACAGCGGCGAGTGCCGCCTCGCCTCGCCGGGCAGTGTCGGCCTGATGCTCTATCCCTTCATTCTTGGCCAGCAGCAGATGCAGCCCGGTCTCACGGTGAGCTACAGCTTCGCCTTCAACAGCGAGATCGTCGCCGACGTGCTGGGTGGTCGTCATGACCTGGGGATCATCACCGAGGCCGTGCGTCATCCCGACCTCGACTGCGAGGCCTGGCACCAGGAGCCGCTCTGCCTGGTGGTGCCGGCGGACTTCGCCGGCAATGGCCTGGTCGACCTGATGGGGATCGGCTTCATCAGCTACTCGGGCGGGGAGGATCATGCCGGTGCTTTGCTGCGGGCCAACTTTCCCGACTTCCGCTCCATGAGCCACTTCCCGCGCCAGGGCTTCACCAACGAGGTGAGCATGGTGCTGGATGCCGTGGCGCGCAGGCTGGGTTTCACCGTGGTCTCACGGGTGGTACTGGAGACCTCGCCCTGGCAGCGCCAGGTCAAGGAGCTCTCCCTGCCCCAGCCGGTCCACGAGTCCCTGCATCTGGTCATGCGCACCGGCGAGCAGATGCCACGGCGCTACGTGCGGCTGCTCGAGGGTTATCGCGAGCAGCGCCATCACGAACGCTTCGGCTTCGGTGAGGGGCCGCAACGCCACGAGGCCTGATGCAGCAGGCCCATCAGTCACGTCTTTCAATCACGATACTCGTCGATGCTCGGGCAGGAGCAGATCAGCTGCCGGTCGCCGAAGACGTTGTCGACCCGGTTGACCGCCGGCCAGTATTTGGCGGCCTTGACCGCCTCGCAGGGGAAGGCACCGAGTTCGCGGGAGTAGGGGCGTTCCCAGGCGTCGTCCCTCAGGTCGGCCATGGTGTGCGGGGCATTGACCAGGGGGTTGTCGTCCGCCGGCCAGTCGCCGCGCTGCACGCAGGCAATCTCCTCGCGGATACGGATCATGGCGTCGCAGAAGCGATCGATCTCGTAACGCGACTCCGATTCGGTGGGCTCGATCATCAGCGTGCCGGGCACCGGGAAGGACATGGTCGGGGCGTGGAAGCCGTAGTCCATCAGGCGCTTGGCGATGTCCTCCTCGCTGATGCCGGACGCGGCCTTGAGCGGGCGGATGTCGATGATGCACTCGTGGGCCACGGTGCCGTTGCGGCCCTTGTAGAGCACCGGGTAGTGGCTCTCGAGCCGCCGGGCGATGTAGTTGGCGTTGAGGATGGCCAGTTCGGTGGCTTCGCGCAGGCCGCGGGCGCCCATCATCTTGATGTAGGCCCAGGAGATCGGCAGGATCGACGCCGAGCCGTAGGGCGCGGCCGAGACCGCACCACAACTCGCCTCGACACCCTCCAGTGGCGTGACCACGTGGTTGGCGACGAAGGGCGCCAGGTGGGCCTTGACCCCGATCGGCCCCATGCCCGGGCCGCCGCCGCCGTGGGGAATGCAGAAGGTCTTGTGCAGGTTGAGGTGGCTGACATCGCCGCCGAAGTCGCCGGGACGCGAGAGGCCCACTTGGGCGTTCATGTTGGCGCCATCCACGTAGACCTGGCCGCCGTGGTCGTGGACGAGCTTGCACACCTCGCGCACACCGGCCTCGAAGACGCCGTGGGTGGAGGGGTAGGTGATCATGATCGCCGAGAGGACATCGGCGTGCTGCTCGGCCTTGGCGCGCAGGTCCTCGAGGTCGATATTGCCGTCGCTGTCGCACTCCACCACCACGACCTTCATCCGCGCCATGGCGGCAGAAGCCGGGTTGGTGCCATGGGCCGAGCTCGGGATCAGGCAGACGTCGCGGTGCCCCTCGCCCTCGGCGGCCTGATAGCGGCGGATCGCCACCAGGCCGGCGTACTCGCCCTGGGCGCCGGAGTTGGGCTGCATGGAGATGTGGTCGTAGCCGGTGATTTCCACCAGGAAGGCGGCCAGCTCGTCGATCATCTGCCGGTAGCCGGCCACCTGGTCGCGGGGCGCGAAGGGATGGATGCGCGCGAATTCCGGCCAGGTGATCGGCATCATCTCGCTGGTGGCGTTGAGCTTCATGGTGCACGAACCCAGCGGGATCATGGCGTGGGCCAGCGACAGATCCTTGTTCTCCAGGCGCTTGAGGTAGCGCAGCATCTCCGTCTCGCTGTGGTAGCGGCGGAAGGTCGGGTGGGTCAGGAAGTCTGACTCGCGCCGGCACGCCGCCGGGATGCCGCTGGTGCCGGCCTCGACCACGCGGTCGTCGAGCTCGCGCACCGAGAGGCCGTGCTCCTCGCCGAGCAGCACGTCGAACAGCACATCCACATCATGGGCAGTGGTGGTCTCGTCGAGGCTCACCCCCACGTTGCCATTGGCGAAGTAGCGCAAGTTGAGGTCGTGGGTCATGGCCCGGCCGTGGAGCTTGCCGGCATCCACGCCGCTCAGGCGCAGGGTGTCGAACCAGCTGTCGTGGGCCAGGGTGACCCCCTTGGCCTTGAGCCCCGCGGCGAGGATCGTGGTCAGGCGGTGAATGCGCCCGGCAATGGTGCGCAGGCCCTCGGCGCCGTGATAGACGGCGTAGAAGCCGGCGATGTTGGCCAGCAGCGCCTGGGCGGTGCAGATGTTGGAGGTCGCCTTCTCGCGGCGGATGTGCTGCTCGCGGGTCTGCATCGCCATGCGCAGCGCGGTGGCGCCGCGGCTGTCCTTGGACACGCCGATGATGCGGCCGGGGATCGAGCGCTTGAGCTTGTCGGTAGTGGCGAAGAAGGCGGCATGCGGGCCGCCATAGCCCATGGGCACGCCGAAGCGCTGCGAGGAGCCCACCACCATGTCGGCGCCGACGGCCCCCGGCTCCTTGAGCAGCACCAGGCCCATGATATCGGCGACCACGCAGGTCATCACGCCGCGCTCGCGGGCGGTCTCGATCAGCGGCGCCAGGTCGCGGACCTGCCCGCTGTCGCCCGGGTACTGCAGCAGGGCACCGAAGACCTCATGCTCGGCGAGTTCCTCGGCCGGGGCCACCACCAGCTCGAAGCCGAACCAGGCGGCGCGGGTGCGCACCACGTCCAGGGTCTGGGGGAAGACGTCCTCGGCGACGAAGAAGGTGTCGCTCTTGGCCTTCTTGTTGGCGCGTTTGCACAGCGCCATGGCCTCGGCGGCGGCGGTGGCCTCGTCGAGCAGCGAGGCGTTGGCCAGCTCCATGCCGGTGAGGTCCATGACCATCTGCTGGAAGTTGAGCAGCCCCTCCAGACGACCCTGGGAGATCTCCGGCTGGTAGGGCGTATAGGCGGTGTACCAGCCGGGGTTCTCCAGCACGTTGCGCTGGATCACCGTCGGCAGGTGGGTGTCGTAGTAGCCCTGGCCGATGTAGCTCTTGACGACCCGGTTCTGGCGGGCCAGGCGCTGCAGGTAGTCCAGGGCCTCGGCCTCGCTCTGCGGCGGATCCAGGTCCAGCTCACGCCCCAGCCGGATGCCGGCGGGCACGGTGGCCTCGATCAGCGTGGGCAGGCTCTCCATGCCGAGGGTGGTGAGCATGCCGTCCACGTCGGCGCCGGCCGGGCCGTTGTGGCGCTGGAGGAAGGCATCGTGAGCGGCCAGATCGGCCAGGCGGCGGTTGTCGAAAGCCATGGAACACCCTGTGTGCGTGACGGGGCCTCGCCCCGGGGATCGTCGAAAGGGGCCGGCCCCGTCAGGGACGAGGCCGGGAGTGGCGCCTCGTTGCGTCAGCAGCCGGCACGATCTGGCCGGTCCCGACGGGGGCGCCAGGGGTGAGGATCACTCCTCGTCGGCGGCGACGGCCTGGTAGGCGTCGGCATCGAGCAGGTCGTCGAGGACGCTGGCGTCCTCGAGGCGCACCTTCATGATCCAGCCATCCTCATAGGGCGACTCGTTGACGGTCTCGGGCGCGTCCTCGAGGGCCTCGTTGACCGCGAGGATCTCGCCGGCCACCGGCGCGTAGAGGTCGGAGGCGGCCTTGACCGACTCGATGACGCCGAACTCGTCGCCCACGGCCAGGGTGCGGCCCACCTCGGGAAGCTCGACGAAGACCACGTCGCCCAGCGCCTCCTGGGCATGGTCGGTGATGCCGATGGTCACGGTGCCGTCGCCATTATCGAGGACCCATTCATGGCTTTTGGCATAGCGCAGGTTGGCGGGGATAGAGCTCATCGTGATTTCCTATACGAAAAAGGTTTTCGGATCCGCGAATGCTAACGCCATTGTCGGCATTTGGCGAGTCCTCCCGGTGGGTCGGTTCGATGCCTTGCGCTCCTCGACCCGTTTACAGGGTGGTCCGCCGGAGCCGGTTCGTCCAGTGCCGGGCCCGGCGTGAGGCCTGCTGCCGGGGTGGGCACTGGGATGCCGCCGGGCCGCACGGCGCATGGCGGGCGGGATCCGGGCCGCGCCCGGGCGTCCGGTGGCGCTAACTGCCATCCCCTTGCTCCCCGGCGCCACCGACAGTAGGCTTGCCGCGTTTCCGATCGGAAACAGGCGGCGTCATGGTGAGCGGTGCCGCCGAGGTGTCTCCCCCCGGTTCATCGGGCTGGTGCATCAGTGGCAGGATCCGCTATCGTGAAGGCGTTCGTCCTGTCGATCTTTCGTCGAAGCCTGGTCCGCCCATGCCATTTCGTCTTTTCCCTAAGAGGAAAGCTTCGTAGTGGATGGCGGGTCACAACAACAAGCGTGAATAAGGGAGACTCTCGTGGAAACTTTGAACAGTATCTTCGGTGCCATCAATGGCGTGGTATGGGGGCCATTGATGCTCATCCTGCTGCTGGGGGTGGGCCTCTACCTGCAGCTCGGCCTGAAGCTGATGCCGATCCGCAAGCTCGGTACCGGCTTCAAGCTGATGTGGCAGGGGCGTGACAAGAAACCCGCGCCGGGCAAGAAGCCCGAGAAGCATGAGGACGGCGAGATCTCGCCCTTCAATGCCCTGATGACGGCGTTGTCCGCCACCATCGGCACCGGCAACATCGCCGGCGTGGCCACCGCCATCGCCCTGGGTGGCCCGGGGGCGGTGTTCTGGATGTGGATCACGGCCCTGGTGGGCATGGCCACGAAGTTCGCCGAGGCGGTGCTGGCGGTGCGCTACCGCGAAACCGACAGCACCGGTTACCATGTCGGCGGCCCGATGTTCTACATCAAGAACGGCCTGGGCAAGAAGTGGTTGTGGCTGGGCGGCGCCTTCGCCTTCTTCGGCGCCGTGGCGGCCTTCGGCATCGGCAACACCGTGCAGTCGAACTCCGTGGCGGACGCCCTGGATAGCACCTTCGGCCTGCCGCACTGGATCACCGGGGTGGTGATCATGGTGTTCGCCGGCATGGTGATCCTCGGCGGCATCAAGCGTATCGCCAAGGTGGCGGGCAAGCTGGTGCCGGTCATGGGGATCCTCTACGTGCTGGCCGGCCTGGTCGTGCTGATCATCAACGCCGACCAGATCGGCGGGGCCTTCGGCATGATCTTCACCTATGCCTTCAACCCCCATGCGGCCGTGGGCGGCTTCGCCGGCGCGGCGGTGATGGCGGCGATCCGCTTCGGTGTGGCGCGCGGCATCTTCTCTAACGAGGCGGGCCTGGGTAGTGCGCCCATCGCCCACGCCGCGGCCCAGACCAAGAACCCGGTCCGCCAGGGCCTGATCGCCATGCTGGGCACCTTCATCGACACCATCATCGTCTGCTCCATCACCGCGCTGGTCATCCTGACCGCGGGGGTCTGGGAGACGGGGGAGGCCGGGGCGTCGCTGACCGCGCTCTCCTTCGATGCTGCCCTGCCGGGCATGGGCAACCAGATCGTGTCGCTGGCGCTGGCGGTATTCGCCTTCACCACCATCCTGGGCTGGTCCTTCTACGGCGAGAAGTGCTTCCAGTTCCTGTTCGGCACCCGCTCGATCATGCTCTACCGGGTGCTGTTCGTGCTGGCGATCCCGCTGGGTGCCATGGCCCAGCTGGGCTTCATCTGGCTGATGGCCGACACCTTCAACGCCATGATGGCCATCCCCAACCTGATCGCCCTGGCGCTGCTGTCGCCGGTGGTCTTCAAGCTGGCCCGTGACTACTTCGACGGCAAGGAGATCCTGCCGGGCGAAGAGCTGGACCACGACAAATCCTGAGGGTGCGTCACGCGGGAGAGGTGCCCAGAGGGGCACCTCTCTTGCGTTGGCCCCCAAGCCATGAGTGATGATGACATGAGTGAACTCAAGCACACCCCCCTGCACGCCCTGCACGTCGAGCTGGGGGGCAAGATGGTGCCCTTCGCCGGCTACGACATGCCGGTGCAGTACCCGCTGGGGGTCAAGCGCGAGCACGAGCATACCCGCCGTGCCTGCGGGCTCTTCGATGTCTCCCACATGGGGCAGATCCTGCTGCGCGGCCCACGGCCCGCCGAGGCGCTGGAGAGCCTGGTGCCGGCGGACATCGTCGGGCTGGCCGAGGGCATGCAGCGCTATGCACTGTTCACCGCCGAGGAGGGTGGCATCCTGGACGACCTGATGGTGGTCAATGCCGGCGACCACCTCTACCTGGTGGTCAACGCCGCCTGTCGGGAACAGGAT
Source organism: Halomonas sp. 25-S5 (assembly GCF_029889845.1). Lineage (GTDB taxonomy): Bacteria > Pseudomonadota > Gammaproteobacteria > Pseudomonadales > Halomonadaceae > Halomonas. Next base: position 152,327 of record NZ_JARANV010000001.1, read on the forward strand.
ATCGCCCACCTGCGCCGCGGCCTGCCCGACCACGAGGTGGAGGTGGTCGACCGGGGCCTGCTGGCGCTGCAGGGGCCGGCAGTGGCCTCAGTGATGCAGCGCCTGTGCCCCGAGGCCTGCGAGATGGTCTTCATGCAGCATGGTTACTTCACCATCGGCGGCATCGAGGTCTGGGCCAGCCGCAGCGGTTACACTGGCGAGGACGGTTTCGAGATCTCGGTGGCCGCCGAGGAGACCGAGGCCCTGGCGCGTCTGCTGCTGGCGGAAGAGGAGGTCGAGGCGATCGGGCTGGGGGCCCGTGACTCGCTGCGCCTCGAGGCGGGCCTGTGCCTCTATGGCCACGATATCGATACCGGAACGACGCCGGTGGAAGCGGGGCTGATCTGGGCCATCGGCAAGCCGCGCCGTCGTGGCGGCGAGCGTGCCGGCGGCTTCCCCGGGGCCGACCTGATCCTGCACCAGGTGGCGGAGAAGGACCATCGCCGCAAGCGGGTGGGCCTGCTCGGCGAGGGCCGCGCCCCGGTGCGCGAGGGGGCCGAGCTCTACGATGCCGAGGACACCCGGCTGGGCCACGTGACCTCCGGCGGCTTCGGTCCCAGCGTCGGCCAGCCGGTGGCGATGGGCTACGTGGCCATCGAAGCCAGCGAGGTCGGCACCACGGTGTATGCCGAGGTGCGCGGCAAGCGCCTGCCGATGACGGTGACCAGGATGCCCTTCGTCACTCCCGGCTACCATCGGGGGTGATGCGTAATCGCCAATTTATACCGTTATCTTACCGAGTGTGCATCAGCGTCCGTCCCGATCCGGGGTGGCCGTTTCGGCATATAAGGCAAGAAGGGCAAGAAGGGCAAGAAGGGCAGCAGCGTGTCAGGCAGGAGGCGACGCCGTCGGGTTCACCAGGCGGAAGGTCAGGCTGATGCGCAGCCCGGGCAGCCGGCGTGGCAGCAGGGCATGCTGCAGCCTATCCTGCACGCCGACTCCCATCAGCAGCAGGCTGTCATGGGGCAGCCAGACATTGAAGGCCTGATGGGAACGGTCCTTCCAGCGGAAGCGCAGCGGCCGCTCGGCTCCCAGGCTCACCGCGGCGATCAACGGCGCCGGGCCAAGCTCGGGCTCGTCGTCGCTATGCCAGCCCATGCGCTCCTCGCCGCCGGCATAGCGATTGAGCAGCACGCTGTTGAAGCGTGCCGAGAAGCCGGCACCGGCCAGGCGACGGATCACGGCCGCATGGAGGGTCGAGACCGCGGGATGCCAGGGCTCGGGCAGGAAGTCCCGGCCCGAGTAGCGATAGCGGGCGTCGGGGTTGCCCATCCACAGCTGACGGCGCGGGATCGGGTGCTCACGCCCGTAGAGGCGCAGGGTCGGTCGCTGCCACGCCAGCGCCTGGTCGAGCTGCGTCAGCAGCCGGGTCGCGGCGGACTCGCCGAGCAGGCCGGGGAACAGGGTCAGGGCAGGCGAGTCGAGCAGGCGCTCGCCCGGCAGGGCGGGTGTCGGGAGCATGGCGTCAGGATGCCATCCCGACCAGGTGGCGGCCAGTGACACCCTGTCAGCCGGCCAGATGCAGGGTCAGCCGGCCAGATGCAGGGTCAGCCGGCCAGATAGAGGCTGGCCAGGGCAAAGCCCAGCCCGAGCAGGGCGCCGGCCGCCACATCGCTGATGTAGTGCAGTCCCAGGCCCACCCGCGACACGCCGATCAGCAGCGCGATCGGGACCAGCCCGGGCAGCAGCCAGGGGGCATGGGCGGCGGTCAGGGTGCAGAACAGCACCGCATGCATGGTATGGCCGCTGGGAAAGCTGTAGCGGTCCCGGGCGGGCTCGTTGCAGCGGATGATGCCGCGGAAGGTGATGAAGGGGCGCTCGCGACACAGGCGGGTCTTGAGGAGCCGATAGAGGCCGATGGCCACCAGGGCCGTGACGGTGTACTGGGCCACCCGCTGGCCGCTGCCGGCGGGATGGAGCAGCGGCTGGGCGAGGATCAGCGCGACCCACAGCGGCCAGTCTCCCAGCTTGCTGGCCAGCCGCAGCAGGGCCAGCCAGGGCGGGTGGACGCTGAAGCCGGCCAGGCGCCGGCAGAGCTGCCACTCGATGAGGTCGAGACGTTCAAACACGGCAGGGCGCTGCGGCTTCATCATCGATCTCCATCGGCTGGGTGAGGGTGGAGAGGAAGGTGTCGGCAATCGCCGGCCAGCGGTACGCCAGGGCGCGCTTCCTGGCCGCCCGCCCCAGGCGGGCATAGCGGGCCGGCTGCTGACAGAGGGTGGCGGCGGCCTCCCGGAAGCCGGCCTCGTCGCCCACCGGCAGGCTGATGCCATTGACGTCGTCCTCGATCAGCTCGGCGCCCGCGGCATGGCGAAAGGCCACCACCGCCAGGCCGCTGGCCATGGCCTCGAGGACCACGTTGCCCCAGGTCTCGGAGATCGAGGGGAAGACGAAGAGGTCGGCACTGGCGAAGTGGCGCTGAAGGCTATCGCGGTCGATGAAGCCGGTGAAGTGGGCCTGGGGGAGGGCACGTTCCAGCCCGGCGCGCCCCGGCCCATCGCCGACGACCACCAGGCTGATCTCCGGGCGGGCGGCGAGCATCGCCGTGAAGGTGTCACGCAGCAGGTCGAGGTTCTTCTCCGCGGCCAGGCGCCCCACGTGCAGCGCCACTGGTCGATGGGCGTCGCTGCCCCAGGCTTCGCGCAGGGCCGGGTCACGATGGGTCGGCGAGAAACGCTCGCCGTCGATGCCGCGCGCCATGACCCGCACGTTGACGAGGCCGCGGCCGGAAAGCCCCTCGGCCTGGGCACGGGTCGGCACCAGCGTGGCCGCCGTGCGGTTGTGGAAGCGGCGCAGACGACGCAGCACCAGCGGCGCCAGCCAGGGCAGCCCGTAGTCGCGGCAGTAGTGGTCGAAGTTGGTATGCCAGCCGCTGACCACCGGAATACCCAGCCGCTCGGCGGCGCGTAGCGCCGACCAGCCCAGCGGTCCCTGGGTGGCCAGGTAGACGGCCGTCGGGCGCTGTTGTCGCCACAGGCGCTGGATGGCCGCCGTGGCCGGCAGGCCGATGCGCACCTGGCGATAGCCGGGCAGGCCCAGCCCGCGCACCCGGAGCTCGGCCTCCATCCCCTCGGCCCGCGGCGCGGACCCGTTTGCCGGCCGGGGCCGGACCAGCTGAAGGGCCACGCCACGCCGGCGCAGTTCCATGCTGAGTTGGCCCAGGGTATGGGCGACGCCGTTGATGTCGGGGGACCAGGTTTCACTGACCAGGCAGATGCGCATGGGGCTCCTCGTGCGGTGGCAGGCCCGGAGGGGGCTGACACCGTATAGGATGCCGGCTGGCCATGACAGCCGCGCGTCACGGCGATGAAGAAGGCATGACGGCAGACCGGCCGTCCGGTGCCGGGCAGCGTCGCCTCCGTCAGCGCAGCACCCGGGCCGGGTCGATGGGCTTGCCACCATGGCGCATGTCGAAGAGCAGCCGCGGGCTGCCATCCTGCTGGCCGACCTCGCACACCGGGGTCCCGCGGGTGACCGCGTCGCCACTGGCCACCAGTGGCCGCTCGCAGAGGGCATAAACGCTCTGCAGGTTGTCGGCATGGTGAACGATCACCACCTGGCCGAGCTGTCGCATGCTGTCGGCGAAGCGCACCTCGCCGTCGGCCACGGCATGGGCCCGGCTTCCACGGCGAGTGGCCAGCAGCATGGGCTGCAGGGTGCCGCGCTTGTCGGTGCCGAAGGCACGCTCGATCTGGTACTCCTCCAGCGGCCAGGGCCAGCGACGCGCGGCGGCGGGCAGGTCCCCCGGGTCCGGCAGGCGCTTGCTCGCCGGTCGAGCGGCCTGGCGCTTGCCGGACGCCTTGCTGCCGGTGCTGCCGGTGCTGCCTGCGGTCGTGCCCGCGGATGCCGCCTGCCGACCTCCCAATGGCACCTGGATCAGCTGCCCGACCCTCAGGCTGGTGGGCGCAATGTCAGGGTTCGCCGCCTGGATACGGTCGGCGCGGCCGCCGAAGCGCCGGGCGATGGCGCTGTAGGTGTCCCCTGGGCGCACCCGGTAGCGGTAGGGGCCACCGGAGGGGGCCCGCTCATCGCGACCGGGGACCAGCAGGCGCTGGCCCACGGCCAGGCGCCGGGCATCGACGCCGGGGTTGAAGCGCTCCAGGCGTACCAGGGGCACCTCGGCGCGGCGGGCGATCTCGCCCAGGGTGTCGCCGCGCTGGATGGTGATCCACTCGCCGGCGATCTCCTCGCCCGGGCGGCCTTCGCCCCCGCGCCCGGCGCAGCCGACCAGCAACAGCACCAGGCAAACCAGCAGCAGGGTCAGCGCGGTGAGTCGAGACGGCGATCCTTGTCCTGCCACAGGGCGTTGAGCCATGACTGGAAGCGTTCCTTGTAGTCTGTGTCGTCGTAATAGCCACCTTCGAGCATCCAGGCCGGGACTTCCAGGCACCGGGCCTCCAGCCGCACCCGTCCCTCGCGGCCGCAGAGGAAGCCCCAGAAGCTGGGATCGGGATTCTCGTAGTGCAGGGTGACATCCAGGATGCCGCCGAGGCGCTCGCCGAGCAGGCTCACCACCTGGGCGATGCCGCCGGCGCGCGGCCTCAGCAGATGGCGGTAGGGGGCGTCCTGGGCGGCCTGCTTGGCGGGGGTGAAACGGGTGCCCTCGACGAAGTTGTAGATGGCGATGGGGCGCTCCCGGGCGTGGCGGCACATGCGTTCGGTGGCCTCGCGGTCGCGGCGCGCCAGTTGCGGGTTGCGCTCGCGCTGCTCGCGGGTCAGGCGGCGCAGCATGGGGAACTCCATGGCCCAGAAGGCCAGGCCGACGATGGGGATCCAGATCAGCTGGCGCTTGACGAAGAAGTGGGGCATGGGAATGCGCCGGTGCAGGGCGAAGAACAGCAGGAAGATGTCGGTCCAGCTGCGATGGTTCGAGAGCACCAGCCACCACTGGTCGCGGGAGAGCCCGTCGGGCAGGCGGAGCTCCAGCGGCGGGCGCAGCCAGCGGCGCATCCACCAGAGGTTGCTGCCCACCCAGTTCAGCGCCACGGCGTTGAGGGCCATCAGGACGCGCCGGCGCAGCCGCCGCCCCGGGGTTACCAGCTTGACCAGGGTGAGCAGGATCAGCGGGACCCCCCAGGCGAGGGTGGTGAGAGTCAGCAGCAGGATGCTGACGAGCCCCCTGAGGGTCGGCATGCCTGTCTCCTCGGCCGGATTCATGAGTTGACCATGCTAATGGATCGGCTGCGGGCTGCCCAGCTGTTGGGTCAATGTCCTGCTGCGAGATAAGGCGTGCGAATGGTCTCGGCCAGCACCTGCTGCAGCGCCAGGGCGGCCACCGAGAGCTCGTGGCTGTTCCAGGTCAGCACCCCGACGTCGCGCTCGATGACCGGATCCTCCAGCGGCAGGCACACCGCCCCGAGCTCCTGCATCTGGTCGATGCACAGCGAGGGCACGGCGCTGACGCCCAGGCCACTGGCGACCATGCGCCCCACGGTGGCCAGCTGGTGGCACTCGAAGGCGGCGGGCAGGGTGAGGCCGCGGCTCTCCAGCTGCTGTTCCAGCAGCCGGCGCACCATCGAGGGGCGCTGCAGGGCGATGAAGTCGCGGGTCATCAGCGTCGGCCAGCCGAGGCGCGGACGCTCGGCCAGGCGCGATTCGCCCGGCACCACGGCAACGAAGCGGTCGCGGAACAGGGGCGTGAAGGTGAGGCTTCCGGTGGCCTCCGGCTCGAACACCAGCCCCAGCTCCACCTGGCGAGCGCGCACCATCTCGATCACCTGCTCGTTGATCACATCATGGACCGTGACGTTGACCCGCGGATGGCGCTGGCGGAAGACGCGCAGGGCCGGGGGCAGCAGGTTGCTGGCAAACGACGGCATGGTGGCCACCGCCAGACGGCCGAGCTGCAGGGTGAAGCGCTGGCGCAGCAGCTCCTCGGTGTTGTCCCATTCGGCGATCAGGCGCTTGGCCAGGGGCACCAGCGACTCGCCCTCCGGGGTCAGCCGGACGCTGCGGGTACTGCGAATCAGCAGGCGGCCGCCCAGGCTCTCCTCGAGCCCCTTGATCGCCAGGCTCAGGGCCGGTTGGGAGAGGTGCAGGTGTTCGCAGGCCTGGGTGAAGCTCAGGGTCCGGGCCACGGCGAGGAAGGCGCGCAGTTGCTTGACGGTCATGGCATGCTACCAAGGTCAAATTTATCAGCAAAACAAATCAATCAATAAATAAAACAAACTTAACAAATATATTGGCAGGGACAACACTAGGCTGACATTCTGCCCATTCACCCTTGGACTTTTCATTCCACAACAACGCGAGGCGCCACTATGGCCGGATTCGACAAGCGTGTGTACTCCTACGAAGAGGCAATGGACGGCATCGAGAGCGGCATGACCGTGATCGCCGGCGGTTTCGGTCTCTGCGGCATTCCCGAGAACCTGATCGCCGAGATCAAGCGTCGCGGCGTCAAGGGCCTGACGGTATGGTCCAACAACTGCGGGGTCGACGGCTTCGGCCTGGGCGTGCTGCTGGAGGACAAGCAGATCAGCCGCATCCATGCCTCCTACGTCGGCGAGAATGCGCTCTTCGAGAAGCAGATGCTCAACGACGAGATCGAGGTGGTGCTCACGCCCCAGGGCACCCTGGCGGAGAAGATGCGCGCTGGCGGCGCTGGTATCCCGGCCTTCTATACTGCCACCGGCTACGGCACGCCGATCGGCGAGGGCAAGGAGGTACGCGAGTTCAACGGCCGCCACTATATCCTCGAGGAGTCGGTGGTGGGTGACTTCGCCATCGTCAAGGGCTGGAAGGCCGACCGCTACGGCAACGTCGTCTATCGCGACACCGCCCAGAACTTCAACCCCATGGCGGCCACCGCGGGCAAGATCACCGTGGTCGAGGTCGAGGAGATCGTCGAGCCCGGCGAGCTCAAGCCCGACCAGATCCACACCCCGGGCATCTATGTCGACCGCATCATCCAGGGCTCCTTCGAGAAGCGCATCGAGAAGCGCACCGTGCGCGAGGGCTGACCCCCTCCGACGCTTCCCCACGACCGCTTCTCCACCGAACACATGAGGCAACAAGATGGCACTGACTCGCGAACAGATGGCAATGCGCGTGGCGCGCGAACTCGAGGACGGCTTCTACGTCAACCTGGGTATCGGCATCCCGACGCTGGTGGCCAACTATATCCCCGACGGCATTGACGTGATGCTGCAGTCCGAGAACGGCCTGCTGGGCATGGGGCGCTTCCCCACCGAGGAGGAGATCGACCCGGACATGATCAACGCCGGCAAGCAGACCGTCACGGCGCGCCCGGGGGCGGCGATCTTCTCGTCGGCCGAATCCTTCGCGATGATCCGCGGCGGCCACGTGGACCTGACCGTGCTGGGCGCCTTCGAGGTCGACCAGAACGGCAACATCGCCTCCTGGATGATCCCCGGCAAGCTGATCAAGGGCATGGGCGGCGCCATGGACCTGGTGGCCGGTGCCGAGAACATCATCTGCACCATGACCCATGCCTCCAAGCATGGCGAGTCCAAGCTGCTCGAGTCCTGCAACCTGCCGCTGACCGGCGCCGGCTGCATCAACCGGGTGCTCACCGACCTGGCCTACCTGGAGATCAAGGACGGCGCCTTCCACCTCAAGGAGCGCGCCCCGGGCGTCTCCGTGGAGGAGATCGAGTCGCTGACCGCCGGCAAGCTGGTGGTGCCCGACCACGTCCCGGAGATGACCTTCGAGGCCTGATCTCCCCGGTGATGGCAAGGCCTGCGGCCCGGACCCTGGTCCGGGCCGCGCTCGTTCGGGGGATCCGCGAAGGGCTGTCGAAAAACTGACCATTCCGCGCCAGGCCCCCAGGCATCCCGCCCGGGAGCACTTCCACGGGGATGATGCACAGCGTTATCCACAGATTCTGTGGATGACCGGGATCAGGAGAGCTCGCAGCGGGTGTGGTGGGGCAGCAGCAGCTCGGCGGCACGCTCCTGGTTGGCGCTGACCTGCTTCTGGACGAGGGCGAGCCCGCCGAGGCCGACGCGATGCTCGTCGCCCTCGGCGAAGGCCAGGCGCCGCGAGCTGGTGGCATAGAAGCGGTAGTCGAGCAGTGGCGAAATGGGGAAGAGGCCGTGGTGGCGGTCACTGCTGCCGGTGAGGCCGGCCTGGCGCAGTTGGCCGTCGAGCTCGACGATGTCGTGACCCAGGCGCTGGCAGTCGAAGCCGGCGTGATGCAGCCGTGGCCCCATCACCGAGAGCCAGCCGGCCAGCGGATGGGCCAGGTGCAGGGCCTGGTAGGTGCCCCAGTCGGGCATCGGCCAGGGGCGGCCATGGCAGAGCAGCGCCTGGCCGCGGGCCTCGCGGGGATCGGCGTTGCCGACCAGCTGCTGGAGACGTTCGCGGGGCTGGCGCGACAGGGTGCCGAGCTGGAGCTCGGCGAGCAGTACCCAGGCGCCGTCGTCCGGTGCGGTGAACAGGGTGGCAAGCAGGCCGCGATCGGCCATGGCGTAGCGCTGATGCGGACGATAGCCGTAGCGCACCAGGGTCGGCAGGAGGGCCTCCATGGCCCAGGGCCCATGGTTCAGCGTCAGGATCGCCAGGTATTCCGCCGGCGCCTCCATGGGCCAGAGCCGCAGTCCGCCCACGTCCGGATGCTGGTGGATATAGTCCAGCCACAACTGCTGGACGAACTCTTCCCGTTGCATCGTGCCTTGTCCCTTTGTCGTGATGCCCTGTACGCGCCTGCACGCCGCCAGTATAGGCAGCGGGTCCCGAGCGGCATTCAACGCGGGAAAGACGTTCGTCATGGCAGGATCAACGTGGGTCGAGGCTGGCGAGGGTGCCCTCGCTCTGACGGCGCACCAGCAACTGGGCCTGGCCGGCCACAGGGGAGTCGAGCCCCTTCCGGCGGGCAGCGCTCAAGGAGATGGCATTGTCGATGGCCTGGCGGCTCAGCCGGAGACGCTCAGCAGAGCCTGGTCACGCACGTAGCGATCGAACTCGGTGAAGCCGCCGACATGGCTCTGGTCGACGAAGATCTGCGGCACGGTATGCACCGGCTTGCCGATGGTCTTCTCCAAGTCGGCCTTGGTGATGCCTTCGGCATGCATATCGACATAGCGGTGACCCGCGATGGCGCCGGCACTCTCGAGCCGGGCGGCGAGGGCCTTGGCATGGTCGCAGAAGGGACAGGCGGGGCGACCGAAGATGACGACGAACATGCAGCGACTCCTTGCACGGCAGGGTGCGTGAAGAGGGATCCGGGGAAGAACGGCCCGAAGTGTGACGGAATAGGCGACGATTCGCCAATAGTCGCTCCCTTGTGCGCCGATGGCGCCCCTCTATCGCACGCCCCCCTATCACACGCCCCCTATCGCACGCCCTTCAGAGGTCGACCTCCCCGGCGTCGGCCTGGCGCAGCAGGTCGCCGAGTGCGGCATGGAGGCCGGGACTGGTCACCAGCAGGTTCTCGCTGTAGAGGTCCTCGGGGATTCCCGCCGGCCCGGGATAGAGGTGGCCGGTGCGGGCACCCGCCTCCCGGGCGATCAGCCAGCCGGCGGCGCAATCCCAGGGGGAGACGCTCTCGTAGTAGGCATCCAGTCGGCCGCAGGCCACGTCGCACAGGTCCAGGGCCGCCGAGCCGTTGCGACGCACGTCCTGGCAGTGGGCCAGCACGGCGGTGAGGCGACGCATCAGCGGCGGCCGGCTGTCGCGGCGGTAGGGGAAGCCGGTGCCCACCAGGGCGTGGGCCAGATCAGTGGTGCGGCTGGCATGGATCGCCTGGCCGTTGCACCAGGCCCCCTGACCGTCAAGCGCGGTGAAGGTCTCGCCCAGGAAGGGGGCATGTACCACGCCCAGGCGGGTGCGGCCCTCGCTGGCCCAGGCGATGGACACCGCCACATGGCGCAGACCATGGGCGAAGTTGACCGTGCCGTCGATGGGATCCACCACCCATAGCGCCCGGGGGCTGGCCAGTACCTCGCGATCCGGGGCCAGTTCCTCGCTGAGGCGCGCCTCCTCGGCGAAGTGCTGCTCGAGACGCTCGCCGATACGCGTGTCCACCTCGACGTCGGTATCGGTGACCAGCTCGTGGCCATGCTTGTAGCGATGGCCGAAGACCTGGCGCTCACGGGCCTCGACGATCATCCGGCCGGCCTCGTGGGCGATGTCGACGGCGATCTCGAGTCGCTGGGCGGGGCTCATGGCGGCTCCTCGGCAGGTAAAGTCGGCCCCCCATGCTAGCAGCTTGCCATTGCCCTGCCGAATGCCGGGTGGGAGGACAATAGTGCGGTGGCTATACTGGCGCCCCCGCCGCCCTGGAGGACACCATGCAGGCACTGACTGCCGACCAGTATGCCCGGCTGCGCCAGCTGGCCGAGGCCTGGAACCGCTGCCACCTGAAGGCCGCCAAGCACGAGCCCCGCTTCAACCCGCGGCTGGGCGTGGATGCCCTGTGCTTCCAGCCCCATTCGCTCGAGGATGGTCGCCGCGGCCTGCTCGGGGCCCTGGTCACGCCCGTTTCGCTTTCGCTGGCCCTGGTCCTCGACGAACCAGCCGCTCCGCCGGTGACGGGGCACCTGGAACTGGTCCTGCCCTACGGGTGCTACCCCTTCGTGCTCGAATCCCTGGGCGAGGCGGACCGGTGGTGGCGCTGCGAGCTGCTCGACGACCTTTCCGACCTCGGCTCCCTGCAGGAGGGCAGCCGTCTCGCCCAGCAGTTGATGGAGCGGGTCATGACCCCGCCCGCGCCGAACTCCTGAGCGGATGACGCGCTGCGTCATCCGCCTTATGCTGGTGGCGGAGATCGACAATGCCACACCGGGCCCGAGAGGGGCCTGCCCGGCGCCCCGGCCCGGTTCACAGGACAGAGGAGTCATGCATGACCGCCAACGCTTCCATTCCCCGCATCGCCCTGGTCACCGGTACCAGCAGCGGCATCGGCGAGGCCGTGGTTCGCCATTTCTGCGAGCAGGGCCACCAGGTGCTGGCCGTGGATTTCAACCCGGCAGGCAAGGAGGTCGCCGAGCAGGCGGGTGCCACCTTCTTCCAGGCCGACCTCACCGACGGCGAGGCCTGCAAGGCGGCGGTGGCCGAGGCGGTCAAGCGCTTCGGACGTGTCGACATCCTGGTCAACAACGCTGGCATTCAACATGTCTCGCCCATCGAGGAGTTCCCGGAGGACAAGTGGCGCCAGATCATCGACCTGATGCTCACCGCTCCTTTCCTGCTCACCCAGGCCGCCTGGCCCTCCATGCGCGAGAACGGCTGGGGGCGCATCGTCAATATCGCCTCGGTCCATGCCCAGGTGGCCTCGCCGGGCAAGTCGGCCTACATCAGCGCCAAGCACGGCATGATTGGCCTGACCAAGACCGCGGCGCTGGAGGGCGGCAGCCAGGGCATCACCGCCAATGCCATCTGTCCCGCCTACGTCAAGACCCCGCTGGTCGACAACCAGATCGCCGACCAGGCGAGGATGCACGGCATGGAGGAGCAGGAGGTGATCGAGCAGATCATGCTCAAGAATGCGGCCATCAAGCGCCTCATCGAGCCCGCCGAGGTGGCCGAGCTGGTCGGCTACCTGACCTCCGACCTCGCCGGTGCCGTCACCGGCGCCAGCTGGAACATCGACCTGGGTTGGACGGCGCAATGACCCGGCTTCGCCGGGAGCGTTAAGCTGGAAGAGCGCCGCTTCGCGGCTGGAAGCTTGAAGAAAAAAGCGTGACCAGGATGCTGGAAGCGACATGCTGATATCCAGCTTCCAGCTTCCAGCTTCCAGCTTCCAGCTTCCAGCTTCCAGCTTCCAGCTTATCGTCTCACCGGCCGCTTCTGAAGCTTGCGCTGCAGGGTGCGTCGGTGCATCCCCAGGGCGCGTGCGGTGGCGGAGATGTTGCCGTCGTGCTCCTGCAGCACCTTCTGGATGTGCTCCCAGGTGATGCGGTTGACCGACGGCGGATTGTCGGCCACCTCGGTTTCCGGGTCGCCCGCCGCCCGCGACAGGGCCGCCAGCACCTCGTCGGCATCCGCCGGCTTGCAGAGGTAGTTCACCGCGCCCAGCTTGATCGCCTCCACCGCGGTGGCGATGCTCGAGTAGCCGGTCAGCACCACCGCCCGGCACTCGGGCACGATCTCCAGCAGTTCCGGCAGCAGCTTCAGCCCCGACTCGTGTTCCAGCTTGAGGTCCAGGGTGGCCAGCTGGGGCTGGTGGCGGCGTGCCAGGGAGAGGGCCTGGGCTGCGTCATGGGCCACCAGCACCTCGAAGCCGCGGCGGCTCAGGGCGCGGTCGAGCACGTGGCAGAACATCTCGTCGTCATCGATGATCAGCAGGCGTTCGGCGGTCTCTTGCATGTTGTCCTCGCAGGGGGGCACGGCATCCCGCAGCCGTCGGGTGTCAGGGTTCGGGTTGGCTGCGCGGCAGGGTCACCTCGGTCAGGGTGCCGCCCTCGGGATGATTGTACAGGCTCACGCCGCCCCCGAAGCGGTTGATGGTGGCGTGGGTCAGGAAGAGGCCGATGCCCAGTCCCTTGCTCTTGGTGGAGACGAAGGTCTCGCCCAGCTGGTCGGCGATCGACATCGCCACGCCCGGGCCGTGGTCGCGGATGTCGATGATCATCTCGTCGCTGTTCCAGTCGAGCCGGATGGTGATGTCGTCCGGGTTGGCATCGGCGGCGTTGTTAAGCAGGTTGGTCAGTGCCTGGTCGAGAGTGGTATCCACCGCCAGCCAGGGATGGCCGCGCCGCTCGGCGACCTCCAGGTGGTGGCTGACATCGGGACGCAGCACCAGCCAGCGCTGTACTACGCCGGCCAGCCAGACTTGGGCGTCGTGGACCTCGGGTTCGGCCATGCGTCGGCGGTCGGCGCTCTCCACCAGGTGGCGCAGCCGCGACTTGCAGGTACCGACCTGCTGGCGCAGCAGCTCGATGTCCCGGAGCAAGGCCGGCTGGTCCCGGGCGTCCTCGCACATCTCGCTGAGCAGCACCGCCATGGTGGAGAGCGGCGTGCCCAGCTCGTGGGCGGTCCCCGCCGCCTGGGTGGCCACGGCCAGCACCTGCTCGTTGCGCAGGGCGGCCTCGCGGGTGCGCGAGAGCGCCTGGTCGCGACTGCGCAGGGCGCGGGCCATCTTGTAGATGAAGAAGCTGACCAGTCCTGCCGAGAGTCCGAAGTTGAGCCACATGCCCAGCACGTGAAGGCTAAGGGTCGCCCCGCCGTGGACCTGGGCGAATTGCGGTACCGGCTGATAGGCCACCATCAGGAAGCTGTAGGCCGCCATGGAGGCGGCGGCGATCACCCAGGCGTGCCGCCAGGGGAGGGTCGCCGCGGCGATGGTGACCGGCACCAGGTAGTAGTTGATGAAGGGGTTGTGGGAGCCGCCGGTGAAGTAGAACAGCAGCGTCAGGCCCGTCACGTCGGTCAGCAGGTGGACCAGGTACTCGCCGTGGGTCACCGCCCGCGGGCGGCCCAACCGCCACCAGGTGGCGATGTTGATCGCCCCCATGGCGATGATCACCGCGATCACCGCGGGCACCTGCAGGGAGAAGCCCAGCAGCTCGATACCGATGATGATCGCGGCCAGGAAGCCGGTCCAGGTGATGCCACGCACGATGGTCAGCCGCACCAGGTTGCGGTTGGGCGTGGAAAGCGGCAGGGGCAGGGCGGCTGGCATGGTGGCTCCGTGGGATGCGTCGACCCGATGATACCCGATCCGGGGGACGCTATGCCCGAGCGTGCCGCTTCGAGGTCTGAGACGCGTTAGGCGTCACAACTCCTGGCCGAGCACCACCTTGCAGATGTCGGCGAAGCTTCTCGCCTCGGGCATCCCGCCCGGGCCATAACCGAGGACACGGCCGATGTCCGCCGCCGAGATCACCCCGCGGATGCGGACTCCCTGACTGGAGGTCGGCTCGGTCACCAGCAGGTGCTGCTCACCGAAACTCTTCAGCGACTGCACCAGGTCACCGAGGGTCATCGAAGCCAGCGTTTCCAGGGTCAGGGTCGGGGTCTTGTCCAGCGGCGTCTGGATCATGCCGGCGGTGACGTCGGCCCGGACCACGCCGTGTTGCTGCATGGCCAGCGTGATTCGGCGTCCACCGATCACCTCGCGGGCGGGAAGCACGCCACTGCAGCGTCCCTGGTCGTCCACCACCAGCAGCAGGCGGACACCGCCACTGACCATCTTCTGGTGGGCCTCGTCGACGGGCCGGGCAGCGCTGACGGACTGGGGGGAGGTGCGAGCGAAGTCGGTGAGCACCGTCAGGGCCGGGCTTGTCTCGCTCAGGATCAGTGTCTCGGGCGTGGCGATGGTCGGACGTGAATGCAGCGCGACAGGCTGGACCGGCGCGGGGGAAAGGGTCGTCATGGGGAATGCCTCCTGGTGGTTTCAAGGTGGCCGCCTCTGGCGGCCTCGCTGCCTCCTACCCTTCTCGGTATTTCTTACCGGAAGCTTAAGGCGCCCGCGCGAACCGGGGTGGCCTTCCCACCGACAGTGGCAGAGAACACCCCAGCGAAGGCCCGGCAGTGCTCCCGGCGCTGCCGGGCCAGGGGCTCAGCCCGCGGCAGTGAAACTCCCGGCATTCAGCCACAGGTGGACGGCGATGCTGGCCGCATACCCCAGGGCGATCACCGGCGCCCAGCGCAGGTGGGCGGCAAAGGTGTAGATGCCTCGCGCCTGGCCCATCAGCGCCACCCCGGCGGCGGAGCCGACCGAGAGCAGGCTGCCGCCGACGCCTGCGGTCAGGGTGATCAGCAGCCAGTTGCCGATCGACATGTCCGGTTCCATCGAGAGCACGGCGAACATCACGGGGATGTTGTCGACCACCGCCGAGATCACTCCCAGCACGATGTTGGCCCAGGCCGGGTCCCAGCCACTGTAGAGCGTCTGGGACAGCAGGCTGAGGTAGCCCATGAAGCCCAGCCCACCGACACACATCACCACCCCGTAGAAGAACAGCAGGGTGTCCCATTCGGAGCGGGCGATGCGGGTGAAGACGTCGAAGGGCACCACGCTGCCGAGCTGTTCGAGTTTCTTCCAGTCGCCACGACGGGCATAGCGGGTGCGCTTGCGCTCCAGTGACATCGGCAGGCTGCGGCGCAGGTAGTAGCCGAAGAACTGCAGCAGGCCGAGGCCGGTCATCATGCCCAGTACCGGTGGCAGCTGCAGCAGGGCGTGACAGGCCACGGCGCTGGCCACGGTGAACAGGAACAGCGCGATGATCCGCCGGGCGCCGCGCTTGAGCCAGACATCTTCCTCCAGCGAGCTGGGCTGCCGGTTCTTGATGAAGGCGCTCATGATCAGCGCCGGCAGCAGGTAGTTGACCAGCGCGGGGACCAGCAGAGCGAAGAACTCGTCGAACCCCACCCTGCCGGCTTGCCAGACCATCAGGGTGGTGATGTCGCCAAAGGGGCTGAAGGTGCCGCCGGCATTGGCGGCGATGACGATGTTGATGCAGCACAGGCCGATGAAGCGCTTGTCGCCCTCGGCGACCTTGAGCACCACGGCGCACATCAGCATCGCCGTGGTCAGGTTATTGGCGACGGCCGAGATGCAGAACGCCAGGCCGCCGGTGAGCCAGAACAGCTGGCGGTAGCTGAAGCCCTTGCGCACCATCCAGGCTCGCAGGGCGTCAAACACTCGCCGTTCTTCCATGGCGTTGATGTAGGTCATCGCCACCAGCAGGAAAAGCAGCAGTTCGCTGTATTCCAGCAGGGTCTCCCGGAAGGCCGCCTCGGCCTCGTTGGGCAGCCCTGCCTGTACGTAGACCCAGCCGATCAGTGTCCAGATGAGGCCCGCGGCGATCAGTACCGGCTTGGACTTGCGCATATGCAGCTGCTCCTCGGCCATCACCAGGGCATAGGCGAGGAGGAACAGGGCCACGGCACTGAATCCGTAGAGGGACCCGGTGAGGGAAAGTGGCCCGGAGGTGGCCTGGGCCAGAGGGCTGGCCAACAGGGTCAGCAGGGCAAGCACGAACAGCCCAGGCATCCGGATGCAGCGTCCGGGCCTGTGGTGTGGGCGATATAGCGTCGTCATGTGAGCGGAGGTTCCCGGGGAGCAGGATGAGCAGGAGCGAGAATGATAGGGGGCTAACTGTTGCTTCGCAACAGGCGGCAGGCCGTCGCCGCCCCTGTCGGCGTCATGCGGTGCAGGGACAGGGTGGCGTCGTGACGCCGGCCGCATGGCGAGAGGCCTTCACGGCCGGCGGGAAAGTATCCTGGCGTTTTCTTAAGGCAGTCTTAAGCGTGCCGGAAGGGGCATCGAGCGCCGGCAGCAGTGGCCGGTGACAGGTGGGGGTGACTCGACGGCGTCACGAGGCGAAATGGGCGGGCTGTTGTGCCGGGGCCGCCGGCTGCATGGGCGGGTACTCCTCGGCGGTGAGCGTCTCGCGCTCGAGCAGCAGGGCGGCGCCGTTCTCGAGGTCCTGCCGACGGGCGGCGAGGGTCTCGCGGGCCAGGGCATCGGCCTCGTCGACCAGCTGGCGGACCGACAGGTCGATCTCGCGAGCGGTGGCCTCGGAGTAGTCATGTCGCTGACTGGTGCCGTAGACGTCGCCCAGGAAGGCCTGGCGGTCCTTCTCGTAGACCACTTGGCCGGCCTCATCCGCCATGCCGAAGCGGGTCGCCATGTCACGGGCGATCTCGGTGACCTTGGCCAGGTCGTCGGCGGCCCCGGTGGAGATCTCGTCGAAGATCAGCCGTTCGGCGGCGCGGCCGCCCATCAGCACGGCCATGCGGTACTTGAGGTCGCTGACCGTCTGCAGGAAGCGATCCTCGGTGGGCCGCTGGATGGTGTAGCCCAGCGCGCCGACGCCGCGGGGGATGATCGAGACCTTGTGCACCGGGTCCATGCCCGGCAGGGAGGCGGCCACCAGGGCGTGGCCCATCTCGTGGTGGGCCACCACGGCGCGCTCGTGGTCGTTGAGCAAGCGGCTCTTCTTCTCCAGGCCGGCGACGATGCGCTCGATGGCGTTGGTGAAGTCCTCCATGGCCACCTCCTCGCTGTCCCGGCGGGTGGCCAGCAGGGCCGCCTCGTTGACCAGGTTGGCGAGGTCGGCCCCGGTGAAGCCGGGGGTCAGCGAGGCGATATGGTCCAGGTCCACGTCGGTGGCCAGCGAGTGAATCTTGCCGATATGCACCTCGAGGATCTGCCGCCGTCCCTTGCGCTCGGGGCGGTCGACCAGCACCTGGCGGTCGAAGCGGCCGGCACGCAGCAGGGCGGGGTCGAGGATCTCCGGCCGGTTGGTGGCGGCCAGCAGCACGATGCCCGTGGATGGGTCGAAACCGTCGAGCTCGGACAGCAACTGGTTGAGGGTCTGCTCCTTCTCGTCCTGGCCGCCCATGATTCCCGGGCCCCTGGCACGGCCCAGGGCATCCAGTTCGTCGATGAAGATGATGCAGGGCTTGGCCTTGCCGGCCTGCGCGAAGAGGTCACGGACCCGGGCGGCGCCGACCCCGACGAACATCTCGACGAACTCCGCGCCGGAGATGGAGAAGAAGGGGACCCCGGCTTCCCCCGCGACGGCCCGGGCCAGCAGTGTCTTGCCGGTGCCCGGCGGGCCGACCAGCAGGATGCCCTTGGGAATATGGGCGCCGAGCCGGCCGTAGCGCTCAGGGTCGCGCAGGAAGGCCACCACCTCCTGGAGCTCGTTCTTGGCCTCGTCGACCCCGGCGACATCCTCGAAGGTCACCTTGGTGGAGGTTTCCACGTAGACCTTGGCCTTGGACTTGCCGATGGACATCATGCCGCCGATCCCGCCGCCACTGGTCATCCGGCGGATCAGCAGGGACCAGATCGCGAACAGCAGCACCAGCGGCAGGAACCACGACAGCAGGACGGTCAGGAAGGGGCTCTTCGGGCTGCCGTTGAAGGTGACGTCGTGGCGTGCCAGCTGGTCTGCCAGGTCGGGCGCGACGCGATTGGTGGTGAAGGCGGTGCGGCCGTCGGGTTGGGGCGCGGTGAAGGTGCCGGTGAGGCGGTCGTCACCGACCTGCACTTCGGCGATCCGCCCTTCCTCCAGCAGCCGGGTGAATTCCGAGTAGGGAATGGGTTCGGTGGTCTGCCAGTTGTGATAGACGTTCTGGAACGTCAGGAAGAGCATCACGGCGATGATCACGTAGATCATGTTGAAGCGGTGATTGGGTTCCATGCCGGTTCCTCGTCCCGTGGCCGTGCCGGAGGGCATCGCTATGCCCCGATGATGGCCTTCAGTGTAGGTCACGCCCGGCAGGCGGGATGGCCCCGGGTATGCGGGCCCTTGAAGTCGGGCATCGAGCGCCGCACCTAGGAGGGAGACGCACCGACACCATGGAACGAGAAGGAGAGCCCATGAACACCCCGACATTGCCCAATCCCGGCCTCGGTACCTTCCGCCTCAAGGGCGAGACCCTGAAGCGGGTGATCCACGATGCCCTGGCGCTAGGATTCCGCCACATCGACACCGCCCAGATGTACGACAACGAGCAGGACGTGGGGGCCGCCATCGCCGATAGCGAGGTGTCGCGCGAGGCGCTCTTCGTCACCACCAAGGTGTGGCACGACCGCCTCGAGCCCGCATCTCTCAAGGCCAGCGTCCAGGAGAGCCTGGAAAAGCTCGGCACCGATTACGTCGACCTGCTGTTGATCCACTGGCCCTCGCCGGACGACGCGGTGCCCATGGCCGACTACTTGACGGCCCTGCGCGAGGTGCAGCAGGCCGGCCAGGCGCGCCACATCGGGATCTCCAACTTCACCATCGCCCAGGTCGACCAGGCCCTCGAGATCCTCGGCCCGCAGGCCCTGCTCACCAACCAGGTCGAGGTGCACCCCTTCCTGCAGAACCAGGAGGTGGTGGCGCACTGCCAGTCTCGCGGCCTGACGGTGACCGGCTACATGCCGCTGGCGGTGGGTAAGGTGCTGGAGGACGAGACCCTGAAGGGCATCGCCGCGGCCCATGGCGTCACCCCGGCCCAGGTGGCCCTGGCCTGGACCCGGGCCCGCGGCGTGGTGACCATCCCGTCGTCCACCAAGCGCGATCACCTGGCCGGCAACCTCGCCGCCCTGGACCTCACCCTGAGCGAGGACGAGCTCGAGGCCATCGCCGCCCTGGAACGCGGCGAGCGCATCGCCGACCCCGACTTCGCCCCCGACTGGGATTGAGCCTTGCCCCCGCTAGCCACGACCCGGCAGATAGGCGGGCCAGCGTGCAGAGCCAGGGCCTGTCGCGGTATCATGTCGACCTTTCGAAATCCCATTCGAGTCCCGATCAGGCACCGCATTGATGTCAAACCCCACCCTGGCCCGTGAAGTCGGGCTGCGCAAAACCTTCGCGATCATCTCGCACCCCGACGCCGGCAAGACCACCATCACCGAGAAGATGCTGCTGTTCGGCAACGCCATCCAGCTGGCCGGTTCGGTGAAGAGCAAGCGCAATGACCGTCACGCCACCTCCGACTGGATGAAGATGGAACAGGAGCGGGGCATCTCGGTGACCACCTCGGTGATGCAGTTTCCCTACGGGGGGCGCATCGTCAACCTGCTCGACACCCCGGGCCACGAGGACTTCTCCGAGGATACCTACCGCACCCTGACCGCGGTGGATTCGGCGCTGATGGTGATCGACGGCGCCAAGGGCGTCGAGGCGCGAACCATCAAGCTGATGGAGGTGTGTCGTCTGCGCACCACGCCCATCCTCACCTTCATCAATAAGATGGACCGCGACGTGCGCGACCCCGTCGAGGTGATGGACGAGGTCGAGGAGGTGCTCAACATCCAGTGTGCGCCCATGACCTGGCCGATCGGCATGGGCCGTCACTTCAAGGGCGTCTATCACCTCTACAACGACGTGATCCACCTCTATACCCAGGGGCAGGGCAGCCGCATCCCCGAGGACCACCGCATCGAGGGGCTCGACAACCCCGAGGTGGAGGCAGTGCTTGGCGAGGAGCTGGCCGAGGAGTTGCGCATGGAGGTGGAGCTGGTGCGTGGCGCCTCCCACGCCTTCGACCACGAGGCCTACCTGCGGGGCGAGCTGTCGCCGGTCTACTTCGGGACCGCCATGGGCAACTTCGGGGTGCGCGAGATGCTTGACGGCTTCGTCGAGTTTGCACCGCCGCCCCAGCCGCGAGAGACTGATACCCGCACGGTGGCGGCCGAGGACGAGCGTTTCACCGGCTTCGTCTTCAAGATCCAGGCCAACATGGATCCCAACCACCGCGACCGCATCGCCTTCCTGCGGGTCTGTTCGGGCAAGTACGAGAAGAACATGAAGATGCGTCACGTGCGCATCGGCAAGGACGTCAAGATCGCCGATGCCCTGACCTTCATGGCCTCGGACCGCTCTCATGTGGAGGAGGCCTGGCCCGGCGACATCATCGGCCTGCACAATCACGGCACCATCCAGATCGGCGATACCTTCACCCAGGGCGAGGATATGCGTTTCACCGGCATTCCGCACTTTGCCCCGGAGCTGTTCAAGCGCGTGCGCCTCAAGGATCCGCTGAAGATGAAGGCGCTGCAGAAGGGCCTGCAGCAGCTCTCCGAGGAGGGGGCCACCCAGGTGTTCATGCCACTGGACAACAATGACCTGATCCTCGGTGCCGTGGGGACCCTGCAGTTCGACGTGGTCGCCCACCGCCTCAAGGAGGAGTACAAGGTCGACTGTGTCTACGAGGGGGTGAACGTCAACACCGCCCGCTGGATCTACAGCGACGACGCCAAGAAGCTCGAGGAGTTCAAGCGCAAGGCCAGCACCAACCTGGCCATCGACGGGGGTGGCTACCTGACCTACATCGCCCCTACGCGCGTGAATCTGCAGATGACCCAGGAGCGCTGGCCGGAGATCCGCTTCCAGCCCACCCGGGAGCATTGAAGCTTTGGCTGCATGTCGCCGGATCGCTCGTGGCTGATCCGGCGGCGGGCCCTTCGAGGAGGCGCTGTGAACCCCTCCCTGGGCGCTACCGATGCCATCCCTGGCATAGGACCTCCTCTTCGGCCCGCCCCCGGGCGCCCCTCGCTTCGAGCGCTCAACAAGGCCGGTGTTTTTTCCTTGCTCCTTGCTCCTTGTAGCTTGTGCCCATGCTTATCGACGCCCACTGCCATCTGGACTTCCCCGACTTCGATGCCGACCGCGAGGCGGTGATCGCGCGTGCCCGGGCGGCGGGCGTCGCGCGTTTCGTGGTACCCGGGACCACCCGGGCGCGCTGGCCCAATGTGCTGGCGCTGGGCGAGCGCGACGACGTCAGCGTCTGCCTGGGGCTGCATCCCTACTTCATGGCGGAGCACCGGGAGGAGGACCTGGAGGCACTGGACGCAGCGCTCGATGCCAATCCGCAGGTCGTGGCGGTGGGGGAGTGCGGCATCGATGCGCGTTTCGAGGCGAGCTGGGACGCCCAATGGCACTATTTCGATGCCCAGCTCAGGCTGGCCAAGGCGCGCGAGCTGCCGGTGGTGATCCACTGCGTGCAAGCCAACGACAAGGTGGCCAAGCGACTGCGACAGCTCGATCTGCCGGCCGGCGGGCTGATCCACGCCTTCGCCGGCTCTCCCGAGCAGGCGCGCAAGTTTCTTGACCTGGGCTTCACGCTGGGCCTTGGCGGGGCGGTCACCTTCGACCGGGCCAAGCGGCTTCACCGGGCCGTGGCGACCCTGCCCGACGACGGCTATGTGCTGGAGACGGATAGCCCCGACATGCCGCTGGCCGGCTGTCAGGGCCAGCGTAACGAGCCGGCCAGGGTCGCCGAGGTCTGTCGCGCGGTGGCCAGGCTGCGGGACGAGGCGACAGCGCAGGTGGCGGCGGCCAGCACCGCCACTGCTCACCGCCTGTTCGGCGGGTGATCGACTCACCTACTCCCTGGTCGCGAGGCTCTCGGGGTCCAGGCGCTCGACGAGGTAGGGCAGCTTGAGCAGCTTGAGCTTCTGGCCGGCGCAGCGCAGGGGCAGGGCGGGCTCCCGGGTGCTCATCACCGCCAGCACCTCGGCCTCCCCGTAGGCGTCGAGCTCAGCACACAGCACCTCGCCGAGCCGCTTGTCGTTGGCGTCCTCGATGGCGCTGCCGGGTTCCGGCAGCAGGCCGCCGTCGAGCTGGGCGCGCACCAGCCGCTTCTTCACCTGGCCGCGGAAGTGCGCACGGGCGACCACTTCCTGGCCGGTATAGCAGCCCTTCTTGAAACTGATGCCGCCGAGCGCCTCCCAGTTGATCATCTGCGGCAGGTAGGTGTCGCGCTGGTCGGCCTCGAGCCAGGCCAGCCCCGCCTGGATGTCGTGCAGTCGCCACACGGCGTTGTCGACCGGTGTGGCGTGCGCCGCAAGCCAATTCCAGGCCGCCTCGACCCGCTCGGCCGGCAGGCAGACCAGCAGGCGCGGGCGCGGCCCGGGGTGGGCCAGCAGCTGGATCGTCTCGTCGCCGGCCTGGTGCCAGGGCCGGGGCGGCAGGACATCGAAGTGCACCTCGGCGAGCGCGGCGGCCTCGTGGCCGATCAGCCCCAGCAGCGCCAGGTCGTCGCGCTCGCGCAGTTCGACCTTGTAGAAAGGAGCGAACTTCTTCAGGTGCTCGGCCAGCGAGGCCACCAGGCTGGCGTGCATCAGCAGGCGGAAGTGCCCCGGGGCGACGCGCAACAGCTGGGCGTTGGCCAGCATCCGGCCCTTGGGCGTGCAGAAGCAGGTCAGCGGGGCCAGGTCGCCGTCGGCCAGCGAGACCTGGGCGCTGGTCTGGCCCTGCAGGAACCGCTCGGCATCGGGGCCCTCGACGTCGAGGGCCCCGAGATGGGCGAGCGGGGTCATCACGGTGGCATCCAGGGCCAGCCGCGGCGCATCGGGGGTATCGAACGTCACCCGGTATTCGGCCTCCTGCCGACCGCCGGTGGCAGCGATCCAATCCAACATCTCCGGGCTCCTCGTGGTTCGGGTTCTGGCATGCTCATGTGCACTAGGTGCGGGCGGGGAGGCGGCATTGCAAGCGCTGCTCGGCGCCCGGGTGGCATGCTAGACTCGTCGGGCCTTCCCTCTCATCCATGCCAGGTCAGGAGCCGCCCATGGTCCACCAGTCACTGAGTTTTCAGGGCGTCGAGAGCGCCGATCAGGTCAACCGCATCACCACTGCCCTGATGATGCTGGACGGCGTCGACAGTGTCGAGGTCGGCCGCCACGGGGCCGAGGTGGAGGGGCGCGCCAGGCGCGAGGCGCTGATCGAGGCGGTGCAATCTCTCAAGCTGGGTATCGAGGTCAAGTGATGAAGAAGACCATTGAAGTCGTCAGCG
This sequence comes from Halomonas sp. 25-S5, assembly GCF_029889845.1. Lineage (GTDB taxonomy): Bacteria > Pseudomonadota > Gammaproteobacteria > Pseudomonadales > Halomonadaceae > Halomonas. Next base: position 175,514 of record NZ_JARANV010000001.1, read on the forward strand.
AACGCAACCATATCTACCGCCAGCGGGTCGAACTGGACGGCTTCGACGACCTCTTCGTCGACGTGCCCGAGGCCTATGGCGGTGAGGGGAGTGCCCCGGACCCTCATGACTACTTCGACCTCTCGCTGGGTGCCTGCAAGGCGATCACCTCGATGATGTATGCCCGGCGCAAGCAGTGGCCGCTGACGGGGGTGAGCGTCACGGTCAATCGGGACGACAGCCAGGAGCGCCACGGGACCTACCGGCTCGACGTGGCGATGACCTTTCATGGCATCGAGGCTCCCGAGCAGCAGGCCCGCCTGGAGGAGATCAGCCACAAGTGCCCGATCCACCGGCTGATGACCACCTCCACCGTGGAGGTGACCACCCGCACCGCTGACCTCAGCGTCAACAACAGCGCCGACGCCTGAATCCCGCGCCCGGCGTCGTTTCACCCCCGGGCGCCGACGGCGCCCGGTTCGTCATTGGAGCCGCCATGAGCAAGCCCTTCCGTCTGCAGTCCAAGTTCCAGCCCGCCGGCGACCAGCCCACTGCCATCCGGGATCTGGTCAGCGGACTGGAGTCGGGGCTGGCGCATCAGACGCTGCTCGGCGTGACCGGCTCCGGAAAGACCTTCACCATGGCCAACGTGGTCGAGCGCCTGCAGCGTCCGACCATCGTCATGGCGCCCAACAAGACCCTGGCGGCCCAGCTCTATGGCGAGTTCAAGGCGTTCTTTCCCGACAACGCCGTGGAGTACTTCGTCTCCTATTACGACTACTACCAGCCCGAGGCGTACGTGCCCTCGTCGGATACCTTCATCGAGAAGGACGCCTCGATCAACGACCACATCGAGCAGATGCGCCTCTCGGCGACCAAGGCCTTGCTGGAGCGCCGCGACGCGATCATCGTGGTCTCGGTGTCGGCGATCTACGGCCTGGGCGATCCCGACCAGTACCTGAAGATGCGCCTGCACGTCACCCGCGGCGAACTGATCGACCAGCGCAAGTTCCTGCGCCGCCTGGCGGAACTGCAGTACACGCGCAACGACATGGACTTCAAGCGTGGCACCTATCGGGTGCGTGGCGACGTCATCGACATCTTCCCGGCCGACGCCGAGGACGAGGCGGTTCGCGTCGAGCTCTTCGACGACGAGATCGATACCATCAGCCTCTTCGACCCGCTTACCGGCGAGGTGCGGGGCCGAGTGCCGCGCATGACCATCTACCCCAAGTCACACTATGTCACGCCCCGGGAGACCATCCTCGGTGCCATCGACGAGATCAAGGCGGAACTGGTGGAGCGCCTCGACTGGCTGCGCAAGCACGACCGACTGGTCGAAGCCCAGCGCCTGGAGCAGCGCACCCTCTACGACATCGAGATGATGCTCGAACTCGGCTACTGCAACGGCATCGAGAACTATTCGCGTTACCTCTCCGGTCGCAACCCGGGCGAGCCGCCACCGACCTTCTTCGATTACCTGCCCAATGACGCTCTGCTGTTCATCGACGAGAGCCACGTCAGCGTTCCTCAGGTGGGCGGCATGTACAAGGGCGACCGCTCACGCAAGGAGACCCTGGTGGAGTACGGTTTCCGGCTGCCCTCGGCGCTGGACAACCGCCCGATGACTTTCCAGGAGTGGGAGCGTATCTGTCCGCAGACGATCTTCGTCTCGGCCACCCCGGGGCCCTATGAGGCCGAGCATGCCGGCCAGGTGGTCGAGCAGGTGGTGCGTCCCACCGGGCTGGTCGATCCGGAGATCGAGGTACGCCCGGCGACCACCCAGGTGGACGACCTGCTCTCGGAGATTGGCCTGCGCAGCGAGGTGGGCGAACGGGTGTTGGTGACCACCCTGACCAAGCGCATGGCCGAGGATCTCACCGAGTACCTGGATGAGCACGGCGTGCGAGTACGCTACCTGCACTCCGATATCGACACCGTGGAGCGGGTGGAGATCATCCGCGACCTGCGCCTGGGCAAGTTCGACGTCCTGGTGGGGATCAACCTGCTGCGCGAGGGGCTCGACATCCCCGAGGTGTCGCTGGTGGCGATCCTCGATGCCGACAAGGAAGGCTTCCTGCGCAACGAGCGCTCGCTGATCCAGACCATGGGCCGTGCCGCGCGCAACGCCCACGGCAAGGCGATCCTCTACGGCGACCGGATCACCGACTCCATGCACCGCGCCATGGACGAGACCCGGCGGCGTCGCGACAAGCAGATCGCCCATAACGAGGCCCACGGCATCACGCCGACGACGGTGACGCGCTCGGTGGCCGACATCATGGAGGCCGCCCAGGCCCCGGGCAAGAAGGGCAAGGGGCGCCGCGGCGAGCGCAAGGTGGCCGAGCGCGAGGCCCTTTACGACCCCGCCGAACTGTCGCCAAGCGAGCTGCTCAAGGAGATCTCGCGGGTCGAGGACGGGATGCATGAGGCGGCGCAGAACCTGGAGTTCGAGGCCGCCGCCCGTCTGCGCGACCGCCTGCACGAGCTCAAGGAGCGCCAGCTGCTGCTGGGCTCCGCCTGACGGCGCCTGCCATGCCCGGAAAGGTCCGGCGATCCTCCTGCCGCCCGCTCCCGCGGGCATTGGCGTCAGCCGGTGAGATGTTTGGCATACCAGTTTATACCGTTATCTTCACTTTGTACTATATTCGCATGATCAGGCCTTGAGCGAGGGGAATGTCGACAGCGGGGAGGCTAGGGTATAATGCTCGCCGTTCAAGCCCGCCGCTGCGCCCTTCGATCGCCTCGCCGCGGGCATGCCGACAACGCCTAGGAGCTCCTTGCCCATGACCGTGATTCGCCAGGACGACCTGATTCAGAGCGTCGCCGATGCCCTGCAGTACATCTCCTACTACCACCCGAAGGACTTCATCGACGCCATGGCGGCCGCCTACGAGCGCGAGGAGAACCCGGCGGCCAAGGACGCCATCGCCCAGATCCTGATCAACTCGCGGATGTGTGCCTTCGGCAAGCGCCCGATCTGCCAGGACACCGGCATCGTCACGGTCTTCGTGCATGTGGGCATGAACGTGCGTTTCGAGGCCGACATGAGCCTCGACGACATGATCAACGAGGGCGTGCGCCGCGCCTATCAGCTGCCCGACAACGTGCTGCGCGCCTCGGTGCTGGCCGACCCGGACGGCACCCGCAAGAACACCGGCGACAACACCCCGGCCGTCATCCACCACAAGCTGGTGCCCGGCGACAGCGTCGAGGTGCATGTGGCGGCCAAGGGCGGCGGCAGCGAGGCGAAGTCGAAGTTCGCCATGCTCAACCCCTCCGACAGCGTGGTCGACTGGGTGCTGGAGCAGCTGCCCAAGATGGGCGCCGGCTGGTGCCCGCCGGGCATGCTCGGCATCGGCATCGGCGGTACCGCCGAGAAGGCCATGGAGATCGCCAAGGAGGCGCTGCTCGACCCCATCGACATCCAGGAGCTCCAGGCTCGCGGCCCCGCCAATCGTGCCGAGGAGCTGCGTCTGGAACTGTTCGACAAGGTCAACAGGAGCGGCATCGGCGCCCAGGGTCTCGGTGGTCTGACCACGGTGCTCGATATCAAGGTCAAGGAGTTTCCGACCCACGCCGCCAACAAGCCGGTGGCGATCATTCCCAACTGCGCCGCCACCCGCCACGCCCACTTTACTCTCGATGGCTCCGGGCCCGCAGCCCTGCCGGCGCCGAAGCTCGAGGACTGGCCGGCGGTCACCCGCGAGGCGGGCGACAACGTCAAGCGCGTCGACCTCGACAGCGTGACCCCGGAAGAGGTCAAGACCTGGCAGCCCGGCGACACCCTGCTGCTCAACGGCAAGCTGCTCACCGGCCGTGACGCCGCGCACAAGCGCATGGTCGACATGATCGCCAAGGGCGAGCCGCTGCCCGTGGACATGCAGGGGCGCTTCATCTACTACGTGGGGCCGGTGGATCCGGTGCGCGACGAGGTGGTGGGGCCGGCCGGCCCCACCACGGCGACCCGCATGGACAAGTTCACCCGCACCATGCTCGAGGAGACCGGCCTGCTGGGCATGGTCGGCAAGGCCGAGCGAGGCGAGGCAGCCATCGAGGCGATCCGCGATAACCAGGCGGTCTACCTGATGGCCGTGGGGGGCTCCGCCTACCTGGTCGCCCAGGCGATCAAGAAGGCTCGCGTGGTGGGCTTTGAGGATCTGGGCATGGAAGCCATCTACGAGTTCGAGGTGGAGGACATGCCGGTGACCGTGGCCGTGGACAGCCAGGGCACCTCGGTGCACCAGACCGGCCCCGCCAAGTGGAAGGAGATCATCGCCGAGCGCGCCTGAGCGTCCCGTGCTGACGACGGCCCCGCCATCTGGTGGGGCCGTCGTCGTTGGGCGTATGCTGGGCGGGTGCGTTAGGGCATTGTTTTCACGGACGGCCACGCCGTCGTCCCACGGAACGGGGATCCGACCATGACCTCCTGGCTGATCGGCCTGGCGATCTTCCTGACTTACCTGCTGGGCTTCGTCTCGGCGGTGCTGGCCCTGATGTCCAGCCGTACCTCCCAGGGGGCCATCGCCTGGATCATCTCGCTGATCACCATGCCCTACGTGGCAGTACCGGCCTACTGGATCTTCGGCCGGCCGCGCTTCTACGGCTATGTCTCGGCCCGCGGCGAGCGCGATACCGTGCTGCGCCGACAGCTGGAACGCTACCGCGACCGCTTCGATCCCTATCTGTCTGACAACGTTGATGCGAACATCCGCGCCGTGGAACAGCTGGCGATGATGCCGTTGACCCGCGGCAATCGGGCGGAGCTGCTGATCGATGGCCAGGTAGCCTTCGACAGCATCTTCGCCGGCATCGATCAGGCAGAAGAGTACGTGCTGGTACAGTTCTTTATCGTCCGTGACGATGCCCTGGGCATCGAGCTCAAGCATCGGCTGCAACGGGCCGCCGAGCGCAATGTGCGCATCTACTTTCTGTATGACGAGATCGGCAGTCGCGGGCTCGGTGACCGCTTCCTCCGCGACCTCGCCGAGGGCGGCGTGGAGGTCAGCGCCTTCCGCTCCTCCCGCGGTTTCAAGCATCGCTTTCAGCTCAACTTCCGCAACCATCGCAAGGTACTGGTGGTCGACGGCCGGGAAGGGTGGCTGGGAGGCTTCAACGTCGGCACCGAATACCTCGGGCAGCATCCCCGCCATGGCCACTGGCGCGACACCCATCTCAAGCTCACCGGCCCCAGCGTGCTGGGCCTGCAGGAGGCCTTCTGGGAGGACTGGCACTGGGCCACCGGCGAAATGATCTGCCTGACCTGGACGCCCCGGCCGAGCGGGGACGCCAACCAGAACGTGGTGATCGTGCCCTCCGGGCCGGCGGACTCGCAGGAGACGGCGAGCCTGCTGGTGCAGCATGCAATCCACAGCTCCCACGAGCGCTTCTGGGTCACCAGCCCCTATTTCGTGCCCGATCAGGGGGTACAGGATGCCCTGCGCCTGGCGGCGATGCGCGGCGTGGATGTGCGCATCATGATGCCCGAACGCCCCGATCACCTGCTGGTCTTCCTCTCGACCTTCTCCTTCCTGCCCGACATGCTGCGCGCCGGGGTCAGGGTCTATCGCTACCAACCAGGGTTCCTGCACCAGAAGGTGATGCTGATCGACGATGCCGCCGCCAGCGTGGGTACGGTCAACCTGGACAACCGCTCCTTCCGGCTCAATTTCGAAATCACCGCCGTGGTGCCCGACCGGCAGTTCGCCGCCGAGGTGCGTCTGATGCTCGAGCATGACTTCACCGACTGCCGTCGCGTGGCCCTGGAAGAGCTGACCCGCCGCCCTCTGTGGCGCAAGCTGCTTTCCCGGGCGGCCTACCTGCTCTCGCCGATTCAGTGAGGCGGCTTGGGTCCCGCCCGTCGCTGGGGTACATTAGCGGTCTTCGAAGGCTCCCCGGCGGGAGTCGTGGACGCAGACATCCGGGGGAGTCCTGGTGAACCTCGAGACCAAGTGGCTGGAAGACTTCGTCGCCTTGGCCAGTACGCGCAGCTTTTCCGCCTCGGCCCGTCAGCGGCATGTCACCCAACCGGCCTTCAGTCGCCGCATCCGTTCCCTGGAGCAGGCGGTCGGCGTGACCCTGGTCGACCGCTCGACCACCCCCGTGGACCTGACGCCCGAAGGGCAGCTGTTCCTGGTCACTGCCCGCAACATCGTCGAGCAGCTCAACGAGAGCCTCGGCCACCTGCGTGGCCTGGCCATGGCCAACGAGGCGCTGGATATCGTCGCCGCCCACTCCCTGGCGCTGAGTTTCTACCCCCAGTGGATCTCCCGTCTGCAGAAGGGCCTGGGTGAGCTGCCGACCCGGTTGGTGGCCATGAACGTGGGCGACGCGATCCATGTGCTACGCGAGGGCAACTGCGACCTGATGCTGGCCTACTACGATCCCTACGCCAGCATGCAGCTCGATGCCGAGGTCTTTCCCTCCTTCTCCATCGGCCAGGTCAAGATGCTGCCGGTCTGCCTGCCCGACGAGCAGGGTAGACCACGCTTCCCGCTGGAGGGCCAGGAATCGCTTCCCTACCTGGCCTATACCCAGGGCGCCTTCCTGGGGCGCAGCGTGCGCATGCTGCTCAAGAACGATCCGGTACGCATGCGCCTGAGAACCGTCTATGAAACGGCCATGGCCGAGGGCCTCAAGGGCATGGTGATGCAGGGCATGGGCCTGGCCTGGATCCCCGACTTCTGCATTCGTCAGGAGCTCAAGGATGGGCGCCTGATGCGGGCCGGTGGCGAGAAGTGGGACGTGCCGCTGGAGATTCGTCTCTATCGCTGTTCGCTGGTGCACAAGCCGGGCGTCGAGAAGCTGTGGCGGCAGATGATGAAGTTGCCCCGCGACTTCCTCCAGGCCTGATGGCGCCGGCTTGCGGCGCGTGGCCATGTCGCATCAGGCGCGATCGAAATCCGCCGGCAGTCCCAGGAAGTCCTGGATGATGAAGAAGTGGTCCTCGAACAGTCCTTCGGGGTCGAGGTCGGCCAGGGGGACCCAGCGCGCATGGTCACCGCCCCGCACCGGCTTGAGCTGGGGCAGCTGCTGCTCGGGACGCAGGGCGAAGTAGAAGGCCTCTGCCAGGGTGCGTCCCCGCCAGCTGCGATGGGGTTCGTCGAACAGCCGCTGGCCGCGCAGCGAGCCCTTGAGCACGGCCTCGGGCACCTTGAGGCGGACCCGCTCGCGCAGCTCCCTCAAACAGGCGTCCATCAGCCGTTCATGGGGACTGATGAAGCCGCCGGGCAGGGCGTAGAGCCCCTTGCCGGGCGCGGCCGTGCGCCTGACCAGCAGCACGTGGCCGGATTGCACCACGACGGCATTCACGGTGACGAAGATCGGCGGGTAGGGGGCCTGGGCCCATGCCTGGCGGTACTGGTCCAGCAACTGCTGTTCCTCGACCAGCTGACCATAGGGCGCCTCCTCCAGGAAGTCGCGGATCCACGCCACCACGCCGGGGGGCAGGTCATGGGTAGCGTGGGTGCTCAGGTAGTCCTCCGCCGAGGAGCCGGAACGGAACAGCCGTTCACGGATGCGGCTGGCCGAGATGCCCTCCACCAGGGGCACGCTGACCGATTCCCACTGCGGGAAGAGGGCGAGGTAGTAGCTGGACTGCCCCCGACTGGCGCCGATCAGGCCGATGCGCGGCAGCCGGGCGCGCTCGGGGGAGGCGATATCACGCACCTTGCGCTGGACGTCGCGCACCCAGACGTCGTTGTTGTAGAGGGCGTCGAGCAGCGGCACGACCTCGAGCCGGGCATTCTCCTCCTCCTCGAAGGCGCTGCGCAGCATGCGCAGGCGCTCCTCGTAGCGCCAAGGGTTGCGCAGCGAGCGGGCCTGCCAGGCGGAACCTACCAGCACGATGACCTGGCGCGCGTGGCGCAGGGCCTCGCGGATCACCGCCAGGTGCCCCAGGTGGGGAGGCTGGAAGCGGCCGATGAACACCAGACAATCGAAGTCAGGCGTGTTGTCGGCGTCCGGTGGTGCGGTCATGAGCACTCCTGTCAGAGAGGGGCAGGGAGGGGCGGTGTCCATTATGGTCAGGCCCGCCGGCCGCTGCAATTGGGTCTGGTCTCGGCGAATACGGCTATATTTGGGTATGCTGAAGGAAACGACAGGAACGCGGGGAACGGGATGATCACGGCGAGCATGACGACGATCCAGCAAGCAGCGTTGTTCTGGTGGGGGGTAGTGCGGGACGCAATGAAACTCTGGCTCGAGCGCAACGCCTTCAGTTATGCCGGCTCGCTGGCCTTTTACACGCTCTTCTCCCTGGCGCCCATCATGATCATCGCCGTCACGGTGATTGGCGTGGTGCTTGGCGAGGAGGCCGCCCAGGGACAGGTCGTCGCCCAACTGCAGGGCACCATGGGTCATGACGCCGCCGCCGCCATCGAGCGAGCGGTTGCCCAGTCACGCATTGAGGAGTCCGGCCTGCTGCCGACCCTGCTCGGGGTGGGGGCCCTGCTGGTCGGTGCCACCACCGTCTTCGCCCAGATGCAGTTTTCGCTGAATACCCTCTGGGGCGTGACGGCCAGGCCCAGCAGCAACAGTGCCCTCAAATTCCTCAAGAACCGCCTGCTGTCGCTGACCGTGGTGCTGTCCATCGGCTTCATCCTGCTGGTGTCGCTGGTGCTCGGGGTGGTGATACGGGCCATGCTGCAGGCCGCCGATGACCTGCTGCCCTTCGTCGGGCTGCTGACCACTGGTGCCGAGTTCCTGGTCTCGCTGGCGGTGATCGCCGCGCTCTTCGCCACCATTTTCAAGGTATTGCCGGACGTGGTGCTGCGCTGGCAGGACGTGCTGGTCGGTGCCGTGGTCACCGCCGTGCTGTTCGCCATCGGCCGTTCGGGCATCGCCATCTATCTGGCCTATACGGCCACGGCCTCCACCTACGGCGCGGCCGGTTCGGTGGTGATGATCCTGCTGTGGGTCTACTACAGCTCGCTGATCCTGCTGTTCGGCGCCGCCTTCACCAAGTGCCACCTGCTGGCGTCGGGCAAGGCGGTGGTGCCGCGCAATTCCGCGGTTCTGGTGCGCCACGAACTGCTCGATCACCACGACCCCGTCGAGACCTGAACCGCCCCTCACCCGCGAACACGAGGAAGGCCGGCGATCGCCGGCCTTCTGCATCGTGCCCACGGGCGGGATCAGCCGGCGGGACGGAAACGCTCCCGGGCCAGGTCGTCGGCCACGGTGGCAGGACTGAGGCCCTCGCGGTCGGCGCGGGCGAAGATCTGGTCCAGGGTGGCCCCGATCCCCTCGATATGCCCCATGACGGCATCGCGGCGGTAGTCGTCACGACGCTGCCAGGCGATCTCGATCACCCCGCCGGCGTTGGCCACATAGTCCGGGGTGTAGAGAATGCCGCGGGCCATCAGGCGCTTGGCGATCGACGGGGAGGCCAGCTGGTTGTTGGCGGCGCCGCAGATCACCCTGGCCTTCAGGCGGTCGACCACCGATTCCGAGAGGGCGGCCCCCAAGGCGCAGGGAGCGAAGACGTCGACCCCGGCATCGGCGATCGCGGCCGGTGTTACGGTCTCGGCACCGAGCTCCTCGGCGAGGTGGGCCAGGGCGGCGGTATCGACATCGGTCAGCACCAGCCGGGCGCCGGCGGCGTGGAGATGGCGTGCCAGGTGGGCCCCGACGTTGCCGACCCCCTGCACCGCTACCCGCACGCCCGCCAGGTCGTCGCACCCCAGGCCATGGCGGACGGCACTCTTGAGGGCGCAGAACACTCCCCAGGCCGTGAACGGCGAGGGATCGCCCGAGGCGGCGCCGTGGCGTGGCAGGCCGCCGACGTGCTCGGTGACCTCGGCGATGCGTCGCATGTCGGCCTCGCTGCTGCCCGAGTCCTCGGCGGTGATGTAGGCGCCGCCCAGGCCGTCGACCAGCCGGCCCATGGCGCGCAGCAGCTCGGGGGTCTTGTCGCGGCGCGGGTCGGCGATGATCACCGCCTTGCCGCCGCCCAGCGGCAGGTCGGCCAGCGCCGACTTGTAGGTCATGCCGCGGGAGAGGCGCAGCACGTCGGTGAGTGCCTCGGCGTCGCTTGCATAGGGGAAGATGCGCAGGCCGCCCAGGGCCGGGCCGCGGGTGGTGTCGTGGATGGCGATGATGGCGCGCAGGCCGCTCGCCTCGTCGCTACCGAAGACGATCTGCTGATGGTGGTCGAACTCGGGGTGGTCGAAGACCGGCATGGCGGAACTCCCTCGTGAGGATGATCATTGTGGTTGTGTCGGCCCGGGTAGGGCGATCCTCGGCCGCGGAGGGCTTGTGGCCGTGTGGCGTCCGGGGATAGTGACAAGACTAGGGCATCGGCCCCGGGACGGGAAGGCCTGGGGGCTGGCCCCCTGCCTGGCGCGGCTGGTAGAAAGGGGCACGTGATCGATCGCGACCGACAGAGGAGATGGCCATGGACAAGTGCTGCGCGAGAGCGCTGGTGACCGGCAAGGTGCAGGGCGTCTGGTACCGCCGCGCGACCCAGGAGCAGGCCCTCAGGGCCGGGATCACCGGCCATGCGATCAACCTGCCGGACGGCCGGGTCGAGGTGCTGATGTGCGGCGAGCGCGAGGCGGTCAAGCGCCTCGCTGAGTGGCTGTGGAAGGGGCCGGACGGGGCTCGGGTCACCCATGTGGAGTTCGAGGTGATCGAGACCCACGCGCCGGACGATTTCCGCACCCGCTAGCGGTGCCGATGAACCGGCAGGGCCCGGAGCACGTGCCCTGCCGGTGCTTTTCGGCCGTCAGGCCAGAGTGTCGGCGATCCAGTCGCTGACGGCCTCGCCGTCGACGCCCAGGCAGACCTCCACCAACGGGGTATGGGACCAGCGCGCCTCGATGAAGCCGCGTCCCTCGGGGGCGAAGATCGTCTGGCCCTCGGCATCGCCGGACGTCGCCACGCTCAGATGGCCGCGGCCCGTGGTGAAGAGCTCCGGGCGCAGCAGCCAGGCCAGAGCGCAGCTGTCGTGGGGGCAGCAACCATCGATGCCCAGGAACTCCCGGTAGAAGTCCCGGTAGAAGTCGTAGCTGCCCGCCAGCACCTTGCCGAGCGCGCCCTGGCCGGCCTCGATGCGCGCCATGTGCTCGCCGGTGAGCACACAGCGATGGGTGACGTCCAGCCCCACCAGGGTCAGCGGCCAGCCGGCGGTGAGCACCCGCGCGGCGGCGTCCGGGTCATTGAACATGTTGGCCTCGGCCACCGGGGTGACGTTGCCCCCCTCACGGATCGAGCCGCCCATGATCACCACCCGCTTGACCTTCCCGGTGATCGCCGGGTCGAGCTGCAGGGCCGCGGCGAGGTTGCCCACCGGGCCCACCGCCACCAGGGTGACCTCGCCGGGCCGGGCATTCAGGGTGTCGACGATGAATTGCGGCGCGCTGCGGGAATCGGCCTTGCCCTCGACCGGCGGCAGCGCGATATCGCCCAGGCCGTTGGCGCCATGGATGTGGGCGGGCGGCGGATGACGCGCCTTGACCAGCGGTGCCGCGGCGCCCTGGGCCACGGGAACCTCTCGCCCGGCAAGCTCGGCGAGCAGCAGGGCATTGTGGGTGGCAGTCTCCACGTCGACGTTGCCGTAGGTGGTGGTCAGCCCCAGCAGCTCGAGCTCGGGATGGCGCAGGGCGATGGCGATGGCTTGGGCGTCGTCGACGCCCGGGTCGGTATCGAAGATGATCGGATGGCTCACGGTGCCTCCTCGTCGTGGCGGTGGGGCGCGGGAAGGCCGTCGCACAGGGCGCGCTCGACCGCCGTCGCCTCGGGGATGCTCTCGGTGGCGCCGGCGACCTGGACGCTCAGGGCGGCGGCGGTGGCGGCCCGTGTCAGGCAGTCGGTCACCGGCCGTCCCTGCTGCAGGGCGGCCAGATAGTAGCCGATGAAGGTGTCGCCGGCCGCCGTGGTGTCCCGCGGCGTGACCGGCAGGGCCGGCTGGAAGTGGCGTTCGTCGTCGGACTGGTACCAGGCGCCGTCGCCGCCCAGGGTCAGCACCGTCTCGCCGCCGGGCAGGCGGCGGGCGAGCCCGTCCAGCAGGGCCTCGGGCGGGGCGGCCTCGTCCAGGCCGGCCAGCCAGGCGGCCTCGCCGCGATTGACGAACAGCAGCCGGCAGTGGGCCAGGGGCAACGCCAGCACCGCATCGCTCATCGGTGCGGGGTTGAGGGCGATGTTCAGGCCCGCCTCCACGGCGCGTTCCAGCACCCGGGGCAAAGCATTGCACTCGTTCTGGGCCAGCAGCCAGTCCCCGGGCGAGGCCGCGGCGAAATGCGCGTCGAGATCCTGTTCCGTATAGCCATGGTTGGCCCCGGAGAAGAGGAGGATGGCGTTCTCGCCCCGGTCGTCCACCTGGATGATGGCGTGGCCGCTGGGCTCGTCGACCAGGGCGATCGCCTCCACTGCCACCCCGGCACGCGCCAGCCACTCACGGGCCCAGGCGTCCTGGCGCCCCAGGCGCCCCCAGTGGCGGACCCGCCCGCCGGCGCGTGCCATGGCCAGCGACTGGTTGGCCCCCTTGCCCCCCAGGCCGACCCGGTAGTCGCGGCTGGACAGGGTCTCGCCGGGACGCACCAGATGGGGGACGCGGTAGAAGTGGTCGAGATTGATGGAACCGAAGTTGTGCAGCATGCGAGCCTCCGCGCTCAGCCTTCCTGCCAGCTACGCAGGTTGTCGGCGGTGAGGGCCACGATGCGCTGGCGGGCCTCGGGGGTGATCCAGGCGTTGTGGGGCGTGACGATCAGGTTGAGCGGCTCGCCCAGTGCATCGAGCAGCGGGTGTCCGTCGCGGGGCGGCTCCACCGGCAGCACGTCGACGCCGAGCCCGCCCAGGTGGCCCTGGCGCAGGGCCTCGAGCGCGGCCTGCTCGTCGATGATCCCGCCCCGGGCACAGTTGACCAGCAGGGCGCCGGGCTTGAGGGCGGCCAGCAGGGCAGTGTCGACCAGGTGGCGGGTGGCCTCGGTGAGGGGGCAGTGCAGGCTGATCACGTCCGCCTCGGGCGCCAGGTCGCGCAGTCCGGGGCGGCTATCATGGGCCTCATTGCCGGGGCGCGCGGCGAAGTCGACGTGCATGCCGAAGGCCTGGGCCAGCCGCGCCACCTTCGAGCCCAGTTCGCCCTGGCCGACGATCACCAGCCGCTTGCCCTCCAGCTGCAGGGTCGTGTGATCCATCAGGCAGAAGAAGGGGCTTTCATTCCAGCGTCCCTCGGCCACGTCGCGCTGGTAGCAGGGCAGCCGGGTGGCCAGGGCCAGCATCAGCATCAGTGTGTGCTGGGCCACGCTGGCCGTGCCGTAGGCGGTCACGTTCTTCACGGTGATGCCCAGGCGCTTGGCCGCGGCCATGTCGATATTGTTGGTGCCGGTGGCCAGCACGCAGATCAGCCTGAGTGAGGGCAGAGCATCGAGGGTACCGGCATCGAGTACCACCTTGTTGACGATGGCCACCTCGGCACCGGCCAGCCGCTCGGCGGCCTGGTCGCGCGTGCTCTGGTCATGCACGTCCAGGGTGTCGAGGTGCTGGCGGATCGGGGCCAGGTCGATGTCGGGACCCAGGCTGGCGGCGTCGAGAATGACGGCTTTCATGCGATTTTCCTTGTCGATGCAGGCGAGTCGGGCAACAGGCCGTGGCAGGGGTGGGCCTTGCCCGGCGCGACAGGCTATAATGGCTGGCTTTCGAGGCAGGCTTGGATTATCCGCGGGCCGGCCCTATATCATCATCGCACCACGGTAGCGCGAGGCGGTGGGTGCCCCTGCTCGTGCTTGACCCATGGGTTATGTCATTACATCGGGAGTGATCAAACCATGCCCATCTACGAATACGAGTGCAAGGCCTGCGGCCACCGCCTGGAGAAGCTTCAGAAGATCAGCGCCGAGCCGCTGAGGGACTGCCCGGCCTGCGAGGCGGCCGAGCTCAATCGCCTGGTCTCCGCGGCCGGGTTCCGGCTGGCCGGCGGCGGCTGGTACGAGACCGATTTCAAGACCGGCAACAAGAAGAACCTGGCCGGCGGCGAGGGCGGTAAGGCCGACAAGACGCCGAGCAAGGACGGGACGGCGGCCTGAGCCGCCCGACGTTGCCTTTCACCCTTTCATGCAACAGAACAGGATTTGACATGCGCAGCCATTATTGCGGCCAGCTGAACGAGACCCTGGTGGATCAGACGGTCACCCTGTGCGGCTGGGTCCACCGCCGTCGTGACCATGGGGGCGTGATCTTCCTCGACATGCGCGATCGCGATGGCATCGCCCAGGTCGTGGTCGACCCCGATACCGCCGAGGCCTTCGCCAATGCCGACCGCGTCCGCAGCGAGTATGTGCTGCGCATCGTCGGTCGCGTCAGACTGCGCCCCGAGGGCACCCAGAATCCCAACATGCCCACCGGCATGATCGAGGTGCTGGCCAAGCAGGTCGAGGTCCTCAACACCGCCGCCACGCCGCCCTTCCAGCTCGACGAGCACGGCAAGGTCGGCGAGGAGGTGCGCCTCAAGCATCGCTACATCGACCTGCGTCGCCCGGAGATGATCGAGAAGCTGCGCCTGCGCTCGCGTATCTCCCACAGCGTGCGCGCCTTCCTCGAGGGCCAGGGCTTCCTGGACATCGAGACTCCGATCCTGACCCGCGCCACTCCCGAAGGCGCCCGTGACTACCTGGTGCCGAGCCGCACCCATCCGGGCAGCTTCTTCGCGCTGCCGCAGTCGCCGCAGCTGTTCAAGCAGCTGCTGATGGTGTCGGGCTTCGACCGCTACTACCAGATCGCCAAGTGCTTCCGTGACGAGGACCTGCGCGCCGACCGCCAGCCCGAGTTCACCCAGATCGACCTCGAGGCCTCCTTCGTCGAGGAGGAGGACATCATGGCGATCACCGAGTCGATGATCCGCCAGCTGTTCCAGGAGGTGCTCGACGTCGAGCTGCCCGCCTTCCCGCGCATGCCCTATGCCGAGGCCATGAGCCGCTTCGGTTCCGACAAGCCGGACCTGCGCATCCCGCTCGAGCTCACCGACGTCGACGACCTGATGAAGGACGTCGACTTCAAGGTCTTCTCCGGCCCGGCCAACGCCGACGATGGTCGCGTGGCCGCGCTGAAGGTCACGGGCGGGGCCAGCCTGTCGCGCAAGGAGATCGACGAGTACACCCGGTTCGTCGGCATCTACGGTGCCCGCGGGCTGGCCTGGATCAAGGTCAACGACCGAGCCAGGGGCCTCGAGGGCCTGCAGTCGCCCATCGTCAAGTTCATGGAGGGCGTGGTCGAACAGCTGCTGGACCGGGTGGGCGCCGAGGACGGTGACATCATCTTCTTCGGTGCCGACAAGGCGCGCATCGTCAACGAGGCGCTGGGGGCGCTGCGCGTGCGCCTCGGCGAGGACCTCGACCTCTATACCGCCGACTGGGCCCCGCTGTGGGTGGTCGACTTCCCGATGTTCGAGGAGGATGGCAGCGCCCGCCTGCAGGCCCTGCACCATCCCTTCACTGCCCCTTCCTGCGACGCCGAGACCCTCAAGGCTCATCCGGCCTCCGCGCTCTCGCGGGCCTATGACATGGTGCTCAACGGCACCGAGCTGGGTGGCGGTTCGATCCGTATCCACGACCAGGCGATGCAGCAGACCGTGCTCGAGGTGCTGGGCATCGGCGAAGAGGAGGCCCGGGAGAAGTTCGGCTTCCTGCTCGACGCCCTGCAGTACGGTGCGCCGCCCCATGGCGGCCTGGCCTTCGGCCTCGACCGCCTGGTGATGCTGATGAGCGGGGCGCGAAGCATCCGCGAGGTGATCGCCTTCCCCAAGACCCAGAGCGCCGCCTGCCTGCTGACCGACGCGCCCAGCGAGGTCGATGCCGAGCAGCTCAAGGAGCTCAACATCCGCCTGCGCCAGAAGGCCAAGGCGGAGACCGCCGGCGAGTGACGACGACCGCGACCCGATGGCATTCCACCGGCGCCCCAGGGCGCCGGTGCTGCATGCTCGGCTCATCATCGGGCCGGTGTCCTGTGCTGTCATTCCCCACGCGGAGTTCGCCGACGATGTCCTCGACCAGCTCGATTGAAACTTACCGATGCTGATCCTCGGCATCGACCCCGGATCGCGGATCACCGGCTACGGGGTGCTGGACGTCACCACGCCCACACCGCGCTACGTGGCCAGCGGCTGCATCCGTATCCAGGCCGACGACCTCGCCCAGCGCCTGGCCCAGGTCTATGCCGGGGTCAGCGAGCTGATCGCGGTGCATGGCCCCGGGGAGTTCGCCATCGAGCAGGTGTTCATGTCGAAGAATGCCGACTCCGCCCTCAAGCTCGGCCAGGCCCGCGGCACGGCCATCGTCTGCGCTGCCAACCATGGGCTGCCGGTCAGCGAGTACGGCCCCCGTCAGATCAAGCAGGCGGTGACCGGCAGTGGCAGCGCCGACAAGGCCCAGGTACAGCACATGGTGACGGCGATCCTCGGCCTCTCGGCCACGCCCCAGGCGGATGCCGCCGACGCCCTGGCCATCGCGCTCACCCATGCCCATGCGCGCATGGGGCTGGTGCGCGTGGGCAGCTATGGTGGGCATCGCAGCCGCCGCAAGGGGGGCTCCTGGCGTGACTTCCGCCCGTGATGCTGTCGCCGTGTGGCGACGGGACACATTGTCGAACGCTGTTCCCGCGGGCTGGCATGCGGCTCGGACGAACAGTATAGTGGCCCGTGACGGCCCTGCGGGCCGTGATGGACTCCAACCCAAGGGACAGCGAATTTCCATGATAGGACGCCTGCGAGGCACCCTGCTCGAGAAACAGCCCCCCTGGATGGTGGTGGAGGTGGCCGGCGTCGGCTACGAGCTGGAAGCCTCCATGACCACCCTGGTGGCCATGCCCGGCACCGGGGAGCCGGTATCGCTCTATACCCACCTGACCATCCGGGAGGACGCTCACCTGCTCTACGGCTTCGCCCGAGAGCAGGAGCGCGCGCTCTTCCGTGCCCTGATCAAGGTCAATGGCATCGGCCCCAAGCTGGCCCTGGGCATCCTCTCCGGCATGGACGAGGAGGCCTTCGTGCGCTGCGTGATGGACGACGACGTCAAGGCGCTGACCCGGCTGCCCGGGGTAGGCAAGAAGACCGCCGAGCGGCTGATCATCGAGATGCGCGACCGCTTTCCCCACTGGGAGCAGCCGGGCGAACGGGTCATCGGCACGCACGCTGTCGCGGGCAGCGTGTCGTCCGGCGCCACGGATCCCGTCGCCGATGCCGAGGCGGCCCTGGTCAGCCTGGGCTACAAGCCCGCCGAGGCGGCCCGCATGCTGGTCGGCCTCGAGGCGTCCGGTTCCACCGAGGCCATGATCAAGGCGGCGCTGACCCGCCGCCTCGCGGGGTGAATCGATGACACCTCCATGCTTCCACCTGATGCCGGATGGCCGCCATGCTCGAGACTGATCGCTTGATCGCCGCCGACCCGCGCGACGGGGAGGGCGGTGTCGACCATGGCGGCGTCGACCATGCCATTCGTCCCAAGCGGCTGGCCGACTACATCGGCCAGCCGCGGGTGCGCGAGCAGCTCGACATCTTCATCAGCGCCGCCCGCGGCCGCGAGGAGAGCCTCGACCATACCCTGGTGTTCGGCCCGCCGGGGCTCGGCAAGACGACGCTCGCCAACATCGTCGCCGCCGAGATGGGCGTGGGGCTCAAGTCCACCTCGGGGCCGGTGCTCGAGCGGGCCGGCGACCTCGCCGCCATGCTCACCAACCTGCAGCCCGGCGACGTGCTCTTCATCGACGAGATCCACCGCCTGTCGCCGGTGGTGGAAGAGATCCTCTATCCCGCCATGGAGGACTTCCAGCTCGACATCGTCATTGGCGAGGGGCCGGCGGCGCGCTCGATCAAGCTCGACCTCCCCCCCTTCACGCTGGTCGGCGCCACCACCCGGGCGGGCCTTCTGACCTCGCCGCTGCGCGACCGCTTCGGCATTGTCCAGCGCCTGGAGTTCTACAGCATCGACGAGCTCACCGAGATCGTCGTGCGCTCCGCGCGGCTGCTGGGGGTCGAGTGTGACCGGGAGGGCGCCCGGGAAATCGCGCGCCGTTCTCGGGGCACCCCGCGCATCGCCAACCGGCTGCTGCGCCGGGTGCGCGACTTCGCCGAGGTGCGCGCCCAGGGCCGCGTGAATGCCGAGATCGCCGACCTGGCCTTGAATATGCTCCATGTGGACCACCAAGGCCTCGATCACATGGATCGACGCCTGCTGCTGGCGATGATCGAGAAGTTCGACGGCGGTCCGGTGGGCATCGACTCCCTGGCCGCGGCGATCGGCGAGGAGCGCGACACCATCGAGGACGTCATCGAACCCTATCTGATCCAGCAGGGTCTGATGATGCGCACCGCCCGCGGCCGGGTGGTGACCCGTCAGGCCTGGGAACACTTCGACCTGGCGCCCCATGAGCGGGCGCCCCACTAACGGAACCCCCACTCCCGTGACGACTGACCAAGACCGACGAGGATGCCCGTGAACGACTCCCTGTCCCTACCCCATCTGATCATGAACGCCAGCGGCGTGGTGCAGGTGGTGATGCTGATCCTGGTGATCGCCTCCATCCTCTCCTGGGTGGTGATCTTCCAGCGCACCTTCGTGATGCGTCGGGCGCGCAAGGCACACCGTGCCTTCGAGGACCGTTTCTGGTCCGGCGTCGACCTCAACGAGCTCTATCGCGAGACGCCTGCCGAGCAGGAGACCCAGGGCGCCGAGCACGTCTTCCGTGCCGGCTTCCGCGAGTTCAACCGCCTGCTGGCCAAGACCCGCAGCCCCCAGGCGATCCTCGAGGGCGTCCAGCGCAGCATGCGCGTGGCCTGGTCCCGCGAGGAAGACCGCCTGAGCCTGCACCTGGTGTTCCTGGCCACGGTCGCCTCGGCCAGCCCCTACATCGGCCTGTTCGGGACCGTCTGGGGCATCATGGGCTCCTTCCAGTCGCTCTCCATGGCCCAGCAGGCGACCCTGGCCACGGTGGCCCCGTGGATCGCAGAGGCCCTGATCGCCACCGCCATGGGACTGTTCGCGGCCATTCCCGCGGTGATCTTCTACAATCGGCTCTCCGCCGAGTCCGGGCGCCTGCTGGGCAAGTACGAGGACTTCGCCGAAGAGTTTCACTCCATCCTGCACCGCAACCTGCAGGGCCGGACCGACCCCGGCGCCGACTGAAGGAGAGGCCGTCATGCTAGGACCCTTCAATCGTGGCGGGCGCCGCAAGCCCATGGCCGAGATCAACGTGGTGCCCTTCATTGACGTCATGCTGGTGCTGCTGGTGATCTTCATGATCACCGCGCCCATGCTCACCCAGGGCGTGCAGGTCGATCTGCCCCAGGTCAGCTCCGAACCCATCGAGGACATTGATGATCAGGAACCCATCATAGCCACGGTAGATAAAGAGGGACGTTACTACCTCTCTATAGGTGGTGAAGATGAAGACCCAATGACTCTCGATGGAATCTCTGACCGAGTGATCATCCTGCTGGAGCGTCGTCCTGGCACTCAAGTCCTGGTCAAGGGCCATCGTGAAGTGGGTTATGGTGCTGTTGTGACGCTGATGAGCACCCTGCAGGCCGCCGGGGTGAACAATGTCGGGCTGATCTCCGAACCGCCCCCCGGGGACCGTTGAGGAGCCCACATGGCCAGACATGACCGACGCGTGGGCTATGGCCTGCCGCTGGTGCTCGCCGTCGCCCTGCACCTGGCGATCCTGGTGGCCAGCGTGATCCGCTTTCCCGAGCGGGAGACCGAGCCGCCAAGTACCAATATCGTCCAGGCGACGCTGGTCAGCACCGAGACCACCACCGACCAGGCCCAGCGCGCCGAGGAGGCCCAGGCCCGGGCGGCGGCCCGCCAGGCCGAGGAGGAGGCCGCGGCGCGTGCCGAGGAACAAGACGCTCGCCAGGAAGAGGCCAAGGCCGTCGAGGAGGCCGCCCGTCAGGCCGAGGAGGCCGAACGCCAGCGTCAGGAAGAGGCCCAGGCTCGGGAAGAGGCGCGCCGGGCCGCCGAGGAGGAGGCCGCCCGTCGCGCCGAACAGGCCGAGCAACAGGCCCGTGAGCGGGAGGACCAGGCCGAGCGTCGCCGCCAGGCCGAGGCGGAAGCCGAACGGAAGCGCCAGGCCGAAGCGGAAGCCGAACGGAAGCGTCAGGCCGAGGCGGAAGCCGAACGGAAGCGTCAGGCCGAGGCGGAAGCCGAACGGAAGCGTCAGGCCGAGGCGGAAGCCGAACGGAAGCGCCAGGCCGAGGCGGAAGCCGAACGGAAGCGCCAGGACGAGGCGGAAGCCGAACGGAAGCGTCAGGCCGAGGCGGAAGCCGAACGGAAGCGCCAGGCCGAGGAACAGGCCCGTCGCGCCGCCGAGGCGGCCAACCAGGGTCTGGATCGTGCCATCGAGGGCGAAGCCGACAACGTGGCCAATGCCCGCCAGGCCACAGAAGCGGCCAACAGCTTCATCAACCTTGTGCGCCGGGCGGTGGAGCAGGCCTGGGTGATTCCGCCCAACGTGCCCGACGGTGCCAGCGCCGAGGTCTCGGTGCAACTGGGCCCCTCAGGGGAGCTGTTCGCGGCTACCATTGGTCAGAGCAGTGGCAACAGCGCCTTCGACCGCTCCGCGGTCCAGGCCGTGGAGGCCGCCGCGCCCTTCGCCGAGCTGCGCCAGTTGCCGGCGTCGGCCCAGCGCGACTACCGTCAATTCAACCTGCGATTCCGACCGGGGGATATACGCTGATGAATGTCCTGAAGACCACCTGGCTGGCCGCCATGCTGATGCTGTTCACCAGCCTGGCCCAGGCCGCCGACCTGACCATCGAGATCACCCGTGGCAATGAACGCGCCACGCCCATCGCCATCGTGCCCTTCGTCGACGGCGAGGACCTGCCCCAGGACATTGCCCAGATCGTCTCCGACGACCTGGAGCGCAGCGGCTATTTCGAGCCACTGGAACGTCGCGCCATGTTCGAGCGCCCCGCCTCGAGCGACGAGGTTCGCTACGGCGACTGGCGCGCCCTGGACGTTCGCTACCTGGTGGCGGGTCGGATCAGCCGCGAGGGCGATCAGTACCGCATTCGCTACGACCTGGTGGATATCAGCGGCGAACGCCGCATGCTCGCCGAGACCGTGACCGCCGGCCGCCAGGGGCTGCGTGACGCCGCGCACTACATCAGCGACCAGATCTTCGAGGCGATCACCGACATCCGGGGGGCCTTTTCGACCCGCATCGCCTACGTGACCTCCAGCGGCATCGGCGGAGACACCCAGTATGCCCTCCACGTCTCCGATGCCGACGGGCGCAACAGCCAGCAGATCCTCTCGTCCGACGAGCCGATCATGTCGCCGGCCTGGGCGCCGGATGGCGGCAAGCTGGCCTATGTCTCCTTCGAGACCGAGCGTCCGGCGATCTATATCCAGGATCTCTCCTCCGGCCGGCGCGTGCGTGCCACCTCCTTCGAGGGGCTGAACAGCGCCCCGACCTGGTCACCCGATGGCCGCCGTCTGGCGATGGCGCTCTCCAAGGATGGCCAGCCCGAGATCTACGTGATGGACATCGGCTCGCGGGACGTGCGGCGCGTCACCAACAATTCCAGCATCGACACCGAGCCCGCCTGGTCGCCGGATGGTCGCAGCCTGCTGTTCACCTCGGACCGCAGCGGTGGCCCCCAGATCTACCGCCTCGCCCTGGGCAGCGGGGAGGAGGAACGCCTCACCTTCACCGGTGACTACAATGCCCGGGCGCGCTTCGCGCCGGACGGTGAGGCGATCTTCCTGATCCATCGCGGCAGCAACGGCTACCAGGTGGCGCGCCAGGACCTGGAAAGCGGCCGCCTGGTGGCCCTGAGCGATACCGGGCAGGCCGAATCGCCCAGTGTCGCGCCCAATGGCACCATGGTAATCTTCGCCACCCAGCAGGGCGGCAACGGCGTGCTGGGCGGGGTCTCCGCCGATGGGCGCGCCTCCTTCCGGCTGCCGGCGGCGCAGGGTGATGTCCGCGAACCCGCGTGGTCACCGTTTCTGAACTGATGTATCCAGCACGATATATCCAACGAGGAGTTTCACGATGCAGCTCAAGCCCTATGCCAGAACCCTGGCCATTGCCCTGTCCCTGGCCTTCGTGGCCGGCTGTTCAAGCACGGGTGGCGGCCAGGACGGTGACCTGACGGGAGGCGCCGGCGGCACCGATCGCGGTGGCGTGTCCACGGGCGGCGTCGATGGCCGCGGCGTCAGCGGCGATCGCGCCGGCCAGATGGCCGATGCCGACGGCCGCATCCCGGAGACCCGCACCATCTACTTCGAGTACGACAGCGATGCCATCCGCAACGAGTTCGAGCCGGTGCTGACCGCCCATGCCCGCTTCCTGCGGAACAATCCCAACGCCAGCGTCGTCCTGCAGGGCCATACCGACGAGCGCGGCACCCGCGAGTACAACCTGGCACTGGGCGAGCGCCGCGCCGGCGCCGTCGAGCGTTACCTCAACGTGCAGGGCGTGTCGCCGTCCCAGGTCGAGGTGGTGAGCTACGGCGAGGAGCGGCCCGCGGCACGTGGCCAGAACGAGCAGGCCTACGCCCAGAACCGTCGGGTGGTCTTCGCTTACTGAGCCGGGCCGACACGACGAGGGAGAAAGCGATGAGACACGGTCTGAAGAGGCTGTGCGGTGCGGGAGCCCTGGTACTCCCGCTGACCGTAGCGATGCCGCTCCTGGCGCAGCAGCCGGTGATCGAGGACCTCACCGGGCGATCCGGGTCCGGTGGCTTCTATGACCAGGCGGCCACCCGCGAGGAGGCCGGCGGCAGCCTGGTGATCTTCAACCAGGTCCAGCAGCACCAGGAGGAGATCCGCCAGCTGCGCGGCCAGGTGGAGGAGCTGCGCCACCAGCTGGAGCAGCTGCGCCGCCAGACCCGCCAGCAATACCTGGACATCGAGGATCGCCTGATGGCGGCGGGCAGTGGCGTCGACCAGGCCGCCTCGGCCGTGGACGAGGAGAGCGCCCGTCAGGTCGCCGAAACCCCCTCGCCGAGCGGTGACGATCCCGGCGCTCAGTCGGCCTACCAGGCGGCCTTCTCGCATGTCCAGGCCCGTGAGTTCGGCGAGGCGATCGGTGCCTTCGAGTCCTTCGTGACCCAGTACCCCGGCAGCCGCCTGACCGCCAATGCCCACTACTGGCTCGGCGAGCTCTACTCGGCCGAGGGCGAGCTGGAGGCCGCCGATGCCGCCTTTCGGCGGGTCCTGCAGGACTTCCCCGAGAGCCGCAAGGTGCCCGACGCCCTCTACAAGCTGGGGCTGCTCGAGGCACGCCAGGGGCGTCCGGAAGAGAGCCGGGCGCTGCTCGACCGCGTGCGCGAGGAGCACCCCGACAGCAGCGCCGCCGGGCTGGCCGACGACTTCCTGCGCCAGGCAGGCAACTGAGGGACAGAGGAGACGTGATGACCTGCAAGATCGACTACCAGCCCGCGGCCAATCTGCTCGAGGGCCGCATCATCCTGGTGACCGGTGCCGGCGACGGCATCGGTCGGGCCGCGGCCCTGGCCTTCGCCGGCCATGGGGCCACCGTGATCCTGCTGGGGCGCACCATCACCAAGCTGGAGAAGGTCTATGACGAGATCGAGGCCGCCGGGGGCCCCCAGCCGGCCATCTTCCCGTTGAACTTCGAGGGGGCCACGCTCAAGGACTACCACGACATGGCCGAGACCCTCGACAAGGAGTTCGGCCAGCTCGACGGTATCCTGCATAATGCCGGCATTCTCGGCCGCATCACGCCCTTCGAGCAGTACAATCCCGAGCTCTGGGAGCAGGTGATGCAGGTCAACATCAACGGGCCGATCTGGATGACCCAGGCCCTGCTGCCGTTGCTGAAGAGCTCGCCGGATGCCTCGGTGGTGTTCACCTCCTCGAGCGTGGGGCGCCGCGGCCGGGCCTACTGGGGGGCCTACGCGGTGTCCAAGTTCGCCACCGAAGGCTTCGTCCAGGTGCTGGCCGACGAGGTCGAGCACCTGGGCACCCTGCGTGTTAACAGCCTCAATCCCGGGGCGACCCGCACCGCCATGCGCAAGACGGCCTACCCCGGGGAGAACGAGATGACGCTGCGCACCCCGGAAGAGATCATGCCCACCTACCTGTGGCTGATGGGGCCGGACAGCCGCGGCCACAACGGCGAGACGTTCGACGCCCAGCCACCGAAACAGGGGTGAGGGCTAAGCCCCGGGGTCGCCCCGGGGCACGCTTTACCCGTCTCACCTGGCGCCCTGCAGTGCCGCCACCAGCGCCTCGGCGGTATCGAACCACAGGTCGGCCGGCCAGCCCCGGTAGTCGTCGCCCTCCTCGATATAGCCATAGCCCACCGCCACCGCGGCCATGCCGGCGGCGCGTGCCGCCTGCATGTCGCGCCGGTGATCGCCGATATACCAGCAGTCTGCCGCTGTCGCCCGTAGGCGCCTCGCGGCCTCCCTCAGCGGCTCGGGATCGGGCTTCTTGACCGGCAGGTCGTCGGCGCAGAGCAGGGCGCCGGGGGCAAGCCCCAGCGCCTCGACCAGGGGCGCGGCATAGGCCCGGGGCTTGTTGGTGACGATCCCCCAGGGGCGGTGGCTGGCCTCCCATTCGGCCAGCAATTGCTCCAGCGGGGAGAAGATGCGGCTCTCCTCGGCCACCGCCCGTCCATAGGCCTCGAGCAGGAAGGTGCGCGCCTCGCCATGGCCTTCGGCCTCCTTGGCGAGACCCAGTGCCAGGGTCACCAGGGCACTGCCGCCGTTGGAGACCTGGGCACGGATCACCGCATAGGGCAGGGCAGGCAGCCCATGGTAGCAACGCAGGGCGTTGGTGGCCCGCGCCAGGTCCGGCGCGGTGTCCACCAGGGTGCCGTCCAGGTCGAAGAGCAGGGCCAGTGGTGGTCGCCCGTCCATCACGTCGCCTCCCGGCGACAGTGCATCAGGTAGTTGACCGAGACATCGCGCGTCGACAGGGCATAGCGACGGGTCAGTGGATGGAAGACCAGGCCGTTCTGCTCGCGCACGTCCAGGCCCGCCTCGCGACACCAGCCCGCCAGTTCCGAGGGGCGGATGAAGCGGCGGTAGTCATGGGTGCCGCGCGGCAACATGCCCAACACGTATTCGGCCCCGAGCACCGCCAGCGCATAGGCCTTGGGATTGCGGTTCAGGGTCGAGAAGAACACCTGGCCACCGGGCTGGACCAGGGCGGCGCAGGCGCGAACGACCGAGCCGGGATCCGGCACGTGCTCGAGCATCTCCAGGCAGGTCACCACGTCGAACTCGCAAGGGTGGGCCGCGGCCATCTCCTCGACGCTGACGTGGCGGTAGCCGATGGCCACCCCGCTCTCCTTGGCGTGTTGCCGGGCCACGGCCAGCGGCGCCTCCCCGAGGTCGATGCCGGTGACCTCGGCCCCCCGGTGGGCCATGGCCTCAGCGAGGATGCCGCCGCCGCAGCCCACATCGAGCACCCGTCGCCCGGCCAGTCCCGCCCGGGCATCGATGAAGTCCAGGCGCAGCGGGTTGATGTCGTGGAGGGGCTTGAACTCGCCTTGCGGATCCCACCAGCGGTCGGCCAGGGCCTCGAACTTGGCGATCTCCGCCTGGTCGACGTTGTCCGCTTCCGGGTGGCTTGCACTCATTGCTGTCTCCAAGGTGTCGCCGAGCCGACACTCCGTGGCAGGCCGGGCTCGGTCCGGTATCATGAGGCATTGTACCCGCTCCCGGGTGGGCATTCCCACGCTTTCCCCAGGGGCCACATCCTCAACAGTGACAGGGACCGCACCATGATCAACAAGGCCGTTCTTCCCGTTGCCGGATTCGGCACGCGCTGTCTCCCGGCCTCCAAGGCCATTCCCAAGGAGATGATCACCATCGTCGACCGGCCGGTGATCCAGTACGTGGTCCAGGAGGCCGTCGCCGCCGGCATTCGCGACATCGTGCTGGTGACCCATGGCACCAAGAGCGCTATCGAGAACCACTTCGACAAGCACTTCGAGCTCGAGGCGAGCCTCGAGGCCAAGGGCAAGACGGAGCTGCTGGAGGAGCTGCGCTCCATCGTGCCCGCCGACGTCAATATCATCAGCGTGCGCCAGCCCGAGCCGCTGGGCCTGGGCCATGCGGTGCTCTGTGCGCGCCCGGTGGTGGGCGACGACGAGCCCTTCGCGGTGCTGCTGCCCGACGTGCTGGTCGATGACGAGGGCATCGAGCCCAACGACCTGGCCGGCATGATCGCCTCCTTCGAGGTCAGCCATCACAGCCAGCTGATGGTCGAGGAGGTACCCCATGACATGGTCCACAAGTACGGCATCGTCGACACCGGCGGCGAGCTCCCCGGCCCCGGCGAGTCGCGGCCGATCGCCGGCGTGGTGGAGAAGCCGGCGGTCGATGAGGCGCCCTCCAACCTGGCGGTGATCGGTCGCTACGTGCTGCCGGGGCGGATCTTCTCGCTGCTGGCCGAGACCCCGCCGGGGGCCGGCAACGAGATCCAGCTCACCGATGCCATCGAGACCCTGCGTCGCGAGGAGGGCGTCGACGCCTGGCGGATGCGCGGCAAGACCTATGACTGCGGCCACCAGCTGGGCTACCTGGAGGCGATCCTTGCCTATGGTCGTCGCCATGCGCGCTACGGCCAGGGGTTCCGTGAGCTGCTGACACGCTACGCCGGAGAGGAGTGAGACCCATGCGGGTACTGATCCACGGCAGCGAGCTGGCCGCCGCCACCGCCGCGGCGGCGCTCTCCTGGGTCGGCCACCGGGTGACCTGGCTGCCCCACGCCTCGGCCGACTGGCCGGCGCTCTCCACCAGCGGCTGGCTGACCAGCGAACCGGAGCTGATGCCCCGGCTCGAGGAGGGGTTGGGCCAGGGCAGCCTGCGCCTGGTCGCCTCTGAGCGGGACGCCGTCGGCCGCGAGCCCTTCGACGTGATCTGGTTGGCCGTCTCCCCGGACCAGCGCCAGGACGCGGCCGACAGCATCGAGCGCCTGATGACCGGCCTCTGCCCCGGAGCGGTGCTGGTCAACAACTCCACCTTCCCGGTGGGGGAGACCGAGCAGCTGGAGTCACGCCTCGATGGCTGCCGGGCGGTGGCCCTGGCCGACCTGCTCGAGGAGGGGCGCGCCTGGGAGACCTTCACCCGGCCCTCCCGCTGGCTGCTGGGCTGTGACGACGACGGGGCGGAGCGTCAGGTGCGCGAGTTGCTGCGCGCCTTCAATCGCCGCCGCGAAGTGTTCCAGCGCATGCCGCGGCGCGCCGCGGAACTCACCAAGCTAGCCATCAACGGCATGCTCGCCACGCGCATCAGCTATATGAACGATATCGCCGGGCTGGCCGACAGCCTGGGGGTGGACGTGGAATACGTCCGCCAGGGCATGGGGGCCGACTCGCGCATCGGCTACGAGTACCTCTATCCCGGCTGCGGCTTCGGCGGCCCCAACTTCTCCCGCGACCTGATGCGCCTGGCCGATGTCCAGTCGGCGAGCGGGCGCCACTCGGCGCTGCTCGACCAGGTGCTCGACATCAACGAGCACAAGAAGGAGACGCTGTTCCGCAAGCTCTGGGCGCACTTCCACGGCCGCCTGGAGGGCCGGTGCGTGGCGATCTGGGGGGCGGCCTTCAAACCCGGCACCGCCCGCATCGACCAGGCGCCGGTGCTCACGCTGTTGCGCGCCCTCTGGGCTCAGGGCGTGAGGGTTCGCCTGCATGACCCGGCGGCGATCCCTGCCGTGCTGGCCGAGGTCGGCGAGCATCCGCTGCTCGAAGTGTTCCGGGGAGATCCCCTGGAGGCCTGCGAGGGGGCCGATGCACTGATGCTGGTCACCGAGTGGAAGGCCTACTGGAACCCCGACTGGCCGCGGCTGGCCGAGCGGCTCGGCGAGAAGCTGCTGCTCGACGGGCGTAACATCTACGACCCCGCCCATGTCGCCGCCTGTGGCATGCACTATCGGGGGATCGGGCGACGCGCCGACCCCTAGCACGCGCTCGCACACGACAGGGCCCACCAACGCAAGCGGCCCCGCCAGTTGGCGGGGCCGCTTGCGTTCAGCCTGTCGGCGCCTCGGCGCCGGATGATCAGCTGAAGTTCTGGGCGACGAAGTCCCAGTTGAGGACGCTCCAGACGTTCTCGAGGTACTTCGGCCGCGCGTTGCGATAGTCGATGTAGTAGGCGTGTTCCCACACATCGATAGTCAGCAGCGGGGTCTGGCCATGGGCGACGGGCGTGTCGGCATTGCTGGTGTTGACGATGTCGACGCCGCCGTCGTCGGTCTTGATCAGCCAGGTCCAGCCGGAGCCGAAGTTGCCCGCGGCCTGGGCGTTGAAGGTTTCCTTGAACTTGTCGAAGGATCCGAACTTGGCATTAATGGCCTCGGCCAGCGCGCCGCTCGGCTCACCGCCACCATTGGGCGACAGGCAGTGCCAGTAGAAGGTGTGGTTCCAGACCTGGGCCGCCTGGTTGAACAGGCCGCCGGAAGAGGACTGGATGATCTCCTCGAGGGACTTGTTGGCATCGTCGGTGCCGTCGGTCAGCTCGTTGAGCTTGTTCACGTAGGTCTGGTGGTGCTTACCGTAGTGATACTCGAGGGTCTCGGCGGAGATGTGCGGTTCCAGCGCGTTCTTCTCGTAAGGCAGTGCGGGCAGTTCGAATGCCATCGAATCTCTCCTTGTCGTCAGCGGTCTCGGTACAGCACCCCATGGTGCGGCATCGGAGTGGCGGGGTTCAAGGCCCGTCAGCTGGCGTTGACGGGCCCCGTGCGTTCCGATGCTAAAAAACCTTACACTATCAGGACGATGTGTCGGTGCTGTTGCGGCATCATAGCACCCGGCCCCAGGGGCGCCAATCGACCGGACCCCGACCGGCACCACCCATCCCGTTTCCCAGAGAAGGAGTTCGCCATGGCAGAGCGCCCGGATGCCCCCCGGTACAGCCGGCCGATCGTACCGGACCCGGATGCCAGCCTGTCGGCGCCACGCTGGCGTCAGCCCCCACCCCCGCGGGTATGGCCGCTGTGGCTGCTGGTGCTGCTGCTCATCGCCGCCTGTGCCGCCCTCGCCTGGGCCGGCTGGCAGGAGCGCGCTCGCTTCCAGGCCGACCTCACCCGGGTCAGCGGCGAGCTCTCCAATGTGCATGCCCGCTTCGATGCGGAAGAAGGCCGGGGGGACGCCCTCACCACGCTGCAGGCGCGCCTGGACGAGCTGGCCAACCTGGAGGCCGAGGTCGACGCGGTCATCGACCAGCGGTTGGCCGCCTTCGAGGACCGGCAGGCGCAGGGGATGGCGCCCTTGGAGCAGACCCTCGCGACCCAGGAGGACCGGCTCGACTCGCTGGAAGACGAGGCCGAGACCCGGGACGCCACCCTGGCCGCGACCCGAAGCTCCCTGGATGCCCTGGAACGGGGCGGCGAGGAGGGGCGAGCGGCGCTGCGCGAGCAGCTGGCTACCCTGGACGCTGCTCGCGAGGCACAGGTCACGGCGCTGGAGTCGCTCGAAGGTCGCCTCGCGGACCACCGTGATGCCCAGCAGTCGCGCCTGGCGTCCCTGGAAGTGGCGATGTCGGGCCTCGAGACCGACGTTGAAGCCTTGGCAGGATCACGCGATGATGAGCAGCAACGGATAGAGGCGCTGGGCAACCGGCTCCGGGACGTCGAGTCCGGGCTGCGTGAGCTGCGCCAGGCGCAGCTCGCCATGAGCGCTCAGCTCGAGGCCCTGCGCCAGTGACATGTCGCCAGTCAGGAATCGGCAGCAATGGATAATCGTGTGTTCACACACCTGGGAACGGCGGCATTGTGTCTGGGCCTGGCGCCCGGCGCCCTGGCCCTCGAGGCCACCATCGAGGGCATCGAGGATCCGCTGGCGGAGAACGTCCGCCTCTACCTCGACGGACTGGAGGCCGAGCTGTACAGCCCGGCTCGCCTGGAAAGCGAGGTGCTGCGGCGCAGTAGCGAGGCGCTGCGGGTCTATGGCTACTACTCGCCCCGCATCGAGCCGCGTTTCGACGACCCCGAGGCACCGACCCGAGTGACCCTGGCCATCAGTCCAGGGGAACCGGTGCGCATCGAGGTCCTGTCGCTCTCCGTGACCGGCGACGCCGCCGAGGATACCCCCTTCAACGAGGCCATCGCGGCCTTTCCCCTGTCGGAGGGCGATCGCCTGCGCCATGCCCCCTTCGACAGCCTGCGCAGCCGGCTGGCGAACCTCGCCCTCGAGCGCGGCTACTTCGACTGGCGCTTCGCCGATCGGCGCATGGAGGTCAGGCCCTATGCCAACAGCGCCCGGCTCTATCTGGCGCTGGACAGCGGCCGGCGCTATCGCTTCGGCGACGTGACCTTCCAGGGGCATCATATCGAGACATCGCGCCTGGAGGCCTTGGCCCCCTTCGCCAGCGGGGAACCCTACCTGGCGAGCGAGGTGGCCAGGTTCAACCAGCGCCTGGGCCAGACCGAGTGGTTCGCCGCGGTGAACGTGCGCCCGCGCCTCGACCGGGAACTGGCCCGACTGGCCCTTCCGGATGCCGAGACAGGCTGGTGGCAGTCGCTGGACGTCGAGGGCGTGGCGCCCGTCGCCGACCGGGAGCCGCGCATCGCCGCCGAGGCGCTGGTGGCCGCCGCCGGCCTGCAGCGTGCCGCCGTCCCCAAGGTGCCCATCGACGTGGTGGTGACCCCCGCCGATCGTCACCAGTTCGAGGTGGGGGTAGGCTATGCCACCGACGTGGGGCCCCGCCTGCGTTTCTCCTGGGACCAGCCCTGGGTCAACCGCTATGGCCACGGACTGGATCACGACCTCTACCTCTCGGGGCCGGAGCAGAAGTTCAGCGGGGTCTACACCCTGCCGCTGGCGGACCCACTGCGTGACAGCTATCGCTTCCAGTATGGGCTGCGCAACAAGGACAACGAAGACACCCGCACCCTGGAGAGCACGCTGGAAGCATCGCGTCGCTGGACGTTCGACAATGGCTGGCAACAATCCCTCTACGTGCGCGGCACCTACGAGGACTTCACCCAGGCCGGTGTCTCTAACCAGGTACTGCTGCTCTATCCCGGCATCAGCTGGTCGCGCACCCGCACCCGCACCCCCACCTTTCCCACCTGGGGCGATCGCCAGCGACTGTCCGTGGAGTATTCCAGCGACTGGTGGGGCTCGGCCGCCGAGTTCCTGCGCCTCACCGGCGACAGCGAATGGATCCGCATGCTCGGCGACGATACCCGCTTCGTCGGCCGGGTCGGCATCGGCAGCATCACCACCGACGATTTCGAGGACGTGCCGCCCTCGCTACGCTTCTTCACCGGTGGCGATCGCAGCGTGCGCGGCTACGCCTACGAGAGCCTCGCCCCCGAGGACGACGAGGGCCGCCTGGTGGGCGGCGAGCAGCTGCTCACCGCCAGCCTCGAGGCCCAGCGTCGCATCACCGGCAAGTGGTGGGCGGCGAGCTTCATCGACACCGGTGATGCCTTCAGCGACTGGGGCCCGAGCGCGCTCAAGACCGGCGCTGGCCTGGGGGTGCGCTGGATCTCCCCGGTCGGCCCCATTCGCCTCGATGTCGCCCATCCCTTCGACGTGGAGGATGCCTTCCGCATCCACTTCGCCATCGGTCCGGAATTCTGAGAGTCCCCATCTTGCGAACCCGTGCATTGACCTGGGCCCTGGCCCGACTGCTGATCGTCCTGCCCCTCTGGTTGCTGGGCCTGGTGGTGCTGCTGCTGGGCCTGGCGCTCTCGCCCTGGGGCACCGGCGTGCTGCTCGAGCAGGGTGCCAAGCGCGGGTTCTACGAGCTGGGCGCCGTGGAGGGGGCCCCGCTGGATCGCCTGGTGCTGCATGACCTCCGTCTGGAAGCCGGGGTGACCCGCATCGCCCTGACCCGCCTCGAACTGGCGTGGTCCGAGGAGTGCGTCCTGCAGGGCCGGCTGTGTCTCGACCGGCTGGCCGTGGAAGGCGCCGATATCCGCCTGGCCGGCTCGGACGCCGAGCCGGAGGTGGCGTCGCAGGAGGAGGCCGGCGCGCCCCTCGAGGATATCCAGCTGCCGTTCCCGGTGGAACTGCGCGAGCTGTCATTGAACGACGTGCATTTACGGCTCGCCGATGGCACGCAGCTGGCCTGGGCCTCCTTCACCACCGGTGTCCGCGCCGAGGCGAGCACCCTGACCCTGCTACCCACCCGCCTGGCCGGCACGCGCCTGACCCTGCCGCTCTCGGCGGGCACCCGCCTGGCCTTGAGCGAGGCTGAGCAGGAGGGTCCCCGGCTCTCGGCGGCGGCCATCGATGCGGCCATCGCCATGCGCTCGCCGCTGCCGGCCCGGGCCGCCGCCGAGCTGGAAGGGCTCGCCGACCTGCCGCTCGACGAGCAGCCGCGTCGTGTGCTCCCCGAGGTGACCCTGCCGATGGCAGTGGAGGTGCCGGAACTGGTCATCGACGACTTCGCGATCGCCGGGTCGGTCGAGTACGGCGTCGAGCGGCTGCTGCTGCGCCTCAGCGCCCGCGGCCAGGAGGTCGAGATCGACACCCTGGCGGTCGCCACCGCCGATGCGGATGCCGAGCTGAAGGCCCGCGTGACGCTTCGTGACGACTATCCCCTGCAGGCCCGGCTGGCCGCCGACCTCTACCTGCCGCAACGGATGCCGGCGCTGGCGGG
This sequence comes from Halomonas sp. 25-S5, assembly GCF_029889845.1. Classification (GTDB taxonomy): domain Bacteria; phylum Pseudomonadota; class Gammaproteobacteria; order Pseudomonadales; family Halomonadaceae; genus Halomonas. The sequence goes on from NZ_JARANV010000001.1 coordinate 208,023, forward strand.
GGAGCGCATCGAGCTCGCCCTGGCCGGCAGCCTGGCCGACCTCGAGGTCGACCTGGTCACCCGGGGGCCAGTGGAGGCCCAGCTGGTGGCCCGACTCGACGCCCTCGACCCGACCCTGCCGTTTACCGCCTCGCTGGAAAGCGATGCCCTCCAGTGGCCTCTGCCCGGGGCCGAGGACACGCCGGCCAGCGAGGGGGAAGCCGCGCCGGACCAGACAGAAGACGAGACGGCGCCGGTCGAGCCGAAAGAGGAAGCAACCGACCCGTCCGCCGAGCCCTGGCAGGTCGAGGCGCTCGCGGTGCACCTGGAGGGCAGCCTGGTCGACTACCGCAGCCGGGTATCGCTCAATATCCGGGGCCCGCAACTGCCGCCCACCGACCTGCTGGTCACTGGCAGCGGCGACCTCGAGCACTTCCGCTGGTCACCGCTGACGGTCAACCAGCAGGGTGCCGTGCTGGTCAGCCGCGGCCAGGCCGCCTGGCGCGACGGCCTCGACGTGAAGGCCACGCTGTCGCTTGACAACCTGGACCCCGGCCGTTTCGTCGAGGGCCTCGACGGTCGCCTGGGCGGCGGCGCCGAGCTGGCCTTCGTCCAGGACGAGGCGGGCTGGCGGCTCGAGGTCCCGGGGCTGGATCTCCAGGGCGTGCTGGACGACCGGCCGCTGAGCCTCGAGGCCGTTCTCGCCGGGGACAGCGAGATGCGCTGGGACGTCCAGACCCTCGACTTCCGCCAGGGCGCCAACCGGGTCAGCGTGGCCGGGCGAGTGACTCGCGAGGTCCTGGACCTGGCCGGTGACCTGGACATGCCCGCGCTGGAGAGCCTCTACCCCGGCCTCGGCGGCACCCTGGCCGGACGCTTCACCACGGCGGGCAGCCTGGAGGCGCCGGAGCTCGATCTGGCGCTGACCGGCCGCTCGCTGGCCTTCGCCGGCAATACCGTGGAGGCGCTCGACCTGACGGCCCGGGTCGCCGGCCTGGATGACCCCGACCTGGCAGTGGCCCTGGAGGTCAGCCGCCTCGAGGCCGGCGGGCAGCGTCTCGACGCCCTCACCCTGGACCTCGACGGGCGACTCTCGGAGCACCGTCTGCGCCTGGCCGCGGAGGGCGGCGACGAGATGCCGCTGTCGCGGCTGGCCTTGGCCCTGGAGGGCGGGCTCGACGCCGCCCGGGAGCGCTATCGCGGAACCCTGTCACCGCTGGAGATCGATAGCGCCTTCGGGGATATCCGGCTCGCCGAGGCGCTGACCTTCGACGCCGACCTACCCGCGGGCTCGACGCGCGTGGCGCCGTTCTGCCTGACTCGCCGCCAGGGGGGCGAGGTGTGCCTGAGCGAGCCGCTGGAGGCCTCGGCCGAGGCCGGTCGGGCGGCGCTCGCGATCCGCGACCTGCCCATGGACCTGGCCGACGCCGCCATGCCGCCGGGGTGGCGTATCAGCGGCGAGAGCGCCGGCACGCTGGCGGCCGGCTGGTCTGCCGGCGGAGCGCGCTGGGAGGTGGCCGCCGACCTCGACAGCCGCGCCGAGGTCACCGGTGAGGACGCTTATGGTCGGTCCTGGTCGGTCCCCGGCACCACGCTGGGAGTGTCGCTGGAGGCCAGCGAGGCGCAAGCGGAGCTTGACCTGGTGCTGGGGCTGGCCGACAGCGGCGAGCTGCGCCTGGCCCTGGGCATCGTCGAGCCGCTGGGGGAGGGCGTCCTCGATGGCCGGCTGCGCATCGAGGACCTGCGCCTGGCCCCCTATCGGCCCCTGGCGGCCGGCCTGGAGACGCTGCAAGGGGGGCTGGACGGCGATATCCGCATCGGCGGCACCCGCGCGTCGCCCCGGCTCGACGGCCGGCTCGCCCTGGCGGGGCTGAGAGCCGGCGGCCTGGACCTGCCGCTGGAGGTGCGCGACGGGGAGCTGGTCGTGGAACTGGCCGGCGACCGCGCCGACATCGACGGCTTCCTGGCCGCCGACGAGGGGCGCCTGGGGATCGCGGGTACTGCGCGCTGGCCGGCGTCGGGCAGCTGGCAGGCCGCCGTCGACTTGCAGGCCGTCGACGACCCGCTGCTGGCGGTGCTGCCCGAGTTTGGCCGCCTGCGCCTGGCCCCGGACCTGAGAATCCGCGCCACCCCGGAGCGGCTGCGGGTCCGTGGGGCGGTCGATATCCCCTGGGCGCGGCTCAAGGTGGGGGAAGTACCCGACTCGGCCATGGCCCCGAGTCCGGATGAGGTGATCATCACCGAGGAGCAGGACCGCCAGGCCGCCCAGGCCGAGGCTGCTGCAGGCGACCAGCCCGGTGCCTCCACCGCCGAGGCGATGGCCCAGGCCGGCATGGCCTCCGATATCCGCATCACCCTCTCCCTTGGGCCGGACATGCAGCTGGAGGCCTTTGGCCTGGAGTCGGGGCTCTCGGGTAACCTCGAGGTCCGCCAGCAGAACGGGCCGGTCCAGCTGTTCGGTGACGTCAGCCTGGTCGACGGACGCTTCCGGGCCTTCGGCCAGGACCTGCTGATCCGGGAGGGGATCATCTTCTTCAGCGGCCCCCCGGGACAGCCGCTGCTCGACTTCGAGGCGATCCGCAATCCCGCGGCGACCCAGGACGAGGTGATCGCCGGCCTGCGCGTCACCGGCTCCGCGGACGCCCCGACCCTGGAAATCTTCTCCGAACCGGCCATGGACGAGGCCAGCGCGCTCTCCTACCTGCTGCGCGGCCGTGCCCGGGACAGCAGCGGCGGGGCCGACGGGGCCCTGACCTCGGCGCTGATCGGCCTCACCCTGGGGCAGACCGGCGGCGCCGTGGGCGCCATCGGCGAGGCCTTCGGCATCGACGACCTGGCTCTCGACACCGCCGGGGCCGGAGAGGAGAGCCAAGTGAGGGTCACCGGCAACCTCACCGACCGCCTGAGCATCGGCTACGGGGTGGGCGTCTTCTCGCCCATTGCCGAGCTCACCCTGCGCTATCAACTGTGGCGCAGCCTCTATCTCGAGGCGGTCTCGGGGGCGGCCCAGGCGGTCGATCTGGTCTACAGTTTCAGCCTGCCGGGCAATCCCCCGAGCCCATGAGACGAAGCGGACAGTTTAGTCAGACATTCCACCGGACGATGGAGCCTCACCATGCCACTGCATCCCGACCATGCGCCCCAAGGGCGCGACACGCCGCTGCCGATCCGCGGCACCCACCGGGTCAACGGCCACGCCATGCAGCCCCCCTGGCCCGAGGGCATGGCAGAGATCGTGCTGGGTCTGGGCTGCTTCTGGGGGGCCGAGCGGCTCTTCTGGCAGCTGCCGGGCGTGCATGTCACCGCGGTGGGCTATGCCGGCGGCGTGACCCCGAATCCCACCTACGCGGAGACCTGCAGCGGCCGAACCGGACACGCGGAGGTGGTGCGCGTGGTCTTCGACCCGGACGAGATCGATCTGGAAGCCCTATTGCGCGTGTTCTGGGAAGCCCATGATCCGACGCAGGGCAACCGCCAGGGCAATGACATCGGCAGCCAGTACCGCTCGATCATCCTCACCACCAAGCCGGCCCAGCGCGAGGCGGCCGAACGCAGCCGCGAGGCCTACGGCGAGGCGCTGTCGCGCAGCGGCAGGGACCCGGTGACCACCGAGATCGAACCCCTCGAGGCCTTCTACTGCGCCGAGGAGTACCACCAGCAGTACCTGGCGAAGAACCCCGGGGGCTACTGCGGCCTGAAGGGGACCGGCATCAGCTGCCCGATCGGCTGATCGCCCGCCCGGTGGGCGAGTTCCCCCCGCAGCGAAGGGGAAGGCGCCGGCCGCCTCGCGAACAGCGCCAGCGGGCGGTCGTCGGCAGCCTGCCAGGTCGCGCCCATCGGGGTGTCACTCCGGCGGGGTGAGGTTACCGTGGCCGGTGGGCGTGATCACCAGGTTGTCCTCGATGCGGATGCCGCCGTGGTCGGCCAGGCGCTCGACGAGCGGCCAGTCGATGTCGCGGCCTGCCGCGCCCTCCTTGAACGGCGCCAGCAGCATGGGGATCACGTAGAGCCCGGGTTCCATGGTGACCACCATGCCGGCCTCCAGTTCCCGGGTCAGGCGCAGGGCCGGGTCCGCCTCGGGCGGCGGCAGCGGCCGCCCCGCGCCGTCCATCCGGCCGGCCACGTCATGCACCTGCAGGCCCAGCGAATGCCCCAGGCCATGGGGACAGAAGGCCCGGGTGATGCCCTGGGCCACCGCCGCCTCGGGCGTGCAGTGGACCAGGCCCTGGTCGGCCAGCAGCTCTGCCAGGTCCCGGTGCATGCCCTGATGCAGCTTGACGTAGTCGACCCCCGGCGCCAGCTCGCCGATCAGCCGGCGCTGCAGCGCCGTGACGCCCTCGATCAGCGCCGCAAAGGCGGGGTCGGCATCGGGCCCCGCCCAGGTGCGGGTAATGTCGGCGCAATACCCGCGCTGGCGGTGGCCGCCGTCGAGCAGCAGGCTGCGCCGGCTATTCGGGGCGACGCTGTCGTAGTGCTGGTAGTGCAGCACGCCGCCGTGGGCATTGAGCCCGACGATGCTGGCGTAGGGCAGGTCCGTCTCGCGCTGGCGGGAGGCGCCCAGGTAGGCGAGCTGGATGTCGAGCTCGGCGCCGCCGTCCAGGAACGCCTCCCGGGCGGCGCGATGGCCGGCCATGGCCTGCCGGTTGGCGTCACCCAGGCAGGCGATCTCGTAGTCGCTCTTGCGGACGCGGCCCTCGTCCAGGGCAGCCACCAGGGCCGTCGGGTTGCAGGCGGCGCCGAGCGCCTCGGCGAGCGCCGCGGACACCTCGCCGAGCATGGCGAAGCGACCGGCCGGCAGGGCGGGCGGAGCGTCGTCGCGGCCCATCTCGATCTCGAAGGTTTCCACCCAGGGCTCGTCGGGCAGGCGGGCCGGCAGGTGCCAGAAGTCGTCCGGGGCATGGACCTTGAGCCTCGGTCGCTGACCCGGGCGGATAAGCAGCCAGCTGCGCGCGAGGTCGGCCTGGCCGGTCCAGTGCATGAAGTGGCCGTAGGCGGCGAAGCTCGCCTCCTGGTCATCGGCGAAGTGACGGCGGGGGTGGCCGCTGTAGAGGAGTACGCCGTCGAGCCCCAGGTGCGTCAACACCTCGTCGTAGGCCCGTTGCAGGGACTCCAGGTGGCGCAGTTGCAGGGTGGCGAGCGACGAGGGCATGGCAGTGGCGGTCATGGGGACTCCGGTGAGGGGATCGGCGTGTGACGAGGATGGGCGGCGCCGCTGGACAGCGCTTCCCAGAGGGCCTCGAGGGCGGGTTGGCCGCGATCGCGACGGCGGTAGAGCCGGATCTCCAGGGGCACCTCCCAGCGCGCATCGCCGGCCCGTACCAGGCGGCCGGCGGCCAGGTCGCCGCGCACGGTGCGTTCGGGCAGCCAGCCCAGGCCGTAGCCCAGGCCGACCAGCTCGCGGATGTTGCCGCTCTGGATGCTCTCGTGGAGCACCCGGAAGCCCGGTGCCCCGGGCAGTGCATCCAGGTGGGTACGCAGGGCCAGGTCGATCAGCCCGCGGGGGTGGTAGGCGATCAGTGGCAGGGTGAAGCGGCCCCTGGCCTCGAGCGCGAAACGGGGGCGGCCGTCGGCCTCGGGCAGCGAGGTCGGGATCATCCTCTCGTGGCCCAGGCAGTGATGGGCGAGCCCTTCGGTCTCGGGCATGAGCGGGCAGGCGCCGGCTGGCCAGTAGCAGAGGACCAGATCACACTCGTCGCGGGCCAGGGCCTCGAAGAAGTCGCTGGCCAGCCAGCCAGTGGCACGCAGGTAGGGCGTCAGCGGGGGCGGCGAGGCCCAGCCGGCCAGCCATTCGGGGAGGAAGTGCGCCAGCAGGCTCTGCGGCGCCGCCAGCCGCAGCTGTCCGGCCTGTTCCTCGGCCAGGTGAACCAGCCGCTGCCGGGTCGCCGCCACCCGTCGGGTGACCTCCTGGCAGAGACCGAGGAACTCCTCCCCGGCCGGGGTCAGCGACAGCGGCAGGGTCTGGCGGTTGATCAGGGTGGTGCCCATCTCTTCCTCGAGCAGCTTGATGCGTCGCGAGAAGGTCGGCTGGGTGACGTTCTGCTCCTCCGCCGCCCGGGAGAAGTGCTGGCTCCGGGCCAGGGCGATGAAGTCTTCCAGCCAGCGCAGTTCCATGTCGATCCTCGTGCGAGCCGCGGCCGTGTCTCGGCCTCGGCATTGTGCCATAGCGCGGCGGGCCTCAGTCGATGCGCCCTTCCTCCACGGCGTGACAGGCCACCTGGCCGCTATCGGCGGTGGCGATCAGCGCCGGGACCTCGCGTCGGCAGCGCTCGTTCGCATGGGGGCAGCGGCCGTGGAAGACGCAGCCCGAGGGCAGGTTGACCGGTGTGGGCACTTCGCCCTGCAGGCGGATGTGCTGCGGCCGGTCGTCCTCGAGGCGCGGGATCGCCGACATCAGGGCCTGGGTGTAGGGGTGTCGCGGCCGGGCGAAGAGCGTTGCCGTCGGCGCCACCTCGCAGACCCGGCCCAGATACATCACCGCCACCCGGGTACCGAAGTGCTCCACCACCGCCAGGTCGTGGGTGATGAACAGGTAGGTCAGGTTGCGCTGCTGCTGGGCCTCCATCAGCAGGTTCAACACCTGGGCCTGGATCGACACATCCAGCGCCGAGATCGGCTCGTCGGCCACGATGAACTCGGGGTCCACCGCCAGGGCGCGGGCGATGGCGATGCGCTGACGCTGGCCGCCGGAGAACTCGTGCCCATAGCGGCCACCCCAGTCGGCCGCGATGCCCACCGAGGTCATCACCTCGGCCACCTGCTCCTTGATGCGCTGCGGCGACCAGTCCGGGTGGTGCAGGCGGATCGGCTCCTCCAGGGTCTGCTGGATGGTCATCCGCGGGTTCAGCGAGGCATAGGGGTTCTGGAAGATCATCTGCATGCGGCGGCGGTAGGGCATCAGCGCCTTGTGGGAAAGATCGTCGATGCGCTGGCCGTCATAGTGGATCTCGCCGGCAGTGGGGTGGAGCAGGCCCATTACGGTGCGGGCCACCGTGGACTTGCCGCAGCCGGACTCGCCGACCACGCAGAGCGCTTCACCACGCTGGATATCCAGGTCGACGCCGTTGATGGCATGCACGTGCTGCTGTTCGCGGACGATCCTGCCCCCCTTGAACTTCAGCTGCTCGAGGAAATCTCCGGAGAGCGAGAAGTGCTTCTCCAGTCCGCGGATTTCCAGCAGGGGGGAAGCCGCCTCTGGCGAAAGGGCCTGGGCTTTGGCGGTGGCACTCATCAGCGAATCTCCTCGGCCGGGATGCGTTCGCGCTCGAGCATCTCGGCGACCATGTGGCAGGCGACCCGGCAGTTGCCGGAGGTCACGAAACCGGGGGCCTCGTCGATGCAGGCGCGGCGGGGGGTGCCGTCGGCGCGCTCGACGAAGCCGCAGCGCGGGTGGAAGGCGCAGCCGCTCGGCAGGTTGTCCAGCGAGGGCATGCTGCCGGGGATCTGGTTCAGCCGGCTGCCCGGGGTGGCCATCTGGGGCAGGGCGTTGATCAGCCCCTGGGTGTAGGGATGCTGGGGGTCGTTGATGATCTCCCGGGTCGGGCCCTGCTCGATCACCCGGCCGGCGTACATCACCAGCATGCGCTGGGTGACCTGGCTGACCACGCCCAGGTCGTGGGTGATCAGGATCAGGCCGACATTGTGCTTCTCGCAGAGCTCCAGCAACAGCGCCATGATCTCGGCCTGGATGGTCACGTCCAGCGCCGTGGTGGGCTCGTCGGCAATGATGATGTCCGGGTCGAGCAGCAGCGCGATGGCGATGATCACCCGTTGGCGCATGCCGCCGGAGAGCTCGTGGGGATACTGGTCCAGGCGTGCCGCGGGTGAGGGGATCTGCACCTGCTCGAGCTTGCGCAGCGAGATCGCCCGGGCCTCACGGTTCGAGATGCGCCGGTGGGCCTTGAGGCATTCGACCATCTGTTCGCCGATGGAGAGCACCGGGTTCAGGGTCATCATCGGATCCTGGAAGATCATCGACATGCGATGGCCGCGGACATGGCGCAGCGCCCGGTCGCTCATTTGGGTCAGGTCACGGCCGTCGAAGTGGATGCTGCCGCCGGCGATATAGCCCGGCTTGGCGATCAGGTTGAGCAGGCTGAAGGCCGCCACCGACTTTCCGGCGCCGGACTCGCCCACGATCCCCAGGCGCTCGCCGCGCTCGAGGCTGAAGCTGACATCGCGCAGCGCCTGGACATCGCCGCGGCGAAGGGCAAAGCGCACGTCGAGATGGTTTACGTCGAGGAGTGCCATGGGATCAGCCCTTGTAGAGTCGCGGGTTGAGGACGTCGCGCAGCCAGTCGCCGAGCAGGTTGATCACCAGCACCAGCACCACCAGCACCAGGCCGGGGATCAGGGTGATCCACCAGGAGCCCGACTGCAGGTAGTCGAAGCCGGACTTGATCAGCGAGCCCAGCGACGGGTGCGTTTCCGGCATGCCCAGTCCCAGGAAGGAGAGCGCCGCCTCGGAGATGATGGCGTTGGCCACCTGGACCGTGGAGATGACGAAGATCGGCGACAGGGTATTGGGCAGGATATGGCGGAACATGATCCGCCGGCTGGTAAAGCCCATCACTCGGGCCGCATCGACGTATTCCTTGCTGCGCTCGGCCAGCACCGAGGCGCGCACCGTGCGTGCGTACTGGGGCCATTCGGCCAGGCCGATGATCAGCACCAGCAGTGGCACCGCATAGGCACTGAAGGTGGCGCCACCGAACGCCGCCTTGACTAACGCGCCCACCACGATGGCCACCATCAGGGTGGAGAACGACAGCTGGATGTCGGCCAGGCGCATCAGGAAGGCATCCACGCGCCCCCCCAGATAGCCGGCGAGCAGCCCGAAGCTGACGCCCAGCAGTGCCTGTAAGGCCACCGCGCCGAAGCCGATGATCAGCGACACCCGGGCGCCATAGAGGAGGGTGGAGAGCAGGTCGCGGCCCTGGGCGTCGGTGCCCATCGGGTAGGTCGGGTCGCTGCCCTCGACCCAAAAGGGCGGCAGTTCCGAGGCCATGATATCGATCTGCGCCAGGTCATAGGGGTTCATGGGCGCCAGCCACGGTGCCAGTACCGCCACGGCGACCAGGGCGATGAAGACCACCAGGCTGAGCTGGGCGATCGGGTCACGCTTGAAGCTGTAGAGCAAGTAGGAGCCGCGAAAGCGTGACCAGCGGCTCGCCACGGGGGCGCTTGCCATGGAAGAGTTCGTGGTTGTCATGCGGGTTTCCCTGTCAGCTTGACGGTGGGGTTGACCAGGCCATAGATCAGGTCGACCAGGGTGTTGGTGATCACGAAGATCAGCCCCACGATCATCAGGTAGGTGATGATCAGCGGCACGTCGGAGCGCTGGATGGCATTGAGGAACATCAGCCCCATGCCTGGCCACTGGAAGACCGTCTCGGTGAGGATGGTGTAGGCCACCAGGGTGCCGATCTGCACCCCGCCCATGGTGATCACCGGCAGCATGGTGTTCTTCAGGGCGTGCAAGAAGTAGATGCGGCGCAGCGATATGCCCTTGGCGCGGGCGAACTTCACGTACTCGGACTGCAATACTTCGAGCATCTCGGCGCGGATCAGGCGGATGAACAGCGGCAGCATGATCGAGGCCAGCGAGATGGCCGGCAGCACCAGGTAGGTGAGGCCTTCGAGGGAGGCGAAGTTGGTCGCCCAGGTGCCGAAGACGGGCACCGGGTTGCCGCGTCCGTAGGCCGGCATGCCGCCCTCGGTACTGACCAGGTCGTTGAGCCAGGCCCCCCAGCCAGTATCGGCGGGGAAGGGCGACCAGCTCACCCCGATGGCGAACAGCTGGATCAGCATGATGGCGGTGAGAAAGACTGGGATGGAGATGCCGATGATCGACACCCCCATGAAGAAACGCGACAGCCACGCCCGGGGCCGAATCGCGCTATAGACGCCGATCGGCACCGAGAGCAGCACAATCAGCAGGGTCGTGGCGAAGACCAGCTCCAGGGTCGCCGGCAGGTGGCGCAGGATCACCTCGGTGGTGGGCTGGTTGAAGATGTAGGAGTAGCCGAAGTCCAGCTGCAGGGCATTGCCCGCGAAGCGCAGGTACTGGACCAGGAAGGGGTCGTTGAGGCCCAGCTGCTCGCGCAGGGCCTCGCGCTCGCTCTCTGGGACCGACTGGCCGACCATCTGCTGGATGGGGTCGCCCAGGTTGTCCTGGATGGCGAAGGCGATGATGCTGATGATGAACATCACCAGCAGGGCATGGAAGAGGCGCTTGATCAAAAAGGCGATCATGGCTGGCGTCCCGTGTGCAACACGCGGCGACGCACTCGCCGGGCGAGCGCGTCGCAGAGGTCAAGGTTTCGGATGACCGGCCCGTGCGGGCCGGTGCGGGGCAGGCTTACTCGCCCTCGATGACCAGGTCCCCGAGGTAGGGGAAGTTCATCACGTTGAGGATCGGCTCGATATCGATGTTGGACGCCGAGGCCCAGGCCAGATCCTGCCAGTGCAGGGGCACCACGGCCGCCTCGTCATAGAGGGTCTGCTCGACCTGCTGCAGCATCTCGGCCCGCTTCTCGAGGTCGACCTCCAGGTTGGCCTCGGCCACCAGCTTGTCGAGCGCCGGGTTGCAGTAGTTGCCGGCGTTGTATTGGCCGGCGCCGCTGTCGGCATCCGGGCAGGCCGTCAGGTACTCGTGGAAGTTGGCGCTGTCCTCGGTGTCGGCGTGCCAGCCGATCAGCATCATGTCGGCGGCGCGGTCATCGTACTCCCCCCAGTACTGGGCCTTGGGTAGCGTCTTGAGGTCCACGGTGACGTTGATGCGCGCCAGCATGGCGGCGACCGCCTGGGCGATCTTGGCATCGTTCACGTAGCGGTTGTTGGGCGCCATCATGGAGATCTCGAAGCCATCCTCGTAGCCGGCATCAGCCATCAGCTGCTTGGCCTTCTCCAGATCGTAGCGCGGCTCGAGACTCTCGACATGGCCGGCATAGCCCTTTGGCGAGAACTGCGCCGCCGGGGTGGCGAAGCCCTTCATCAGGCGGTCGGCGATGCCCTCCTGATTGACGGCATAGGCGAAGGCCTGGCGGACCCGCGGGTCCTGGAAGGCCTCGACGCGCTCCTGGTTCATGTGGAAGAAGATGATCCGCGTGCCGGACATGGTGACCAGCTGGACATCCTCGTCCTCGCGCACCCGCTCCAGGTCGTTGGGCGGCACCGGGGCGATGAAGTCCACGTCCCCGGAGAGCAGGGCGGCCACCCGGGTGGCGTTCTCGCTGATCGGGGTCAGCACGATGCGCTCCACGTTGCCCGGGGACTCGTCGTCCCAGTAGTCGTCGAAGCGGTCGAACTCCATGCGGGTGCCTTTCTGGTGCTCGACCACGGTGAAGGGGCCGGTGCCGGAGAGGTGGGTCGAGGCGAAGGAGTTGCCGTTCTTGACAATCTCGTCCTTGGGGTCGCCGTCCGCGTCGGTGCCGCTGTAGAACTCGCTGTCCAGCGGGAAGATGTAGGTGGCGAGGTTGAGCAGCAGCGGATAGGGCTTGGCAGTCTTGAACTCCACGGTGGTGTCGTCGATGGCCGTGACGCTCTCGATGGGCTCGAAGATCGCCTTGAAGTCCGAGCTGCGCTTGAGGCGCTCGACGGTCCACACCACATCTTCGGCACTGAAGGCATTGCCGCTGTGAAACGCCACGTCATCACGCAGGGTCATGCGCATGGTGGTGTCGTCGACCTGCTCCCAGCCGGTGGCCAGGCGCGGCTCGAAGGCCAGGTCCTTGTTCCAGCGCACCAGGGGGTCGAAGGTCATGTGGGAGAGCTGGAGGATCCCCCCGGAGAGCTGCTCGTGGATGTCCAGCGAGACCGGGTCGGCATCGTAGGCCATGCGCAGGGTGGTCTCGGCGCTGGCCACGGAGGGCAGCACGGCGGTGGTCATGGCGGCGCCGATCACGCTCGCCAGTAGGGTCTTCTTGAGAGTCATGTGTCGTTCCATGCTGGTTGGCTTGTTGTTGATGTGATGACCGCGAAGGTCCAGCCAACAACATAGTGAGCTCGGCCACGCAGGCACAATCGAAATTGTGAGAGGGCTCATGCGCCCGGCGAATGAGCCCCGCCGGATGGGGCCTGGCTCAGTCTCCGGCGGGGGTGATGCGGTCGATGCGATAGAGGGTGGCGACCTGGTCGAGGCCATGGACGCTGCAGTCGAGATCGGAGACCCGGCCGTCGCTCAGCCCGTAGACCCAGCCGTGCACGGAGAGCGCCTGGCCGCGCTGCCAGGCCCGCTGGACGATCTTGGTCCGGCACAGGTTGTTGACCTGGGCCTCGACGTTGAGCTCGCACATGCGGTCGACCTGCTCCTCGAGGGGCAGTGTTTCCAGGGCTCCACGATGACGACTGTAGAGCTCGCGGACCGAATGCAGCCAGTAGTCGACCATGCCACACTCACCGCCGGCGACAGCGGCGCGCACGCCGCCGCAGCCATAGTGGCCGACCACCATGATGTGGCGCACCTTGAGCACGTCCACGGCGAACTGCACCACCGAGAGGGCGTTCATGTCATTGTGGTGGAGCAGGTTGGCCACGTTGCGGTGGACGAAGACCTCGCCCGGCGGCAGGTCGATGATCTGATTGGCCGGCACTCGGGAGTCGGAACAGCCGATCCACAAGTACTCGGGGCTCTGCTGGCGGGCGAGGCGAGCGAAGTAGTCCGGATCGTCCTGGCACATCTTCTCCGCCCAGCGGCGGTTGTTGGCCAGCAGTCTCTCGATCTCTTGTTTCATGGCGGGCTCCGGTTGGCTCGGTCGGGGTTGTAGGGTGAACCCTTGTAACTTCACCCGCCGAGGCGGTCAACCGCTCTCCCAGGGCCCCGTCTCGGCTGGTATGATCCGTCTCGAGATTCACTGGCGGGCCGATGCGGCTCGACCCTTCGACAGGAGATTTGCGTGTCAGATTTCGACTATGACCTCTTCGTGATCGGGGCGGGGTCCGGCGGGGTCCGCGCCGCCCGTACCGCCGCCGCCAGCGGCGCGCGGGTCGCCGTGGCGGAGGATCGCTACCTGGGCGGCACCTGCGTCAACGTGGGCTGCGTGCCCAAGAAGCTCTACTCCCATGCGGCGCACTTCCACGAGGCCTTCGAGGACGCCGGCGGCTTCGGCTGGCACCTGTCCGAGGCCCCGCGCTTCGAGTGGACCACACTGCGTGACAACAAGATCGGCGAGATCAAGCGGCTCAACGACATCTATGGACGCCTGCTGGACACTGCCGGTGTGCGCCTGATCAACGGCCGCGCCCGGGTGCTGGATGCGCACCATGTCAGCGTCAACGACGAGACCCTGAGCGCGGCGAATATCCTGGTAGCGGTGGGGGGCTGGCCCTGGGTGCCGGACTTCCCGGGCAACGAGCACGTGGTCGATTCCAACCGTGTCTTCGACCTCGAGCGCTTTCCCGAGCGCTTCCTGGTCCTCGGCGGCGGTTATATCGCCGTGGAGTTCGCCAGCATCTTCAATGGCCTGGGCAGCGAGGCCCACCTGGTCTACCGCGGCGAGCTCTTCCTGCGCGGCTTCGACCAGCAGGTGCGCGAGTTCACCCGCGACGAGATGGCCAAGAAGGGCGTCCAGCTGCACTTCGAGGCCAACATAGCCTCCATCGAGAAGGTCGAAGGGGGACTGCGGGTGAGCCTCACCAACGGCGAGCAGCTCGAGGTGGATGCCGTCCTGTCCGCCACCGGTCGCCGCCCCCATCTCGAGGGGCTGGGCCTCGACCGCCTCGACATCGCGCTGACCGACAGCGGCCACCTGCGTGTCAACGAGCGCTTCGAGACCTCAGTGCCCTCCATCCTGGCCCTGGGCGACGTGACTGGCGGGCCCGAACTGACGCCGGTGGCGCTCGCCGAGGCGATGCAGATGGTCAGGCACCACTTCGACGAGGCCGAGCCGGCCGCGCTGGACTACCGCAACATCCCCACCGCGGTGTTCTGTCACCCCAACATCGGCACGGTGGGGCTCTCCGAGGAGCAGGCCCGCGAGGCGTGCGGCGAGATCCGCGTCTATGTCGCCGACTTCCGCCCCCTGAAGCACACCCTCTCCGGCAGCAGCGAGCGCTGCCTGATAAAGCTGGTCGTCGACGACCAGCGCGATGTGGTGGTGGGGGCCCACATGGTGGGCGAGGAGGCCGGCGAGGTGATTCAGGGCATCGCCGTGGCGGTGCGCGCGGGCCTCACCAAGGCCGATTTCGACGCCACCGTGGGCATCCACCCCACCGGTGCCGAGGAGTTCGTCACCATGCCCGTGCCGACACGGCGCTGAGCCCATGCCGGCTGCAGGCACCGCAGTGGTCTATTATCGAAGATACGCGGCTCGACTGACGAGCGGGGATCACGCAGCATAATTTTCCATTATGGATCCGTGGCGCCAGGATAATCATGGTTTTGAATTGCCGATTAGCCGCTGTTATACTCCTCCCCAAATTCGCTACAGCGAACCATGACAATGAACGCAACCACCGAGCCCTTCACGCCCTCCGCCGACCTGGCCCGCCCCACCGTAGCGGATGCCGTGGTCGGTCACGAGGCCTACCCGTTGTTCATCCGCAAGCCCAATCCGGATGACGGCTGGGGGATCTACGAACTGGTCAAGTCCTGCCCCCCGCTGGACGTCAATTCCGCCTATGCCTACCTGCTGCTGGCGACCCAGTTCCGCGACAGTTGCGCTGTGGCTACCAACGAGGAGGGCGAGATTGTCGGCTTCGTCTCCGGCTATGTGAAGAGCAACGCCCCGGATACCTATTTCCTGTGGCAGGTGGCGGTCGGCGAGAAGGCGCGCGGCACCGGTCTGGCCCGCCGCCTGGTGGAAGCCGTCATGACCCGCCCGGAGATGGCCGAGGTCTACCATCTCGAGACCACCATCACGCCCGACAACCAGGCCTCCTGGGGCCTGTTTCGGCGGCTTGCCGAACGCTGGCAGGCGCCGCTCAACAGCCGCGAGTACTTCTCCACCGACCAGCTCGGTGGCGAGCACGACCCGGAAAACCTCGTGCGCATTGGCCCCTTCCAGACCGATCGTATCTGAGGGTCCCGCTTCACTGGTCCTACCGCTCCAGGGCGGCAGGCGACCCCACACTTCTTCAGCCGCGCTAGCGCGTCCTGATCCCTTTCTATTGCCAACAGGAGGTCGCACATGCAGACCCAGATCCTCGAACGCATGGAGTCCGACGTTCGGACCTATTCCCGCTCCTTTCCGGTGGTCTTCACCAAGGCCCAGAATGCACGCCTGACCGTCGAGAACGGCCGCGAATACATCGACTTCCTGGCCGGCGCCGGCACCCTCAACTACGGCCACAACAACCCGCACATCAAGCAGGCGCTGCTCGACTACCTGGCCGAGGACAACATCATCCACGGCCTGGACTTCTGGACCGCCGCCAAGCGTGACTACCTCGAGGCCCTCGAAGAGGTGATCCTCAAGCCGCGCGGCCTGGACTATAAGGTCCAGTTCCCCGGACCGACCGGCACCAATGCCGTCGAGGCAGCCATCCGCCTGGCGCGCCATGCCAAGGGCCGCTACAACATCGTCAGCTTCACCAACGGCTTCCACGGCGTGACCATGGGGGCGCTGGCCGCCACCGGCAACCGTAAGTTCCGCGAGGCCACCGGCGGTGTGCCCACCCAGGGCGCCAGCTTCATCCCCTTCGACGGCTACCTGGGCGAGGGCACCGACACTCTGGACTACTTCGAGAAGCTGCTCGGCGATAAGTCCGGCGGACTAGACATCCCGGCCGGTGTCATCGTCGAGACCGTGCAGGGCGAGGGCGGCATCAACGTCGCCGGCCTCGACTGGCTCAAGCGCCTCGAGGGCATCTGCCGCGCCCATGATATCCTGCTGATCGTCGACGATATCCAGGCCGGCTGCGGTCGCACCGGCAAGTTCTTCAGCTTCGAGCATGCCGACGTCGTCCCCGATATCGTCACCAACTCCAAGTCGCTCTCCGGTCTGGGCCTGCCGTTCTCCCAGGTGCTGATGCGCCCCGAGCTCGACGTCTGGAAACCGGGCCAGTACAACGGCACCTTCCGCGGCTTCGCACTGGCCTTCACCACCGCGGCCGCCGCCCTGCGCCAGTACTGGAGCGACGACGCGCTGGAGCAGGACGTGGCGCGCAAGGGCGAGGTGGTCGCCAAGCGCTTCCAGAAAATCGCCGGCATGCTCCGTGAGCTGGGCATTGAGGCCTCCGAGCGTGGCCGTGGCCTGATGCGTGGCATCGACGTTGGCAGCGGCGAGATTGCCGACAAGATCACCCACAAGGCCTTCGAGAATGGCCTGGTCATCGAGACCAGTGGTCAGGACGGCGAGGTGGTCAAGTGCCTCTGCCCGCTGACCATCACCGACGAAGAGCTGGAGAAGGGCCTCGATATCCTCGAGACTAGTACCAAGCAGGCGCTTAGCTGATAGTCTGAGGGTGTCGCCCCATGTGGGTGGCCCGGTCATCGACCGGTCGGCAGGGGCTGACCGGTCCGTCACTGACACCACTGGAGAGCAACCATGATCGTTCGCAACCTCGAGGAAACCCGCAAGACCGACCGCCTGGTCAAGGCCGAGAACGGCAACTGGGACAGCACCCGCCTGAGCCTGGCTGATGATGGCGGCAACTGCTCCTTCCATATCACGCGTATCTTCGAAGGCACCGAGACCCACATCCACTACAAGCATCACTTCGAGGCGGTCTACTGCATCGAGGGCGAAGGCGAGGTGGAGACCCTGGCCGACGGCAAGATCTGGCCGATCAAGCCGGGTGACATCTACATCCTCGACCAGCACGACGAGCACCTGCTGCGCGCCAGCAAGACCATGCACCTGGCCTGCGTGTTCACGCCGGGCCTGACCGGCAACGAAGTGCACCGCGAGGATGGTTCCTACGCGCCGGCCGAGGCCGACGACAAGAAGCCGCTCTGATCGACCAGCGCTGTCGAGATGATTCTCCGACGCCCCCGGCTCCCGCGAGCCGGGGGCGTTTTGTCACGGCGTCCGGTCGAAGACGATAGTGATCTCGGCAAGGGTGACCCCGAATTTCTTCATCGCCGTGCGATTGAGGACGCTGAAATGGCTTATCTCCTTAAGTTCGTATAATGTATATTATGTTAAATCATGGCCGGGGATATGGTCGGGGATGATGCCGTCAGGACCGTCTATAATCATGCTGTCGCACCCCGTCGACGTTGGACAAGGCTGGAGGCGACTCCTTATCATCACGCATCATCCCGATGCTCGAGCTCTGTTCATGCGCCATCGCCTGCCGTTCGCCGGCACCCTGATCGTTGCCACCGTGCTGCTGAGCGGCTGCACCCTGTTGCCCGAGCGCGAGCCCCCACCGCCGCCCGTCACCAGCGCAGAGTTCCAGGCACGTATCGAGCGGCTGGAAGGCGCCGTCACCTCCATCTGCGTGACCGACCAGCAGACGAGGCTCGATCAGCAGTTGCAACGCCAGCAGGCGCTGTCGGCGGACGTGCGCGAGGTCGGCAGCCTGCTGCGGCAACTGCGTGGCGAGGTGGCGCGCCTCGACCGCGATGACGACGCACCGGAGGTGACCCGCCAGTGCCGTGACAGCCAGACTCGCCTGGACAACAAGGAGATCCTGGGGCGCAGCGAATGGATCGGCTTGCCCGGTGTCGGCACCTACCTCAAGGCGCGCATCGATTCCGGTGCCACCACCTCGTCGCTGTCGGCCACCAAGATCACCCGCTTCGAGCGTGATGGCGAGAACTGGGTGCGCTTCAAGCTGGGGCTCAATGACGATGATAGCCTGGTCGAGAGCGTGCGCGGCGAGTGGATCGAGGCCCCGGTGGAGCGCCGGGTGCGCATCATCCAGGCTTCCGGCGAGGATTCGCGTCCGGTGATCAGCCTGCTGATGACCCTGGGGCCGCTGCGCGAGACGGTGCAGTTCAGCCTCAATGACCGCACCCACCTGGACCATCCGGTACTGCTGGGTCGCCGTTTCCTGATGGACATCGCCGTCATCGACGTGGCCGAGCAATACCTGCATGAACGCCCCGAGTTCCCGGGCGGGCGTCCGGCAGCGGAAGCCGGCGCCGACGAGGCCGCTGATCGCGAGGAAGCAGCCGATGAGTGACGTTCGTTACGTCGCCTGACCCAAGCCCCATCAAGGAAGACCCATGTCACGACTGCCCTTCTACCTGATCGTCGCCTTCCTGCTGGTGGCCGGTGTTGCCCTGAGCATCCACCGCCACGTGCAGTTCGAGGTGCCCTGGACACCGGGCGAACAACGCCAGGTCTGGGAGATCGAGGCCCAGGTCAACTTCACCGCCGAGGGCGGCCCGGCCAAGGTCAACATGGCGCTGCCCTCGAGTCAGCAGGGGTATCGCATCCTCACCGAACACACCGCCTCGCCCGGCTACGGGCTGGCCTTCCTCGAGGAGAACGGCGGCCGTCGCGCCGAATGGTCCACCCGCGAGGCCATCGGCGACCAGCAGCTCTATTACAGCGTCCAGGCGCTGGTGGCCCCGGAGTCGCGCAACCCGAAGGTCGAGGCCCCTCCCCTGCGGCGTGACATCGTCTGGGAAAGCCCCTACGACACCGCGGCCAGCCAGGTGATCGAGCGGGCCTGGACGCGCAGCGCCGACCCCTTCACCTTCGCGCGCGAGCTGATCACCGACTTCACAGAGGAGCGCCAGGGCGAGAATGCTCGCCTCCTGCTGACCCAATTCGATCGCACCCCGCTGCTGGCGCGCCTGCTCAACCAGGCCGGCGTGCCGGCCCGCGAGGTCAGCGGCCTGCTGCTCGAGCACGGCCGCCGGCGGCAGAGCCTGACACCCTGGATCCAGGTCTTCGATGACCAGGAGTGGGCGCTGTTCGATCCTCGCACCGGTGCCCGGGGCCGGCCGGACAACCTGCTCCTCTGGGAGTCCGCCGGACAGGCGGTACTCGAGGTCCAGGGCGGCAGCAACTCGCGGATCGGTTTCTCGATGCTCTCCCGCAACCAGCCGGCGGCGGCGGCGGTGCGCAGCGAGCTGGCCGATGACACCCTGCTCAACTTCTCGATCCACAGCCTGCCCCTGGAAGACCAGGCGCTGTTCCAGACCATCCTGCTGATCCCCATCGGCGCACTGATGGTCGTGATCCTCCGGGTGCTGGTGGGCATCAAGACCTCGGGCACCTTCATGCCCGTGCTGATCGCGCTGGCCTTCATCCAGACCACCCTGATCACCGGGCTGATCGGTTTTCTGCTGGTGGTGGCCGTGGGACTGGTGATCCGCAACTATCTCTCCTACCTGAACCTGCTGCTGGTGGCGCGAGTGACGGCGGTGATCATCACGGTCATCGCCATCATCTCGGTGTTCTCGGTGCTCTCCTACCGCTTCGGGCTCAACGCCGGCCTGACCATCACTTTCTTCCCGATGATCATCCTCTCCTGGACCATCGAGCGGATGTCGATCCTCTGGGAGGAGGAAGGTCCCAAGCAGGTGCTGATCCAGGGTGGCGGCAGCCTGCTCACCGCGGTACTGGCCTACCTGGCGATGAACAACCCCTGGATCCGCCACATCACCTTCAACTTCCTCGGCGTCCAGCTGATCCTGATGGCGCTGATCCTGCTGCTCGGCAACTACACCGGCTATCGCCTGCTCGAGCTGCGCCGCTTCAAGCCGGTCACGGAGGACTGACACCATGTGGACGACCCCTGCCCGCCTGCATGCCAAGGGAATCATTGGCATGAACCGGCGCAACATCCGCTACATCGGCCGCTACAACAACCGTCGGCTCTACCCGCTGGTGGACGACAAGCTCAAGACCAAGCTGCTGGCCCAGGAGTACGGCATCACCACACCGGCGTTGATCGGCACCGTGACCACCCAGTTCGGCGTCAAGCATATCGGTCCCATGCTCGTCGGCCACCACGGGTTCGTGATCAAGCCGGCCAAGGGCAGCGGTGGCAAGGGCATCCTGGTCATCGAGCGGATCGAAGGCGATCGCTACATTAAGCCTAGCGGCGCCCAGCTGACCCTCGGCGACGTCGAGCGCCATGTCTCCAATATCCTCTCCGGGCTCTATTCCCTGGGGGGGTCGCCTGACGTGGCCCTGATCGAGGCACTGATCAACTTCGACGCATCTTTCTCCGAGTATACCTACGAGGGGGTGCCGGACATCCGGGTCATCGTCTTCAAGGGCTACCCGGTGATGGCGATGATGCGCCTCTCCACTGCCGCCTCGGACGGCAAGGCCAACCTGCACCAGGGGGCCGTGGGCGTGGGCATCGACATCGCCAGCGGCACCGCGATCCGCGGGGTGCAGTTCGACCGCACCCGCCACGACCACCCCGACACCGGGCACGAGCTCGCCAGTCTGCAGATCAGCGACTGGGGCACCCTGCTGCGGCTGGCCGCCGGCTGTTTCGAGATGACCGGGCTCGGGTATCTCGGCACCGACATGGTGCTCGACCGGGACCATGGTCCCATGCTGCTGGAACTCAACGCCCGTCCGGGGCTGGCGATCCAGATGGCCAACGGCGAGGGGCTGCGCTCCCGGCTCGACCTGATCGAACGCCAGTCCGAGGGGGTCGCGCCCGAGGAAAGGGTTGCCTTCTCCCAGCATCATTTCGCCCGCTCCAGCGAGCTGCGCGAGACGGCCTGAAAGGCGTGAGGGTATTGCAGATTGCAGAATTGCTTGGGCTGATCCGGCGGCTTGCCCCCGGCGCCCCACAGTGCGGACGGCTGGCCCCTCGCCGGCCCGGCGCGTAGAATGTTGCATCCTCCCCGCCATCGCCCCGGGTGCCATGACCGATCCCCGCGACATGATCCGACAGGCCGAACGGCAGTGCCAGCAGCGCGGCGCGCGCTTCACGCCGATCCGTCGACGGGTGCTGGAGATGATCGCCGCTGCCCCCGGCAGCCTGAAGGCCTATGACCTGCTCGACCGTCTGGCGGCGGAACACGCGGCGGCACGGCCGCCTACCGTGTATCGCGCCCTGGAGTTTCTCATCGACCAGGGCCTGGTGCATCGCATCGAGTCCCTCAATGCCTATGTGGCCTGCCCCTGCCCCGAGCATGCCCACGGCTTCCAGCTGCTGATCTGCCGCCTCTGTGGCCGGGTCGAGGAGCTGCACCTGGACGAGATCAACGACCACCTGGCGCGTCGCGCCAGGGAGCTGGGCTTCGCGGTCCAGCGCCAGACCATCGAGCTGCTGGGCCAGTGTGACGCCTGCCGACAGGCAACCGAGCACCCCGCCGCCCCTGCGGAGATTTCATGAGCGACACCTTCAAGGCCCTCGAGCGGGCCGCCGGCGACAGCCGCTTCCCCCTGGCCGGGATCCTCGACGCCATCCGCTTCAACGCCGACGGCCTGATCCCGGCTATCGCCCAGCAGCACGACAGTGGCGAGGTGCTGATGATGGCCTGGATGAACCGCGAGGCCCTGGAGGAGACCCTGCGTACCGGCCGGGTCTGCTACTGGTCGCGCTCGCGGGGCAAGCTGTGGCGCAAGGGCGAGAGCTCCGGCCAGCAGCAGCACCTGAAGGGCGCGGCGCTGGACTGCGACGGCGACACCCTGCTGCTGCAGGTGGCGCAGACGGGGCCTGCCTGTCACAGCGGCAGGCTCAGCTGCTTCTACGTGGCGCTGGAGGGTGACGAGGCACGCATCGCCAGTGACCCCTTGATCGACCCCGACGCTCTCTACGGCAAGGGCTGAGACGTGCCCTGCCTGGTCGCCGGGATCCATCGCCTGCTGCGCTGGCTGGGCCGGGCCCTCGGCTGGCTGATGATCGCTGCGGTGAGGCTCTACCAGTTCACGCTGAGCCCCCTGCTGGGCCCGCGCTGCCGCTACTGGCCAAGCTGCTCGAGCTATACGGTGGAGGCGCTGCGGGTGCATGGCCCGTTCAAGGGCGGGATCCTGGCGGTGCGGCGAATCGCCCGCTGTCATCCGGGCTGCGAGGGCGGCATCGACCCGGTCCCGGGCGGACCCAGCGAGCGGCTCTGTCGGGAGGATCCGGAGCTTGACGAGCAGTTCCGCTGCCGGACGGACGACCGGCCGCCAGGCGGCCGCTGATCAGGCGGCCGCTTCCGCCTCGGCCACGCGGTAGATCCGCTCCAGCATGGCGTTGAGGCCGTTGCTGCGGGTCGGCGAGAGGTGCTTGTCGAGCCCCAGGTCCTTCATGAAGTGGGGGCTGGTGGTGCGGATATCCGCCGGGTGACGGTCGTTGTAGATGCGCATCAGCACGGCGATCAGCCCGGAGACGATAGCGGCATCGGAGACCGCATCGAAGTGCAGGGTCTCGCCGTCGCGGCGGTGGTGCATCCACACATTGGACTGGCAGCCCTGGATCTTCAGCTCGTCGACCTTCCACTCCTCGGGAAAGGCCGGCAGCTGCTTGCCCATGTCGATGAGGTACTGGTAGCGATCCATCCAGTTGTCGAACATCTCGAACTCGTCGAGAAGCTCCTGCTGGGCCTGTTCGGCGGTGGTCTCGGCAGTCATGGTCTCTCCTGGAAAAGGCGTGTGCCATTATAACGGCTCACGGCCGTCATCTCGATCATCGGTGTGTGCTGCCCTCGCCCGTCCGACCCCCAGTCCGTGCCGCGCCTGCTGGCGATGCCACTCCTCGTCCTCGGCATGCAGGTAGCGCACCGTGGTGTCGAGACGCGAGTGGCGAGCCGTCGCGGCCAGATAGCGCAGTTCCACCCCGGCCTGGGCCTGATGGGTCAGGGCCGTATGACGCAGCCAGTGCGGTGTCGCCCGACGCAGGCGCAGCACCTCACCCTGCGCCGCCTCGCCCGCCTCCCGCTCGAGCGCCTCGGCCGCCTCCCGGAAGCCATCACGGACCAGCCGATAGAGGCGGTTGTCGCCCAGCCCCCGCCGGCCGTCCAGGGCCCGCAGCAGAGGTGAGGCGTCATCCGGCGATGGTTTTCCCACCAGGCCCAGCGACCGGCGCCACGCACCCAGCAGTTCCATCATGTCCGGCGGCACCGGGATACGCGCCACCTTGTCGCCCTTCCCCACTACGTTCCACCACCAGCGCCCCTCGCGGCGCTGGAAGTCGTTCATGCGCGCCGCGCTCATCTCGCCGATCCGTGGGGCCAGCAGGTAGGCAAAGCCGAACACCAGCCGCAGCCGGGTCAGCTCGTAATGCCGCCGGGGCGAGGCGTCCTCCTCCGCCGGCCGGTTGAGCCAGTCCCATAGCCAGTCCCACAGGGGGCGCTCCAGGTAGCGCTCGATGCTCCCCTGGCGGTTGTCCAGGCGCCGGCGCTTGTCGCGCATTAGGCGGAAGGGATTGTGGCGGACCCAGCCCGCCTCCACCAGCCAGGCGAACATGCCCTGCAGGATCACCAGGCTCTGGCGGCGGCTGGCGGGCGACAGCGGTCCGCGGAAGGGACGCCAGCGCGGGTCGCGACGCGGGCGCACCGGCCCGATCCAGCGCTCGGCGGGTCGCGGATCGGCCAGGAAGGCCTCGAAGAGGTCCAGGTCTTCCCGGCGCAGCGCATCGAGCCCCCTGCCCTGCTCTGCCAGCCACAGCAGCAGGCGCTGCGCCTCGCGGCGATAGGCACGCAGGGTCCGGGGGCTGGCCCGGTATTCGTCGAGCCACTGCGCCACGGCTTCGGCATCGCTGCCGGCGGTGATGTGCAGGCCTTGCCGCTCTCCCGTCTCACCGGGCGACAGCGCGAGTCGCTCGAGCGCCGTCGATGTCGCCTCGCGCCTCTCGCCGGGCGCTGCCGGCCACGTCTCACTGTCCATATCCGCTCCTTGCGCCTTGCGCCTTGCCGCTCAGTATCCGGCCTTCCAGGCATGAAAATCAAGATAAGCCGCGTAATCTTGATTTTCTTCTGCATACCGTAAATAAAATTACATCGAACATAAAACGTAATTACCTTCAATATCGAACCGCCCGCGGGTACACTGCCCACGAAAGCCCAGGGGCAGCCCCGGCAGACAACCACGAGGACACGACCATGGCGCGCAGCGGCGTGCGTTACGAGGATGTTCAGCGGGCCATCGATGCCCTGCTGGAGAAGGGAGAGGCGCCCAGCGTGCACAAGGTGCGCGAGGTGCTGGGCACCGGCAGCTTCACGACCATCAGCGAGCACCTGCGGGAGTGGCGGACACGGCGGGAGGAGAACCGCGACCTGCCCCCGCCGCGGGGCATGCCCGAGGCCCTGCAGGAACTCGCCGAATCGCTGTGGGCGAAGGCCCAGGTGTCCGCCAACGAGGCCCTCGCCCACTACCGGCAGGAGGCAGAGGGCCGGGTGGAGACGGCGCGGGAGGAAGCCGGCGAGGCCCTGCGCCGGGCCGAGGACGCCGAACAGCGGGAGTCGGCGCTGGCCGCCCACCTGGCGCGAACCGAGCAGCGCCTCGAGGAGCAGAGCGGCGAACTGGCGCGCCGCGAGTCAGAGCGCGATGTCCTGGCGGAGCGCGAGGCGAAGCTCGCCACCCGGCAGACTCGCCTGGAGGCGCAGCTGGCGAGCCTGCAGCAGGAGCACGAGCGGCAGGCACGCGAGCAGCAGCAGGCCCTCAGCGAGCAGGCCGCGCACCACCAGGAGCGCCTGGCCCGGGAGGAAAAGCGTCACGAGAGCAGCGAGGCGCGGCTGATGGGGCTGCTCGACGAGGCGCGCCAGGAGCGACAGACCGCCGAGAAACGCCATGCTCAGAGGCTGCAGCAGCTCGAGGCGCGACTGGAGCGGGCTCAGCAGGTCGCGCAGGAGGCACGCGGCGCCCTGGCCGAGGAAGAGAAGCGTCACCGCGAGACCGAGTGGGCGCGCCTCCAGGCCGAGGAGCGAACCCGGACCCTGCAGCATGAGCAGGCCCTGATGCAGGCGCGCATCGACGAGCAGAAGCAGCTGCTGGAGGAGCAGGTGCGTCGCTTGCGCGACCTGGAGACCCAGCTCCATCGCTGCCTCTGGCAGGCGCCGGTGCCTGCCCGGAATCGCGAGGAGGTGCCCGAGAACGACGAAGGCCCCGCGGATGCGGGGCCTTCGGGGGCAAGATGAAAGGGTAAAAAGGACAACGAGTTTCGTGGGAGCGATCTTCAGATCGCGATGGAGGCCGAAGGCTTCCTGAAAGCGGGCGCCTAGGCCAGCAATCGCGCCATGAATTGTGCTCCCGGATGGGAGTCCGAGCGGCCTAGCGGTAGTAGGCGTTTGTGGTGTCCGTATGGTCGGTCACGTCGCGGATCCCGGCGAGCTCCGGGATGCGCTCCAGCAGGGTCCTCTCCACGCCGTCCTTGAGGGTGAGGTCCACCGCGGCGCAGCCCTGGCAGCCGCCGCCGAAGGCCAGCACCGCGAACTGGTCATCGGTGAGTTCGACCAGTTTGATCTCGCCACCGTGGGAGGCCAGTCCCGGGTTGATCTCGCTATAGAGGATGTAGTTGACGCGATCCTCGAGTGGGCTGTCGGCATTGACCTTGGGCATCTTGGCGTTGGGCGCCTTGATGGTCAACTGCCCGCCCATGCGATCGGCGTTGAAGTCGACCACGGCCTCCTCAAGGAAGGCCAGGCTGTTCTTGTCCAGGTAGACACGGATCTTCTCGAGCTCTAGCAGCTGATCGCTGGGCTCTTCTTCGCCGGGCCGGCAGTAGGCCAGGCAGGTCTCGGCGTAGGGGGTGCCCGGCTGGGTAATGAAGATGCGGACTGCAATGCCCTCGACGCTCTGCTTCTCGAGCAGTTCGGCAAGGTAGTCCTGGGCGCTGTCGGTGATCTGGATGCTGTCGCTCATGGTGCTCTCGCTATCGTGACATGTCGCGCCGGGGTGGCGTCGCGACAGGTACAGAAAGTGTGCTGCCCTCAATGGTAAGCGACCCGCGCGGCTGACACAATCCCGACTGAATTGCTGGGTTTTAGCCTGCCCCCTGCCGCAGCGCCGTGGCGTTTGCTAAGATGAGCGCCTTTCCCGGCGGCCTGCCGATGTCCCGGAGTCCGGCAGGACCGCCCCTGGCCCGCAGCGCCTACCTTCGACAAGACGCCCCAGGCGCCCCGCTGCCGGCTCGACCCTTGCCCCACGCTGGAGATTGATTCGACCCATGGCCGCCGCTCCTACCACCCTGACCGCCACGCTCCATGACAGCCTCGCGCGACGCATCCTGATGCTCGATGGTGGCATGGGCACCATGCTGCAGAATGCCGGGCTTTCCGAGCAGGAATTTCGTGGTGAACGCTTCACCGACTGGTCGAGCGACCTCAAGGGCAACAATGACCTGCTGGCCCTGACCTGTCCCGACCTGGTGACGCGCATCCACCGTCAGTACCTGGAGGCCGGCGCCGACATCGTCGAGACCAACACCTTCAACAGCACGCGTCTCTCCCAGTCCGACTACGGCATGGAAGACCTGGTGCCCGAGCTTAATCGGGAATCGGCGCGTCTGGCCCGTGCAGTCTGTGACGCCGTCGCCGAGGAGACCGGCGTGCCGCGCTACGTGGCCGGCGTGCTGGGGCCCACCTCGCGTACGGCTTCCCTGTCGCCGGACGTCAACGACCCGTCCAAGCGCAATGTCACCTTCGACGCCCTGCGCGAGAACTACTACGAGGCTGCCGAGGCGCTGATCGGGGGCGGCGCCGACCTCATCCTGATCGAGACCATCTTCGACACCCTCAATGCCAAGGCGGCGATCTATGCCCTGGAGGAGCTGTTCGAGGCACGCGGCGAACGGCTGCCGGTGATGATCTCCGGGACCATCACCGACGCCTCGGGACGCACCCTGTCGGGCCAGACCACCGAGGCCTTCTGGAACTCGGTACGCCATGCCCGCCCGCTCTCCGTCGGGCTCAACTGCGCCCTGGGGGCGGCGGAGCTGCGGCCCTATGTCGAGGAGCTCGCCACCAAGGCCGACACCTTCGTCTCGGCCCACCCCAACGCCGGCCTGCCCAACGAGTTTGGCGAGTACGACCAGACCACGGAGGAGATGGCGGCGATCGTCGCCGAGTTCGCCCAGAGTGGCCTGGTCAACATCATCGGCGGCTGCTGTGGCTCCACCCCCGAGCACATCGCGGCGATCCACGCCGCCATCCAGGGGCTGGCGCCGCGCCGGGTGCCCGAGCGGGCGCGCGCCTGCCGCCTCTCCGGGCTCGAGCCCTTCAACATCGAGGCCGATGCGCTGTTCGTCAACGTCGGCGAGCGTACCAATGTCACCGGCTCGGCGCGCTTCAAGCGGCTGATCGTCGAGGAGGACTTCACCACCGCGCTGGAAGTGGCCCTGGAGCAAGTGGAGAACGGCGCCCAGATCATCGACATCAACATGGACGAGGGGATGCTCGAGTCCGAGGAGGCCATGGTGCGCTTCCTCAACCTGATCGCCGGGGAGCCCGACATCTCCCGGGTGCCGATCATGATCGACTCCTCCAAGTGGGCGATCATCGAGGCGGGGCTCAAGTGCGTCCAGGGCAAGTCCATCGTCAACTCCATCTCGATGAAGGAGGGCGAGGACGCCTTCCGGGAGCAGGCCACCGCCTGTCGGCGGTACGGCGCCGCCATCATCGTCATGGCCTTCGATGAACAGGGTCAGGCCGATACCTTCGCCCGCAAGACCGAGATCTGCCAGCGTGCCTATCGGATCCTGGTCGACGAGCTGGACTTCCCGCCGGAAGACATCATCTTCGACCCCAACATCTTCGCCATCGGCACCGGCATCGAGGAGCACAACAACTACGCCGTTGACTTCATCGAGGCCACCCGCTGGATCCGTGAGCACCTGCCCCATGCCCTGGTCTCCGGTGGCGTGTCCAACGTGTCGTTCTCCTTCCGTGGCAATAACCCGGTGCGCGAGGCCATCCACTCGGCCTTCCTCTACCACGCCATCCGCGCGGGCCTGACCATGGGCATCGTCAACGCCGGCCAACTGGCCGTCTACGACGATCTGCCGGCGGAATTGCGCGAGGCCGTAGAAGATGTGGTGCTCAATCGCCGCGCCGATTCCACGGAACGGCTGCTGGAACTGGCCGACAAGTACCAGGGCGATGGCAGCGGCCCGGCCAGGAAGGAGGACCTGGAGTGGCGCTCCTGGGAGGTCGAGAAGCGCATCGCCCACTCCCTGGTCAAGGGAATCACCGCCTACATCGAGGAAGACACCGAGCTCGCCCGGCAGCGGGCCGAGCGGCCCATCGAGGTGATCGAGGGGCCGCTGATGGACGGCATGAACGTGGTCGGTGACCTGTTCGGCGCCGGCAAGATGTTCCTGCCCCAGGTGGTCAAGTCGGCCCGGGTCATGAAGCAGGCGGTGGCCTATTTGTTGCCCTACATCGAGGCGGAAAAGAGCGAGCTCTCTACAGAAGGTCAGCAGGCCAAGGGCAAGATCGTCATGGCCACGGTCAAGGGCGACGTCCACGACATCGGCAAGAACATCGTCGGCGTCGTGCTCCAGTGCAACAACTACGAGGTCATCGACCTCGGGGTGATGGTGCCCGCCGAGAAGATCCTGCAGACCGCCCGCGACGAGAACGCCGACATCATTGGCCTCTCCGGCCTGATCACCCCGTCGCTGGACGAGATGGTCCATGTGGCCAAGGAGATGCAGCGGCAGGGCTTCACCCTGCCGCTGCTGATCGGCGGCGCCACCACCTCCAAGGCCCACACCGCGGTGAAGATCGAGCCCGGCTATGAGCATCCGGTGATCTACGTCACCGATGCCTCGCGCGCCGTGGGCGTGGCCGGCAAGCTGCTCTCGCCGACTCTGAAGCCGGCCTACATCGACGAGATCCACGCCGAGTACCAGACGGTGCGGGAACGCAACGCCAAGCGTCGCCCCAAGGCGGCCGATCTCTCCTACGCCGAGGCCCGCCAGCGCAAGCCGGCCATGGACTGGGACGGCTACTCGCCACCGCGACCTGCCATCACCGGGCTCAAGGTGTTCGACGACTATGACATCGAGGAGCTGGTGGAGCGCATCGACTGGACCCCCTTTTTCATGAGCTGGCAGCTGGCCGGCAAGTATCCGAAGATCCTCGACGATGCCAAGGTCGGCGAGGCGGCCCGCCAGCTGTTCGCCGATGCCCGGACGATGCTGCGCAAGTTGATCGACGAGAAGCGCATCCAGGCCCGTGGCGTGATCGGCCTGTGGCCGGCCAACAGCGTCGACGACGACGTCATCGAGGTCTATGCCGACGAGTCGCGCAGCGCGGTGATCGAGCGACTTCACCACATCCGCCAGCAGACCACCAAGAACCGCGACGGTGTTTGCCACAGCCTGGCCGACTTCATCGCGCCTCGCTATGACGCCAACGGAGAACCGAGCGGCACGCCCGACTGGATCGGCGGCTTCGCCGTCACCACCGGGCATGGCGTGGAGGCCCTGGCCGAGCAGTACAAGGCCACCGGCGACGACTACAACGCCATCCTGGTCCAGTCGCTCACCGACCGCCTGGCCGAGGCGTTCGCCGAGCGCCTGCACGAGCGGGTGCGCAAGGAGTTCTGGGGCTACGTGCCGGACGAGACCCTGGGCAACGACGCCCTGATCGCCGAGAAGTACCAGGGCATCCGCCCGGCACCGGGCTACCCGGCCTGTCCCGACCACACCGAGAAGGCGACCCTGTTCCGCCTGCTCCAGGCCACCGACAACGCCGGTATCGACCTCACCGAGAACTTCGCCATGTGGCCCGCCGCCGCGGTGGCCGGCTGGTACTTCTCGCACCCCCGCTCGAAGTACTTTTCCACCGGCAAGATCACCCGGGACCAGGTCGAGGCGCTGGCCAGCCGCAAGGGCATGACCGTCGAGGCGCTCGAGCGCTGGCTCGCGCCGGTGCTCTCCTACGACCCGGCCTGACCCATCTGGTCCGCTGCGGCGGGCCGCCTGCCCTCACCTACCCGGAACACGGATGCTGCCCGAGTCCACCCGACGCCAGACGATCCAGCGCCTCGCCCTGCCGATCATCGCCGGCATGCTCACCCAGAGCCTGCTCAACCTGATCGATGCGGCCCTGGTGGGCTCGCTCGGCGAAGTGCCGCTGGCCGGCGTGGGCATCGGCGGCTACGCCATGTTCCTGATCACCGCCGTGGTCTTCGGGCTCTCCTCCGGCGTCCAGGCGCAGACGGCGCGTCGCCACGGCGAACAGGACTGGGCGCGGTGTGCCATGGCGCTCAACGCCGGCCTGGCGATCGCCCTGACGCTGGCCCTGCCCCTGACCCTGCTCTGCCTGTGGCAGGCGCCGCGCCTGCTGGCGCTGATCAACCAGGACCCGGCGGTCACTGTCGAGGCGGTGGAATACTTTCGCTGGCGGGTCGTCTCGCTGCTCCCGGTGGCGATGATCTTCTGCTTCCGTGGCTACTGGAACGGCATCCAGCAGACCGGCCTCTACCTGCGCATCATCCTGGTGATGCATGCCATCAACGTGGTGGCGAGCATCGTCCTGATCTTCGGGCATCTCGGCCTGCCGGCCATGGGCGCGGCCGGCGCCGGGGCTGGCACTACGCTGTCGCTCTTCGTGGGGCTCGCCATCTGGGCCGGGCTCAGCCTGCGCCACGCCACCGCCAGCGGCTTCCTGGCCGGCCTGCCCCGGCGGCCTACCCTTGCCACCACCCTGCGCCTGGCCACGCCCCACTCCTTCCAGCAGGTCTGGTTTGCCGCCGGCTATGCCGTGCTGTTCTGGATCCTGGGTCAGATCGGGACCGCCAGCGTTGCCGTCGGCCACGTGCTGGTCAACCTCTCGCTGCTGCTGATCCTGCCCGGCGTGGGGCTCGGCATGGCGGCGATGAGCCTGGTGGGCCAGGCGCTGGGCCGCCATGCCCATGGTGAGGCCCATCGCTGGGGATGGGACGTGGTGCGGCTCGCCTGGCCCTGCCTGGCGGTGCTGGCCCTGCCGATGGGACTGTTTCCCGAAGCGGTACTGGGCCTCTTCCTGCATGACCCCGAACTCGTCACCATGGGCACGTTGCCCCTGCGCCTGACCGCCGCGATGATCGTGCTGGATGCCGCGGCACTGGTGTTCGCCCAGGCCCTGCTCGGCGCCGGTGCCCACCGCACGGTGATGGCGACCACCCTCACCCTGCAGTGGCTGCTCTTCCTGCCGCTGGCCTGGTGGGTCGGGGTGGTGCATGACCAGGGGCTGGTCGGCATCTGGTGGGTGCAGCTTGGCTATCGCGTCCTGAACTCGGCCGGCTTCATGCTGATCTGGCAACGGCGGCGCTGGCAGGTGCTGGTCATCTGAGCCGCCGTCATTCCATTTTGCATATAAACTATAAACATTTATTCTTTTCTAGAATAAAAGACAGGCGGTAAGGTAGCGCCATAGTCCGCCACTTCCCAGCATCAGGAATGCGCTGAATGTATCGTTACGACACCCACGACCAGACCCTGGTCGATGAACGCGTCGCCCAGTTCCGCGACCAGATGCGCCGCTATCTCGCGGGCCGGATCAGCGAGGAGGAGTTCCTGCCGCTGCGCGTGCAGAACGGCCTCTACATCCAGCGCTATGCCCCCATGCTGCGCATCGCCATTCCCTACGGCATGCTGGCGTCCTATCAGCTGCGCAAGCTGGGCGAGATCGCCGCCCGCTACGATCGCGGCTATGGCCACTTCACCACCCGCACCAACCTGCAGCTGAACTGGCCGAAGCTCGAGGACGTACCGGATATCCTCGCCGATCTTGCCAGCGTGCAGATGCACGCCATCCAGACCAGCGGTAACGACATCCGCAACACCACCACCGACCAGTTCTCCGGCGTGGCGGCCGACGAGGAGGTCGACCCGCGCCCCTGGTGCGAGCTGATCCGCCAGTGGTCGACCTTTCACCCCGAGTTCGCCTATCTGCCACGCAAGTTCAAGATCGCCGTGACCGGCGCCGTCGAGGACCGCGCCGCCATCCAGGTCCACGACGTGGGCCTGCGCCTGTGGCGCGATCACGATGGCGAGGTGCGCGTCAGGGTGCTGGCCGGCGGCGGGCTGGGCCGCACGCCGATGATCGGCGAGGTGGTTCGCGATGACCTGCCCTGGCAGCACCTGCTGACCTACCTGGAGGCCCTGGTCCGGGTCTACAACCAGTTCGGTCGCCGCGATAACAAGTTCAAGGCGCGCATCAAGATCCTGGTCAAGGCACTCGGCGTCGACGAGTTCCGTCGCCGCGTCGAGGAGGAGTGGGCCCACCTCAAGGATGGCCCCCAGACCCTGACCACCGGCGCCGTCGAGTCCGTGGCGGCACACTTCGTCGAGCCGCCGCGCCGTGAAGTGCCGGCCGAGGCCATTGCGGCCTTCGAGGGGCTGCGCGGCGAGAACCGCGCCTTCGCCCGCTTCGTCACCAACAACGTTAGTGACCACAAGGTGTCCGGCTACAAGGCCGTGACCCTGTCGCTCAAGCGTCGCGAGCACTCGCCCGGGGACGTCACCTCGGAGCAGATGGTGGCCATCGCCGACCTGGCCGACGAGTTCGGCCACGGCGAGCTGCGGGTCACCCACGAGCAGAACCTGGTGCTCACCGACGTGCCGGTGGACCGCCTGGAGGAACTCTGGCAGCGGCTGGAGGCCCTGGGCATGGCCAACCCCACGGTGGGCACCCTGGCCGACCTGATCTGCTGCCCCGGCGGCGACTACTGCGGCCTGGCCAATGCCAAGTCGATCCCGGTCGCCCATGCCATCCAGGAGCGCTTCGAGGATCTCGACTTCCTCTACGACCTGGGACCCCTGGAGCTCAACATCTCCGGCTGCATGAACGCCTGCGGCCACCATCATGTCGGCCACATCGGCATCCTCGGCGTCGACAAGAAGGGCGAGGAGTACTACCAGATCTCGCTGGGCGGTAGTCAGGGCAACGGCACCTCCCTGGGCAAGATCCTGGGGCCCTCGTTCTTCCGCGAGGACGTGCCGGAGGTGATCGACAAGCTGCTGCAGGTCTATGTCGGCAGCCGCCAGCCCGACGAGACCTTCCTCGATACCTATCGCCGCATCGGCCTCAAACCCTTCAAGGAGCGTGTCTATGCCTGAGCAGACCGTCACCCGCCCGCTGATCGTCAAGCGCCGCCTGGTCGAGGACCACTGGATCCGCCACGACGGGGAGACCGCCCCGGCGCAGGGCCCCGCCCTGGTCCCCCTGGCGGTGTGGCAGGCCGCCGGCCGGCGCGAGGACCTGGCCCCCTGGCTGCCCAGCGACACCGAGCTCACGCCGGCGCTGGCCGACGAGCTGATGGCGGCCCCGCTGGTCGGCATCGACTTCCCGAAGTTCACCGATGGGCGGGGCTACAGCATCGCCCGGCTGCTGCGCGAGCGGCATGGCTACCGGGGCCAGATCCGCGCCCTGGGCGACGTGCTGATCGACCAGCTGTTCTACATGTCCCGCTGCGGCTTCGATGCCTTCTCGCTGCGCGAGGACCAGGTCGTCGAGGATGCCCTGCGCGCCCTGGATACCTTCAGTCGCGGCTACCAGCCGGGCACCGACGACCCCGAGCCGCTGTTCCGTCGTCGCCTGCGCGAACTCGGGCAGCAACGCGCGCAACCCGCGCTGGCCTGACGCCCCCTGCCCGTGCGGAGCACGCTGCCGGCCCTCGGGCCGGCAGCGTCGTTTTCCCGAGGACCTCAGCCCCGCCGCTTCTGCTGCCGCTCCCGGTTCGCGGACCTCGCCCGCTCGCTCTTGCGCAGCATCACCCAGGTCGCGCTCAAGCCGCCGTCTGCCTGGCCCGCCGAGACGTAGGCCTGGACCTCGTCGAAGGCGCCGAGCCACTTCGCCAAGTAGGAACGCAGCACGTTGGGCGGGCTGTCGATCTCGCGCCCGCGGCCATGGACGATCAACACCGAGCGCAGGTCGTGGGCGTAGGCCTCGCGGATGAAGGGCGGCAGCAGGCGCCGACACTCCTCCAGCGGCCGACGCAGCAGGTGCAGGCTGGCCTGCACCGGGTAGCCGCCGTGGCGCAGGCGGTCGACCACCGCCTGCTGGATGCCGTCCCGGTGGAAGGCCAGGGGGTCGAAGGGCGGCACAAGGTCGACGAAGTCATCGGAGAGGAAGTCGCGGCCCGCCGCCTCGGCCGCGGCACTCTCGCGCCGAGCCCGCTGGGCCTCGTTGGGCTCGCCACGTGTTCGCCCGGGATCGGCCCGGTTGATGGCGTGGTTCAAGGGCCGCACATCCTCCATCAGTGCCCGGAAATCCACGTCGTCGCGATTCGCCTGGCTCATGGGCACCTCCTCCTGGACGTCATGGGGAGATCCCATCCTAGCAGAGCCGCCCCGGCGGCTTAAGTCGACAGCCCGATCATGGCAGGATGACCCCTTGCCCCATGACAAGGATGCCCCATGCGACCCCTCAAGTGGCTGGGAGCCCTGGCCCTCGGTACTCCGCTGGCGATGGCCGGCTGGCTATGGCTCTCCCTGCTCAGCCCCTGGACCTACGATCGCCCCGACCAGTTGTCCCCCATCCAGCAAGGCCCCCACCGGGTCTTCGTCTATGGCACCCTGACCCATGCACCGGTCCGCTGGCTGGTCTACGGCCGAGTCGGCGACCCCGAGCCCGCCGTGCTGGAGGGCTACCGACGCGTCGACCTCGATCTGCAGGAGGCCCCTCGGGGGCAGGTGGAAGGCCTGGTGCTGACCGTCGATGCCAGAGAGCTGGCCCGCCTGGATCGCTACGAGAGACTTGGCATTCGCTATGATCGCGTCCGGGTGACGCTGGCGGATGGCCGCCGCGTCTGGGCCTATCGACGACGCGATTAGGCGGCTGCACCCGTCGCCCCCCCCGACCCTCGGAAATCGTTTCGGCTCAAGGAGGTGGCATGGAAAGCGAGATCTCGCTGTTCGATATGTTCGCCCGGTTGTGGCGAGATTCGGCCGCAGCCTACAATGAGCCCCTTCACTTCTCTTCTCGACTGATTTCCATCCGCTCGCGGCCCTGCCTCCTCAGTCCCTCAGGAACCCCCATGACCGAACACCGCCCCTATGTGCTGATCCTCTTCTACTCACGTCATGGCGCCACCCGCGCCATGGCCGAGCACCTGGCTGCCGGCGTCGAGTCCTGCCCGGGCATCGAGGCCCGCCTGCGGACCGTGCCACCGGTCTCGGCCAGCTGCGAGGCCGTCGACCCCGAGATTCCCGAGGCGGGCGCCGTCTATGCCAGCCTCGATGACCTGCGCCACTGCGCGGGCCTGGCCATCGGCAGCCCGACCCGCTTCGGCAACATGGCCGCCCCTCTCAAGTACTTCATCGACGGCACCAGCGAGCTATGGCTCGGCGGGGCCCTGATCGACAAGCCGGCCACCGCCTTCACCTCGACCTCCAGCCTGCATGGTGGCCAGGAGACCACGCTGGTCTCGATGCTGTTACCGCTGCTGCACCATGGCATGGTCTATGCCGGCCTGCCCTACAGCGAGATCGAGCTGATGGAGACCACCACCGGCGGCACGCCCTACGGGGCGAGTCACCTCGCCGGCAAGCGCAGCGACCGGCCGCTGGATGAGCATGAGCGCCACCTGGTCTTCGCCCAGGGCAAGCGTCTGGCACGGCTGACCCTGGCCCTCGAGGCCTCGCGCCGGGAGGTCTCATGAGACAGTGGCTGGAAGGACTGGAAGCCCGCAAGGGACTCGACCGGCTGACCGATGGCTCGCGACGGCTGGTACTCGGCAGCTACGGACTGCTGCTGGTGCTGATGATCTATCGTGGCGTGATCGTCACTACCGACGGCAACCCCCTGGTGCCCCTGGTGGCCTTCGTGTTGCCGCTGGTGCTCTTCCTGCCCTCGATCCTCACGCGCCGCCCCCGCGGCCATGCTTGGCTGGCCTTTGTCAGCCTGCTCTACTTCACCCAGGGGGTGATGGTGGCCACCCTCCCCGGCCAGGGACTTCGCGGCAGTGCCGAGGCCCTGGTCGCCCTGGCTCTGTTCGTCGGCTGCACGGCCTATGCTCGCTTTCGCAGCCGGCAACAGCGTGCCGACTAATGTTACGACAAGGAGGTCGACGTTGCGTCACTCTCACGCCTGGCGGGAGGCGGGTGTCACCACCCTGCCCGTGATGTTCGGCTACCTGCCGCTGGGGGCGGCCTTCGGCATCCTCGCCATCGAGGTGGGCATCCCGGCCTGGGGAGCGCTGCTGATGTCGCTGCTCATCTATGCCGGGGCCGGGCAGTTCCTGGCGGTCACGTTGCTGGCCGCCGGCGCCGGCCTGGTGGAGGTGGCCGTGGCCACCCTGATGCTGAACTCCCGCCACCTCTTCTATGGGCTCTCCCTGCTGCGCCGCTTCCAGGGCGCCGGCTGGCGCAAGCCCTACCTGGTCTTCGCCCTTACCGACGAGACCTACTCGCTGCTCACCACCCACGCCAGTGATGCCGGTCTGGACCATGCCCAGGCCTTTCGCGTCAGCCTGCTCAACCAGCTCTGGTGGGTGCTGGGCTCGATGGCGGGGGTGCTGGTCGGCACGACCCTGGCGTTCGACAGCCGTGGTATCGAGTTCGCCCTCACGGCGCTGTTCATCGTCCTGACTCTGGAGCAGGCGCGGCGGCTACGCCAGTGGCTGCCCTTCACCATCGCCCTGGCCACCGGCTTCGGGGCCATGCTGCTGTTGCCGGATCGCCATCTGCTGCTTGGGGCCATCGGAGCGGCCAGCCTGGTGCTGTTGGCCGACTACCGCCATCGACACAACCGGCAGCCCGGAGGTTGCCCATGAACGGCCTCGAACTGCTGGGTTTCATCATGGTCTGTGCCGCGGCGACTCTCGCCACCCGAGTGGTGCCCTTCGTGGCGCTGGCGCGCCAGGCAGAGCACCCGCTGATCCTCCACCTGGGTCGCTACCTGCCGCCGGCGGTGATGATGATCCTGGTGCTTTACGCCCTGCGCGACTTTCAACCACTGGCCGACGGCCACCTTAATGCCGCGGCCGACGGCTGGCCGATGATTCTCGCCTCCCTGGCGGTGGTGGGCCTGCACCTGTGGCAGCGCAACGCCCTGCTGTCGATCATCGGCGGTACCGGCGCCTACATGGCGATGGTGCAACTGGGCTGGGCACCATAAGCTTAGCCGAGAATATCTACCGCCCGCCCTGCCCGGGGTATTGAGCTCGACACGGCGAGCGGCGACCATGGCACAAAATCCGAGGAGAAGGTCATGACACGCAAGATTGCCGACATCCGGCGCGACTATGAAGGCGGCCAACTCGACGAATCCGCCACCCCCGACGAGCCCATGGCGCTGTTCGACGAGTGGCTGACCCTGGCGCTGGAGGCCGAGGGGGACGACGGCAATGCCATGACCCTGGCCACCGCGGACAGCCAGGGCCGCCCTCATGCCCGCATCCTGCTGCTCAAGGGCATCGACGACAAGGGGTTGGTCTTCTACACCAACTACCACAGCCACAAGGGCAGTGAACTGACCAACGTGCCTCATGCGGCCCTGGTCTTCTGGTGGCCGTCGCTCTCCCGCCAGGTGCGGGTCGAGGGGCGTGTGGAGCAGGTCGCCCCCGAGGAGTCGGATGCCTACTTCGCCACCCGCCCGCGCGGCAACCAGCTGGGCGCCTGGGTGGCCACTCAGAGCGTGGTGATCCCGGATCGCACCTGGCTCGCAGAGCGCGAACAGCGCTTCGAGCGCGCCTACGAGGGACAGGATATCCCCCGGCCCATCCACTGGGGCGGCTACCGGGTCGTTCCTGACATGATCGAGTTCTGGCAGGGCCAGCCGAGCCGGCTGCACGACCGCATCCGCTACGAGCGGCGCGATGGCAGCTGGCACCGCTTCCGCCTGGCGCCCTGATCGCGAGCACTAGCCCTCGACGGACGGCCCCGCCGAGTTGCGGGACCGTCGTCCTTCCGACGGCTGGCTCAGTCCGGCAGGCTCTCCAGGCGATGCCGCTGCCAGTCGCTCTCCGGCTCGTTGAGCCGCAGTACCGCATCGACCACCTGCTCCTCCATGTTGTAGCGCAGCTTGAAGCCCAGGTGTTTCATCAGCGCCCGCATCGGGTGGTTGTCGACCATGATCTTGCCGATCATCTCCAGGGTCCCCACGCTCCTGCAGTAGCTGATCATCTTCTTCATCAGCAGGCTGCCGATGCCCAGTCCCTGGAGGTCATCGCGGATGATGACTGAAAATTCCGTGCGAATGTTATCCGGGTCGTTCCATACGCGGGCCACCCCGAGCATCTCCTTGCTGCCGTCATCGCGGAGGTGCTCGGCGATGAAGGCCATCTGCCGGTCGTAGTTGATGTGCGAGAGATTCGACAGATCCCGCTGGGTCAGGTCGGCCTTGTTGTGGAAGTAGCGGAAACGGATACTCTCCTCGGAGAGCTGCTCGTGGAAACGGGTGATCAGCGGCGCATCCTCGGCGCGGATCGGGCGAACCTCGACCCGCCAGCCGTTGTTGAGCGTTACCCACTCGCGAAGCTCCTCGGGATAGGGCATGATCGCGAAACGCGCGGGGGTGCCGAGGTCCATGGCGAAATCCACCGCCACCACCCCATCGCGGTTGAGCAGCAGCGGATTGAGCTCCAGGCCGCGCAGCTGCGGCAGGTCGCTGGCCATCTGTGACAACTTCACCAGCAGCTCGCAGAGCCGTTCCAGGTCGCGTTCGGGATAGCTGGAGTGTTCGCGGATCAGTCGTGCGGCATGGGTGCGCCCTACCACGTCCGCGGCTAGGCTCATGTTGAGCGGTGGCAGCGCCACCTGGCGGTCGGCCAGGATATTGACCTTGTAGCCGCCGATACCGAACACGATCACCGGGCCGAAGACCGGATCACGGGTGATGCCGGCGCACAGCTGCATGGAGTGCTTGCCACGCTGCATGGCTTGCAGGCAGTACTCGCGGACCGCGATGTCCGGAAACTTCTCCTTCACTTTGTCGCCCAGACGGCCCACGGCCTCGGCGACCTGTTCCGGGCTCGCCAGGTCCTGGATCAGGCCGGCGGAGATCTTGTGCGGATGCTGGCGGTAGCGGAAGGGGCGGCAGTTGCCCTCGTGGATCACCTTGAGGGCCATGGGCCCCTCGAAGTCAGCCGCCGCCTCGGCGGCCTCCGCGGCGGTCTGGGGGTAGCGGCTCGGCGCCACCGGGAGCCCGTAGGCCTCCAGCACTCGGGCCGTCTCGGAGTGCGTCAGGCATTCGCGCCCCGCCTCGCGGGCCTCCTCGATCAGCGACCGGCAGTGCCGGCGGATCTCCGGGGTGGTGGCGAAGGGCAGGCTCGGCGGGATTTCCTGGAGCAGTGCCTGCACCCGCTGATAATCGACCATGTGCATGAAGGCCTTCACCGCCTTCTCCGGGGAGATGTAGGTGGGAATGCCGGCCAGGTTGCACTCGTGGCGCGCCGAGAGGGCCTCCTCCAGGCCCATCCAGCTGGTCAAGAGGTTGCGCCGGAAGCGCTTGCGTGCGGCGATGATCGCCTGGGCGGTCACCTTCGACGGGGCCTGGCGGGTCGGGGCATGGACGACCAGCACGGCATCCGCCCCCGGGTCGGCCGCCACGATCTCCAAGGCCTCCACGAGTCGCTCCGGCGTGGCATTGCCGCCCAGGTCCACCGGGTTCTCGCCGGGCTTGCTCATGTCGAAGCCGTCGCGGCGCAGGGCCTCGCGGGTCGCCTCGCTGAAGTGTGCCAGCTTGCCCCCGGCGTTGATCAGTTTGTCGATGGCCAGCATCGCCGGCCCCAGGCCATTGGACACGATGGCCAGGCGGTCCCCTTTCAGGGGCTTCATGCGCGAGAGTGTCTCCAGGGCATCGAACAGCTCGTCGGAATCATCGACCCTCACGACCCCCGCCCGGGCGAAGGCCGCATCGAAGACCTGGTCACGATTGGCGACACCGGGCGTCGGCGGCAGGCCGGAAATATCGGATTCCGCGGTGCGGCCGCTCTTGATGGCCAGCACCAGGCGATTGCGCGAGGCATCGCGCAGCGCGGTCATGAAATGCTGGGCATCCATGATGCGCTCGAGGTGAAGCAGGATCGCCTGGGCGGGCGAAAACTGGTTGATGTAGTCCATCAGGTCGGGCAGCAGGACGTCGACGCTATCCCCCACCGTGAGCAGGTGGGAGAAGCCGATGCCGCGGCCGGCGGCCCAGTCGATCATGGCATTGCCGAGCATTCCCGACTGGCCGAGATAGGCCACGCGACCGGCCTTCACCGGCTGGCTGGCATAGGAGGCGTTGAGCTTGCGTCCCGGGACGATCAGCCCCATGCACTCGGGCCCGAGAACGCGGATGCCCGATGCCCTGGCGGCGCCGAGCATGCGGCTACGCAGCGAGCCCTTGTCGTCACGCTCCTCGTCGAGATGGGCACCACCGGACAGCACCAGCGCGGCCTTGACGCCGAAGCGCCCGAGCGTGTCGATCAGGCCCGGTACCGTCTCCACCGGCGAGCAGATCACCGCCAGGTCCGGCACCTGGGGCAGTTGCGAGACCCGGCTGACACAGGGCATCGCGAAGACCGCGTCGTAGCCCTTGGGGTTGACCGCCCAGACGCTGCCGGCAAAGCCGCCTTCCCGGAGGTTGCGGATCACCTGGCCGCCCATGGAGTGGGGCTTCTCGGACGCCCCGATCACCGCGATGGTGCCAGGCTCGAAGAAGTGGCGCAGGAAGCGGGTGCTCAAGCAGGATCCTCCCTGAAGGGTCGTTGCCCTTCATTGTGTAAGACTTATTGACACTGGCCCGCAAGCGGGCGTCACGATTAAGGTGACCTCAGTCATTTCGGAGCCAGTGCATGATCACCGCTTACATTACTCACCCCGACTGCCACTTGCACCACATGGGCCCCGAACATCCCGAAAGCCCGCTGCGCCTGGATGCCATCCGGGCGAGGTTGATGCTGTCTGGCGTGCTGCAGCAGACCATGCAGTCCGACGCGCGAGAGGCCACCGAGGAGCAGCTGGCCCGGGTCCACCCCCTTCGCCACCTGCGGGCCCTGGACAAGTGCGTGCCGCAGCACGGCATCGTCACCCTCGACAGTGACACCATGATGAACCCGGACAGCCTCAAGGCGGCACGGGTGGCAGCG
The DNA here is from genome assembly GCF_029889845.1 of Halomonas sp. 25-S5. Lineage (GTDB taxonomy): Bacteria > Pseudomonadota > Gammaproteobacteria > Pseudomonadales > Halomonadaceae > Halomonas. The sequence continues at coordinate 248,795 of NZ_JARANV010000001.1, forward strand.
GGGGCGGTAGTGCGTGGCGTTGACCAGGTATTCCGACACCAGGCCGACAACGTCTTCTGCGCGGTGCGCCCCCCGGGGCACCATGCCGAGGCCAGCGACGCCATGGGCTTCTGCTTCTACAATAACGTGGCGGTGGGCGCGGCCCATGCCAGGGCCAAGTACGGGGCTCGCCGGATCGCCATCCTCGACTTCGACGTCCACCAGTGCAACGGCACCATCGATATCTTCAAGGATGATCCCGAGGTGCTGGTCTGCACCAGCTTCCAGTTTCCATTCTACCCCTGGCGCTACCTGCGCAGCGAATGGCACAACGTGGTCAATACGCCCTTGCCCGCCGGCACCGACAGCGCGGCCTTCCGCCAGGCGATCGAGGACGACTGGCTCCCTGCCCTGCATGCCTTCAAGCCGGAGATCGTGCTCGTCTCGGCGGGCTTCGACGCTCACCGTGATGACCCCCTGGCAGAGCTCTGCCTGGAGGACGAGGACTACCACTGGATCACCCACATGTCGCTGGAGATCGCCGCGCTCTATGCCGATGGCCGCCTGGTGTCGGTATTGGAAGGCGGCTATGACCTGGACTCCCTGGGGCGTTGTGCCGAGGCACACCTCAAGGCCCTGCTCGGGCTGCCCTTCGGCAATTGACCCGATTGTTTCTCGATGCCGGGAAACGGGTGAGCTTGCCACCGGTTACCCCGCTCTCCCGTCGCCCTTTGGCATGACGGGGGCGCTGGCGTGGGGCCGCGTGCGGAGACTGTGGTAGGCTGGGGGAAACCTCGTTTCCGATAGTGAACAGCGCATGACCGCCACCACCGATCAGGACGCCGCCCTGCGCATCGCCGCCGGCCGCAAGCCCTTCGTCGAACCGCTGCGCCTCGGCGAGCGCCTCAAGGAGATTCGCCTGGCCCACCGGTGGACGCTGGAGGACGTTAGCCAGCGTACCGGCCTGGCTCGCTCCACCCTCTCCAAGATCGAGAACGATCAGATCTCCCCCACCTTCACGGCGGTACAGAAGCTGATCAATGGCCTGGGCATCGACCTGCCCCAGCTGCTCTCGCCCCCCCGGGTCCAGCCCCTCACCCTGGGGCGACGCGACCTCACCCGCCAGGGCGAGGGCCAGCGCCACCCCACCCCGACCTACGAGCACGAGCTGCTCAGCTGCGAGCTCGCCCAGAAGCGCATGATCCCCTTCAAGACCATCGTGCGGGCGCGGGCCTTCGAGGAGTTCAGCGAATGGGTGCGCCACGACGGCGAGGAGTTCCTGATGGTGCTCGACGGCGAGATCCTGCTCTACACCGAGTACTACGAGCCGCTGGCCTTGGGCAGCGGCGACAGCATCTACTTCGACAGCGCCATGGGCCATGCCCTGGTCTCGGTCAGCGACGCCGATGCCGTGGTGCTGTCGGTCTGTACACGGGGCGACAGCAGCGCCTGAGACTCACGCCCGCGCCCGGTCCCCCGGGCGCTGCGCGGGAATGGCATCGAGCTCGAGCCGCCCCGCGCCATGGATCGCCTGGAAGTGGCGCCCCTTGGCCCGGGCGATCAGCAGCACGCCGAAGCGCTCGGCCAGCTCCACGCCCTTCTGGGTCACGCCAGACCGCGACACCAGCACCCCGATCCCCATCTGCGCCACCTTGAGCACCATCTCCGAGGTCAGCCGCCCGGTGGTGTAGAAGATGTCGGCATCGCTGCTCTCCGCCTCCGCCAGCCACTGGCGGCCGGCCAGGGTGTCCACGGCATTGTGCCGCCCCACGTCCTCGACGAAGTCCAGCACCGACGCCTGGCGACACAGCGCGCAACCATGCACGGCGCCGGCACTGCGATAGGTCTCGTTATAGGCGCCGAGGTTGTCGAGCAGCCGGTAGAGTACCGACTGGCGCATCACGGTGGCCGGCAACGGGTGCAGCGAGGTCGCCTCGAGCAGCCGGCCGAAGACCGTCCCCTGGCCGCAGCCGGTGGTCACCGTGCGCTGGCCCAACCGCTCCTCCAGGTCCTCCGGCAGGTGGCGGGTGACCACCGCGGCCGCCTCCACCTCCCAGTCCACGTGCACCGCCTGGAGGTCCCGCTGGTCGATGAGCAGCCCCTGATTGCGCAGGTAGCCGACCACCAGGGCCTCGGGGTCGGCGCCCAGGGTCATCAGGGTGACGATCTCCCGCTTGTTGAGGTAGACGGTCAGGGCCCGTTCCGCGGCGATGGCTTGCTGCTTCGCCGCGCCGAACTCGTCGAGCACCTCGATCTCCAGGGTGGCAGGCAGGCGCGCCCGGCTCAGGCTGATGTCGTGCATCCACGGCTCCTCGACACAACGTTGATTGATAATGATGGCATTGTCCTCCCCCTATTGTCTTTACTACAGGGGCACAAGGCCGGAGCACGTCACATGTCGCCAATCAGCAGCTCTCGCTCCCTCAGCTTCGATGTCGTCGGCGAGCCGCTCTCCATCAAGGGCTTCACCACGACCCGCTGGAGGATCATCGACCTCGCCCCCGGGCACGCGGGTCCCTGGACACTCGACCTGCAACTCTACATGACCGAGCGGGCCGCCTACCGTTTCAACCTGACCAGTGCCACCCCCCGCCTGTTCGTGCGGGCCGGTGAGGCTGGCGCCAGGCCGTCACCCACCGCCATCACCGCCAGCCAGGAGGTGGCCGCGGGCTGGCTCGATGGCGAGCATCGGGTGCTGGACGTCGACATGCCGCTGGCGATACAGGCCTGGCTCGAGGGCTACCTCGCCCATCATGGCGAGGCCCCGGCGGAGGGGCGCAAGAAGAAGCGCAAGGGTGCCGGGCGCGCCCGGGAGATCCAGACATGAGCCGATTCGAACGATGGTCCCGTCTCAAGCGCGGCGAGCTTCCGGCGTCACCGGAGGCGCCGTTGCCGCCACGCAGGGCCGAGGCGCAGGAGGGCGATGAGCCAGGCCGGGAGCCGCTGGAAACTGACCTTCTCGAACGGGATGCCGCGCCGTCCGGCTCTCCTGCGCCCGGCAGTCTCGATTATACCCTGCCCGACCCGGACACCCTGCCCGCCGGCAGCGACATCAAGGCCTACCTGGCCTCCGGGGTCAGTAGCGGCCTGCGCAAGCGCGCCCTGCGGCGTCTCTTTGCCGCAGACCATTACGGCATCCGTGACGGTCTCGACGACTACGACGATGACTATCGGAAGAAGCTCCAGCCCCTGGCCGGCGAGGTGGCCGAGCGGCTGCGCAGCTGGACCCGGCGGCAGCCGGACGATGACCAGGCCCCGGAAGCCCCTGCCAGCGAGACATCACGCCCCGATGCCGAGCCGGCTGCCACCGAACAGGCAGTCTCCGAACACGCAGTCTCCGAAGACGATCCGGTCATGGCCTCACCAGACTCTCCAGAGCAAGCCGAGGACAAGGGCCCCGAGGAGCTGGCGGACGACGCCGCTCGCCCGCCCGCCCGGTGCACCTTAGACCAAGGGAGCGTTTGCGCGTGGCGCCGATTCGACCAACACTGATAAATTAGCACTTCACAACAAGAACACGTTCAACCTACGCAACCCGACCGTGAGACTGCATGAACCAGCGAATCGATATCATGCCGGTGGATAACGACCGCAACCGGCAGGCGCGGGAGGCGGCCCGTCAGCGTGTCTCCTGGCCGGTCAATCTCACCCCGGCCAGTGTCGGCTACCACAGCGAGGGGCATGCCCTGGTGCTCGGCAACGAGCGCGATGTCCGGCGTGCCGCCCGGGCGCTGCACGACCGGGGCCTGCCTCTTCCGACCCTGCTCTTCACCGAACCGATGGCCGACGGCGAGACGCACGAGGACGACGAGGCGCTGTTCACCGACACCGTCGACATGACCCACCAGCGGCTATCCCGGGCCCAGTCCCGTACGCTCGAGATCGAGGGCTACCTGGGGCACTTCTCGCTCCGCCTGGCTGGCGAGGATGACACGCTCGACCTGGCACGGGCACTGGCCGATCGCGAGCACTTCGACCTGGTGCTCGACCTGGGCGAAACCCCGGTGCTGGCCCTCGAACTGCCCCCGCCCGGTTATGTCGCCCTCTCCTGGCATGACCCGCAGCGCGACGAGCAGCTGGCGGTGCTCGCCGGCCTGGTCGGCGAGTTCGACAAGCCGCGCTACTTCCAGATCGACAATGCGCTCTGCGCCCACTCTGCCAGCGGCTACACGGGCTGCACTCGCTGCCTGGAGGTCTGCCCGGCCGATGCCGTCACGAGCCACCAGGGGCGTATCGAGGCGTGGATCGAGATCGACCCCTTCCGTTGCCATGGCGTCGGCAGTTGCAGCAGCGCCTGCCCGACCGGGGCGATCCAGTTCCGCCTCCCGGAGACCGCCCGCCAGCAGGAGACCCTGCTGGCCTGGCTCGCCGCCTACCGGGACGCCGGCGGCACGGCACCGGTGGTGCGCTTCGCCGAGGCCGGCGACCTGGCCGCGGAAGGCGACGCCGCGGGCCATGTCCTCGATATTCCCCTCGAGGAGCTGGGGGCCGCCGGTCATGACCAGTGGCTGACCGCCCTGGCCGGCGGTGCCGCCGAGGTGCGCATCCAGTGCCGCCCCGGCATGCCCGACCGCCTGACGGCCTTCATCGACGATCAGCTCGCCCAGGCGCATGCACTGCTGAACGCCCTTGGCCATTCGCCGTCGCGGGTGACGCGCCTGATGGCCGGCGACGAGATTGCCCGTGACGCCCTGCCGGGCGAAGCGCCGCTGGAGGGCACTCCCCTGGCGCTCACCGGCAGCGACAAGCGCGACCGCCTCGATGGCGTGCTGGCCCATCTGGAGCGTCTCGGCACCCCCGATGGCCAGCGCCACGCGATGCCGGCCGGCGCCGCCTATGGCGGCCTGGCGGTCGACGGCGAGGCCTGCACCCTGTGCCTCTCCTGCGTGTCCAACTGCCCCACCCCGGCACTGGCCGCCGGCGACGACCGCCCCCTGCTGAGCCTGCGCGAGGCGGACTGCGTGCAGTGCGGGCTCTGCGCCGAGGCCTGCCCCGAGGATGCCATCACCCTGGTGCCCGGCTTCCTGGCCGACGCAATGCGACGCGAACGCCGGGTCCAGCACGAGGAGGCGGCCTTCCCGTGCATTCGCTGCGGCAAGCCCTTCGCCACCGCGAGTACCGTCGCCACCCTCAAGGCCAAGCTCGCCGACCATCCCTACTTCGCCGGCGATGCCCTGGCACGCCTGGAGATGTGCGAGGACTGCCGGGTCAAGGATGTCTGGCAGGCCATGGCCCGTGACCCCGAAGCGCAGCTGAAGGTATGAGCCCCATGAACGAGTTGAACGAGCGCGACGCCCTGCGAGCCGATGTCTACCGGCTGCTGGCGCGGCTGCTGCGCGAGGCTCCCGATGCCTCGTTGCTCGAGTGGCTGGCCGGGCTGGAGGTCGAGCAGGACGGCACCCTGCTCGCCGAACGCTGGGCGTCGCTGGTCGCCGCCGCGGGCGCGGCCACGGCCGAGGCCCTCCAGCGGGCTCACTTTCGTCACCTGGTCGGGGTGGTGCAGGGCGAGATCACGCCCTACGCTTCCTGGTACCGCAACGGCGAGCTGATGGACGCGGCGCTGGTCGCCCTGCGCCGTGACCTCAAGGCGCTGGGCTTCCAGCGTGCCGAGCACAGTCGGGACCCGGAGGATCACCTGGCCGCCCTCTGCGAGGTGATGGCCATGCTGATCGAGGCCCGCGCCCGGGACGAGGCACGGTTCTTCATGACGCACCTTGCGCCCTGGGCCGCGGACTGCCTGGCGGATCTCGGCCGGGTCGACACCCCCTTCCACGCGCAGCTTGGCCGGCTCGGCCAGGCCTTCATCGAGGAGGAGTCCCGGCGACTCGAGGCCGAGTCGCGCGAGGATCCCGTCAGGATCGTCGAACCCTGACGCCCCACACCGGACCGTGATGCCACCAACACAAAGACCATCACAACAAGGGCCCGGCTAGGGCCACAGACAGCATGAGTAGAGGAGACATCCCCATGCCCAACACACGCAACCCGGAGCGCCGGCGCTTCCTCAAGACGCTCGGTATCGGTACCGCCGCCGCCGGCGCGGCGGCGGCCGTCGGCCACGTGACCCTGGCCCAGGCCGACGCCAAGCCGACGACGAAGGAGGCCAAACCCTCCGGCGAGTATCGGGAAACCCCCCACATCCGTGCCTTCTACGCCACGCTGCGTGACTGACGGCCCCGAGCCAGGAGAGCGATACCATGCGTCTGACACCTAGATCCGATACCCCGAGGGCCGGTGGACTGGGCATTTCCCGCCGCCAGTTCCTCAAGCGCAGCGGGGCCACCACCGGCGGGCTGGCCGCCGCAGGCTTTATGGGCGCCCCCATGATGCAGCGCGCCGAGGCCGCCGAGAAGACTGCCATCTCCGACGCCCCGGTCGAGACCAAGCGGACCGTCTGCTCCCACTGCTCGGTGGGTTGCGGCGTCTATGCCGAGGTCCAGGAAGGCGTCTGGACCAAGCAGGAACCCGCCTTCGACCACCCCATCAACCGCGGTGCCCACTGCGCCAAGGGCGCCTCGCTGCGTCAGCACGGCCACTCGAGCCGCCGCCTCAAGTACCCCATGAAGCTGGTGGGCGGCGAGTGGCAGCGGCTGAGCTGGAATGAGGCCATCGAGGAGATCGGCAGCAAGGTGCTGGAACTGACCGAGGCGCACGGCCCGGACAGCATCTACTGGCTGGGTTCGGCCAAGTTCAACAACGAACAGGCCTACCTGATGCGCAAGTTCGCGGCCCTGGCCGGAACCAACAACACCGACCACCAGGCGCGCATCTGCCACTCCACCACCGTGGCCGGGGTCGCCAACACCTGGGGCTACGGGGCGATGACCAACTCGCTCAACGACATCCAGCACAGCAAATCGATCATGTTCATCGGCTCCAACCCGTCCGAGGCGCACCCGGTGGCCATGCAGCACATCCTGCTGGCCAAGGAAAGGAGCCAGGCGCAGATCATCGTCGTGGACCCGCGCTTCACCCGCACCGCGGCCAAGGCCGACAGCTATGTGCGGATTCGCCCCGGGTCTGACGTCGCCTTCATCTGGGGCCTGCTGTGGCACATCTTCGAGAATGGCTGGGAGGATCAGGAGTACATCGACCAGCGCGTCTACGCCATGGACGACGTGCGCGACGAGGTGGCCCAGTTCCCGCCCAGCGAGGTGGAGCGCATCACCGGCGTCTCCGAGGAGGCGATGCGTGACACCGCTCGGCGCATTTCCGAGAATCGCCCCGGCTGCGTGGTGTGGTGCATGGGCGGGACCCAGCACACCACCGGCAACAACAATACCCGTGCCTACTGCATCCTCGAGCTGGCCCTGGGCAACATCGGCAAGTCCGGCGGCGGGGCGAACATCTTCCGCGGCCACGACAACGTCCAGGGCGCCACCGACCTGGGCCTGATGTCCCACTCCCTGCCCGGCTACTACGGCCTCTCCGAGGGCGCCTGGAAGCACTGGGGCCGCGTCTGGGATCTGGACTACGAGTGGCTGAAGAGCCGTTTCGATCAGGCCGAGTACACTGACGGCCAGCCGATGTATTCCAGCGGCATCACCGTCTCGCGCTGGATCGACGGCGTGCTCGAGCAGGAGGAGGACATCTCCCAGCGTACCCGGCTCAAGGCGATGTTCTACTGGGGCCACGCGGTCAACTCCCAGACGCGCGGTCCCGAGATGCAGAAGGCCATGAAGCAGCTCGAGATGATGGTCATCGTCGACCCCTATCCCACCGTGGCGGGGGTCATGCACGACCGCCAGGACGGCGTCTACCTGCTGCCGGCGGCCACCCAGTTCGAGACCTACGGCAGCGTCACCGCCACCAACCGCTCCATCCAGTGGCGCGACCAGGTGATCGAGCCGCTGTTCGAATCCAAGCCCGACCACGAGATCATGTACCTGCTGGCCAGGAAGCTGGGCTTCGGTGAGGAGCTCGTCAAGAACTACCAGATGAATGGCGACGAACCGCTGATCGAGGACATCACCCGGGAGTTCAACGCCGGCATGTGGACGGTGGGCTACACCGGCCAGAGCCCGGAGCGCCTCAAGGCCCACCAACAGAACTGGCACACCTTCAGCTTCCGTGACCTCAAGGCCGAGGGCGGGCCCGCCGACGGCGACTACTACGGCCTGCCCTGGCCCTGCTGGGGCACCGCCGAGATGGGCCACCCCGGCACGCCGATCCTCTACGACACCAGCAAGAAGGTATCCGAGGGCGGCCTGACCTTCCGCGCCCGCTTCGGCATCGAGCGCAACGGCGAGAACCTCCTCGCCGACAGTTCGTTCAGTGAAGGCTCAGAGCTCGAGGACGGCTATCCCGAGTTCACCGACGCCATGCTCAAGGACCTCGGCTGGTGGGACGACCTGACCGAAGCGGAGAAGGCCGAGGCGGAAGGCAAGAACTGGAAGACTGACCTCTCCGGGGGCATCCAGCGGGTGGCGATCGCCCACGAGTGCGCCCCGTTCGGCAATGCCAAGGCGCGCTGCAACGTCTGGACCTTCCCCGACCCCATCCCCAAGCACCGCGAGCCGCTCTATACCAGTCGCCGCGACCTGGTGGCCGACTACCCGACCTGGGACGACGTGGCCTCCCACTACCGCCTGCCCACCCTCTACAAGACCATCCAGGACAAGGACGTCACCGGGGAGTACCCGATCATCCTCACCTCCGGGCGCCTGGTGGAGTACGAGGGCGGCGGCGAGGAGACCCGCTCCATGTCCTGGCTCGCCGAGCTGCAGCAGGAGATGTTCGTCGAGATCAATCCGGCCCTCGCCAACGACCTGGCCATCGCCGAGGGCGACATGGTGTGGGTCGAGGGCGCCGAGGGTGGCCGCGTGAAGGTCAAGGCGCTGGTCACCCCGCGGGTCGCCCGCGAGGTGGTCTTCATGCCCTTCCACTTCGGCGGCATGTTCCAGGGCGAGAGCCTGCATGACCGCTATCCGGAAGGCTCGGCACCCTATGTGCTCGGCGAGGCGGCCAACACCGCCACCACCTACGGCTATGACTCGGTGACCCAGATGCAGGAAACCAAGTGCACACTGTGTCGCATCGAGAAGGCAAGCTGAGGAGAACACCATGGCCACTATGAAGTTCATGTGCGACGCGGAGCGCTGCATCGAGTGCAACGGCTGCGTCACCGCCTGCAAGAACGCCAACGAGGTGGAATGGGGCGTCCAGCGCCGTCGCGTGGTGACCCTCAACGACGGCGAGCCCAGCGAGGTCTCCATTTCGGTGGCCTGCATGCACTGTGACGATGCGCCCTGCATCGCCGTCTGCCCCACCGAAACCCTGTTCCAGCGCGATGACGGCATCGTGCTGCACGACAAGGACCTGTGCATCGGCTGTGGCTACTGCCTCTACGCCTGTCCCTTCGGCGCCCCGCAGTTCCCGAAGCAGAACGCCTTCGGCGAGCGGGGCAAGATGGACAAGTGCACCTTCTGCGCCGGCGGTCCGGCGGAGACCAAGGAGGAGGAGTACCAGAAGTACGGGGCCAACCGCATCGCCGAGGGCAAGCTGCCGCTGTGTGCCGAGATGTGCTCGACCAAGGCACTGCTGGCCGGCGATGCCCAGGAGGTCGCCGATATCTTCCGCCAGCGGGTCGTCCAGCGGGGACACAAGGATGGCGGCTGGTCGGGGAACCCCAGGGCCGACGCCGATTCGCTGGCCTACGACGCCACCCAGCAGGGGTAAGGAGGTCATATCATGAGCAAATCCACACCCTGGCGGGCGCTGTGGCAACTGCCCCTGCTGGTGCTGGCCCTGGTGGCCAGCCTGGGGCTTGCCCAGTTCGCCCTGGCCCAGGCCGACCCCGATCGCGAGGCGGCCACGGCGGTTCCCGCCCTGGATGCCGATGCCTGGCGGCAGATCAAGAGCGGCGAGACCGGGCCCAACTACCGGGACAGCCGTTTCGACTCCAACTACAACCTGATCAACGCCAGTGGCGAGACCTGGCGGCAGCTCCGTGAGCGTTGGGTCTCCCCCTTCGGCGTGATTGTCGTGGTGGGCATGATCGTAGTGATCGCCGTCTTCTACCTGGTGGTCGGCCGCAAGAAGCTCGACGAGCCGCTAACGGGCCGCAAGCTGCTGCGCTGGTCCTTGGTGGTCAGGTCCCTGCACTGGACGGTGGCGACCCTGTTCATCCTGCTCGCCCTCACCGGACTCAACCTGGCCTATGGCAAGGCCGTCTTCCGCCCGCTGTTCGGTGACGGCTTCTGGGCGGCCATGATGTCCGGCACCAAGCTGATCCACAACTACCTGGGGCCCCTGTTCGGCGTCCTGCTGGTGATCCTGCTGCTGCGCCTGCTGGCCCACAACATTCCGCGCAAGCATGATCTGGCCTGGTTCGCCAAGGGCGGCGGCCTGGTCGGCAAGGAGCATCCGGATGCGGGCTTCGCCAATGCCGGCGAGAAGCTGTGGTACTGGCTGCTCGCCACCGCCGGCATCGCGGTGATCGCCAGCGGCCTGGTGATGGACTTTCCCAACTATGGCCAGGTCCGCGACACCATGCAGTGGGCCAACATCATCCATGCCGTGGGTGCCTTCGGCCTGACGGCGGTAGCGCTGGGCCACATCTACATCGGCACGCTCGGTACCGAGGGCTCCTTCGAGGGCATGGCCAGCGGCTATGTGGACGCGACCTGGGCCAAGGAGCATCACAACCTCTGGTACGAGGAGGTCAAGGACCAGGCCGTTCCCGAGGAGCAGCTGGCCGAGAGCCGCCCGACATCCGAGGGCGACGCACCGGCGCCGCGCTCCGGCTGAGCGTTGGCAGGGAGCCGCCCACTGACACCGCCTACGGGCGGTGTCTTTTGTTAAGCTGGTGCGACAGACGCAATCGCCACCCCGAGGAGACCTCCATGCAGCATCTCGACGACGCCACTCGCACCGAGCTTGAGGCAGCCGCCTTTCGCCGCCTGCTCCGCCACCTGGATGAGCACAAGGAGGTGCAAAACATCGACCTGATGATCCTCGCCGACTTCTGCCGCAACTGCCTCTCCAAGTGGCTGGTGGCCGCCGCCGACGAGCGCGGTGTCGACTTCGACTACGACAGCGCCCGGGAGCACGTCTACGGCATGCCGTACGCGGAGTGGAAGACCAGGTACCAGCAGGAGGCCACCCCCGAGCAGATGGCCGCCTTCGAGGCGCGCCAGGCCGCCAAGCAGGAGCAGAAGGACGGATGAGCGAGCCGATGACTCCCCTCTCCATTGCGGTGCTGACCATCACCGATACCCGCAGCGAGGAGACCGACCGCAGCGGCCAGGCACTGGTCGAGCGCCTGACCGCCGCCGGCCATCGCCTGCACGAGAAGCGCATCGTGCCCGACGACGTCTATCGCATCCGCGCCGTGGTGGCCGGCTGGATCGCCGATCCCGACGCCCAGGTGATCCTGACCACCGGCGGCACCGGCTTCACCGGCCGTGACTCCACGCCCGAGGCGATCTCGGTGCTGCTCGACAAGCAGATCGAAGGGTTCGGCGAGCTCTTCCGACACCTTTCCTGGCAGGAGATCGGCAGTTCCACCGTGCAGAGCCGCTGCCTCGGCGGACTGGCCAACGCCACCGTGGTGTTCTGCCTGCCCGGCTCCACCGGCGCCTGCCGTACCGCCTGGGACGGCATCCTGGTCGAGCAGCTCGACAGTCGGCACAAGCCCTGTAACTTCGCTAACCTGGTGATCCCCGAGCGAGGCCAGCATGGCTGAGCTGCAATCGATCGAGGTGGCACTGGCGGCGCTGCTGCGTGATGTGGCCACCACACCGCCGGAATCCCTGCCCTGTGACGAGGCGGCGGGCCGCGTGCTCGCCGAGGCCATCGAGGCCCGGCTCGACGTGCCCGCCTTCGATAACAGCGCCATGGACGGCTATGCCCTCCACCACCGGGATGCCGGCAAGTGGCTGCCCATCGCCCAGCGCATCGCCGCAGGCTCACCGGCCGCGCCCCTGGCGCCCGGCACCTGTGCGCGCATCTTCACCGGGGGCGAGATTCCCCCGGGGGCCGACTGCGTGGTGATGCAGGAGCGCGTCGAGGTGGCGGCCGGACTGGCCGCGATACCGCCCGACATCCCGGCCGGCGACAATATCCGCCGCCGCGGGCGTGACGTCGCGGCGGGCGCCCCCCTGCTGCCGGCCGGCGAGCGGCTGGAGGCCGCGGCGCTGGGCCACCTGGCCGGTCAGGGCATCACCGAGGTGGTGGTCCGACGTCGGCCGCGGGTGGCGCTGCTCTCCACCGGCGACGAGATCGTCGACCCGGGCCAACCCCTTGCCGCGGGCCAGATCTACAACTCCAACCGGGCGATGCTCAGGCGGTTGCTCGAACGCTTCGGCGCGGAACTGACGCTGGTCACCTCGATTCCCGATGACCCGGCGGGCACCCGCGAGACGTTGAGCGCCGCCGCCCAGGAGGCCGACCTGGTGATCAGCACCGGCGGCGTCAGTGTCGGCGAGGAGGATCACGTCAAGGCGGCGCTGGAGTCGCTGGGCCGGCTGGACCTGTGGCGACTGGCGATCCGACCCGGAAAGCCCCTCGCCCTGGGCCGCCTGCCGGGACCTGCGGGCCAGGACGTGCGCTTCGTCGGCCTGCCTGGCAACCCCGTCTCCTGCTTCGTCGGGGCGTGGCTGTTCCTGCGTCCGCTGCTGGGTGCCCTGCAGGGGTGCCCGGCACTCGCGCAGCTGCCCTGCCTGCGGGCCCGGGCGGATTTCTCCACGCAAACCGGCCCGCGGCGCCATTACATGCGCGTGATGCTCGAGTTCGGCAGCGACGGGATCCTGGCCCGGGCCTTCCGAGATCAGAATTCCGGCGTGCTCTCCTCCTGCATCAGCGCTGATGCGCTGGCGGTGATCCCCGCCGAGAGCCGAATCGAGCCGGGTGATCCGGTCGACTGCCTGTGGCTCAGGGTCGAGTGACCCCTCCCTGGGGTGAGGCAATCCCCAGGGCATCATTGACCGCGGGCCAGAGCCTTTCGAAGTCCACGGCGAGTCGCTCGTAGTCCTCCTCCAGCCAGGGCACCAGCTCGGCCAGGCGGTTGGGACCGGACAGCCGCCGGCCGATGCCCTCGATGGCCCGGCAGGTGAAGGCAAAATCGGCGTAGCGGTTGAGCCAATCCTGCTCCACCAGGACCGGCATCATCGCCGCCAGCCGCGCCGGGGCGGGTTGCGTCCCCAGTACCCGGTAGCAGCGATGAACCAGCCGGCGCCGCTCATCGCCAGGAAGCGACCGAGCCGCGAAGTGGTCCCAGACCAGGTCCAGGGCGATGCCGGCATAGCGGCGTTGCCTGCGAGGGGATCGTGCGAGCACGCCCGAGACCACCGGATGGCCATCGACGAAGGCGTCTACCCGCCGATGGTGGCGCATGCCGGCGGCCTGCTCGGCATTCCAGGCCGACAGGTCCGAGCCCTTGACCCCATCGGCGATCAGGTTGCCGTAGAGGAAGTCATCGTGGCCGCCCCGGGCGAGCCAGCCATGCGCAAGGAAGTTCATGATCGGCGGGTCACAGGCAATGGGTGGGCTTGGGCAGGCCGGCCAGGCGGGCGGCGACCTTGGCCGGGCTGCCCGGGAAGAGTCGCATCAGGTGGATGGAGCGCCCCTTCTCGGGGCCAAGGGCCCGCCCCACCGCCTTGACCAGGGGGCGCATGGCGGGCGCCATCTCATAGCGCGCATAGAAGTCGCGCAGCACCTGGAGGATCTCCCATTGCTCCGGTGTCAGTTCAATGCCCTCTTCTTGCGCCAGGGCCTCGGCGACCTCCGGCGACCAGTCATTCATGTCGACGAGATAGCCTTCCGGATCCAGGCCATATCGCCGTGATCCAACAGGAAGATAACGGTATATTTCTGTCGTTGCCATCAGTACCAGCTCACCGTACGCTCGGCTTCCTCGGTCAGCTCCACGAAACCATCCACATCGACCACCTGCACGCTGGCATCGCAGCGCCCCAGCAGCCCGCGGGACTCCAGGTCCTCCTTCAGGGCAAACAGGCGACCCTCCAGGCCCGTGTAATACCGCACCAGCTGAGGGAGCGCCCCCTGGACCCCATCCTCGATCAACAGCAGGCGATCGTCCGGCGACATGCCGGCCAGGGCCTGCTGATAGACCCGGCTGGTCGCCGGAGAACGGTTCACGACATGCAGCAGCATTGGCGCACTCCTTGCGACAGGCTAGAAGGTCAACACCAGGCGATGTCCGCAGAGGACACGCGCCAGTGCCATGGGCGACAAACACGCCACCTCGAGCATCAAGTCGTCGCTCGAGAGGCCGAGACACGATAGCCCCTGCTCTTCCACCAGCAGGGTCTCGATATCATACATCTCCAGCATCTCCAGCGTTGCGGCCGTGCCCTTCTGCCCCAGGGGGCCCACCTGCTGCCCCGGCAGCAGTGCCGTCACCCCCTCGCCCATGAACAGCAGGGAGACGCGGCGCCCGAAGGCGGCGGCGACCAGGGCGGCATCCAGGCCCTCCCTCAGCCAGCTGCTGCCGTGGGGACCGTGGCGCAGGATGACCAGCAGGTCACTGTCGTCGTGGTGTTCTTGCATCGGGACTCCGTCGAATGCCCTCAGGGGCCGAAGGTGACCAGGCGGTCGCAGCGGGTGCCGAGATCGACCAGTTGGCCCAGCCCGGTCAGCTCGAAGGGCGCCTGAACGCTGACGCCGTCCTTGCCATGCCTTGCCGCTTCCCGTTCGTCCAGCAGGCCGCGGCGCAGCGCGGCGGCGATGCAGACCTGCAACGCGACCCGATGCTCGTTGGCGAGCGCCGCCCATGCATCGACCAGGTGTGGCTCGTCCTGGGGGGGAGCGGCCAGCCGGGCGGCATTGTGCACCCCATCATGGTAGAAGAACACCGCCTCGAGACGGTGGCCCCGTGCCACCAGGGCACGGGCGAAGCGCAGGGCGGAGTGGCTCGCCTGGTCACTGTAGGGGGCACCCATCAGCAGGATGGCATAGCGCATGGGGGTCCTCCTGAAACAGCCTGGCCCCGCCGGAAGGCGGGGCCAGGGATCCGTGATGTGGCGGTGGCCGTCAGTCCTGGCTCATGATCCCCAGGATGGAGAGCAGGCTGATGAACAGGTTGTAGATCGAGACGTAGAGGGTAATGGTGGCGAGGATGTAGTTGGTCTCGCCGGCCCGATGGATAATCTCGCTGGTCTGGTAGAGGATCGCGGCCGAGGCAAACAGCACGAAGCCAGCCGAGACCATCAGCGACAGTGCGGGGATCTGCAGGAAGATGCCCGCCACCATGGCAATGATCAGCACGATGGCACCGGCCATCAGGAAGTTCGCCAGGAAGCTGAAGTCCTTGCGCGTGATCAGCGCCACGACCGAGAGGCCGACGAAGGTCACCCCGGTCATGCCCAGCGCGGTCATGATCAGCTGGGCACCGTTGGGCAGGGTGAGGTAGGCGCTGAGGATCGGCCCCAGGGTGAAGCCCATGAAGCCGGTGAAGGCGAAGGTGGAAAGCAGGCCGAGCGCCGAGTTGGCGGTCTTGTGCACCAGGAACATCAGGCCATAGGCGCCGATGAAGAACACCAGGATGTTCATTCTCTCGATGCCCATCGACATGGCGGCACCGGCCGTCACGGCGGAGAACAGCAGGGTCATCGCCAGCAGGCCATAGGTATTGCGCAGGACCTTGCTGGTACCGACGGCCTGGGTCTGCTGCCGTGTCATCTGCGTGTCTTGGTAAGCCATGGATCCGAAGCTCCCTGTGTGGTTGATCTAGTCACTTGACCTAGCATGCCGCCAGAAGGTTCCCGACGCAAGAGACTGGCTAGTCTGGCTTCAACGCGCTTTCTGCGGACATCGCCTCGGCCAGCACCCGGCGCGCCACGCGAGCGGCCGAGTCACAGACCTCCCCATCGTCCTGCTCGAGTGCCGCGAGGTCCATCCAGCGCAGCTCGGTGGCATCGTCGGCAGCCGCCTCCACCCCGCCCTGCCACTCAAGCTGCACCACCACGATGACGAAATGCATCCTCAGCAAGCCCGCCTCGTCGTGGTCGAACAGGTCGATGGCTGTCAGGATGCGTCGGGGCGCCGCGAGCACACCGGTCTCTTCCATCAACTCCCTCGCCGCCGCCTGCTGGAGACTCTCGCCCGCCTCCACCTTGCCGCCGGGCAGGGCCAGCATACCCACGCTGGGCGGGTTGCGTCGTCGCACCATGAGGATGCGGTCACCCTTGATCACGGCGGCCGAGACGGCAGGGACCGGACGAACCCCGGCGCTCACTGTGGGCTCAAGCATGATGCTCTCCTGCCGTTACTGATTTCTTCATTGTGCCTCACCTCGCCATGAGAGGCCTAACATCTTGATCCCTAGGCGCTCTTGACCCGGCGGGGAAAGCTGGTAGTATACCCACCGGTAAGCCGGAGGGATGGCAGAGCGGTTGAATGCACCGGTCTTGAAAACCGGCGAAGGTGAGAGCCTTCCCAGGGTTCGAATCCCTGTCCCTCCGCCACTTCTTATTAAGAATCAGGCGCCTACGGGCGCCTTTTTCATGGGGCGGACATCCTGCCCATTACCCGGGCAACGCTTGTCATTGTCGTCGCCCTCCTCACCTCAGCAACTCGCGTGCATCGACCAGCGTCAGGCGGCCGGTGCTGAAGGCGCCGGTGTCGAGGTAATGGACGTTGCCCAGGGTCAGCGGCCGCTCCACGATGGTGTGGCCGACGACGACGGCGTCGATCCCCGCCACCGGCGTCGCGTCGCCCCGCTGGATACGCGAGCGCCCCCAGACCAGCGTTTGCGGGTCGGCCGCCTCGATACACGTCCAGTCGGCCGGCGGCTCGGCGTGCACCATGCCGACGCGCTTGCCCATGACCGCGACCTCGCGCGCCAGGGGCAGATGGCGAAGCGCCGCCTGCAGGACCCTTCGCGTCTCGCTCACGCCGCTCTCGACGACCCAGCCACCGCCATTGATCATCCACAACGCCCAGGCACTGCTGCCCTCGCCGTCCCACAGCGCGTTGTGGGCCAGTTCCTCATGGTTGCCGCGCACGGCGTGACACCACGGCATGAAGGCGAGCTTCAGACAGTCGAGCGAATCAGCACCTCGGTCGATGAGGTCGCCAACGCAGAACAGACGGTCCTCCGAGTGGCTGAAGGCGACGCCCTGCAAGGCTTCCTGCAGCAGGCGGTACTGGCCGTGAATGTCACCCACGAAGAAATCGCGGCCCCTGATGTTCGCTGCGTGCTTGGTCAGCATGGTACGACCTCCTTCCCCCGACGACGGCGACCAGGTCATATGTCATGATGGCAGGCCCTATTTCCCAGAAGGGCGAGCGGCTTAGCCACATGGCACTGAAGGCAATGATCCACAAGGTCCAGTTGCAGATCGCCGACATGGACCGGCACTACTATGCAGACCACACCCTGACCGTGGCTCGCCATCCGTCGGAAACCGATGCGCGCATGATGGCCAGGCTGCTGGCCTTCGCCCTGAACGCCGATGAGTCGCTCGCCTTCGGGCGTGGCGTGAGCACCGAGAACGAACCCGACCTCTGGCGCAAGGACCTGACCGGCGACATCGAGCTCTGGATCCAGCTGGGCCAGCCCGACGAGAAGTCCGTTCGCCGCGCCTGTGCCCGCGCCAAGCGAGTGGTTCTGTATACCTACAGCGGCCAAGGCGCCGCGATCTGGTGGGACTCGCTTGCTGGCAAGCTCGCCACCCTCGACAACCTGACGGTGGTCGACGTCTCACCGGTATCGGTCGAGGCGCTGAGCGGGCTGGCGGCGAAAAGCATGACGCTAAGCTGCATCATCGAGGATGGCGGTGTCTGGCTGACCAGTCCAGAGCGAGGGGCTGTCGAGGTGCAACTCGAGGTGCTCAAGGACGCGCGCGCCGGTTGATGCCCGGGATGGCCACGGGTCAGTAGAGCCTGAGCCCCACACGGGTGACCTTGTTGCCGTCCATCTCGCTGACCACCCAGTGGATGCCGTGCCAGTCCACGTCATCGCCCACCACCGGGTGACCACCGACCCGCAGGGAGATGAACTCGGCCAGCGTCATGTCCTGCTCGCCGGGGCTCAGCGTCAGGCCATAGGCATCGGCGATGTCGCGCATCTGGGCCTCGCCGTCGAAGGTGAAGGTACCGAAGAAGGCCCGCTCGCGCTTGAGCTTGGCATCCCCGTTGAACAGGCGGTTGAGCGCCGGCAGATCGTCGGTGCGACCGATCACGCAGATCACGTCACCCAGCCGCAGCCGGGTGCTGCCCTTGGGGTGCAGCATGGCATGCTCGCGGAAGAGCGCCGAGATCAGCGCCCCGGAGGGAAAGCGCAGCAGCCGGATCGGCACGTCCTCGAGGTCGGCGTTCTCGACCTCGTAGACGAACATCTCGTAGTCGTTCTCGGGCAGGATGCCCAGTGGCCCGCGCCGGTTAGGCGTCACGCTGGGTGGCAGCTCGACCCTCATGCGACGCGCCATCCACGGCAGAGTGCCGCCCTGGATCAGCAGCGACAGCAGCACCACGGCGAAGGCGACGTTGAAGTAGAGCGAGGCATTCTCCACCCCGCCGATGACCGGGAAGATCGCCAGCACGATGGGGACCGCCCCGCGCAGGCCCACCCAGGCGATGAAGCCGGTCTCCCGCCAGCGGAACTTGAAGAAGGGCTTGACGGCGACCAGCACCGCCAGCGGCCTGGCGACGAAGATCAGCGCCAGGGCCACCAGCAGTGCCGGCAGCGCGTAATCCAGCATCTCGCTGGGGGTGACCAGCAGGCCCAGCACCAGGAAGAGGCCGATCTGGGAGAGCCAGGCCAGGCCATCGTGTACCGGCAGAATGAAGGCGAGGTGGCGCCCCGGCCGGTTGCCGATCATCAGGCCGGCCAGGTAAATGGCCAGGAAGCCACTGCCGCCCAGCGCACTGGTCAGGCCGAAGATGCAGAAACCCAGGCCCAGTGCCAGCAGCGAATAGAGCCCCGGGGCCAAGTCCAGCCAGCTGAGCAGGCGCGCACTCAGCCAGCCGAAGCCCACGCCGATGACGATGCCCAGGCCGAACTGCTGCACGAGGAACAGCAGGGTCTCGCCTACCCCGCCGATATCGCCGACCAGCACGTCCACCAGCATCACCGTGAGAAATATCGCCATGGGATCGTTGGTCCCGGACTCGATCTCCAGCGTCGCCCCGACCCGCTCGTTGAGATTGACGCCCCGGCCACTGAGCATGGAGAACACCGCCGCGGCATCGGTGGAGCCCACGATGGCCCCCACCAACAGCCCCTGCACCAGGCTCAGGTCGAACAGCCACATGGCAAACACGCCCACCAGCGAGCTGGTGATGAAGACCCCCAGGGTGGCCAGGGAAAGCGCCGGCCGGAAGCCGACGCGGAAGGTCTTGAGGCGAGTTCTCAGGCCACCGTCGAGCAGGATCATGGCGAGCGCCAGGTGGCCGATCAGAAACGCCAGCGAATAGTCATCGAACTGGATGCCGAGCAGGCCCTCCTCCCCGGCCAGCATGCCCAGGCCCAGGAAAATCAGCAGCAGGGGGACCCCGGCCATCGAGGAGAGCCGGCTGGCAAGAATGCTCAGGGCCAGCAGGAAGCCGCTGAGCAGGAAGAGGGTATTGATCGAATCCATGGCATCCTGCCTCGGCTGCGAGAGAACGGATTATCGCATGCCGCGCCGGTCACGGCGATTTGCGTTTGTGGTCATGACTGGCCGCGGCCCGTGGGCAGCGGTTAAGGTTGTGCGGCACCAACGCAAGACCGGATAGCGCGCATGGCAGGAGACCCGTTCCGATGATCACATCCGTTTTTCGGCGGTCTCTTTGCTGGAGCCTGCTGCTGTCGGCAACCGCCCTGCTGGCGACGCTACCCGTCGCAGCCGACCCACCGGCCGCCGCCGTGGAACCGCAGGAGGGCTACCCGCCGCTGGGCACCGAGGTGATGGTGCCCGACCTCAAGGCCCTTGCCGACGAGGCGGCAAGGGCCGCCGCCGAGGCCGCGGCCTGGGCCGAGACCCGCCGTCGCTACCGAGAGGCCCCGACCGGGCCCAGCGTCGACACGCCCTCGCGCCCCAGCGTCCCGGCCATCGCCCTGCGCCCGGCGGAACCGATCGAGCCGCCGCCGGTCACCTCGCTACGCATCATGCTGGACGGCTATCCCAGCCCTCGTCATGCCGCCCTGTTCGTCGCCCGGGAGAGAGGCCTGTTCGCCAGCCGCGGACTCGAGGTGACCCTCGCGACACCGGCCGATCCGGATGTGCCCAGCAAGCTGCTGGCGGCGTCACGGATCGAGCTGGCGGTGGCCCGCCAGCCACTGTTGCACCTCGAGGTCGATCGCGGCATACCGCTGGTCCGCATCGCCACCTTGGTCGCCATGCCCTTGAGCGCCCTGGTAGTGCGCGAGGACGGGGCCATCGAGACCCCTGCCCAACTGGCCGGTTCGCGCATCGGCCATGCCAATATCGACAGCCGTGACGTGCTGCTGGCGGCCCTGCTGCGCGGCGCGGCGATCCGCGACGACGAGATCGAGACCGTGGCGCTGCACTTCCGGCTCGACGATGCCCTGCGTGAGGGGCGCGTGGATGGCGTGATCGGCGCCATGCGCCATCTGCTGCCCCGCCAGCTCGCCGACGAGGGGCTGGCCACCCGGGTAATGCGCGTCGAGGAGTTGGGCATCCCGCTCCATGATGGCCTGGTGCTGCTCGCCAATCGCGACCACCTGGCACCGCAGCGGGACGCCATCCGCCGCCTGGTGGCGGCCATCGAGACGGCCACGGCCTGGATCGCCAACCACCCGGACGAGGCCTGGACGCTGATCGCGAACGCGGAGCCGGCCCTGAACACCGCGGTCAACCGCGAGGCCTGGGAGATGGTCCGCTCGCGCCTGAGCCTCAGCCCGGCGGCCCTGGACCAGGGCCGCTACCGCCGCTTCGAGGACTACCTCTTCGAGGCCGGCCTGATCCGGGAGCGCCACCCGGTATCGCGACTGGCCATCGACCCCGGAGCGCCGCCCCGCTAGCCCTCCACGCGCTCGAGGAAGGCGTTGACCGCCGCCTGAAAGGCCTTGGGCTGCTCGGCATGCAGCCAGTGGCCCGCCTCCAGGGTCTCGATCTCGGCCCGCGGCAGCACCTCGCGCAGCGCCGGCAGCATCTCGTCGGTCACGTAGCGTGAGCGGGCACCGCGCAGCACCAGGGTCGGCCCGTCGAAGGCGCCCTCTCCCGCCGGCTCTCCCATGATCGTCTCGTAGTCGTCCTGGATCGCGTCGAGGCCGATGCGCAGCCGCAGGATGCCCTCGTCGTCGCGCTCCAGGTTGGTGGCCAGGAAGAGGCGCACCGCGGACTCCTCGACATGCTCGGCGAGCAGCGCGTCGGCCTCGCGGCGATTGGTGGGCTGACCCGTCTCGACGCGGCGCAGGGCGGCGAAGACGCTGTCGTGGTCGTGCCCGTAGGCGAGCGGCGCGATATCGGCGACGATCAGCGAGGCCAGGCGGGACGGGGCCAGCCTGGCCAGGCTGATCGCCACCTTGCCGCCCATGGAGTGACCCAGCAGGTGGGCCTTGGCCACGCCGAGCCGATCCAGCAGGGCGAGGAGGTCCTCGGCCATGGCGTCGTAGCCCATCCCCGCGACATGCGGCGAACGACCATGGTTACGCAGGTCGACGGCTATCACCCGATGCCGGCGCTGCCACTGCTTGAGGTGGGAGCGCCAGTTGTCGGCACTGCCGAGCAGGCCGTGGACGACCACCAGCGGGGTCTCGTCGCCCCCGGTATCGATGTAGTGAAGTGCGATGGGCATCTCAGTCTCCTCGGCTGGGGGTAGAGTCAGATTCGGGCCCGTGCCGCGCCGGGCATCAGGTCGGGGCTGCCCGTCACGGCCACCAGGCGGCGGCTGAGCCAGGCCAGCAGCACGCCATACAGGGGCAGGAAGAACGCCAGGCTGATGCCGAGCTTGATGACGTAGTCGACCCAGGCGATCTCCGGCCAGTTGGCGGCCATGAAGGGATCGGGGCTCTCGTGGAAGGCAATGGAGAAGAAGGCGAAGGTATCGACCAGGTTGCCGAGCACCGTGGAGACCGCCGGCGCCACCCACCAGGCCTTCAGGGTGCGCAGGCGGTCGAAGACCTGCACGTCCAGCAACTGGCCCAGCACGTAGGCCATGAAGCTTGCCAGCGCGATCCGCGCGACGAAGAGATTCCCCTCGCCCAGCCCCTCGAGACCGGCAAAGCCGCCGCGCGGAAAGACCACCGAGACGACATAGGAGATCACCAGCGCCGGCAGCATGACCCTCAGCACGATGGCTCGCGCCGGCTCCTTGCCGAACAGGCGCACGGTGAGATCGGTGGCCAGGAAGATAAAGGGGAAGCTGAAGGCGCCCCAGGTGGTATGGAACCCGAACAGGGTGAAGGGCAGCTGGACCAGGTAGTTGCTGGCGGCGATGACCAGGATATGGAAGGCGACCAGCAGCGCCAGGCAGCGCCGATACTGGGCATCGGAAAGCACGAACATCACGGCATCCTTTTTTGGGGAGGGGTGAGGGAACCCTCGTGTCACGGGAGCCGCCCGTGGGGCGGACGGGCCGGGCATTATACGGCCTGACCCGGCGCCTGGCCATGGCTCGCCCTGCCCCGGAGACGCCGCCGCCCTTCAAGGGCGGCGGCGTCTTGCGGTCGAGGTCAGGCGTCGGCGCGGCTGGCGTCAGATCGGGCGGGCCTCGTGGGCGGTACCCACCGAGCGATCCTTCATGGCCTCGTGCACGTCCTGCAGGCTCGCCGGGTCGTCGATGGTCGAGGGCACGCCGAACTCCTTGCCGTCGGCGATGTTGCGCAGCAACTTGCGCAGGATCTTGCCGGAACGGGTCTTGGGCAGGCGGTCGACCACCAGCACCTGCTTGAAGCAGGCGACGGGCCCGATCTTCTCGCGCACCAGGGCGATCAGCTCCTCCTCGAGCGCGACCTCGTCACCGTCGAAGCCATCCTTGGGAATCACCAGCCCCACCGGCAGCTGGCCCTTGAGGGCATCGTGAATGCCGATCACCGCGCATTCGGCCACGGCGGGATGGGCGCCGACGACTTCTTCCATCTCGCCGGTGGAGAGCCGGTGGCCGGCGATGTTGATGACATCATCGGTGCGCCCCATGATGAACAGGTAGCCATCCTCGTCGAAGTAGCCACCGTCACCGGTCAGGTAGTAGCCGGGGAAGGCCGCCATGTAGGCGCTGTGGAAGCGCTTCGGGTCACCCCAGATACCGCTCAGACAGCCAGGCGGCATCGGCTGCTTGATCACCACGCTGCCCTGCTCCATGGCGCCGACCGGCTCTCCTTCGCGATCCAG
The DNA here is from genome assembly GCF_029889845.1 of Halomonas sp. 25-S5. Lineage (GTDB taxonomy): Bacteria > Pseudomonadota > Gammaproteobacteria > Pseudomonadales > Halomonadaceae > Halomonas. Next base: position 272,014 of record NZ_JARANV010000001.1, read on the forward strand.
GACCTGGACGTTGAAACCGGGCACCGGCACCGTCGCACTCCCCGCCTTGGTGGGCATCGGCTCCAGGCCCTGGAGGTTGGCGGCAATCGGCCAGCCGGTCTCGGTCTGCCACCAGTGGTCGATCACCGGCACGTCCATCAGGTCGTCCAGCCAGTGGAAGGTCGGTGGATCCAGGCGCTCACCGGCCAGGAACAGCGCCTTGAGGCAGGAGAGATCGTACTGGGCCATCAGCCTGGCGTCCGGGTCTTCCTTCTTCATGGCGCGGAAGGCCGTGGGCGCGGTGAAGAAGCTCTTGACCCGGTACTCGCTGATCAGCCGCCAGAAGGCCCCGGCATCCGGGGTCTTCACCGGTTTGCCCTCGTAGACCACGGTGGTGCAGCCGCGCAGCAGGGGGGCATAGACGATGTAGGAATGGCCGACCACCCAGCCCACGTCGGAGGCCGAGAAGAAGACGTCGCCGGGAGCCACGTCGTAGATGGTGTCCATGGAATAGCTCAGTGCCACGGCATAGCCGCCGGTATCGCGCACGACCCCCTTGGGCTTGCCGGTGGTCCCGGAGGTGTAGAGGACATACAGCGGATCGCTGCCCTTGACCGGCACGCAGTCGGCCGGTTCGGCCTTCTCGACCAGGGTTGCCCAGTCGTGGTCGATCGCCCCCAGTTCAACGCGATGCTGGTCGCGCTGGAACACCACGCAGGCCTCGGGCTTGTAGCGGCTCTGCTCGATGGCCGCGTCGATGATCGGCTTGTAGGGCAGCACCCGGTCGACCTCGACCCCGCAGGAGGCGGCGACGACGACCTTGGGCTCGGCATCCTCGATGCGCACGGCCAGCTCGTGGGGGGCAAAGCCGCCGAACACCACCGAGTGCACGGCGCCCAGGCGCGCGCAGGCGTACATGGCGACCAGCGCCTCGGGCACCATGGGCATGTAGATCACCACCCGGTCGCCCTTCTCCACGCCCAGCGCCTTCAAGGCCCCGGCGAAGCGGGCCACCTGGTCACGTAGCTCGGCGAAGGTGAGGGTCCGCTTGCTGTCGGTGACCGGGGAGTCCCAGAAGATGGCCGGCTGATCGCCACGGCCCTGCTCGACATGATGATCGAGGGCGGCATGGCAGATATTGAGCTCGCCATCCACGAACCAGCGAGCATGGCCCGCCGCGTCGTATTCGAGAATGGTCGTGGGCGGGGTGAACCAGGGAATGCGCCTGGCCTGCTCGGCCCAGAAGGCCTCGGGGTGATCAATGGAGCGGCGAAACTCGTCTTGGTACATGCTCATCTGCATCCTGTCAGCAATCGAAGGGGCGTTAATTGTTGACACTCTAGAGCAACTTCGCGGTCCTAACCTCATACCATCGGCTAATCATCGACAAAAGTGCAAGGCATCCGGGCTCAATTGTCGACAACAAGGCGGGCGACGCAGCGGATTCGCCATTGATCCAGCGTTGACTCGGCGACAGACGCCAAGCTGGACTATTATTGAGGATAAGCTGAATCAGGATATGCACGAGCAACTGACGCCACCCGCGAACGGCGGGCTCATGGGAAGGCACTCAACAGCGCAGGCAACCGGCAACCGGGATGCCGGACCTGCCCGGCAGGGGACAGATCATGGGCAATACCAGCGGCGCTGCAGCACGCCTCCTGGAAGGCGGCACAGCGGTTATCGACGAGGCCAGCGCCCTGCTCAAGGCGATGGCCAACGACAACCGGTTGCGGATACTCTGCCTGCTCGACGGCACCGAGCTGTCGGTGACCGAGCTCAACCAGCGACTCTCGCTCAGCCAGTCGGCGCTCTCCCAGCACCTGGCGATCCTGCGTCGCGAGAACCTGGTCAGTACCCGCCGCGAGTCCCAGACCATCTACTACTCCTTGCATGGCAAGCGGGCGAGAACCCTCATCGAGGCCCTCGGCAGCCTGGAATTGGGCGGCAGGCCTTAGGAGCCTGCCGATCAGCGCTTCTGCCAACGCCCGGCATCGAGCATCTCCAGCCCCCGCTCGATGCTCTGCTCCACGCCCCGCGAGACCGCCAGGCCCAGACGGTCGCCGAGGCTGTGCTTCTGTTCCAGCTTCAGGCTGATCACCTGCGCCTGCTGCATGCGCTCGACCAGGTAGGCCTCGCTGGTACCCAGGGCATCCACCAGGCCTCTGGCCAGGGCATCACTGCCGTACCAGATCTCGCCGGTGGCCACCGCCTCGATGTCGAGCCCCGGACGCCGCTCGGCCACATGGCGCTTGAAGAGCTGGTGGGTGGTCTCGAGGTCCTCGAGGAACTTCTCGCGGCCCTCCTCGGTATTCTCACCGAAGACCGTGAGGGTGCGCTTGTAGCGCCCCGCCGTGAGCAACTCCACGTCGATGTCGTGGCGCTTGAGCAGGCGATACAGGTTGGGCAGCTGGGCGACCACCCCGATGGAGCCGATCACCGCGAAGGGGGCGGCTCGCAGCTGGTCGGCCGCGCAGGCCATCAGGTAACCGCCGCTGGCGGCCACCTTGTCGACACACACCGTGCTGGAGAGGCCCGCCTGGCGCAGGCGATCCAGCTCGGCGGCCGCCAGGCCGTAGCCATGCACCAGGCCGCCGGCCGACTCCAGGCGGATCACCACCTCGTCCCCCTGGCTGGCCACCGCCAGCACCGCCGAGACCTCCTCGGCCAGCTGCCCGGTGCCACTGGCCTTGATGTCACCATGGAAATCGAGCACCCAGACCGTCGGCGAGGCCTCCCCTTCCTCCTTGCGACCGCGACGCTCATGTTTCTTGTCATCGCGCCGGAAGGCCTTGGTCAGCCGTTTGCGCGCCCCCGGCTGGCTGGCCGCCAGCTGCATGCGCCGACGGCGGTAACGGCGCGTGCCGTTGAGCTCCTCGAGTCGCAGTCGGGTGCGCTCCCCGGTCTCGCCCCTGACCCGCAGGATCACCGCCACCGCCAGGCCGATGACCACCACCAGGGTCAACAGCTGCGCCACGAACATGCCGAATTCCGTCAGCCACTCGTTCACCGTTTTCTCCTCTGTCCTCGCTGTCCCGACATCCTGCCCGCGGCCTTCCCGCCGGCACAAGGGCGCTTGATTAAAACGATCGTTTCAAATACGCTCTGACACCGGACACCCTCCCCTGCGATCAAGGATCCCCATGTCAGACGCCACCATCGACAAGCTCCAGCGTCGCTTCGACGCCGAGGCCGCCAGCGGCATGCATGAAGTCTTCCAGTTCCACTTCTCCGATGCCGACGACCATTATCTGGTCGTGGACGACGGCACGCTGGACGTCCACGAGGGCGAGCACGACGACCCTTCGGTCAGCCTGAGCATGAGCCGCGAGACCCTCATGGGGGTGATGAACGGCGAGATCAACGGCATGAACGCCTTCATGACCGGCAAGCTCAAGGCCACCGGCAACGTCATGCTGGCCACACAGCTGACCCGCCTGTTCCCCGGCCACTGAGCACTCATCCTGGGGTCAGACCCTTCAGCATCCTAGCCCCGAGGCTCGACCTCCCTGAGGTGGGTCTCGATCAGCGCCCGGGAGATGGAGTAGAGCGGCGGCAGCTGGGGCAGGCGCCGCGGGCTGAACCAGGCGGCATCGGCGATCTCGACGCCGTCGATGCGGATGCGCCGGCTGGCCGCCTCGGCAAAGAACCCCAGCATCAGCGAGTGGGGGAAGGGCCAGGCCTGGCTCTTGTAGTAACTGACGCGCCCCACGCTGAGCCCCACCTCCTCGAAGATCTCGCGGCGCACGGCCTCCTCGGCCGATTCGCCGGGCTCAATGAACCCGGCCAGGGTCGAGTAACGCCCCGGCGGGAAGCGCGGACTACGGGCCAGCAGCAGCGACTCGCCATGGGTGACCAGGGTGATGATGCAGGGCGAGATGCGCGGGTAGTTGCGATGGCCGCACTGCTCGCAATGCATGGCGAACTCGGCATCGAGGCGCCTCGTCGGCGCACCGCAGCGGCCACAGAAGCGGTGGTTGTCGAGCCAGGCCGCCACCTGGAGCGCCGTGGAGACCAGTGGGTACCAGGATTCCGGCAGGCGGGCCAGCCAGGCCCGGGCGTCGAGCCAGTCTTCCCCGGGCTGTGCCTCCAGCGAGAGCGCCACCGGCTCCTCCTGCCACCAGCACAGCGGCTGCATCCGCTCATGCCAGGGCTGGAAGGCTTGCAGCGGACCCTCGTCGACCCCGGGCGCGATGCGCCCCCCGGCCAGGCGAATGACCCGCCCGGCCGCCTCTTCGCTGGGCAGTTCTCGCCGCAGCATCAGGGTGACGGCTCACCGACGGGCAGGCCGGGGTGAGCATCCCAGCGACACTCGCCGGCCGCATCGCGGATACGTTCCAGCTTGGCCCGATGGGCCGCCAGTTCCGCCTCGTCGGGTGGCACCACCCGCAGCTGGCCCGGGGAAAGGGACAGCCGGCGGATGGCTAGCCCCTGCGGCTCACCGGCACGCCCTTGCGAGGTCGCCGAGGCGTCCAGGGAGAGCAGGGTCTGCCCCCCGGTCATGGCCAGGTAGACGTCGGCGAGGATCTCGGCGTCGAGCAGAGCGCCGTGCAGGACACGATGCCCGTTGTCGATCTCGTAGCGCTTGCACAGGGCGTCCAGGCTATTGCGCTGGCCGGGATGCTTGTCGCGCGCCAGGGTCAGGGTATCGAGGATCCGGCAGTGGTCGGCCACCGGACCGAGCCGTGGCTCGCCGCGCCGCGTGTTGAGCCTGCCGAGCTCATGATCGATGAAGCCCACGTCGAAGGGGGCGTTATGGATCACCAGTTCGGCCCCCTCGATGAAGGCCCAGAAGGCATCGGCGACCTCGGCGAAGACCGGCTCCTCGGCCACCCGCTCGTTGGTGATGCCGTGCACGCCCACGGCCTCGGCCTCGATCTTGCGCTCGGGGTTGATGTACTGGTGATAGCGATTGCCGGTAAGGCGGCGGTTGACCATCTCCACCGCCCCGATCTCGATCAGGCGATGGCCGTCACGGGGATCGATGCCGGTGGTCTCGGTATCCAGAATGATCTGACGCATGGCAGTCTCTCGTCGGGTCGCAAGGGAAAAGCGGGACGTCAGGCGCGGGCCCGGTGTTCGTCGATGGCCTGGTTGGCCAGCTCGTCGGCCCGCTCGTTGCCGGGATGGCCACTGTGCCCCTTGACCCAGTGCCACTCGATCGCGTGGCGATGGGTCTCCTCGTGGAGCTCTCGCCATAGCTCGGCATTCTTGACCGGCTGGCGGGAGGCGGTCTTCCAGCCACGCTTGATCCAGTTGTGGATCCACTCGGTGATGCCCTTGCGCAGGTACTCCGAGTCGGTCCACAGCGCCACCCGACAGGGGCACTTGAGCTCGCGCAGCGCCATGATCGCCGCCATCAGCTCCATGCGGTTGTTGGTGGTCTCCGCCTCGTAGCCCTTGAGCGCCTTCTCGTGGTGACCACTGACCAGCAGGGCCCCCCATCCGCCGGGGCCGGGATTACCGCGGCAGGCCCCGTCGGTATAGATCGTCACTGTCTGCGGGGGCTCGGCGTGGCGTCTGTCAGTCACCCTTGCGGTTCCTTTCCGGTTGTGGCCCGACCCGCGTGGCGCTGCCCAGCGCCGGCCCGACCAGGGGGCGGGCCAGCTCGAAGTGCGAGCGCTGCGACTGGGCGAGTTGCGCCCGGCGGCGGGCATGAATCATGTAGCTGTCACCCAGCGGCAAATTGTGGCGCCGCCCGAGGGTCTCCAGTACGGTATTGCGCGGCAGGCTGCCGGGCAGATGAAAACCGCAATAGTCTACCCGCTCTATCTCGAAGTCGACAAACGCCAGCCAGTCGCCAAGCCGCCCGGGAGAGCGCCAGTGGCCTCGCCAGGGCATGCGACGTCGTCTGCCCGGCCAGGCCCGCGAGAGCCCACCGGCGCTCAGCGGACACCAGCCGAAGATGATCAGTCGTCCATTGTCGGCGGTGACACGCGCCGCCTCCTGCAGCATGTGGTGCGGTTCGTCCACCACCTCAAGCAGATGGTGGACCACCACCAGGCTCAGGCTATCATCGGGGAGAGGCAGGGCATCCGGGGGGCACACCAGGGTCGCGTCATGGTCGGCCATCTCGCGGCTCGGTGACCAGCCCAGGGCATGGCGGATCGGGCAGATGTCGCTGAGCACGGGGGCCATGCCCAGCTCCAGACTGTGCTGCCCGACGAGGCGTTCGCAGACCGGCCCCAGGCAGGCGCGCTCGGCCCGCCACAGCGCCTGACCGGCCGTTGAGGCCCAGTAAAGCCGTCCCTCACGGACCAGTCGCGTCAGGGTGTGGGGATCCCGCGAATTTGACATAGTGCCGTTTTCCCTCCACAGTGCCGGATTTTGTAAACCCTATCGCAACGAATCGCGGCAGCGTCTGGCAACGCCTCCGTCAAGGACCCCAAGCCCATGTTGAGCGTGACACCGATACCCGCCTTTAGCGACAACTATATCTGGTTGCTGCGCCAGGACACGAGCCAGGCAGTCTGCGTGGTGGACCCCGGCGATGCAACGCCGGTGATCGAGTGGCTGGAGCGCGAGGGGCTGAAGCTGGGCAGCGTGCTGATTACCCACCATCATCACGACCACACCGGCGGCCTGGCGGAGCTGATCAAGCGCTATTCGCCGCGGGTGATCGGCCCGGACAACCCCGAGATCGAAGGCATCGACGAGCGGGTCGGCGACGGCGACGAAGTACGGGTAATGGGCCGGCTGTTCGAGGTGTACGCCCTGCCCGGCCACACCCTGGATCATATCGGCTTCTTCACGCCGGGCATCCCGCCGCTGCTGTTCAGCGGCGACGTGCTGTTCAGTGCCGGCTGCGGCCGGCTCTTCGAGGGCACCCCGGCACAGCTGCATGCGTCGCTGTCGCGCCTCGAATCCCTGCCCGAGGACACCCTGGTGTTCGCCGCCCACGAGTACACCCTGGCCAACCTGGCGTTCGCCCGCGCCGCCGACCCGGACAACCCCGATGTCGAGGCCGCCGTGGCGGAGTGCCAGCGCGCCCGTGAACTCGACCGCCCCACCCTGCCCACCACCCTGGGTCGCGAACGGCGCATCAATCCCTTCCTGCGCTGCGCCTCGGCCGGCGTGCGCCAGGCCGCGGCGGCGCATGGCGACACCGACAGCGATCTGGCGACCTTCACCACGCTGCGCGCCTGGAAGGATGCCTTCTGAACACGCCGTTGTTGGACGACACGAAGCCTGCCCGTGGCGGCAGGCCCCTGCATGACCAGGAGATCACCTTTCGATGACCTACCACACGACACGTCGACGGATCCTGGGCTTCACCAGCTGTCTCGCGCTGATGGGTTCACTGATGGCCACCACCGGCAACAGCCAGGCCTCACCGACACCCCAGCGCGTATTCAAGGACGATTCGGCCAGCCACACGGCCCAGCCTACCCCGCTTCCTCCGAACCAGAGCTTCTGGGATGCCCTGGCCCTCGAGCCCGGGGATGCCTGGTCGCGCCTCGCCGAGGCCTTCCAGTGGCAGGAGGACGCCGATCAGGCACGCGTGCAGCAGTGGATCGACCACTACCGCCAGAGCCCCCACAACATCGTCGAGATCACCGAGCGCGCCCGGCCCTGGCTCGCCTGGATCACCGCGCGGGTGGAAGAGCGCGGCTTGCCCGGCGAGATCGCCCTGATCCCCTTCATCGAGAGTTCCTTCGACCCCACCGCCCGTAGCCACCGCGGCGCGGCAGGCCTCTGGCAGTTCATGCCCGGCACCGGCAACGCCCTGGGGCTGCGCCGCGGCGGCGGCTACGATGGCCGCCTGGATGTAGCGCGCTCCACCCGTGCCGCCCTGGACTACATCGAGATGCAGGCCGAGCAGTGGTACGAGGGTGACATCGCGCTCTCCCTGGCCGCCTACAATGCCGGTGCCGGCACCGTGAACCGTGCCCGCAGCGCCGCGCTCTCCCGAGGGCAGGCCGGCAGCTATTGGGACCTCGATCTGCCGCGAGAGACCATGGCCTACGTCCCCAAGCTGATTGCCATCTCGGCGATCATCGCCGAACCGGAACGCTACGACGTCGAACTGCCCCAGATCGACGCCGCGCCGGCCGTCGCCGAGGTCCCGGTGACCCGGACGCTGAAACTCGGCGAGGCGGCCCGCCTGGCGGGCGTCTCACGCACAGCGCTGGCCGACCTCAATCCCGGCCTGCTCGGTAACCGGGCCGACCCCCGCCACGTCAAGCGGCTGCTGGTGCCCGCCGACAGTGCCACGCGCATGGTGGCCCGCCTGCGCAGCGATACCCCCGGGCGCACGACTGTCGACGACGAGGTCTACGTGGTCCGCCGCGGAGACAGCCTCTCCGCCATCGCCTCGCGCCACGCCGTGGCGCTGGCTGACCTGGCTCGCTGGAACAGCATCGAGCGGCCCGACGCTTTACAACCGGGCCAACAGCTGACACTTTCCGGTAGTTGATGATCGGGGCCACGCCCCCGCCTGCTACAAGGAACCTGATCGATGCGACACGCTGCCCCTGGCCTGGGCCTGCTGCTGGGCACGTTGCTCGGCGGACCGGCCCTGGCGGCCGCCCCGGCCGATGTACCGACCGTGCACGGACTGGCCCTCTATGGCGACCCGCGCCTGCCGGCGGACTTCGCGCACTTTCCCCATGCGAACCCCGACGCCCCCAGGGGGGGCAGCCTGGTGCGCTCAGCCATCGGTAGTTTCGATTCCACCAACCCCTTCATCATCCGCGGCACCCCGGCCACGGGGCTGACCGAGATCTACGATACACTGCTGACCCAGAACCCCGACGAGCCCTTCTCGATGTATGGCCTGCTCGCCGAGGGCGTACGGCTGGATCCCGAGCGGCAGTGGATCGAATTCGACCTGCACCCCGAAGCACGCTTCCATGACGGCGAGCCGGTCACCGCCGAGGACGTGGTGTTCAGCTTCGAGACCCTGACGGAGAAGGGCCAGCCCTTCTACGGCGCCTACTATGCGGACGTCGCGGGAGTTCGCGCCGTGGATGAGGACACGGTGCACTTCGACCTGGCCGACAGCGAGTCCCGTGAGCTGCCGCTGATCATCGGCCAGCTGCCGATCCTGCCGGCCCACTTCTGGCAGGAGCGTGACTTCGAAGCCACCACCCGCGATGCCCTGCTCGGCTCCGGCCCCTACCGCATCGGCGAGGTGGAGCCGGGACGGCGCATCGTCTACCAGCGCGTCGACGACTACTGGGGACGGGACCTCCCGGTGAACCGGGGCCGCCACAACGTCGAACGGCTGGTCTACGACTACTACCGCGACCAGACGGTGGCCCTCGAGGCCTTCAAGGCCGGCAACCTCGACATGCGCATCGAGACCAGTGCGCGGAACTGGGCCACCGCCTATGACTTCCCGGCCCTGGCAGAGGGGTTCGTCAAACGGCTCGAGGTGCCGGACGGCCAGCCCGCCGGGATGCAGGCCTACGTGATGAATCTGCGCCGCGACAAGTTCCAGGACGTTCGGGTCCGCGAGGCCCTCAACCTGGCCTTCAACTTCGAGTGGCTCAACCGCAATCTCTTCTACGGCGCCTACCAGCGCACCGAGAGCTACTTCGCCAACTCCGAGATGGCCGCCGAGGGCCTGCCGAGCGAGGCCGAGCTGGCCCTGCTCGAGCCTCACCGCGAGGCCCTGCCCGAGCGGGTCTTCGCAGAACCCTTGCCCATCGAGCATCCCGAGCAGATGCGTCCACGGCTCGCCAGGGCATTGGAGCTGCTGAACGAGGCAGGCTACGTGGTGCGTGATGGCGTCATGACCCACCTCGATTCCGGTGCGCCGCTGAAGCTGGAGGTACTGCTCTTCGACACCCAGTTCGAGCGGGTCGTGCAGCCGCTGCTGCAGAACCTGGCCAAGATCGGCATCCAGGGTGATATTCGCATCGTCGACGTCAACCAGTACCTCAACCGGCTGCGCAGCTTCGACTTCGACATCATCGTCGGCAGCTTCCCCCAGTCGGCCAACCCCGGCAACGAGCAGCGCGACTTCTGGACCAGCGAATATGCCGAGGTTCCCCAGAGCCGCAACCTGATCGGGCTCAGCAACCCGGTGGTCGACGACCTGGTCGACACCCTGATCGCCGCCGACTCCCGGGAGGCGCTGGACACCGCCGCCCGAGCGCTGGACCGGGTGCTGCGCTGGGGCTTCTACGTGATTCCCCAGTGGCACCTCGGGAAGACACGCATCGCCCTGTGGGACAAGTTCGGCTGGAAGGAGCCCTTCCCCGCGTACAACCTGGACCTGGCCGCCTGGTGGGTGGATCCCGAGCGCGGCGCCGAGATCGAGACCCGTCAGCGCAACCGCTGAAGGTGCATGACCGGTGGCCGGTTCGCCGGCTGCCATCATCCGTGGAGTAAGGATACGCTGTGGCCCGCTATGTACTGCGCCGCCTGCTGCTGATGATCCCCACCCTGCTGGGGATCATGCTGCTCAACTTCATCATCGTCCAGGCCGCCCCGGGCGGTCCCATCGACCAGGTGCTGGCCCGCTTCCAGGGGCTCTCGAGCCAGGCGAGCACCCGCATGGAAGGGGGTGGCGGAGACGTCGCGTCGGGCGGCGAGTCGCGAGGCGCCCGGGGCATTCCGCCCGCCTTCATCGAGAAGCTCGAGGCCCAGTTCGGGTTCGACCAGCCCGCCCATGAGCGCTTCCTCGGCATGATCGCCGACTACGCCACCTTCGATTTCGGCGAGAGCTTCTTCCGCGACGAGCAGGTCACCACCCTGATGCTCGAGCGGCTTCCCGTATCGATCTCGCTGGGGCTGTGGACCACGCTGGTGGTCTATCTGGTATCGATCCCGCTGGGCATTCGCAAGGCGCTGCAACATGGTTCACGCTTCGACGTCTGGAGCTCGGGACTGGTGATCGTCGGCTATGCCATCCCCGGCTTCCTGTTCGCCATCCTGCTGATCGTGCTGTTCGCCGGCGGCAGCTACTGGGACCTGTTTCCGCTGCGCGGCCTCACCTCCCCGGACTTCGGCGAGCTCTCCGCCTGGGGCAAGGTCAAGGACTACCTCTGGCACATCACCCTGCCGGTGATCGCCTCGGCGATCGGCAGCTTCGCGACCCTGACCATGCTGACCAAGAACAGCTTCCTCGACGAGGTCCACAAGCAATATGTGCTCACCGCGCGTGCCAAGGGGGCCAGCGACCGACGAGTGCTCTACGGCCACGTCTTCCGCAACGCCATGCTGATCATCATCGCCGGGCTGCCGGCCGCCCTGGTCGGCATCTTCTTCACCGGCTCGCTGCTGATCGAGGTCATCTTCTCGCTCAACGGCCTGGGCCTGTTGGGCTTCGAGGCGGTAATGCAGCGCGACTACCCGGTGATCTTCGGCACCCTCTACCTCTATACCCTGATCGGCCTGGTCCTGAAGCTGATCTCCGACCTGACCTATGTGTGGGTGGACCCGCGCATCGACTTCGAGACACGGGAGTCCTGATTCGATGTCACTGATCTCGCGCGATCTCTCACCCATCACGCGTCGTCGCCTGGCGGTGTTCCGCGACAACCGCCGGGCCCGGCTCTCGCTGTGGGTCTTCGCGGTTCTCTTCGTCGTCAGCCTGGTGGCCGAGATAATCGCCAACGACCGGCCCATCGTCATGCAGTACCAGGGACAGTGGTACCTGCCGGTCCTGGTGGACTATCCCGATACCGAGTTCGGGGGCTTTTTGCCCAGCCCCGCCGACTACCGCGACCCCTTCGTGCGCGACGAGATCATGGCCAACGGCTGGATGCTCTGGCCGCCGATCCCGTTTTCCTACGAGACCCTGGACATGGCGCTCGACCATCCGGCCCCGTCACCGCCCACTACCCGGCACTGGCTGGGCACCGACGACCAGGGCCGCGACGTCATGGCCAGGGTGATCTATGGCTTTCGGCTCTCGGTGATCTTCGCGCTGGTGCTCACCGCGGGATCGCTGGTGCTGGGGGTGCTGGCCGGCGGCATCCAGGGCTACTTCGGCGGCAAGGTGGACCTGATCGGCCAACGCTTCACCGAGATCTGGTCGGGGCTGCCGATGCTCTTCCTGCTGATCATCCTGGCCAGCCTGGTGGAACCCAACCTCTGGTGGCTGCTGGGCATCATGCTGCTGTTCTCCTGGCTGGGGCTGGTCGACGTGGTACGTGCCGAGTTCCTGCGCGCCCGGAATCTCGAGTATGTGCGCGCTGCTCGGGCCATGGGCCTGCCCTCGCATTTGATCATGTGGCGCCACGTGCTGCCCAATGCCATGGTGGCGACCCTGACCTTCATCCCCTTCCTGTTCACCGGGGCCATCACCACCCTCACCGCTCTGGACTTCCTGGGGTTCGGCCTGCCCCCGGGCTCACCGTCCCTGGGCGAACTGGTCGCCCAGGGCAAGAATAACCTGCAGGCCCCGTGGCTAGGCATTACCGCCTTCGTCACCCTCTCGGTCATGCTCTCGCTGCTGGTGTTCATCGGCGAGGGGCTGCGCGATGCCTTCGACCCCCGGCATATCCAACATGCCGCCAGCCCGAGGACGCCCCGCGATGCCTGAGCCCCTGCTGCGACTCGACGACCTGACCATCGCCTTCGACGACGCCAGCGTGGTCGACCGGCTGTCGATCACGGTGAATCGCGGCGAGACCCTCGCCCTGGTCGGGGAATCCGGTTCCGGCAAGTCGGTCTCGGCGCTCGGCGCCATGAACCTGCTGCCTCCCAATGCGCGGGTCGAGGGCAGGCGCCGGCTGGGCGATACCGACCTCACCACCCTGTCCGACCGGGGCTGGCGAGGCCTGAGGGGCGGCCGGGTAGGCTTCATCTTTCAGGAGCCCATGACCTCGCTCAACCCACTGCACCCCATCGGCAAGCAGATCGGCGAGACCCTGCGCCTGCACCAGGGGCTGACTGGCAGGTCCGCCCGGGCGCGCACCCGGGAACTGCTGGAGCAGGTCCGGCTGCCGCGTGCCGGAGAACTGCTGGATGCCTGGCCGCACCAGATCTCCGGCGGCCAGCGCCAGCGGGTGATGATCGCCATGGCGATTGCCAACGGCCCCGAGCTGCTGATCGCCGACGAGCCCACCACCGCGCTGGATGTCACCGTGCAGCAGGAGATCCTCGCCCTGCTCGCCGAACTGCGCGATGCCCACGGCATGGGCATGTTGTTCATCACCCACGACCTCAACCTGGTGCGCCGCCATGCCGACCGCATCTGCGTGCTGCATGCCGGCCGCGAGCAGGAAACCGGCCCGGTGGCCGAGGTCTTCACCCAGCCCCGCAGCGACTACACCCGGCAGCTGCTGGAGGCCGAACCCGCAGGACGCCCGGCCTTCGTCGCGCGGGTCGCCCCACTGCTGAGCGCCCGGGGGGTCGGGGTCCGCTTCCCGCGCCCGGCACGCCTGTTCGCCCGACGCCCGCCCCCCTTCGAGGCGGTCAAGCCGCTGGACCTCCATGTAGCGCCCGGCGAGACCCTGGGCATCGTCGGCGAATCCGGTTCGGGCAAGACCACCCTGGCCCTCGCGCTGCTGCGCCTGGGCCAGGGCAGCGGCGAGATCGAGTTCGACGGCATTCGCCTCGACCAGCTGACCGGCAACGCCCTGCGACGCCAGCGCCGCAGCCTGCAGGTGGTGTTCCAGGACCCCTATGGCTCGCTTTCGCCGCGGCTGCCGGTCTTCGACATCGTCAGCGAAGGGCTGCGTTTCCATCACCCCGAGCTCACCAGCGCCGAGGTCGACCGCCGCGTGCGCACCACCCTGCGCGAGGTGGGCCTGCCCGAGGCGTGCGCCTCCCGTTACCCACACGAGTTCTCCGGCGGCCAGCGCCAGCGCATCGCCGTGGCACGGGCGATCATCCTCGAGCCACGGCTGGTGGTGCTCGACGAGCCCACCTCGGCGCTGGATCGCAGCGTCCAGAAGCAACTCGTCGAGCTGCTGCGCGACCTCCAGGCCCGGCGTCGACTCAGCTACCTGTTCATCAGCCATGACCTGGCGGTGGTGCGGGCCATGGCCCACCGGGTGCTGGTCCTCAAGGACGGCGAGGTGATGGAACAGGGCGACTGCCTGCAGGTCCTCGAGAATCCCGCCTGCGACTACACCCGGGCCCTGGTCGCGGCCGCCGGGCTTGCCCCGCGCGAGTGAGCCGAACACTGGGCCGCCGATGATGGCCTGGGCAGCGATGCCCCAGCCAAGGTGAGGCTTGCGGCATCTTGCGGCACTCGAGCTCCCTTACTCCCTTACTCCCTTACTCCCTGACTCTGGTCTTTGCTACCAATTGCACAGGAAAGATAACGGTATAAAAAGCGTCGCGCCCGATAAGGTCATATCGCCTGCCGCGGGGCGTTGACAAGGCAGGCATCCGCCAGGGGTTACGCTGGGTTACACTGCCGTCCTGATCCGAGGCCTCAGGACAACATGCGCACACTCCTCTCCTCCCTGCTCGGGACCCTGTTTCTGGCGTTGCTGCTGGCCGCCCCCGCCTGTGCCGGGCCCGCCCCGCTGGCACTCGACGAGGGCTGGGAATATCGCTGGGGGGACTCTACCTTCCAGGCCGACGGCACCCCGGCCTGGGTCGCCGAACCAGCATCGTCGGGCGAGTGGCAGCCAATCGCCTTCCCCTCCAACCCGCCCGGTCGCGGTGGCAGCAAGCACGCCTGGTTCCGCATCACCCTGCCCGAGGGCGAGTGGCGCGACCCGGTGCTCTACATCTACAGCGTCGACCTGATCACCCAGGCCTGGCTGGAGGACGAGCTGATCTATCAGTACGGGCACTTCGATGCTCGCGGAGAAGGGCGATTCGAGGGCTGGCCCTGGCACATGATCAGCCTGCCCGAGGCCTTCGCGGGCAAGACCCTCTACTTCCGCGTCTTCTCCGACTACACCGACATCGGCCTGTGGGGCGAAGTCAAGCTGATGGACCGCCTCGACCTGCTGCACTATATTTTCGAACGTTCCGCCGGCGACCTGGTCGTCAGCGCCTTCCTGCTGCTGCTGGCCCTGCTCGCCTTCATCTTCGCCCTCGTGCAGGCCGACCGGCGAAGCTTCTTCGGTATCGGGCTATTCGCCCTGGCCGCGGGCAGCATGCTGCTGGCCGAGACGCAGGCCAGCCAGCTGCTGCTGGACATCCCCTTGCTATGGGACTACCTGGCCGCCGTCGGCTACTACACCCTGCCGGTGGCCATGGGGCTGATGCTGGAGCACTGGTTCGTCGCGCAACGTCCGACGCTGCTGCGGCGCATCTGGCAGCTACACCTGGGCTACCTGGTGATGGCGCCGGGACTGGCCCTGGCCGGCATCATCGACCTCTCCAGCACCTTCCCGCCCTTCGATGCTCTGCTGCTGGTCAGCCTGCTGGTGATGTTCACGACCATCGTCGTGCACCTGGGCGCCCTCAACGCCGAGCAGAAACTGATCATCACCAGCTATGGGCTCTTCGCCCTGCTGCTGCTGGTCGACATGGCCGTGGCCCACGGCCTGCTGCCCTGGCGCCGTGTTCCCGTGAGTGTCGCCGCGCTGGGCTTCGCGATGGCCATCGTGATGATCTCGCTATGGCACTACCGACATACCCAGCACGAGCTACACCGGCTCAACCTCTCCCTCGAGAAGCAGGTCACCGAGCGCACACGAGCGCTGGAGAAGATGGTCGAGAAGCTGCAGGGCTACTCCTACCAGGACGCCCTGACCGGGCTGCACAACCGCCGCTACTTCGACGAGCTGCTCGAGCACGAGGCGGCGGTCGCGCGCCGACAAGGCACGCCGTTGACCCTGGCGATGATCGATATCGACCACTTCAAGCGGTTCAACGACCGTGAGGGGCACGAGGCGGGAGATACCGTGCTGGTCGGCGTGGGACGGGTGCTGACCCATCACTTCCGCGACGCCGACGTGGTCTGCCGGATGGGCGGCGAGGAGTTCGTCATCATCATGCCGGGGGCCACCGCGGCCATCGCCCAGGCGCGCCTCGCCGAGCTGCTGGAGATCCTGAGCCGGACGCGCTTCCGTCACCGCGACCGGGTGCTCGGGCCGCTGTCGATCTCCTGCGGCATCGCCACCTACCCCGAGCATGCCGGCGACCCGCTGACGCTGATCGGGCTCGCCGACAAGGCGCTCTACTCGGCCAAGCACCGCGGTCGGGCGAGGATCGAGACCTACGCCTGACGCCTCCTCGCACCAACGGGCCGGGCTCAAAACAGCGCCACTTCCTCCTCGCTGAGTTCACGCCACTCGCCGGGTGCCAGCTTGCCGAGGAACAGCGGCCCGATCGACTCGCGGTGCAGGGCCACCACATGGTGGCCGATGGCCGCGAACATCCGCTTGACCTGATGGTACTTGCCCTCGTACAGGGTCAACTCGGCCACGCGGGGTGAGCGCATGGCCAGCTCTGCGGGACGCGTCGGCTTCTCTTCCCCGTCGAGCAGCACCCCCTCGGCGAAACGGGCCACGGCCTCGTCCCACGCGGCCCCGTCCAGCGGCTCGGCGAGCGTGACCTCATAGACCTTGCCGCAGCGCCGCTTCGGCGAGGTGACCCGATGGGACCATTGGCCATCGTCGGTGAGCAGCACCAGGCCGGTGGTGTCGACGTCCAGCCGGCCCACCGTCTGCAGCCGCTCCACATGGGGCAGGTCGACCCGTTCGCGGACCAGCGGGTAGAGGCCGCGACGGGCACTGCATTCGACCCCCTCGGGCTTGTGGAGCATCACGTAGCGCAGGCCGACCAGGGCCAGGCGCTCGCCGTTCCAGGTGACGCGACTGTGCTCGTCGACCTGGGTGGCGGGGTTCTTGATCACCTCGCCGCCCACCAGGACCTCCTCGCGGTGCAGGGCCTTCTTGGCCAGGCTGCGTGTCAGGTCGGTGGTCTCGCAGAGGAAGCGGTCCAGACGCATCAGTAGCCCACCCCGTCGGCGAGGCCGAAGTGGTCGGCGTCGCGCCAGGCGGGAAACTTCTCGCGGAAGCTGCGCAACTCCTCGAGCGACAGGCTGCCGGTCTTCAGGAAGGGGGTGTCCCGGGGCGCGTCGAGCAGCGCCTCCCCCTTGGCATCGACCAGCATCGAATCCCCGGCATAGGTCATGCCCTTGGCATCCTCGCCGACCCGATTGACGCCGATCACCGGGCTGAGGTTCTCGATGGCCCGGGCCTGCAGCAGCACCCGCCAGGGGTGGCGACGCGGCGCCGGCCAGTTGGCCACGCAGAGCAGGGCGTCATACTCGAAGTGCTCGTCGGGCCCCGGCTGCTGGCGCAGCCAGACGGGGAAGCGCAGGTCGTAGCAGACGCTGAGCAGGATCCGGAACCCCTTGAGCTCGACGATTACCCGCTCGTGGCCCATGGCGTAGCGTTCATGCTCCCCGGCCATGCGGAACAGGTGACGCTTGTCGTAGGTGACCAGGCTGCCGTCCGGGCGCGCCCAGACCAGGCGGTTGAAGTAGTCGCCGTGCTCCACCACGGCGACACTACCGGTGACCACGCAGCCCCGGCGGGCCGCCTGAGCCTGCAGCCAGGCCACGGTACGACTCTCGGCCATGGGCTCGGCCATCTCGCGGGAGTTCATGGTAAAGCCGGTGGCGAACATCTCCGGCAACACGATCAGGTCGGTGTCGTCGGCACTCAGCTCGCCCAGGGTCTCCTCGAGCATCCGGCAGTTAGCGTCGGGGTCTTCCCAGCGCAGGTCACACTGCACCAGGGTGGTTCTCAATTCGCTCATAGGGGGACTCCCGTCCAGGTAATATGCCCGGTCACAGCCTACCCCAGGTGCCCCGTCATCGTCAGCCGCCGGGCAGGGCCCATGGCGGCCACGCGAGTAGCCTGCTAATGTCTAGGCGTTTCGCTTCGAGGCCGTCATGTCCCACTACCCCACCTCTGCTCCGCACCAGGAAACCGGCAAGGGCGTCGCCTTCGGCCTGGCCGCCTATGTGGCCTGGGGCTGCTTCCCGCTGTTCTTCGCCCTCTTCCAGGGCGTTCCCGCCTTCGAGATCCTGCTTCACCGGGTGATCTGGTCCTGCCTCTTCCTGGTCGGGCTGGTCACCCTGCTCGGCCGCTGGGCCCCGATCCGCCGGGCCCTTGCCGAGCCGAGGCGCCTCGGCCGGGTACTGGGTTGCGCCCTGCTCATCGCCCTGAACTGGGGGCTCTACATCTATTCGGTGGAGACCCGGCATGTCCTGCAGGCGAGCCTGGGCTACTTCATGACGCCGCTGGTCAACGTGGGGTTGGGCATGCTGGTGTTGCGCGAGCGCATGGCGCGCCTGCAGGGCGTGGCGGTGGGCCTCGCCGCCCTGGCCATCGCGATCCAGCTGGTGATGCTGGGCGAGCTGCCCTGGATCAGCCTGGCCCTGGCCTTCTCCTTCGGCACCTATGGCCTGCTGCGCAAGCAGGTGCCGCTGGACGGCCTGTCGGGGCTGTTCGTCGAGACCCTGCTGCTGCTGCCCCTGGCCCTGATGGCGCTGGGCTGGCTCACCCAGGCCGAGCTCTCCCACTTCCTCGGCGATGGCCGCACCACCGCCCTGCTGGTGGCCAGCGGCGTGATCACCGCCTTGCCCCTGCTGGCGTTTGCCGGGGCCGCGCGCCGGCTGCGCCTGGCGACGCTCGGCTTCTTGATGTACCTCAACCCGACCATCCAGTTCGTCATCGCCCTGCTGGTGTTCCATGAGCCCCTGGCACCGGTGCAGCTCGCCACCTTCGTGCTGATCTGGACCGGGCTGGCCCTCTACTCCTGGTCGGCCTGGCGGTCACGCCCTCGGGAAGCGGGTGCCCCCGCCACCTCGTCGCGTTGACCCGCCCCCGGGGCCGCGGCCTGTCAAGCCGGGCGCCCGTGTCGCCTGACCCGCGCCTTTCCGCTACCATCGCGGAATGACTCCCACACCTCCTCGCGCCGCAAGACCACGCCTGCTGCTGGTCGGCGCCGGGCATGCCCACCTGCACCTGATCCGACATCGCCAGCGTCTCGAGGGCGCCGAGGTCACCCTCGTCGACCCCGGCAGCTTCTGGTATTCGGGGCGGGCCACCGGCATGCTCGGCGCCCACTACACGGCCGCCGAGGATCGCCTGGATCCGACCCGGCTGGCGGCCCGCTACGGCGTTAAGGCCCTGCGGGGCCGCCTGGTGCACCTCGACCCGGAGGCGCGAACCGCCCGGCTGGAGGACGGTCGCGAGCTCGACTTCTCGCTGCTCTCGCTGAACCTGGGGTCGCGCACGCCCTGTCCCGCACGGCGCACGCCGGGTCCGCGTGTCTGGGCGGTCAAGCCGTTCCCGCGCCTGCTCGCCCTGCGCCACTGCCTGGAAAAGGAGTTCTCAAATGGCCTCACCCCTCGGCTGGTCGTCGTCGGGGGTGGCCCAAGCGGCGTGGAGGTGGCCTGCCAGCTGCGCGAACTGGCCAGGCGCCATGCCGCCCGCCCCGAGATCCTGCTGGTGAGCCGCGGCGAGCGGCTGCTGGAGGGCGCCCCCGCCGGGGCCGTGCGCTGGCTGATGCGCCAGCTCGAGCGCCGCGAGATCCGGGTCCGCTTCGGCCTCGACGTCACCGGCCATGCCACCGGCGGCGTGACCTTCGCCACCCAGACCAATGCCTGGGGCGAGGACAGCCTGCAATGGCTGGCGGCGGACCATGTCGTGCATGCCGCGGGACTGGCCCCGCCCGAGGTGGTCGAACGGCTGCGCCTGCCGCTGATTCCCGGGCGTGGCCTGGCCGTGGAGGCCACCCTGCAGAGCCCCGGCCATCCCGACATCTTCGCCGCCGGGGACTGTGCGGCCATGCTCCACCACGAACTGCCGCGCCTGCGCATCCACGGCATCCGCCAGGCCCCGGTGCTGCTCGACAACCTGGCGGCGCGCCTTGCCGGTGCTCCCCCGAGACCTTATGTTCCCCAGCGGCTGGCCCTGGCGATTCTCGACCTGGGCGCCGGCCAGGGACTCGCCATCCGCGGCCACCGCTGGTGGGGCGGTCGCCTGGCCCTGGCCGGGAAGCGGCGACTGGATCGCCGCTTCCTTCGCCCGTTTCGGCCTTGAGGGAGGGAGCCGGCCCCACGGCTCGCTCGTCACTTCCCTTCATGTCCTTCTGTGTTGTCGTGGGTATTCACTATTTCACCCGATGCTAACCAACCCTGAACCCGGCGACCAATATCGTTTAGTCTGGTAGCCACGCCTCGGGGCCGTTCCCGTCGACCCTGCCACCGACATGGCGAGTAAGGATGCTCAAGCGCTACTTCCCGATCCTCACCTGGCTACCCCACTACACCCGGAGACTGGCCGGCGCCGACCTGCTGGCCGGGGTGATCGTCACGGTGATGGTGATTCCCCAGTCGCTGGCCTATGCCCTGCTCGCCGGCCTGCCGGCGGTGGTCGGCCTGTATGCCAGCATCCTGCCGGCCATCGCCTACGCCCTGCTCGGCACGAGCCGCACCCTGGCCGTGGGCCCGGTGGCGATCATCGCCTTGATGAGCGGTGCGGCCCTCTCCGGAGTGGCCGCCCCGGGGACCTCGGACTACCTGCAGGCGGCCCTGGTGCTGTCGCTGCTCTCCGGGCTGATGCTCACGGCGATGGGCCTGCTGCGCCTGGGCTTCTTCGCCAACTTCCTGAGTCACCCGGTGATCGCCGGGTTCCTCTCCGCCTCGGCGGTGCTTATCGCCGCCAGTCAGTCCGTCCATCTGCTGGGCATCGAGGCGAGCGGCTTCACGGCGCTGGCGCTGCTTATCAGCATCGCCGGCGAGCTGGGGCAGACCCACTGGCCGACGCTGTTGCTCGGCCTCGGCTGCCTGGCTTTCCTGATCGGGATGCGACGCTACGGGGAACGGATGTTGCGGGCGCTGAAGTTGCCGAAGGGGCTCGCCTCCCTGCTGGCCCGGGCCGGCCCGGTGATCGCGGTGGTCGTGACGACGCTGCTCAGCTGGTGGCTGGGGCTCGCGGAGCGCGGCGTGGCGGTGGTCGGCGCCATTCCCGGGGGGCTGCCACCGCTGAGCCTGCCGCCGCTGGACCTGCCGCTGTGGCGCGCCCTGCTGATTCCGGCCCTGCTGATCAGCGTGGTGGGCTTCGTCGAATCGATCTCCATGGCCCAGATGCTGGCGGCCAAGCGTCGCGAGCGGATATCGCCCAACCAGGAACTGGTGGGCCTGGGCGGCGCCAACCTGGCCGCGGCCTTCTCCGGGGGCATGCCGGTCACCGGGGGGCTGTCGCGCACGGTGATCAACTTCGAGTCCGGGGCTCGCACGCCCATGGCCGGCCTCTTCGCGGCGCTAGGCATCGGGGCGGCGACCCTGGCGCTGACCCCCTTGCTGCAGCACCTGCCCATCGCCACCCTGGCGGCGACCATCACCGTCTCCATCCTGACCCTGGTGGACATCCCCCTGGTGCGCCAGACCTGGCGTTACTCGCGCAGCGACTTCTCGGCCATGGCGGTGACCATCGTGCTGACCCTGGTGGAAGGGGTCGAGGCCGGCATCATCGCGGGCGTACTGCTCTCCATCACCCTCTTCCTCTACCGCACCAGCCGCCCGCACAGCGTGCTGGTGGGACGCATCGACGGCACCGAGCACTTCCGCAGCATCCAGCGCCACGCGACCGAGACCGTCAGCCACCTGGCCATGCTGCGCATCGACGAGAGCCTCTACTTCGCCAATGCCCGCTACCTCGAGGACACCGTCTACGCGCTGGTGGCGAGCCGTCCGGAACTCGAACACGTGGTGCTGATCTGCTCGGCGGTCAACCTGATCGATGCCTCGGCGCTGGAGAGCCTGGACGCCATCAATGCCCGGCTCGAGGACTCCGGGGTCACCCTGCACCTGGCCGAGGTCAAGGGGCCGGTGATGGACCGGCTCAAACACAGCGACTTCCTCGATGACCTCACCGGGCGGGTCTTCCTCAGCACCTATGCCGCCTGGGTCGAGCTGAAGCGCCCCCCAGAGACGACCTGACCGAGCCGTCAGCCGACCTCCACCTGCTCCTTCACCTTGTCGACGATATAGCGTCCGATGGGCAGGGCCGAGGTGGCCGCCGGTGACGGTGCGTTGCAGACGTTGACGGTGCGCCGCGTGTTGACGAACAGGAAGTCGTCGATCAGATGCCCGTCGCGGGAGACCGCCTGGGCGCGCACTCCGGCCGGCCAGGGCTGGAGGTCATCGAGAGTCAGCTCCGGACAGTAACGGCGCACCAACGCCAGATAACGGCGACGGGAGAAGGAGTTGCGCAGCTCCGCCAGCCCCGGTCGCACATTGCTGGCCAGCATCCGCCACACCCCCGGATGGCTGAAGAGCCGTGCCAGGTCCGGCAGCGAGACATCCGACTTGCGATACCCCTCGCGGGCCAGCGCCAGCACGGCATTGGGGCCAAGGGTGACACCGCCGTCGACCATCGGCGTCAGGTGCACGCCGAGGAAGGGCATGGCCGGATCGGGGATCGGGTAGACCAGGTGCTTGACGATCCCGTCACGCGTCTGCGGCAGGCGGAAGTACTCGCCGCGGAAGGGGCAGATGATGAAGCCGGGATTGCGCCCCAGCATCCTCACGACGCGATCGGCCATCAGCCCCGCGCAGGAGATCAGGTAGCGGGTGGAGAACTCGTCATCGCGGGTCCTGACCACCACCTCGCCGGGGCGCTCGTCGATCCTGGTGACCTCCTGATCGAAACGGACCATCCCACCGCGATGCTCGAACTCCTCGGCCATGGCCAGGGTGACCTTGGAATAGTCGACGATGCCGCTGGATGGCACGAAGAGGGCCCCGGCACCTTTGATCGCCGGCTCACGCTCGCGAAGCGCCTCGGCGGATAGCCACTCCCGCTCGAGACCGTTGGCGCCGGTTCGCTCCCAGAGCCCCTGCATGCGCTGAAGCTCGAGGTCGTTGGTGGCCACCAGCAGCTTGCCGCAGATGCGGGTCTCGATGCCGTGGGCCTCGCAAAACGCCCGGGTGGCCCGGTTCCCCTCGCGGCAGAAGCGCGCCTTGAGGCTGCCGGGGGCATAATAGACCCCGGCATGGATCACACCGCTGTTGCGGCCGCTCTGGTGGCGGGCCGGGCCCGACTCCTTTTCCAGCAACAGGATGCGGCGGTCGGGAAAGCTCTCGCTCAGCTGCATGGCGGTGGACATGCCGAGGATACCCCCGCCGATGATGATGAAGTCGTACAAGGCTCACCTCGGTGATGACAGGCATGTGACCGGAGAATATCCATGATTCCGGCCTCTTTCCATTTTTCGATGTTCCACGGCACGATTCACCACAGTGGCGATGATTAGGTATGATGTCAGCCACATTCGGAACGACAGCGCGCCATGGACATCTCCTCGAAACAGAACCTGGGCATCAGTGCCTATCACTGGCTGAAACGCGACATCATCCGCGGCGACTTCATGCCCGGTGAGAAGCTGTTGATGAGCGGTCTCAAGGCGCGTTACGGGCTGGGCATCGGCCCCCTGCGCGAGGCCCTCTCGCAACTGGTGGCCGAGCGCCTGGTGGTGGCCATCAGCCAGCGTGGCTATCGGGTGGCGCCCATGTCGCTGTCGGAACTCGCCGACCTCTATGACGCCCGGGCCCAGCTCGAGGGGCTGATCCTGGAGCTCGCCATCCAGCGGGGCGACGACGACTGGGAGGCCGACATCCTGGCCAAGGCCCATACGCTGGCCAAGGTGACGGAGGTCAACAGCGCCGAGGAGCTGCTCGACGTCTGGGACACCCGCCACAAGGTGTTCCATACCGCCATCGCCGCCGGCTGCAACTCCCCCCACCTACTGAAGCTCCGCGACAGCCTGTTCGATCAGGTGGAGCGCTACCGCCATCTCTGGCTACGCGAGACCGTCTTCTCCGCTGAGGCCCTGGAGCGCAAGCGGCGCGAACATGCCGCCCTGGTGGAGGTCATCCTCTCCCGCGACGCCCCGCGCGCCGCCGAGATGATGCGCGAGCACTTGATGACGCCGGTCCCCATCATCACCGAAGTCATGCGCCGGCGGGGACTGGCCTGAGGCCGCATCTGCCCTGTTGAGGCCAGGTCTCCCATTGCTCGGCTGACAGCTGTCATACCGCCGTCATCACCAGGCATGAAACTTGCCGTCAGGCATCTCCAGACGACCTGCCAATGTTACACTCAGGATACATTCCATGCGCCCGGGGACCCGGCGCCAGCCCCAGGAGACAGACCATGCCCCACCTGCTGCGATTCCCCCGCGACCTGGAAGCCCGCCTCGAGCGTGCCAGCCACCACACCGGCATCACCAAGGCCGAGTTGATCGAGCGCCTGGTGCAGGACGGCCTGGCCGAGCTGGAGACCCAACTGCTCATCGAGGGTACCGCGACACCCCGCGTCGAGCGCAGCATCGACCAGCTGCTGCGCGAGAGCGGCCTGGGGGCCTGAGGTGCCATCAGCGGGCGAAACCGGCGCGGAAGCGCCGGTAGGCTTCCAGCGCCCGATCGGTCGAAACCGCCTTCAGCCACACCTCCTGCCCCGGCAGGCACTGGGCCAGCCGTGAGCAGGCCAGCGGCGTGAGTGCCCCGAGGCGAGGATAGCCGCCGATGGTCTGGCGGTCATTGAGCAGGGCAATGGGCTGGCCGTCGGGGGGCACCTGCACCGCCCCCAGGCCGATCCCCTCGGAGATCATGCTGGCCATCCGGCAATCAAGCCGCGGGCCGGTCAGGCGCACGCCCATGCGATCGGCCCGATCGTCCACCCGCCAGGGCGCATTGAACGCCAGGAAGAGACTCGCCCCGCTGAACTCGCTTATCTGGGCGCCCGGCAGCAGCGCCAGCTCGGCCGGCCGGCGATAGTCGAACGGCGCCTCCCCGGGGGCCTCGCGGGTGGCGCAAGCGCGACGCGGCGTGACCTGCAGGCAATCTCCCGCGGCCAGCCGGTGTCCCTGGCCATCATGGCCGCCCAGCCCCTCGCGCACCACACAGGCCACACTGCCCAGCACCGGCTGTGCCGCGAAGCCACCGGCCACCGCCAGGTAGGCCCTCAGGCCGTTGACCGGCGCACCGAAGGCGAGCCGCTGGCCCGCCTTGACGGACAGCGAGCGCCAGCCGGCGAGCGGCTCGCCGTCCAGGGTCGCCGACAGGTCCGCCCCCGCCACGGCCAGCACCAGGTCCCGTTCGGCCACGAGCTCGAGGCCGCCGAAGGTCACCTCCAGGGCCGGGGTTCCCCAGGCGTTGCCCGCCAGGTGATTGGCCCAGGCCCAGCCGTGCAGGTCCACCGGCCCGCCCTGGGTCACCCCCAGCCGCCGCACACCGAAGCGCCCGGCATCCTGGAGCAGCGCCAGGGGGCCGGCACGCGTCACGCTGAGGCCATCTATCGCGCCATCTATCGCCTGCGTCATCTATCCTCCTCCATCGGGCGGGTGTCGCCCCCCAGGCGCGCGAACTCGGCACGATCGATGGGCACGAAGCGTACCCGGTCGCCCACCTGGAGCAGGCTGAACCCCTCCCGGTCGCGGTCGAAGAGCACCGCCGGGGTCCGGCCGACGAGGTTCCAGCCGCCCGGCGTGACGGCGGGATAGGCCGCGGTCTGTCGGCCGGCCACGGCCACGCTACCCGCCGGCACGCGCCGCCGTGGCGTCTCCAGCCGGGGCGCCTCGAGCCTGGCATCGACGCTGCCCATGAAAGCGAAGCCCGGCGCGAAGCCCAGGGCGAAGACCCGGTAGCTGTGTTCAGTGTGGCAGGCCACCACCTCCTCGAGACTCATACCCGCAAGCTCGGCCAGTCGCGAGAGTTCGGGCCCCACCGAAGCGTCGTACCAGACCGGCAGCTCCTGAACCGGTGCGTCGGCCGCCTCCTCGTCGGGCTGCAGCCGCTGCAGGAGGTCAACCAGCCATCTTCTGGCCTCGCCTGGCGAGAGTCGCAGCGGGTCGAAGACCACCAGCAGGGTGGTATAGGACGGCACCAGATCGACCAGGTGGTCGCCGAAGGCCGTCTCGCACTCCCTCACCAGGGCGGTGAGCCAGGGCATGTTGGCCTCGTCGATGACGTCGAACAGCCGCACCATCCAGCCGTCCAGCCCGGCGGGCTCGAGGCGCGGCAGCCCTTGCGGAAATCGACCGCTCATGAGGCGCTAGCCAGGCCGTTGAGCGCCTCACGGATCGCCTTGATGGCGGCGATCGACTCGGGGTTGTCGCCATGCACGCAGAGGGTATCGGCGGCCAGCACCAGCGGGCTGCCGTCGCTGGCCGTGAGTGGCGCGCCGCGGGCAATGCGCTGCGCCTGGTCGACGATCACCTCGGGGTCGTGGTGCACGGCCCCCAGCTCTCGCCGGGAGACCAGCCGACCCTCACCGTCGTAGGCGCGATCGGCAAAGGCCTCGAACCACAGGGTCACGCCATGCCGCTCGGCCAGTGCCCGCGCAGCCGAGGTATCCCGGGTGGCCATCGCCATCAACGGCAGGCGTAAATCGTAGGCCACCAATGCGCGCATCACCGCGTCGAGAATCTCCGGGTCGCGCATCATGTCGTTGTAGAGGGCCCCGTGGGGCTTGACGTAACCGACCTCCAGGCCCTCGGCCCGGCAAATGCCGGCCAGAGCACCAACCTGGTAGAGCACCAGGTTCTCGACCTCCTCGGCCGAGCAGGCCATCGAACGGCGCCCGAAGCCGACCATGTCCGGATAGGCGGGGTGGGCGCCCACGGTGACGCCATGGCGCTTGGCTAGCCGCACGGTCATGCGGATCACGTCGGGATCGGAGGCGTGGAAACCGCAGGCCACGTTGGCCAGGTCCACGTGGGGCATCACCTCGTGGTCCAGGCCCATGACCCAGGGACCGAAGCTCTCGCCCATATCGGCATTGAGCAGCAGGGTCTTCATGATGATCCATCTCCTCTGCGTGACGTTTCAGCGAGAATTTATCAAGGTTTTATCAGCAAGACAGCGCGGTTTAGCCTGCATATCGTTGATTCGACATGGGCCGCTCGCCTGACCTTCTTCGCGAACACTCGCTAGACTCCTTGTGGACGGCCCGCTGTCCGACGCCCTGCAGCGACAACCAGACCCCGACTCGAGGAACCGCACATGACTGCCCGTTTCCCCCTCCTTCATCTGACCTCGGCTGTTGCCATTGGTATCAGCCTAGCCACCCTGGGCACCACCGCCCAGGCCGCGACCGAGTGGGACATGCCCACGCCCTACGGCGACATGACCTTCCACACCGTCAACATTCGCGAGTTCGCCGACGACGTGCGCGAGGCCACCGATGGCGAGCTGGACATCACCGTGCACTCCAACGGCTCGCTGATCGGCCATGCCGAGATCAAGAACTCGGTGCGTCGAGGCATCGTGCCCATCGGCGAGCTGATCATGTCTCGCCTGGCCAACGAGAACCCGATCTTCGAGGTCGACTCGGTGCCCTACCTGGCCTCCAGCTACGCGGATGCCCAGACCCTGTGGGAGGCCTCCCGCGAGGTCATCGCCGAGGAGCTTGCCGAACAGCAGCTGCGTCTGCTTTTCGCCGTCCCCTGGCCCCCCCAGGGTATCTACACCCAGCAGGCCCTGGAGGGACCGGACGATCTGAAGAACCTGAGCATGCGGGCCTACAACACCGCCAGCGAAAGGTTCGCCCAGCTCGTCGGCGCCGTGCCGACCCAGGTCGAGGTGCCGGACATCCCCACCGCCTTCAGCACCGGCCGCGTCGACGCCATGATCACCTCGCCGGCCACCGGTGCCGACACCAAGGCCTGGGACTACCTGAGCCACTTCAACCACGCCCAGCTGTGGCTGCCCAAGAACATGGTGATCGTCAGCGAGAAGGCCTTCTCGCGCCTCGACGAGACCACCCGCCAGGCGGTGCTCGAGTCGGCCGCCGCGGCCGAGACGCGCGGCTGGGAGATGAGCCGCCAGGAGACCGACGACGCCCTCGCGGTACTCAAGGAGAACGGCATCGAGGTCAGCGAGCCGACGCCCGAACTCGCCGCCCTGCTCGAAGAGGTCGGCGCGACCATGACCGAAGAGTGGTCCGGCCGCGCCGGCGACCAGGGGGCCGCCATCCTCGAGGCCTACGAGGCCGCGCGCGACTGATCCGCCCCTCCCTGCCGGGGTGCCTCGCCCCGGCAGCCACCTGTGGACCCCGCCATGACCTATCGCCTCAGAACGCTCTACCAGCTGGGCGGCTATCTGGCTGCCCTGTGCCTCTGCCTGATCTGCACCCTGATCACGGCCCAGATACTCGGGCGCATCGTCGATCGCATCGCCACCGGGATCGGCGGCGACCGCATCGGCCTGGCGATTCCCGGCCTCGCGGAAATCTCCGGTTTCCTGCTGGTCGGCGCCAGCTTCCTGGGGCTCGCCTACACCTTCGTCCACGGCGGTCATATCCGCGTGACACTGCTGATCGGACGGCTTCCCGCCGCCCCGCGCGCCTTCGTCGAGCTCTTCTGTCTGAGCATCGCCCTGATCCTCAGCCTCTATCTGGGCTGGTACCTCTACTGGCTGCTGGACGACAGCATCGCCTTCAACGAGACCTCCTACGGACTACTGAGCATCCCGCTGTGGATCCCCCAGTCGGCCATGCTCATCGGCGTGGTGCTGTTATGCCTGGCGCTGGCCGAGGCCTGGCTGGCGACGCTGGTGACCGCCGTGACCCGACCGTCCACCTTCACCATCGATGACGGCGGCCAGCAATGAGCCCGGGAGACACCGCATGCTGGTGATGATGACGATCCTCTTCGCCACCCTGCTGCTGCTGCTCGGCAGCGGCGTCTGGGTGGCCTTCTCCCTGCTGGGGCTGGGCTGGCTGGGGCTCTCGCAGTTCACCTCGGTGCCCACCGGCGACGTGCTCGCCTCGAATGTCTGGGGGGACAGCTACAGCTGGGAGCTCACGGCCCTGCCGATGTTCATCTGGATGGGCGAGATCCTCTTTCGTTCTCGGCTCGCCGACGACATGTTCACCGGCCTGTCGCCCTGGATGCAGCGCATTCCGGGGCGCCTGCTGCACACCAATGTGGTGGGCTGCGGCCTGTTCGCCGCCGTCTCCGGCTCCTCGGCGGCCACCTGCGCCACCATGGGCAAGATGACCATTCCCGAGCTCACCCGCCGCGGCTATGACGAACAGCTGGTCATCGGCACCCTGGCCGGCTCGGCGACGCTTGGCCTGCTGATCCCGCCCTCGATCATCCTGATCGTCTACGGGGTGGCCACCGATCAGTCCATCGCCCGGCTGTTCATGGCCGGCATCTTTCCCGGCCTGCTGCTGATCTCGCTGTTCGCCGCCTACCTGATGCTCTGGTCGTGGCGCTTCCCGGACAAGATCCCGCCCGCCGAGGCCGACCTGCCGCTGGGCGAGAAGCTGCGCCGGGCGCGCCGGCTGCTTCCCTTGCTGGCGCTGATCGTCGGGGTCATCGGCTCGATCTATGCCGGCCTGGCCTCTCCCACCGAGGCGGCCGCCGTAGGGGTGGTGCTCTCGCTGCTGCTGGCCCGGGTCCAGGGCACCATGGATCGCAGGGTGTTTCGCGACGCCCTGCTCGGGGCGGTGCGCACCGCGACCATGATCGCCTTCATCCTGGCAGGCGCCTCCTTCCTCACCGCCGCCATGGGCTTTACCGGCCTGCCTCGGGAGCTCGCCGCCTGGATCGGCACCCTGGGACTGTCGCCCGTCATGCTGCTCGCGGCCCTGACCCTCTTGTTCATCCTGCTGGGCTGCTTCCTGGACGGCATTTCGGTGGTTGTGCTGACCACCTCCATCATGCTGCCCATGGTCGAGGCCGCCGACATCGACCTGATCTGGTTCGGCATCTACCTGGTGATCGTGGTGGAGATGTCGCAGATCACCCCCCCGGTGGGCTTCAACCTCTTCGTGCTGCAGGGCATGACGGGGCGCAATATCCTGTCGATCGCCTGGGCGGCCATGCCGTTCTTCTTGCTGATGATGCTCGGGGTGGTGCTGATCAGCCTCTTCCCCGGCATCGTCACCTGGCTGCCACAGGCCATGGGCAATTGATCATGGAAAGGCGCGGCGCCGTGCCCGAGAAAGCAAGAGAATGATCTCTGCGCCGCGCTGATCGCGCTACTCGGCGGCCTGCCGAGGATTGCGCGGATAGAAGCGCTCCGGCTGGCGCTCGATATGGGCGAAGAAGCGCGTGTCCTTGTAGGGCATCTTCATGAAGCCCGACACCCCGAGCCCCTCGATCAGCCCCACCGCCTCGAGGATGTCCTCCAGGCGGCGCCGGAACTCCGCCTCCCGGGAGGGGTCGAGCAGCCGGTAATGGCTGTGGATCTTGAGGTGCTCGGGCAGCGCCTCGAAGATGATCATGCCGGTGTGATGGATCTCGTTGAGGGCCTCCAGCGAGGTGATGATCGCCTCGGGCAGGACCAGGAACTCCTCCGGGTCCGGACCATCCTCGAAGTAGCTGTGCAGGCGCGAGCGGTCCTCGAGTTCGGGCACGGCGCTGACCTCGTAGTGCAGCCGCATCCCGGGCAGGATCTCGAAGGGCTGATCGACGCTCGCCCGGTCCAGGTGCAGGGTGTCGCGGGCATTGAACAGGCAGCTCTTGAAGATGCCGCGACGGTGGATCGCCCGGGCCAGGGTCACCATGTTGTTGACCGCGGCGATGAACGCCTGCTTCAGGGCCGGATCGTGCAGGTTGAGCGAGGTGTCGATATAGGCCCCTTCGGCCTCCCAGCGCACCGCCAGCCCGCCCACCACCGGGTACTTGCCGAGCCGGCTCACCGCCGCCAGGAAGGCCTTCTCGGTCTCGCCCATGTTCTGCATGAAGTTCTTGTAGTAGCGATCGAGCTGGACGTCATTGACGTCGTTGAGGGTCTCGCGCCCGCCCTCCTCGCGCAGGAAGGACTTGCGCGAGCTGTACACGACGGTATCGATCTCGCGACCCGCCGGCCGGCTCCACACCGGCACCAGGGGGGGCTCCTGGGGCGTGGGCAGGTCGAGCATCACCAGGCGGGCGAGCCGGGGCATCTCGCGGATGAAGTGGTCGCCCGCCCGCATGCGGGTGCGCAGGTCGGGATCGAGCATGCCGTCGAGCATGCGCGCGAACTCCATGGGCAACCCCAAAGAGGTAGCGGGAATGGCCCGATGGCCGAAGCGACAGGACTGCGCCGAGGCCAGGGCGTAGAGCGTGGCCGCCGCCCCCTGCTCGTCGAAGCGCGGTGACGACAGCGCGCCGTTGAGCTGCTCCTCGCCGATGAAATAGACATCCCCCAGTCGCGCGTTGGTCTGCTGCAGGTTGTCCGACATCAGTTCCATGACGTTGGTCGCCACGAACTGCAGGCTGGCGTCGAGCTGGGCGAACACCGAGGAGCCCCAGTCGATCAGCGCGATGGTCTCGTGGGCAGCCTCGAAGACCAGGTTGGAGGGCTTGATGTCGCCATGCACCACTGGCTTGCCGGCCGGTCCGCTCTCGCGGCGCAGGGTGCGCAGGATATCGGCCAGCTGGTCGGCGATGCGCACCACCAGGCGTGGCGACAGCCGCCCCTCGCGCAGCGAGACCTCCTCCATGTTGAAGCCCGGGGCGCGCTGCATCACCAGGATCGACTGGCTGCGCACCCGCTGGAAGACGATCAGCTTGGGCACCCGGGGGTGGTCGACCTGCTCCAGCATGAAGGCCTCTTCTTCCAGGCGGTCCTGGAGGCGCTGGGGCAGGTTGACGCGGGTGAACTTGAAGACGTACTGCTCGCGGGGGCTGGAAACGCCAGCGGTGAGCCCGGCGAAGACGAAGCCGTAGGCGCCCTTGCCGATCAGCTCGATATTCCGGTAGCCCAGCTGTTCCAGCTGGGCCTGGCACAGCGACACCCACGCCTTGAGCTTGCGGGCGTCGTCGTGGCTGAGCAGGTAGATCGACTGCTCTTCCGGAATGTAGAACTGCTGCAGGGACGCCTGGGTCATGGTGGCGCGCTCATGGCTTATCCAAGGTGGAGGAGCATGGTCTCCGGCGCTTCGAGATAGCCCTTCCAGGCATTGCAGAAGAGCGCAATGGTGCCGCCATCGATGAGGCGGTGATCCCCCGCCCAGGTGACGGTCATGATCGCCCGCTTCACCACCGCATCGTTGCTGTCGAAGCGCGGCAGCCACTGGGTCTTGCCGATGGCGACGATGGCCACCTCCGGGGCATTGATGATCGGCGCCGCATAGGTCCCGCCCAGTGCCCCGATGTTGGAGATGCTGATGGTCCCGCCCTTCAGGTCGGCGGCCGCCACCCGGCCCTCACGGGCCCCGGCCGTCAGCCGCTGGATCTCGCCGGCGATCTCCAGCAGGGTCAAGCCCTCCACCCCCTTGACGTTGGGCACCATCAGTCCCGCCTTGCCGTCCACGGCCATGCCGATGTTGCAGGACGGCAGGTAGTGGATCTCGTCGCCCGACTCGTTGAGGCGGCTGTTGAGGATCGGGACGTCGCGGATCGCCAACGCCATGGCCTTCATGAAGAAGGGCATCAGCGTCAGGCGCGCATCGCGTGCCTGGGCCTCGGGCTTGAGGCGCTCACGCAGCGCCAGCAGCTCGGTGACGTCGAGTTCCTCGCCGTACTGGAAGTGCGGGATCGTCGAGGCCGAGGCGACCATCTTGCGCGCCATGGCGGCGCGAATGCCGCTCATCGGCTCC
This sequence comes from Halomonas sp. 25-S5, assembly GCF_029889845.1. Lineage (GTDB taxonomy): Bacteria > Pseudomonadota > Gammaproteobacteria > Pseudomonadales > Halomonadaceae > Halomonas. The sequence goes on from NZ_JARANV010000001.1 coordinate 304,416, forward strand.
ACGCGCACCTCGCCCCGGGCGCTGGAGCGCGCGGGCGCCTGGGGCTTCTCGGCGGATGACGCCGCGGCGGATGACGCCTCTGCGCCGGCCGTCTCGCCACGCGCCAGGAAGGCCTGGACGTCCTCCTTCAGCACCCGTCCCTGCTTGCCGGACCCCGGCACCTGTTCGAGGCGCAGCCCATGCTCGCGCAGCAGGCGGCGCACCGCCGGGCTCGCCGGAATCCGCCCATAGGGGCCAAGCCCACCGGCCGGCGGGGTCTCGGCCCTCGAGGTCGCAGCCGGACGCGGGGCAGGTTCGGCGGGCGCGGGCGCGGCCTTGGCGGCCTCGTCCGGTGCTTCGGCGTGTTCCGGGGCATAGGCGAACAGCGGCGCATGAACGCGGGCAATCTTGCCCTTGGCCACATGCAACCGGGTGACCTGCCCCGCCTCGGGGGCGGTGATCTCCATCATGGCCTTGTCGGTCATCACGTCCACGACCGGCTGGTCCTCCTCGATCTCGTCGCCCTCGGCGATGCGCCACTCGACCACCTCACACTCGACGATGCCCTCGCCGAGGTCCGGCAGGATAAAGTCCTTGCTGGCACCCTTCGATGCCGACGAAACGGCGGTGTCGTCGGGTTCCCCGCCCGCTTCACCGGCAAGAGTCCCGCGGCGGGAGCCGGCCTCATCGGACGCCTCGCCCTCGGCCTCGTAGGCAAACAGCGGCGCGTGGACCTTGGCGATTTCGCCCTTGGGCACGTGGAGCCGGGTGACCCGCCCCGCCTCCGGCGCGGTGATCTCGACCAGCGCCTTGTCGGTCATCACCTCGACCACCGGCTGGTCCTCCTCGATGACGTCCCCCTCCTTGATGCGCCACTCCACTACCTCACACTCCACGATACCTTCCCCGATATCGGGCAGCTTGAAATCTGTCATCTTGTCTCTCCTGTCCTGAACCCGGTCGTCAGAAATTCACACTGGCGCGGATGGCCTCGACGATCTTCAGGTGATCCGGCAGGTACTCCTTCTCCAGCGTCAGCGGGAAGGGCGTATCCAGGCCGGTCACCCGGGCAATGGGCGATTCCAGGTACAGGAAGCAGCGCTCCTGGATGACCGCGGCGATCTCGCCAGCGAAGCCCCCGGTGCGCGGCGCCTCGTGGGTGACCACCAACCGGCCGGTCTTGAACACCGACTCGGCGACGCTGTCCTGGTCCCAGGGCAGCAGGCTGCGCAGGTCGATCACCTCGCAGGAGATGCCGTCCTTCTCGGCCAGCTCCACGGCGCGATCGATCACCTCCATCTGAGCCCCCCAGCCCACCAGGGTCACGTCGCTGCCCTCCTTGGTCACCTCGGCCTCGCCGATGGGCAACTGGTAGTCCTCCTCCGGCACCTCGCCGACGGCGGCACGGTAGAGGCGCTTGGGCTCGAAGAAGATCACCGGGTCGGGGTCGCGGATCGACGCCAGCAGCAGGCCCTTGGCCTGGTAGGGGTCGCGGGGTACCACGACCTTGAGACCGGGCGTATGCGCGAAGTAGGCCTCCGGCGACTGGGAATGGTAAAGGCCGCCGGCGATACCGCCGCCGTAGGGCGCGCGGATGGTCAGCCCCCCGACGTTGAACAGATCGCCGGAGCGGTAGCGGAACTTGGCCGTCTCGTTGACGATCTGGTCAAAGGCCGGAAAGATGTAGTCGGCGAACTGGATCTCCGCGACTGGCACCGAGCCCTGGGCGGCCAGGCCGTTGGCGAAGCCGATGATGCCCTGCTCCACCAGCGGGGTATTGAAGCAGCGCGCGCGCCCGTACTTCTCCTGCAGGTGGCTGGTGGCACGGAAGACGCCGCCGAAGCTGCCCACGTCCTCGCCGAAGCAGAGCACCTTGTCGTCCTCGCCCATGGCGATGTCCAGGGCGTTGTTGATGGCCTGCAGCATGTTCATGGTCGGCATCTCACTCCCCTCCCTTGGCAGCGACGTCGTCACCGGCACGCACGTCCGGGTCCAGGGAGCGCGCACCCTTCGGGTAGGCCTCCGGGTACAGACGGATATGAGTCTTCAAGGCGTCGAGCTGACGCTGCAGCTCCGGGGTGACGTCGGCATAGACATCGGTCACCAGGCTGTCCAGGGGCGGCGGCGGACGCTTCTCGGCGCGCTTCATGGTCTCCAGCACCTCGCGGCGCAGGCTCTCCTGGAGGGCCTTCTCCTCCTCCTCGCTCCACCAGTCCAGATCGATCAACCAACGCTGCATGCGCAGGATGGGATCCTTCTCGCGCCAGGCCTCCTCTTCCTTCTTCGAGCGATAGCCGGAGGGGTCGTCCGAGGAGGAGTGTGCGGCCAGACGATAGCTCATGGCCTCGATGAGCACCGGCTTGTTGTGCTCCACGGAGATCCGGCGCGCCTCGCGGGTGGCCGAGTAGACCGCCAGGATATCGTTGCCATCCACGCGGATGACATGCATGCGATAGCCGAAGGCTCGCGGTGCCACGCCATCGGCGGCGAACTGCTCGATGGACGGCGTGGAGATCGCATAGCCGTTGTTGCGGCAGAAGAAGATGACCGGCACTTCGTGCACGGCGGCCATGTTCAGGGCGGCGTGGAAGTCGCCCTCGGAGGCGGCGCCCTCGCCGAAGAACACCGTGGTGCACTGGCCATCGCCGGCGAGCTTCTGGCCATAGGCGTAACCGGTGGCCTGGGGAATCTGGGTGGCCAGCGGCGAGGAGATGGTCATGTAGTGGAGCTTGCGCGACCCGTAGTGGATCGGCATCTGGCGGCCCTTGCCGTAATCCAGCTCGTTGCCGAACAGCTGGTTCATGAACTCGTCGAAGGTGAAGCCGCGATAGACCAGGGCGCCCTGCTCGCGATACTGGGCCATGATCATGTCGGCATCATCCAGCGCCGCCGTGGCGCCGATCACGGCGGCCTCCTCGCCGGTGCACTGCATGTAGAAGGAGAGCCGCCCCTGGCGCTGCGCGGCGAGCATCCGCTCGTCGAGCACGCGGGTCGCCACCATGGCGCGATAGATGGCCAGCGCCTTGTCATGCTCCAGATCGGGGGCTCGGGCGCCCTCGTGGAGGGTGCCGTCCTGCTTGAGCAGCCGAAAGGTGGGAATGCTGAACTCGTCACCGGCCAGAAAGGTCGGCTCGTGGATATCCGGTGTTGTTGTCATCGTCATGGTCCTGTGCCCCTTTTGAGGGCAGTGTTGTCCTTAATAGGCCGCTCCGCCAGAGGGTCACCCCGGCAGCGGTCAACGCAACAGCATTGACGTTAACGTAAACTGATGGCGTTGACCAGACACCCAACGCCGCAAGGACAATCACGACTCCCACAAAACCTCCTTGCCCAGCCTGGCTCCGGAGACACCTTGTGGGGGTTCCCCCTCAGCCGCGGGTGGCGATCGGCAAGCGGCTGAACAGGCTGTCCACGCTGATCGCCAGCAGCCCGATCAGCAGCGCCCCCTGGACGACATAGGCGGTATTGCCGTTGACGATGCCCGAGATGATCGGGTCGCCCAGGTTGCTCGCCCCCACCGTGGCCCCGATGGCCGCCGTGGCGATGTTGATGGTCACCGAGGTGCGGATCCCGGCCAGTATTACCGGGGCGGCCAGCGGCAGTTCCACCTGGCGCAGGATCTGGCCGCCGCTCATGCCCATGCCGCGGGCCGCCTCCATGACGCCGGGGTCGATGCCCTCGAGCCCGGCGAGGGTGTTGCGCACGATCGGCAGCAGGCCATAGAGCAGCAGCGCCACGATGATCGGCAGGGTGCCGAAGCCCAGCACCGGTACCGCCAGCGCCAGCACCGCCACCGGCGGGAAGGTCTGGCCGATGGAAGCCAGCTGGCTGACCAGCGGCAGGAAGTCCCGCCCCCAGCGGCGAGTGGCGGCGATGGCGGCCCCCACGCCCATCAGTATGGCCAGCACGGCGGCCACGCTCACCACCAGCAGGTGGCGACCCAGCAGGGTCAGGAAGTCGGCACGCTCGTAGATCACCTGGCGGCTGTCGGACTCGATCCAGCGAAACAGCCCCTCCAGTTGCCCCATGCCAAGCGTTGCCGCCAGCAGCAGCGCCAGCCAGCCCAGCGGCGCGGCCCAGCGGCGCCACTCAGTCATCGCTGCGTGCTCCCACCAGGCGACGCAGGGAGAGCTCGCCCACCGGCAGGTCGTCGTCGTCCACCACGGTGAGCCGTTCGGCGTGCCGCCACAGCATCAGCGACAGCGCCTCGCGCAGGCTGGCCCGCTGGCCGATCCGCTCGCGCGCCAGCAGGCGCGGCCCCAGCGGCAGCATCCGCTGGCTGACCGGCAGCAGCGCCGCCTCCTTCAGGCCACGGTCCTCGCCCCCCAGCAGCGACTCGACGAAGTCATCCGCCGGCTCGCGCAGCAGTTCGAGGGGCCGGCCCTGCTGCACGATGCGCCCCTGATGCATCACCACCAGGTGATCCGCCAGGCGCAGCGCCTCGTCCATGTCGTGGGTGACGAAAACGATGGTCTTGTGAAGCCGGGCCTGCAGCTCGCGCAACTCGTCCTGCAGACTTTCCCGGGTGATCGGATCCAGGGCGCCGAAGGGCTCATCCATCAGCAGGATATCCGGATCGGCGGCCAGCGCCCGGGCCACCCCCACCCGCTGCGCCTGGCCACCGGAGAGCTGGTGGGGATACTTGCCGGCAAACGCCTCCATGGAGAGCCCCAGCAACGCCATCAATTCCTCGACCCGTGCCTGGATCCTCGTGGCCGGCCACTTGAGCAGCCGCGGTACCAGGCCGATATTGCGGGCCACCGTCCAGTGGGGAAAGAGCCCGGTGCTCTGGATCGCATAGCCCATCCGCCGACGCAGGGTCTCCTCGCGGAAGCGGCGAATCTGCTGGCCATCGATGTGGATCTCACCCTCGCTGTGCTCGATCAGCCGGTTGATCATGCGCAGCGTGGTCGACTTGCCGCAGCCGGAGGTCCCCACCAGCACGCAGAGCTCACCCTGGGCCACGCTGAGCGAGATATCGTCCACCGCGGTAGCGGCGCCGAAACGCCTGGTGACATGGATCAGGTCGATCATTCGGCCCCTCCCGGGCGCAGGATGTCGGTCAGGGCGCCAAGCAGGGCATCCACCAGCAGCGCCAGCAACAGGATGGGGAGCGCCCCCAGCAGCACCAGGTCCATGGCAGCCTGCCCGAGCCCCTGGAAGATGAAGGTGCCGAGGCCGCCGGCACCGATCAGGGCGGCCACGGCGGTCAGCCCGATGGCCTGTACCGTGGTGATGCGGATGCCCTCGAGGATCACCGGCATCGCCAGCGGCAGGCGCACCTGGCGAAGCACCTGGCCCCGACTCATGCCCATGCCGCGCGCGGCATCGATCACCCCGGCGTCCACCGCCTCCAGGGCGACGAAGGTGTTACGCACCATGGGCAGCAGGCTGTAGCCCACCAGTGCCAGCAGCGCCGGCGCCCGGCCGATGCCGCTGACCCCCAGTGCCGCCAGCCAGTCGACGTTCGCCGACAGCCAGGCGAGCGGCGCCAGCAGCAGGCCGAAGAGCGCGATACTGGGAATCGTCTGCAGGACATTGAGCAAGCCGAAGCCGGCCCTCTGCACGCCGGGCCAGCGGCGCATGGCCAGCGCCAGACAAACGCCGAGCGCCAGGCTCGTGCCCACCGCCACCCCGACCAGCAGCAAATGCTCGCCGACGGCGCTCAGGAACTGGCCGCTGCGGCCGCGGTACTCCTGCCACAGCGCCAGGGGCTCGAGCCAGCGGGCGAGGCAGAGCCCCGCGCTGGCCACGGCGGGCAACACCAATGCCCAGCCGATAAGTCGCGACAGGTCCAGGCGACGGCGCAGCTCGATCATGGCCAGCAGCTGCAGGAAGAGCACCACCCAGATGCCGGCGCCGATGCCCAGCCGGGCCTGGGCGCTGTCGACCAGGGTAACGGCCGACAGCGACAGCCAGGCCGGCAGGGCCGAGAGCATCAGCACCACCAGCGTGAGTGCCAGGGCGAGGCGGTGTCGGGCGGGGCGCCAGGCGAGCCCCGCCAGCGCCAGCCAGGGCAGGCTCGTGGCCAGGGCGCCGCCCACCCCGATGACATCAAAGACCCGATAGCCGGTGCCGGGCACGATGCGGTTGGCCGCCAGGCTGACCGTGTCCAGTCCCAGCCAGGCCGCCAGGGCGACCAGCGAAAGCGTCAGCAGGACGACGTTGGGGCCGGGCATGTCCGGGCGCAAGGCGGCCTCAGTCGTCCAGGGTATCGAGGAAGTCGGCGGCGACCGCCGCGGGATCCCGGCCGTTCACCGCCACGTCACCATTGAGACGTTGCAGGGTCTCGAGGTCCAGGGCCTGGAAGACCGGCTCGAGCAGCGACGCGATCTCGGGATAGGTCTCGAGCACGTCCTCGCGCACCACCGGAGTGGGCTGGTAGACCGGCTGCACCCCCAGGGTGTCGTCCATGACCACCAGATCCAGGGCCTGCAAGCCCCCGTCGGTGCCGTAGGTCATGGCCGCATTGACGCCGCTGGTCTGCTGGGCCGCGGCGCGCATGGTGGCCGCGGTATTGCCACCGGAGAGCACCAGCAGCTGCGCCTCGGAGAGCGTGAAACCGTAGGCCTCCTGGAAGGCCGGCAACGCTTGGGGCGACTCGACGAACTCGGCGCTGGCGGCCAGCTTGAACGCCCCCCCGTCGTCGAGGTAGGCCGCCAGGTCCTCGAGGCTTGCCAGGTCATGCTCGCGGGCGAGCTCGCCGCGCACGCTGATCGCCCAGGTGTTGTTGGCCTCGGCCGGCGTCAGCCAGACCAGGCCGTTGGCCTCGCGATCCTTCTCGCGCACCGTCTCGAGGGCCTTGTCGGCATCGTTCCATACCGGGCTGTCGGCCATGTCGAAGAAGAAGGCACCGTTGCCGGTGTACTCGGGGTAGAGGTCGATCTCGCCGGCGATCAGCGCCTCGCGCACGATGCTGGTGCCGCCCAGCTGGAGGCGATCCTCGACCTCGATACCGCCCTGTTCGAGGCGCTGCAGGATCAGCTGCCCAAGCACCGAGCCTTCGGTATCGATCTTGGAGGAGACCACCACGGGATCCTGCGCCTGGGCCGAGAGGGCGATGAGGGTACCGGCGGCCAGCGCCGCGCCGCGAGACAGAGGGCTGGAAATCAGCGTACGAATCATCATGTTCACCCGGTTCCTTGTGAATGTATGCTGAGTATAAGGCCTGTACAGCTTGGCTGTCAGACCCCCCATCAACGTCTGGACATCAGCATGGCCCTATCCGCAAGCGGATGCCTCGAGCATTGCCACCACCCGCTGGTTCGCGACCTGGCGTGGATCCTGCTGGCCCCTGACCTGATCGCGATGCCCTGGCCGGGGCGTCCGTCGCGTGGCGAGCTGGGCCTCGCCGATGACGGCCAGCTGGCGGCCTGGCTCGATGCGCTGGAAGCAGCACCCGACGCCTTGGAGGCGCACCTGGCCCCGGCCCTCAAGGGGCGCATGGGGCTCTACCACGAGCGGCTCTGGCAGTTCCTGCTCGCGGAGGCGCCCGGCACCCGGCTGCTGGCCCACAACCTGCGCATCCATCAGGGCAAGCGCACCCTGGGCGAGCTGGACCTGCTCTACTCTCGACGCGACAACCCCAGGCCGGTGCACCTGGAGGTCACCATCAAGTTCTACCTGGGCCTGCCGCAGGGGCCGGGGTCGGCGAATAGCCAGGCCCGCTGGATCGGTCCGGGCGGGGCCGACAGCCTGGCCGCCAAGCGCGAGCACCTGCATCGCCACCAGCTCAGGCTCGCCAGCTCCCCCGAGGCTCGCGAGGCCCTGGCACCGCTGCTGTCGCCCCATTCGCCCCATTCGCCCCCTGGGCGGGAGAGGGCGGCGGCGCCCCTGACCGTGCGGCTGGCGATCCCCGGGGTGCTCTTCTACCCCTGGCATGCACCACTGCCAACCCCGCGGGAGGCCACCCCCGACCACCTGCAGGGGCGCTGGCTGTTCGCCCGGGAGTGGCAACGGCTGCGTGACGGCCTGCCCCGGGGTACCCGAGGCGCCTGGCTGCACAAGCCCCACTGGCTTGCCCTGCCCCGTCGCGACGCCCTGCAGTCGCTGCGCAACCTCGAGGCCCAACTGGCCCAGCACTTCAGCGAGCCGGCCGCCCCCGTCCAGTTGGCCCTGTGGCACCGCGACATGGGCTGGCGCCGGGTGGTTGTCGTCGCCGATGACTGGCCGCGGCAGATTCCGCTGCCGCCGCGATCATAAGGCTCGCCGCCTCGAGAGGGAGGGCCAGGATTAGCCGACACGCAGGTCGCCGAGCAGGATGTCAATCAGTTGCTCCTCATGAACCGCCCTGCCCCGTGCCTCCAGGACAGCGCACAGTTCGGGATCCCAGCGGGCCTCGAGCGGCCGTCCCGCCAAGGGCGTGCCGCCGAGATCCGCGTACCCCAGGAGCTCACCGGCCCCCATCCGCCACGGCTGCATGCCGAAGCGCTCAAGCAAGGCGTTGGCGATGCTGATGCCCGCCCAGTCGAAATCGCCGTGATAGTGAAGCACGGCGCCGGCGGCCTCCAGCTGCTCCAGCAGGGTGAGCACGGCGGCGCCGGGCCGGCCCCAGGTGGCGACCAGCGGGGCGCAGTCGGCCCCTAGCCGCTCGGCGGCCTCGGCCAGCACGGCGGGATTCTCGCAGACGAAGACATCCCGCCCCGCACACTCCCACGCCGGGGGATGCCGCAGCAGTTGGCGCAGGGTCAGCCAGCTCGGCTCCGCCTGTTGGCAGTAACAGGACAGGGCCCTATCCAGAGACTGCCCGGGGCGCACGGGAAGCCGCAAGGTCAACACCGCGCTGGTGATATCACCGCCCATCAACACCCCGGCATGGGCCCAGATGCTGCGCTCATCGGGATCCACCCGGGCGACCCCGCCCCGCCAGTGACGCGCCAAGGCCCGACGCACCAGGGCGGCCACCGGCCTGCCGGCATCCAGGCCATGGGCATCGCCCAGGCACTCGGCCGCCAGGGCGCTCAGGCTCAGGCCCTGAACCGGCAGGCGCTCCAGCACGCCGAGTGCTTGTTCGAGAAGCCTCTGGCCCTGGGATTCATTGCCCCTCGCCAACCGCTTGAGCAGCCCGTTGGCCTGCAACGCCTCGAGCCACTCTCCCAGTCCGACGGCATCGGCCCGCCGGAGATAACCGGCGATGAGTGCGGCCCAACGACGACTTGCCTCCTCTCGACGAGCGCGATCATCGACCAGCGGCCCGTCCAACGTTTCCAGGGCGACGCGGAGATTCTCGGCCACCCTGGCGCGTGACAGCGCCTGGGACAGGACCTCCAGATCCACGCTCAGCGACTTGCCCTGGCGGGGAGATCGACCGGTCAGGCGCTCCACGGCGGCCCGTTCGGCGTCGCTGACCCGGCTCAGGGAGAGCCGCCCGCCGCCATCACGCAGCAGCTTGCGCGCCAGCTTGTGGCGCAGGCGGACCAGTTCGGGGCCGCCCAGTAGACGCTGCAGGCGTTCAGGATCCATCAGAACAGGCTGTCCATGCCGCCACCTGCTGTTTCATCAGCCGCCAGGGGAGCAGACTCGCGTGCCTGGGATACCGGCTCCTCGTCGCGCACCCGGCGGCGTCCATCCCACTGCCAGCGGGTGACGTGGACCGCCTCGACCCCCTCGCGACGCACCAGCTGGGCGATGGCCAGGCCCGGCACGTCCGGATAGCAGCCCCACTCGCGTTCCGAGGTCATGATGGCGTCCAGGTCGAACTGGGCCAGCAGCCCCATGCTCTTCGCCCGGGCGTCGTCATCGATGCCGGCGAAGACCTCGTCGAGCATCACCATTCGCGGTGCAAGGTAATGCGCGCTGCTGTAGTGGCTGGCCGCGGCGGCGAACAGCGGCAGGGTGATCACCAGCGCCCGCTCCCCGCCGGAGGCAGGTCCATAGGCCGGACGCCACTGGCCGTTCTGATGGCGGTCGACCACGAAGCGGTGCCAGAAGCGGTAGTCCAGGGCACGCTCGAGGATCTCCTGCAGGGCACCGCCCTCGTCGCTGGCCCGGGCCTCCTCGATGCGCCGGCGCAGGAAGTCACCCACCACCTCACGATCCTCGGGGGACCAGGCGTCCAGAGCCTGGCGGCGCAGCCGCTGGCAGACATCGGCCAGCCCCGCGGGGGCCGTCAGTCCGCCGGCGCTCTGCCCTTCACTCAGCGGCTCCCAGCGGATGCGCAGGCGCATGCCGGTGCTGGTGGGGCGACTCTCCAGCTCGCGGTTCATTCTCATGACATCGCGCTCGGTAGCGGTGATGCGCTCCTGAATATGGCTGGCCACCTCGTCGATCAGGTAGTTCTCCAGCAGCTCGCGCTCCCGGGCATTGAGCAGTGCCTGACGCTGGGTGATCTCCTCGCTCAGCTGACGCCCCAGGGCATCGGGGTCCTGGCGCCGCCCCTGGAAGACGATGCGCACCAGCAGCAGGTCGTCACGCGCCTCGGCCAGGCAATCGTGGCCGCCACGCGACAGGACGTCGGTGAGCAGCTTGATATGCTCGTGCAGCCTACCCTGGTGGGCATGCCAGCTGTCATCGTCGGCATTCAGGTGGTTTGTGGCCTGGGCGGCGGCCCGGGCCAGGCGCACGGCGGGATCCGGCGCCCAGGAGGCGGGCATCTCGCGCTCGACGAAGGCCTCGGGGGCGGCGACACGCAGCAGCCCCTCGTCCACCAGGGCGCGGAAGGCGTCGATGGCCTCGACACGTCGCCCGTCCAGCTCGGCCAGGCGTTGCTCGTCGTTGTCGACCTTCTCCTCGAAGCGCGCCACCTTGCCGAGCAGCTCGCTGTGGCGCTGTTCGAGCGCACGCTGCTCGTGGGTCAGCCGCTCGCGCTCCAGGCGAATCGCCTCCAGCTGGTGCTCCAGGGCCTGCACCTCGGCCCCCATGGACTCGCGCAGGGTATCCCGGCGCACCTCGGCTTCCCTGGCCTGCTCGGCGGCTTCGGCGTGCTCCCACGTCGCCTGTTGCAGCGCTTCCCGGGCGGCCTCGGTCTCCTCGTCCCGCTCGCCATGGCGTCGCCGCGCCTCGTCATTCGCCCTGAGCGCCTGGAACAGCTCGCCGATGGCCAGCCGGTAGTCGCCCAGGGCAGACTCGATCCGCCCCAGTGCCTCACGCTCGGCGGGCAGGCGCAGATCCTCGGCGGCCTGGTAGAGCTCGCCGCGCAGCGCCTCCAGCGCCTCACGGGCACTATCCAGCGCCTCCCGGGCCCGCTCCAGGCGTTCGGCCTGCAGGTCCCGGGCACGGCGCGCCGCCGCCTCACCGGCATGGGCGTCGCGCAGCGCCCGGGCGGTGGGCCGCTGCCGCCACTCCTGCTCGGCCGCCGCCAGGCGCTCTGCCAGGGCCTCGAGCTCGGCGGCGATCTCAGCCCGCTGGCGGGCCAGCGCGGAGAGCTCCTCCTCGATGGCCGCCAGGCGCCGCTGTCGGGCGGCCTCCCGCGCCGCATGGCCGATATGCACCGCCGCCGGCTTGCCCCACTGGCCACGCAGCGGCCCCAGCCGCCAGTGGCCAGTCTCGCTTACCCAGGCGAAGGCCACGGAGTCGCCTATCCCGATACTCGCCAACAGGCGCTCGACCACCTCACGGGCCACCGGCGGCTCGCCATGAAGGTCCGGGCAGAGCACGTTCGCCAGGCTGGTGCCCGGCGCCTCGGCCTCGGGCACCAGCAGGCTGTCCCAGGTCTCGGCCGCGAGCAATTGGCCGTCGGGCATCAGCCAGGCGTCCAGCAGGCCGGCGGCCTCCAGGGCCGCCTCCAGGCCGGCACGCGGCGCGTCGGCCAGCTCGGGCGCGAAGTCCACCAGTTGCCACAGCGGCGCGCCCGGCCGCCCCTCGCGCGCCGCCTCGCCCCGGGTGTAGGGCGCGGGCGGTGCGGACTCGCCACCGGCGTCCAGGCGAGCGCGCTCCTCCTCGAGTTCGTGGCGCGCCGTCTCGATGGTGTCGTGCGATTGCTGCAGGGTGAGGCGCTGCCGGCCCAGGCGTTCGCGCAGCGCATCCCGCGCCTTGGAGAGCCCCGCCTCGGCGGGATCAGCGTCGCCCAGGTGAGCGCACCAGCCCTCGAGCTCGGCCAGCAGCGCCTCCGTGTCCTCCGGTGCCAGCTCGGTCAGCCGTTCCAGGTGACGGCGCCATGCCGACTGCAGCGACTCGGCCGCCTCGGCCCGGGCCTCGGCGGCCTCCTGCAGATCGTCCTCGCGGTTGGCCAGGGTCTCCTCTTCGCGACGCGCCTCATGCTCGGCCTGGTGAAAGCGCCGCTCGGCCTGCTCCACCTCCGCGAGACGCCCCTGCAGGTGCTGGACGCCCGCCAGACGACGACGCTGCAGCTCACGCAGCGCCTGCTGCAGCGCCTCGCTATCGACAGCAGTGTGCGCCTCGAGCTCGCCGGCATGCCGGTGATGCTCGGCGGCAAGCCCGGCGGCCCCGGCCACCTCGGTACTCTCCGCACACCGCTGGCGCAGGGTCTCGGCGGATTCTTGCTGCGCCTGCTCGGCCTCCTGCAGACGGGCCTCGGCCCGCTCGCTATCGCGGCGCGCCCTTTCCCACAGCGTCGCCTGCTTCTCGGCGTGCTGGGCGCGCTGACGGGCCTGCTCGTCGGCATTGGCAAGCGCCTCGGCGGAGCGCATGGCCTCGCTGGCCTCCAGGGTCCGCTGCCGTGCCGCGAGGTCCCGCAGCGTGCCCTCCTGGGCCTGCCGGGCCTCGGCGAGGGTGTCGCGTTCGGCCTCGGCGGCGTGAAGTTCCTGGCGATCCTTGCCCAGCTGCACGCGATTGCGCTCATGCTCGGCGTGGGCGCCGGTCAGGGTATCGGCGCGGCGACGCACGGCGATGCCGGCATAGTGGCGATAGTGCCCCAGGAAGGCCTCCACGGCGCGGGCGGTCTCCTCCAGGCCCTGAATCTCCTCGCGATAGGTGTCCAGGCTGCGGTAGGCCTCGGCGACCTCGCCGATCAGGCCGCGACCCAGCGGCGGCAGGGCATCGCTGAGCGCCAGGGAGAGGCGGTTGGGATCGGGCTTCTTGGCCAGCTGCGGCTGGCGCAGCTGCAGCAGCAGGTCGAGCAGGGCGCCGTAGCGCTGCTCACCCAGGTGGAACAGCGCCTCGTCGATGGCACGCCGATAGTCGGCGGCGCGATCGAAGAGCTGTCCCTCGCTGCCCAGCGCCTGGATCAGCCGGTCGCGGCTGAGGCTACGCCCATTCTCGACCAGGAAGAGGTCGCGCCCGACGCGCTGCGGGGTGGTGAAGAACCAGGAACGCACGGGGCGCCCCGCCACCGCCTTGAGGCCGCAGCCCACCGTAAAGGTCTCGGGCCCCGCCTCGCCCTGGCGGCCGAACTCCAGCCAGGTATAGCCCAGCCGCTCCTGGTACTCGCCCACCAGCAGGTTCCACTCCATGCGCTTGGCGCTGTCGCCGTCGGGTTCCACCCGGGAGGGGATCAGCTGGCCATCGAGCAGGAACGGCAGGGTCAATGCCATCACCTTGGACTTGCCGGTGCCGTTGTTACCGCGCAGCAGCAGGCGGCCATCGTGGAAATGGAAGGTCTCCTCGTCGTAGTAGAAGATCTCCACCAGGCCACAGCGCAGGGGCTGCCAGCGCTGGCTGCGCGGTTCGGGAAGCTCACTCATCGCTCAAGGGGTCCGCCAGGTCGGGTTGTCGGGTCGGTTGTCGCGTCGTTTGCCCGGAAAGTTGCTCGCCATCGTCGTCGGGCCTGGCCGCCGGCTGGACGCGGAAGCGCCCCAGGGCCGGCAGGGGCAGGATACGCTCCCCCCGGCGCGCCACCAGGCGCAGCGACGTCAGGCGCACCAGGGTCTGTCGGCATAGGCCATGCGCGGCGCCCGGCTCGCAGGCCGACTTGCGCCAGTAGCGGCGATAGTCCTGCTGCCAGCCCCGGATCCAGGCTTCCGCCTCGTCCAGGCTGACGCCGTCGGGACCTACCGCGGCCAGCCGTTCGGCCATCAGCAGCGCCAGGTGCCCCTCGGTGCCTTCCGCCGGGATCTTCTCGTCGGTCAGCTCGCCGTCGGGATCGACCAGTGCCACCCCTTCGGCCCGCGCCTCGGGCACCAGGCCGGTGGCCTGTTGGAGGCGTCGCAGCATGACGCCGCGCTGGTTGGTCAGATAGGCCGCCTCGTCCTCGTCGAGCTCCTGCCAGTAGACCACGGGGTCATCCAGCAGGCGGCGCGCCAGTCGGTGGCGCAGCTCACGATTGCGACCCTCCGGGGTGTCGGGCACGAAGGTCTCGGCCAGGGCGTGCAGTCGCGCCTCCAGGTCGAGCTCGCTATCGGCGCCATTCAGGGCCACCAGCGAAGGCCCCCGCGCGGTGACCAGCAGGGCCGACAGCACGCGCCGGTCGACGTCATAGAGGACGTCGCCCTCCAGGCCGCGGCGCAGGAACTGCTCTTCATCGCCGGCCACCCGCACCAGCACGCCCAGTTCCATCAGCAGACGCACCACGACCACGAGATCGCGGCGCGCCTCCTGATGATCCAGGGTGAAGGCCAGGCCGCGTTCGGCGAGTGCCGGGTCGCTCACCGCCTGGCCCAGCCCCTCCCCCAACCGGCCCAGGGTGATCTGGGCATCGCCACGTTCGAGGTCGGCCAGCAGCAGGCAGAACAGCGCATAGCGCCGGCGGTTGAAGGTCTTGCGCTGGGTGCCGCGGCCGACCCGGGCCGGGCGGGTGGCATCGCGCCTGTCGGCGGGACGCTTGTGCAGGCGCACGAAGTCGCGCTCGCTCTGCAGGTGCCAGCCGGTCTCGCGGGCCAGCCAGTCGCGCAGCGATGCGGCATGGCGGCGCACCAGAGGAAAGGCCGAGTCGTCGGCACGAATCAGCGGCCTGGCCAGCAGCGCCCTCAGGGCACGGCGCTGCTCCTCCAGGCGCTGGCGCTCCAGGGTATCGCTCAGCTCGATCATGCGCTCGCCTCCAGATCGACGATCTCGAGGCGATAGTCACGGCCACTCAGGGCGCCGGCGGGGGTGACGATGGTGGCGGAAGACTCCGGCCCCAGCGGGCTCAAGGTGATGCGCAGGCTGCCATCCGCGGTCGTGGTGGTAACCGGGGCGTCATCGCCCTGGCTGGCCGCCAGGGCATCTCCCAGCAGGTTGAGCAGCAGGCGAAAGGCGCCATCATCCAGCTCGCCCAACTCACCCAGCTCGGAGAGCCGCTCGGCGCCTCTCTCCACCAGCTGCCGACGCGCGGCTCGGGCGGCACTGGCCTCCTCGGCCAGTTGACGGGCCAGAAGCTCGCGCTCCCGTGTCCGGCGGTACAGCTTGGGCGGGGGGCCGGCCTTCTGATAATTGCCGGTGGCGCGCAGGCGGGGCTGCACCTGGATGCCGGGCGCCTCGGCCCAGGGCGTGCTGGCCGGCACCGGCTCC
Source organism: Halomonas sp. 25-S5 (assembly GCF_029889845.1). Classification (GTDB taxonomy): domain Bacteria; phylum Pseudomonadota; class Gammaproteobacteria; order Pseudomonadales; family Halomonadaceae; genus Halomonas. The sequence goes on from NZ_JARANV010000001.1 coordinate 319,719, forward strand.
TGCTGCCAGCGCTCGCTGGTCTCGGCATCGATGACCAGATGACGCGCCGGGGTCAGGCCGAAGGCGGTGCGCCACAGGCGGTGGGCCTCGCCATCGTCCTGGCATTCCAGGAACCAGCGCGCCAGGGTGCGAAAATCCGCCGAGCGGTCGCTGCGCGCCATGCGCCGCTCGTTGAGTCGACCGACCATCTCCAGCAGCTGGGTCACCGCCCGGCGCGCACTGCTGCGCAGCAGCCGGGCCTGGGCCTGGCGCCCCGGTTGATCGAGGAACCAGGCGCGCAGCCCCTCCCAGTGGCCGTGCCAGCGCCGCCAGGCCTCGGCAAAGGCACGCTCGCGCTCTTCGCCGTCATCCGGCGACTCGCCAGGCGCCAGATCGGCCAGTTCCCGCTCGGCGGCCTGGCGCAGCAGACGATCCACCGGCGCCTCGCGGTGCTCTCGGTCGCCATCACCGTCGCCGCTCAGGGTGCGGATCAGCTCGGCGATCTCGCCGGACGCGGTGGTCAGATCACCGAGAAAGCGCTCGATATAGCCGATCACTCGCTCCTTGTAGAGCAGGAAGGCATCGGCATCGCTGTCCTGACTCTCCAGGGAGCGGTTCAGGCCGGTCATGAAGGCGCGGGCATTCTCGGCCAGATCGGCGAAGACACCGGCCAGGTCGCGCAGCAGCAGCTGGCTCTGGGTGGCATCCGGTGCCTCGCTCTGGGCCAGCGTCAGCAGCGCCCGCAGGCGGGCGCGGATATCCTCCAGCGCCACGCTCTGCAGGGCGCCGCGCCGGCCCAGCTCCTGGTCATAGGTGGCCAGCGCCGCCTCCACCGCCTCGCCGTGGCGGGTGATCTGGTAGACATAGAGGGCGCGGTAGTAGTCCTCGACACTGGTGACCCGGGCATTGTCGCGCTCGGCGTCCAGGTTGCCCCAGGTGACCAGTTGGGTCAGCGCCGCCTGCACCGTCGCCAGCTCCGGCTCGCCGAGCTGCTGCTGGACATCCTCCGGGCGCAGGTGCACCAGGAAGTGTGACTTGGCCTCGACGAAGGTGCGCATCACCTCACGATAGAGGTCGGCCTTCTCGGCGGTGACGTAGCTGAAGGGGGTGTAGTCCAAGTGGGCTCTCGTTCAAGATACTTCATTAAAACGGTGCTTGAGAAACATTGTGCCCATTGCGGGGCATATCGATACCTACCACGTTTCGGATCGGCGGCACTGCTTGACGATATGGTGACGCTGCTGCTGAAGCCTGCGCCAGCCACGCTCGTTCATGCCGGCCTCCATCAGGGTACGCGGCAGGTCATCTGACGCCAGAAGCGCTTCCACCCGTTGCGCGAGTGCCCTTATCTCACGCCTTACGAGCGCATAACTGAATCGGCACTCCCTGGCAAAAGCCTGCCAGTCTCGCGGCAGGAGCTGCTGCGAGTTGGCTTGCTCACCGACGGTGAAAGCCAGTTCCGGATGATAGCCCAGTACCAGGGTGCCCACGAGATCATAGGCCGGAGCTACCCGCCAGCGACCTCGATCATCCTGTAGGAGAGAGAGATTCTTGGCATGCCCATCGGTGTTTCCCACCAGAACGTTGAAGGCCTGCCATCGTATCAGATGCAGTATCGAGGCGGCACTCGGCCGGCAGGCGTGTCGAGCCGTTGCGATGCAATGCGCGAAGCGCGGCCCGCTGGGCACCTGATACTTGTCGATGCGCGAGTAGCCCATGGCCTGGCAGAAGTCCTCCTGGTGGATTCGGCGCAGCCCGGGGGTACCGATACCTTCCCGGTCGTAGCGCTCCACGAGGAGATACCAGTGTCCTTCTATCTCGCCCGCCGTGGTGACAGGACACTCCAAGCCGGCAAGCCGTGCCAGGGTGTTCAGAAAAAGTTCGTTAAGGATGACCAGGTCTCGGCCATCGACGGCGAACTTCAGGATATGGGACGAGGGCGTGCTCCCGACGGGCAGCTTGATCTCGCCCTCCTCGATCAGCACCGGAATCTTGTCCTGGGCGCCCGCGCCTGCTCCTCCGGCAGCAGGTTGCCGAACCAGCGGTGAGCGGTTTGGTCTTCAGGCAACCATGTCTGCTGTTCCAGCGGCAAGCTGAAGGAGATGGCATGCTCGCTATCACGCCAGACCTGGTCGTACTCGAAACCGATCAGGCGCTCACCTTGGCCCCGCCACAAGGTGCCGACCAGGCGCTCCTCTCGCCAGACGTGTAACACATCCTGGCGCTTCAAGGCTCCAACCCCTCGGGCGGCCGAGCCGCCAGCTCGATACCCAAGGCGTCCAGCACCCAGAGCACGCGCACAAGGCTGCAGGTTTCACGCCCGTTCTCGAGCTCGCTGAGGAAGCGAATGCTCAGTCCGCATAGGCCGGCCAGGGTCTCCAGCGTCAGTCCCTGCTGCTTTCGCACCCGGCGAATGAGCCGTCCCAAAACGGCTGAATCGCGAATTGGAATGGTTGGCTCTTTGGCGGCGCAAGTATCCATGGTGGGCATCCCGAATTTTCCCTGACGGGAAAGATAGCCGACCCATTGCCAGTCATGCCAGTCTTTTATCCCGATAGGGATAATTTTTGACCCAGCATGGGCTCAGCCCGGGAACTTTCCCTATCGGGAAAATCAAAAAAAGCACCTGGCTCACCTTGCGGCGGGCCGGGCGTGTGGGAGGTATTGGGCAGGGAGCCTCAGGCTTCCGGCGTCTCGAACACCCAGCTCGTACCCTCGCGGGAATCCTTGAGGACGATGCCGAGCGCCGCCAGCTCGTCGCGAATGGCGTCGGCGGTAGCGAAGTCCCGGGCCTTCTTGGCGGCAGCGCGCTCACTGATCTTGGCCTCTATGTCTTCCTCGGAAAGGGGCAGCGCAGCGCCCCCGCCCTGCAGGAAGCTCGCGGGATCCTGCTGCAGCAGTCCCAGGGTGCCGCCCAGGCGCTTGAGTTCGGCGGCCAGCGCCGGCGCCTGCTCGGGCGCCTCCTTCCGGGCGCGGTTCAGCTCGCGGGCCAGATCGAAGAGCACCGAGAGCGCTTCGGGGGTATTGAAGTCATCGTCCATGGCAGCCGTGAAGCGCACCTCAAAATGCGAGTCGCCCCCGGTGATGGACGCCTCGGCCTCGATCGTCTCGTTGAGTATCAGGCCTTCCAGTGCCGTGTAGAAGCGTTCCAGCGACTTGCGCGCCTCGGCCAGCGAATCCGGCGCGTAATTGATCGGGCTGCGGTAGTGGCTGGCCACCAGCAGGTAGCGCACCACCTCGGGGTCGTGATGCTCGAGCACCTCGCGGATGGTGAAGAAGTTGCCCAGCGACTTGGACATCTTCTCATGGTTCACGCGCACCGCCCCGGCGTGCATCCAGGTATTCACGTAGGCATGGCCGGTGGCCGCCTCGCTCTGGGCGATCTCGTTCTCGTGGTGAGGGAACATCAGATCCGGCCCGCCCCCGTGGATGTCGAAGGTCTCGCCCAGGCAGCAGGTCGACATGGCGGAACATTCGATGTGCCAGCCGGGCCGCCCCTCGCCCCAGGGCGAGGGCCAGCTGGCCTCGCCGGGCTTGGCCGCCTTCCACAGCACGAAGTCCAGCGGGTCTTCCTTGTGCTCATCCACCTCGATGCGCGCCCCGGCACGCATCTCGTCGGGGTCGCGGTTGCTCAGCCGGCCATAGCGTTCGAAGCGACGCACCCGATAGTAGACGTCGCCGTTGTCGGCAGCGTAGGCGAAGCCCTTGTCGATCAGCGTCTCGATCATGGCGACGATCTCGTCGATATGCCGAGTCGCGCGGGGCTCACGATCCGGGGGCAAGACGCAGAGGCGCGCCTCGTCCTCGTGCATGGCCTCGATCATGCGTTCGGTGAGCGAGGCGATCGACTCGCCGTTCTCCTCGGCGCGCTTGAGGATCTTGTCGTCGATGTCGGTGACGTTGCGCACGTAGGTGACGTCATAGCCCCGGGCACGCAGGTAGCGGGTGATGACGTCGAAGGCCACCATCACCCGGGCGTGGCCCAGGTGGCAGTAGTCGTAGACGGTCATGCCGCAGACATACATGCGCACCTTGCCCGGCTCGATGGGCGTGAAGGGCTCCTTGCGACGGGTCAGGGTGTTGTAGATCTGCATGTCGGTGCTCACCTTCACCCCTTCTTCCTGTCTTGTTCTTTCTTCTGGGCTTCTTGCTTCTGAACCTTGGCCCAGCTGTCCTTGAGCCCCACGGTGCGGTTGAACACCAGCCGGCCATCACGGCTGGCATGGCGGTCGGCGCAGAAGTAGCCCACCCGCTCGAACTGGAAGCGGCTCTCCGACTCGGCCTCCGCCAGGCTCGGCTCGCCGATGGCCTGCACGGTGACCAGCGACTCGGGATTGAGGTGCTCGAGGAAGTCGGCATCCTTGCCCTTGTCGGGCTGCTCCTCGAGGAAGAGGTTGTCGTAGAGGCGCACCTCCATGGGCACGCCGTGCTCCGCGCTGACCCAGTGGATCACGCCCTTCACCTTGCGGCCCTCGGGGTTCTTGCCCAGGGTGTCGAAGTCCACGGAGCAGCGCAGCTCGCTGATCTCGCCGGCGGCGTCCTTGATCACCTCGTCACAGCGGATCACGTAGCTATTGCGCAGGCGCACCTCCTTGCCCGGCGCCAGGCGGAAGAACTTCTTGGGCGGCTCCTCCATGAAGTCATCGTGATCAATGTAAATTTCACGAGTAAACGGCACCTTGCGCACCGTCATGTCCTCGCGGGCCGGATGGCCGGGCACATCAAAGACCTCCTCGTGACCCTCGGCCACGTTGGTCAGCACGACCTTCAGCGGCTTGAGCACGGCCATCGCGCGAGGGGCGTTGTCCTCGAGATCCGAGCGGATGGCGTGGTAGAGCATGGCGATATCCACCAGGCCGCCGTCGGCGCGGGTGACGCCGATCATCTCGCAGAACTTGCGGATCGAGGCCGGCGTGTAGCCACGACGCCGCATGCCGGAGATGGTCGGCAGGCGCGGATCGTCCCAGCCGTCGACGATGCCCTCGTCCACCAGCAACTTGAGCTTGCGCTTGGACGTCAGGGTGTAATTGACATTGAGCCGGGCGAACTCGATCTGGCGCGGCGTCGCCGGCACCGGCAGGTTGTCCAGGAACCACTCGTAGAGCGGACGGTGATCCTCGAACTCCAGGGTGCAGATCGAGTGGGTGACCCCCTCCAGGGCGTCCGACTGGCCATGGGTGAAGTCGTAGGAGGGGTAGATCTTCCACCTGTCGCCGGTCTGGTGGTGGCTGGCGTGGCGAATGCGGTAGAGGATCGGGTCACGCAGGTTGATGTTCGACGCGGCCATGTCGATCTTCGCCCGCAGCACCTTCTCGCCCTCGGCGAACTCGCCGGTGCGCATGCGCTCGAGCAGGTCGAGGTTCTCGGCCGCGCTGCGTTCACGATAGGGGCTCGGCGTGCCCGCTTCGGTCAGAGTGCCCCGATACTCGCGGATCTCGTCCGGCGAGAGGTCGTCGACATAGGCCTTGCCCTCGCGCACCAGGTGCTGCGCCCAGGCATAGAGCTGGTCGAAGTAGTCCGAAGCGAAGCGCACCGGCCCCGCCCACTCGAAGCCCAGCCAGTGAACGTCCGCCTTGATGGCGTCGATGTAGGCCTGCTCTTCCTTGGCCGGGTTGGTGTCGTCGAAGCGCAGATGACAGTCGCCACCAAAGTGCTCGGCGAGCCCGAAGTTCAGGCAGATCGACTTGGCGTGGCCGATATGCAGAAAGCCGTTGGGCTCCGGCGGGAAGCGGGTGACGATCTTCCCGGTACGGCCGGCCTCGATCTCCTCGCGGATCTGGTTGCGGATGAAATTCGGCGCGCTGGTGGTATCGGTGGACATGTCGGAAAAAACGACCTCTGGTTTGGGAGGGGCGGATCGGTGCTGCAAGAGAAGCCTGCACCGCTCGGGGCTGATCCGGCGACAAGCCCCGGGGTGCCGGACCATCGAGGAGGCGCTGTGAACCCATCCCTGGGCGCTACCGACGCCATCCCTGGCGTAGGACCTCCTCTTCGGCTTATCCCCGGCGCCCCTCGCCGCAGGCCTCCAGGAACACTTCCGGTTCGGAATGGACTCGCTTCGCGCATGGAAGCAAAACCGTTATTATAGCGCCACAGCCATGGGCAACGCCAAGGCAACTCCTCTTTACCGTACAGGAACTTATCGATGATCGTTCTGCAGACCAATTTCGGTGACATCACCGTCGAGCTCAACCACGAGAAGGCGCCCAAGACCGCCGCCAACTTCGAGCAGTACGTCCGCGAGGGCTTCTATGACGGCACCCTCTTCCACCGCGTGATCCCGGGCTTCATGGTCCAGGGCGGCGGCTTCGACACCGACTTCAACCAGAAGCCGACCCGTGACCCGGTCGAGAACGAGGCCGACAACGGCCTGAAGAACACCACCGGCACCCTGGCCATGGCCCGCACCCAGGACCCGCACTCCGCCACGGCGCAGTTCTTCATCAACATCGCCGACAACGACTTCCTCAACCACAGCGGCAAGAATGTCCAGGGCTGGGGCTATTGCGTGTTCGGCGAGGTGGTCGAGGGTATGGACGTGGTCGAGAAGATCAAGGCGGTGCCCACCACCCGTCGCGGCATGCACGCCGACGTGCCCGCCGAGGACGTGGTCATCCAGAAGGCCTACGTGAAGGGAGAGTGATGACCACCCTGCTGATTTCCGACCTGCACCTGCACCCCGGCGCCCCCCATATCACCGAGGGCTTCCTGCACTGGCTGGACGAGCGTGCCCGGGGCTGTGATGCCCTCTATATCCTCGGCGATTTCTTCGAGGCGTGGATCGGCGACGACCTGCTCGACCTGGGCGAGCAGGACCCCACCGGCAACGCCACCCTGGCGGCGCGCATCGCTGATGCCCTCAAGCGCCTGGCCGATGGCGGTACGGCCATCTACCTGATGCACGGCAACCGCGACTTCCTGCTGGGTGAGCGTTTCGCCAACGAGGCCGGGGCTTCGCTACTGCCCGACCCGAGCGTGGTCCAACTCGGTGGCAAGCGGGTCCTGCTGATGCACGGCGACAGCCTCTGCACCCGCGACGAGGCCTACCAGGCCTTTCGCACCCAGGCACGCCACCCGCTATGGCAGCAGCAGATACTCTCGATGCCGATCCAGGAGCGCATCGCCCTGGCCAGGCAGCTGCGCGAGCAGTCCTTTGATTCCAACTCCAACAAGGCCGAGGACATCATGGACGTGACCCCGGCCGAGGTGGTGAAGGTGATGGCCGAGCACGACGTCACGACCTTGATCCACGGCCACACCCACCGCCCCGCGGTGCATGACCTCGAGGTCGATGGCCGGCCGGCAAAGCGCTATGTGCTGGGCGACTGGCAGCCCGGCCAGGGCTGGGAGATCGACGTCGAGGACAGCAGTGAGCCGCGGCTGCAGACCTTCCCGCTTCCCTGACATTGCGCTCTCGATCGCGCTGCAAGTCGAGGCGTCGAACCGAGCGCTCCTACAGGGTATAGCGCCACCGGACAGGTTGTCGTGGGAGCCTTGCTTGCAAGGCGATAGCAAACTGGGCCCCTGATCGTGCTGCACGCAGCGCTCCCTCGCTGAGCCCTCAGCGACTCGCCAGGCAGCCCGCCAGTTTCGCTTCCAGCGCCTCGACCGCCGGCAGGTGGCCCGCCTCGCCGATCAGCTCCAGTCGTGAGTCCAGCCGCCAGGTGGCGTCAGCGAGGCTGACCGTGCCATCGGCGCGGTTGTAGAGCTTCCAGCCGTCGCCGGTATGCAGCACCCCCTTCACGCGCAGCCCCGCGGGCAATGCGCCCAGCAGCGACGCGACCCGGTCGAGGTCGAAGACCTCGGCGGCATGCCAGCGCCACCCCAGGGTGGCATGTCCCAGCGAAGCGCCCTCCTCCCGCAGCGGCCTGCCGGGTTCCGGCTCGCGAAACGCGACCTCGTCCAGCACCAGGGTCGCCGCCGTCGGATGGGCCGCCTGGTGAACGGACGAGGCAGCTCCCCTCGGCCGCCCATGCGGGCGGCACTCCAGCAGCAGGGAGAGCGGCAGCTCCCCGTGGGGCGCCTCGGCGATCCAGCGCTTGGCCGGCCAGAACTCGCCCAGCCAGGCGCGGGCCGCCTCACGCTGGTCGGGCGTGGCCAGGTCGGTCATGGTCAGGGCCACCCCGTCGGCCATGGCCAGCTGATCGCGGAAGGTCTCATGGGCGCGGGTGCGCGGGTCGTCCAGGCGCCGGGGGTCTAGCAGCGCGATGATGTCACGGACATCCAGCACCCCCTCGAAGCCCTCGCCGCGCAGCACGTCCAGCAGCCCCGCAGGATGGCCCAGCCCCGAGGGCTCGATGATCAGCCGATCCGGCCGGTGGCGATGCAACAGGTTGACCAACGAGGCCTGCAGCACGAAGGCCAGCTGGCAGCAGAGGCAGCCGCCCGGCAACCCCTTGACCACCAGGTCGTCGCGCTCGGCGAACATCGCCTGGTCGATCCCAACCCGACCGAACTCATTGATCACCACCGCCCAGCGCTCTCCCTCTGGCTTCTGCTCGATCAGCCGGCGTATCAGGGTGCTCTTGCCACTCCCCAGGAAACCGGTGACCAGGTGGACAGGCACATGGGCCAAGGGGGCAGGCATGGATAGCCTCCTGAGCAGGGATAGATGTTATAGAGTAACATAAAGCGCCAAGCGGCCGTCACTATGTGATGCTCTCGAGAAAACACAAACCCCGAAGGCCATGACCTTCGGGGTTTGCTTGCAGCTCGGCGCTCGGCGCTTGGCGGCTCCTACAGCCGCTTGATCTCCGCCTCCTCGCGCAGGTCGTCGAGCAGCCCCTGGATGGCAGCCTGGGCACGAAGCCGTTCCGCCATGCGGGCCACGAAGGACTCGATCTGCTGGTTGGGCTCGCCGGGCTGCACCTCGTCCAGGGTGATCAGTACCACGCGCTGGCCGTCCACGACATGGCCATAGACCGGCGAGTCACCCTCGGGATGCGGCAGGCGGAAGGCGGCCTCGATCAGCGCATCGGAGAGGTCGCTCCCGCCCTGGCGGCTGACGGCCTCGGCCTGCTGCCACGCGATCTCCAGGGAGCCGCCGGCGCGCAGTCGCTCGACGCGTTCCGCGGCCAGCTCGAGCAGCGCCTCGCGGGTCTTCTCGCGGCGCACCGCCGCCTCGAGCTCGTCACGCACCTCCTCCAGGGGCAGGGTGGTCGCCTCGCGATGCTCGGCCACCCGCAGCACCAGGCGACGGTCCTCGTCGAGCTCGATCACCTCGCTGTTGTAGCCCTCCTCCAGCACATCGTCGCTGAAGGCCTGCTCCATCACGCCCGGCTCGGAGAGCACGCCGTCGGCGCTGTCGCGACCGACCCAGTCGCCCTGCTGCAGCTCCAGCCCCAGGTCCTCGGCCACGCTGGCCAGGTCCTCGGCGGCGAAGCTGTCATCGATCAGGCGCTGGGCCTTCTCGTTGAAGGCATCGGTCACCTGCTCGCGGGCCAGCTGCCGACGCAGCGGGTCGCGGCTCTCCTCGAAGGCGGGACGGTCCAGCTCGGTGACCTTGACCAGGTGCAGGCCGTTGTCGGTCTCGACGATCTCGGACACCTCGCCCTCGCCCAGGGAGAAGGCCGCCTCTTCGAACGCCTCGCCGAAGAAGCCGCGGGAGATGACGCCCAGATCGCCGCCGTCGTCGCTGGTGGAGCTGTCCTCGGAGACCTCGGTGGCCAGCTCGGCGAAGGCCTCGCCCTCGGCGAGGCGCTGCTGCACCTGCTCGAGAAGGGCCTCGGCCTCCTCGCGGCTACGCGCGTCACCCCCGTCACTATCGCCATAGGTCACCATGATGTGCGACACCCGGCGATCGGCCTCGGCGGTGCCGTCCTGCCAGGCCGCGCGAAGTGCCTCTTCGCTGACCTCGGCGTCCTCGGCCATCTGCTGGCGGTCGAGGACCACATAGTTCAGCCGGACCTGCTCGGGGCGCCGGTAATCCGCCTGGTGGGCGTCGTAGTACGCTTGCAGCGCCTGCTCGTCGACCTCGGGCGGTGTCTCCAGGTCCGCCGGCACCAAGGCATGGTGGCGGAAACTGCGGGTCTGGCGCTGCAGGGTGGCGAGGCGCTCGCGCTCCTCCTCCAGGGTGAAGTCACTCACCGCCAGGCCCTGCTGGAGCTGCTGGCGTTTCACGTCGACGCTGAGCTGCCGGCGAAACGACAGCGGCGTGAAGCCGGCGCTGGCGAGACGGTTGCGGAACAGCTCACGGTCGAAGCGACCGTTGGCATCCTGGAACTCCGGCAGGTTGACGATCAGCTGATCCAGCTGTTCCTCGGAGACATGCAGGCCACCCTCCTCGGCATACTGGGTCAGCAGGCGGTCGGTGATCAGCATGTCGAGCATCTCGGCCCGCAGGGCGCGCTCCTGATCGGGCGGCACCTGCCCGCTGCGGATCGCGCGCTGAACTTCCATTTCCAGCTGCTGGCGGGTGATCGCCTCGCCGTTGACCTCGGCGACCTCGTCGCCACTGTTGCCCAGCAGCCCGACCAGCGATTCCACGCCGAAGAGTGCCAGGGTCACGACCACGGCACCGATGATGATCTTCGCGCCCCAGCTCCTGGAGCGGTCACGAATACTTTGCAGCATGCAGGCCTCTGCGGATCAAGTGAGTCGGGTCGCGCCACATTATACGCATCACCGGGCATTACGCGACGCCGGCGGCGATGCGGGTGGCCGAAAAAGGGATAACCGACAAAAGAACAGGCGCACCGCCGGGGCGATGCGCCTGATATGGAACCAACCGTCAGTGGTGCGGCAGGCGCCGTCGACTCAGTTGACGGAGTCCTTGAGCGCCTTGCCGGCCTTGAAGCTGGGGACCTTGGCAGCGCTGATCTCGATCGGCTGACCGGTCTGCGGGTTACGGCCGGTGCGGGCAGCGCGCTCCTTCACCTGGAAGGTACCGAAGCCCACCAGGGAAACGCTGTCACCCTTCTTGAGGCTGTCGGTCACGGTCTCGACCATGGCATCCAGTGCACGAGAAGCCGCTGCCTTGGGAATGTCGGCAGACGCGGCAATGGCTTCGATCAGCTCGGATTTGTTCACACTTCACCCCTTGACGTTTTCGTAAATTGGCTCTAATCGGCAAGACTTTCGGCTGACTGACGCGATCACAGCATGGCGGTAGTTTATAGCAATGCGGTGAAAGACCTGTCAAGCAACCTTCCTTGCCAAACCCCGCCATACCGGGATTCTGGCACCGGTATGGCGAGGAAATTATCGTTAGTGCGTACTGACCATCGACGCCGAGGAGGTGGAATCTTCCGCTCGCGGTTCCTCCTTTTTCGGCGCCGGTTTGTCGGCCAGGGCCACCTCAAGAACATCATCGATCCAGCGAACCGGCCGAATATCGAGGGCCTCCTTGATATTGTCCGGAACCTCCTTGAGGTCGCGGCGGTTCTCCTCGGGTATTAGCACCGTCTTTATACCACCGCGCCTGGCAGCCAGCAATTTCTCCTTCAGCCCGCCGATCGGCAGCACCTCCCCGCGCAGGTTGACCTCGCCGGTCATGGCCACGTCGCAGCGTACCGGACGCCCCGTGTAGGCCGAGACCATGGCCGTGACCATGGCGATGCCCGCGCTGGGACCGTCCTTGGGCGTGGCGCCCTCGGGCACGTGGATGTGCAGGTCCTCCTTCTCGAAGCGCTCCGGGTCGATGCCCAGCGCCAGGGCCCGCGCGCGCACCACCGTCTGGGCCGCGCTCACCGACTCCTTCATCACGTCGCCGAGCGAGCCGGTCTTGTCCAGACGCCCCTTGCCGGGCGTGATCACCGACTCGATGTTGAGCAGCTCGCCGCCCACCGAGGTCCAGGCCAGGCCGGTCACCCGGCCGACCTGGTCCTCCTGGTCGGCCAGGCCGTAGCTGTAGCGGCGCACCCCGGCATAGGGCTCGATGTCGGCCGCCGAGAGCAGCACCGGCGCCTGGGCGCCCTCCTGGCGCTCCTTCTCGAGGCGCTCGCGGAGCACCTTGCGGCACACCTTGGCGATCTGGCGCTCCAGTTCGCGCACCCCGGCCTCGCGGCTGTAGTAGCGGATCAGCTCGAGCAGCGCGTCGTCGGAGAACGAGAGCTCGTCGTCCTTGAAGCCGTTGGCCTTGAGCTGCTTGGGCACCAGGTAGCGGCGGGCGATGGCGAGCTTCTCGTCCTCGGTGTAGCCCGGCAGGCGGATCACCTCCATGCGGTCGAGCAGCGGGCCGGGGATGTTCATCGAGTTGGCGGTGCAGATGAACAGCGTCTCGGAGAGATCGTAGTCCAGCTCCAGGTAGTGGTCGCTGAAGGTGTCGTTCTGCTCCGGATCCAGCACCTCGAGCAGCGCCGAGGAGGGATCGCCGCGGTGGTCCATGCCGATCTTGTCGACCTCGTCGAGCAGGAACAGCGGGTTCTTGGCCCCGGCCTTGGCCATGCGCTGGATCAGCTTGCCCGGCAGCGAGCCGATGTAGGTGCGGCGATGGCCCCGGATCTCGGACTCGTCGCGCACCCCGCCGAGCGCCAGGCGCACGTACTTGCGGTTGGTGGCCCGAGCGATCGACTGCCCCAGCGAGGTCTTGCCCACCCCGGGCGGGCCCACCAGGCAGAGCACCGGGCCCTTGAGCTTCTTGACCCGCTTGTGCACCGCCAGGTACTCGAGGATGCGCGCCTTGACCTCCTCGAGGCCGTAGTGATCCTCGTCGAGCACCTTCTGGGCGTGCACCAGGTCATGCTTGATGCGGGTGCGCTTCTTCCACGGCACCGCCACCAGCCAGTCCAGGTAGGAGCGCACCACCGTGGCCTCGGCGGAGTTCGGCGACATCATCTTCAGCTTGCCCAGCTCCTGGAGCGCCTTGTCGCGCGCCTCCTTGGGCATGCCGGATCCCTCGATGGCCCGCTCGTACTTCTCGGCCTCGTTGGGCACGTTCTCGAGCTCGCCCATCTCCTTCTGGATGGCCTTCATCTGCTCGTTGAGATAGTACTCGCGCTGGGACTTCTCCATCTGGTCCTTGACCCGCGAGCGGATGCGCTTCTCCACCTGCAGCAGGTCGATCTCGGACTCGATCAGCGCCATCAGGTGCTCGATGCGATCGCGCACCCGGTCCATCTCCAGCAGCTGCTGCTTGTCGTCGATCTTCAGCGACAGGTGGGCACAGATGGTATCCACCAGGCGGCTGGGGTCCTCGATGCCGGAGAGCGAGTTGAGCACCTCGTTGGGCACCTTCTTCGACATCTTCACGTACTGCTCGAACTGGGTGAGCAGCACGCGCACCAGCGCCTCCTGCTCGCGCTCGCTGAGCGGTTCGCTCTCGCGCAGGCTCACCTCGGCACGGCTGTAGCCGCCATCGACGGCGATGATCTCGCGGATATCGGCCCGGGACTCGCCCTCGATCAGTACCTTCACGGTGCCGTCGGGCAGCTTGAGCAGCTGCATGATCTCGGCCACGGTGCCGATGGCGAACATGTCCTCGTTATCGGGATCGTCCTTGCTGGCCTCGCGCTGGGCCACCAGCAGGACGCGCTTGTCGGCCGCCATGGCGGCCTCGAGCGCCTGGATCGACTTCTCGCGGCCGACGAACAGCGGGATGACCATCTGCGGATAGACGACCACGTCCCGCAGTGGCAAAAGGGGCAGACTCAGGGTCTGTTCGGCGTTCTGCTGCATCGCAGACGTTCCTCACACGAAATCGGATGGATACCCAAGGAGTGGGGGCGAAGCGGTGGCATTGCAAGGCAACCCGTGCCGGCGCGCAAAAGAAGGGGAGCGGATCCATCGCCCGAGGCTCCTAAACACCTCGCGGATGAAGCCGCTCCCTCATCGGGGCGCGTGGCGCCCGGTGGTTCAGCCGTCGGTACCGTCGCTCCGCTGCGCTTCCTGCTGGGAGTAGATCAGCAGCGGCTCGCTCTCGCCAGCGATGACCGAGGCATCGATCACCACCTTGGAGACCCCCTCCAGCGAGGGAATCTCGTACATGGTATCGAGCAGCACCGACTCGAGGATCGAGCGCAGGCCGCGGGCGCCGGTCTTGCGCGCCATGGCCTTGCCGGCCACCGCCCGCAGGGCGTCCTCGCGGAACTCCAGCTCCACGCCTTCCATCTCGAACAGCCGGGCGTACTGCTTGATCAGCGAGTTCTTCGGCTCGGTGAGGATCTCGATCAGGGCATCCTCGGTGAGCTCGGTCAGGGTGGCGATCACCGGCAGGCGACCCACGAACTCGGGGATCAGGCCGAATTTGACCAGGTCCTCGGGCTCCACGTCGAGCAGCAGGTCACCGACGCCCTTGGTCTCGTCCTTGCTCTTGACCACGGCATTGAAGCCGATGCCGCCCTTCTCGGCGCGATCACGGATCACCTTGTCCAGCCCGGCGAAGGCGCCGCCGACGATGAACAGGATGTTGCCGGTATCGACCTGCAGGAACTCCTGCTGGGGGTGCTTGCGTCCGCCCTGGGGCGGCACCGAGGCGGTGGTGCCCTCGATCAGCTTGAGCAGCGCCTGCTGCACGCCCTCACCGGAGACATCCCGGGTAATCGACGGGTTGTCCGACTTGCGCGAAATCTTGTCGATCTCGTCGATATAGACGATGCCGCGCTGGGCCTTCTCCACATCGTAGTCGCACTTCTGCAGCAGCTTCTGGATGATGTTCTCCACGTCCTCGCCGACGTAGCCCGCCTCGGTGAGGGTGGTGGCATCGGCGATGGTGAAGGGCACATTGAGCAGCCGCGCCAGCGTCTCGGCGAGCAGCGTCTTGCCGCTGCCGGTGGGGCCGATCAGCAGGATGTTCGACTTGCCAAGCTCGACGTCGTCGTCCTTGGCGCCGAAGCGCAGGCGCTTGTAGTGGTTGTAGACCGCCACCGACAGCACCATCTTGGCGCGGTCCTGGCCGATCACGTAGTCATCGAGGGTGTGACGAATCTCGCGGGGAGCGGGCAGGCGCTCCTCGTCGGTCTCGGCATCGGCATCGAGCACCTCCTCGCGAATGATGTCGTTGCAGAGGTCGACACACTCATCGCAGATATACACGGACGGACCGGCAATCAGCTTGCGTACCTCGTTCTGGTTCTTGCCGCAGAACGAGCAGTAGAGCAGTTTACCGCCTTCGTCCTTGCCTTTGCCGTCGGCCATTCGCGTACCTCTTTCATAGTGACGCCCCTACAGTATGGCTCATGGGGCGTCGGGTTCACCACGGCGGCCTCGGCCGCCGGGAAACGTCTCAGTGCATGAAGGTCACTCGGGTGAAATTCACGCTATCAGGATGTCGGCCGCTGTTCCAGCACCGCATCGATCAGGCCATACTCGGCGGCCTGTGGGCCGTTCATGAAGTTGTCGCGGTCGGTATCCCGGGCGATGGTCTCGATGTCCTGGCCGGTGTGATGGGCGAGGATCTGGTTGAGCTTGTCGCGGATACCGAGGATCTCGCGGGTGTGGATCTCGATGTCCGAGGCCTGCCCCTGGTAGCCGCCCAGCGGCTGGTGGATCATCATCCGCGAGTTGGGCAGGCAGTAGCGCTTGCCTGCGGCACCGCCGGCCAGCAGCAGCGCGCCCATGCTCGCCGCCTGGCCGATGCACACCGTGGAGACGTCGGGCTTGATGAACTGCATGGTGTCGTAGACCGACATGCCGGCGGTCACCGCGCCACCCGGCGAGTTGATGTACAGGTGGATGTCCTTGTCCGGGTTCTCGGACTCCAGGAACAGCAGCTGTGCCACCAGCAGGTTGGCCATGTGGTCTTCCACCGGGCCCACCAGGAAGATCACGCGTTCCTTGAGCAGGCGAGAGTAGATATCGTAAGCCCGCTCGCCGCGCGCGCTCTGCTCGACCACCATGGGCACCAGGCCGCCGGCGGATTGGGGTTCGAACGGATTGCTCATCTGGGTGATGTCCTTGGATCCGATGAATGGAAGCGTGGGATAACGCCCTGCCCGGCCGCGGGGCCAGGCAGGGTGCGCCGCAGCGCGATCAGGCCTGCTTCTCTTCGCCCTGGGGCGCTTCACCCTGGGTCTCGGCCTCGGCCTCTTCGCCTTCCTCGTCGGCTTCGCCCTGCTGCTGGGCCGCGGCGAGGGCCTCCTGATAGCTCATCTCCACGTCCTTGACGCTGGCCTGCTCGAGCAGGACATCGACGGCCTTCTCTTCGAGGATAGCCGACTGGACCTGGGTCTTGAGCTGGTCGTTACCCATGTAGTACTCGACCACCTGCTCGGGGTCCTGATACTGCTGAGCCAGCTCCTCGACCTTGCCCTTGATCTCGTCATCGCTGGCCGCAACCTCGTGGCGCTTGATCACCTCGGCCAGCAGCAAGCCGACCTGGACGCGGCTCTTGGCCTGCTCGGCGAACAGCTCGTCGGGCAGCTGGCTGACGTCGAAGTCTTCACCGAGGCCGAACTGCTGGGCCGCCTGGCGCTTGAGGCCTTCGGTCTCCTGCTGCACCAGCGCCTGGGGCACCGGGATGTCGTTGGCCTTCTTGAGCGCCTCGAGCACCTGCTGCTTGACGCGATTGTCGACGGCCTGGGTGGCCTCGCGGGTCATGTTCTTCTTGACCTCGGCGCGGAACTTGTCCAGATCGCCGTCCTCGACGCCGAACTTCTCGACGAACTCGGCATCCACCTCGGGCAGCGCCTGGCCCTGCACCGCGTGGACCTTGACCTTGAAGGTCGCTTCCTGGCCGGCCAGCTGCTCGGCCTGGTAGTCCTCGGGGAAGGTGACCTTGAGTTCCTTCTCCTCACCCGCCTTGGCACCGATCAGCTGCTCCTCGAAACCGGGGATGAAGCTGTCGGAACCGATCACCAGCTCGTGGCCCTCGGCGCTGCCGCCCTCGAAGGGCTCGTCGCCCAGGAAGCCCTGGAAGTCGATCTTGACCTGATCGTCCTGCTCGGCGGCACGCTCGACTTCTTTCCAGCCGGCGCTCTGCTTGCGCAGGGTATCGATCATCTCGTCGACGTCGGCCTCGGTCACCTCGACCACCGGACGCTCGACCTCGGTGCCCTCGATGGACGAAAGCTCGACCTCGGGGTAGATCTCGAGGGTGGCGGTGAATTCCAGGTCCTTGCCCGCCTCGTTGATGGTGGCCTCGATCTGCGGATACCCGGCCGGGTTGAGCTCGTGCTCGGAGATGGCACGCACGTAGCGCTCGCGCATCACTTCGCCCACCACCTCGTCGCGCACGCCGCGTCCATAACGCTGGCGGATCACCGACATCGGGACCTTGCCCTGGCGGAAACCGTCCATGCGCACGTTCTTGGCGGCATCCTTGAGACGGGCGGCAACGGCCTCGTCGACCTCGGCGGCCGGCACCTGGACCTTGATGCGGCGTTCAATCTGGGAGGTCGTATCGACGGAAACTTGCATGAAATGTCCTCTACCGACTGGGGCGTTCTGTGAAAGCGTGAAAAGGGTCAAGGGGGAGATTCTAAGAATCCCGCCCGGTACTGGCAAGCGCCGTGCCTGAACAGATGGGGGCCTGACGGCACATTACAAGGGGCATGACCGGGATTTTTCCGTGCTGACTGCTGCCGCAGGAGGCAACGGGACGACGGGCGCCACGGCACCGAAAAGGCATCTGGGGGATGAATCGAAAGAAGCGGGACCTGCTGAGGGAGGCAATGGGGTGGATGATGGGGATCGAACCCACGACCACCGGAGCCACAATCCGGGGCTCTACCACTGAGCTACATCCACCACTGCCTGGAGATCATGTCGAGATGGGGTGGATGATGGGGATCGAACCCACGACCACCGGAGCCACAATCCGGGGCTCTACCACTGAGCTACATCCACCACGACGACACGGGTCTTGCTGAAAGCTCAAACGCGTCGGCCGAACCGCTACCGGCCACCCCATGGAACACATGGCGCGCCCAGCAGGAATCGAACCTGCAACCTACGGCTTAGAAGGCCGTTGCTCTATCCGGTTGAGCTATGGGCGCATTCTACGTCTCAGAGCGCCTGACCGCAACCCGAAATGAGAAATAAAACTTCCCAATCAACAGGTTGTGGTCGGGGTGGAGGGATTCGAACCCCCGACATCCTGCTCCCAAAGCAGGCGCGCTACCAGACTGCGCTACACCCCGCCGGCTCTTGCACGGCCCTGACGCCACCGCAGGGGCCTCGTCAAGCGCTGCGTATTCTACGGAACTTTCCCCTCGGGTCAAGCGAGAACCGCGCGGCTGCCGACCGGCCGCTTTGCCTTGGGGCCCGGGCATGCGAAAATCTCCCGCCCCGTCCACCCACCCACCAGCAGAGGGAAGTTCGATGACCGCCCAACTGATCGATGGCAAGTCCATTGCCGCCCGAGTCCGCCAGCAGGTCGCTCGCCAGGTGCAGGCACGCCGCGAGGCCGGAGGGCGCATTCCCGGACTGGCCGTGGTCCTGGTGGGCGAGGACGCCGCCTCCGCCGTCTATGTGCGCAACAAGCACCGTGCCTGCGAGGAGGCCGGCATCCGCTCCTTCAAGTACCCGCTGCCGGCAGACACCCGCCAGGAGGAACTCGAGGCCCTGGTCGACCAGCTCAACGCGGACCCCCGCATCGACGGCATCCTCGTGCAACTGCCGCTTCCCGAGCACCTGGACGCCCGCCCGATCCTCGAGCGCATCCTGCCCCACAAGGATGTCGACGGCTTCCACCCCTACAACCTCGGCCGCCTGGCCCAGCGCCTGCCGCTGCTGCGCCCCTGCACCCCCAAGGGCGTGATGACCCTGCTGGAAGCGAGCGGCCTCGAGGTCCGCGGCCTGGATGCCACCGTGGTCGGCGCCTCCAACATCGTCGGCCGCCCCATGTCACTGGAACTGATGCTCGCCGGCTGCACCACCACCGTCTGTCATCGCTTCACGCAGAACCTGGAGGCACATGTCCGGCGCGCCGACCTGCTGGTGGTCGCGGTGGGCAAGCCCGGCCTGGTCAAGGGCGAGTGGATCAAGCCCGGCGCCATCGTCATCGACGTGGGCATCAACCGCCAGGAGGACGGCCGCCTGATCGGCGACATCGACTTCGCCCCGGCCGCCGAGCGCGCCAGCTGGATCACCCCGGTCCCCGGCGGCGTCGGCCCCATGACCGTAGCCACCCTGCTCGAGAACACCCTGCAGGCCGCCGATATGCATGACGCCGAGAAGGAGCAAGGAGCAAGGGGACTATTGTAGGAGCGGTGCTTGCACGGCGATGGCTGCCGGAACCCGTTGTAGGAGCCGTGCTTGCACGGCGATGGGTGCCGAGCTAAGCAATTCGCGGTGCAAGCACCGCTCCCACATGCACCGTATCGCGAATTCCGCTAGAATCGCGCCTCCATTTTTCCCGACTCGCGAGGTCGCCCGATGACCGACCAGAAGATGAACGTCGAAAGCTTCAACCTCGACCACACCAAGGTGAAGGCCCCCTACATCCGCCTTGCCGACATCAAGACCGGCGAGCACGGCGATACCATCCACAAGTACGACATGCGGATCTGCCAGCCCAATCAGGACCACATGGAGATGCCCGGCCTGCACTCCCTGGAGCACCTGATGGCCGAACTTTCGCGCAACCACTCCGACAAGGTCGTCGACATCAGCCCCATGGGCTGCCAGACCGGCTTCTACATCGCGATGATCAACCACGACGACTACGACAGCGTGCTCGATCTGGTCGAAGGCACCCTCAAGGACGTGCTGGTGGCAGACGCGGTGCCCGCCTGCAACGAGATGCAGTGCGGCTGGGCGGCCAGCCACAGCCTGGAGGGCGCCCAGCAGATCGCCCGCGGTTTCCTGGCCAAGCGTGACGAATGGTCCCGGGTGTTCGCATGAAGCGCATCGGCATCATCGGCGCCATGGCCCAGGAGGTCGCCGCACTCGCTTCCCAGCTGGAGGATCGCCGCACCCGCCAGCACGTGGGCTGCACCTTCCACCTGGGCAAACTGCATGGCGTCGAGGTGGTGATCCTGCAGTCCGGCATCGGCAAGGTGAATGCCGCCATCGGCACCACCCTGCTGCTGGACGTCTACCATCCCGAGGCGATCATCAACACCGGCTCCGCCGGCGGCTTCGGTGAGGGGCTCGAGATCGGCGACGTGGTGGTCTCCAGCGAGGTGCGCCACCACGACGTGGACGCCGTGGTGTTCGGCTACGAGCACGGCCAGGTGCCCAACATGCCCGCCGCCTACGTCCCGGACGCGCGGCTGGTCACCATGGCCCGGGAGTGCGTCGAAGCGCTGGACGAGGTCAAGGTCGTCGAGGGCCTGATCGCCACCGGCGACGTCTTCATGGCCTGCCCCGAACTGGTGGCGACGACCCGCTCGCGCTTCCCCACCATGCTGGCCGCCGAGATGGAGGCCGCGGCGATCGCCCAGACCTGCCACCACTATGGCTGCCCTTTCGTGGTCATCCGCGCGCTCTCCGACATCGCCGGCGGCGGCGACAACCACCTCTCCTTCAGCGAGTTCCTGGAGAAGGCCGCCGACCACTCCACGCGCATGGTCACGGCCATGGTCGACCGCCTGGCATGCATGGAATCTCCGTCTTATCCTGAGGTCGAACAAGCGACTTGATCGCAGTCAGGAGTCTCCATGCTACTCGATGAACTACACGAGAAGCGCCATGCCATCATCAATGCCGCTAGGGCACATGGGGCCCATGGCATACGGGTATTCGGTTCCGTGGCTCGGGGGCAGGAAGATCAGGGCAGTGATATCGACTTTCTGGTGGATTTCGACAAGGGCTATGACCTCTTCACGCAACGCATGGCGCTTGCAGAGAGGCTTGCTGAGATTACGGGTCACGACGTCGACTTGATTCCCCTCCACGAACTCAATCGCCACATCAGGGATACTGTTCTCGCGGAAGCCCGAGAGTTATGAGCAAGGAGTCATGAGCAAGGAGTGGCAGCTATACGCCCAGCATATTCTTGACGTCATCGAGAAGATTGCACGCATCAGACAGCGTGGCGACATCACCGAAGATGACATCCTCTATGATGCTGCCCTGAGGAACCTCCAGACCCTGTCTGAGGCAACCCAGCGCCTACCCGACTCGAAGAAAGCCCGCTATCCGGATATCCCCTGGCACCAGATAAGTGGCTTCCGGAATATTCTGGCACATGAATACCTTGGCAATATTGACCCCTTCACAGTAAGCGGTGTTATCGACCAGCATCTGGAACCACTGGGTCGAGCTGTCCGGGAGATGCTGGCCGGTGACGATGGGTGCCGATAGATGAATGACAACAATCTCGCGGCACAAGCTCACTGGTTGCGAAAATTGCTTCTAGCCCTGCCCCTGCTGCTGACCGGCTGCGCCACCCACCTCGACCGCAACGGCGAGGTCATGGCCCTGAACGACGTGGAACCGGCCGACTATGCCGTCGAACGCCTGGCGCCGCTCACCTATACACCACCCGACTGGCCAGAGGCGCTGGAGGCGCGCGTCCTGCTACCGGACACCCCCGACGACCGGCTGCGCCCGGCGGCCCTGCTGGTGCATGGCGGTGGCTGGCAGCGGCGCAGTCCCGACGACATGGACGAGATCGCCGAGAGGCTCGCCGAACGCGGCTACGTGACGGTCAATATCGCCTACCGCTTCGCCCCGACCTACCGCTTTCCCGCCCAGCTCCACGACCTGCAGCAGGCCATGGCCTGGATCCACGAGCGGGCCGAGGCGTGGCGCATCGACACCGGCCGCATCGTCGGCGTCGGCTACTCCAGCGGCGCCCACCTGGTCAGCCTGCTCGGGGTGGCCGGCAATGTCGGGGCCCTGAGCGAGCCTTACGGCGGCGATCACGCCCGGCTCGCGGGGGTGCTGGGCGGCAGCCTGCCGAGCGACCTCTTCAAGTTCGCTGACGGGCGGCTGGTGGTGGAGTTCATCGGCGGAACCCGGGCGGAGAAGCCCGAAGCCTACCGACTGGCCTCGCCGATCTACCACGTCGATGCCGACACGCCGCCCCACTTCCTCTTCCACGGCCGCTGGGACAGCCTGGTGCCGGTGGACCATGCCACCGACTTCCACGCCGCACTCCTCGCCCAGGGGGTGGAGAGCGAGCTCTACCTGCAACACTACCGTGGGCACTTCACCAGCTTCCTGACCCGCGACAGCGCCATCGAGGCCGGCATCGCCTTTCTCGACCGGCAGCTACTCGACGGTTAAGCCCGCGCCTGGAACGACAGCGGCCGCCCCTCGGGGCGGCCGCTTGCTACTGTCGCGCTCACTGGTGACTGGCATCAGTCCTGAAGCGTCCACCCCAGCGTCTCGCCGGCGGCCAGGGGCACGATGGTCTGGCCCTCGGCATAGGGCAGCACCTCGGGCAGCTGCCAGGGCTCGCGCACCAGGGTGACGGTCTCGGCGTTGCGCGTCAGGCCATAGAAGTCGGGGCCGAAATGGCTGGCGAACCCCTCCAGGCGCTCCAGGGCCCCGGCCTGCTCGAAGGCCGTGGCATAGAGCTCCAGGGCCGCCGGCGCGGTGTAGGCCCCCGCGCAGCCGCAGGCACTCTCCTTGTCGCCCCGCGCATGGGGCGCGCTGTCGGTGCCCAGGAAGAACTTAGGGCTACCCGAGGTCGCGGCGGCCAGCAGTGCCAGGCGGTGGCGTTCGCGCTTGAGGATCGGCAGGCAGTAGTAGTGGGGGCGAATGCCACCCACCAGCATGTGGTTACGGTTGAACAGCAGGTGATGGACGGTAATGGTCGCCGCCACATTGGCCGGCGCCGCGGCCACGAAGTCGGCGGCCTGCGCCGTGGTGATGTGCTCGAAGACCACCTTCAGGTCAGGATGGCGCTCGAGCAGCGGCTTCATGACCCGCTCGATGAACACCGCCTCGCGATCGAAGATATCGATATCGGCGTCGGTGACCTCGCCATGCACCAGCAGCGGGATACCCAGCCGCGCCATGGCGGCCACAGCCGCGTCGCAATGGGCCAGGTCGGTGACGCCGGAGGCCGAATTGGTGGTCGCCCCGGCGGGATAGAGCTTCACCGCCTGCACCAGGCCGCTGGCATGGGCCCGCTCGATCTCATCAACCGGCGTATCGTCGGTCAGGTAGAGCGTCATCAGCGGTTCGAAAGTGGCCCCGGCGGGCAGCGCCGCAAGGATCCGCTCGCGATAGGCCAGCGCCTGCTCGGTGGTGGTCACCGGCGGCTTGAGGTTGGGCATGATGATGGCGCGGCCCATCTGGCGGGCACTGGCGGCCACCACGGCCGCCATGGCCTCGCCGTCGCGCAGGTGAAGGTGCCAGTCATCCGGGCGGGTCAGGGTAATCGCGTTCACGTCAGGTCCTGTGTCGAAAGCCTCTGTGTCGAAAAGATCAAAGAGGGTCTTGAGCCAAGGTGGGACCAGTATATCGCAAGCCCGCCGCCACCCCGAGGCCCACCCAAGTCATTTGTCTGCTAACATGTCCGGCCGATTTCTCCACGCCACGGTGACCGATGCCGCCCATTGACCCGACACGCTCGCCCCTGCGCGCCGACCTCCTGCTGCTGCTGGTCACGATGCTGGCCGCGGCCGGCTGGATCTTCTCCAAGGAGGCCCTGGCCGGCATGCCGCCGCTGCTGTTCATCGGCACGCGCTTCTTGATCGCCGGGGGGATCCTGGCGCTCTTCGCCCTTGCCGCCCTGCGTCGGCTCTCCCTTGCCGACTGGCGGCGAGCCGCCGGCGTGGGGCTGATCTTCAGTGCGGCCATCTCGCTGTGGGTGCTCGGCCTGCACCACTCCCGCCACCTCGGCGAGAGCGCCTTCATCAACAGCCTGGGTATCCTGCTGGTCCCGGTGGTGGCACGCCTGCTGTTCGGCGATCGGCCGCCGCGCACCACCTGGATCGCCCTCCCGGTGGCACTGGTCGGCTTCATGCTGCTGTCGTTGAATGCGGGCTTCCGGATCGAGCCCGGCCAGTGGCTGATCGCCGGCTCGGCGCTGGTCTTCTCGGTGCTGATCAATGCCAACTCGCGGGTGGTGCGCCGTGTGCCCGCCCTGCCGCTGACCGCCATCCAGCTGGTGGTGGTGGGCCTGGTACTCACCCTCGCCTCCCTGCCCGTCGAACCCTGGCCGTCACGCCTCTCGGCGGCCACGCTCGGCTGGGTCGCCGCCAGCATCCTCTTCGCCAGCACCCTGCGCTTCTTCCTCCAGGTCCACGCCCAGGGCCTGACCACCCCCAGCCATGCCGCGGTCATCCTGATGCTCGAGGCGGTCTGGACCGCACTGATGGCCGCCTGGTGGTTCGGCGAGACCATGACGCTGCTCCAGCTGCTGGGCTGCTCGCTGATATTCGCGGCCCTGCTGATCAACCGCTGGTACTGGGTACGGCGACTCTTCAAGCGGCGCTGAATGCCGTATCATGGCGCCAGCGTGCGCATCGCCACCGACGCTCGGCCACCCATGAGGACTCGATGCCCAAGGTAAGACACTACGCCGATATCGTTGCCATCCTCGCCGGCCTGATGTGGCTGGTGCTCTACTGGTCGGTCAGCATCTCCGCGCACCTGGGCAGCATCGAACCCAGCCTCGCCGCCCTGTTGATGTTCGGCAGCCTGATCCTGATCAGCTTCGTGCACCGCCCCATCCGCGTGCTGCTCGGCCGCTACCATGTCCGCAAGCGACGCACCGAGATGTGGATGCACATCCTCGCCCTGCCCCTGACCCTGGCCTTCCTGCTGGCCATCGTCATCGACCACCTCATCACCCCGATGAACGGCGAGCAGAAGATGCTGCTGTTCAACGTGCTGGCCACCGCCGGCTGGCTGGTGTTCGTCTTCACCCTGGTGGTCAAGCTGCTGTGTCACCTCGTCCAGCAGAAGCGCAAGGCCAAGCGATAAGCCGTCCACAAGGGTGCGGGATCTCCATCGCGTGCAAGGGGAGAAGCCCTTGTGGGAGCTGTGCTTGCACCGCGATTCGAACAGCCGAGCGCAAATCGCCGTGCAAGCACGGCTCCCACAACGCCTTATACCCCCCCCCTTCAGAACCTCTCGGCCCGAAACGGCGCCATATCGATTTCCGGACGCTCGCCGTCCATCATCTGGCCGAGCAGGCGGCCTGTGGCCGGGCCCAGGGTGAAGCCCTGGTGGCCATGGCCAAGCGCCAGCCAGAGCCCCTCCTGCCCCGGCGCCGGGCCGATGACCGGCTTCATGTCCGGGGTGCAAGGCCTCGCGCCTTTCCAGGGCTCGGCATCCAGCCGCTCGCCCAAGGGGAAGAGTTTTTTCGCCACACGCTCGGCGGCGGCCAGCTGTTGCAGGTGCGGTGGCGCCTCGAGGCGCTCGAGTTCCGCGCCGGTGGTCAGGCGGATCCCCGCCTGCATGGGAGCCAGCAGGTAGCCGACCTCGGCGTCCATCACCCAGTGGCCGAGCCTGGCCGAGCCCGTCGCGCCGTAATGCATGTGATAGCCGCGCTTGACGAACAGCGGTATCTCCAGCCCCAGGCGTGAGAACCAGTCACGCGACCAGGGGCCCATGGCCATCACCACCTGCTCGGCGTCCAGTTCACCCTCGGAGGTGGCGACCCGCCAACCGGCGCCATGGCGAGCGACGTCGGTCACGTCCGCCTGCAACACACGCCCCCCTTCGGCCTCGAAACTGCGGGCATAGGCCTGTACCAGGCCACCGGGATCGGCCACCGTCCAGGGCTGCTCCCAGTGGATCGCCCCGGCCAGCTCATCGCTCAGGTCGGGCTCCAGGGTCGCCAGCTCACTCGCATCCAGTGCCCGGTAGCGGACACCGAACCGCTCGGCGTTGGCCTCGGCATCCCGCAGGCGCGCCGACATGGCCTCCCGGGTGCGATAGACCTCCAGCCAACCCTCCTTACGTACCAGATGCTCGGCCCCGGCCGCCTCGACCATCGGCGCATGCGCCTCCAGCGACAGGCAGATCAGCGAGGCATATTCGGGCACGATGCGCGCATAACGCTTGGGGGCGGAGTTCTGCCAGTACTGCAGCAGGGCCCCGGCGGCCCGCACCATGCCACCGGGCCGGTAGCGGATATCCACCTGGCGGTTGGGCAGCACCCGCAGCATGGTGGCGAGATCCCGCGGGAAGGGATAGGGCCGCACGGCCTCGCGCTGGATGATGCCGGCATTGCCGAAGGAGGTCTCGCGCCCCGGCTCCCGGCGGTCGACCAGGGTCACCGAGTGCCCACGTCGAGCCAGGTACCAGGCGACCGACACGCCGACCATCCCGGCACCCATCACCACGATTTCACGCGCCATCTCTGACTCCTTGTCTGCTGTACGGGGGGCTGGAACCGAGCATGCACCTTAGCCGCGCAGAGAGAAAGCCACGGCTCGCCCTCAGTGGCTGGAATCATCCTCCCGCACCCGCAGCTTGGCACGGATGAAGTCCGAATGGCTCACGTGCAGCAATTCCGCCAGGCGGCGAATGCGGTGCTCCTCCAGGTGATGCTGCTCACCATCGGCCAGCGAGAGCGACCACATCATGCGCACCAGCTCGCAACGCTCGCCATAATCGAAGTGCTCCTTGACCAGGCTGACGAACTGGTAATGGTCCACCGCCGACTCGGCCTCTTCCCGGGCCAGGCGCATCAGTTCGTCGAGATCCGCCTCCGCCAGCTCGAAGCGCCGCTGCAGCAGTTGGCGAAGCAGGGCGACCTCGCTGTCGTCGAAGTGGTAGTCGGCACGTGCCACCTCGAACAGCAGTGCCGCCGTGGCCAGCTCCAGCGTGGGGGCCGCCTGCTCAGCGCCTCCACCGTCGGCCATCATATCGCTGAAAAAACGCTGTATCGAATCGATCATCCTGACTCTCCTCGTGGCGGCAGACCCGAGACAATCTTTCAGACCCGCCTTAAGGCTGGCTTATACCAGCAGCGACTCCCCCCGCCCCACGGCGAAGTAGAGCAGCCCGGCCGCCTTCACCGCGTCCGGCTCGAAGAGATTACGCCCGTCGACGACCACCGGCATGGCCAGCTGCTGCTTCAGCCAGGCGAAGTCCAGGGTGCGGAACTCCTTCCACTCGGTGCAGATCACCAGGGCATCGGCGCCCTTCACCGCCTGGATGCGATCGCCCACCAGCACCAGGTCATCGCGCTCGCCGTAGAGCCGGCGGCACTCCTTCATTGCCTCGGGATCATAGGCCTGCACCTTCGCGCCGGCGTCCCACAGCGCCTCCATCAGGGTGCGGCTGGGCGCGTCGCGCATGTCGTCGGTGTTGGGCTTGAAGGCCAGCCCCCACAGCGCGATGGTCTTGCCGGTGAGGTCATGGTCGAAGGCCTGCGCCAGCTTGGCGAAGAGGGTCTGCTTCTGGCGCCGGTTCACCGCCTCCACGGCGGTCAATAGCTCCGCCTGGTAGTCCACGTCGGCCGCGGTGCGCGCCAGGGCCTGCACGTCCTTGGGGAAGCACGAGCCGCCATAGCCGCAGCCCGGGTAGATGAACTGGTAGCCGATACGCGGGTCCGAGCCGATGCCGCGACGCACCTGCTCCACGTCGGCCCCCAGCCGCTCGGCCAGGTTGGCGATCTCGTTCATGAAGCTGATCTTGGTGGCCAGCATGGCGTTGGCCGCGTACTTGGTCAGCTCGGCGGCGCGCACGTCCATGAACATCAGCTTTTCCTGCTGACGGATGTAGGGGGCATAGCACTCGCGCATCAGCGCCATCACCCGTTCGGCCTCGGTGCCGACGATGATCCGCGCGCCGTGGGTGAAGTCCTCGATGGCCGCCCCTTCCTTGAGGAATTCCGGATTGGAGCAGACGTCGACCTCGAGGGCCTCGCCCCGGGCCTGGAGCGCGTTCACCACCGTCTCGCGCACCCGGTCCGCCGTGCCCACCGGCACGGTGGACTTGTCGACGATGACCTTGTAGTCCGCCATGTGCTTGCCGATGGTCTCGGCCACCGCCAGCACGTACGTCAGGTCGGCGCTGCCGTCCTCGTCCGGCGGTGTGCCCACGGCGATGAACTGCAGGGTTCCGAAGGCCACCGCCGCTTCCGGGTCGGTGGTGAAGCGTAGCCGCCCCGCCGCCATGTTGGCCTTCACCATGGGCTCGAGCCCCGGCTCGAAGATGGGGATCTCGCCGCCCTCCAGCCGGGCGATCTTGTCGGCGTCGACGTCCACGCACAGCACGTCATGGCCCACGTCGGCCAGGCAGGTGCCGGTTACCAGCCCCACGTACCCCGTCCCGAAAATGGTGATCTTCATTCCCTGTCTCCCGATCTGTCCTGATGATCTCTTCTATTCATGACGCATGCCTTGCAAGCGTCCATGGCAATCCCTTCGCGCTGCAAGCAGCGCTCCTACAATAGCTATGGCGCCCTCTCCCAATGTGATTCAGGTTGTGGGAGCCGCCGGTATTGTGGGAGCCATCGGTATTGTGGGAGCTGTGCTTGCACGGCGATGGCCCGACGCCTCCGCATGCCCCTAGACCCCATAGAACCCGCGGTACCACTCAACAAACTTCCTCACGCCCTCTTCCACGCCCACCCGGGGCCGATACCCCGTCGCCTGGAACAGCGCCTCGGTGTCCGCCCAGGTGCGTGGCACGTCCCCCGGCTGCATGGGCTGGAAATCGCAGATCGCCTCACGCCCGGTGGCCGCTTCCACCGCGCGGATGAAGTCCATCAACGGCACCGGGCTACCATGGCCGATGTTATAGAGCGCATAGGGCGCACTGGAGCTGTCGGGGCCCGCCTCGCTGGCCTGCCACTGCGGATTTGGCTGGGGGATGCGCGCCAGCACCCGCACGACCCCCTCGACGATGTCATCGATATAGGTGAAGTCCCGCTCCATGTCGCCATGGTTATAGACTTGGATCGGCTCGCCGGCCAGCACCGCCCGGGTGAACTTGAACATCGCCATGTCCGGCCGCCCCCAGGGCCCGTAGACCGTGAAGAAGCGCAGCCCGGTGGTCGGCAGCCCGTAGAGGTGGGCATAGGTGTGCGACATCAGCTCATTGGCCTTCTTGGTGGCCGCATAGAGGCTGATGGGATGGTCCACGGCATCCGAGGTGGCAAAGGGCACATGCTCGTTCATGCCATACACCGAGCTCGAGGAGGCATAGACCAGGTGCTCGACCCCCTGATGCCGGCAGCCCTCCAGCACGTTCAGGTGCCCCACCAGGTTGCTGTCAGCATAGACATGCGGGTTCTCCAGCGAGTAGCGCACCCCGGCCTGGGCCGCCAGGTGGATGACCCGGTCGAAGCGATGCTCGGCGAACAACGCCGCCATCCCTGCGCGGTCGGCCAGGTCCAGCCGGATGAACCGCACGTCCTCGCAGTCGGCGAGGTCGTCGAGCCGTGCCTGCTTGAGCGACACGTCATAGTAGTCGTTGAGATTGTCGATGCCGACGATCTCATGGCCCTGGCCGGCCAGTCGCCTGGCCACGGCATGACCGATAAACCCGGCCATGCCGGTGATCAGAAGCTTCATGGTAGTTCCCTGCCTTGTGCCTGACCCGCCCTTTGCCTCAACAGGCCGGCGGGAATTGTAACGCAATAGAAGACCAACCGCGTCCCTGCATGCCCGACACGACGGCATGATAGAATATGGCGTTTTCAAGACACCCCCTCGATCCGACCACGCTGACGTTCCAGAGGCCATGACCCGATCACACTCCCCGCGCCCCGCCCTCTTCCGCACCTGGCTGCGCTTCTTCCTGACGCTGGCCCTGCTGACCTGGGGCCTGCGCCTGGCGGCATCGTTTCTGATGACGCCGGAAGGGCTCTGGCCCACCGCCTGGTGGTGGGGGCTGCGCTTCGACCTGGCCATCGCGGCACTGATGGCGGGGCTCACCGTGCTGGTGATCTGGCCACTCGCCCGCCTGCTGCCTCGCCTTCCCCGCCGGGGCTGGCTGGTGCCGGTCACCGCCATCCTCCTGTTCGCCCATCTCGGCGACTGGCTCTACTGGCAGGAGACAGGCCGCCACGTCGGCTACGAAGCCGGCGAACTGATGAACTCAGCCGGCAGCCTGGGCGGCATGCTGATGGCCCAGTGGCCCTATCTCGTCGGCATCCTCCTGCTGCTGGGGCTGGCCGCGCTGGTTCCCTGGTGCCGAGCAAACGGTCAACGCCAAGGTCTGAAACCGGAACTCGCCCTGCTGGCCGTGATCGCCGCCACCGTGCTGATCGTGCGGGGCGGGATCAGCGGCGTTCCCCAGAGCCCGGACGATGCCCTGCGCCTCGGCGAACCCGAGGCGGCGACCGCCGCGCTCAACGGCGCCTATGCCGCCCTGCACGGCCTTCAGCGCGGCAAGCAGCATGACCTCGAACCGATGGTCCTCGATGACATGAGCGAGGCTGAGGCACGTCAACGGGTGGACGAGCTCTATCCGAACGTCTCTCGGCTAGGGCCCGACACCAACACACGGCCGGTCAACGTGGTCGTCGTGTTGCTGGAAAGCTGGGCCAGCGAGTTCATGCAGCCGCTCGAGGATGGCCGCGTCGTCACGCCCCGCTTCGATGCCCTCGCCGAGCGGAGCCTCAGCACGCGTAACATGATCGCCGGTGGGCGGCGCACCACCGAAGGCATGTTCAGCCTGTTTTGCAGCTTCCAGAACCCGCCCGGCGAGACCATCGCCCAGACCAACCTGGCCATGCGCGACTACGCCTGCCTGCCGGAGCTGCTGAACAAGGCCGGCTGGCAGAGCGCCTTCTTCCAGGGCTCCCACGAGAACACCAGCGGCACCGGCGCCTTCGCCCAGTCGCTGGGCTTCCAGGCGAGTTACGGCAAGGAGGCGATCAGCGAGCGCACCCTTGCCGAGAACTACTGGGGCGTTCATGACCGCGACCTCTATCGTTTTACGCTGGAGCACATGGACGACATGGCCGAGCCGATGCTGATCGGCATCAACACCAACACCACCCATGACACCACCGTGCCCGAGAGCGTGGATCGCCTGATCGACAGCGACAGCCGCTGGGCCGGCATCCGCAATACCCTGCATCTGGCCGATGAGGATCTGGGGCGCTTCATCGAGGCCCTGGAGAAACGCGACTGGCAGCATCCCTGGCTGGTGGTGATGGTTTCCGACCACACCTCCCGGGTCGAGGGCACCATCCTCGAGCGCTCGCGCCTGCCTTTCGCCCTCTATGGCCCCGGGCTGGTCGAACCGGGCACGCCGGAGCGCACGCCTCACCAGCGCGACGTGGCCCCCACCGTGGCCGAGATCCTCAATATCTCCATGCCCTCCGCCATGGGACATTCGCTGCTCGACCCGGATGCGCCCCAGCTGGCCGAGTATCACCAGGCCGGCACCCTGGGCTGGGTCATGGCCGACAGCGTGGTAGAGTTCTCCCTGCGCGACCCGAACCAGCAACGCTGCTTCGACTGGCAGCCACCAGAAACCCCGGGGCCGGAAAGGGCCTGCTCACCCCATGAAGTGGAAGGCGTACAGGATGCCTATGCCCTGACCCAACAGGCCCAGGAGGCCCTCTTCTCGGGAACCACCCAACGCTTTGTCCCGCTGGCCCGTCACCTCGAAGTCGACACGAGCCCACAGTTCGCCGGCAGGGAGGCACCATGATGACCACCGACGCAAAAACCCGAGAGCCGCAGAAGCGATTCGCCTTCGTCATCGAGGACCTCTACGGCGGCGGCGCCCAGAAGTCGCTACTCTATACCGCCGACCAGTTACGCCAGCGCGGCCACGAAGTCATCGTCTTTACTCTCCGTGAGCTGATCGAACACCGCATCCCGGAAGGGCTCGCCATCGAGAACCTTGGCGTGGTGACCCCCTTCACCAAGGCCACCACCACGGCGCTCACCGAGAAGTGGCAAGCGCGCAGGATCGCCCGGGCCCTGGCGGCCTGGCGCCCGGACGTGGTGATCTCCTGTTCCTGCGACAAGATCACCCGCCACCTTCGCCACCCCAACCTCTACTTCTGGGTGAAGTCCGACGTCTCCGCCAAGTTCAGTGACCCGAAGAAGCGGGAGCGGGCCTTCGACAAGGTGCGCCGCTTCTATGGCGGCCGGCAGGTCATCGCCGTCTCCAAGGGCGTGAAGGAGAACCTCGAGAACGTGGTGGGCCTCGAGGCCGAGCGGATCCTGCCCATCTACAACCCCTACGAGCGCGCCCCCTTCGTCGAGATGGCGGCGGAACCTGCCGAGCTTCCCGCGGGGGAATTCTTCCTCTGCGTAGCGGCGCTGGAGCCCCGCAAGCGCCACGACCGCCTGCTGCGCGCCTATGCCGAGAGCGGCGTGGCCACACCGCTGGTGATCATGGGCAAGGGCAAGCCGGAGCACGAAGCCGCCATCCGCCGCCAGGTCGCCGAGCTCGGCCTGGAGGCGCGGGTCCGCTTCGCCGGCTACCATCGCAACCCCTACCCCTGGATCGCTGCCGCCAAGGCGATGCTCCTGACCTCGGATGCCGAAGGGCTGCCCCGGGTGCTGATCGAGGCCTTGCTGCTGCACACTCCGGTGATCAGCGTCGACTGCCCCAGCGGGCCGAAGGAGATCCTCACCCAGGAGCTCGCCGACTTCCTGGTGGCCCCGGAAAACGAAAGGGGCCTGGCCGATGCGATCGCGCGCATGGACCAGGCCCCCATCGAGATCGAGGAACGCCACTACCGGCAGTTCCTCAAGGAAAGCGTGCTGCCCCAGTTCGAGGCCCTGTGATCAAGCTTGAGTAATCAGGACATGACGTGACCCTGCTGGATATCCCCTTCGATGACCGCCGCCGGCGCTACCTGGTCTTCCATCCGGAGGGCCTGCCGGACCGGCTGGCCCTGGCCAGCACCACCACCACCGCGGCCTTCGAGGCCGTGGGCAGCAGCCGCTTCTATGTCTCGGCGGACCAGCAAATCCTCGCCAAGGTGGTGCCGGACAAGTTCAGCAAGCGCCAGGCACCCTTCAAGTGGCTGCTGCGCGACTACCTGGAGAAGCGCTGGCTGGGCCAGTCCGATGCCCGCAAGGAGCACCTGAGCCTGCAGATCCTGCGCCGGGCAGGCCTGGCCACGCCCCGTTGCCACGGCTGGGGCATCTCGCTCAACCCCGGCAACCGCAATGCCTCGCTGCTGCTGATGGAACACCTGAAGGATGCCAGGGCGGGAGGCGAGGTCTTCGATGCTCTGGATGAGGAAAGGCGACTGGTGTTCCTGGAGCGCTTCTGCCGGGAAGTCGTACAACTCGCTCGTAGCGGCTACGCCCACCGCGATCTGCACTACAACAACCTGCTGGTCGACGCTGATGGTTCTCTGATATGGATCGACGCCCACGTGCGTCGGCTGCCCACGAAAAGCGCCGACCAATGGCCGGCACTTAGGAGGTCATTGACGGTGAACAAGCTGCGAGGGGAAACCTATCGACAGAAGGCCGAGAAATTACTCCATCGGCTTTTCGTCAACGGGTGAGGGGACAGAGAAATATTCGACCTCCTTCGAATAGAGCTTATGAACGCGCTCCACACTCCCTTCGTCGTACCAATCATGCAATTTTTTGGTACGCCGATGTTTTTCGACCTTTTCTTCGTGCAACCTTCCTTGATAATGGATACCCAACTGCTCACATAGCCAGGCGAAATCTTCCTCCAGGTTTTCATAGCGACCAACATGATCGACAGCCACCTGGTCATTGATGGTATAGAGTGGCCAATTACTGGTAAGACCACTGGGCATGATATCCCGATCTTCAATCTCACCACTCAGAGCCTTGAGAAAATAAACGAAGTCGAACTCACGTCCGGAGTTTCGCTTCTGATGCGAATACTCCGACAGCGCCTGTTCATAAGGATTACGGACGAAGCAGAACTTGAAATAATTCTCCCACTCGTGGGGAAACATCGCTTTGGCACTTTCCGCAGGGGGATGCACCGGGTTTCGGAACAACGAACGACGATAGCGAGCCTTGACGGCCGTGTTCACAAGATTACGATAGCGAGCGGTATCACCATGTTGCCACCGCTCCAGAGCCGCCTTGCGTGTCACGTTCAGTGCTCGTGGGTGCCTCATGGCTTTCCGAGCTGCCCGGTTGAGCTGCCCACCGCGCTGTAACACCTCATCGAGGCTGCCGATCATGATGTCGTCAGGGCCAAGATGAGGCCACAGTGTAGTCTTGATGGCGCTGCCCGCCACCTTGCGGCAATGGATGAAGATAAAACGATACTTGTGGCTGATAATCACAGCGCCACCCACATCGAGCTCATATCTGCACAACCCCCATATCAAGACCAAGGTTCCCTGGCTCGTAACCGACTCAATGATTCACAGACTCGGAGCCAGGCAACGAGACACTCTCATTTAGTAACACAGATCAAGGCTAAGTAATCGGTGACGGCGAAACGAAACGCGCGGCCACCGTCTCGGGCCGGAAATCATCCAGCCAGTTCTCCTTGATGAGCAGCTTGTCACCCTGCACGCCCGTGCGGATGCCCTCGGCCAGGCGCTCCTCGTCGTGGGGCACCACACAGCTCGCCAGTTCGCCCTTGAGGATCTCGCGAATGCCCCCGGGGCAGTCCACGCTGAGCACCGGCGTGCCGCAGGCCAGCGCCTCGAAGAGCACGATGCCCATGCCCTCGAAGCGAGAGCTGAGCACGAACAGCCGGGCATGGTGCATCCAGGGATAGGGATTGGCACGCTGGCCGGCGAAGATCACTCGCTCGGCGATGCCGAGCTCCCGCGCCAGGGCCCCGAGACGGCCCCGCTCCTGGCCCTCACCGACCATCACCAGGGGAAGATCCACCCCGGACGCCGCATAGGCCCGCAGCAACAGCGCCTGGTCCTTGGCCGGCACCAGGCGTGCCACGTTGACGATGTAAGGGCCTTCGGGAAGGTCGGGCTCAGGCTCGACCATCTGCCGACGAATGCTCTCGATCGGGCAGGGGTTGGGGATGACCTCGAGTGACTCCGGCGCGAAGCGCCAGGCCTGCATGGCCGCTCTGACGCTCTCGGCCACCCCCTGGGACACCGCCACCAGATGACGGCGGTGGTAGAGGCAGCGCGCAAACAGCCGGCGTTGCCAGTTGGCCTCACCCGCGTGCAGGATGTTCTCCAGCACGTAGCGCGCCCGGTCGTCCCGGAAGGACCACACCAGCTCGAAGGTGCCGACCCCGCGGAAGACGATACGGTCCACCCGGCCATGACGTCGCTCGAAGGCCTTGAGCCAGAGCCGGAACACCACGCCACCCATGATGCCCGAACCAAGAAACAGCGAGCGCTTAACCACCGGGTTCACGAACAACCGCACCAGCAGTTCCAGCACCAGGCCCACTCCGGTAAGCCGGGCCCACCAACGCAGCGCCAGACGGTGCTGCCGCACATTAGGGTGTTCCGGTGCCAACGGCGCCTCCACGCGCCGGAAGCTCAGCAGGTGACTCTCGTGCCCAGCCTGGGCGAAGGCATCCGCGAGGTTCACCGCCACCCGCTCCATGCCCCCCATCTTGAGCGAGCGAACCACCACCAGCGTGCGCATCAGGACTGCCTGCGGAAGGGGTTGGGAAAGACGGCCTGGCCGCTTTCCAGCTGCCATCGCCAGATATGAGTCACAAGCCCCCCCATGACCATGTTGAACACGTACACTCCACTCCCAAACCCCATGAAGGATTCGAACTGGTTCACCACCATCCAGAAGACGAAGAAGGCGGTGCCAAACAGCGCCATGTCTCCCGGCATCACTCCTGCGCGCCAGGCCTTCCAGGTACCGATTCCCATCCAGGCCGCCAACGCCACGAATAGCCCCACGCCAAGCAGCCCGTAAGCAACCCATATCTCGAGGAAGCTGTTATGCAGGTGGCCATAGCGCTCCTTGTAGATAGGGGGGAGCCACTCGGTATGATCCATCACAAGTCCACGAGCCTGACCTCCCCAACCGACCAGTGGCCGCTCGGCAATCCACTCCCCGGCGGCACGCCAGGAATGGATACGCACCCCGATGCTGGTATTTGGTACCTGCTCCACGTCACCGGCAATAATCTGCTCAATGACCTGACGCTCATTCCCCAGTCGCCTCTCGATGGTCTCGTGGAAAAAGCCGCCTACCAGCACCAACAGTAGAATCATTCCTCCCAGCAGGGCGAACATTCGCCTGGCCGCACGTGGGTGGCCGGTGACACGTTCGTATACCGCCCAACAAAGGCCAGCCAGGCTGAGCGCCAGCAGTAGCCCCAGCCAGGTAGCTCGGGTCTGGGTTACCATCACCCCAGCAAGGCAGACTGCAATACCCAATAGCCAGCTAATTAACCTGACAAGGCGCCATGGCCCGGCACCCAGCAAGCGACCCGACGTGGCCACCAGGCCAAGCAGTACCGTGCCCAGCAACATGGAATCGTGCTGGGCATTCTGGATCGACAAGTTGACCCGCGAGCCCCAAAGCCCCCGCTGCCACACTGACCAGGCGGTAAACGGCGGAAGCATCACCAGGATCACCCCAAGCGCCCCTAGCCCCCAGGCCAGCCAGGTGAACCGGGTATTGCCGCCCAGCCACCAGGCCACGCCGATGAACAGGAATAACTTGGCGAGGCGGTCGAGTTGCGGGTTATCGGAGATCCACTCGGAATGATGGAAGTAGCCGCCTGTCCAGGAGACCAGTTGCACGACCACCGCCGCCAGCAACAGCCAGAGCGGGCCCGAGCCGCGTACTCCCTTGCCCCAGGTGAGCGCAGCCACGAGGCCCAGGAGACCCATCAGCGTACCGCCGCCCTCGCCCACTTCGGGCCAGAGAAACCGCAGCGCGGCATAGGCCAGCAGGCCGATCAGGGCAAACCACCTCAGCCCTGCCGGGGTTTGCCATGCGGTTTCCGGCAACCCGCCAATGTTCTTCAGATGTGCCATACCAACCCGTGACAAGCCTTTTTGAAGAGGCATATCATACCAGAACGCACAGGCCCGAAGCTGCTCCCGAACCAGCACCAGAAGCAAGAGACCCGGCACCAGG
The DNA here is from genome assembly GCF_029889845.1 of Halomonas sp. 25-S5. Classification (GTDB taxonomy): domain Bacteria; phylum Pseudomonadota; class Gammaproteobacteria; order Pseudomonadales; family Halomonadaceae; genus Halomonas. The sequence continues at coordinate 356,384 of NZ_JARANV010000001.1, forward strand.
GCCGGGTCTCGTTTCTCAAGGGCAGTGACGGTAACGTATCAGCCGCTACCGAGCTTTCGTGGCCTCGTGTTGACCGGCACCACCTTGCCGCCCGGCGTGGCGGGCAGCAGCAGGTCGCAGGGTTCGCTGCTGTGGGCGAAACCGCTCACGCCCCGTTTCAGGCTCTCGCAGGCATGATGGCAGTCGAGCCGCTGCTCGGCCTCGAGTAGCGCCTCCAGCAGTTCCCGCAGGGTCGGCGTCGGCAACACCTCCTCCCGGGCGCGCATGATCTTGGGGTGCGAGGTACCCACGACGTTGTCGCCGATCAGCAGCTCTTCAAAGAGCTTTTCCCCGGGGCGCAGGCCCGCAAAGGTGATCTCGATATCGCCATCGGGGTTGGCTTCGTCCTTCACCTCCAGCCCCGTCAACTGGATCATGCGCCGCGCCAGGTCGAGGATCCGCACCGGCTCGCCCATGTCGAGCACGAAGACATCCCCGCCCTGGGCCATGGAGCCGGCCTGGATGACCAGCAGCGCCGCCTCGGGAATGGTCATGAAGTAGCGGGTGATCTCCGGATGGGTGACCGTGACCGGCCCGCCCTTGGCGATCTGGCGGCGAAACAGGGGCACGACCGAGCCACTGGAGCCCAGCACATTGCCGAAGCGCACCATGGAGAAGATGGTGCGATGCCCTTCCTTCTGGCCATGGCGCGTGGCCAGGTCCTGGAGTACCAGTTCCGCCATGCGCTTGGTGGCTCCCATCACGTTGGTGGGCCGCACCGCCTTGTCGGTGGAGATCAACACGCAGCGCTCCACGCCGAACTTGGCGGCGCTCTCGGCCACCACCCGGGTGCCGTGGATATTGTTGCGCACGCCCTCCAGCACGTTGTTCTCCACGATGGGCACGTGCTTGTAGGCCGCCGCATGATAGAGGGTGTTCACCCCGTAGCGCCCCAGGGTGGCCTCCACACGCGTGCGATCGCACACACTGCCCAGCAAGGGGAGGATGGGGAAGGTGGCGCCCATCTCGCGCTTCAGGGTCTCGAGCTCCTGGTCGATGGTGTAGAGCCCGTATTCGCTGATCTCATAGAGCACCAGTGCCCGAGGCCCGCCGCGCATCACCTGGCGACACATCTCGCTGCCGATGGAACCCCCGGCGCCGGTGACCATCACCACCCGGTCGCGGATGCTGGCATCGATCAGCTCGTCCCTGGGCGGCACCGGATCGCGCCCCAGCAGGTCCTCCAGCTCCACCTCGCGCAACTGGTCCAGGCTTGCCTCGCCGGAGACGATCTCCGGCATGGAGGGCACCGTCTGCACATGAACGGGCAGCTCCGTCAGCTTGTCGAGCGCCTGCTTGCGCTGGGCCTTGGTGGCGTTGGGCATGGCCAGCAGCACACGCTGAATCTCGTGCGCCGCCACCATGGCCTCGACCTCCTTCGGCGAGAAGACCTTGACCCCCTTGATGAGGCTCCCCCACAGGGACGGCTCATCGTCCAGAAACGCCGCCACATAGAACTCGCGCCCATTGCCCAGCGCCATGGCCAGCTGCACCCCGGCGCCACCGGCACCGTAGATCGCCACCGCCTGCTTTGCGGTGTAGTGGCGAATCAACCACTGGTAGTAGCTGCGCACCAGCAGCCGCGTGCCCCCCACGTACACCAGGGTGACCAGGGCGAAGTTCACCGGTACCGAGCGCGGAAAGCCCTGCCACTGGTAGAAGTAGGCCGCCGCCCACATCATCAAGGCCAGCAACACCGAGCCCTTGATCACCGCCCACATCGCCTGGGGGCCCATGAAGCGCACCACCGCGCGGTAGAGCCCGAGCCTGGCGAAGATGAACACCCCCACCACCGGCACCACCAGAAACAGCCACCAGAAAGGCTCGATGTAACGCGCCGGCCACCACTCGGCCAGGCGCAATGCATAGGCCGACCAGAGCGCCAGCGGCAGCGCCACGAGGTCCGCCGCCACCATGATCAGCCGCTTGCGCGAACGGCTCAAGGTGGTAATCCGCTTATGCATGCCGTCAGACCTTTTCATACTCAAATCCCTGAGTTTTAAAGCAATTATGGCAAGAACCGCAGCACGTCTGCCCGACCAGCCAAGGGTGACATGATAGAGCGAAATTCTACTCTGCGTACCCAGCCTTAACTAGTGGCAAGTGAACCGCGCTCCCACTCCTTGCATCGTCTGGTTCCGATGTATTGATCGGAGGATGCAGGGGAGACCCTTGAGCCTGGTCACTAAAGGCTCAGATCCAGAATAAAAGTTACTGCGTCTGTTACAAGATCACCGACAACCGCATTTTCGGGGCGTATCTGATGAGTTGGCCCATGAGAACGCTGTCAGAAAGGAAATACCAGCGGCGTGAGCAGCAGCACCGCGGCCGAGTAGGTCAGGCTGACCGGCAGGCCGACCCGCAGGAAATCGCCCATGCTGTAGCGGCCGGGGGAGTAGACCATCAGGTGGGTCTGGTAGCCGTAGGGAATAAGGAAGCAGGCGCTGGCCCCGTAGGCCACGGCCATGATGAAGGGCATCGGATCCACGCCGAAGGCCTGGGCGGTGGTCCAGGCCACGGGGAAGGCCAGCGCCGCGGCGGCGTTGTTGGTCACCGTCTCGGTGAGCAGCAGCGTCAGGACATAGCAGCCGATGAAGGCGGCATAGACGCCATGGCCACTGAACATCGCCTGCATGCCGGCGGCGAGCAGGTCGGCGGCCCCGGAGGCCTCCAACCCCTGGGCGATGGCCAGGGCCGAGCCGATGATGACCCACAGCTCGAAGGGAAAGCGACGGCGCAGCTCGGCCGGGCTGAGTACCTTCCCTATCAGCAGTCCCGCCATCAGCAGCAGCAGGCCATGAAACAGCGGCAGCAGCTCGGCGGCGGCCAGACCGATCACGCTGATGAAGCCAACCAGGGTCAGATAGCTCTCCAACCGACTCAGCTGGGGGCGGGTCAGGCTACCGCTGAGCAGGTGGAAGTTGCGGTCGAGATTGCGGTGCTGGCGGAAGTCGCTGCCCACGGCCATCAGCAGGCAGTCGCCCGTGCGCAGGGGGATCTGCCCCAGCTGGCCTTCCAGCCGCTTGCCGCCGCGTCGAATGCCCACCACCCCGGCACTGAACATGCTGCGAAAGTCCACCTCCTGCAGGGTCTGACCGGCCAGTTCCGACTCATGGGAGATCACCACCTCCACCAGGTTGGTGGCCAGCAGGGCGTCGGCCTGGTGACCGAACAGCTTGAGCCCCGGGAAGCGCTGCAGCGCCTGCACCTTGCTCACCTCGCCGGTGAACACCAGGGTATCGCCTTCCTGCAGGATCTCCTCCGGCCCCACCGGGCTGATCAGCCGACCCTCCCGCTCGATCTCCAACAGATAGAGCCCATCGAGGCTGCGCAGGCCGTTGGCCTCGATGCTACGGCCAATCAGTTCGGAACCGGGCTCCACGTCGGCGGCAAGAAAGTAGGAAAGCTTGTCGGCGGTCTCCTCGGGCATGTGATGGGGCAGCGAGCGGGCCCGCCACAGCAGCACGCCGAAGGTGAGCAGCGCCACCGGAATACCCACCAGGCTGAACTGGAACATGCCCAGCTCGATACCACCGCTGCTCAGGGCGAAGGAGTTCACCACCAGATTGGTGGAGGTGCCCACCAGGGTGGTCATACCGCCGAGTATCGAGGCATAGGAGAGCGGGATCAGCAGCCGCGAGGGGGCGATGCGCTTCTGCCGCGAGATGGTGCCCAGAAAGGCGGCGACCACGGCAGTGTTGTTGAGGAAGGCCGACAGCACGGCGCTGGTGCCCATCAGCCGGGCCGTGGCGGTGGACTCGCGACCATTCAGCAGCCGCTCAGAGAGCCAGTCGAGCATCGGGGAACGCTCCAGGGCCAGTGATACCAGCAGCAGCAGCATGAGGGTGGCGAGTGCCGGATTGCTGTACTGACGCAGCAGCGTGGCGGTATCCACCAGGCCGAACAGCAGATAGGCACCGGCCAGGCTGACGAAGGCGATGGCCGGACGCACCCAGCCGCTGATCAGCAAAGTCAGCAGGCCAGCGATGGAGATCAGTACCGCCCAGGTCATCATGGTTACTCGTCCTTGAGGGGTCCGGGTTGGAATTCGCGGCTTGTGGGATTCTACTGGGGCTTTTATGATGATGTCGAATCAAGGGTTATCCACTTTTCACATGTCATTATTTTATTCTTTATACTCAACACCTTGGCGGAATATTGAGCACCAAACATTTATCGCCTGACGCGCTGAACGAACGCCGACTGGAGTCCGTCCGGCTGCGCCTGGATGGTCATACCGTGGTTGAGGTGGCCAAGCGGACCGGACTTTCCGCACCCACGGTATCGGCGGCCTGGAAGGCCTTCCGGGAAGGCGGGTGGGAGGCCGTGCCGGTGCGCCAGCGAGGACGGCGACCGGGCCAGGCGACAGCACTGGGCGAGCGTGAGCAAGCCGTGCTGTGGCGACTCCTGGCCGAGCAGCCCGAACCTCCCCGGTTGGCCTGGAACAGCCATGACCTGGCGGATGCCCTGGCGGCCGAGACCCAGCGCGAGGTCTCCCCGCGGGCCATCGAGCACTGGCTGGCGGCACAGGACCTCAAGCCAGCCCCGCTGCCGCTGGACGGGCTGGCACGCAAGCGCTCCACCGCGGGCCGCTGGGTTCGCCAACAGGTGCAACCGGTGCTCGATCAGGTCCATAAGGCCGGCGGTCCGATCTGGGAGGGCGGCGTGCGCGTGGCAAGGCCGCCAAAAGCAGCAGCAAATGCCCCCCGCCTCTATCAGCTATACCTGCACGGCAAGCGCGGTGCTTTATTCACTCGCTGCCTACCGGCACCGCCCAGAGCCGACGACTACCTGGCGCTGTTCGAACGGCTTCTCGCCAGTGCAAAGGGCCCCATCGCCCTGCTCTTCCGCGGCGCCTTCTTCCAGGCCAGCCCGGAAATCCAGCGGTGGCTAAACGAACATCCGGAGATGCGGCTGATGTCGGTGCCCCCGGGGTGTCTCCGGAGCCGTAAGCTTTAAGCCGTAAGTCTGCCGCTTCGCGGCAAAAGCCTGGAACCCTCGGCGTTGGGGTTACTTACCGCTTAAAGCTTATGGCTTACAGCTTTTCTTAACCAAGGACTGAGACCCCATGACCTCATTGACCCATCTCCAACGGCTCGAGGCCGAGAGCATCCAGATCATGCGCGAGGTGGTCGCGGAGACCGAGAATCCGGTGATGCTCTACTCCGTCGGCAAGGACAGCGCGGTGATGCTGCACCTGGCGCGCAAGGCCTTCGCGCCCTCCCCGCCGCCCTTCCCGTTGATGCACGTGGATACGCGCTGGAAGTTCCGCGCCATGTACGAGTTCCGCGACCGCATGGCCGAGGAGATCGGTATGGACCTGATCGTGCACATCAATCCCGAGGGCGTCGAGAAGGACATCAACCCCTTCACCCACGGCTCGGCGATCCATACCGACGTGATGAAGACCGAGGGCCTCAAGCAGGCGCTGGACAAGTACGGCTTCGACGCTGCTTTTGGCGGGGCGCGTCGCGACGAGGAGAAGTCCCGCGCCAAGGAGCGCATCTTCTCCTTCCGCACCGCTCAGCACCGCTGGGACCCGAAGAACCAGCGCCCCGAGCTGTGGAAGCTCTACAACACGCGCAAGCACAAGGGCGAGTCGATCCGCGTCTTCCCGCTCTCCAACTGGACCGAGCTGGATATCTGGCAGTATATCTACTTGCAGAACATCCCCATCGTGCCCCTCTACTACTCAGCCGAGCGCCCGGTGGTGGAGCGTGACGGCGCCTTGATCATGGTCGACGACGAGCGCATGCCGCTGGAGCCCGGCGAGGTGCCGATGATGCGCAAGGTACGCTTCCGCACCCTGGGCTGCTACCCGCTGACCGGCGCCATCGAATCCGAGGCCGACACCCTGCCGGCAATCATCCAGGAGATGCTGCTGACCAACACCTCCGAGCGCCAGGGCCGGGTGATCGACCATGACAGCGCCGCGTCGATGGAGAAGAAAAAGCAAGAGGGGTACTTCTAACGCGCCTCCGGCGCGTTAGAAAGCTGGAAGCTGGAAGAGCGGCGCTGCGCGCCTGGAAGCTGGAAGTCCCCGGCTTCGCCGGGAGCTAGAAGCCTGAAGCTGAAAGCTGGAAGAAAACCCCAGTGGCTCTTGGCCTACTCTTGAAAAGTGGTCAGAGAATGGAGGAACTGGGGATGGATTTCGAGAAGCTACAGGTGTGGAAGCGTTCGGCCAGGCTGTCGGCAGAGCTCTACAAGGCGATGCGGGATCTTCGAGACTTCGGTTTCAAGGATCAGATTACGCGCTCCGGGCTTTCGGTACCCAGCAATATCGCGGAAGGCATGACCCGTGGAACGCCTAAGGACAAGCGGCACTTTCTGCTGATTGCCAAGGGGTCATGCGCCGAGCTGAGAACACAGATCTACATCGGCATCGACATCGGCTACATCGACAAGGCCTGCGGATGCCGTTGGATACAGGAAACACGCGAGATTGCCGCCATGCTCTCCGGGTTGATCGGCAAGCTCACTAACGAATGAATCTGCTGTGCGGCTGGGGTTGGGGTTTCTTCCAGCTTCAAGCTTCCAGCTTCAAGCTAAAGGGTTTGTCATGGCACACGCCTCACCGCTGATCTCGGAAAACATCGAGACGTATCTGAAAGAGCACGAGAGAAAAGGCCTGCTGCGCTTCATTACCTGCGGCAGCGTCGACGACGGCAAGAGCACGCTGATCGGTCGGCTGCTGTTCGAGTCCAAGCTGCTGTTCGAGGACCAGCTGGCCGCCATCGAGGCGGATTCGAAGAAGTATGGCACCCAGGGCAGCGAGATGGACTTCGCGCTGCTGGTCGATGGCCTGGCCGCCGAGCGCGAGCAGGGCATCACCATCGACGTGGCCTACCGCTTCTTCTCCACGGACAAGCGCAAGTTCATCGTCGCGGATACCCCCGGCCACGAGCAGTACACCCGCAACATGGTGACCGGCGCCTCCAATGCCGACGCCGCCATCCTGATGGTCGACGCCCGTCACGGCATCCTCACCCAGACGCGTCGCCACAGCTTTTTGATGTCGCTGATCGGCATGCGCCAGGTAGTGGTGGCGATCAACAAGATGGACCTGGTGGACTACTCGAAGGAACGCTTCGAGGAGATCGTCGAGGAATACCGGGCCTTCGCCAAGCAACTGGGGCTCGAGTCGATCACCTTCATCCCGATGTCGGCGCTCAAGGGCGACAACGTCATCGAGCATGGCCACCACATGCCCTGGTACCACGGCCCCACCCTGATGGCCTACCTGGAGACGGTGGAAGTCGACGACCAGCGCCTGCAGCGTGACCCCTTCCGCCTGCCGGTGCAGTGGGTCAACCGCCCCAACCTGGATTTCCGCGGTTTCACCGGCATGGTGACCAGCGGCACGGTCAAGCCCGGCGACGCCATACGCGTGCAGCCCTCCGGCAAGACCAGCACGGTGTCGCGGATCTATACCTTCGACGGCGACCTCGACGAGGCGGTGGCCGGCCAGTCCATCACCCTGCTGCTGGACGACGAGATCGACATCTCCCGGGGCGACATCATCTCCGGCGTCGAACAGCCGAGCCAGACCGCCGACCAGTTCGAGACTACCCTGGTGTGGATGCACGAACAGCCGCTGCTCCCCGGCCGCCCCTACCTGATGAAGCTGGGCACCCAGACCGTCTCGGCCACCGTCACCGACATCAAGTACCAGGTGAACGTCAACACCCTGGAGCACGCCGCGGCCAAGCAACTGGACTTGAACGGCATCGGCATCTGTACGCTGAGCCTCAACAAGCCCGTCGCCTTCGACCCGTACCAGGAGAGCCAGGATACCGGCGGCTTCATCCTGATCGACCGCATGACCCACAACACGGTCGGCGCCGGCATGCTGCACTTCGCCCTGCGGCGTAGCCAGAACATCCACATGCAACACGTGGATATCGACAAGCAGGCGCGCGCCCTCTCCAAGGCCCAGCAGCCCGCGGTGGTGTGGTTCACCGGCCTTTCCGGCGCCGGCAAGTCGACCATCGCCAATCGGGTGGAGAAGAAGCTGCACGCCGCCGGCCAGCACACCTACCTGCTGGATGGCGACAACGTCCGCCACGGCCTCAATCGCGACCTGGGCTTCACCGACGCCGATCGCGTCGAGAACATCCGCCGCGTGGGCGAGATGGCCAAGCTGATGGTCGATGCCGGGCTGATCGTGCTGACCGCCTTCATCTCGCCCTTCCGCAGCGAGCGTGATCTGGCTCGCGACCTGGTGGAAGATAATGAATTCATCGAGATCTTCGTCGACACCCCGCTCGAGGTGGCCGAGGAACGCGACCCCAAGGGGCTCTACCGCAAGGCACGCCGCGGCGAGCTGAAGAACTTCACCGGCATCGACTCCGCCTACGAGCCGCCGGAGCGCCCGGACCTGCACATCAAGACCCAGGCGATAAGCACCGACGAGGCTGCCGATGCCATCATCGCGCTGCTGCGGGAACGCCAACTAATAAGCTAGAAGCTGGAAGAGCGGCGCTGCGCGCCTGGAAGCTGGAAGAATGCCGCTTCGCGGCATAAACCTCCAAACCTCAGGGTGTGGGGGTTTCTTCCAGCTTCCAGCTTATGGCTTACAGCTCCGGGCGGAGCCCGGGTCTTCCAGCTTCAAGCTTCAAGCTTCCAGCTTTTAAACCTGATAAGGAACTCAACAGATGGACGTTTCAGCATTACTCGATAGCGTCGAGGGCATCGCCCATGACGCCGGCCAGGCCATCATGGCCGTTTACGCCCGGGACTTCTCCATCGAGGAGAAGGCGGACAAGAGCCCGCTGACCGAGGCCGACAAGGCCGCCCATGACGTCATCGTCAAGGGGCTTCACGCCTTGCCGGGCGGCATTCCGGTGCTCTCCGAGGAGAACACCGAGGGCTTCGCCGGCGCGGATGCGAACGGTCGCTACTGGCTGGTGGATCCGCTGGACGGCACCAAGGAGTTCATCAAGCGCAACGGCGAGTTCACCGTCAACATCGCGCTGATCGAGCACGGCAAGCCGGTGCTCGGCGTCGTCGTCGCCCCGGCACTGGAGGTGTCCTATCTCGCCGCCGAGGGCACTGGCGCCTTCAAGGTCACGTGGGGTGAAGGTCAGAGCGGCGAGCGTCAGCCGATCCGTGTGGCCGGCAAGCCCGCCGAGGGCGCTACCTGGCGCGTGGTGGGCAGCCGCTCCCACCCCAGCCCGGACCTCGCCGAGTGGCTGGAGCAGCTCGGGCCCCACGACATGGTACCCATGGGCAGCTCGCTCAAGCTCTGCCTGATCGCCGAGGGCGCGGCGGATGTCTATCCTCGCCTCGGCCCCACCTGCCTGTGGGATACCGGCGCCGCTCATGCCGTGGTCGAGCAGGCCGGCGGCCGGGTGGAGACCCTGGCGGGCCAGCCGCTGCGCTACGCCACGCCCCAGGAGCACCTGAACCCCTACTTCATCGTCTGGGGCAGTCAGTAACCCACCCATAGACAGCAAGAGACCCGGCGCTTAGGCCGGGTCTCATTTAGTAAAGGGCGCGATTTGCGCGTCACACGCTGCCGAGCTTGAGCGGCCCTGCGCTGACCGGCACCACCTTGCCCTTCGGCTTGCCGGGAAGGAGCAAATCGCAAGGCTCTCCGCTATGGGCGAACCCGCTCACCCCCCGCTTGAGGTTCTCACAGGCATGGTGGCTGTCCATACGCTGCTCGGCCTGTTGAAAAGCCTCCAACAGCTCCTGCAGGGTTGCTTCCGGCAACAGCTCTTCACGAGCGCGCATGATCTTGGGATGTGAGGTACCGACCACGTTATCCCCGATCAACAGCTCCTCATACAACTTCTCGCCGGGACGCAGGCCCGAGAAGGTGATCTCTATCGCACCATCGGGATTGGCCTCGTCCTTCACCTCCAGGCCGGTCAGCTGAATCATGCGTCGCGCCAGGTCGAAGATCCGCACCGGCTCGCCCATATCGAGCACGAAGACGTCCCCACCCTGCGCCATGGAACCGGCCTGGATGACCAGCAGCGCCGCCTCGGGGATGGTCATGAAGTAGCGGGTGATCTCGGGGTGCGTGACCGTGACCGGACCGCCCCGGGCAATCTGGCGCCGGAACAGAGGCACCACCGAGCCGCTGGAGCCCAATACGTTGCCGAAACGCACCATGGAAAAGGTAGTGCGGTGCCCCTTCTCGGTGCCATAGCGGGTGGCCAGATCCTGGAGTACCAACTCGGCCATGCGCTTGGTCGCCCCCATCACATTGGTGGGGCGCACTGCCTTATCGGTAGAGATCAGCACACAGCGCTGGACCCCAAGCCGAGCCGCACTCTCGGCCACTACCCGCGTGCCGTGAATATTGTTACGCACGCCCTCCAGCACATTGTTCTCCACGATGGGCACGTGCTTGTAAGCCGCGGCGTGGTAGACGGTATTCACACCGAAACGGCGCAACGAGGCCTCCACGCGCGTCCGGTCGCATACGCTGCCCAGCAAGGGGTAGATGGGAAACGTTGCGCCCATCTCCTGCTTCAGCGCCTCGAGTTCCTGATCGATGGCGTAGAGGCCGTATTCGCTGACCTCGTAGAGCACCAGGGCCCGGGGAGCGCCTTTCATCACCTGGCGACACATCTCACTGCCGATGGAACCTCCGGCCCCTGTCACCATCACCACCTGATCACGGATGCTGGCATCCAGGAGCTCTGCGCGTGGCGGCACGGGATCACGACCCAGCAGGTCTTCAAGTTCCACCTCACGAAGCTGCTCCAGGCTAGCCTCACCGGAGACGATCTCAGGCATGGAAGGCACCGTCTGCACGTGAACCGGTAGATCGGCCAGCTTGTCGAGCGCCTGCTTGCGCTGTGCCTTGCTGGCGTTGGGCATCGCGAGCAGCACGCGCCGGATATCGAGCCGCTCCACCATCTGCCCTGCCTGCCCCGGGCAGTCGACCTTGACACCCTTGATGATGCTGCCCCACAGCGCCGGATCATCATCCAGAAAGGCCGCGACATAGAACTCTCGACCATTGCCCAGCGCCATGGCCAGCTGCGCGCCGGCGCCCCCGGCGCCGTAGATGGCCACCGCCTGCTTCTCGGTAAAATGGCGGATCAGCCACTGGTAGTAGCTACGCACCAGCAAGCGCGTACCGCCCACGTAGACCAGGGTGACCAGCGCGAAGTTGACCGGAACCGAACGGGGGAAGTCCTGCCACTGATAGAAGAAGGCCGCCGCCCACATCATCAGCGCCAGCAACACCGATCCTTTGACCACGGCCCACAAGGCCTGGGGCCCCATGAAGCGCACCACCGCCCGATAGAGCCCCAGCCGCGCGAAGGTGAATACCCCTACCGCCGGCACCACCAGGAACAGCCACCAGTAGGGCTCGATGAAGCGAGCGGGCCACCACTCGGCCAACCGCAGCGCATAGGCCGACCAGAGGGCCAGCGGTAGCGCTACCATATCCGTGACCACCATGATCAAGCGTTTGCGTGCTCGGCTCATGGTGGTCACGCACTTGTGCATCCTGTCGGATCGGGTCATCGAAACATCCTTACCATACACTTCATCGAGAAAGCGGCTGGATACCAGCAAGTCGCAACACGTTGGGCGTTGGCAGCATCCAGATGCCAAGACGTCGCCAAACGAAGAACAGCGCAACGAGGTTCTGTACCACCAGTACAAACGCAAGCGCCAGTGCTGCCCCCATGGGCCCCAAAGCCGGTATCAACACGAGGAACAGGCCAAGCCCTACCGCATTACAAATCAATGCAACATTGCGCATCAAAGTTTCATGCCCCGTCATGTTGAGCAAGAAGCCCACAGAGCCTGTGCCCACATTGATGAGCTGAGCCAAGGCGATCACGCGCAACAAAGTCACCGCTTCGGAGAACTCTGCCCCAAAAAGCGATAACACCCACTCCGGCACAACCAGACAAATAAACAGTAACGGAGACGCTACTACCACACCCAAGAGAGCGCCCTGTCGCGCCAAGCGGCCCATTTCAATATCTTTACCCTCACGATAGAGGCTCGCGAAGCGTGGAGGAATTACCGCATTGAGCACTATGAGAATAAAGCTGATCAACATGGCGGCCTGCTGAGCCGTCTTGAAGTGGCCCAGCTCTGCGCTACTTAATAACCAGCCCGCCACCATTATTCCGAGCACCGTCTGCATGAAGCTCGCCAGGCTCATCACGAAAAAAGCCTGTGAGGTTGCGGTAAACTGGTATCGATCAACCATCACTGCGTCAGACCATTCCCCGCTTCTGCGTCGTTGCCGGTGCCAGCGCCACAGCTGCCAACAACCTTGCAGCAGCACTCCCCAAGCCGCTGCCGCATAGGCCCAGCCGATAGCAGCCATCTGGGGCTCGCTTACCAGTTCCCTCCACCCCCAGAGCAATACTGCAGCCATTAGTGCGACCGAGCCATTCTCCAGCAGGCATGCAGTTGCCGGCATGCGAACCCCCTTGAAAAACCCCGACAACAGGAATCCCAAGGTAAATGCTGGAGCGGCCACGGCCATTCCCACCAGCACATCACCCAGCCCCCCAGCCTCGAATACTTCTACTAGCACACTTCTCATCAAGAACATGAGAACTGAGGCCATTAGGCTTAAAAGCACCGCCCTGCGGCAAGCCCAAAACAGGTAAGTCATGGCATGTGGAGAGCGGATATCCTGACCCACGTACCGCATCAAGGCGTTATCCATACCGTATCGGGACAACAGGCCGATACCCAGGATGATGCTATGTGCCAGAGCATAAATACCGACCCCGGTGGGGCCGAAGGTGCGGCCAAGTACCATCACCAAAAATAATGCCCCCAGTGCCGCGATGCCACGGGCTACGAAGGTCCTGGCCAGAGTTAATACCATCTCTCCCTTGAGGCGGGTCAGCAACTTCCTTTTCAGAGGCATGCTATTCAACTCGATGCAGCGAGATGCATGACCCCACGCAATACGTGGCAGGTCTTGTCAACCTCAACCGCAGTCAGCGTAGGGTGGCACAGGAACATCAAGCTGGTATCGTTCAGCTCGCGTACCACAGGCAGAGGCCGCTGGGGCCGCCAGCCGGTGCCGGCGAAGGCCTTCTCACGATAGACCTCGGAACAGGAACCGGAGAAACACGGCACACCACGCTTGACCATCTCGCCGATGATACGGTCACGATCCCATCCATCGTTCAACTTCTCGGGCTCCGTGAACAAATAGCATTTGTAAGCCGCATGTTCGATATGATCGGGAACCTCTGGCACCCGCAAACCAGGGCATTCACTGGCGGCCTGCCAGATTTTGCCGGCATTGGCCTGACGCGCAGCCTTCCATTCAGGCATGCGACTCAACTGGATCCGCCCGATCGCCGCCTGCATCTCGGTCAGACGCCAGTTGGTGCCGAAGCTCTCGTGCAGCCAGCGGAACCCGGGCGGGTGCTCGCGCTCGTAGACCGCTTCCCAGCTCTTGCCATGGTCCTTGAAAGCCCACATCCTGCGCCACAGGGCCTCATCGCTGGTGGTTACCATGCCGCCTTCCCCGCCGGTGGTCATGATCTTGTCCTGGCAGAAGGACCAGGCCCCCACATGGCCGATGCTGCCGACACTACGCCCCTTGTAGGTGGCACCATGTGCCTGGGCGCAATCCTCGATCACATAGATGCCGTGGCGCTCGGCCACCTCCATCAGCGCATCCATCTCGCAGGGCCAGCCCGCCAGGTGCACGGCGATGATCGCCTTGGTACGCGGGGTAACCCTGCGCTCCACGTCGCCACGCCAAATGTTCTGGGAGTTGCGGTCCACATCAGCAAATACCGGAACGGCCCCAGCCGTCACCACGGAGGAGGCCGACGCCAGGAAGGTACGAGAGGTGACGATGACCTCGTCCTGAACGCCATCATGGGTGCCAATTCCGAGGCCCTTCAGGGCCAGGTCTAGCGCCACGGTGCCGTTAGCAACGGCAATGGCATGCTGAGTACCGGCAAAGCAAGCGAACTCGCGCTCGAACTCGCGCCCTTCCTGACCCGTCCAGTAGTTCACCTTGTTCGAAAGCAGCACGCGCTGCACCGCCTCGGCCTCCTCTTGGGTGAAAGAGGGCCAGGGGGAGAAGGGACCGTTCAGCATTAATGAAACACCGTATCCAGGATATATCGAATATCACGTCCAAGCGACCAGTAGCGAATATACTCGAGATTCATCTGGACCTTATCCGGCCAGATCACTTCCCGATTATAAGCCTCAGGGTCAGTCTGGACCGCCAGCAACTCTTCTTCATTGCGATACTTAAGCGTGGCGGGTCCAGTAATGCCCGGCCGGATAGATAGCATGACCCGCTCTGCACCTTGTAGTGCATCGGCAAAACCCGGCACATCCGGTCGGGGCCCGACGAAGCTCATGTCGCCGGCCAGCACGTTCCACAGCTGCGGCAGTTCGTCGATCTTGGTGCGGCGGAAGAAGCGCCCCAGCGGCGTGATGCGTGGATCACCCGAGCGGGTCACCGTCGTGGTCAGCTCGCGGCTGGGGCGCATGGTCTTGATCTTGACCACGGTGAAGAGGCGACCATCTTTGCCGACCCGGCGTTGGGTGAAGAAGCCATTGCTGCGCGCATCCAGGCTGGCTGCCAGCCAAGCAGGAACAATGAGCCAGAACGTCAAGGCGAGGCCAACAGCTGCCCCCATAACGTCGAAGCCGCGCTTGAGCACGGCCTGGCTGGGAGAGAGACCTTTTGAAAGGTTGGCTTCAACGTTTCCAGCGACCATAGAACACCAGAGAAAGTAGAAAGATCCGTTTTTGCTCGCAACGCTTGGGCATGTCATCAAAGACCTGGAATGCTTCTTGGGCTAGTCCAACGAGTGCCAGTACATCAGAACGAGAGAAGCGGCGAGAAAGGTCATAGTCCGCCTCATGCCGTGCCTGCTGGAGATCGACGAACGCATTCGAGACTATCACAACACGCTCCTCTGGGCCCTCGGGAAGAAGCCTCCCCAGTGGTTGAACTGGAGAGCCAGGATTCCATCGCACCCAAGCCTGACAGGCCTTCTTCATGTCCGTATGGCCAAGCGCCCGGCCCACCTGCTGGCGCAGCGTGTCCAGCCCTTGCCCTGAAACTACCTCGCGACTTGCCGCATCCACCAGCAAATGAAACAGCGCGTAGTACGCTGAAGAAACTGCTCGCCTCAGACTGGCTTGCCGGGGGCGTCTCGGTTCGTGAGTCGCAAGCTGCCTCGCTTGATTAAGCAAATCCTTGTGCAAGGACACGACCGCTCTCCTTCAGACGTCACCTGCTTCCGATTCACGTACTCTGACGTAGGCCCAGAGGCCCGGCACCTCTTTCGAGAGCAGTTTCCGTATGCGATGTCGTAACTCTGTAAGAGCGGGCTGCAACTCTTCCTGCGGGGGAAATTCCGGTTCGAGAACAATCCATGCCCAAAGCGCCATGTCACCATCTGCATCGAGCTCTTCAGTCAGCTCGATACCCTGCACCCAATCCGGCCGCTCCAATCGTTCTAGTTGGTCTTGCAATGCCTCTAGCGAGGGGATATTGATCACCTGTGCCATCTTGCCTCCTCATCGCAGCCTGCTTGTGCCACGACTCACATAACCGGTTCCTTAACTTGCCCGGCCCTTTCGCGCTGCGATAGTGAAAATTATAGTGCAGCTGGGTTGGCCCACGTCCCAGCCATGAAGATTAACCGCGATAGCCATAACGCTCCAGTGCCTCACCGATCAGGGATTCCAGGCGTTTCACCTCGCCCTCTTCCAGGGAGGCACGCCCCTTGCCGATGCTCTTGCTGGAGACACCGGCAACGGCGCGGCGCAGCTCCTCCTCGGGCACCTCAAGCTCGAGAAACGCCAGCAGTCGCTTCAGCTGCGCCTCGGGGTCGCGCACGAAATCCTCATAGCGCACGCGGATCACCCGATCGGGCGGCATGTCAGTGAAAGCGGCCTCGGCATTCTCGACGCAGCGTTGCCACTGTAGCGCACAGACCTCATTCAGGCTGTGGCGCTCCAGAATCTCTGGCATGCCGTCGAGGGCCGGCCCCCAGAACGCCAGGCGCTTCTCCCGGGAAAACAGCCGATAGACGCGGCTCCAGAGGTAGCGCGTGCCGTAATACGGCAGGTCCGTCAAGGGAACGAATCGCACCTTTTCCAGCAGGTACGGAATGTCCAGCTTCGCCTGCCAGCGCAGCTTGGCCGAGCCGGTGGTGTCGAGACCATCGCGGTAGATGTAGACATAGCGGGCATCCGGCACGGCGCGATCGACGAAGGGCACGCGCAGGCTGTTGGCACAGGTCTTCTCGACCACCGTATGCGCGTTGTATCGCTGCGCCACCCACTCGAACTGCTTGCGCATATAGCTCTGCACGGCAGGCGTGGCACGCTCAGCAGGGATCTCGTCGGAGGGATGGCGGACATTGCCATGGCGCCAGAGGTAATTGATCTCGTCACACGGCCAAGTGGCCACGCCTTCGAACTGGCAGAGCACGTCGCGCAGCATGTTGGTGCCGCTTCGCGGGGCACCGATGATGATCACGTTGTTGGGTGTCACTCCCTTTCCACCTCGCTTGATTGCAGCAATTCGACCCACTGCTTGAGTACCACATCCTCGGAAAAGGTGTCTTTTGCCTTTTCGCTGGCCCGACCGCGCATGCCTGCGGCTTCAGAGCGGTCATCAGCCAGGCGCATCAGTAGCTCCGCCAGCGCTTTACTGTCATCGACCGGCACAGTGTGGCCATATCCACCCGCGACCACATCAGACGCCAACTCACTCTCGGGCTCCACGGCCACGATCAAGGGGCACCCCTGCTCCAGATAGGTCATGGTCTTGCTGGGATAGGCATAGCGATAGACTCCCGCCGCCAGGCTGACAAACCCCGCATCGGCCCGTTGCATGGCTGCCTTGGCAATTTCCACGGGCTGATGGCCGAGGAAGCGTACACGGGCCCCGAACTCTGAGGCCTTGCGCTGCAGCGCCTCCTTGGCGACCCCCTCACCCATCAGCACGAACTCGATGTCATCACGACCCTTGAGCAGCCCCATGGCTTCCACCACGCTATCGAGCCCCTGGAAGCGGCCAATGTTGCCGGCGAACAATACCCGGAAAGTCTCGTCGGACCATTCGAACGGGAGTTCGTCAGGCAGCACTTTTTCCGCGGGCAGGCTGAAGTTGTTGAGCACCTCAATGGACAATCGCTCGCCACCTCGCCGCTGCCGCAACGTCTTCTCCATGTCGCGGGACAGGACGACAACCGGATCGGCCCGGCGGCAGCTCCAGTTATCGAGCCTGCTCAGCACGCCGTAGACCACAGGATGCGCGAACTCGCCCGATACCTTGCCCACCTCGGGGTGAATATCCATGCAGTGATAGATGAAGCGCGCCCCGGTCAGTTTCGCGGCCAGTGCAGCTGCAGCGCCACCCAGTACCGGCGGTGCCGTGGAGATCATGATCACATCGGGTCGGCGCGTCATGGCGCGCCAGATCACGGCCCCCCCCAGGCGGATGGCGTTCACCACCCTCGTCAGGGGCCTGCCCGCCTCGGCAGGCAGGGACAGGCGGGTGACGCTGACGCCATCGATGTCATCGCGGCGGGGTCGCTTGGCGATGTCCAACTCACCCTTGTAGGAGGGCTGGGAAGAGAGCACTTCCACGTGGTGGCCTACATCACGCCAGCTCGCCACGATACGTCTCAGCATGGCGGCATAGGGCGGCGTGTCCGGCCAGTAGTAGCGGTGCACGGCCAGCACCCTGAGTGGCCTGCTCGTTGCCGTGGAATCAGTCAGTGACTGTGGGTTCGATTCAGCTCCAGTCATAACGACTGAACTCATCCATGTTGCGCCAGCGGTTGGCCAGCTTGGCCGTGCCGGTGATCAGGCGCACCACCCGCTCCGAGGTGTTGCGCACCTTGTACTCTTCCGGGATCTCGCGTTGCGTCCCCGAGAACACGTCTCGCGAGGCCGTGGCGATGCGCACACCGTCCACCAGCACCTCCTTGTCGAGCCCGGTCAGGGCGATGGCGCCGGTGTCCAGCGCCTCGGGCCTCTCGATGGAACGACGCATGGTCACCGCCGGGAAACCCAGGATCGAGGCCTCTTCGCTGATGGTGCCGCTATCGGAGATGGCGCAGTGGGCGTGCATCTGCAAGTGATTGTAATCCAGGAAGCCGAACGGCTTGAGGAAGCGGATAGCGTCGCTGTCCTCCGCGAGCCCGAGCTTCTCCAGGCGGTTGCGCGTGCGCGGATGGGTCGAGACCACCACCGGAAAGCCATAAACATCGTGCAGCGCCTGCAGCGCGGCGACCACCTCGCGCAGGTTGTCGCGGCTGTCGACGTTCTCCTCGCGATGCACGCTCACGATGAAATACTTGCCGCGCTCCAGGCCCAGCGTTTCAAGAACCGTGGACTGCTCGATTCGGGGCAGCATGTGCTCCAGCACCTCGCGCATGGGCGAGCCGGTCAGGTAGATGAAGCGATGGGAGAGGCCTTCGCTGATCAAGTGCCGCCGAGCATGTTCGGTATAGACCAGGTTGAAGTCGGCCAGGTGGTCAACCATCTTGCGATTGATCTCTTCAGGCACGTTGGCGTCAAAGCAGCGATTCCCGGCCTCCATGTGGTAGGTGGGAATCTTCATCCGCTTGGACATCAGCGTGGCGATGGCACTGTTGGTGTCGCCCAGCACCAGCACCGCATCGGGCCGCTCCTCCAGCAGCACCGCCTCGGTCTTGATCAGGATCTCGCCCAGGCTGCGTCCCAGCGTGGAAGTGTCCACCTCGAGGAAGTGGTCAGGGCGCCGCACACCCAGCTCCTCGAAGAAGACATCGTTCAGCTCATAGTCGTAATTCTGCCCGGTGTGCACGATCTTGTGGTCCACCACCTGATCGAGAGCGGCCATAACGCGTGAGAGGCGAATGATCTCCGGGCGAGTGCCCAGAATGGTCATGACTTTCATCAAGAGGCTCGCTCAGTCGGAGGCATCAGGGTTCAGCACCGGCTCGAAGTAGGTGTCCGGATTTTCTGGGTCGAAGATCTCGTGGCTCCAGAACATTGTCAGCAGCTCTTCGTCACCGGTGTTGGTGATGCTGTGGGTGTGCAGGGTCGGCATGTCGACGTAGGACGGCGCATCGCCGCTGACGTGGAACTCCTGGACATGGTCATCCAGCAGGCGCCGGATACGGATTACTGCCTGGCCCTTGACCACCAGGAAGCGCTCGACCTTGTTGAAGTGGTAGTGGTTGCCGCGGGTGATGCCCGGCCTGGTGGTGGAGAGAAACGCCTGGCCACCGTTGCGGTTCTTGACACCCTCGAACAGGGCCCCGCGGTCGTCGCTGTGAAGCTTCAGCGCCTTGGGGTAGTAGCCGGGGTACAGGAAGGAGCGCAGCGTATTGAACAGCTGCAGGTCGAAGGCGTCACGCAGATCCGGGATCACGTCGCCGGTATAGCTGCGATGCATGTCGACCAGCTTGCCCGCCGCCGCGGCGACGCTCATCAAGCGCCCCTGCAAGCGCAGCTCACCGCTCTGGCCACGCTCGAAGGCTGCCACGGTGGCCACTGCGATATCCTGGGCATGCAGTAACTCCAGCTGTCCGCCACCATTGATGGCCAGCTCCTCACCTTGGGCAAGCTGATGGCAGAAGGTATGAATCGCCGAGTTGTAGTGGGGGCGCCCTCGCTCGCCGAACACATGGGGCAGCACCAGCTCAGTGTAACGGCCACCCGCACGTTCAGACCAATCGGCAAACACTTGGTGGGCCGCCAGCTTGCCACGCCCATAGGGCACATCACGGTTGCGCTGAACGCTGTTGGCATAGAACAGATGCGGCGAGGCGGCAACGCCCTGCAAGGCTTGCGTCAACCGCTCGGCCAGCTCACGATTGCCGTACTCTACCCTCTCGTCGCTGTCGCGGTTGATGCCGGCACAATGAATCACCCACTCGGCATCTCTCAAGGCATCGGCCAGCGTCGCATCATCATTGAAAGCATGCCGATCCAGCAGCACCAACTCGTCCCGATAGGCTTCTCGAGCGCGCAGATGTAGATGAATATGCCGGCCCAGCAGTCCGTTGGCTCCGGTGATGACGATCTTCATTGAGTCTCCAGATAGGTTGGCGGGCAGAATCAAGCCTCGAGCGCGTCTCGAACGTCGGGCAGCGTCAGCAGCAGCTCCTTGAGCTCCGGCTTGTTGAGCTGATAGGTGTTGTGGGAGTGGTAATCCTCGGCAGCGGCCTCTTCCACGTCACCCTCGGTGAAGTACTTGCCGTAGTTGAGGTCGCGGTCGTCGAAGCTCACACGATAGTAATCGCCCATGTCCTCGGAGCGGCGTAGCTCTTCACGGCTGGCCAGGGTCTCGTAGAGCTTCTCGCCGTGGCGCATGCCGATGACGCGCAACTCGTTATCGGCGTCGAACATCTCTAGAAGCGTCTCGGCCAGCAGTTTGACCGTACAGGCCGGCGCCTTCTTGATGAAGATGTCACCCTGATGCGCATTCTCGAAGGCGAAGTTGACCAGCTCGATGGCATCCGGCAGCGAGAGCATGAAGCGCGTCATGCTGGCCTCGGTGATGGTCAGCGGCTTGCCTTCCTGGATCTGCTTGATGAAGAGCGGGATGACCGAGCCTCGGGAGCACATCACGTTACCGTAGCGCACGCAGGAGACGGTAGTTTCGCCTTCCCCCAGCTGCCGACTGGCTGCCTGGGCCGTCTTCTCCATCAGCGCCTTGGACATGCCCATGGCATTGACCGGCATCACCGCCTTGTCCGTGCTCAGGCAGACCACGCTTTTGACGCCCGTCTCCACCGCCGAATCGATGACGTTCTGGCTGCCCAGGATATTGGTCTTCACCGCCTCCAGCGGGAAAAACTCGCACGACGGCACCTGCTTCAGCGCCGCCGCGTGGAACACCAGATCCACCCCGCGCATGGCCTTGTCGACCGACTGCCGATCGCGAACGTCTCCGATATAGAACTTCAGTTCGGGGCGCCCACAGGCAATACGCATCTCCTCCTGCTTCGCCTCGTCGCGGCTGAGAATACGAACTTCTTTATAGCCATGATCCAATAGGTAATTGGCCATGGTCTTTCCAAAGGAACCAGTTCCTCCAGTAATTAATACAGCCACCCCTTTCATACTCATATCTTTAATCACAAAAAAATCCCCAATCGAAAAAGAAACTTAAATAGGCAGTTGTCGAATGAAAAAACTATCTGCAACATACTGCTTCCTCCATGCAGCATAGCGCGCAGACGAAAATTATCAAAGTGGGGTGGTCGGTTTGCTCCTCCACCCCCTATATCTTGTGGTCATCAGTCGTAGCCATGGATACTTGCGCTTCCGCCACGGGCCCGGTGACAATGGTTTTTTTGAACAGCCGATGGAATACGAGGCCGCGGCTGGCCGAGGGGTATCGGTTGAACTGGGAAAGTGAATTCCTCCAGGTATGCCTGTACGCCCGGTCGGCGTGGTGGCATCGAATGAAGAATCCACCACTACATATTGTAAGAGGAGGAGCAAACCGACCACCCCGCTTATCAAATAATCAACATAAGTTTTCCTGATTACGCATGATGCTCAGCTACGCTACGAAAGCCATCGAGAAACCCCTTAATTTTCATAATGATATGCGCGTCACTACATTCAGGACGCCAGCCGGAGTCAAAATTCACGATGGGGAGATTTCTCCGCAAGAGATTGAATCGTAGGTACTTAACGACAGATCCTTCACTGCGGCTGAGTCTAGTGCGTAATCAGGTAAGTTTTATTTCCTAAAACCTGATGACAAGAAACAACTAACGATAAAGGTTTTTAAACGACTCCATGAAAAGTTGACTCCGCTTTTGACCATCAATTTTATTTCCTGTTAGCTTCACAAGCATCGCATTCTGATACGGAACAAATACGATCACACTAGGATAACTAAGAAAAAAAACCATTTGATAAGCCAGCCCAAAAGAAAAAACAACTGGCACAACAAAGAATTTTACATCAACTCGCAAAGTGGCAATATAGATGCCATAAAGCAGCATTAACTCATAAAATATACGATCACGAAGGACCGTAAAAAAACCACTTGCCACTGCGAGAGCAGAAAAAACAACAATAAAGTTACGCAACGTTGTCACCCTATTATCGCAGATGGGTTGCGACCCTTTCATCATAGAGGCATGCAAACCTATCAAAAAAGCAAATAGCATCAAAGCAAGTGATTTTAACCCTAATCCAGAGGAAATCGCAACATCCTTATAATAACTAATCTTAGATCCCACAGCCGGAGGAAAGTAAGTGTTAAGCTCAAGAACTGCCAATAAAGCAGCATAGAAAAGTAAAGCAGCAAAAATCAGGAAAAACGCGCTTACAACTCGTCTATTATTCATAACAAACCAGTTCACAACCAAAACCCCAACATAGATAATTGCACTTGTGTGCGCAAGAATTGCAAGCAAACAAAAAACAATAGAGGGGAGCCGCCTCCCGCTAATATAATACATTAGTGCGATATTGAAAAAACTAATAGCTAAAGATTGACGAACAGTAGAAAATGCCACAGGGAGTAAAAAAAAGGACAGGAAGAGAGAAAGAGAAAGAGCAAGAGCCTTGTGAGACACATGAATCGCAGAGGCGAGCTTAACAAAAGAATAAAGCAAAAAAACTGTAAATATAGCTTGGACATATTCATATGATGGCAATATCTGTGCCAAAGCACCAAAAAAAACGAGAAAGCCTAACTCCTGATTATGTGTATGGTATATACTCATAACATCCGAAACTTGAAAACTTTCTTGAAAGCGACTGAATATATCCTTATAGACAGGCCAATCAAATCCAGTCTCAAAACGGAGTCCGACAAAAAGAAAAATACAGAAAAGAAAAACCCAGAGATCAATCTTTCTTTTTACAAACAGTGATGCTAGTATGCTAAAGACCCAAAAACACACATAGATAATCATTTGTTATCCGGAATTGTTTTAATGTAGCGAATAGTCAGTAAAATCATTCTTGGCATGATGATAACCCCATAAAAAAAAGCTGTTACCCAAGGCATATACCATGCGACTTGTGGACCCACAATTAACATTTTGGTTGTAGCAGTGGCAGCCACAAAGGCTGCCCAAGGTAAAATTTGCTCACGCGCCATGCCTGCCGCATTTAAAACCATATTAAAGGGTGATGTGACAGCAACTAAACCTGCAACCATGACCATTCCCATCAAGATGGCTTTTTGGTCAGTGAATGAGCGCCCCATCCACAGCCCAATAATCTGGTCTGCAAACACAACTATGCCAGAGCCAACTGCAATAATGACCAGAGATCCCAACGAACTCGTTCGAAATAACATTTTAGCCAGCCAATCCCTATCTCTGCGCGCGATAGCATCACCGAATAGAGACCACAGCGGCATAAACATTGTAAAAACAATCAACATTAACATTGCACCAAGTTTAGCAGGAACACCAAACTCAGCCACTATCGTAGGTCCGGCACCCGCCGCGATGACCAAATTATCGAGATTCATCCCAATAGCAGTTAAAATCGAAACAGAGAAGAACGCGCCCCCTAGTCCTAATAATTTCTGCATTGACCGAAAACCTAGCAAGTCGAAAGCAGGACGAGTTTTTGCGTTCATCAAGAAATAGACAATAGTCCAAATTAACTGTACTGACGGTACCGCCATTGTGTATAAAGCAATGACGACTATAGGACCAAGCCCCATTGCAATTCCAGCCAAGCTAAGAATCAACGCTGCGAGCGGGGCGGATGATTGCAAAAATGCCAAATAAACGTAAGCATGGCGCGCTTGCAGCAAGCGCATTATAACACTGGTCGGGAAGGTAATAAATAATGAAATTAGAACTAAGGCAATGATGTTCGCTTGTTGAAAACAGCTAGAACCTTCCGCGCAAAAAAACCAAGCTATTACCACTCCGACTAGAACAAATATTATTAAAAAAAAACTAATGCTTGCCAAAAGCACGTAGGACTGACCTAGAATAGAGCGTGCATTCGCGCAGTCATCACTTCCTAAAGCCCTAGAAAGACGAGTAAGGACAGCATTTCCTATCCCAAAGTCTAAAAAGGTTGCCATTGCTGACACTGACACTGCTGTGAGCCAAATGCCAAAAAGCGACTCACCAAGATGGTTAAACATGGCTGGCATGACTATCAGTGGCGTTAGAAATGCCACGCCACGCGCTAAAAGGCCCGACGTGATAGCCACGATTAAAGTTCTTGTACGAGGGGTCATTAGAAGCCCAAAAGAGGAAACTAAAACAGTAGATTATTGTCTTGGCTGGGCACGCCAGAGATCCAGAATACGTGTAACTTGTGCCTCAGGAGATTTACAGTTCAGCACGAAAGCTCTTCCGCTTTTACCCCGTGCTGTAATCCAATCAACAGGGCGAAGCGCTATATCCTGAAGTGACGCAGCCAAGCCCTCGACTCCTGGGCTCGAAGGCACGATCAAATGTTCATAATACTCGGCCGGGATACCCGGTAGCCTATGCATTATGACAGGCTTACCAGAAGCAAGATACTCCATGGTCTTCGACGGAAAGGAGTATTTCGTGAAATCACCATCAGGGCGACGAGGGTTGACTAAAACACTAGCTTTTCGCTGTAAAGAAAGTGCCTGAGAACGCGTAACCTGACCATAATAAAAAACTCGAGAATCACTACTTGCTATGTCTTCGACTCTCGAACGTGCATCACCATCACCGCATATCCATAGCTGCGCATCGGATAGGTCGATCATTTGGAATGCTTTCAAGAGATCAACGATGCCATAACGTTCTGCCAAAGTACCAGTATAAAGAATAATGAAACCGCTCTTAACTGGCTCTTCGCTTTTTTCTGTAACTAGATCATCGATAGGGTTGTAAATACCCTCAACAACAACGTACCTAGCAGGTGGCACTCCGAGCCGATCTCCCATCGCGTCAGTCAGAAAAACGAATGTGCTGAACCCTTGAACAGCATAACGGAAAAGAATACTTTCAATACTTTTTAATGCCCTATATAGCCGCCCCCCTACCCCCATAAATTCGGGCAAATCTGGCAGGATGATGCAGAGAACGGCATCTGGCTTCAAAATTTTCAAAAGTCGTGCCGCGACCAGAAAAGGTAAATGTGCGGAATAGACGACAATAAAAGGAGCTTTCTTACCTCTGGTAGCAACGCACAATCCATGAAAAGCTGATCTAAATCGCGACAAAAAACGAACAAATCGAAGGTTTAAAAATGGCCAACCTCTAACGTGGACCCTAGTCCCAAGCATTTCCTTACAACCAGGAAAAAAAAGACTACGGGCCCCTTTTGGATAGCTACCAACAAAGGGTAAGTTTACCACACAGACTTGGCCAAGACTGGCATCCGAAAACCCTTTAATAAACGCTTTTTGAAGTGCATCCGCTGCATTCTGGACCACTCCGCGAGAATTTTTCACTATTCTGTCGAATTGAGTGGGGGGGAAAATACCACCTAAGAAAACAACAGTCCGCTTCGTGAAATCGGTTTCTCCAATTCGATTAGCGCTCGAGCCAAGCATAGTTAATTATTCCCTGAATCCGTGAAGCCGGCGTCGGCACTTTCCCTGTTATCGCCAGCGACCATTTTTTGAACACCAGGCCCATCTCTATCACCCAGCGCATGCCTGCTATGGCCGACCATGGCTGCGTCGGCCGGCGATGAGGACGCGTCTTATCATGCACTTCTACCCGCTGGGCATGGAGCTACTCGCTGCAGGTGACCATCAGCCCTCTGCGTGGTGGCTTTGTCCGACAGGCGATCAGCATGGCGTTCCTCGTGGATAGCACAGGCTGTCAGTACCGATGCTAAAGTCCTCTGAGTACCGAAATAAGGTGTCTCCCCACTCAAGCGGGGTACCTTCTGGTTGTGAAGCAAAGTGATCAGAAGGTACCCGCAGGGAAAACGCATGAAAATTTTCACACCGCGAGAATGTCTGCCAGGTAGGCCTCATCCAGCGCGGCTTTCTTCTGTTTCCGCCGGATGCCGCCCTTGAAATACTTCTCCCCTTTCAGGTAATTCAAGGCAATATGACGAACCCTGGCAAGGTTTTCAGCGGCCTGACCACGATGGATTTTGCAGGCATCCTCACGGAGTGCCACGTCCAGTGACCAGTGGAGCTTATGGTGAGTAGACCGCAGGAACTCCCCCTGCAGCCTCTCGCAGAACGGAACGTGAACCTCTCGATTCATTCCGCTCCCATCAAGCAAACGCACCTCGCATACCCTGCCGCCAGTGGGCAAACAAACGGGGACACTGCTCCGAAATCCGTTCCATGAATTTCGACGCACGTATCTTGTGTCGACGCAGCGCTTTGAACTTTCTTCGCGCCCAACGTACAAGAGCCCTATTAATATGCCGGAAAATGACATATAGCGCTGACCGATAGAAAGCGCCATAGTACGCTAGCCATCCATTGATTATCGGATTAAGCCATTTTGCCATTTGGGCGATGCTCAACTCCGTACGCGACCGAACACGCATCGCTCTAATCTTTCGCTTCATTCCTTTCAGTGACGCTTTACTCACTGCAGGCGTAAAACTAACGAATAGGCTATTGCGTTTTCGATTCTTTACGACACGACGCCGAAAGGTGTAGCCCAGAAAGTCGAACCGGGTATGCTCATGATTCCCTTTTCGGCTGCCATCTTTGCAGTATACGATCTTGGTTTTAACAGGATGCAATTCCAGACCACATTCCGCAAATCGACTCCGAAGGACCGAGAGCATATGCTCCGCTTCTTCACGGGAGCGGCAGTGTACAAGACCGTCATCCGCGTAACGGCACCACTTGACGTTTGGATAGTGTCTCTCTAGCCACTTGTCAAAAACATAGTGCAGAAAGAGGTTCGCCAGCACAGGACTAATGACGCCACCTTGCGGTGTGCCTTGTGCCCTAGCTGTCAATTCACCGTCTTCACGTTGCAATGGTGCCGTCAACCAGCGCTCAATATACAGCTTTACCCAAGCTGAGTCTGTGTGTTTCTCCACAGCCGTCATCAACAAGTCGTGCCGGATATTGTCAAACAGTCCCTTGATGTCAAACTCGAGCACCCAGTCATATTGCCAGCATCGTTTCCGCGTGATGCCAACCGCATCCAGCGCCGACTTCCCTGGCCTATAGCCATAGGAGTCCGCCGAGAAGATGCGCTCCACTGCAGGCTCGAATGCCATCTTGACAACCATCTGAGCTATTCGATCGCTGACTGTCGGTATGCCCAGAATACGCTCCCCACCGCTTTTCTTGGGAATGGCAACGGCCTTTACTGGCGGTGGAAAATACGTTCCCGAGGACATTCGATTCCAGATCTTGTACAGGTTACCTTTCAGATTGGTGCCGAATTTTTCCAGCGATTCGCCATCAACTCCTGCGCTCCCTTGGTTGGCCTTCACCAACTGGTAGGCGCGCAGAACGTCCCACTTTGATATGCTAAACGGTTTGGCTTCCATCATGACCTCCTCCTGCCGAAAGGCAGTTGGGCCACAACACAAGCCCGCTTGACGCAACCCCTTCGCTCCATGCCCATTACAGGCACTTCTCCACTACTACGAGTTGCTCCGTCCCAGTATCACGCATCGGTACTCTCACGCTCGCCATTTCAGTAGCTTGCATTTCTCCCTTGGCATCGTGATGACTGGTTCCCGCAGTTCCCACAAAGAGCCCAGTACAGAGTCATGCCCACTATACGCCGGACACCGCTTGCACAGCCTTCGGAGCTCGCTTGCAAACTGTTCCCGGGAGGTAGAAACGCCCCCGGTTTTGATGTCAGTCTCTGGATTACGACGCGTCCACATGGGTTCGGGATAACTCATCTCTCTGCACCATACCTGCCAACTCATTGGCTGACGTTTCCTCAACGCTCACGACCCATGCTCTTAACAGGAGCCGCTTGAGGTGGTTTGAAGCCGACTTCCGACAGCAGACTTCGGTGGGCCTACCACCATCTCTTCATGAGCTTATGCCATAGTCAGCCACCTTCCTATGCAGCTGATTTCTGTGCCTGCGGCACACTCTCCACGAACCAATGCTGGCAGGCCGCTTCTGCGAGCTTTTGGCGCTCAGATCGGCTGAGCTGATGTAGTAACGGATCATCGGTGTCTCTGGTGCTTCGTCTCCTTCCTGGCGGAAACTCATCACCACGCCTACCGATTTCAGCTCTGGCCACTCATAGCTAAGCTCCTGAAATTCTTCAGTAACCTTGCTGACAATATGGTACCTCGGCTCCTGTCGGCCTCGTTTCTTCTCGTCCGTGACGTAAGCATCCCATTCGAAGTTGACTATCTTGGCCATGGGGAACGCTGCCTCGAAGGCGTCAGCCAAGGCCGGCTGGTTGTCCTTCACTGACAGCAGGTAATCGGCGCCCTTCTGCAGGACTTGTGTGGCGATTTTTTTCTGGTAGCCCATGGCATCGATCGTCACCAGGCAGTCTTGCAGATTGAGAAGCTTGAGCAGCTCGGGAATCGCCGTCATCTCGTTGGATTTCTCCGCCGTCTTGACTTGCCCCAGTAGCACACTATCTGCCGCGCTGATGCTGCACTTTCCACGCCTGGCGGAAGTCGGGAACGATCGATAAATGGTGCATAAGAGATGGTGTCAGCATCGGGTCATCCATGATAAAAGCTGCTAGATGACCACATTAGCTCCTACTGGTAAAGCGCTACAAAGCCCGTCGTAGAGCGGTTTTTCATGCGTTTTCCCTGTGTATGCACACTGATGGGCAAGGATCCCACGCTGCGACACGTCCTCCAGCACCCGGGGTGACGACTTGAGCAGGCCCAGAATGTAGTTGGTATCGAGCAGGTATCTATTGCCATTCGTCACGGAGCTGCTCCTGGATCGCCACCTCGTCACCGGCAAACGTCACCGAGCTTTCCAGCCCCCCCCCTTGAGCTCCAGCAGGGAACCCTGGGATGACGGAGCGGGGGCAACATGGTGCTTGCTTTGCAAGAACTCTACGAAATCAACCACTTCTTTCTGAAGAGGCTCCGGCAAGCGCTCGATCTGCTGCACAATGTGTTTGGCCAGTACCATTGTCATCTCTCCTGTGCCCGATGCAAGGCTCCAGTATAACCCCAGCGTGGCCGAGCCATCCGTCGCTCCTCACTCCTCACCCATTACCCCTCACGCAGCTCCCAGCCGTTCACGCTGATAGCTGCCGTCCTGCACGCGGCGGCACCATTCCAGGTTGTCAAGATACCACTACACCGTCTTGCGGATGCCGGATTCGAAGGTCTCCTTCGGTCGCCAGCCGAGTTCGCGTTCGATCTTGCTGGCGTCGATGGCGTAGCGCAGGTCGTGCCCAGGGCGGTCTGCGACGAAGGTAATCAAGCTGGAAGCTGGAAATGGCAGGTCGCATCTCGTCTATCAGTTCACAGATGGCCTGAACCACGTCGATATTTCGTTTCTCGTTGTGGCCGCCGATGTTGTAGGTCTCCCCTACCCGGCCTTCCGTCACCACCTTGTAGAGCGCCCGGGCGTGGTCTTCCACGTAGAGCCAGTCGCGCACCTGCTCGCCCTTGCCGTAGACCGGTAACGCCTTGCCTTCCAGGGCGTTGAGGATCACCAGCGGAATCAGCTTCTCGGGGAAGTGATAGGGACCGTAGTTGTTGGAGCAGTTGGTAATCAAGGTGGGCAGGCCGTAGGTGCGCTGCCAGGCGCGCACCAAATGGTCCGAGCTCGCCTTGCTGGCGGAGTACGGCGAACTGGGGGCGTAGGACGTCTGCTCGGTGAACAGCCCTTCCGGTCCTTCCAGGTCGCCGTAGACTTCATCGGTGGAGATATGGTGAAAGCGGAAGGCATCGTGGCGCTCGGCATCCAGGCCGCTCCAGTAGGCGCGAGCCGCTTCCAGCAGCGTATAGGTGCCGACGATATTGGTCTCGATGAACTCTGCAGGCCCATCGATGGAGCGGTCCACATGGCTCTCGGCGGCCAGGTGCATCACCGCATCAGGTTGGTGCTCGCGAAACACGCGCTCCACCTCAACGCGATTGCAGATGTCGACCTGTTCGAAGGCGTAGCGCGCATTGTCGGCGACATCAACCAGGGATTCCAGGTTGCCGGCGTAGGTCAGCTTGTCGACGTTGACCACGCTGTCGTCGGTGTTGGCGATGATATGGCGAATCACGGCCGAGCCGATGAAGCCCGCGCCGCCGGTGATGAGCAGTTTCATAGAGGGATAGCAACAAGAGTCAAGGGGCAAGCTTCAAGGAAAACCAAATGGGGCTAGCCTCTGACGGATCCCCACGAAATGTATAAGAAAATCAGAATGATATGATTGAAAAGACCTGCATGGGTCGGCATGTTGTTAATCGCCAAACAAACAATATGCCTAAGGAGACCCATGCAGGCCCCTCGATTCTTGCATACTCTGCTGACCTCATCACTCCCCCTGGTCCATGCCAAACGCCTGCAGGCACTGCTCGACACGGTGGGTGCCCTGCTCGGCGAGCGTCGCCTGGGCTTGACCGCCCTGGGCCGTGCCTTGCCAGGACCGGTGGATACCAAGCACACCATCAAGCGGGTCGATCGGTTGCTGGGTAATCATCATCTACACCAGGAACGGCCACTGTTTTATTGGCTCGTGGCGTCGCTGCTGATCGGCCACATGAGCCGCCCGCTGATTCTGGTGGACTGGTCACCGATCGATGACCGTGGCCAACAGTTCCTGCTGCGCGCTGCGGTGCCCTTCGCCGGGCGCTCGCTGCCGATCTTCGAGAAGGTCCACCACAAGGATGGCTGCCAACACTGTGAGGCATACTTGTTGGCCGCCCTGGCCGAGATACTGCCCGACAACGCCACGCCGATCCTGGTCACCGATGCCGGCTTTCGCAATCCATGGTTTCAGGCAGTCGAGGCGCGCGGCTGGTACTACGTCGGTCGGGTTCGTAGCCCCACTCGCTGCCAGGTGCCTGGCGACACATGGCGGCCAGTGACCGCCTTGTTTCAACAAGCCAGCTCGGTACCCCAATCGCTGGGTTCCGTCCAGATCGCTGAAAG
The DNA here is from genome assembly GCF_029889845.1 of Halomonas sp. 25-S5. Taxonomy (GTDB): domain Bacteria; phylum Pseudomonadota; class Gammaproteobacteria; order Pseudomonadales; family Halomonadaceae; genus Halomonas. The sequence continues at coordinate 387,366 of NZ_JARANV010000001.1, forward strand.
CAACCCGCTCACCACCCGCATGGTGCTCTACCACCGGCCGCCCCAGGGACGCAAGCATCGCAACAAGCGCGGACAGGTCTCCCAGGACGGCCGCAGCCGGGCGATGGCCCAGCGCCAGAAGGAGCCCTGGGTGCTGGTCAGCAACCTGCCGAATCGCTCAACGCTGGCAGACAAGCTGGTCACTATCTACCAGCAGCGCATGCAGATTGAAGAGGGCTTCCGCGATATCAAGAGCCCCTTGTTCGGGCTGGGCTTCGGCATGCACCAGTCTCGCCAGGGCAAGCGCATCGAGATTCTGCTGCTGATCGCGATGTTGGCCAATGTCGCGATGATGGTTGCCGGCCTGCATGTCCGTGACAGCGGTCAACAGCAGCGCTACCAGAGCAACAGTATCCGGGACCGGAACGTGCTGTCCGTGTGGCGCTTGGGACTGGAGTGGCTACGGCGTTACCCACCATGCGCAGTGCCTTGGCCCTCCTGGAAAGCGCTTCGAGCGAGTCTTCGCGAGGAAGTCAGGGAGCAGGCATTGTGCGACGGATAGAACAAAATTCGTGGGGATCCGCCAGGGCTAGCCTGTTGTTTGATTAAACGGGGAGGGAGTAAATTCACGTCTCGACGAAACGAAGTGATATATCTGCATGGATAACATCAAAACTTAAGTCAAGAAAAGTTATACCCAATATATTATAAAAACTTAAATTCGATATCTAACGAACTTTGAGAGGTTTACCTACTCTTCCAGGAGGCTATCCCGAACGGCCACGGCAAACTGTGAAATAAAGGCCATCATCAGCGCCACCATGCCGCCGAGTACAATCGCCAGCGCCATCACCAGGCTTCTGCTTGTCCCCGAAGGCTTGAGGCTTTGAACCGCCGTCTGCACGGTCTGTCCTTCCTGCAACTGTTCGAGGCGATCCTGGATATCCGCCACGCGTTGGGAGTAACTAGCCACGAGTTCCGCGGCGGAGGGGCTCGTGGAATCCTTGGCCAGTTCCAGCGAGCGTTCCGCGCTCTCGAGCTGGCCTGTCAAGCTTTTCCGACGGCGTTCGAGCAAGACTTGTTGGTCTTGCTCGATCCGTTTCAGCACCTGGGCATGAAAGGATTCAACCAGAGGCGCATTTTCTTCGGTGGCTTGCGAGGTCAGCTTCACCAGAAACGTATCCTCGGGATTGCCGACTGAGGTATCGAAAGGAAGCGACTCCATGCTCTCGTTTTGCAGGAACTGCCGTGTGACGGAGCCCAGATAGAGATTGTTGGTCTTGGCCACCACCGTGACCGGCGGTTCGAGCCCGCCCCTCTCTCTGCCTTCCGTGGGTGCCTGCTCGGCCACCTGATAGAGGGAGACATAGTCGTAGCTGCGCTCCATCATCAGCACATAGACCAGCGCACCAAGCACGATCACCACAAAAGTGGCTGCCATGAGCTTCCAGCGCTTTATCAGGATCTTGACCAGGTCTACCAGGGAAATCTCGTCGTCGGCTGCGTGACGTTGCTGTGCGCCGAAGGGCTGGCGAGAGTCGTAATCAGTCATGTGCGTGAATCATTCCGTGAATAGTGATGGTACCGGGCACGCTACCGCCCGGGGATTGTTCCGGACGCATTCCCATGCCCTGTCAATAAGTCTGGAGACCCGCGCTTAGCCTGAGGTGTGACGAAGCGCCATCCCTATTTTGAGACGCTATTCTAAACTAGCGCCCCAGGGGCCACTACGCCTTGTGAGCGGCGACCGCCTGCACGCTGTCGCTGGGCTAATTCTAATTGGCCGGAGAAGGATACAGCCTTTGCCCTGAGGTTCAAAGCGACCGACCCCGCCTTCGATGCACGCCGGCCGCGCCAGTCGCTGGACAAGGTAAATCCATTGAAGAATCCATCAGATAAGCTTGCATCAGAGCCTGGTTGCCCAACGGTCTGTGGCGAGGCGCAAAAGTTCGTGTACCTCCTCGAAGACCTGGCGACTCTTCCGGTAGGGATCGGGGATCTGCCGTCCGTGACTCTCCTCCAGCCAGTGGCCCAGCAGCAGGGTCTTGCCCAGGGCCTCGGGCACCAGCTCGCCAACCGCCTGGCGCTGCCCCTCGCTCATCACCAGCACGATATCGGCGCTCCTGATCATCTCCGGGGTGAGCTGGCGGGCTCGGTGTTCGCTCACCGCCAGGCCATCGGCCTCGGCCAATGCCCGGGCGGTTGGCTCCACCCCCTGCCCGACCAGCGCTCCCAGCCCGGCGGATTCCACTTTGCGACCCGGCAATGCACGGGCGAGCATCGCCGCAGCGACCGGGCTACGGCAGATGTTGCCGGTGCAGACGACAAGGATGTGGTGGAACATCGCGACCCTTCCATGGTGGTGCGCCAGGAAGTGTACCAGTGCTCACGGCGAGGAAGTTAGTCTCGAGATAACCCTCGCCGTGCGAGTCGAGGTGTCGAACCGACAAGGAGGTTCCTATCACCTTGTGGGAGCAGTGCTTGCAATCAATCGCCGTGCAAGTCGACGCGTCGAACCGACAGCTCCTACGAAGGGCCGTCTATCGCCGTGCGAGTCGACGCGTCGAACCGACGGCTCCCACAAATTAGCAGCTCCTTTAGCACCTCGGTCGCCCCATCTACAGGTCCGCCAGGTAATCTCGACCGAGGGTCACCTCGACCTCTCGGCCGGTCTCCCTCGCCCACTGCTCGATACTGGCCTTGAAGGCGAGCTGGGCGTCGTGGTCGCCGTGCACGAGGCGGATGTGGCGCGGCGGGTGGCGCATGCGGCGGATGAAGGCGAGCAGGTTGTGCTGGTCGGCGTGGGCGGAGTAGCCACTGACGGTCTCGATATGCGCGCGGATGTCGAGGCGCTCGCCGTCGAGCAGCACCCAGCCGCCGCGCGGCCCGTAGCGCTGGATGTCGCGGCCCGGGGTGCCGGCGCCCTGATAGCCGATGAACACCACGGCGTGGCGCGGGTCACCCAGCATGCGCCTGAGGTAGTTGACCACCCGCCCGCCGGTGACCATGCCGCTGGCGGCGATCACCACCGCGGGGCGATGGGTGCGCGCCAGGTAGTCCACCGTCTGCTCGTGCTCGGCGTGGTCGTTCACGGTGTAGAGGTTATCGAAGCTCAGCGGGTGGCGGCCGCCGCGCAGCCGTCGGTGAGCCTCGGCATCCCACCAGGGCCTGAGCTCGCGGTACACCTGAGTGAAGCGCGCGGCCAGGGGCGAGTCGACGATGATCTCGAGCTCGCGCCAGCGCGGATCCGTGGCACCGTGGATCAGCCCCTCGAGCTCGTAGAGCAGCTCCTGGGTGCGGCCGATGCTGAAGGCGGGAATCACCACGCTGCCGGCGTTGTGAAGGGCCCGGTCGATGGCGCCCTTGAGCCGGGCGCGGCGGGTGGTGCGGTCCTCGTGGGTGCGATCGCCATAGGTGCTCTCGATCACCAGGGTGTCGGCGCGATACGGCGGCCTCGGCGCCGGCAGCAGCGGCGCGTAGGGCGCGCCCAGGTCGCCGGAGAACACCGTGCGGTGGGTCTCGCCCGTGGTGCGGTCGCGCACGTCGACCTCCACATAGGCCGAGCCGAGGATATGCCCGGCGCGCTGCAGCTTGATGCGGACATGGTGGCGCGCGTCGTCGATCAGGGTATGCCACTGTCGGTAGTCCAGCGGCACCAGCCGGTCTTCCACCTCTGCCAGGAAGCGCTCGATCAGCGCCCGGTCGCGGGTGAAGCCGATCTTCAGCGCGTCCTCGATCACCAGCGGCAGCAGCCGCGCGGAGGGCACCGAGCAGAGGATCGGCCCTTTGTAACCGGCGGCCAGCAGATAGGGCAGCCGGCCGATATGGTCGATGTGCACGTGGGTCACGATCAGCGCCAGCACGTCGTCGACCGGGAAGCGCACCCGGTGCTGCTCGAGGCTGTCGAGGTGGTCGGCGTCCTGGCCCTGGAAGAGCCCGCAATCCACCAGCAGCGCGCGGTCCTCGCTGACCTGCAGGCGGTGGCAGCTGCCGGTCACGCCTTCCGCGGCGCCGTGGTGGCGTATCTGTGGAGTGTTGTGCATGCGAGTGGCCTCCCTGCCGGCTATCCAGTACCCGCTATCCGATGCCCTCAGTGTAGGCAAGATTGGCGTCGGGGCAGCTGCCCCGGGGCGCAGCCTTTCAGCCGCTGTCCGGGTCGACCCGCAGGGCCTCGGCCAGTGCCTTCTCCCAGCGCGGGTCGCCCTGCCCGCAGGCGATGAAGCCGGGGTTGAGCAGGCTCTCGCCCTGGTTGCAGCGCAGCGGTTCAAGCGTTTCGACATTCAGCACCTGGCCGCCGGCGGCGGTCACGATGGCCTGGGCGGCGGCGGTATCCCACTCGTGGGTGGGCGCCAGGCGCGGGTAGAGGTCGGCCTGGCCCTCGGCGATCAGGCAGAACTTCAGCGAGCTGCCAATGTTCAGCGTGGCATGCGCGGGTAGTGCCCGGCAGAAGGTCTCGAACGCGGCCAGGCCGTTGCGCCGGCTGCCCGCCACCTGCCAGGGCTCGCGCTCGGGATCGGGCAGCTCACGTACACCGATGGCGCGTTCACGCCCCCCTTCGCGGCGAAAGGCCCCCTGCCCCACCTGGCCCCACCAGGTCACGTCGCCCTCGGGCAGCGCCGGGGCATGCACGATGCCGAACACCGGCACCCCGGCCTCGACCAGCGCCACATTGAGGGTGAACTCGCCGTTGCCGGCAACGAATTCCCGGGTGCCGTCCAGGGGGTCGACCAGCCAGTAGCGCTCCCAGTGCCGACGGGTGGCGAAAGCGGTCGCGTCGGATTCCTCGGAGAGCACCGGCAGCCCCGGCAACTCGCGCTCGAGCAGCGCCAGCAAGGCATGGTGGGCGGCCATGTCGGCCTCGGTGAGGGGGCTGTCGTCGGCCTTGTGCTCGACGGTGAAGCCCCGGCGATAGATCGCCATTACCTCGCGCCCGGCGGCGTCCACGCCGGCGATCAGCCGCTCGATGGCAGGATGTTCCAGCCTCATGCAGAGTCTCCCTTACCGACATCTACGACTTACGTCGTAGACAAGCGTTTGACCTCGGGTACAATGAAAACCGCTTCCATATCGATCAACCGGCCACCAGGCCTCGGAGACGCCTCATGACCGTTATGCCATTTGCCCCCCTCGGGGACCAGCCGCTGCCGGCGCGAGCGCAGCAATCGGCCCGTCGTCGCCGCCGCAACGAACGATTCCTGACGCTATGGAGCCGCTCCGGCACGCGGCTGCACGGCAAGGCCTCCCGCACGCCCCGCGCTCATCGCCTGCCGCGCGTCCATTTCTGAGCCTCATCACTCTCTCGTTGCATCCCCGCGCGCCGGCGTGTTGCGCAGTTCATCGCGGATCTCGCGCAGCAGCAGGATCTCCTCCGGCGGTGCCGTGGGTGGCGTGGGCGCCTTGGCCTGCTGGCGGCGCAGGCGGTTGATGCCCTTGATCAGCAGAAAGACGGCGAAGGCCACGATCAGAAAGCTGACCACGTTGTTGACGAACACGCCGATGTTGAGCGTCACCGCCCCGGCGGCCGTGGCCTCGGCCAGGGTGGCGTAGGGCCCCTCGCCCTTGAGTACCAGGAAGATATCGGAGAAGTCGACGCCGCCCATCAGCAGCCCGATGGGCGGCATCAGCACGTCCTTCACCAGGCTCTGCACGATGGTGCCGAAGGCCCCGCCGACGATGATCCCCACCGCCATGTCCACCACGTTGCCGCGCACGGCAAATTCCTTGAACTCCCTCAGCATGCCTCGCTCTCCCCACGGTTGATAGCGGGTGACAGAATACCAGACGCCGGCAGCGCCCTGCCCTGGATAGGCAGGGCTATCGCATGAACAGAAGAGTTCTCATCGGGGTAGATGGTGAAATGCGCTTGAAGAATGGGGGTCTGTCCCCGATTAGCCCTGCGGCGGCATTCGATAGTGGCTGCTGAACGACTTTACGTGCTCCAGCGCGGCGAGCAGCTCTTCTCCCAGTGTGAAGGCCTTGTTGAGCAGGCTTGCCTGGATATCGGGATCGTCGGGATAGTCATGAGAAAACTGATTGCGCATTTCGCGAAAACGCAACCACTGGGCGGCCGATCGAATGGCACCGATCTTCTCCAGGCGGTTGAGCTTGTCGATGAAGGCCGGGAACTCGCCCGGCTCCTGGGTCAGCTCGAGCACGCCGGGCAGGAGTCGTGCCCCCATGGCATCCTGAAGCTTGGAAAACCGGATCACGAATTGATCCACCACCGCGAGGTCCATTGGCGTGAAGTCGGCCAGGTCCTCAGGCGCGACAGGGAAGCGGTGTTTCAGTGTGCCCATCGCCCAGCGCAGTCGTTCAGCATGGCGTTCGCAGATGTCCAGGCTTCCCTCGAATGCTTCGTGGTTCACAGTGCCACTCCCGTCTCCCTCGCCACGCGATGCACCGGCAGATCCGGGCTCGCCTGTCGGCAGATCACCAGATCGATCTTCTGCTCACCCAGGCGCTGATGCAGCTCCACCATGGCAGTAAGCTTGGCCTCCACAATCTCGTCGGGGTCCTGCAGTTCCGGCTCTATGAACAAGTCGATATCCCCGCCTCGAGCCTGGTCATCCGCCCGGGAACCGAACAGCAGAATGCGAGTTGAGGCACCAAAATGGCGCGTCAGGATCGTTACGATCTCTTGGCGTTCTCGATCGCTCAAGCGCATCACTGCCTCCGCCACTCGCGTTTTATGCCTGTAAGTTTAGCATGGGCCCCTTAGCAGACCGGCATCTTGTGCTGGGAATGGGTGGGAATGGGGGTGGGAATGGGGGTCTGTCCCCGATTAGCCCCCGCCAGCAGGCCGCCGATCGAGGAGGATCGGCGGCCTGCTGGTGACTTATGCTATCCCCGGCCCGTGGGCCGGGACAGGCTTACTTGGCCTTGGGCGCAGTTTCCTTGACGGCCTTGGTGGCGGTCTCGGTAGCGCCCTTGGCGGTTTCCTGGGCTTGCTTGACGTTGCTCTCGGTCAGCTTTTGGCTTTCCTCGGCGAACTCCTGCTGCAGGGCCACAACCTTCTCGGCGTCGCCCTTCAGGCGCTCGGTCAGCTCGTTGGCGACCTGCTGCTGGCCTTCCATGTAGTTCTTGAGGCCTTCGGCATCCTTGACCTCGACCAGGCTACGCAGCTGCGCCAGGCTGGTGTCGGCGTAGGCACGAGTCGCCTCGAGCTGGGCATTGATCAGCTTCTCGGTGGTATCGACCGAGAGTGCGGCGAAGGCGCGTGCCGGAGCGAACATGGATTCCAGCTGGGCGGTGTCGAAGTGCTTGGTATCAAAGGCGAAAAAGTTGGTCATGATGGAACCTCCTGGGTTCTGGATGACGTGGAACGGGAGAGCCCCGCTCTGCTGCAGTGCACAATAGCAAAGAGTTTTGTGCAGTGCAACATCCACCACGCCCTCTACCAAACCCTCGCTGGATGACAGGCGCTATCACCGATCTCGTACAGCAGCCGGCCCTCGGCTAGGCCATGCTTGGCGTAGCGTCGCCGATTCCGAGGCCCTCATGACCCGTCGCGCCCGCCTGCTGCTGCCCGGCACCCCGCTGCATCTCATTCAGCGCGGCAACAACCGCAGCGTCTGCTTTGCCGACGGCGACGACTGCCAGGCCTACCTGACCCTGCTGGACGAGGTCAGCCGTGCCTGCGGCGTGGCGATTCACGCCTATGTGCTGATGACCAACCATGTGCATCTGCTGGCCACCCCGGCGCAGGATCCGCAGGCGATCAGCGCAATGATGAAACGGCTCGGCCAGGTCTATGTACAGCGCTTCAACCGCCGCTACCGGCGCACCGGCACCCTGTTCGAGGGGCGCTTTCGCTCCTGCCTGGTGGCCGAAGCCCGCTACCTGCTGGCCTGTCACGCCTATATCGAACTCAACCCGCTGCGCGCCGGCATGGTGGCGCATCCGGCGGAGTACCGCTGGTCAAGCTATGCCGCCAATGCCCAGGGCAGCCCTGATCCGATCATCACGCCCCATGCGGTGATCCGTGAGCTGGGCGCCACCCCCATCGAGCGCCATGCAGGCTACCGCGAGCTGTTTCGTGAGTATCTGGAGGAAGGGCTTGTCGACGAGATCCGCCAGGTCACCCACAGCGGGCTGGTGCTGGGAACGCCGCGCTTCCAGCAGCAGGTCGCCGAACTGCTGGGCCGACGCACCGTGCGCGGCACGCCGGGGCGCAAGCCCAGGCCCCCACGGGCGGATGTCGAATAAAGGGAAAGGGGGTCTGTCCCCGATTATTCGCCGATTATTCGTAGTGACTCCATAGACGGAGCACTTTGACCACACGCTCGTCATCAATCACCTGGTACACCAGCCGGTGTTGAATGTTGATGCGGCGGGAGTAGGCGCCAGAAAGATCACCCACCAGCTTTTCAAAGGGAGGCGGCTTACGGTAAGGGTCTTCCGACAGCAGAGCCAGCAGCTCCTGCGCCTTTGGCTTCAGGCCACTCGACGCCAGCTTCCTGGCATCTTTCTGGGCCTGCTTGGTGTAAACCAGCTTCCATGTCACCAATCCAACGCCTCGTCGCACTCATCGACAGGAGTATCCATTCCTTCTCGAAGGGTTTCGCGCATACCGGGCACGGAAAGCAAGTAGAGCGTTTCCTGAATGGCAGACCAGTCCTCCTCGGACACCAGAACCGCCTTGTTGCGCTTCCCCATGATGACGATGGGCTGATGGGACTCGGCGGCCTGATCGATCAACCGATAAAGGTTGCCGCGTGCCTCGGTCGCTGTGATACCGGTCATGATGCACCTCATACATGATCCAACCTCACAGGATTGTAAGCCTTTCAAGACGTACGTCAAGACGAACGTAACTGGCCGGCCGCGACACAGCCTCAGAGATGAGGAAAGAAATGGGGGTCTGTCCCCGATTAGCCCTAGCCTTTGAAAAGTGTGTCTCGGCACGATACACTGAAATCCATCTGAAGCGCTCCTCGGGGACCTGGCACGGTGATCCTCACGATCAAGCATAAGGGCCTTCAGGGCCTGTACTTGAAAGGGTCATCGAAAGGCCTTCGCCCCGACCACGTGAACAAGCTCAGACGGATCCTGGCCGCGCTCGACCAAGCCAGGCGGCCCGCCGACATGGATATTCCTGGTTTCCGCCTTCATTCCCTGAAGGAGCAGTACAAGGATCACTGGTCGGTCAGCGTGAGCGGCAACTGGCGCGTGATATGGCGGTTCACCGGAGAGGATGTCGAATTGGTGGACTACCTGGACTACCACTGATCACGTGGCCGGGGGGGTGAGAGGACTTGCCCCGGGGTTACCGTGCGGATTCCCGTAAGAGGAGATGATCATGAACACCACTGGAATGCACAATCCGCCGCACCCCGGCGAGATGCTGCGTGAGGATGTCCTGGACGCCCTGGGTATCTCGGTCGCGGAGACGGCCCGTCGCCTCGGCATGTCTCGGGTCGCCCTTTCACGGGTCCTCCACGGGCATGCCGCCATTTCGCCGGCTCTGGCCGTGCGCCTGGAGCGCGCCGGCGCCGGCACTGCGCGACACTGGCTTGCGATGCAGACCGCCTATGACCTCTGGCAAGCCGAGCACAGCGAACAGCCCGAGGTACGACAATTGGCCTCTTGAACTGGAAATGGGGGTCTGTCTCCGATTAGCCCGCCAGGTCGCGCAGCGCCTCGGGGTGCTTTTCCGCCACACGCAGCAAGGTACGCGCAGTACCGGTAGGCTCACGCCGACCCTGCTCCCAACCACGTAATGTGCCGGGGCTAACGTCCAATAGCTCGGCAAACTCCTTTTGCGAGAGTCCCAACCGATGGCGAATCTGAGCAGCCATGGGGACCTCGACCCGAGTGACCCGAACCGCCTCACCACGCTTCATCTGGCGCACGGACTCCAGAAGATCACGCCCAAACTGATCCAGTTCTTTATCCATGGTCCAGCTCCTCTCTCAATTGTCTCAACAGCGATGCGGGCAGATTGTCAAACTTCGACTTCGAGTACACGATCAGCAACCATACCTGGCCATCATCGAGGGTGTTGTAGCGATGCCTTGGCGCCGCCAGCGGACCTTTCGTACACCACCCGTGCCCGGAATGACATCTCCTGCCAGAGGATCTGCAGCAAGCCAGGTAATGAAGGCCTCTCGCTCATCATCTTGCCAGATCTGCTCCGCATAACGCCGAAACATGGCAGTTTCGATAACCGTGTACATGGAACCATGATACGTCAATGACGCACTCCCCGCAAGGAGAGCACCACAACGCCAGCGGCCGGCATCTCGGCCGCTGGGTGATTCAGGCCAGGTGGAAAATGGAGGTCGGAAAATGGGGGTCTCCCCGATTAGCCATCATGCGACCCGAGGGGAATGACGGCGCGTCTGGTCGCCACGTCCAGCAAGCAGGCCTGCGACGGAGATGTCTTCGTCCAGGCTCTCCCAATGCAAGCCCTCACCACGACCGATCAGCTCCCATTGATCACGCTGCTCAGGAGTACCGTGCAGCAGGCGGGGAAACCAGGCTAGCGGTATCGACAACTCACGACCATCGTCCAGGGCGATACGGAAGGCATCGGTCGTGAAACTCACATCAACCGCCAGCGGATCAGATTCAAGGTTCAAAGTGCGCATACCATGCCTCCATGAAATAGGATTGGTGCCGTTCGACCAGTTTGCGAAGGTGATTGATCTCATGAGCACGCAAGCCTTTGCTCGATTGTAGCTCAACTGGGTCCAACCAGAACTTCGCGATCTGACCTCCGGCAGTCACATGGACGTGAGGAGGTTCTCGTGGGTCACCTTCATCGCTGTAAAAGAAGAACCGATAGCGGCCTTCTTTCAAGAGCGTAGGCATTGCCCCCCCTTTTACTGACAGAAAATCGAATGATGCCCAGGCTGCCCCACTACCACCGTCTCGATCAACCCCGACACCACCAGCCTGTCATCCTGAATCTGGCAGATGATGCGGTAATCTCCCACACGATAGCGCCAGAACTCCATCAACTCGCCCCTCAAGGGCTTGCCCAGTAGGCGCGGATGCTCCAGAGACACTACCCGCTCTTCCAGGTAGGCACGAATGCGCCGGCGGTGTTGAGGGTCGATCTTCTTGAAACTCTTTGCTGCTGAAGCCAGATACTCAATCTTCCAGGTCACGCCAGAACTCCTCGGAGGTCATGACGCGATCCCGGCCCTGACGAAGCTGCTCAAGCGCATGCTCGGCCAGATAGGCATCCTCCAGCTCGTCGAGATGTTCCGCGATCAGCTTACGGAGGTAAAACGTCTTGGAGCGCCCTGTCGCCCGGGACAGATGGGCCAGGCGTGCCTCGATTTCCGGATCCAGGCGGAGACTGATAGGCATGATGCTCGCCTCTTGTGATACATGCGATCAATGTATCGCTGCTTGGCCGAAAACGCCAACGGCCGGCATCGCTGCCGGCCGCTGGGTGGTTCAGGCTAGGGAAATGGGGGTCTGTCACCGATTAGCCCCAGGAAATGGGGGTCTGTCCCTGATTAGCCAGTCGCTTTACATCGGCTGCACGCCCCGCGACACTAGCAGCGTTACATTCCGATACGAATCGGCAACGAGAATATCAAGCCCTTAGGGCCGCAGGGACTGCCATGACCACCGACACCGCCTCCAATCGCCGCCTGATAAAGTGGTTCATCGGCACGGCGATTTTCACCTTTACCGTGCTGCTGCATATCATCTTCCCCAACATGGGCGGCTCCGGGTTGCGCCTGCCCTTCAATGCCACCGTTTGGATGGGCTTCGGCCTGATGATGGCGATCTCCATGTGGCCCGCCACCAGGGGAGTCATCCGCTACAGCAAGTTCCATATCGGGCTCGGGTTGCTGCTGCTGGCCCTGTGGCTGCCCTTCTTCTGGAGCTGGAACGAGGCCTCGCTGATCGCCCTGCCCCGGATGCTGACGGTGACCGCCGGCGCCATCCTGCTCTTGGGGTTGGCCCAGTTGCAGCTGACGCGCCGCGATTGGTGGTGGCTGGGCATGGCCATCCTGCTCGGCGCCCTGATGGAAACCTTACTGGGCTATGTGCAGCTCTACCTGCTCGAACCCGGCAACTGGCTAGGGTACAACCCGGAGCTTGGGCGGCCATACGGCATCTTCCAGCAGGTCAACGTGATGGCCAGCTTCCTGGTCACTGGGCTAGTCATCTCGGCCTGGCTCTTCGGGGAAGCACGAGACAGCAAGCTTGAGCACGGCGTCATCCTGCTCGCGCCGCTCTTCATGCCGGCCCTGATCCTGGTGATCGCCTCCCGTTCGGGCTGGCTGGCGACATTGATTGCAGTGCCAATGGTACTGCTCCATCTGTGGAATCTTGACCGCGCCCGTTTCAGGGCCTGGGCAAGCGCCCTGGCCGCAGGCTGCCTGCTGGCGGTCATTGTCTTGATGAGCCAAGGCGAAGGAGGGCGCAGTGCCGAGTCGATCTCTTCTGAAGGATATCGTCCTCAGGTCTATGAACACAGCCTACGAATGATCGCCGAGAAGCCCATCACCGGCTGGGGGTACGGCAGGTTCCAGCATGATTTCCTGCATAGCCATGCCGAATGGCGCACTGCCGAGGAGGGTCGCGCCACTCTGAAGGAGCACTACAGCCACCCGCACAACGAGCTCTTCTTCTGGGGGATCGAGGGTGGTCTACTGCCGATGTTGGCGATACTGATACTTGCGGGTTGGGTGGCCTGGCGGTTATGGACACATGGACCGCATGGGGAAAGGCTGTTGATGGCCGCCCTGCTGGTACCACTCTCGGTGCACACCATGCTGGAATACCCCTTCTACCATTCCCTAGGCCATTGGCTGGCCTTTCTGTTGTTGCTGGGAATGGTCGTCAAGATGAGCGGGAGGACGAGAATCCGGGCCAACCGCTATACCTTCGGCGTTCGGGCGGGCGCCTGGCTAACGGTGCCCCTTGTGTGGCTCTTCATGACAACCCACCTGCAGGCACTCTGGCAGGTCAGGTCCTACCTGGAAACTAGCGGCCAGAATGCCGGTGCCCTGGCCAGCGTGATCAACCCGCTGGGTATTCCTCACGACCTCGAATTCCTGGTGATGTCCCAGCAGCTCTCGGCCGCTGCGGCCCTGGGCTCCGCCGAGATGGTCGGGACCTATCGCCAGTGGGCAGAAAGACAAGCAACGCTGTTACCCAACCCCGAACTTTACCAGAACATGATTCTGGCCGACGAGGCGTCTGCTCAAAAGGACGACGATACCCAACAGCGTTTCGAACAACTCTTCCCGCATTTTGCACAGAAGCTGGAGGCGCAGGACGAGGCCAAACTGGCGAGCCAACCTGGTACGCTGCAGCGATAGAACACTCGACGCTGTCACGAGCCACCGACGGCTCAAGCAAGTGACGGAAATGAGGACTCGGCAGAGACTGCCGTCGATTACTTGGAATTTGGAAAAGCCAGCGGCCGGCATCGCTGCCGGCCACTGGTTGATTCAGGCTAGGTCGGAAATGGGGGTCTGTCCCCGATTAGCTCCCGATTAGCTACAAGCGGCCGGCATCTCTGCCGGCCGCTGGGTGGTTCAGGCTAGGGAAATGGGGGTCGAAATGGGGGTCTGTCCCCGATTAACCCATTCAGGGAAATGGGGGTCTGTCCCCGATTAGCCTCTGCTAAGTTGAACTTATCGACACTCTGATGGAACCTGCTGCGAATCAAATCCAGTATGCGTACAAAGCCAATCAAGCCCGCCGCTTCCTCCTGAAGTATCAGAGGTCAATACAAGGGTATTACCATCACCAGGAGGCCCCTTGTAAGTAATCGTAATAACTGCCTCGCTGGCCCCTGCTACTGTAGTTGACGTAATCCCAATGCTCTTCACATACTCGCTTGCCGCTGCATCCCATCCAGAATCAATCGCTGCACCAGTCTGCAAATTTTCAGCAGCCGTTATCTTCGCTGACCCTGCCATACTTAATCCTTCACTTACTTGGGCGCGGGTCACATAATCCTGATACCTTGGAATCGCAATCGCCGCCAAAATCCCGATAATCGCCACCACGATCATCAGTTCGATCAGGGTAAAACCGCCCTGCCCGGTCTTCACGTATTTCTGCATGCCTTGTTTCTTCATGGCCCTGCCCCTTGCTCCTGTCCGCCGTGGCGCGTCTGGCATCTGCCTTCTTCTCGCCGCCCGTGCGGGTTCACGTTAGGTGGGCAGGATGAGCCGTCTCAGCCTTTACCCTGCCACCGGGTTCATCGGGCGTCATGCCGCCCGGTAAGGGTTACATTAATTTACGATCTGCAACCCTGCAAGGGGTATTGTAGCCGAAAGGTGAGTGAGTAGCAGAATTTTCATACTACTGTATGAGCCGAAGTGCGAGGAAAAGGTTGAAGGAGCGTGGTGCCGCGCTGGGCGGGGGGTGGCCACAGGGGCTAGAATCAGCGCAGACGACACATTCCAGCGGCACCCTGCTGCGACACCATGAGGCGCCATGAACGACTACCGTCCCCCGTCCCCCGAGATGCCGCCGACTCAGCCTGCGCCCATGCCTTCGGCGCTGCATGGCGCCACCCATCGCCACGGGCTGCGCGGGCTGGCCCGGCGCCTGGTGAGCGATGGCCTGCTGGGCGAGGCGGCGGCGGTACGCGCAGAGTCTGAAGCCCGCGAGGCGGAGATGTCGCTGCTCGAGCACCTGATCGAGGCGGGCATGGTGCCGGCGCGAAAGGCCACGCTGACCGCCGCCTGGGAGTACGGCCTGCCGATCATCGACCTGGACGCCATCCGCCTGGAGAGCCTGCCTCCCGCGGCGGAGTACCCGGACAAGATCCTGCGCCGGCTGGGGGTGTTGCCGCTGGTGCGCCACGGCCATCGGCTCACCGTGGCGGTGCCCTACCCCTCGACGCTCGCCCTGCTCGACGAGCTGCAGTTCGCCACCGGCCTGACGCCGGAGGGGGTGCTGGCCCCGGTGGACCAGCTCGGCCCGGTGCTGGAGGGGTATCTGGCGCGCAGCGAGCGCAGCATGCTCGATGAGCTGGGCGACGTCGACGACGCCGTGGGCCAGCTGGCCTTTGATGAGGGCGTGGTGGACGCCACGGACGAGCAGGCGGCGGTGGCCGCGGCCGGCGACGACGCGCCCATCGTCAAGTTCGTCAACAAGATCCTGCTGGACGCCATCCATCGCGGCGCCTCGGACATCCACTTCGAGCCGTATGAAACCAGTTACCGGGTGCGCTTCCGCATCGACGGCATCCTCCACGACGTGGCCCACCCGCCCTTCGCCATGCGCTCGCGGATCTCGGCGCGCTTGAAAGTGATGTCGCGGCTGGACATCTCGGAACGCCGCCTGCCGCAAGATGGCGCCATCAAGCTCAAGCTCTCCACCACCCGCTCCATCGACTTTCGCGTCAACTCGCTGCCCACGGTCTACGGCGAGAAGATGGTGCTGCGCATCCTCGACCCCAGCTCCGCCCAGATGGGCATCGAGCAGCTGGGCTTCACCCCCGAGCAGCGCGACATGTACGAGGCGGTGCTCGACGACCCCCAGGGCATGATCCTGGTCACCGGCCCCACCGGCAGCGGCAAGACGGTGACCCTCTACACCGGCATCAATATCCTCAACCAGGTGGAGCGCAACATCTGCACCGCCGAGGACCCGGTGGAGATCAAGGTGCCGGGGGTCAACCAAGTGAACGTGCTGCCCAAGATCGGTCTGGACTTCGCCAGCGCCCTGCGCGCCTTCCTGCGTCAGGACCCTGACGTGGTGATGGTCGGCGAGATCCGCGACCTGGAGACCGCCGAGATCGCCGTCAAGGCCTCCCAGACCGGCCACCTGGTGCTCAGCACGGTGCATACCAACTCGGCGGCGGAGACGCTGACGCGCCTGGCCAACATGGGCGTGGCGCCCTTCAATATCGCCAGCTCGGTGAGCCTGATCATCGCCCAGCGCCTGGCGCGGCGGCTCTGCAAGCGCTGCAAGCAGCCGGCGGACATCCCCCGCGAGGTGCTGCGGCAGCAGGGCTTCACCGAGGAGGAGGTGGCCAGTTCCACCATCTTTGAGCCGGTGGGCTGCAAGCACTGCACCCAAGGCTTCAAGGGCCGGGTGGGCATCTACGAGGTGGTGCCAATCAGCAATGACATGAGCCACCTGATCATGACCGAGGGCAACTCGCGCGACTTTGATCAGCTGGCCAGAAAGGAAGGCCACCCGGACCTGCGGCGCAGCGGGCTCTTGAAGGTAATGCAGGGGCTGACCAGCCTGGCCGAGGTCAACCGGGTAACGAAGGACTAGCGAAAAGCGGCCAAGCGGCGCGGTATTGTAAGAGCTGTGCTTGTTGGGGGTGGTGTTTTGTGGGAGCCGTCGGTTCGACGCTTCGACTTGCACGGCGATTTGTGCTCTCCGCCTTTCGCGGTGCAAGCACCGCTCCCACAAGTAGCTCAGTGGCGGCTACAGCAACTGCAGGAGCAATCGGCACCCACAAAATCCAACAACCGCCGTGCAAGACCTGACAACACATAACGCAGGGACAGGGAAATGAACATGGCAACGAAGCCCATGCGCAAGTCACAGAAGACCAAGCTCTATCGCTGGCGCTGGAGCGGCAAGGGGCCCCAGGGGCGCAAGGTGGGCGGCGAGATCATCGCGCCCCGCAAGGCCGAGGTGGAGAAGCTCCTGGCCGGCCAGAACATCATGGTCAAGCAGATTCGCCGCAAGAGCGGGTTCGGCGGCGGCATGGGCAAGATCAAGCCGCGGGACATCATGCTCTTCGCCCGCCAGATGGCGACCATGATCCGCGCCGGCGTGCCGGTGCTGCAGGCCTTCCAGGTGGTGGCGGAGAGCCTCAAGAAGCCGGCCATGAGCGCGCTGGTGCAGGAGCTGATGAACGACGTGGCGGCCGGTTCCAGCTTCTCCGAGGCGCTCAAGCGCCATCCCCAGCACTTCGATCGGCTGTTTGCCAACCTGGTGGAGGCCGGGGAGCAGTCGGGCTCACTGGATCGCATGCTCGAGCGAATCGCGACCTACAAGGAGAAGGTAGAGTCGCTCAAGAGCCGCGTGAAGAAGGCGCTCTGGTATCCCGCGTCGGTCCTCGTGGTCGCCTTTGCCGTCACGGCCCTGCTGCTGATCAAGGTGGTGCCACAGTTCGAGAGCCTCTTCCATGGCTTCGGCGCCGAGCTGCCCGCCATGACCCGCATGACCATCGCTCTCTCGGAGTTCGCCCAGCAATACTGGTGGTGGGGCCTGCTCGGCGTCGCGGCCTTCATCTTCTTCCTGCGCGCCGGCATGAAGAAGTCCGTGGCGTTCCGCTACCGCATGCATGCGCTCTCGCTGCGCATCCCGGTGATCGGCGACATCCTCGACAAGTCGGCCGTGTCGCGCTACTCGCGTACGCTCGCCACCACCTTCGGCGCCGGCGTGCCGCTGGTGGAGGCATTGGAAACCGCCGAGGGCGCGGCGGGCAACATGGTCTACGAGCGCGCCATCGCCCAGATCCGCGAGGACGTGGCCACCGGCCAGCAGCTCAACTTCGCCATGCGCCTCACCGAGCAGTTCCCGGCGCTGGCGGTGCAGATGGTGGGGATCGGCGAGGAGGCCGGCTCGCTGGATGCCATGCTCAACCGGGTGGCGGACTACTACGAGGAGGAGGTCGACAACAAGGTGGATACCCTCACCTCGCTGCTCGAGCCCTTCATCATCGTGGTGCTGGGCGTGCTGGTCGGCGGCCTGGTGATCTCGATGTACCTGCCGATCTTCGAACTGGGCAGCGTGATCGGCTAAAGCGCCGAGCGGCCAAGCAGCCAAGCAGCCGAGCGGCCAAGCGGCCAAGCGGCCAAGCGGCCAAGCGGCCAGCCGATGATATAAAGGACCAGGAACCTGATCCAATGGGAGGCTTGATCATGCGCACCACCTATGACGAGGCGGATGACATCCTGGTACTGCACCTTGCCGACAAGCCGATAGCTCGTGAACGCTCTCAGGACTGGAACACGCATATCAGCTATGCAGAGGACGGCACCATCGTCGAGGTGGTGATCCTGGAAGCCTCGAAACAGGGCGCCTGGCCGCTGCTGAAGAGCGCGGCGGCGTGATTTAACGCCGAGCGCCGAGCGCCGAGCGCCGAGCGCCGAGCGCCGAGCGCCGAGCAGGATGATGGCAGCGGCCGTAATGTGGGAGCTGTCGGTTCGACGTTTGGACTTGCACGGCGATAGGTTTTTTGTGGGAGCGGTGCTTGCACGGCGATTTTCGCCCTCCGCCTTTCGCGGTGCGAGCACCGCTCCCACGACACCCTGCTTCCACAGAATCCTGCACTCACATCGTCAGTCATGCAGCCAGACCGGCGTGCCCGGCAGGGCGATCTCGAACAGCGCCAGCAGCTCACCATCTCGCACACGGATGCAGCCATGGGAGCGGGCGACGCCCATGGGCTCGCTCGGCGGGGTGCCGTGCAGGTAGATATAGCGCCGCTGGGAGTCCACGTTGCCGCCGCGGTTGCGGCCCGGCTCCAGGCCGCTTAGCCAGAGGATGCGGGTAAGGATCCAGTCGCGGCCCGGGTGCTCGGCGGCCAGGGCCTCGCTGTAGACCTCGCCGGTGGGCCGGCGGCCGCGGTAGACGGACCCCGGCGGGTTACCCGCGCCGATGGCGGCACGAATGGTGTGCCAGCCCAGCGGCGTGGCGCCGCTGCCCTCCTCCTCCCCGGTGCCATTGGCGGCCGTGGAGACCTCGCAGGACCACTCGACCTCGCGCCCCCGCCAGACGCTGAGCCGCTGGGCGGCCGTGTCGATCTCCAGCCACACACCCTCCGCCGGCGGCAGTTCGGTGAGCAAGGGCGTGCGCATCAGCCGGCCTCGCGCCGGGCCGGGGCAGGCTCGGGCAGCGGCGCGTTCATGGCCGCCACCACCACCGGGCGCAGGCGACGCACCAGGTCGCGCACGCTGACGTGCTCGCCGTAGTCCTTCTCGGCGATGTCGCGCAGGGCATCCAGGCCGGAGAGCGTGAAGATCACCGTGCCCAGCATGAAGTGCAGCCGCCAGAAGCGCTCGGCATCGGGCAGTTCCGGCGTGGCGCGGCGCACCAGCTCCGTGAAGCGGGTGAAGACGCTGCCGTACTCCTCCTGGATGTAGCGGCGCAGGTGGCCCTGGGCCTGGCTGTAGGCGAGCCCCAGCAGGCGCATGAACCCCTTGAGGCTGTTGCGCTCCGCCGGCACCTCGAGCACGCTGCGCGCCATGGTCTCCAGCAATTCTTCCAGCGGAATCACGCCCCCCGCGTGGTCCGCCTCGAGCTCGTCGAGGGCGGCGTGGAAGCGCACGGTGAAGGGGTCGAGGTAGCGCGCGAAGACCGCCTGGATCAGCGACTTCTTGGAGCCGAAGTGATAGTTGACCGCCGCCAGGTTGACCTTGGCCTTGCTGGTGATGTTGCGCAGCGAGGTCTCGGCGAAGCCGCGCTCGGCGAACAGCACCTCGGCGGTATCGAGGATGCGCGTGACGGTGTCGGGCTGCTGGGCCATGGGCAACGGCTCCACATCATTGGAAACAATTGTTTGAATGTTCCGCGAGTGTATGACAGCCAAGGGCGCGGCTCAATGCCGCAGGGGGCAGGGTGTTTGAAACGGGGGCGAAGAGCGGCAGGGGCCTGATAGGGGTCGGGAAGGCTTAGCCTCCCCGCCCTCCGAACCGTGCGTGCGGTTCTCCCGCACACGGCTCTCCAGTTGATGGTTTCCTCATCGGGATTGGCTCGCGTGCTGC
>NZ_JARANV010000010.1 GCF_029889845.1 Halomonas sp. 25-S5
GCCTTGAGCTCCGGGGAGTGGGTGTTGCGTTTCTGATTCGACATCATCGATCCCTTCGAAATCGGCCAGGCGATAGCTTAAACCAGTGTCTGGATTTCAGGGTCCACTATAAGGGGAGGGAGCATAAAAAAGGAGCAGGGCCGCGACACCGATTTCTCATCCAGATTGTCGCTGGCTTCTCATACAGATTGACGCGCTACAGGCCGACCTTGCTGAAGGGGCTGCCTCGGCTGACGGCCTTGGTTTGATATCCGGCAACACCACGATCCAGGCAGCAGGCAAGGCGACCGCAGCGGCGGCCGGCGATCACGGCTGCTTTGATGGCCAGGATTGATTTTAGATCGTTATAAAAGACCGAAACAAAATCAGCATTCAGGCATTTTTCATCAGGATCTGACGCCAGAGATTCGGATCGCTGATGAGCGATGCCGCCGATCAGCAGCTTCAGACCGCCCGACCCGGGCCTCGTGAAAGAGGCGGGCTAATGGGAAGATGTCTATGGCAAGGACATCAGGCCTTCTCCCATGTGCTTCATTGGTCGGACTGGCGACGAAAGCACCAGTACCGGGCTTGGCAGTGCCTCTGTCGTCAGCAGCAAGCCCGAATGGCAATGCATGAACGATCACAGCAGTAGTTACGGCTGTAGTACTAATTAGGAAGGTTCATGGATTCAGGAGTTCTGTTATATCTCTCACTATGTAAGAAATGATTTTACAATTTGACAATGTTAATCGCTTCACCTAACCTCGAACCTTGTCGATGCCAGAGGTGAAACGCAGCTCGCTGGGCACAGCTGACAGCAGTCGCAAAGAGAATAGACAGGAGTGCCGAAATGCAAATCGAGATGAGCAAGCAGCGTGCAAGCGGACAGGAAAGGCCACACTGTTGGCAGGTGTCGTGGTATCGTTATTAATCAAACTTTTCCCCAATCGGCCTGGATCAATTTCTCCAGGGTGTTAAATGTTGGGGGTTCGATCGGCGTGCAACAAAGGGATACTGTAATGGCTGAAAAAAAGAAAGTCGCTATTATCGGATCAGGTAATATTGGTACCGATCTTCTGATCAAAGCACTAAGAAACACAGAGCATATCGAAGTTGTGGCTATGGTAGGCATCGACCCCCAGTCGGATGGGCTCTCACGTGCCAGAAGAATAGGGGTAGCAACGACCGATAAGGGGGTGGAAGGGCTGGTGGAGATGCCTTGTTTCCCTGATCTCGACTTCATCTTCGATGCGACATCGGCCAGCGCGCACAAGAAAAACTATGCGCATGTGATGGAGCGGAACTCGAAAGTCTGCTTCATCGATATGACGCCTGCCGCGATCGGTCCCTACTGTGTTCCAGTGGTTAACCTTGATCAGCATGCCAACGAGCGCAATGTCAATATGGTGACCTGCGGAGGGCAGGCGACCATTCCCATCGTGGCTGCGGTGTCGCGCGTGGCTCGTGTTCACTATGCGGAGATTATCGCATCTATCAGCAGTCGCTCGGCCGGGCCCGGCACTCGAGCGAATATCGACGAGTTCACTGAAACGACCTCCCATGCAATACAGGACATCGGTGGCGCCACGGTAGGCAAGGCGATCGTGATTCTTAATCCGGCCGAACCACCTGTGATGATGCGTGACACAGTCTACGTGCTATCTGACATGGCCGATCAGCAGGCTATCGAGGCGTCAATCGAGGCCACCGTAGCAGAAGTCAGAAAGTATGTACCCGGTTACAAGCTGAAGCAGAAGGTGCAATTCGACTCGATCGCCGACGGCGATGGTGCCAGAGTCCCCGATGCAGGTCGCGTGGGTGGTCTCAAGATTACCGTGATGCTGGAAGTTGAGGGGGCTGCACACTACCTGCCTGCCTATGCGGGAAACCTGGATATCATGACGTCCGCTGCCTTGGCCACGGCGGAGCGTATGACTTGTTTGGAAACTGAACAAGGAGTCAAGTGATGATTGATATCAATAAGAAGCTATATATCTCCGACGTGACCCTGCGCGATGGCAGCCATGCGATTCGTCATCGCTATTCGATTCGTAACGTTCAAGATATTGCGGCCGCCCTTGACCAGGCTGGTGTTGACTCCATTGAGGTAGCTCACGGTGATGGCCTGCAAGGGTCCAGCTTCAACTATGGATTCGGGGCCTGCACCGATCTTGAGTGGATCGAAGCCGTGGCCAATGTGGTGGAACGCGCCAGGATAGCGACTCTGCTGGTGCCAGGGATCGGCACGACCCACGATCTGGATGCGGCCTATGCGGCGGGCGTTCGTGTCGTGCGCGTGGCGACGCACTGCACGGAGGCAGATGTCTCGCGACAGCATATCGAGCACGCCCGAAAATTGGGCATGGATACCGTAGGCTTCCTGATGATGAGCCATATGGCGTCACCGGAACAGCTCGCCGAGCAAGCGAGCCTCATGGAAGATTATGGCGCTACCTGTCTGTATATCGTCGACTCGGGGGGCGCCATGACCATGCAGCAGGTCAGAGAGCGTGTCGGGGCGTTCAAGGAACGCTTAGACCCCAGCACCGAAATTGGTATTCATGCTCATCACAACCTTAGCCTCGGAGTTGCCAACTCGGTTGTGGCCGTCGAGGAGGGCTGTGATCGCGTGGACGCCAGCCTGGCAGGGATGGGAGCAGGAGCGGGTAATGCGCCGTTGGAGGCCTTCATCGCAGTGGCGGAGCGGCTTGGTTGGCAGCACGGTACCGACCTGTATGCGCTAATGGATGCTGCGGATGACATCGTGCGGCCGCTGCAGGATCGTCCTGTGCGGGTGGATCGCGAAACCCTGGCGTTAGGCTATGCCGGGGTGTATTCCAGCTTTTTGCGTCATGCAGAAGTGGCTGCGAATAAATATGGTCTGAAGACGGTTGATATTTTAAAAGAACTTGGGAGGCGGCGTATGGTGGGCGGCCAAGAGGATATGATTGTCGATGTGGCACTGGACTTACTGAAGTCTCGTTAGGCAAATATGGGTGGATGAGGTGATAGATGCTATGACTTCTAGGGTGAGTTTGCGCCATCAGACCTTTCGATGTCTGGCACTCTACTGTTCATTTAAGTTTATCGACTTTAGGGAAATAGTGACATGTTTGAAAATATTGAATGGGCGCCTGAGGATTCCATATTAGGCTTGGTGGAATCTTTTAAAAAAGACTGTAACTCCAGAAAGATAGACTTGGGTGTGGGTATCTATAAGGATGAGCAAGGCAACTCTCCGGTTATGCATGCCGTGAAAAAGGCGGAAACGTGGCTGATCCATAGTGAGTCAACCAAGGCTTATATCAGTGCCCATGGAAACACCGACTATTGCTATGCCGTCATGAGGCTAGTGCTGGGGGGGGAAGCGTCGTTGATTAAGCCGTCTCGTGTCAGTATCACTCAGACACCCGGCGGAACCGGTGCCCTCAGAGTGGCGGCGGAGTTGATTGCCAGAAAACTTCATAGTAAGAAGGTTTGGGTGCCAGATCCCACTTGGGCGAATCATCCAGATATTTTTCCGGCAGCCGGCTTGGAGCTTGGGCGCTATCCCTATGTTGGCGTCGATGGTCGTATGGACTTCGAAGGCATGATCGATTCGATCAAGCATATGCCTGAGGGGGATGTTCTGCTTCTGCATGCTTGCTGCCATAATCCGACGGGCTTCGATCTGAGTCGAAGTCAGTGGCGCGAAGTCTTCGAAGTCGTCAAAGCGCGCCGCCTTCTGCCTCTGATCGACTTTGCTTATCAGGGATTTGGCTCGGGGCTGGACGACGATGCCTACTGTGTGCGTCTAATGGCGGAGAACCTCAGCGAGGTGATAATTACACACTCATGCTCAAAGAGCTTTGGTATATATCGTGAAAGAACGGGCTCTTTGATGGTCGTTGCCGGCAATAGTCTTCAGGCTAATAGTGTGCGCTCACAAGTGGCGCTTATTGTGCGTCAAATTTACTCTAATCCACCTTCGCACGGATCCTTGGTTGTCAGCGAGATTCTTAAGTCCTCAGAACTTTCCTCGCTATGGCGCGAGGAGTTGGATAGCATGCGTTCTCGCATCCAGTACCTTCGTCAGCTGTTTCTGGAAGCCATGTCAGGCCATGGGTTGGAGAACAAGTTTCGCAGTGTGATAGAGCAGCGTGGAATGTTTTCCTATACAGGGTTGAGCCCTGCTCAGGTCAGAATGCTAAGAGATAATTTCAGTGTTTACATGGTAAATACTGGCAGGGTTAACATGGCGGGGATGTCTCAAGATAATATTCCATATTTGGCCAAAGCGATAGCGTCTGTAAGCTAATTTACTTTAACTAACTATAAATAAATAAGGTAATCCCCGGCTTTGCCGGGGGGACTACCCGAGGTTTGACCGTATGATGCGGTCACAGGGAACCTCCAATCTCGGCCAAGTGATAGGAATTTACCAATGAGAGAGTGTATCAGCATCCCATCAATGCATTCTGTGTCACACTCGGTTACATCAAGGGGAAAAGTTCGATTTCAATAGCCAGGAATTTTACGGGAAGAGCGAATAACTTTACTGGCGATAGCTTCTGGGAAAGAGGTTATTTCGTTTCCACTGTCGGGCTTGATGAGGATGTGGTCCGGGATTACATCCGTAACCAAGAAAGATAGATGAGCATTATGATCAGCTTAAGTTCGGCATGTGAAGATAGCCGCCTTCAGGCGGCTCAGGTTCTTGCCCCTTTGAGGGGCTAACAAAATAAAGCCCCGGCTTTGCCGGGAGATACTTACTATAGAAGATGAGGTGTAAGAAATGGCAATACAAGAACAAGTAAACGTTAACGTAGAGAGTAACGGTAGGAGTGCTAACTGGTCCTCTCGGGTAACATTCATTCTTGCTGCGGGAGGTGCCGCCGTTGGGCTAGGAAATATCTGGAAGTTTCCATATATTGTCGGAGAGAACGGGGGGGCGGCGTTTATCGCGGTTTATCTTGTCTGCATCGCCATTGTCGGCATTCCTGTGATGATAGCAGAAATCACAATAGGTCGGATGGGTCGGCAGAATCCGGTAAAAAGCATTTCCAATATCTGTAAGAATTATGGTATCTCAAAGAACTGGAAGGTTCTTGGGTTTGTCTGTGTTCTGGCATCCTTTACGATACTTTCCTTTTACTCCGTTGTCGGTGGCTGGGTGCTGCACTACGTGGTCCTGACAATGAGTCAAAGCTTTTCTGGCCTTGATCAGGCTGGCGTCGAAGGTGCGTTTTCAGATCTCGTAAGCAGCCCTTCACTACTCCTTTTTTGGCACTTTGTTTTCATGGGAGCAACCATGATGATTGTGTCAAGGGGAATAAAAGGGGGTATTGAAAAAGTCGTCACTTTTTGTATGCCGACTCTTTTTGCTATTCTGGTTATCTTGGCAGTATATTCAGCAACTACCGATGGCTTTCGTGAAGCCATTTCCTACCTTTTCAATCCTGATTTCGAAGAGCTGACTTCCGAAGGAGTGATCGTAGCGTTAGGTCATGCCTTCTTCACCTTGGGGCTAGGCATGGGTACCATGATTGCTTACGGTGCCTACCTGGATAAAGATGTTTCTATAGTAAGGGTCTCTTGCTTGGTGGCGCTGCTTGATACTATCGTGGCGCTACTTGCTGGCCTGGCAATATTTCCGGTTATTTTTTCCAACAACATGCCGCCTGAGTCTGGGACAGGATTGATTTTTCAGGCATTGCCCCTGGCGTTTTCTAACATGCCGTTTGGCAGTTACTTCGGAATCCTCTTCTTCTTGCTGTTAACCATGGCCGCGCTGACCTCCTCTATATCTGTGCTGGAGCCTGTGGTTCAATATCTTGAAGAAAAATATGAGCTGGCTAGACGCAGAGCCACGCTCATTGCTGGAGGCGCGTGCTGGGCTGTGGGGGTGTTTTCTGCCTTCTCGTTAAATCTTCTTTCTGACTTCCATCCGATGACTTTCATCACCGCATTTGAAGATAAGACAATCATGGGAGTATTGGAGTTTGTTTCGTCTAATATCATGCTTCCGCTGAGTGGCTTAATTTCGGCCATTTTTGTTGGGTGGGTCATCACCAAAAAGGTTGGCCGTGATAACAGCTTCGGCAGTGGTACAGTGGGCAGCTTTCTGGTGGCAACTACCAAGTACATCACGCCGCTCGCCATTTTGGTCGTGTTCGCGTCGAGCGTGCTCTGACGATCAGCTCGTAATTGGACGCGTCTTATAGCGTCTTATAAATAAATAAGGTAATCCCCCGGCTTTTCCGGGGGACTACCCGAGGTTTGACCGTGTGGTGCGGTCACTGGGAACCTCCAATCTCGGCCAAGTGATAGGAATTTACCAATGAGAGAGTGTATCAGCATCCCATCAATGCATTCTGTGTCACACTCGGTTACATCAAGGAGAAAAGTTCGATTTCAATATCCAGGAATTTTACGGGAAGAGCGAATAACTTTACTGGCGATAGCTTCTGGGAAAGAGGTTATTTCGTTTCCACTGTCGGGCTTGATGAGGATGTGGTCCGGGATTACATCCGTAACCAAGAAAGGTAGATGAGTATTATGATCAGCTTAAGTTCGGCATGTGAAGATAGCCGCCTTCAGGCGGCTCAGGTTCTTGCCCCTTTGAGGGGCTAACAAAATAAAGCCCCCGGCTTTGCCGGGGGATACTTACTCGGCGGAGACCCGAAGGCCAGACAACAAAAAACCCGCTTTGCATGTGCTAAAGCGGGCCTCTGGCGTCGCTTTAGCGGCATTTGTAGAGCGCCCGCAAGCTGAGTCTCAAATCGGCGCTTTGAAAACGATAGCCAGCCAGGCCATGGGGTGTCAATACCGGCTCGCATAGAGACCGACCCCGGGGTGGGCCTGCTTGGCCTGCTCGATGGCATTGATGGCCTGCTGCAGGACGTGGGCATCGAGTTGACCACTGGCAGGGTCGTGCCTTGGTGGCCAGACTGTAGCGGGGGAGGGCCGACGGAGAAGGGCGCCGGGGCGGGTGTTCTCGTTTCCAAACCAGGGAGAGAAACCGATGCGTGACGATGTCGATATGGTCGATGTGCCGCTGGACCGGGTGCGCCGCTACCTCGAGCCGGGCCCCATCGTGCTAGTCTCCTCGGCCTGGCAGGGTGAGCGCAACATCATGACCCTGGGCTGGCATACCGTGATGGCCTTCTCGCCTTCCCTGGTCGGCTGCGTCATCTCCTCCGGCAATCACAGCTTCGACCTGGTGCGCCGCAGCGGGACCTGCGTCATCAACCTGCCGACCACGGCCTTGACCGACGAGGTGATCGGCTGCGGCAACAGCAGCGGCGCCGAGATCGACAAGTTCGATCATTTCGGCCTGACGGCGTCGCCGGCGAGGGCCGTGGAGGCGCCGCTGATCGAGGAGTGCCATGCCCATTTCGAGTGCCGGCTCGTCGACGACAGCCTGGTCGACCGCCATGACTTCTTCATCTGGGAGGTGGTGGCGGCTCGTGCCCGGGCGACGCCCGCCTATCCCGAGACGCTGCACTACACCGGTGACGGCGTCTTCATGGTCGCCGGCGAGATCATCGACCGGCGCAGCCAGTTCCTGCCGCAGATGCTGTGAGGCTACTCGGCCGCCGGCAGGTTCCGCTCCGGCATTAAGTATCGGTCCCACGCCATCGTCTGTCCCGAGCGGGGCCGGATTGGGGGACGGGCGTCGATTGGGCTATGCTGGGCGCCATGCCGAGGGCGTGGCATACCACCCATCATCAGGGAGAGTTCCCGCATGTCATTCCGTCCCCTTCTTGCCGGCCTGCTGCTGGCGCTGCCGCTGGCGGCCGTTGCCGAATCCCCCAACATCGAGCCGGGCCAGTGGGAGTTCACCAGCACCACCTCGGTGCGGGGTGACCTGCCGATCCCCGACCAGACCGAGACCCACCAGGAGTGCATCGCCCAGGGCGATATCGACGATGAGGAGTTCAGCTTCATCGAGGAGGAAGAGGGCTGCGAGCTGCTCGCGCACCAGGTCACGGTCGACGGCCTGGATTACCGCATGGTCTGCCGTGCCGAGGGCGGTGAGGCCAACATCGTCGGCCGCATGGACTTCCTCGGCGAGCGCGTCGAGGGCAACGTCGATATCCTGGTCGACTCGCCCGCGGGCGAGATCAACATGACCACGAGCATGGAGGGGCGGCGCATCGGCGACTGCTGAACCGTCATTCCGGCATCAACGACGAAGGCCACCCCCGGGGTGGCTTTCGTCGTCTGAGTGCTCGCCTGGTCAGTAGCCGGCGGGCGTCTCACCCATCTCCCGCTCCAGGCGGCGGGCCACGTCGCCCGGTGAGCCGGTGCGCCGCGCCAGCAGGTCGTAGGCCACCGGGACGACGACGAGGGTGAAGAGGGTGGCGGCGGCCAGGCCGCAGAGGATCACGGTGCCGATCACCAGCCGGGTCTCGGCGCCGGCGCCGCTGGAGACGATCAGCGGCACGGCGCCGGCCATGGTGGTCACCGCGGTCATCACGATGGGGCGCAGCCGCGTCACGGCGGCCTCCACCAGCGCCTCGTGGAAGTCCATGCCCTGGTCGCGTAGCTGGTTGGCGAACTCCACGATCAGGATGCCGTTCTTGGCGGCGAGCCCGACCAGCATCACCAGCCCCACCTGGCTGTAGATGTTCAGCGACTGTCCGGTGAGGTAGAGCCCCAGCAGGGCACCGCAGATCGCCAGGGGCACGGTGAGCATGATCACGAAGGGGTGCACGAAGCTCTCGAACTGCCCGGCCAGTACCAGGAAGACCACCAGGATGCCCAGCCCCAGCAGGAAGCCGGTGGCGCCGCTGGCCTCCTGGTAGTCCCGGGAGGCGCCCTTGAGGTCGGTCTGGGCCTCGGGCGGCAGGATCTCGTCCACCGTGGCCTCCAGGTACGCCAGTGCCTCGCCGAGCGGATAGCCGCTTTCCAGGTCGGCCTGCAGGGTGATGGCGCGCAGGCGGTTGAAACGGTTGAGGGTGCTGGGTCCGGCGAAGTCGCGCAGTGTCACCAGGTTGCCCAGGGGAATCAGCTCGCCGGTGCGCTGCGAGCGGACCCGGATGTTCTCCAGGGCGGAAGGGCTGGGTCGGGCACCGGGTTCCCCCTCGAGGATCACGTCGTACTCTTCGCCGTCGTCCACGTAACGGGTCACGCTGCGCCCGCCCAGCAGTGTCTCCAGGGTTCGGCCGATCTCCGTGACGGTGACCCCCAGAGCGGCGGCGCGGGGGTAGTCGATGTCCACGCGCAGCTGGGGCTGGTTCTCCTCGTAGTCGCTGTCCAGGCCGGTCAGGCGCGGATTGTCCGCGCGGATGTGCGCCATCAGGGTATCGCGCCACTCGGCCAGTTGCTCATAGGTGCCGCCGCCCAGCACGAACTGCACGGGCTTCTCGACGCTTGCCCCGAAGCCCTGGCGCATGACCGGGAAGGCACGCACGCCGGGCAGGTCGCCGAGCGTCTGGCGGACCTCGTCCATGATCGCCCAGGCCGATCGCCGGCTGCCCCAGTCGGCCAGGTTGACGATCACGAAGCCGCCGTTGAAGTTCTCGATGTTGCCCCAGCCGCGCGGCGCGCGGACCACCACGCGCTCGATCTCCCCGGTGTCGACCATGGGCAGCAGCCGGGCCTCGATCTCGTCCATGTAGTCGAGCATGTAGTCGTAGGTGGCGCCGGGCGGTCCGTTGACCAGCACCCAGAAGTTGCCGCGATCCTCCCGGGGGGTGTACTCGTTGGGCAGCTCGCCATTCAGCCATACCATGCCGCCGATGATGCCGAGAAACAGCGCCAGTACCAGCAGGCGCAGCCTGAGGACCCGCTCGAGCAGCCGGCGGTAGACGCAGCGCGAGTGTTCCAGCACCCACTGCACGGCGTGGGCCAGGCGACCCTCGTGCATGTCGGCCTTGAGGATCTTGGAGGCCATCATCGGCGTCAGGGTCAGCGCCAGCAGGCTGGAGATGGCCACGGCCGCGGCGAGCGTCAGGGCGAACTCCGAGAAGAGCCGGCCGATGTCGCCCTGCAGGAAGCTCAGCGGCACGAACACCGCGATCAGCACCAGGGTGGTGGCGATCACCGCGAAGGCGATCTGGCGGGTGCCGCGGAAGGCCGCCACCAGCGGCGTCTCGCCGTGGTCGTGCATGCGCCGGTGGATATTCTCCAGCACCACGATAGCATCGTCGACGATCAGCCCGATGGCCAGCACCAGCGCCAGCAGGGTCAGCAGGTTGAGGGTGAAGCCCATCACTGCCAGGGCGGCGAAGGTGCCGATCAGGGCGATGGGTACCGTGACCCCGGGGATCAGGGTGGTGCGCAGGTTGCCGAGGAACAGGAAGATCGCCACCACCACCAGGCCCATGGCGATGAACAGGGTCTGCACCACCTGGGTGATGGCGCCCTGCACGAACACCGAGGAGTCGAAGTTCAGCGAGAGCGACATGCCCTCGGGCAGGCTGTCCTGCACGCGCGCCATCTCGGCCTGGACCCCCTCGGAGATCTCCAGCACATTGGCGGTGGACTGCTTCATCATGCCCAGCCCCACCATGGGCGTCCCGTTGCCGCGGAAGATGGTGCGCTCCTCCACGGCACCGATCTCCACCCGGGCCACATCGCCCAGGCGCACCAGGTAGCCGTCGCGGCCCTGGTCGAGGACCAGGCGGCGGAAATCCGCGGGGGTGGCGAAGTTGCGCGGCAGGCGCACGATGAACTGGCGCTCGCGCGACTCGATGGCCCCGCCGGGCAGCTCGACGTTCTCGGCGCGCAGGGTATCCTCCACGTCGCCGGCGGTCAGGTCGCGGGCCGCCAGGGCATCGGCATTCAGCCACACCCGCATGGCGTACTCGCGTCCCCCGCCGACGCGGACCTGGGAGACCCCGGGGAGCACCGAGAAGCGGTCCACCAGGTAGCGGTTGGCATAGTCGGTGAGTTCGGCCATGGAGAAGCCCGCACCGGACAGCGACAGCCAGATCACCACATCGGAGCTGGAATCAGCCTTCTGCACCTCCGGCGGGTCCGCTTCCTCGGGCAGGTTGTCCAGCGAGCCCGAGATGCGGTCGCGGATGTCGTTGGCGGCTGCGTCGATGTCCATGTCCAGGCCGAACTCCACGCGGATGCTGGAGCGGCCGTCCTCGCTGGAGGAGGAGATCACCTCGATGCCGGAGACGCCGGAGATGCGATCTTCCAGCACCTGGGTGATGCGTGTCTCGACCACGCTGGCCGAGGCACCGGGGTAGCGGGTGTCGATACCGACCACCGGCGGGTCGATGGAGGGGTATTCCTGCAGCGGCAGGCGCTGCAGGGCGAGCAGCCCGAAGGCCACGATCAGCGCGGCCAGCACCACCGCCAACACCGGTCGCTGGACGGAAACGTCGGAGAGGCGCATCAGCCGTTGGCCTCTGCATCGTCACGCCCGCGGCGCAGCAGCTCAGGGATGCTGGTGTCGTCATCGAGGACCCCCAGCAGGCGGGTGGGCTGGCCGTCGCGGACCCGCTCGGTGCCATGGGCGACTACCAGCTCACCGGCCGCGAGTCCCTCGAGCACCTCCACCTGGCCCTCACGGCGGGCACCGATCACCACCTGGCGCCGTTCGACCCGGTACTGGTCCGTCTCGTCCAGCACCAGCACGAACTGACGTTCGCCCTGGGGGATCAACGCCGACTCGGGCATCACCAGGGTCTCCCGCGGGGCGCGCTCGACCACGACCCGCATCAGCATGCCGGGCCGCAGGCGGTGATCGGGATTGTCGAGCGCGGCGCGCACCGTGACGCTGCGGCTGACCGGGTCGACGCGCGCGCCGATGGTGGCGATCTCGCCCGCGAAGGTGGTGTCGGGATAGGCTCCGCTGGTGGCGGTCAATGGCAGGCCGGGCGCCACCTGGCCCAGGGCGAGCTCGGGCAGGGTGAAGTCGAGCTTCATGATGTCCAGCTTGTCCAGGGTGACCAGCTCCGTGCCCGGGGAGACGAGGGCACCGACGCTGACATTGCGAAAGCCCACCACGCCGTCGAAGGGGGCCTCGATGCGATAGTCGGCCAGCCGGGCCTCCAGGGCCTGGATCTGCGCCTCGGCCTGGCGCAACCGCGCCCGGGCATCCTCCACGTCGGCCCGCGGCGCCAGGTTGCGACTCTGCAGCTGTGCCAGGCGGTTCACCGCATTGCGGCGCTCGTCACGCAGCGCCTGGGCGGCCCGCAGGTCGGCCTGGGCCTCGTCATCGGTCAGTCGCACCAGCAGCTGGCCGGCCTCGACGGTCTCGCCATCGCGGAAGTTCAGCTCGCGGATGGTGTCGGTGACGGTGGCCGAGAGCGTCACGCTCTCGTCGGCGTGCAGGGTGCCCAGGGCCTCGAGGGGATCGGACCAGGCCGCCAGGCTGGCACGGGCGGCGATCACCGCGGTGGGCTGCTGGGCAGCCAGCATCGGCGAAAGCATCAAGGCTGCCAGGCCGAGCAGCAGGAGCAGGCGAGGTCGCGATGGAATCATGGAGGGGTCGTTCTTGTCGGTGAGCGGTGAGCGGGCGTCCGGTCCGTCGGGTCGCTTCCCTGAAGCCTAAACGCCTGGGAGGGGAAGAGTGTGACAATATTGCACAAGCGTTCGAGGGCCTTTTGAATGTACAAGACATGTACAGTTTTGGGAAGTCTGGAAGGCGGCCTGGCGCCGCCGCGACACCGGTCGGCGACGCGGCGACGGACTGCTAGAATGCGCGGCCTGGATCGATTCCCCGCGGGAGAGCAAGGTCGTGACATACGATGTGGTAGTGATCGGCGCCGGTGCCGCCGGGCTGATGTGTGCGCTGACCGCCGGCTACGCCGGACGGCGGGTGCTGGTGGTCGACCATGCCAACAAGGCGGGCAAGAAGATCCTGATGTCCGGCGGGGGGCGCTGCAACTTCACCCACCTGGCCTCGGGGCCGGCGAACTTCTATTCCGAGAATCCCTCTTTCTGCATTTCGGCGCTCAAGCGCTACCGCCCCGAGCATTTCGTCGAACTGGTGGATCGCCACGGCGTGGCGTACGTGGAAAAGACCCCGGGGCAGCTGTTCTGCGCCGACTCCTCGAAGGAGATTCTCCGGGTGCTGCTCACCGAATGCGACTGGGCCGGTGTCGATGTGCGCCTGAAGACCGCCGTCGAGGGCGTCGAACGGCGCGGGGAGGGCATGCGGCTGGCGACCTCGCTGGGGCCCATCGACTGCGGGGCCCTGGTGGTGGCGACCGGGGGGCTGTCGATCCCCACCATGGGGGCCAGTGGCTTCGGCTATGACATCGCCCGCCAGTTCGGACTGGCGGTCACCGAGACCCGGGCCGCCCTGGTGCCCTTCACCCTGACCTCGCAGTGGAAGGCGCGGGCCGAGGCACTGGCCGGGGTCAGCTGCGAGGTGGCGGCGACTTGCCGCGGGAAAACCTACCGCGAGCCGCTGCTCTTCACCCATCGCGGGCTCTCGGGGCCTGCCATGCTGCAGATCTCCAGTGTCTGGCAGCCCGGGGACACCCTGTCCATCGACCTGTTGCCGGGGTTCGATGCCTTCGAGGCGCTGTGCCGCGCCCGGCGCGAGACGCCCAAGCGGCGGCTTTCCACCTGGCTGGGGGAGCATCTGCCGAAGCGCCTGGCTCAGGCGCTGGTCGAGTGGCATGACGACGACCGGGTGCTCGCCGAGTATGGTAACGCTCGCTTTCAGGCCTGGGCCGAGGTCCTCCACGCCTGGCGGGTCAAGCCCGCCGGCACGGAGGGCTGGCGGACCGCCGAGGTGACGATGGGGGGCGTGGATACCTCAGCGATTTCGTCGCAGGACTTTTCGGTCAAGGAACTGCCCCAGCTGCGCTTCATTGGCGAGGTGCTTGACGTCACCGGCGAGCTCGGTGGCCACAACTTCCAGTGGGCTTGGGCCTCGGGGGTGGCCTGCGGTAATTCGCTATAGCCTCCCTCGTCACCAGCGAATGCGGGGCGCGGCCGAGGCGGTGAGTTTGCCATCAGGCCGCCCGCGATCAGAGGAGGCGCCCACCGGAAGCGATGGCCACGGTGGCCAGGCCCAGGATTAGGTTGATGCCGATCAGCCGGCGGATCTGCCCCAGTTGCTGGCCGCCCGCGGACCAGTTCTCGCCGGCCACGGCCCGACCCAGGCGCGGATAGGGGGCGAACCAGATGTGCAGGAAGATCGCCATCATCGCCAGCCCCGACACCAGCATCAGGTGGACATGGACGCCGGCGCTGCCCATGCCACCGAAGACCCCGAAGAGCATCCATAGCCCCGTCGCCAGCAGCACCACCACGGCGGCCCAGACCCATGGAAAGAAGCGCTGGAAAGCGCGGTACCAGAGGGTCAGGCGCTGGGGAGGTTCCAGCAGTTCCCCGGCCACCGGCCGCAGGATCATCCAGGCGAAGAACATGCCGCCGACCCAGATCACGGCAGCCAGGACATGCAGGGTGATGGCGAGGGACATGGCAGGGCTCCTGCGGGCGGTGAGGGACACGGCAGGTGAGCAGCGGAGCCGTGTCGTCGAACGGTGGACCAGGGACCAGCGGGTCAGTGCAGCAGTCGGCGGGCCCTCTTGACCAGCAGTGCCCCGGTGGTCAGGCGGCCCGCCAGGCGCACAACGCCGCCGGGGCGTCGCACGCCGCGGTAGAGCAGCATCGCGCCCACGGCCAGCAGCGGCGCCCTGAAGCGCACCAATGTGTGCCAGCCCCGGTCGATGGAACGGCTTGCCGACTGCCAGCGGCTGGCCGCTACCAGCAGGTCAATGCGTTGCTGCTCGATGGCGTGTTCGAGCTCGGCCTTGCGGGCCCGGCGGTCAGCGCGATTCACGAGAGGCCTCCACCAGCTCGCGGTCACTG
The DNA here is from genome assembly GCF_029889845.1 of Halomonas sp. 25-S5. Taxonomy (GTDB): domain Bacteria; phylum Pseudomonadota; class Gammaproteobacteria; order Pseudomonadales; family Halomonadaceae; genus Halomonas. Next base: position 14,755 of record NZ_JARANV010000010.1, read on the forward strand.
GCCAAGTGGCGCAGGGTGCCGGCCAGCAAGGTGCGGCGACGTGCCAGCTGTATCACCCTAAGGGCGAGCAAGCCCCCGCTGCCCAGCAGCACCAGAGCGCTTACCCCTATGGCCGCCAGGCGGTGGGTCTCCCAGAAGGCAACGATAACAAGCGTGGTGAGCACGCCAATGCCCAGCATCAGCAGGATCAGGCTCAGACCGGCCAGCATCAGCAGGCCCATCAGCCGGGCGCGTTCCTCCTCGAGCTCGAGCACGGCGAGGCGCAGGCGTGTCTCGCCGATGGCGAGCAGGCTGCCGAGCAGTCGCTTGCCGGCAGCGAACAAGCGTTGAGCCGGTCCTTGGCTCGCCGACATCAGCGCCGCCCGATGAGCATGCCGACGACCACCCCGACGCCAGCGCCGATGCCGATGCTGGTCCAGGGATTGTCGTGGACATAGCGGTCACAGGTCTCGGCCTGCTGGGTGACATTGTCGCGGGCTTCGCCGTAGAGGCGCTCTCCGCGGCTCTCGAGACGCTCGCGGGTATCCTTTATGCGCTTCTCGGCGCGCTCGCGCAGCTCCTTGATGTTGCCGCGGGAGTCATCGGCGGTGGCGTTGACCAGCTCCTCGATGGTCTGGGTGAGGTGGTGCAGATCTTCCTTGAGCTGCTGGGTGGATTCGCTGGTACGGGGAGTTCTATTGGCCATCGGGGTCTTCCTCTGACGGTGAATGACAGGCCTAGCATAGCAGCCGGCGGGGCGACTTCAATGCATCTGACCTTGATCCGGGTCAGGGTTGGCGCTCAAGGCTGCTGGCGGAAAACAGCGGGTTGAGGCTGAACCCCAGGCTCAAGCGGTGGCTGCGCTGGTCGTAGTCGATCAGGCTTTCCCCGTAGCCGTAATAATACTGTACATGGCCGCGGATGCTGCTGAACAGGGGCCAGGAGTAGTCCATCTGGGTGCCCATGTTGCCGTCGCTGGGGTTGCCACGCAGCATCAGGCTGAGTTCGTTGTCGCCATTGAGCCGGTGGGCCAGGGTAACGTCGCCGTAGCCGAGGTACTTGTGGATATCGGGATTGTCGTCTTGCGCCTCCGACTCCGGGACGCGCCAGTGGGGCGCCAGGGTCAGGGCCCAGTCATCCTTGACGAAGGTGGACTCGAGGATCAGCCGGTTCCAGCTGCGTGACAGCGGGGCGGAGCGGCCGTTGGACTGATGGTTGAATGCCAGGCGGTTGTTGATGTTGGTCCAGCCCAGCAGTGACATGCGGTTCTCGAAGTCGATGAAGACTTCCGGCTCGTAGTTGGTCTCGCGAAAGGGCGAGGAGGCATCTGCGTTGAAGGCCTGCCACCAGCTGCGCTGGGTGTAGGCGAAGTTCAGGTCGCCGCCGTAGTCGCCGAACAGGTCCTCCACCAGGTTGAATTTGGCACTGAACTGGAATTTCATCTCCGCCCGGTCAGGCGAGCTGGGGTCGCTGATGTCGCGGAAGACCTCATTGTTCGGGCTGGCGTTGTAGCTCAACGGGAACCAGTAGTTACGCCGGTGGGTGGTAATGGCGAAGGGGTTGCGTGCCGATTCGCGTTCGAGCTGGCGTCGCTCGTCCACCGATTCCTCGAGCTCCTGGTCGGCATCCTTCTCGATGAGGGCGGCGGCCTGGGTGTTCTTGCCATCGGCCAGTTGCCGACGCAATTCCCCCATCTCCTCCTGCAGGGTGGCGATACGGGCCTCGATGGCCTTTCGCTCGGCCTCGCTCATCGGCTCGGCGGCCAGGGCGGTTGCGTTCAGGCCCGCCATCATCAGGATGGCAGCGAGCAGGGGAAATCGGGCAGACATCATGGTCAGGCACCTGGTACAAGGTCAAAAGGCTGTTTCTATCACGCCAGTGCGGCAAGTCAACTGTGCCCCCGGGCGACAGGGCACCATTGCCATGCCGGCCCGGCGGGTCGAGAATCAGGATCGGGTTCATTATAACCGAGGCCGCCCATTGAACGCCGTTCGACATCACTGCCACCGAAAAGTTGTCTTCCGGCGCGTCTCGATGCTCGTGCTGCTGTGCTGGTTGGGGTGGCAGGCGATCGCCACCCCCACGTTGGCCCAGGTCGACGCACCGCAGGAAGAGACGCCCCGGGAGCTGCCTTCGCGTGAGGAGATCGAGGCCCGCCTGGAGGAGCGCCAGCCGGCCGAAGGCGAGACCGCCGGTGAGGGCGCGCAGCGTGACATCGAGGCACTGAATGCGGCCCTCGAGGCCATTCAGCGGCTGGCGGCGGTTGGGGAAGAGCTGACCCGTCTCGAGACGCGCGTCCAGGAGGCGCCCCAGGAGATCGAGCGTCTGCAGCGGGAGCTTCGCCAGATGGAACAGGCGGACCAGGAGCAGACCTTCGACGAGCTGGACGCTCTCTCCCTCGAGGCGCTGGAGGCGCGCCGCCAGGAGGCCGAGGAAGCCCTGTCGACCTTCCAGGATCGTCTTGCCGAGGTCTCGACCCGGCTGCTGAGTGCTCAGACCCTGCCGGAGCGGGCCCAGCAGGCCATTGGCGAGGCGATGCAGCGGGCCGAGGAGAGTCGGCGTCGGCTGGAGGAGTTGAATGCCAGCCAGGTCGCCGAGGATGATCCGAGGCGCTGGCAGCTGCGGATCGAACGCGAGCTGGCCGAGCAGACCCTGCAGCTCCATCAGCGTGAATTGGCCACCAACACCCGCTTGCGAGAGCTGGACCAGGAGCATCGCGACCTTCTCGAGCGTCAGGTGGCCAGCCAGGAGGCTCGGCTGGCCATGCTCCAGAGCATCATCGACCGGCGCCGTCGTGAGGAGTCCGAGCAGGCCATCGCCGAGGCGGTCAGCGACGAGGGACCGGGCGTCATCGGACATCCCGTGGTACGCAAGGCCCGGGAGATCAACCGCACCATGAGTCTGGAGCTGCTGCGCGCCACCGACCGGGCCAGTCGCCTGGTCCGGGAAGGCGTCGAGGTGCGTCGCCAGTTCGACCGGGTACGCCAGTTGCAGCGCAGCCTCAACGAACAGATCGACGCCATTCGCGGAAGCATACTGCTGGCGCGCATCCTGCGCGAGCAGCGCCAGACGTTGCCCCGGGTGGAGGAACGGCGCGGCCTGCAGGACGAGATCGCCGATCTTCGCCTCAAGCAGTTCGAGCTCGGCCGGCGGCGTGACCAGCTGCGTGAGGGCGAGCAGCTGGCGCGCCAGCGGATCGAGGAGGCCGACGCCGAGGCCTCCCCGGCGCTGGTCGATTCCCTGCTCGCGCTCTACCAGGCGCGTCGCGAGCTGGTCGACCAGCTGGAACAGGCCTATGGCGAGATGCTCGGCGCGGCCATCGATCTCCAGCTCAATCAACAGCAGCTGCTGGCCACCAGTCAGGAGCTGCGTGCCACCATCGACGAGCAGCTGTTCTGGATCCCCAACAGCCGTCCCCTGGGGCTGGTCTGGCTGGGCAACCTGCCGGAGAACCTCGCCAAGGAATGGCGCGAGGGGGAGTGGCGCGCGGCACTGCCGATGAACTGGCGGCTACCGGATGCCCGAGCCCTGCTCGGCCTGCCGGTACTGCTGGTGGCGCTGGGGCTGGTCGTTGGTCGACGGCGAATCCGCGCGCGCCTGGCACGCCTGCATCAGGAGGTCGGTCATCTCAAGCGTGACTCCCAGGAGCATACCCCCCAGGCGGTGGCCCTCAATGCCCTGCTTGCTCTGCCCGGCCCGCTATGCGTGCTGGCTGTCGGCCTGGCGCTGCTGATGGGCACCGAGGGAGTGGCCAGAGGCCTTGGGCTCGCCCTGCTCCACCTGGCCCTAGCCTGGGCCGTGATTGGCTGGGCGCGCAACCTGCTGTTCCAGGGCGGGGTGGCGACTCGACACTTCTACTGGCCTCCCGGCTATGCGGCGGCCCTGCGCTGGTGGCTGCTGTGGCTGGGGGTGGCGCTGGTGCCGGTGCTGCTGATCGGCCCCCTGGCCCGCGATGCAGGCATCGAGCTCAACCAGCGGCCGCTGGCCCTGGGCCTGCTGCTCAGCGGCCTGCTGGCCATGAGCCTGGTGCTGACCAAGCTGATCCTGGCCCATGTGCCCTTCTTCGGTGTGAAGCTGCTCCGGCTCGGGCTGGGGCTTGTCATCGCGCTGGTGCCGCTGGTGCTGGTCGGGTTGATCGTCTACGGCTTCGAATACACCGCACTCAGCCTGCTGGGGCGCTTCGTGATCACCCTCTACCTGCTGGGGCTGTGGATCCTGGTGGAGTCCACGGTGATCCGTGGCCTGGCCGTGGCGGCCCGCCGCCTGGCCTATCGCCGGGCCCTGGCGCGGCGGCGTGCCCAGGCCCAGGAGGGCGCCGAGGGCGGTCTGGAGGTGGTCGAGGAGCCGCCCCTGGACATGCAGCAGGTCAATCAGCAGTCGCTGCGTCTCTCCAAGCTGATCCTGCTGATCGGCTTCCTCCTGGTGCTCTACCTGGTGTGGTCCGATCTGCTCTCCGTCTTCAGTTATCTGGAGCAGGTCTCCTTCATCGAGCCGGCGGAGGGCGAGGTGGTGGCCAGCACGGTCTCGGTGGCCGACATCATCACCGCATTGCTGGTGGTGGTGCTGACCCTGATGATGTCGAGCAACCTGCCGGGCCTGCTCGAGGTGAGCGTGCTCTCCCGCCTTGAGCTCAAGCAGGGCAGCGCCTATGCCATCAGCTCGCTGCTCGCCTACACCATCGTCGGTGTGGGAGTGGTGTCAGCTCTGGGGACCCTGGGGGTCTCCTGGAGCAAGCTGCAATGGCTGGTGGCGGCGCTGGGCGTGGGCCTGGGGTTCGGGCTCCAGGAGATCTTCGCCAACTTCGTCTCCGGGCTGATCATCCTCTTCGAGCGGCCGGTGCGCATCGGCGACACCATTACCCTGGGCAACCTCACCGGCACGGTGAGCAAGATCCGCATCCGTGCCACCACGGTGATCGATTTCGACCGCAAGGAGATCATCATCCCCAACAAGACCTTCATCACCGACCAGTTGATCAACTGGTCGCTCTCCGACACGGTCACGCGGGTCGTGCTCAGCTATGGGGTCGCCTATGGCTCGGATCATCGCCTGGTGCATCGCCTGCTGAGGGAGGCCGCCGACGAGAACCCGCGGGTCCTGGCGGATCCCGAGCCCCAGGTCTTCTTCATGAGCTACGGCGAGAGCACCCTGGACTTTGAGCTGCGCATCTTCGTCAACAGCCTCGGCGACCGGCTCTTCGCCACCGACGAGATCAACTGCCGGGTCGGCGAGTTGTTCGCCGAATACGGCCTTGACATCGCCTTCAATCAGCTCGATGTCTGGCTGCACCGTGCCGGCGGCGAGGCGAACCGGGTTCAGCGCGTTGCCGCCGGCCCGGTGATTCCCCCCGAGCATCCGCCACCCGGGACCCGCGGCGATCCGGGGAATTTCGATGGCGGTGGGGACGACGCCGGTCGTTAAGCCGTGGGTACGAACGGGGCTGCGCGAAGGGGCCGTCAGCGCCTCACGGCGTGGAGCAGGAATTCCCGGTTGCCGTCACCGCCGAGAAGCGGGCTTTGCTGCCAGTGAACCACCTCGAGACCGAGCCCCTCGCAGCTGTCACGCACGCGTGCCTCTACCTCGGCGTAGCGCCCCGGGTCACTTACCAGGCCACGCGCGTTGACGCCGCCCGGCCCCAGCTCGAACTGCGGCTTGACCAGGCTCAGCAGCTCGCCGCCTGCCGGCAGGAGGGCGGCGAGCTCGTGCAAGATCAGCGTCTGGGAGATGAAGGAGACATCCATCACGGCCAGGTCGGGGCCTGCAACTGCCAGTGCATCGAAGGCCGCCCTCAGCCGCGGCTCGCCGGCCATGGCGCGCGCGTTGAGCCCCTCGAGGCAGGTCACGCGGGGATCATCGCGCAGCGACGGGTCGAGCTGGCCATGGCCGACCTCCACGCCGATCACGTGGCGCGCACCAGAGCGCAGGGCACAGTCGGTAAAGCCACCGGTGGACTGGCCCACGTCGAGCACCAGGCGGCCCGAGAGCGTCAGGCCGAGCGCCTCGATCAGCGCCTCCAGCTTAAGCCCCGCCCGGGAGACATAGCGCTCCTCGGGATCCGCCTCGACGATCAGCCGGGTATCGTCGGGCAGCTTCTCGCCGGGTTTGCTGAGTGGCGTGCCGTCGTCGGCCCGCCGTACCCGGCCATGGCGGATCAATCGCTGGGCGCGGGTACGGGAACGGGCCAGGCCCTGGGAGAGGAGCAACTGGTCGAGACGCGGCATGGGCGGGTCAGTGGGGCCTCACGGCCCCTCGTCGGCCTGCAGCTCGCCCGGGGGAATCCGGTCGGCCCCCCAGCTGCGGTGGATGTAGCCGATCACCCGGTCGATTTCCTCCTGGGTGATCTTGGCCAGCTCGCCACGTTCCAGCGGGTCGTAGTGGAAGATGTATAGGCGCGAGGCGAACTGCTCGAAGGGCAGCGAGGATTCGCCGAAGCGCTCGCCGTTGCCGGCGGTGCTGACCTCGATGCCATCGCCCCAGTCCTGGCCGCTGTCGTTGTTGGGGTTGTAGAAGTAGACCCGCATGGTATCGCTGGGATCGAGCGTGACGCGCAGCAGGGTGATGGCGTGCCAGCCGATGAAGCGGGCCGCGCTGTCGGTCACGGCAATGCCGGCCGGCTGGGGGTGAATCAACGGCTGGTTGCCGTTGTAGTAGGGGTGATAGCTGGCATAGAAGTGGCGCAGGAAGTCGTCAAGTTCGTGCAGCTTACCGGTGGCCACGTCGACGTTGATGCGAAAGCCGCGGCCCGACCACCAGCCGTGGAACTCCGGGTTGACCCAGCGGTGCGGGTCGCCCTCGCGCCCGAGGCAGCGTCGTCCCATCTCGGCATAGATGCGGTCCAGGTGCGGTACGACCAGCAGCGAGACTGGGTCCAGGTCCATCGGCAGCTCCTTGGCCACCCCGGAGAGGCTGGCCATGGAGGAGAGGGGCATGCCTTCGAAGTGCATGATGATCTCATCGTCACGCGCGGCCCAGGTGACCATCTGCAGCAGGTAGTCCGGGTCGTTGTAGGCCCACATGGAGAGCGCCCGGGCGGACTGGCAGGTCGGGTTGTTGCCCTGCCCGACGCCCAGTGGCAGCCCGAGCATGCACAGCACCCCTTCCAGCAGGCGGGCACGTGGCGAGGCGCTGTCGCCGAAGGCCAGGTTGAGCCTCGCCTCGGACCAGTCCGACAGCCTCAGCCCCAGCTGTCGCCACATGGCCGGGGCCACCGGAGGCTGGTAGAGGATACCGCGCTCGAGTATCAGGGCCAGCCCGTAGACCGCCTGGGGCGTGGTCGGGTAGACCGCGCCGCGGATCAGCGCATGGACCAGCTCGCGATAGCAGAGCAGGCAGTCCCTTCCGGTGGACGACAGCCCCAAGGCCTCGGTAAGGAGGTGGTCACTATGGTCGAGCAGGTAGCGAAGCAGCACGGCGTGGTAGGGCGAGACCAGGCTGGTATCGTGCATGGCCCGGGCGAAGCCGGTGGCCTCGTACTGCAGGGCGCCGCTGTCCATGCTCGACAGGCGCTCGCGGTAGGTGTCGATGCCGGGATCCTCGCGGCACGCATGCGTGGGGCCGAACAGCGAGCTGACCAGGCGGTCGGCGCCCTGGCCGCTGGAGCCCAGGTCGATATCGGGGTTGGCCTGGCAGATGGCGATCTGGGTAATCATCTGCTTGATGGTGTCCACCTGGATCGGCCGCTGCTGCAGGATCCGCCAGATCTCGGCGATCAGCCGGTCGATCACGTGTTCATAGCCGATGCGCTCGGCCAGGTGGTGGAAGAGGTGGCGGGGAAGCTGTGCCAGACGCCCCTGGGTCTCCCGTTCGGCCTCGGTGGGTGCGCCGAACAGCAGCCAGAGATTGAGCGCCATTACCTGGGTCAGGTAATGGTGGGCCTGCTCCTCGGAGAGGAGGGGATGAAGATACTCCCCCTTGGCCACGGCGAGGATGCGTAGCTCGCTGATCGCCTCGATCACCACGACATTGGGGTCGGCGCTCTTCAGCGCTTGGGTGGTGAGGGACGGCACCAGGTACTGAGGGGTCTCCCAGTCGGAGCCGAGAAAGACCCCCGCCTCCTCTAGGCTACGGGCACGCCGCTCGATGGCTTCGCAACCCCCTTCCTGCAACATGACCCGCCGGGCGGTATCGAGCACCCTGGGCAGCTTGCCCGGCTTGGCGAACGCGCGTGACTCGGCCAGCAGGATGATGGCTTCATCGAGTTTCTTGAGCAGGCCAGCGAGCTTGTCGCTGGCCTGTGGCGGCGTACTGGCGTCTTGCATATGTCGAGGCGTGGTCACGCCGACTCCTTGTCGTCAGGCTGTCACGTTTTCCATGACGCCTGTGTCAGACATAGAAATCAAGCTCTTCCATGTGCTTGAGCAGTTCCTTCATGCGGGCCGCATCGTCGCCCTTGAAGTAGACCAGGCCCCAGTGGGTACCGAAGGCGGTTCGCTTGGTGACGGTTTCTTCCGTGGGCGGCGTCAGCTCGTGGGACTCGAAGTAGGGGTCGTCCTCGACCTCTTCGGGAATCTCCAGCTTGTTGACCACACGGCGGCGCGGATAGACCCCGAAGCAGCCGGCATAGCCGTCGGCATCCACCACCTCCTTGGGGAAGAAGGCCTTGACCTCCTCCTCGGTGGACTTGGGGTCGAAGACCAGCATGGAGGCCTGGTAGGCATTGAAACCGTAGACCCGCTCGAGCAGTTCGAAGACCTTGAAGCCCGGCGGACGGTAGGCCACCTCGCCGAAATACATCTCGCCGTCGTTGGTGACGAAGTACTCGGGATGGATCAGCCCGAACTCGATGTCGAAGGCCTTGATCAGCTTCTCGATCTGGGCGGTGATCTGGGGGCGGTACTTCTCGAGCTCCGGCGAGGCCGGCACGAACACCGAGTAACCCAGGGTCACGTATTCGGAGATATTGAGGAAGACGATCTTGCCGTTATGGATCCAGGCCTCCACGGCGAATTCCCAGCCGTCGAGGTGCGACTCCATCAGCACCGGGAACTCCTCGTCGGGGATGGTATCGACCTCGTCCGGGGTGCGGATCACCCGGTGGCCCAGGCAGCCGGCCTTGTCGAACGCCTTGAGGTGGATGGGGTCGTTGGGGTCGCCATCGAGCTTGAGCAGGGTCTGGTTGACCCGCTTGAGGAAGCGCACGACGTCCTCCTTGTCGTGGGCCTCCTCGAAGATGCCCACGCGGATGCCGCCGAGCTGCGCGCGACGCTTCATCAGCGCCTTGTCGCGCAGCAGCAGCGACTGGCCATAGAGGCGCGGATGGTCGAGCAGCACCGAGTTGACGGCGCCGGCCCACTCCACGGTCTCCTCGAACAGCGGTATCGCCACGTCGACACCCATCTCCTGCAGGGTGTGGGCGATCTCCATCGAGCGGTCGTTCAGGCGCTCGAAGTTCCAGGGCACATAGGGGATGTCGTGCTTCTGGCAGTATTCCTCCGCCCAGTCAGGGGCGACCACGACATAGCGTCGGTCGAAGTTCTCGGCGGCTTCGATGGCGTTCAGGCTCCAGCCCAGCAGGGCGATATAGCCCTTGTTCGGATCCTTCTTCATGGTGCGCCTCCGTGATGAGCATTGGACGTCAATGGTTCTTTTACCATACACGAGCAAAGCGATTTCCTCATTCTTGTGGCGTCGCCCGACCGGACTGAACGCTTCTGCCCTTGTGGCCGGGGCCGGGCATTGATATAGTGCGCCCCGCTCGATGACGGCACGAATCGACATCGAGCGAGCGATGCTTCGGCATCCTGCTGTGGTGGCCCCGTCGGTCCTCCCGCAACGCTAGACCGCAAACCCCGCCAGGCCCGGAAGGGAGCAACGGTAGTGGTGGACGCGTGTGCCGGGATGTGGCTGTCGGGGCCGCCTCCATTTCTGGACGTGTCATCGATTCAAGGGCGCTTCTCGCTACCGGCTGCGTTTATCGCCACCGGCTTGGTCGACAGCATGATTCGGTGCGGCAACCCCTCCTGCTTGTGCCTGCTTGTGATAGTAAAATCCGCCAGGGGTTATTGCAGCTCGCTATCATCCGCTGCGTTTGCTCATGGCGCGTCGGGCGATGCGTTTCCTGCCATCCTGTAACGAGGGCGGCAAAGGCCCAGGAGACTGACGTTCGTTGTATGCTCCTATTGGCCACGGTGGGGAAGCACGCTAAGGTGCAAATGTGTAGGCACGGTTTTTCAACTCCACAAAAAAGAGGGAACACCATGATGCGGCGTCCAATCCTCTCCGCGGTACTGTGCTCCATGCTGATGGCCGGGGTGGCTCAGGCCGAGACCGTCAACCTTGGCATCACCCAGATCGTCGAGCACCCGGCGCTGGACGCCAGTCGCCAGGGGGCCTTGGACGAGCTGGCCGAGCGCGGTTATGTCGAGGGGGAGAATCTCGAGATCGACTTCCAGAACGCCCAGGGTAATCCCACCATCGCCGCCCAGATCGCCCGCAAGTTCGCCGGCGACCGCCCCGACCTGGTGCTGGCGATCAGCACCCCTTCGGCCCAGGCCGCGGCCTCGGCGCTGCAGGACGACATCCCCATCGTCTTTACCGCGGTCACCGACCCGCTGCTGGCCAAGCTGGTGAACGACATGGACGCGCCCGGCGGCCATATCACTGGCGTGGTCGACGCGCCGCCGCTGCAGGCGCAGCTGCAGCTGATCCGCGATATGTTCCCCGAGGCCGAGCGTCTCGGCATCCTCTATAACCCCGGCGAGGCGAACTCCGTCTCCCAGGCCGAGAAGCTCCAGGCGATGGCCCCCGAGCTCGGCTTCGAGCTGGTCGAGGTGACCGCCTCGCGCACCTCCGAGGTGATGGGCGCGGCGCGCAGCCTGGCCGGTCGCGTGGACGCCATCTATGTGCCGGTGGACAACACTGTGGTCTCCGCCCTGGAGAGCGTGCTCAAGGTGAGTTACGACGCCGACATCCCGGTGTTCACCGGCGACAACTCCTCGGTGGAGCGCGGCGCCCTGGCCTCCCTGGGCTTCAGCTACTACGACATGGGCCGCCAGACCGGCGCGATGATGGCCCGCATCCTGGGCGGCGAGAAGGCCGGCGATCTGCCGGTGGGCACCGTGGAGAAGCTGGAGCTGATCCTCAACCGCGGCGCCGCCGATCAGATCGGCTACGGGATCCCGGCCGAGTTCGAAGAGCAGGCGGTCGAGATCTTCGACTGAGGCATGTCACCGGGGAGGGGCGACTCTCCCCGTTATGGAAAGCATTCATGAGTCTTATCGCGTTTCTCGGGGCCATCGAGCTTGGCCTCATCTTCGGTTTTGTCGCCCTCGGCGTCTATCTCTCCTTCCGCGTCCTCGACTTCCCCGACCTCACCGTCGATGGCAGCTTCCCGCTGGGTGCCGCCGTGGCGGCGGTATGGATCGTGGGCGGCGGCAACCCCTGGGTGGGCACGGCCCTGGCCGTGATCGCCGGTGGCATGGCCGGCATCGTCACCGCCTGGATGGCGGTGAAGCTCAAGATCCTCAACCTGCTGGCGTCGATCCTGTCGATGATCGCGCTCTACTCCATCAACCTGCGGGTGATGGGGCGGCCCAACATCGCCCTGCTCACCGAGAGCACCATCTTCACCCCGCTGGAGACGCTGCCGCTGAGCCGCTACATCGTCTATCCGCTGGCGATCCTGGCGTGGCTCGCCGTGGTGACCGTGCTGCTCAACCGTTTCCTCACCAGCGAGGTGGGCCTGGCGATGCGCGCCACCGGCGAGAACCCGCGCATGGCCTCAGGCAACGGCATCAACACCTCGGTGATGGTGCTGGCCGGCATGGCCCTCTCCAACGCCCTGGTGGCGCTGGGCGGTGCGCTGTTCGCCCAGAGCCAGGGCAGCGCCGACGTGACCATGGGCGTGGGTACCATCGTGGTGGGGCTGGCGGCGGTGATCGGCGGCCAGTCGCTGATTCCCGGGCGCACCATCCTGGTGGCCACCCTGGCCTGCATCTTCGGTTCCATTCTCTATCGCCTGATGGTGGCGGTGGCCCTCAATGCCGACTTCATCGGCCTGCAGGCCCAGGACCTCAACCTGGTCACCGCGCTGCTGGTCGGTTTCGCCCTGGTGCTGCCGCGGTTCAAACGCAGGAGGCGCGCCGCATGATCGAGCTCCACGACATCCACGTCACCTTCAACCCCGGCACGCCGCTGGAGAACCATGTCCTCAAGGGGATCGACCTGACCATCGACGAGGGCGAGTTCGTCACCGTGATCGGCGGCAACGGCGCCGGCAAGTCGACCCTGCTCAACGTGCTGGCCGGCGAGATCATCGCCCAGCCCGGACGGGTGTTGATCGGCGGCCGCGATGTCACCCGCCTGCCCGCCTTCCGGCGCTCCGACCTGGTGGCGCGGGTCTACCAGGACCCGCTGGCCGGTACCTGCGGCACCCTCACCCTCGAGGAGAACATGGCCCTGGCTTTCGCCCGCGGGCGACGTCGGCGCCTGGGGCGGGCGCTGGACGGCGCGCTGCGCCGCCGCCTGCGCGACAACCTGGCCAGGCTGGGGCTGGGGCTGGAGGATCGCCTCGACGACAGCATCGGCCTGCTCTCCGGCGGCCAGCGCCAGGCGGTCAGCCTGCTGATGGCGGCGCTGCAGCCCATGGAGATCCTGCTCCTCGATGAGCACACTGCGGCGCTGGATCCGCGCATCGCCAGTTTCGTGCTGGAGCTCTCCGCCGACATCATCCGCGAGCAGCGCCTCACCGCCCTGATGGTGACCCACAGCATGCGTCAGGCGCTAGATGTTGGGCACCGCACCATCATGATGGACCAGGGCGAGGTGGCTTTCGACGTCAGGGGCGAGCAGCGCGCCGGCCTCGACGTGCCGGACCTGCTCAAGCTCTTCGAGCGCGCCCGGGGCGGGCAGGTCGACGACGACTCGCTGCTGCTGGGCTGAGCAGACACGCCATGCGTAGCGTTCACTCCGAGACCACCAAGGCCCGGCGCACCCGGGCGGTGCTCGACGGCGGCCAGCTGGTGATATCCTGGGAGTGCCCGGAGCGGGTCGACATGCTACTGGCTGGCTTGCGCAGGGCGCCCCGGCCGCTAGAATGATCGGTTCCAGGCAGGCATCGGGTTTGGTCATGCACGACCCTCGCCTTCCCCTGAAGTCCGTTCTGTGACGCCTGTCGCGCGGCATACTGCTCAGCGACGACGAGGGGTGCTGTTCTCGTTCCCCATATCAAGAGCGGTGCCGCCCACGGGCACTTTCCAGCATGTTACCGGGAGCGAACCAGCATGAACGCGAGCCGTATCCTCGAACAGATCATGAAGCAGGCCGGCGGTGGTCGGCAGGGCAACGGCCAATCGGGTAGCGGCCTGGATGTCCAGGGGATGATCGATAGCCTCTCCTCGCAGCTCGGCGGTGGCGGCGCCCGAGAGACTGGAAAGAGAAAAGGGGACGGTGTCGATGTGAAGAGCCTGCTCGGCGGCGGCGCCCTGGGGCTGCTGGTCGGCTCGAAGCGTGGTCGCAAGCTGGGTGGCAAGGCCCTCAAGTATGGTGCCATTGCCGGCGTCGGTGCGCTGGCCTGGAAGGCCTGGCAGAACTCGCGCAGCGATGCTCAGGCCGATACTGCCCGGGAGGGCCATGCCATTGAGCAGTTGGGGGGCAAGGCGCAGGATCAGCGCAGCCTGGAGCTGCTGCAGGCGGTGATCATGGCGGCGCGGGCCGATGGCCACATCGACGACCGCGAGCGTGCCCTGATCAGTGAGCAGATCGATGACCTGGGCGCGGATGCCGAGCTGCACGACTGGGTGCAGCGCCAGCTCGAGGCGCCGCTGGACGCCGAGGGGCTGGCCCGGCATGCGGACTCGCCCCAGGCCGCCCGCGAGATGTACCTGATCAGCGTGGCAGTGGCCGACGACCAGAATCCCATGGAGCGGGCCTGGCTCGACCAGCTGGGCGGCGCGCTGGGCCTGGATGAAGGCGTGAGGCAGGAAATTGAACGCCAGGCGCTGGGGGCTTGAAGTAGACCCACACACAGCAAGGGCGCAGAAGTTGCCTCATGCGCCCACGCCGTATGGTCACCGACGGCATGCACCAGGCGCTTGATGGTCAGCATCGTTCCACTCAAGCCTGTGCCCCCAGGTGCTTGCGCAGGAAGTGTTGGGTGCGTTCCTGGTCGGGATGGCTGAACAGGTGATCGGGGGTGTTGGCCTCGACCACCACGCCACCATCCATGAACATCGCCCAGTCGGAAACGTCGCGAGCGAAGGTCATCTCGTGGGTGACGATCAGCATGGTCATATGCTCCTCGGCCAGCCCCTTCATGACGAGGTTTACCTCCTCGACCAGTTCGGGGTCGAGCGCCGAGGTGGCCTCGTCGAAGAGCATGACTTTGGGCCGCATGGCCAGCGCCCGGGCGATGGCCACCCGCTGTTTCTGGCCCCCGGAGAGCGCACTCGGGTAGGCCTGTGCCTTGTCCGCCAGGCCCACGCGCTCAAGCAGCTCCATACCCAGCTCCCGAGCCTCATTGGCGCTCATTCCCTTGAGCTTCCTGGGCGCCAACGTCACGTTTTCCAGTGTCGAAAGGTGGGGAAACAGATTGAAGTGCTGGAACACCATGCCCATGTTCTGGCGGATATGGTTGATGTGCTTCTCGTAGGCAAGGCCCTTCAGGTCGGGCCGATTGACCTGAACGCCATCCAGCATGATGCTGCCCTCGTCGATCACTTCCAGGTTGTTGACAGAGCGCAGCAGGGTGCTCTTGCCCGAGCCTGATGGGCCGATGATGGAGATGATCTTGCCGCGATCTACGCTGAGGTCGATGCCCTTGAGCACTTCCAGGTCACCGAAGCGTTTCTTGATCCCCTTGAGTTCGACCATCGGGGTCTCTGTTGTCTGTGTCATGTGACGTCCTCGTTAGCTGCGATAGGCGGCACGACGCTCGATCCACGTCTGGCCGGCTTCCATCATCAGATTGATCAGGTAGTAGATGACGGCGATGGTGATGTAGAACTCGAAGGGGCGGAAGGTCACGCTGATGGCGTACTGCGAGGCATATACCATCTCGCCGATGCCGATGGCCGACAGCACCGAGATATCCTTGACCATGATGATCATGTTGTTGCTCAGCTGGGGCAGGGCACGATAGAAGGCTTGGGGAAGAATGATGTAGAGGAGCGTCCTGATGTGGCCGAAACCCAGCGAGCGAGATGCCTCGTACTGGCCGCTCGAGACTGACTTGATGGTAGCGATGAAGATATCGGCGTTATAGGCCATGTAGTGAAAGCCCAGGCCCAGAACCCCCACCACGATCGCCGGTATGAGTATCCACTCACCAATCCCGAAATAAAGGAAATACAGTTGCAGCAGCAGCGGTGTGGTCATGAACAGCCAGATGAAGAAGCGTAGCGGCCAGTTCACCATCTTGCGGGTATACAGCGTGATGACTGCCACGATCTGGCCGCCGATTATCGACATGACAGCGACTGCCAGGCCGATCAGCAGGGTGACGCCGACGCCCTGGAGCAGGGTGGGCCAGTAGTCAATGACGGGACTGAAGTCGAATTCCATGGGGCTATCCTGGTTGTTGTGGCCCGGCAAGGCGCCCGGCAAGTGTTACAGGAAGGTGTAGCGCGTGGCCCGGCGGTAGAGGAACTCCACGATGCCCATGACCGCATAGATGATGACGATGTACATCAGGGCGCTGAGCGTGAAGACTTCCAGGGGCTTGTAGGTGGAGCCGATCAGCCGCTGGGCCTGATAGGTCAGCTCGACCACCGAGATGATCGATACCAGCGAGGAGTTCTTGACCAGGATGATGGCCAGCACCCCGACCGAGCGGATCATCAGGGGGGCCGCCTGGGGCAGGATGATGTGCTGCAGGGTTGCCAGGCGACCGAAGCCCAGCGATCTCGATGCCTCGTTCTGGCCACTGTCCACTGACTCGATGGCGCCGCGCATGGCTTCGCTCATGTAGGCCCCGATGTTGAAGGCGCCGACCACTACACCGCAGGTGAAGGGGTCCAGGCGCAGGCCGATGGCGGGCCCGCCGTAGAAGATCAGCAGCAGCTGCACGAAATAGGGCGTGCCGCGCACCACGCTGATATAGGCGCGGGCCAGCCAGCGAACGGGCGGGATTCGCGAGGTGCGCAGTGCCACCAGTGCCGAGGCGATAAAGAAACCGAAAAACAGGGCGCGCGCGGAAATGTCGACGGTGACCCAGGCCGCCTTCACCAACAGCGGCGCGATCTCGATCATCAGATTGATGTCCATGATCCCTTCTATCTTGTTGTCGTGTTGTCAGGAAGGTGCGGGGACAGCAGGGCGCAAGCCCTGCTGTGTCGATTCCATCAGTTGAATTCGACCCCCGGGCCGATCCATCTATCGACGATCTCCTGGTAGGTGCCATCCGTCCGGATCTCGGCCAGCGCCGTGTTGAGCGCCTCCTTGAGCTGCGGAGAGCCTTTCTGGACGGCGATGGCGGCCGGGAAGCGGGGCAGCTCGCCCACATCGACCTGCTTGATGGGCAGGTCCTTCTCGTTGAGTGCCACGTAGACGGGGATGTCATCGGCCACCATGACATCGATGCGCCCGGTGGTGAGGGCATTGAGCATGTCGGGCAGCCCCTGGAAGGTCTGGTTGCGCCACCTTCCCTCGGCTTTCTCGGTAGCCCACTGATTGCCGGTCTCGCCGAGTGTCGAGCCCACTCGCTTGCCTTCGAAGTCAGCGATGCTCGAGACGTCATCGGTCTCTTCCCGCACCCAGATGGAGAGTCCCGAGCGATAGTAGGAGTTGGTAAAGTCGACGGCCTTTCGGCGCTCTTCGGTGGCACTCATGCTGCAGATACAGGCATCGAAGCGACCGCCGGCCAGGGCGGCGACGATGCCGTTCCAGGGCGAGGTCTGGATGTTGACTTCGACGCCCATCTTGTCGGCCAGGGCCTCGGCGATGTCCACGTCGAATCCGACGAGGTTGCCTTGCGTATCCACGAAGCTGAAGGGAGGATAGGCGCCGGAATTGGCGACCTGGAAGACGTCGTCCTGGATCTCGGCAAGATCCCGGGCCTGGGCCGGCAAGCTGACCACGGAAAGGGCGCCCAGCAGCGCCAGGGCGCCGACGAAGGGACGGTAGAATGATGATTTGTCGATTTTCATATCAATGCCTGCTCGTTGTTGAAGTTGTGTTGTGGAGCTTCGAACTCTCGTCGTTGGTGGTGCCACCTCCCGGTCGTTAATGAACGTTACAGTTTGAAACTAGCAAGCTTTGTCTGTGGCTGTCACATCCGCTCGAGCAGCAGGGCGATGCCCTGGCCGCCGCCGATGCAGGCGGCGGCACAGCCGAAGCGTCCCTGTCGGTGCTGCAGGGTGCGCGCCAGGGTGCCGGCCAGCCGGATGCCGGTGGCGCCCAGGGGATGGCCCAGCGCGAGCGCCCCGCCGAAGACGTTGACGCGCTCGGGGTCGAGGCCCAGCGAATCCATGGCGTAGAGCGGCACGACGCTGAAGGCCTCGTTGATCTCCCAGGCATCGATATCGTCGACTCGTAGGCCGGTAGCGGTCAGCGCTCGCTCGATGGCCTTGGCTGCCCCGGCACCCATACGCTCCGGCATCACGCCGCAGTCCACCACCTCGACGACCCTGGCCAGGGGTGTGAGGCCGTGCCGACCCATGGCGGATTCGCTCATCACCAGGGCCGCGCCAGCCCCGGAGGTCAACGGTGAGCTGTTGCCGGCGGTGACCTGGCCGCCCTCGACGAACGCCGGGTCGAGACCGGCCAGGCGTTCGAGGGTGGTGTCGGGGCGGATGTTGGCGTCGCGTTCAACGACTTCGCCGGCCGGGTTAGTCAGCGCCAGCCGCTCGCCGTCGAACCATCCGGCCTGCTCGGCCTGGGCGGCCCGCTGATGGGAGCGCAGGGCGAAGGCATCCATGGCCTCCCGGGAGATGCCGCTCTCCCGGGCCAGCCGTTCGGCGGTCAGGCCCATGTTCATGGCCACGCCGAGGTCGAGTCCCTCGGCCTTCTGCAGGGTCTCCGGCACCGTCAGGATGCCTTCCTGGAACAGGCTTGGGCCCATCGGCACTCTCGACATGTTCTCGAAGCCGCCTGCCAGCCCGGCCTGGATGGTGCCGGCCTGGACCTCGCGGACCGTGCCGCGCAGGGCCGCCAGGCTTGAACCGCACTGCTGGTCGATCTGGCGCGAGGCACAGCCCAGGCCCAGCCGGGAGAGCCACTGGGGATAGCGCCCGCCGAAGCTCCACTGCTCCTTGACGGGTAGCGCACAGCCGACGCTCAGATCCTCGATGGCGTCACCTTCGAGGTTGCTGCGGGTCAGCAGGGCATCGATGACCAGGCCCAGCAGGGCATCGCCGCGCTGTCCCGACCAGGCGTCGACCTCTGGCTTGCGGGGGTGAGCGCGGGTGAAGGCAGTGCGGGCATAGTCGACCAGATAGGCATCGCTCATGCGTCGTTCCTCCCGGTGTCCGCCAGGCGAGCCCAGCGATGAATGAACAGCGCGTAGGTGGTCAGCACCCGGCGGATGGAATCGATCTCGACGCACTCGTCGACCCCATGGATGCGCTGGGCGACCGGGCCATAGCAGGTACCGTTGATGCCACCCGACACCTGG
Source organism: Halomonas sp. 25-S5 (assembly GCF_029889845.1). Taxonomy (GTDB): domain Bacteria; phylum Pseudomonadota; class Gammaproteobacteria; order Pseudomonadales; family Halomonadaceae; genus Halomonas. The sequence continues at coordinate 33,281 of NZ_JARANV010000010.1, forward strand.
AAGGCACGTAGATCGGTGGTGCAGGTCGAGAGGTAGTGGGCGGGCGGCTCGCCGACCAGATCCTCGTGACAGCGCGCCAGCAGGCGGATCTCCGGCGTCTCCAGGTCGACCAGGTGGCCCTCGGAGCGAAAGCCGTGGAACGCCACCTGGGGTGCCGGGCTGCCGTCGTCGAGTTCGGCATGGCGGCCGATGACGACCTGGCGAACGCGCGCCATGATCTCGTCCGCGGTCATGCCCGGCGGGAAGCCGACCCGCCCCTCGAGGACGGCATGGGCCGGCACGCTGGAGGCCCAGTTCCCGCCTTCGATCCGGCCGATGCTCAGGTTGAAGGGATGATCCAGGGCGTCATACGGCGCCGGGCGGGGCAGGGCATTGATCTCCTCCTCCAGTGCCTTGAAGGCCGGCAGGTAGCCCTGCAGCGTTTCGATGGCGTTGCTGCCGGCGCGGGTGTCCAGCACGTGGGCCGGTACGCCCTCGATACGCAGGCGGAACCACAGCACGCCGACCTGCCCACTGTAGATTCGGGCACCGAAGGGCTCGGGAATCAGCACAAAGTCGCCGTGGTAGCCCTGGTGGAGACAGGCCAGGGCGCCGTTGCCGGTGCACTCCTCCTCGATCACCGTCTGCAGCGTCAGCGGGAAGTCGATCGCCACGCCGGCCTCGCGCACGGCCTGCACCGCCATGACCATGGCGGCGATGCCGGCCTTCATGTCGCCGGCGCCGCGGCCATAGAGCCAGCCGTCTTGCTCCCAGGGCTCCCACGGGGGCCGCGTCCACATGGCGGTGGGCTCGGCGGGCACCACGTCCAGGTGCCCGTTGAGCACCAGGTGGGGGTGGTCGGCCCCGGGGTTGAGGCGCGAGACCAGGTTGTAGCGGCCCGCGCTCGACCACTCGGTCGGCGCCCGGTGGGGATGGTCGGCGAAGTCCGGGGCATCCAGGGGGACGCGCTCCGTCGACAGGTCCAGGCGCTCGAACCAGCCTTCCATGGTGGTCAGGGCGTCCTGTTCCTGACCCAGCACGCTGTAGCCGCGGACCAGGTCCCGGGTCAGCGCCAGGGTGTCGTCCATGAGCGCCTCGCAGGCGGCGACGATGCGCTTCTCGGTGGCATCCAGCATCAGAATCTCCCCAGTCGCTGTTCGTCGATGATCAGTTCGGCCTCGGTGGCGGCGCGCAATGCCGCCACCTCCAGCCCCTCGGCGATATCGATCACCTCGAGCCCGGCATCGGTCACTTCCATCACGGCCTTGTCGGTGATGATCCGCGACACGCAGCGCGGCGCCGTCAGCGGTAGCCGGCATTGCCGGAGGATCTTGGGATTGCCGTGCTTGTCGTTGTGCGAGCAGAGCACCACCAGCCGATCGACCTTCTGAGCCAGCTCCATGGCCCCGCCGATGCCCGGGGAGAACTTGCCGGGAATCTTCCAGTTGGCCAGGTTGCCCAACTGGTCGACCTCGAAGGCGCCCATGAAGGTGATGTCCACCCGGCTGCGCCGGATCATGGCGAAGGAGAGGGCGCTGTCGAACACGCTGGCCCCTGGCCGGGTGCCGATATAGGCCCCTCCCGAGTCGATCATCTCGAGGTCGGCTTCGCTGCCCGGGGCCAGGGGCTGGCAGCCCAGCACGCCGTTCTCCGAGTGGATCAGGACCTCCATCTCCGTGGGCAGGTAATGAAACAGCCGGGTGGGCAGGCCGATGCCGAGGTTGACGATCTGGCCGGAGACCACCTCACGGGCGGCGCGGGCGAGAATCCTGTCCTGATCAGACGGCATGGACACTCCTCCCCTGTTCACTGCTGGCGGTAGCCACTTGCACGACCTGGTTGATGAAGGCGCAGGGGGTGTGGATGGCTTCCGGCACCAGGCTGCCGGGGGCCTGGACCTTGAAGGCCTGGGCGATGGTCCTGTCGGCCGCCATGGCCATCAGCGGATTGAAGTTGATGGCGGTGCCGCGGTAGACGAGATTGCCGTAGGCATCGGCCAGGTCGGCATGAACCAGGGCGACGTCGGCGCGGATGGCCGGTTCAATCGCCCAGGTCTGGCCGTCACACTCGATCTCGCGGCGCTTTCCTGCGATCTCGGTGCCCAGGCCGATGTCGGTGAGAAAGCCGTAGTGGCCGGCACCGGCACAGCGGATCTTCTCGGCGAGCAGCCCCTGGGGGTGCATCTCCACGGCCAGCCGCCCCTGGTTCATCTCCTCGATGGCAATCCGGTTGAGACCAATATGCGAGGTGATCAGCCGCTCGACGCGGCCGGCGCGGATCAGCCGTCCGATGCCGATGTCGGGTTCATTGGCGTCGTTCTTGATCAGCGTCAGGCGCCTCTGGCCCTGGGCCAGCAGCTCGTCGAGCAGGGCGAACGGGGTGCCCGGTGAGCCGAAGCCGCCGACCATGATCGAGGCGCCATCCGGGATGGTGGCGATGGCCGTCTCGATTGCCGTGAGTTTCTGGTTGAGCAGGGTCATGGAGTATCAGCCTGTGATGCCGTTGGCGGTGGAAGTGGCGAGCTTCACGAGCAGTGGCGACACGACCTCCTTGTCGAGGCGGTCCAACGCGATCCCGAGTCGTTCGAGCAGCAGCTCGGTCTCGCTTTCGCTGATGGTGAAGGGCGGACTGACCAGGAAGTGGTCGCCGGCCAGGCCGTTGAGGGACCGGCGTGGGTAGATCAGCAGGCCTTCCTCCTTGGCCAGGGCCGTGATGCGGGCGAAGAGGTTGGCCTCGGCGGGGAAGGGCAGCTTCGCCACGGGGTCCATGACCAGTTCGACGCCCCACAGAAGGCCAAGGCCGCGCACGTCGCCGATCCAGGGGTGGCGCCCCTGCAGGACATTCAGACCCTGCTGCAGCTGCCGGCCCCGCGCAGCGACGTTGTCCAGGAGGTGCTCGCGCTGGATGGCGCGGAGGGCCGCCAGGGCGGTCGCGCAGGCCAGCGGGTTGCCGGCATAGGTGTGGCCGTGCTGGAAGCCGCCGCTGGCCATGACCGTGTCGACGATATCCTCGCGGGCGAGCAGCGCCCCCACCGGATAGTAGCCGGCCCCCAGCCCCTTGGCAGTGGTGAGCAGGTCCGGGGTCACGCCCCACTGCTGGTAGGCGAACCAGGTTCCCGTTCGGCCGACGCCACTCAGAACCTCATCGAAGATCAGCAGGCAGCCGAACTCGTCGCACAAGCGACGAATCCCTTCCAGGTAGGCCTTGTCGACCAGTCGCGCCCCGGTGCTGGCCCCACCCACCGGCTCGAGCACGATGGCGATGAGGGTATCGCCGCCGGCTGCCTCGATCGCCGCGCGCGTGTCGTCGAGGACGCGGCGGATGTGGGCGTCACGATCACCGTCCTTCTGGCGATAGAAATCCGGCCCCGGCACCTTGATGGAGCTGGAAGTGATGGCGGTGAACGGGGCCTCGAGGGGCTGGTAGCCGGTGACACCCAGCGCGCCCAGGGTGCTGCCGTGATAGGAGGGACGCAGCGATACGAAGTGGCGGCGCCGGGATTCGCCTCGGGCAACGAAGTACTGGCGGGCCAGCTTGAGGGCCGATTCCACCGCCTCCGAGCCGCTGGAGACGAAGAAGACCTTCTCCAGCATGCCGTCTGTCATGTTGACCAGCGCATGGGCCAGTGCCACGGCCGGGGCATTCTCGAACTGGGTGCGGTAGGTGAAGGCGACCCGGTCAAGCTGGGCCAGCATGGCGTCCCGGATGTCCTCACGGCCATGGCCGAGGTTGCAGGAGATGGCGCCCGAGCAGCCATCGAGGTACTCCTTGCCATGATGGTCCCACAGGAAGACGCCACGCCCGTGGCTGATTTCCGGCAGCGGGGGCCCGGCCTGGTAGAACAGGGGAGAAACCGTCATCTTGTCGATCCGTTGTCGTTGTGTAAGTCGGATAACCTCAGTCTAGGTAGCATCGACAAGATATTTCAATATATGATGTTTTTATCGAATACGATGAGTTTAAGTCATGGCTGACATCAACATTCACTCGCTCAAGGCGCTGGCGATCTTCAAGACCTTGTTCGAGGCCGGGAGCGCCTCGCAGGCGGCCAGGACGCTGGGCATCACTCAGTCGGGGGTCAGCCGCTCCCTGTCCCAGCTGGAACAGAATCTGGGGCTCGAGCTGTTCCTGCGCGAGAAGAACCGCCTGGTGGCCACCCCCGAAGCGCGGGAGCTCTATGAGGAGATCCTGCGCCTGATGGGCAATATCGATGAGCTTCGCCACAGCGTGCTGGCCCTCAAGGAATTCGGCACCTCGCGGCTGCGGATTGCCGCGATCCCCGGCCTGGCCTTCGGTTTCGTGCCGCGTCTGGTGGCCGCCCTGCTCGAGGATAACCGCGGGTTCAGCATCAGTTTCGACATGATGTCGAGTCATGACGTGCTCCGGGAGGTGGAGTCTGGCCATGCCGACATCGGCTTCGTGACGCTGCCGGTCACCTCGCGCGTGCTGCGGGTAGAGGAGTGGCTGACCACCCAGGCCCGTTGTCTGGTCCCCAAGGGCCATCCCCTGGGGACCCGCGTAGCGGTGACCATCGGCGATCTCAAGGACCAGTATCTGGTGATCAGCAACCAGCCCAATGTCGGCGCCGACCCGCTGCTCAACCTGGCCACCACTCACGGCATCCATATCGCCGGCAAGACCGAGGCCAATATCGGGGCTATCACCGCGTTGGTGGCCAATGGCGTCGGTATCAGCGTGATGAACCCGATCACCGCAACCGACCAGCTCTCCCAGCGAGATGGGGTGGTGATGCTGCCTTTCACCCCCGAGATCGACTTCAGTTTCGGGCTGGTCTATCGCGAGGACTGGAAGCATGCTCGGGCCCTGGACTTCATCCGCGCCTGTGGTCGCGACCTGCTGCGGGACTATCCCGGTTGACGACCACCGCTGTGCCTTTCCTCGCTGAGATACCCTGCCAGCGTGATGACCGTGCACTCTGGCCGGCGACAAGTTTGGCGTTCGCGCGGGGCGAGATTTTACTAGAATATTGAAGAGCGCCTGGGACCGGGAAGCATAATGCACGACGATCTGTGGTATGACGATGCTGTTCGGGTGAGGCGCGGTGCCGGTATCGCAGTCGGCCCGCTCCTGGGTGATCCACGGTGATGAGACGGTCGCAGCAGCGCATCGTGCTGCTGGCCATGCTCGGCATCCTGGTCACCGGGGCCCTGGTGGGCCTCGCCACGGCCTGGCCGCTGTTCCAGGCCCAACGCCAGGCGCTGGAGACCAACACCCTAGTCAGCGCCTCGGCCCAGGCGGAATCCCTGGAGCACCTGCTGGCGCGCTATCGGGACCTGGCCAGGCAGTTCACCAGCCGCACCGAGATCCGCCGCCGCTTGGCACGCTATGCCGAGCAGGCTGTGGATCGTCAGTCGCTGGTCGCCTTCACCACGCCGCGCCTGGTGGATGCCATGTTGCAGTCCCCCGACGTGGTAGGGCTGGTGCGGCTGGGCCCGATGGGCCAGCCGCTGGTGACGATCGGCCGCACGCCCTGGCCGTCGCCGGGTCCTGAGCTGGCGGAGGCCACCCGGCTCGGCAGCATGCAGCTGGTACGTCATGACGATGAACTGCTTCTGGAGGTGGCGGCTCCGATCATCTCCCGGGACAGCGAGCGCATCGGCACCGACGTGCTCTATTTCAATACGACGGGTATGGCGGCGCTGCTCGCCGATGCCACGTCCTTCGCTGGCAACTCCCGGCAGTGGTTGCTGGGTCCGACCGGCGAGACCTTGCTGGCGGTGGATGCGGCGGGGGCGTTGACGCTGGCAGAAGCGGCGACCCTGGTTCCCGGCCGGGTCCGCGAGGCCCTGGAGGGGGGACGAGCCGGGCTGTTCCGCGAGGGCGGCTGGCGGGGTGAGCGGGTACTGGTGCATGTGCCCCTGGCCTCTCCCGGCTGGGGGCTGATGGTGCAGATTCCCGCCCGGGCGTTCTACGGTTCGGTCTACCAGGAGCTGCTCTGGCCCGCCATCCTGGTGCTGGTGCTGATGGCCCTGGGCGCCTTCGCCACGGCACGCACCATCAGTCCGCTGCTGTCGCGTATTACCGACCAGGCCGGGCGGCTGCGCATCTCGGCCAACTATGATCCGCTGACCGGCCTGCCCAACCGGGCGCATCTCAATCAGCGTCTGGACGGGGCCCTGGAGCGTGCCGACGAGGCCCAGGGGCAGCTGGCGGTGCTGTTTCTCGATTTGGACCACTTCAAGGACATCAACGACAGCCTGGGCCATCCGTTGGGAGATCGCCTGCTCCAGGCGGTGGGCCAGCGCCTGGGCCGGGTGGTGCGCGACGGAGACTCCCTGGGGCGGCTGGGGGGAGACGAGTTCCTGCTGGTGATGGAACATCTGCACGAACCTGCCGATGCCGGCCGGGTGGCACAGAAGCTGATCGATGCCCTGGTGCGGCCCTTCGATATCGGCGAGCACGAGATCTTCATCGGTGCCTCCATCGGCATCAGCCTCTATCCCCGCGACGGGCGCATCGCCGAGGAGTTGATCCAGCACGCCGACACCGCCATGTACGGTGCCAAGGCACTCAAGCGCAACACCTGGCAGTTCTTCACCCCCGAGCTGGGCGAGGCGAGCCGCGAGCGTTTCGCCATGGATACCGGGCTGCGCCGCGCCCTCGAGCGTGACGAGCTGGTGCTGCATTACCAGCCCCAGGCCAGGGTGGCGGGCGACCAGGTGTTCGGGGCCGAGGCCCTGGTGCGCTGGACGACCCCCGAGGGCCAGCTGATCGGTCCCGGGCGCTTCATCGCCCTGGCCGAGGAGGCCGGCCTGATCCATGCGATTGGCCGCTGGGTGCTGCGGGAGGCCTGTCACCAGGCGCGGCAATGGGAGCTGAGGGGCCTGCCGCTGCGGGTCTCGGTCAACCTCTCGGGGCTGCAGGTGGTGCAGGGGGACATCGTGGGTGACGTGCGGGCCGCGCTGCACCAGAGCGGGTTGTCGCCCTCGCGACTGGAGCTCGAGATCACCGAGGGCTTCGTGATCGGCCATGCCGACGAGGGGCTCGAGCGGCTTCATGGCTTGCGCCTGCTGGGCGTCGAGCTGGCCGTGGACGACTTCGGTACCGGCTACTCCTCTCTCTCCTACCTCAAGCGCCTGCCGGTGCAGTGCCTGAAGATCGACCAGTCCTTCGTTGCCGACGTCCCGGGTGACCTCGATGACGAGACGATCGTCGCCGCTATCCTGTCGATCGCCGAGCGCCTGGGGCTGGACGTGATCGCCGAGGGGGTGGAGACTGCCGAACAGCTGGCCTTCCTGAAGGCCCTGGGTTGTCCCGCCTACCAGGGCGACTACCTGAGTCCGCCGCTCACCGCCGAGCAGTTCGAGCACCGCTGGGGCGGCGGGGGACTGGTTCGCGAGGCCTGAGCTGGGCGCCGCTTCCCGCGAAGCGCCCCGGTCGCTAGAATGATGGGTTCAAGTCGGGCATCGGGCCTGGTCGTTGCAGGCCCCGGTGTCCGTCACCCCACAGCTGCTGTTCGCTTTACCGCAAGGATCCCGCGCTGCATGAGCTACCAGGTTCTGGCCCGCAAGTGGCGACCGCGTACCTTCCATGAACTGGTCGGCCAGGAGCATGTCCAGCGCGCGCTGGTCAATGCCCTGGACCAGGGGCGGTTGCACCACGCCTACTTGTTCACCGGGACCCGCGGGGTGGGCAAGACCACCCTGGCACGGATCCTGGCCAAGTGCCTGAACTGCACGGCGAACGGCCAGGGCGATGCCGGGGTGACCTCGACGCCCTGCGGCGAGTGTGACAGCTGCCGCTCCATCGACGAGGGGCGCTTCGTCGACCTGATCGAGGTCGACGCCGCCTCGCGCACCAAGGTGGAGGATACCCGGGAGCTGCTCGACAACGTCCAGTACGCGCCGACCCAGGGGCGCTACAAGGTGTACCTCATCGACGAGGTGCACATGCTCTCCACCAGCAGCTTCAATGCCCTGCTGAAGACCCTGGAGGAGCCGCCCCCCCATGTGAAGTTCCTGCTGGCGACCACCGACCCGCAGAAGCTGCCGCCCACGGTGCTGTCGCGCTGCCTGCAGTTCACCCTCAAGCACATGCCGCCCGAGCGCATCGTCGGCCACCTGGCCAAGGTGCTCGAGGCCGAGGGGGTGCCCTTCGAGGAGAGTGCCCTGTGGCTGCTGGGCAAGGCCGCCGAGGGCTCCATGCGCGATGCCATGAGCCTCACCGACCAGGCGATCGCCTTCGGCCAGGGTGAGGTGCATCATGCCGACGTGGCGGCGATGCTCGGCACCCTCGACCATCGCCATGTCCTGGCGCTGGTCGAGGCCCTGGCCGCGGTGGATGCCCCCCGGCTGCTCGCCGAGGTGGTTGCCTTGGCCGAGCAGGGGCCGGACTTCGCCGCGGTACTGGACGACATCACCGGCGTGCTGCATCGCCTTGCCATCGCCCAGATGGTGCCGGACGCCGTGGACAACGGCCACGGCGACCGCGAGGCGCTGCTTGCGCTGGCCGCGCGCTTCACCGCCGAGGACATCCAGCTCTACTACCAGATTGGCATCCAGGGCCGTGGCGACATGGAGCATGCTCCGGACCTGCGCACCGCCCTGGAGATGACCCTGCTGCGCATGCTGGCCTTCCGCCCCCAGGGTGTGCCGCGTCCCGCCCAGACGCCGCTGCCCATGCGCGGCCAGGGCGAGCCCGGCGGCGCTGGACCGGCCGGAGAGGAGCCGCCCCCACCGGGCGGATCGGCTCCCGAGGAGAGCTCGTCACCTCGGCCTGCCCAGGCTGCGCCCGAGACCGCCGACAAGAGTCCGGCGGCCAGCCCGCCTCCCGACACTCCCCCACCGGCGCCGGACGATGCGCCTCCCCCCTGGGTCGAGCGGGAGGAGGAGGGCGCGGAGCCGCCGGGGCAGCAGGCGATAGCAGCATCGCCGACCGCGGGGGCGCAGGCGCCCGAACTACCGGTTTCCGCGCCGGCTCCCGCGAACGGACACTTCAGCCACGCCGACTGGCTGACCTGCTTCGATTCGCTGGGGCTGGGCGGGCTGACCCGCAACCTGGCTGCCCACTGCATGGTCGAGGCCGACGACGGCGAGCAGCTGACGCTGCGTCTTGACCCCTCCCAGGAGGCCATGAGGGCCGAGGTCCACGTGACGCGCATTCGCGAGGCGCTGGCGGCCATGGGGGTCGAGCGTCGCCTGTCACTCGAGCCCGGGGCGTTGCCTACGGAGGTCGAGACGCCGAAGCAGCAGGCCGACCGCCTGGCCGCCCAGCGCCATGCCGGGGCGATTGAAGCCTTGAGCCGTGACCCCCATGTACAGAAACTGCAGCAGGCCTTCGGTGCGCGCCTGATCGAATCCACGGTCAAGCCCGCCGATGCCGAGGCTCGCGGTTGAGCCACGCCGCGGCCACCGAACACACCAACCACGAGAGGAATCCGCCATGATGAAGGGTGGAATGGGCGACCTGATGAAGCAGGCCCAGGAGATGCAGGAGAAGATGCAGCGCGTCCAGGAGGAGGTCGCCAAGGCAGAGGTCTTGGGCGAGGCCGGAGCCGGCATGGTCAAGGTGACCATGAACGGGCGCCATGACGTGATCAAGGTCGACATCGACCCCAGCGTCATGGAGGAGGAGAAGGAGCTGCTCGAGGACCTGCTGGCCGCGGCCGTGAACGACGCCGTGCGCAAGGTCGAGGCCAGCTCCAAGACCAAGATGGAGGAGGCCACGGCCGGCCTCAACCTGCCACCGGGCTTCAAGATGCCCTTCTGATCGACGCCGAGACGGACCGCCGATGAGCTTTTCCCCGCTGGTCGAGAGACTGATGGAGTCGCTGCGCGTGCTGCCGGGTGTCGGGCCCAAGACGGCCCAGCGCATGGCCATGCACCTGCTCGAGCGTGACTGCGACGGCGGCCGGCGCCTGGTGGAGGCGCTGGGCGTGGCGCTGGAACAGGTCGGCTACTGCCGACGCTGCCGGACCCTCACCGAGGAAGACGTCTGCAGCATCTGCACGAGTGCGCGGCGCGACGATGATGTGCTCTGCGTGGTGGAATCCCCCGCCGACCAGCTGGCCATCGAGGAGGCCGGCGGTTACCGCGGCCGCTACTTCGTGCTGCATGGCCATCTCTCGCCGCTGGACGGCATCGGCCCCGAGGATATCGGCCTCGACCAGCTCGAGGCACGTGTCGCCGAGGGTGCTGTGGAGGAGGTGGTGCTCGCCACCAACCCCACCGTGGAGGGCGAGGCGACCGCCCACTATATTGCCGCCCAGCTCTCGCCCCTCGGCGTGAGGCTCACGCGGCTGGCCTACGGTGTGCCCATGGGCGGTGAGCTCGAGTACGTCGACGGTGGCACCCTGAGCCGCGCCTTCAATGGTCGCCTGCCCTTCCGGGGCGAGTGACGCCCCTTTCCCTGCCGGAATCCTGCATGCCACTGACCCCCGAGATTCGCTGGATCGATACCCCCCAGGCCCTGGATGCCGCCTGCGCCGAGGTGGCCTCGGCCGACGTCATTGCCCTGGATACCGAGTTCTTCCGCGAGAGTACCTTCCACCCGGTGCCGGCGCTGATCCAGTTCGCCGCGGGCGGCCCCGCCTTTCTGGTGGACCCCCTGGAGGTGGCCTGTACCGAGGCCTTCCGGCGCCTGCTCTCGTCGGGACCGCTCAAGCTGCTGCATGCCTCCAGCGAGGACCTCGAGGTCTTCGCTCACTGGGCCGGCGTGCCGGTCGCGCCGCTGGTGGATACCCAGATCGCCCAGTCGTTGCTCGGCGAGGTGCCCTCCATGGGCTACCAGAAGCTGGTGGAGACCTGGGTCGGCGAGACCCTGCCCAAGGACGAGACCCGCTCCGACTGGCTCAAGCGCCCGCTTAGCGAGACCCAACGGCTGTATGCCGCCCTTGATGTGGTCTACCTGCTGGAGGTGTGGCAGCACCAGCGCGAGGCGCTGGAGCATCAGGGGCGACGGGCCTGGGTCGAGGCGGACTGTGCCGACCTGGTTGCCCTGTCGGCCCGCAGCGACGCCGCCGATGGCCAGTGGTACCGGCGCCATCGCCAGCTGTGGCGGCTCTCGCCGCGTCAGGTGGAGGCCTATCGACGCCTGACCCGCTGGCGCGAGGGAGAGGCCCGGCGCCGCGATGTGCCACGGGGCTGGTTGGTGCCCGACCGGCTGCTCTACGCCATCGCCGAGCAGCTACCGGAGAACCGCTTCGAGCTGGCCCGGGTCGAAGACCTCAAGCCGCCGCTGGTCAAGCGTGAGGGTGACGACTTGCTCAGGCTGGTCCGTGAGGCGCTGCACGTCGACGAGAGCGAGCTGCCGCCGGCACCGCTCTCGCCGATGGCCCCCGCGTTCAAGCAGCGCCTCAAGGCGCTGAAGAAAGTGGTGAATGCCGAGGCACAGGCGCTCGGCGTGGCGCCGGAGGTGCTGCTGAAGCGCCGTGACCTGGAGGCCCTGGTGGGCGCCGACCTCACGGGCCAGCCGTTGCCGCTACCCGGGAGCTGGCGCGGCGACCGACTGAATGCAGGCCTGACGGTGGCCCTCGAGGAGCTATCCGATGAGCGATGACCGCATGCGCGGTGACAAGCTGCTGTGCGAGGTCTTCAAGAGTTCGCTCCAGGAGCAGATGTATCTTTACGTGGACAAGCGCCAAGGCCTCGTGGAGGTGCCCCAGGCCCTGCTCGAGCGGTTCGGCAAGCCGCTGCCGGCCATGACGCTGATCCTCACCCCCGAGAAATCCTTGGGACTGGCCAGGGCCACGGACGTCATGGCCGCCATCCTCGAGAAGGGCTACTACCTGCAGATGCCGCCGGCCAAGGAGGACTACCTGATGGACCTCTATCGCACCCCCACCGAGGCGAGGTACTAGTTTAACGCGCCCGACCCCGCGCGAAACGCATCGGATCGCGCCCGGCCCCGCGCGAAACGCACTGGATCACGCCCGACGCTGCGTGCAACCCGTTCATCGCGCCTGACGCCGCGCAGGAGAGACCATGAGAGACCGGTTCTGGGAGCGCTTCGACCTGGAGGAACTCACCGACGAGGAGTGGGAAGCGCTCTGTGACGGCTGTGGCCAGTGCTGCCTGCTCAAGTTCCAGGACGAGGAATCCGGCGACCTGGCGGTGCTCAACGTCGCCTGCGAGCTGCTGGATATCCACAGCTGTCGCTGCAGTGACTACGCCCATCGCTTCGCGAGAGTACCCGATTGCACGCAACTGACCCCCGAGCGCATCGACGATTTCCGCTGGCTGCCGAGGTCCTGTGCCTACCGACGGGTGGCGGAAGGGCGCAAGCTCGCCGCCTGGCATCCGCTGATCGCCGGCGGCCCGGCGCGCATGCACCGCAAGGGCATCAGTGTGCGCAGCTTCGCGGTCTCGCAGCGCGAGGTTCCCGATGAGGAGCTCGAGGAGCACATCATCGCCATCCTGCCCATCGATGCCTGATATGACGCGGCTCGTCAGCCGATCTCGCGACGTATGAGACCCCTCGTACCCAGGTAGGTATTCCGATTCACCCTTCTGTGACAGCTGTTTCATGTCTCCGTCCTATGGCGCAGTTCATGGGCGGCTACGATGCTTTGCTGTGTGTAACAGAATGTTGGTCACGGTCACGGCGAATGTGACGGGTAACGCCCGGGAGCATGGGATAACGCAGAGGGGAAGAATCATGAAAGGCTTCAGGAAGCTTACGCTGGTGGTGGCGATGGGGGCCCTGGCCTCAACCGTCGCGTCGGCACAGTCGTCTCCATGGGGAACGGATCCGCTCAGCAACGACGAACTGGCCGCGATGTTCAACGACCTCCTGTACGAGGGCAGGGTGCTTGACGATCAGGAGATGGAGCAACTGTTGGCGTGGCTGCCGACACGGCAGAGCCCCGAGGAGTTGTTGCTGCTTTATCCCCCCGGGGCCGGTAATGACGAGAGTGGTGGCCCCGGCACCGTGGGTGATGGTGGCTCTGCGCCCGTGGCCGGTGGCGGGACCGGTGGCGATGACGGCGGCGGCGATGATGGCGGCGGCGATGATGGCGGCGGCGATGATGGCGGCGGCGATGATGGCGGCGGCGATGATGGCGGCGGCGATGATGGCGGTGGTTCCGGTGATTCCGGCGGCGGTGCTGGCGGTGATTCCGGTGGCGGCGCTGGTGGTGATTCCGGCGGTGGCGCCGGTGGTGGCGCCGGTGGTGGTGCTGGTGGTGGCGCCGGTGGTGGTGCTGGTGGTGGCGCCGGTGGTGGTGCTGGCGGTGGTGCCGGCGGTGGTAGCTGACGCGTCTCCATCCATTCAGTACGTAAGGGACCCGGCATCGGCCGGGTCCCCTTGTATCAGCAGATCAGGAGCAGCAGATCAGGCGTCTCTGCCCTCGAGCCCGAGCGCCCAGAGGATGAAGGCATCCTGGCGAGCGTTATCGTGCCAGGCCTTGAAGCGTCCCGAGGCCCCGCCATGGCCGGCGGCCATGTCGGTACGCAGGAGGATGGGGCGGCCTTCCGTCGGGCGGCGATCCGCGGGGCGGTCAGCCGCAGGATGGCCTTTACCGGCCTGGTCGCGGCCCAGTTCCTTGAGGCGGGCATAGAGCTTGGCAGGCTCCCAGTACGGCACCCGGGTGTCGTGCCAACTGCCCTGCAGGAATACTGCCGGCCAGGGCTGTGCCGAGAGGTTGTCCAGCGGTGAGTAGTTGCCGATGCGCCGTCGTGCCTCGGGTTCGCGGGGGTCGCCCCATTCGGTGTATTCCGCGGTGGTGAGAGGCAGGTCGGGGTTCTCCATGGTGCGCAGCACGTCGACGAAGGGCACGTCGAGGACGGCGGCACAGAAGGCCTCCGGAGCCAGGTTGAGGCTGGCGCTGACCAGCAGCCCCCCGGCACTGGCGCCATAGGCCGCAATGCGTTCGCCATCGCTGAAGCCCTTCTCGACCAGGGCGTCGCGGGCGGCGAGGAAGTCGTGGAAGCTGTTTGCCTTGTGCTCGAGCTTGCCGGCCAGGTACCAGGGCTCGCCGCGATCGCCGCCGCCGCGCACATGCGCTACGGCGAACGCCGCGCCGCGTGCCAGCAGTTCCAGCCGGGCGACCGAGAACCAGGGATCGAGCACCTCGCCATAGGCACCGTAGCCATACAGCAGAGTGGGCAGCGGGTGGCCGGCCAGGTCCGCACGCATCATCACCGAAACGGGGACCCGTTCACCGTCGTGCGAGGTCGCCCAGAGCCGTTCGCAGACCAGCTGCTCGGGCCTCAGGTCGCCGTGGATGGGCTGCTGCTTGAGGAGGCGCCGCTGGCCGCTGTCGAGGTCATGCTCGAGCCAGGTCACCGGCAGAGTGAAGGACTCCTCGCGCAGTCGCAGGCGGCGGGTATCGAAGTGGGGTGTGTCGCCCAGTACCAGGCTGCAGGGCAACTCCGGCAGTGGCAGCCGTTCGTCGCGGGTGATGGTGTGGTCGGCATCCAGCTCGAGGACGCGCAGGTGCACCTGGGCCTCGTGGTGGTCGCGTTCGGTGATCACCAGCCCCCAGTCGAAGGCGTCGACCCCCTCCAGGGTGTCATCGTCGCGCTGGGCGATCAGCGGCTGCCAGTCGCTCGCGGGGTCGGCCTCGCCCAGCCGCTGCTCGGCCATCACGTCCAGCCGGAAATGGGTGGCCTCGCGGTTGTGCAGCACATAGAAGTGGCCCGGGCGGTGGTCCAGGGCGTACTCCACTCCGCTTTGCCGGGGGCGGAAGCAGTGCGGCGCGGTAGCCGGCGCTCGGGCGGGGATCAGGTGGCTCTCGCTGGTGTCCTTGGAGGCGCTCTCCAGGACCAGCCACTCGCGGGAGCGGGTCATGCCGAGTCCCAGCCAGAACTCCGGGTCCTCCTCGCGCAGCACCAGCACCGGCTCGCCGGCCCTGTCATCCTCCAGCGGCAGGCGCCAGATGCTCTCAGGGCGCTGGGTGGCGTCATAGCGGGTGAAGAGCAGGGTGGCGTTATCCTCGGCCCAGCCGATCTCGGGGCCGATCTCCTCGAGCAGCACCCTGGGTTCACCGCCGGGCAGGTGCTTGAGATAGAGCCTGTAGGTCTCATCGCCGCGGGTGTCCTCGGTCCAGGCCAGCCAGGCCTCGTCCGGGGAGAGGGCCATGTCGCCCACCTCGAGGAAGTCGTGCTCGCTGGCCCTGGCCTGCAGGTCGAGGAAGCACTGCGTGGCATCGGGGTCGCCATTGGGATGGCGCCACCAGACCGGATAGTCGGCGTCTACCGCCGTCTCGCTCCACACCGTGTAGTGATCCAGCGGCGTCCTCAGCCCGTGCACGGCGAGTTCGCGGCGGGCCAGGTGGCCGTGGTAGAGGCGCTCGACCAGGTCGTCGAGGGGGGCGAACCAGCGGCGCGACTCCTGGTTGGCGGCCTCCAGGAAGTCGCTGACCGTTGGATCATCGCGGTTCTCCAGCCAGTGCCATGCCGGGTCGTCGGCGTGGCGCAAGCGGGTGACGGGGTCATCGGCAGGCGTCTCGGGGGCCTGGTCACGTGGCGGCTGTGCTTTCATTGCGCGAGATGTACCATACTCAGTGTATTTTCAAGAACGTGCGTCGTGGACGCACAGGTCGCGAGGTGGTGATGCTGATTTCGGATTCGATATCCCTACTATGGCTGGTCTATGTCGTGTTGTCGCTGGTGGTGCTGCTGACTGGCTACTTGGGACTGGCCTTCCTGCCGCGGTTGCCGCGGCTGGTGATCACCTGGCTGGTGGCCGGTGTGATGTGGACGCCGGCCCATTTCCGCCTGCCGCTGCTGGAGGAAGGCGAGTTCTACTCCGGCTTCGCCCCGGCGGTGGTGGTGGCGGCCGTGGCCTTCCTCGAGCGCAACGGCGCGGCCCTCATGCCGGCTACCCTGCTGGTCGCGGTGGGGGCCGGGCTGGGGGTCCTGGTGGGGCTGCTGTTGTGGTGGCGTGGCCGTCATCGCGACACCCTCGATGACGATGACTACGTGGACATGCATGACGAGGCGCCCGCCGGCCCCCGCCGCGGTGGCCGGGGCCAGCGCCAGGAGCCGATGATCGGCTAAGGAGCCCCGATGGGCGGGTATGGCATGGAAAGGCCCGTTGGCCGGCTGACCTGGATGCTGGCAATCGGCGGTGCCCTGTGGCTGTGGGCGAGCCAGGCGCCGGCACAGGTCGGCGAGGAGGAGCGGCCGGACGTCCGGGTGGTGGTCGATGTCTCCGGCAGCATGAAGGAAAACGATCCCGATCGCCTGGCGCTCAGTGCCCTGGACATGCTGGTGGCGCTGCTGCCCAACGGCGCCACGGCGGGCGTCTGGACCTTCGGTGAGACGGTCGACAACCCCCTGCCGCTGGGCGAGGTGGATGCGGCCTGGCGCGAACGGGCCCTGGCCCTGCCTCCGGCCCTGCAGGACTACCAGCAGTACACCGATATCGAGGTGGCCCTTCGCGAGGCGGCAAGGGCCGAGGCCAACGGCTGGCGCCACCTGGTGCTGCTCACCGATGGCGTGATCGATCTGTCACCGGCCCGGGGGGCCAAGCCCGAGGTCGACGAAGCCTCGCGCGAGCGCCTGGTGGACGAACTGGCCGCCGAACTGGCCGATCAGGGCGTGGCCATCCATGCCATCGCCTTCTCCGACGAGGCCGACCTGGCCCTGGTGGAGCGGCTGGCCCAGTCCACCGGGGGGCTGGCGGCGCTCGCGGAGAACCCCGAGAGCCTGCTGGGCGCCTTCCTCGACATCATCGAGCGTATCTTCCCCGCCGACCAGGTGCCGCTGGAGGAGAGGCGCTTCGTCATCGACGATGACGTGGAAAACTTCTCGGCACTGGTCTTCCACGCGCCCGACGATGCCCCCCTGACCTTGGTCGCGCCGGACGGCACGCGCTACCGGGCCGACGAGGCGCCGGACGACATTCGCTGGCAGGTGGAGCCTCGCTTCGACCTGATCCGGGTGCCCGATCCCCAGGTCGGCGAGTGGCGTCTCGAGGGGCCGGTGGGCGAGGGCAGTCGCATCAACGTCGCCTCCCCACTTCACCTGCGGCTCGCCGATCTGCCGACCACCCTCTATCTGGGCTTCGAAGTCCCGGTCCAGGCCTGGGTGGAGCGCGATGGTGACCCCCTCGGCGAGGAAGGCGAGGAACTCACCCTCTCGGTCTTGCTGCAGGACGCGGAGGGCAAGGCACAGTCCCGGATCACCTTGCAGGCCGAGGCGGGGCGCTTCCTTGGCCGCCTGCCGGCGCCGGCGCTGACCGGCAATGCGCGTCTGGTGATCCGTGCCGAGGGGGAGAGGTTTCACCGCCAGCGGGTGCAGGCGGTGAACGTGCTGCCGGCCATCGGGGCGGTGCATCGGCCCCGGCAGGGTCGGGTGGTGCTGGCCGCCGAGCATCCCCGGCTGAATCGCGACAACACCGAGATCCATGGCGAGCTGCAGGGAGAACGTCTCGAGGCCCGGGCGGTCGGGGCCTCGCGCTGGCATCTCGACCTGCCCGAGCTCGACGAGGAACTGAGCCAGCCACTGCTGCTCACGGCCACCCTCGAGCTGGATGGCGAGACCCGCGAGCTGGCCCTGCCGCGCCTGATACTCAACCCCGAAGGCCGCATCGGCATCGACCTGGCGGACGTAACCGGGCCGACCCTCGGGACCGAACGCGTCGAGAACGGGGAGCGCAGCGATTCCCCTCTGCCGCCCCCCGAGACCTCGGCCGACCGCTTCGTCGCCTGGGTCAATCGCCTGCCCGGACAGGCGCGTGATCTCTGGCAGGCGGGAGTGCCGGGCCTGCAGCGGCAGTGGGAGGCGCATCGCCATGATCCGCTTCTGTGGGCGGCCGTGGCGCTGGTGGTGGTGCTGTGGCTGGTGTTGGTGATCGGCCTGATCCGGCGTCGCCGCGTGCGACGCCCCGTACGCCGGGAGGAACCCCATGTGTGAATTGCTGGGCATGAGCGCCAATGTGCCCACTGACATCTGCTTCAGCTTCACCGGCTTTCTGCACCGTGGCGGGGGGACCGGGCCACACCGTGACGGCTGGGGTATCGCCTTCTACGAGGAGGGCGGTTATCGGGACTTCCGTGATCCCCACCCCTCGGTGCACTCCCCCATCGCCCGGCTGATCTGCGATTATCCGATCAAGTCGAACATCGTCATCAGTCATATCCGGCAGGCCAATGTCGGCCAGGTGCGCCTGGCCAACACCCATCCCTTCGTCCGCGAGATGTGGGGGCGCCCTTGGTGCTATGCCCACAATGGCCAGCTCGCCGATTGGCAGGCTTTGCCGCACTCCTTCTATCGCTCGGTGGGCAGCACCGACAGCGAGCATGCCTTCTGCTGGCTGCTCGGTGAGCTGCGCGGCGCCTTTCCTGAACCGCCGGATGATGACGCCCAGCGTCATGCCCTCTGGGGGACCCTGCACGGTCTCTGTGAGCGACTGCGAGGCCTGGGGGTTTTCAATCTTCTGCTGGCCGATGGCGACTATCTCTACACTTACTGTTCCACCAAGCTGGCCCATATCACGCGGCGGGCGCCCTTCGGCCGGGCAAGCCTCTCGGATGCCGAGCTGACGGTCAACTTCGCCGAGCACACCACGGCCGACGACGTGGTCTCGGTGATTGCCACCGAGCCGCTCACCGACAACGAGGAGTGGGTGCGCATGGTACCCGGCGAGCTGCTGGTCTGGCAGGGCGGCGTGATCCAGGCGCGCTTTAAAACGTAGGTTTCAATCGGGTGTTTTACAGCCGCAAAGGCGCTGGTATAAGGTAGGCGCAAAGAACAACAAGCCGGCTGATGACATCAGCCGCAGCGTGGAGACTGCCCATGAGCGAGAACGACAAGCCCGCCATCCTGACCGGTCAGCCCCTTGAGGGGCTCGACGCCTACGCCTCGGTGATGGATGTCTTCCACTCCTCCGTGGCGCGCTTCGCCGACAAGCCGGCGTTCAGCTGCATGGGACGAATGCTGACCTATGCCGAACTCGACCGCCTCTCCGGGGACTTTGCTGCCTGGCTGCAGCAGGAGACCACGCTGCAGCCGGGGGACCGCATCGCCATCCAGCTGCCCAACGTGCTGCAGTTCCCGGTGGCGGTGTTTGGTGCCCTGCGGGCGGGGCTGGTGGTGGTCAACACCAACCCGCTGTATACCGAGCGGGAGATGGCCCACCAGTTCAAGGACGCCGGGGTCCGGGCCATCGTCATCCTGGCCAACATGGCCGACAAGCTCGAACGCATCCTCGAGCGCACCGATATCCAGCATGTGGTGGTGACGCAGCTCGGGGATCTGCATGGCTTCCCGAAGCGCCAGTTGATCAATGCCGTGGTCAAGCACGTCAAGCGAATGGTGCCGGCCTACTCGCTGCCCGGTGCCACGCCGTTGCGTCAGGCCCTGAAGGTGGGCGCCGGGCGTCGCCATCAGGAAGTGACGTGCGGCCCCGACGACATCGCCGCGCTGCAGTACACCGGCGGCACCACCGGGCTAGCCAAGGGCGCCATGCTCACCCATCGCAACCTGGTGGCCAACATGCTCCAGGCTCGCCAGGCCATCGGCCCGGCGCTGACCGACGGCGCCGAGACCATCATCGCGCCACTGCCCGTCTACCATATCTACACCTTTACGGTGAACTGCCTGTTCATGATGGAGACCGGCAATCACTCGGTGCTGATCCCCAACCCCCGCGACCTGGATGCCTTCGTCAAGACCCTCAAGGGGCTCTCCTTTACCGGTTTCATCGGGCTGAACACCCTCTTCAATGCCCTGTGCAACCGCGAGGACTTTCGCCGTCTCGACTTCTCCCGGCTGCACCTGACCATCTCCGGCGGCATGGCCCTGACCCGGGCCGCGGCGCAGCGCTGGGAGGAGGTCACCGGCTGTCCGGTGGCCGAGGGCTATGGCCTGACCGAGACCTCGCCCATCGTCAGCTTCAATCCCGTGGATGCCGCCCAGCTTGGCACCATCGGCAAGCCGGTGGCGGGGACCGAGGTGAAGGTGGTGGATGCCGATGGTCAGGATGCGCCCTTCGATGCCGCCGGGGAGCTCTGCGTCAGGGGCCCCCAGGTGATGAAGGGCTACTGGAACCGGGACGAGGAGACCGCCTGTGCGATCGACGGCCAGGGCTGGTTTCATACCGGCGACATTGCCGTGCTCCAGCCGGATGGCTACATCCGCATCGTCGATCGCAAGAAGGACATGATCCTGGTCTCTGGCTTCAACGTGTACCCCAACGAGATCGAGGACGTGGTGGCGGCCCATCCCGGGGTGATCGAGTCCGCGGCCGTGGGAGTGCCCGACGAGACCAGCGGCGAGGCGATCAAGCTGTTCGTCGTCTCCCGGGACGAGACCCTCGATGCCGAGACCCTGCGGGCCTGGTGCAAGAAGGATCTCGCCGGCTACAAGGTGCCGAGGTTCGTGGAGTTCCGCGACGAGTTGCCCAAGACGAATGTGGGGAAAGTCCTGCGACGCCAGCTTCGCGACGAGGAGCGCGAGAAGCGATAGCTTTCTTCTTGCAACCTGATAGCCACGCTTGATGGTTCCGATTAGGCGTCGTCGTGACCTCGGCGTTACAATGCACTGCCCGCTCCGGGAGTCCTGGGCGGGCAGTTTTTTGATGACCGTGACCCGGAGACGACCGTAGAGACCGTGACCCCCGAGACCCGCCAGGCCCCCGCCGCGAACGCCCAGGATGCCGCCGAGCTCGACGCCCTGACCCGCGACCTCGATGATGCCCTGCGGCGCGACGTCCCGACCCTGGACAAGCGCCTGCGCGGGCTGCGCCGTCGACTGAGGGAGGGCAAGCCCGTGGACCGCGGCCTCGTCGAGGTGCGGTGCGCGCTCGAGCGTTCGCGGCAGCAGGTGGAACGGCGTCGGGCGCGGCCGGTGGCCCTCGAGTATCCGCCATCGCTGCCGGTGGCGGAGCGTCGGGAGGACATCCTCGCGGCCCTGCGCGGGCATCCGGTGGTGGTGGTGGCCGGCGAGACCGGCTCGGGCAAGACCACCCAGCTGCCCAAGCTCTGCCTGGAACTGGGCCTGGGGCGCCGTGGACTGATCGGCCACACCCAGCCGCGGCGCCTGGCGGCGCGCTCGGTGGCCAATCGCCTCGCCGAGGAGCTCCAGGTGCCGCTGGGCGAACAGGTGGGCTACCAGGTGCGTTTCACCGACCAGAGCAGCGACGACACCCTGGTCAAGCTGATGACCGACGGCATCCTGCTCGCCGAGACCCGCCACGACCCGGATCTGATGCGCTACGAGGCCATCATCATCGACGAGGCCCATGAGCGCAGCCTTAATATCGACTTCCTGCTCGGCTACCTCAAGCGCCTCACCGCGCGGCGCCCCGACCTCAAGGTGATCATCACCTCGGCAACCATCGACGTGGCCCGCTTCGCCGAGCACTTCGGGCGCACCGACGCCCAGGGACGGGGCCAGCCGGCGCCGGTGGTGGAGGTCACCGGGCGCACCCACCCGGTGGAGGTGCGCTATCGGCCGCTGGTGCGCGATGATGACGACGAGGAGGATCGTACTCTGCAGGAGGGCATCCTCCACGCCGTGGAGGAGATCGAGCGGGTCGAGCGCGACAAGCGCTGGTTCCATGGCCCGCGCGACATCCTGGTATTCCTGCCCGGTGAGCGCGAGATTCGTGAGACCGCCGACACCCTGCGCCGTGCCGACCTCAAGGGCACCGAGATCCTGCCGCTCTATGCGCGGCTCTCCAATGCCGAGCAGAACCGTGTCTTCGCCCCCCATGCGGGGCGGCGCATCGTGCTCTCCACCAACGTGGCGGAGACCTCGCTCACCGTGCCGGGCATCCGCTACGTCATCGACCCGGGGCTGGTGCGTCTCAGCCGCTACAGCTACAAGACCAAGATCCAGCGCCTGCCGGTGGAGCCGGTCAGCCAGGCCAGCGCCAACCAGCGCAAGGGGCGCTGCGGGCGCGTGGCCGAGGGGGTCTGCATCCGGCTTTACGACGAGGAGGACTTCCTCGCCCGGCCCGAATTTACCGACCCCGAGATCCGCCGCACCAATCTGGCCTCGGTGATCCTCTCGATGCTGTCGCTGCTGTCGTTGAACCCCGATGACATCGCGACCTTCCCGTTCGTCGATCCGCCGGATTCGCGTTTCGTCACCGATGGCTTCCGGCTGCTGTTCGAGCTGGGCGCGGTGGACGCGGACAACCGCCTGACCCCGTTGGGGCGCAAACTGTCGCGGCTGCCCATCGACCCGCGCCTGGCGCGCATGGTGCTGGCCGGCGCCGAGCAGGGGGGCTTGCGCGAGGTGCTGATCGTGGTCGCCGGCCTGGCGGTGCAGGATCCCCGCGACCGGCCGGCCGACAAGCGCCAGGCCGCCGATCAGGCCCACCGCCGCTGGCAGGACCCGGACTCCGACTTCGTGGCCCTGCTCAACCTCTGGAACGGCTTCGAAGTCGCCCGCGAGGAGCTCTCCGGTAATCGGCTGCGGCGCTGGTGCAAGGATCACTATCTCAACTATCTGCGCCTGCGCGAGTGGCATGACACCTTTCGCCAGCTGCGCCAGCTGCTGCGCGACATGCAGATCGAGGTACCGCCGCCGGCCCCACGGCTTGCCGCCGATGACCCGGCCTGGGACGACAAGAGCCGCGTGGAAGCCCGCCGAGAAAGCGCCGTGGCCCTACACAAGGCACTGCTCACCGGCTTGCTCTCGCACTTGGGCCTCGCCACCGAGAATCGCGAGTACCTGGGGGCACGCAACCGCAAGTTCCTGATCCATCCGGGGTCGGGCCTTGCCAAGAAGTCCCCCAAGTGGCTGATGGCCTTCGAACTGGTCGAGACCAGCAAGCTCTTCGCCCGGACCGTGGCCAGGATCGAGCCCCAGTGGATCGAACCGCTGGCCGGCCACCTGGTGAAGCGCTCCTATGCCGAGCCGCACTGGGAGATGAAGCGCGCCCAGGTGGTCGCCACCGAGCAGGTCACGCTCTTCGGCCTGCCGATCGTCGCCGGACGCAAGGTCCACTATGGTGCCATGGCCCCGCAGGAGTCCCGGGAGATTTTCATCCGCCGGGCACTGGTGGAGGGCGAGTTCAAGACCAGGGGCGACTTCTTCGCCCACAACCGGGCGCTGGTGGAGGAGGTCGAGGATCTCGAGGACCGGGCCCGCAGGCGCGATATTCTGGTCGACGAGGAGACCCTGTTCGCCTTCTACGACGAACGCATCCCCGCGGAGATCGTCAACGGCAAGGGCTTCGAGGCCTGGCGTCGGCAGGCCGAGCGCGAGAACCGCGACATCCTGAAGTTCGACCGCGCGGCCCTGCTGGCGCGGGAGGCCGGGGAGGTCACCGTGGCCGACTACCCCGACGAGCTGGTGCTGGGTGGCGTGCGCTATCCGCTTTCCTACCACTTCCAGCCTGGGGCCGCGGACGACGGGGTGACGCTGACCGTGCCGGCGGCCATGCTGCCCCAGCTGCCCCTGGCGCGGCTCGAGTGGCTGGTCCCGGGCCTGCTGCGCGAGAAGGGCATCGCGCTGATGAAGTCGCTGCCCAAGGCGGTGCGCCGCCAGGTGGTGCCGATTCCCGACTGGGTCGACGCCGCCCTCGAGGCCATGACGCCGGACGACGTGCCGCTCACCGAGGCGCTGGGTGAATTCCTGCGCCGCAAGACCGGTGTACGGCTCCATCCCGACGACTGGCGCCTCGACCAGCTGGAGCCGCACCTGGTGATGAACCTGCGGGTGGTCGATCACCAGGGCCGGACCCTGGGCCAGGGCCGAGACGCTCGTGAACTGGAGCGCCGCTTCGAGGCCGCCGCCGGGGAGGGCGCCCGGGCCCTGGCCGAGCAGGCCAGCAGCGAAGGCGAGCTCGAGGCCCTGCCCGAGACGCCCCTGCCCGAGTCCCGGGTCACCACCCAGGCGGGCATCCGGGTGGAGGCCTACCCGGCCCTGGTGCCCGCCAAGGAGGCCTTCCGGGTCGAGCTCTTCGACCATCCCGACAAGGCCCGCGAGGCCCATCGCCGGGGCGTGGTCAGGGCGGCCATGGAACGCCTGCCCGACCAAGTGCGGGCCATCGAACGCCTGAAGGGGCTGGAGACCTGTGCGCTGCTGTTCGCCAAGGTCGGCAGCAAGCGACAGCTCATCGATGACGTGGTGGCCGGGGTGTTTGGCCAGGTGGTGGCCAGCGAGGCGCTGCCGCGCTCGCGGGGCGAACTGGAGCAGCGCCTCGAGGCGACGCGCGATGCGCTGCTGCCCCGGGCGGAGGTCCTGGTGGCCACCCTGGAGCAGGCGCTCAAGGGGCACCTGGCCGTGACCAAGGCGCTCAAGGGGCGGCTGAACCTGGCCCTGGCGCTGGTCTACAGTGACCTCAAGGCCCAGATGCAGCAGCTGGTGCATCCCGGTTTCGTCAGCGAGGCGGGGGAGTGGCTCGAGGAGTACCCCCGCTACATGGACGCGGCGCTGATCCGCCTGGAGAAGGCGCCGCGGGAGCGCATGCGCGACCAGATGCACATGCAGGAGGTCCAGGACTTCGAGGCGCGGCTGGTGGCCCGCCGCGAGAGCGAGCGACGCGGCGGGGTGGAGGACCCGGTACTGGTGGAGTTCGGCTGGTGGATCGAGGAGCTGCGGGTCTCGCTCTTCGCCCAGCAGTTGGGCACGAGGTTCCCGGTCTCCACCAAGCGCCTCGAGAAGCGCTGGGCAGAACTCACAGGGAGAAAAGCATGAGCCAAGTGGTGATTACCGGGACGGGCCTCTTCACCCCACCACACGCCATCGACAACGCGGCCCTGGTGGACTCGTTCAACGCCTGGGTGGACGCCGAGAACGCGCGCCATGCCGCTGCCATCGCCGCCGGCGAGCGTGAACCGCTGCCACACTCCAGCACCGAGTTCATCGTCAAGGCCTCGGGCATCCACAGCCGTTACGTGCTCGACGCCGAGGGCATCCTCGACCCCGCGCGGATGCGTCCCCGGCTGCCGGAACGCGGCAATGACGCGCCCTCCCTCCAGTGCGAGATGGGCCTGGCCGCGGCGCGCGAGGCCCTGGACGCGGCGGGGGTCGAGGCCGCGGATATCGAGCTGGTCATCGTCGCCTGCTCCAACCTGGAGCGGCCCTACCCGGCCGTCGCGGTGGAACTCCAGGATACGCTCGGCGCGGGCGGCTATGCCTTCGACATGAACGTCGCCTGCAGCTCGGCGACCTTCGCCATCGAGACCGCCGCCAATGCCATCCGCGCCGGCAGCGTCAAGCGGGCGCTGGTGGTCGACCCCGAGATCTGCTCGGCGCACCTCAACTTCCGGGACCGCGACAGCCACTTCATCTTCGGTGATGCCTGCACCGCCATCGTGCTGGAGAGCGAGCAGGTCGCCACCGCCGAGGAGCGCTTCGAGATCCTCGGCGCCCGCCTGGTCACGCGCTTCTCCAACGCCATCCGCAACAACGCCGGCTTCCTCAACCGGGTCACCGACAGCGATCCGCAGGCCATCGACAAGCTCTTCGTCCAGGAGGGCCGGCGGGTCTTCAAGGAGGTCTGTCCGCTGGTGGCAGCGCTGATCACCGATCACCTGGCGAGCCTCGAGCTTACGGGCGGCGACCTGTCGCGGCTCTGGCTGCACCAGGCCAACCGCCACATGAACGACCTCATTGCCCGGCGCGTGCTGGGCCATGACCCGAGCCCCGAACAGGCGCCGATCATCCTCGATCGCTACGCCAACACCAGCTCGGCGGGTTCGATCATCGCCTTCCACCTGCACCGGGGCGACCTGCCACGCGGCGCGCTCGGGGTGGTCTGTTCCTTCGGCGCGGGATACAGTGCCGGCAGCGTGGTGGTGCGTCGCCAATGAGCGTCATGACAGGGAACCGCTGGGAGGCGAGAATGCCAATGAGACAAGGGCTGACGAGATGGGTCGGGCGGGGAGCACTGGCGTTTTTGCTGGTGGCCAGCGCGGGGTGCGCCACCAGCGGGGAAGTGCGGGAGCGAAATCCCGACGACCCTTTGGAGGGCTTCAACCGCAAGGTGTTCGCCTTCAATGATGTGGTCGACCGATACGCGCTCAAGCCCGCTGCCCGGGGCTACCGCTTCGTCACGCCGGACCCGGTGGAGACCGGTGTCGGCAACTTCTTCTCCAACTTGGGGGAGATTCGCACCGCGCTCAACAGCCTGTTGCAGGGCAAGGGCACCAACGCCAGCGTGGCCACCGGTCGCTTCCTGATCAACAGCACCGTCGGCATCGGTGGCCTGTTCGACGTCGCCTCGCGAATGGAGGTCACCGGCCGCGAGGAGGACTTCGGCCAGACGCTCGCTGTCTGGGGCCTGGGCGAGGGAGCCTACCTGGTGCTGCCGCTGCTCGGTCCGAGCACGCTGCGCGATACCGCCGGGCTGCCGGTGGACATGGTTACCTATCCGACCACCTACGTGGAGGATGACGAGGTGCGCATCGGCCTTACCGCCCTGAGGGTGATCGATGCCCGGGCCGGCCTGCTCGACCAGGAGGCGCTGATCCGGGGCGATCGCTACAGTTTCATTCGTGATACCTGGCTGCAGCAGCGCCGCTTCGAAGTCAGCGATGGCGAGCAGGGCGAAGATCCCTTCGTCAACGAGGAGTTCAACTTCGATGAGGCGGACTTCGATGATGCCTTCGCCGATTGAGGCCATGACTGCATGCCACCAGCCAAGCAACTGATCGGGGTGATCGACGTGCCGGGGTCGGAGCGTGATGCCCTGGCCGAGACCATCGCCCGTGACGGCCTGGCGGTATATGCCGCCGACAGCATCGAGGGACTCCCGCCGGAAACCGCCCTCATCGTGGCCCATTCCCGGGCGGTGCCCAGCGGGGACTGGACACATCTCGCTGAATGCCTGCCGACCCTGGTGGTCAGCGACGAGCGCCAGGATGCCGACCTGCTGCGCGCGGTCGATGTCGGCCTGGTGGACTACATCGTCGACCCGCTGCGCCATGGGTCCCTGCTGCGGCGCATGATCGGTAAGGCCATCGAGGTGCATCGCCTGGCCGCGGAGCGTGAGCATGATCGTGCCCGCCTGGCCCAGCTCAATGAGGACCTGGAAGAACTCAACGAGAGCCTCGAGACGCATCTGGCGATGCTGCGCCTTGATCAACAGGCCGGCGGACAGATCCAGCGTAAGCTGCTGCCCCCGCGGCCACAGACCCTCAATGACGTGACCTTCGACTACTGGCTGGCGCCCTCGCTCTACCTGTCCGGGGATTTCCTCGATTTCCAGGCTTTCGACGAGCGCTACAGCCTGTTCTATTTTGCCGATGTCTCCGGGCACGGGGCCTCTTCGGCCTTTGTCACCGTGCTGCTGAAGTATCTCTCCAATCACTGGCAGCACGAGTGGGACGGCGAGCATCCCGAGGCCCTGGCGCCGCGCTGGCTGGCGGCGCTCAATCGCGAACTGCTGGATGCCGGCATCGGCAAGCATGCGACCCTGCTCGTCGGGGTCATTGACCATCAACGTCGTTATCTCCACTATTCGCTGGGCGCGCAGCTGCCCATGCCCCTGCTGGTGTCCGATGGCAAGGTGACGCCGTTGCCCGGCGAGGGCATGCCGGTCGGCCTCTTCCCGGGGATCGACTACCCGATGCTGGGCTGCGAGCTGCCGGAGAACTTCCGGCTGTGGCTGTGTTCGGATGGGATACTGGAGTGTCTGCCGGGCGACACCCTCGATCTGCGGCTCAGGGAGCTCGAGCGGCGGGTCCTGGCCAGCGAGACGCTGGAGGACCTACGTGGCAGCCTTGCACTGGGGGCATTGGCGGACGATGATGAAGGCGTCGCCCAGAGCGCCCCGGGACACGAGGAACTGCCAGACGACCTGACGATCATGACGTTGAGCGGATTTGGCAATGATAAACAATGAAGGCCGCATCAAGGCGGCGTTCGATTCCGGGGTCTTCGTCCTCAAGCTGTGCGGAGACGTGCGCCTGACGCTCTGCGCCACCCTGGACCGTCAGGCCCAGCAGCTGGCCGAGACCCCGGGCCTCGAGACGCTGATCATCGACCTGCGCGACACCACCAACGTGGATTCCACTGCCTTGGGCTTCCTCGCCAAGGTAGCGATGGCAGTGCAGGGCCGTGTCACCGAGCGAGCGACCATCATCGCCGACAACCCGGATGTCCGGCGGATGCTTGACGTCATGGGGTTCTCGCGCATCTTCACCCTGGTGGAGACGCCGATCACCGAGACCTGTGAGCTTTGCGATCTCCCCGAGATTCCCACCGACGTCGAGGAAACCCGCCAGCGGGTCCTCGAGGCCCACCGTATCCTGATGCGCCTGAACGAGCATAACCGCGAGGAGTTTCAGCCCCTCGTCGAGATGCTCGAGGCCCAGGAGGCCGCCTCGCACGGCCATTGACCGGGCCCTCGGCGGCCCCGGTCGGTCAGCCCTTCCTCAGCTCACCCAGCAGCGCCTCCAGCTTGCGCTGGTCGGCCATGAACTTGCGGATGCCTTCCGCCAGCTTATCGGTGGCCATGGCATCCTCGTTCATCTCCCAGCGGAACTCGGCCTCGTCCTGGGGCTCGGGGGCGCGAGTCTCGGCGTCCAGCGGCATAAGCCGACGCTCCAGGTTACCGGTGGTGTCGGCCAGCTCTTCCAGCAGCTTGGGCGAGAGGGTCAGGCGGTCACAGCCGGCCAGGGCGATGATCTCGCCGGCGTTGCGGAAGCTCGCGCCCATCACGATGGTGTCGTAGCCATGCCCCTTGAAGTGTTCGTAGATGCGCCTGACGGACTGCACGCCCGGGTCGCGGTCGCCACTGAAGTCGGCATCGGGCTCCTGCGCCTTGTGCCAGTCCAGTATCCGGCCGACGAAGGGCGAGACCAGGGTGACGCCGGCATCCGCGCAGGCCCGGGCCTGGGCGAAGCTGAACAGCAGGGTGAGGTTGGTGTGGATGCCTTCGCGCTCGAGAGTCCGGGCGGCACGGATGCCTTCCCAGGTGGCGGCGACCTTGATCAGGATGCGCTCGGGACCGACGCCGTGACGCCCGTAACGCTCGATCAGCGAGCGGGCCCGCGCCAGGGTGGCGTCGCTGTCGAAGGAGAGGCGGGCGCTGACCTCGGTGGAGACATGGCCCGGTATCAGGGCACTGACCTCGCTGCCGATCTCCACGGCCACCGCGTCCAGGGCATCGTCGATGTCGGTCGCATGGCGGGCGATTTCGGCCAGCCGTGCGCGGCGTGCCTCCTGCTGGGCCGCCTGGAGGATCAGTGACGGGTTGGTGGTGGCATCGGTGGGCGAGAAGCGGCGAATCGCCTCGAGATCACCGGTGTCGGCGACCACGGTGGTCATGGTCTTGAGTTGTGAAAGCAGGTCATCTGCCATGGCGGGATCCCTCCGGTTGTCGTGGGGGCCACTCTAGCAAGGCGAGGTGGCCGAATATAGACGATCGAGGCAGGGGCTACGGTTTCAGGTATCATTAGCTTACTATCTGTTTGTCCGGTTGCTGCCTCGGAGGCGCCTTGACCCTGAATCCTCGACGCGTGGCGCTGCTGGTGGCCGCCAATACGGCCCTGGCGCCCTTCGCCATCGATGCCTACCTGCCGGCCATGTCGGCGATCGCCGGGCATATCGGCGCCAGCATCCATCACACGGAGCTGTCGCTCTCCACCTTCCTGGCCGGCTTCGCCCTGGGCCAGCTGGTGTTCGGCCCGGTGTCCGATCGGGTGGGGCGCAAGCCGGTGCTGCTGGGTGGCCTGGTGGTCTTCCTGCTGGCCAGCCTGGTGATCGCTACGGTGGGCTCTCTGGGTGAGCTCTTGACCTGGCGCTTCGTCCAGGCGCTGGGCGGTGGCGCGACCGTCGTCAACTCGGCGGCCATCGTGCGCGACTGTTTCAAGGGCCGTGAAGCCGCCAAGGTGATGTCGACCATGGCCATCATCATGCTGATGGCGCCGCTGGTGGCGCCGGTGGTGGGCAGCGGGCTGCTGTATCTCGCCGACTGGTGGCTGATCTTCGTGTTCCTTGCCGCCTACGCCGGTTTCTTGATGTGGCTGCTGGGCACCCGGCTACCCGAGACGCGACCGTCCGGCCGGTCTGCGGCAACGCCGGCCAAGGTGCTGGTCAACTATGCCAGCGTGCTTGGCGATCGTCGGGCCATGGGCTTCATCGCTGCCGCCTCGATGTCGTTCGCTGGGCTGTTCGCCTTCGTCACCGCCTCGCCGTTTCTCTATCTCGAGCACTTCGACCTGACGCCGTCACTCTATCCGCTGGTGTTCGGCGTCAACGTGGTGGCCATGGTGGCCTCCAATCGCCTCAATATCCGCTTGCTGAGATGGCGCACGCCCCTGCAGAACTTGCGCCTGGGGCTGGGTATCCAGCTGGCCGCCGGCCTCGGACTTGCGCTGGTGGTGGTCACCGGGCGGGAGTCGCTTGCCACCATGGTGCCGCTGATCATGCTGTTCGCCGGCACCATCGGCCTGATCGCCCCCAACGCCATCACCTCGCTGCTCGACCGCTTCCATCACATGAGCGCCACCGCGGCCGCCCTGCAGGGCAGCCTACAGTTCTCCAGCGGCGCCCTGGCCGGGGTGCTGGTGGGCGCCTTCGAGGTGGACAGCGCCTGGCCGATGGTGGGCACCATGCTCGGCGCCTCGCTGCTGGCCAATTTCGGCATTCGCGTACTGGCCGGGCGTCCCGAGCTAGAGTGAGGGTCGGATTCGCCGGCGGCGGTCAAATGTCATGAAGCTGTCATCTGAGTGGGGCAAGGTGTGACTCGCGAAGGTTGCACACTGTCCCCATCAGGAGATCGCTCCATGAATCGCATCCTCAAAAGCCGCGCTGTCAAGACCACGGCCATCGCCGCCGCCGTCATGAGTGTGGCCACTGTGGCCCACGCCCGTGATCAGATCCACATCGTCGGATCCAGCACCGTCTACCCGTTCGCCAGCTATGTGACCGAGGAGTTCGGTGCCGTGACCAGCAACCCGACGCCGGTCATCGAGTCCACCGGTTCCGGCGGTGGACTGCGCCTGTTCTGCAACGGTGTGGGCGAGGGCACTCCGGACATCACCAATGCGTCTCGCCGCATCAAGCTCTCTGAGCTCGAGCGTTGCATCGAGAACGGCGTGACCGACGTCACCGAGGTGAAGATCGGTTCCGACGGCATCGTCTTCGCCCAGTCCAGCACCAATGAGGCCATCGAGCTGACCCTCGAACAGCTGTTCCTGGCCGTGGCCGCCAAGGTGCCGGTCGATGGCGAGCTGGTCGACAACCCCTACACCAACTGGAGTGACATCGACGCCTCGCTGCCGGATCGCGAGATTTCCATCTACGGCCCGCCCAGCACTTCCGGTACCCGCGATGCCTTCGAAGAGCTCGCCATGGAAGTCCCGTCAGAGGAGATGGAGGCCTACGGCGGCGAGGCCTACACTGAGGTACGTTCCGACGGCGCTTACATCGATGCCGGGGAGAACGATAACCTGATCGTCCAGCGTCTGAGTGAAGACACCGATGCCTTCGGCATCTTCGGCTACTCTTTCCTCGAAGAGAATCCCAACGCCCTGATCGGCACCGCCATCGAGGGCGTGGCGCCGGAACCCGAGGCGATCAGCGCCGGGGACTACCCGATCGCCCGCTCGCTGTGGTTCTACGTCAAGAACCAGCACGCCGATGCCGTGCCGCCGCTGTACGACTATGTCGACATGTTTGTATCCGAGGCCATGATCGGCAAGGGTGGCTACCTGAGTGACCTGGGCCTGATCCCGCTGACGGAAGCCGAGCGTGAGCAGACCCGCGAGAAGGTTGCCAACCGGGCCCAACTCGAGGTCGACGACCTCAAGTAACAACCCGTTGGGCAGGGATGCCTGATCCGGCCGGCAGCCCACGGCTGCCGGCCGTCTCACGTTCCGGCAGGCACGCTGCCGTCGTTATCCACCGAGAGAGACCTATGCAGACCAACCAACTCCTCGCCATGTTCAGCGGCGTCCTGCTGCTGCTGGGTCTGATAGCCTTCTTCCTGGGTCGTGCCAAGGCCGCGCGAGTGCGCGCCAGCGGCACGGCCATGTATGCTCAACCCGACCAGTACGCCTGGTTCGCCGTGCTCGCCACCGCCGGGCCGGCGATCACCGTGGGCGCCATCGGGGCCTTCCTGATGCTGCTGTTGGGCGCCGATATCCCCACCTTCTATTTACTGGCCGGCAGCCTAGTGATCGCCGCTATCGGCCTGATGGTGGGGGTGAGCCAAGTAAAGCCCGACTTCCATGCCCGCCAGGCCATCGAGTGGGTGATTCGCCGGATCCTGGTCGCGGCGGCCATGATCTCTATCTTCACCACCTTTGGCATCCTCTTCTCGATCGTCTTCGAGGCGCTGCGATTCTTCCAGATGCACAGCTTCTGGGACTTCATCACCGGCACCGTCTGGAACCCCGGCGCCAGCTTCCTGGCCGCCGCGGGGCGCGGCGACGAGGGCGGCAGCGCCGCCCAGTTCGGTTCGGTGCCGCTGTTCGCCGGCACCTTCATGATCACGGCCATCGCCATGCTGGTAGCGATTCCCGTGGGCCTGCTCTCGGCCGTCTACATGGCAGAGTTCGCCCCGTCGCGGGTGCGCACCCTGGCCAAGCCGACCCTCGAGGTGCTGGCCGGCATTCCCACCGTGGTCTATGGCTTCTTCGCCGCCATCACGGTGGCGCCGATCATCGTCGACGTGGCCGGCTTCTTCGGCCTGGATGCCTCTTTCAACAATGCCGTGGCGCCCGGGGTGGTGATGGGCATCATGATCATCCCCTTCATCTCCTCGCTTTCCGACGACGTGATCAGCGCGGTACCGGACAGCATGCGGCAGGGCTCACTGGCACTGGGCATGACCAAGGGTGAGACTATCCGCGACGTGGTCATTCCCGCGGCGCTGCCGGGGATCATCTCCGCCTCGCTGCTGGCGGTCTCGCGGGCGCTGGGCGAGACCATGATCGTGGTGATGGCGGCGGGCATGCGGCCCAACCTCACTGCCAACCCGCTGGAGGACATGACCACGGTGACGGTGCGTATCGTGGCGGCGCTGACCGGTGACCTGGAGTTCGAGAGTGCCGAGACGCTCTCTGCCTTCGCCCTGGGTCTGGTGCTGTTTGCCGTCACCCTGAGCCTGAACCTGGTATCGGTGCTCATGATCCGCCGCTTCCGCGAGAAGTATCGCGTCAACAACCTGTAACGCCGAGGAATCGCCGAGATGAGTCAATCCTTCGACGACATCAGCGCCCAGCTGCGCAAGCGCCACCGCAAATCGGCACGACTGAAGTGGTTCTCCATGGGCGCCCTGGGTCTCGCCGGCCTGTTCCTGGTGCTGTTCTTCGCCGACATGCTGTCCAAAGGGCTGCCGGCCTTCCAGCAGGCGCAGATCCAGGTGGAGGTCGACTACAACGAGGATGCCCAGCGCATGGGGCGTGCCGCCCTGGACCCCGAGGTGTCGCGCCTGGTGAGCCGTACCTTCGAGCGCCTGATCCCGGTCCGCATGCGCGACAATCCGTCGCTGATGGGCACCACCGAGACCCGCTGGGTGCTGGCCGACAGCGAAGTGGATCAATACCTCAAGGGCAACCGCAACAAACTCAGTGAGTCCCAGAAGACCACCGTCGATGCCCTGGTGGAACAGGGCCGGGCGGAGCTCAAGTTCAACACCACCTTCTTCACCAGCGGCGATTCCAAGATGCCGGAAGCGTCGGGCATTCTCTCCGCTGCCGTGGGCACAGTGATGACCTTGCTGGTGACGCTGGCCATCGCCTTCCCCATCGGGGTGATGACGGCGGTCTACCTGGAGGAGTTCGCCCCCGACAACCGCCTGACCCAGATCATCGAGATCAACATCAACAACCTGGCGGCGATTCCTTCGATCCTGTTTGGCCTGCTGGGCCTGGCCATCTTCATCAACTTCTTCGGCGTGCCGCGTTCCACGCCGCTGGTCGGCGGCATGACCCTGGCGCTGATGACCCTGCCGGTAATCATCATCGCCACCCGCACGGCACTGCGCAGTGTACCGGACACGATCCGCCACGCCGCCTTCGGGGTGGGCTGCTCGCGCTGGCAGGTGGTGCGCGACCACGTGCTGCCGCTGGCCATGCCGGGCATCATGACCGGTTCCATCATCGGCCTGGCCCAGGCCATGGGCGAGACCGCACCGCTGATCATCGTCGGCATGGTGGCCTTCATTCCCGACGCGGGGAGCTCTTTCACCCAGGCCGCCACCGTACTGCCGGCGCAGATCTTCACCTGGGCGGGCGAGCCGGATCAGGCCTTCGTCGAGAAGACCGCCGGGGGGATTCTTGTGCTGCTGGCGATCCTGATCTTCCTTAACGCCACTGCCGTCGTCCTGCGCAAGAAGTTCGAACGCCGCTGGTAGGCCACGCTACGTTACAGGATATCCATAGATGAACATTCACGTTGCCGAGCGGAGTACCGCGCCCATGTCAGGTCACGAAAGGTCACGTCAGGAAAACTCCCGTCCCGAACCCGGTCAGCCGGTGACCCGCAATAATGACGCCCATCATGAGCTGAGCATCCGCGTTCGCGACCTCAATCTCTGGTACGGCCAGAGTCAGGCGCTGAAGAACCTCAACATCGATGTCTACCAGAAGAACATCACGGCCCTGATCGGGCCCTCGGGCTGTGGCAAGTCCACCTTCCTGCGCTGCCTGAATCGCATGAACGACCTGATCCCCAGCGTGCGTCTCGAAGGGCTGGTGGAGATGGATGGCCGCGATGTCAACGCCGCCAAGATGGACGAGGTGGCGCTGCGCCGCCGGGTGGGCATGGTCTTCCAGAAGCCCAATCCCTTTCCCAAGTCGATCTACGACAATGTCGTCTACGCGCCGCGCATGCACGACCTGGTGAGCCGCAAGGCCGACCAGGATGAACTGGTAGAGAAGGCGCTGCGCGACGCCGGCTTGTGGGAGGAGGTCAAGGACAAGCTGCACCAGCCGGGTACCTCGCTCTCCGGTGGCCAGCAGCAGCGCCTGTGCATCGCCCGCGCCATCGCGGTGCAGCCCGACGTGATCCTGATGGACGAGCCCACCTCGGCGCTGGACCCGATCTCCACGGCGACCATCGAGGACCTGATGGACAAGCTCAAGCAGCAGTTCACCATCATCACCGTGACCCACAACATGCAGCAGGCGGCGCGGGTGGCAGACTACACGGCCTTCTTCCACCTCGGCGAGATCATCGAGTACAACGACACCCGTACGATGTTCGCCAACCCGGCCACCAAGAAGGCCGAGGACTACATCACCGGCCGCTACGGCTGAAGCGAATACTCGCGGCAAGGACGACGGGGAGGCCAAAGCCTCCCCGTCGTCGTTGACGCTGTCATATGATTGACATCCCGGTGCGTTATATATGATATTCCATATATCTCAAGGGGCCATTCCCATGGCGAAACAGCGTGTGCTCTTCCTGTGCAATGCCAATTCCGCCCGCTCGCTAATGGGGGAGGCGCTGTTGCGCCACCTGGCAGGCGATACGTTCGAGGCCTACAGCGCGGGCAGCGAGCCGAATGAACCCGCTGCGATGACCCTGGCGGCATTGAAGAAGCAGGGTATTTCCACCGAAGGGCTGGCCAGCAAGTCGCTGGATGATTTCGCCGGCGAACATTTCAATGCCGTTATCGTGCTCTGCGACAAGGCCCAGCAGGCGTGCCGAGACTGGCAGGGCGAAAGCGACGAGCACCTCTACTGGGACATTCGCGACCCGCGCCTGATCGGTCGTTCCGACGCCTACGAGCAGGCCCTCAACGAGATTCGTCATCGCCTCTCGCTGTGGCTTCAGATTAAGGCCCGGGACGACGATCTCTGAGGGTGTCTCCCGGCGTTCATTCTTCATCAGGAGAACACCATGCCCCTACGTATCGGCATCAACGGCTTCGGCCGT
This sequence comes from Halomonas sp. 25-S5, assembly GCF_029889845.1. Classification (GTDB taxonomy): domain Bacteria; phylum Pseudomonadota; class Gammaproteobacteria; order Pseudomonadales; family Halomonadaceae; genus Halomonas. Next base: position 68,956 of record NZ_JARANV010000010.1, read on the forward strand.
ATCGGTCGCCTGGTCCTGCGTAGCCTCTGGCCCCGCGTTACGGCGGGCGAGGTCGAACTTTCGCGCATCAATGACCCGGGTGGCGATGCCGCGACCTTCGCCCACCTGCTGGAGTTCGACTCGGTACACGGACATTGGAGCCCGGGGCAGGGGATCCACGGCGATGGTGATGCCATCCTGATTGACGGCCACCGCATCGCCTTCAGCACGCACAAGGCGGTGGACGAGGGCGACTGGTCCGGCTGCCAGGTCGCCATCGAGTGCTCCGGCAAGATGAAGACCACGGAGGCGCTTCAGGCCTATCTCGACCAGGGCGTCGAGCGAGTGGTGGTCAGCGCGCCGGTGAAGGAGGCGGGCGTGCTGAACGTGGTGGTGGGCGTCAATGATGACAGGTACGACCCCGACGTCCATCGCATCGTCACCGCGGCGAGCTGCACCACCAACTGCCTGGCGCCGGTGGTCAAGGTGATCCACGAGATGTTCGGGATCCGCCACGGCTCGATGACCACGGTGCACGACATCACCAACACCCAGGTCATCCTCGACGCCCCGAGTTCTCCACAGAAGCCGGACCTGCGCCGTTCACGCGCCTGCGGCATGAGCCTGATCCCCACCACCACCGGCTCGGCCAAGGCGATCACCGCCATCTTCCCGGAACTCGAGGGCAAATTGAACGGGCATGCCATCCGAGTGCCGCTGGCCAACGCCTCGCTCACCGACATGGTCTTCGAACTCGAGCGCGAGGTGACGGTGGGGGAGGTCAATGCGGCGCTAGAGGCGGCCGCCGAGGGCCCGCTTGCCGGCATCCTCGGCTATGAGGAGCGTCCGCTGGTCTCCATCGACTACCGCACCGACCCCCGCAGTTCGATCATCGATGCGCTCTCCACCATGGTGGTCAACGGTACCCAGCTCAAGCTCTACGCCTGGTACGACAACGAGTGGGGCTACGCCAATCGCACCGCCGAGCTGGCCTTGAAGGTGGGGCGTGGTTGACAGAAGCTCTCTCGCCGCTCGCCTGCGAGCCTTGCCCTTCGAGGTACGCCAGTACCTGCTGATTACCGGCAACTACTGGGCCTTCACCCTGACAGACGGCGCCCTGCGCATGCTGGTGGTACTGCATTTTCACCAGTTGGGCTACACGCCGCTCGAAGTGGCGCTGCTGTTCCTCTTCTATGAGGCCTTCGGCGTGGTCACCAACCTGGTAGGGGGGTGGCTGGGCGCCCGCCTGGGGCTCAACCGCACCATGAACGTTGGGCTCGCGCTGCAGGTCGTGGCGCTGTCCATGCTGATGGTGCCCGCTACGGCCCTCACCGTGCCCTGGGTGATGGCCGCCCAGGCCCTCTCGGGCATTGCCAAGGACCTCAACAAGATGAGCGCCAAGAGCGCGGTCAAGGTGCTGGTGCCCAGGGACAGCCCCAGCGCCGGCAGCGCCCTCTACCGCTGGGTGGCGATCCTCACCGGGTCCAAGAATGCGCTGAAGGGCGCCGGCTTCTTCATCGGCGGGCTGCTGCTGACCCTGATCGGCTTTCGTGGCGCCGTGATCGCCATGGCGCTGATGCTGGTCGCGGTGCTGGCCCTGTCGCTTGCCCGTCTCAAGGCCGACCTGGGCCGCCAGAAGCGCAAGCCCAGGTTCAGCGAGGTGTTCTCCAAGTCGCGGGCCATCAACGTGCTCTCGGCGGCGCGGCTGTGCCTCTTCGCCTCCCGGGACGTCTGGTTCGTGGTGGCGCTGCCGGTGTTCCTCTATGACCAGCATGGCTGGAGCCACTGGACGGTAGGCGGCCTGCTGGCCATCTGGGTGATCGGCTATGGCGGTGTACAGACCCAGGCGCCGCGCCTCACCGGCCTGGTAAAGGGCGGGGCGCGAGGCGTGACGGCTTTCTGGGCCATGGCGCTGGCCGGCCTGCCGGCACTGCTGGCGCTGCTGCCGCTGGCCGAGGTGGGGTGGCTGGTGGCGGGCTTGCTGGCCTTCGGCGTGCTGTTCGCCGTCAACTCCAGCTGGCACAGCTACCTGATCGTCCACTACGCCCGCGCCGACGGCGTCTCCATGGACGTGGGCTTCTACTACATGGCCAACGCCATGGGGCGCCTGCTGGGGACCCTGCTCTCCGGCTGGGTCTACCAGGTCTACGGCCTTACCGCCTGCCTGTGGATCTCTTCGGCCCTGGTGGCGGCCAGTGCGCTGATGGCCTTGGCGCTGCCGCGGGAGGCCAAGGCCTGATGACATGCCGGTCTCAGGAGGATGCCGGAGGCGCCGCTTGAGGCTCCCGCTCGGCGAGTCCGCGCAGTGCCCAGAGGCCCAGCACAGGTCCTGGAAGCAGCCACCACAGCACCCAGGGGCCCTGGGCCGCCCACAGGCTGCTGGTCAGCGAGATCGCCGGGATGGTCAGCGCGAATCCCACGGCATTCATCACCGCCAGCGTGGAGCCGACTCGGGCCAGGGGGGCGGTAGCGGCAGCCAGCGCCGAGAACTGCGGCGAGTCGGCGATGACCGTGAGTCCCCAGGCGCCGAGCAGGACGAGCAGCAGGCCGGGTGGCAGCCAGGGCAGCAGCGGATAGGCCAGACAGATCAGCCCGGAGGTGGCCAGGGCACGCCGTGCCACCCACAGGCTGCCGAGGCGCCGGCTCAAGACGCCGCCACCCACGCAGCCCACAAGCCCCAGGGCAATGACGCCGAACGATAGCCAGGGCACCAGGTCCTCGGTGGCGCCCAGGCGCTGGAGCTCCCGGGCTACCAGGAAGGGCGTCAGCATCCACAAGGCATAGAGCTCCCAACAATGGCCGAAGTAACCCCCGGCCACGGCCCGGAAGCGCGGCTCGCGCAGGCCGGCGAGGCCCTCTTGCAGTCGAGCGGGACCGGCGGGCGGTGGCAGGTGGGGGCCATCCCCGAGCAGGTGGATAAGGGCCCCGCCGGCCAGCGCGAGCAGCGAGGCACCGATCAGCGGCCATTCCCAGGGCATGCCCAGGGTGGTGCCACGAAGCAGGTGGGGCAGGGCGGTCCCCAGGGTCAGCATGCCGACCAGCCACGCCAGGGCCGCGCCCTTGTGGGTCGGTGTCCAGCCGATCACCAGCTTCATGCCCAGCGGGTAGATGCCGGCCAGGCACAGGCCGGTGGCGAAGCGCAACGCCAGGCTTGCGGCGAAGGACTCCGAGGCCAGCACGAAGGCCGCGTTGACCAGGGCGCCGAGCAGGCAGGAGACGGCAAAGATGCGGCTGGCGCGGAACCGGTCGGCAAGGCCGCTGGCGGCGATGCTCAGGGTGCCGAGGATGAAGCCGGCCTGAACGGTGAGGGTCAGCCGGCCGAGGTCGGCCTCGGTGAGCCCCAGGTCGCGGGACAGGGACAATCCCACGCCATTCACGCTGAACCACAGCGAGGTGCCGCAGAGCTGGGCAAGGACGATGATCGCCAGGGGGTGGCGGTGCAGGAAGGTCGTCATACCGCCATGGTCGCCCTCGCCCCAGGGGCAAGGCAAGTCCGGTGTCGGCCTGGCCGGCTGTTGCTTCGCCTGTGCGGCTGCATCACGTAGAATCGTGTTGATCCCAACCCGAGGAAATCTCCGATGTCGCTGGACCCGGTTCGCCTCTTCAAGTGCCTGGGCGACGAGACGCGCCTGATGCTGATGCTGCTCGTGCTGCGTGAGCAGGAGCTCTGCGTCTGCGAGATGACCCACGCCCTTGAGGAGTCCCAGCCCAAGGTCTCGCGACACCTGGCGCAGCTGCGTCGGTGCGGGTTGCTCAACGATCGGCGTGAGGGCCAGTGGGTCTATTACGGACTCGAGTCGAGCCTACCCGCCTGGGTGATGACCACCCTGGAGGCCGCGGCGAAAGGGTGCGCCCCCCGGCTCGCGCAGCGGCGCGAGCGACTCTCGGGCATGGGCAACCGTCCGGAGCGTCGCGCCGCCCTCTGCTGATCCAGGGCCTGGCCGGATCAGGCCTTGAGCAGGCGCTGGATCTCCTCGGCGCCGGCCACCTTGCCCTCGATGATCACCTCACCATCGACCCCGAGTGCCGGGGTGCGCCTCACCCCCTTGTCTCTGCGGGCGCCTGCGCCTCGGCCTCGGGGAAGTGGTGCCGGGTGTTGTTGGCGATGCGCACCAGCGCCAGCATCAGCGGCACCTCCACCAGCACACCCACCACCGTGGCCAGCGCCGCGCCGGACTGCAGGCCGAAGAGCGAGATGGCGGCGGCCACGGCGAGTTCGAAGAAGTTGCTGGCGCCGATCATTGCCCCGGGGGCCGCCACGCTATGGGGCACCTTCCACGCCTTGGCCCAGCCATAGGCGATGAAGAAGATCAGGAAGGTCTGGAGGCTCAGCGGGATGGCGATCAGCACGATATGCAGCGGCGCCTCGAGGATCACCTCGCCCTGGAAGGCGAACAGCAGCACCAGGGTGATGATCAGTCCGATGGGGGTGATCGGCCCCACCTTCTTCAGGAAGACGTTGTCGTACCACTCGATGCCGCGGCGGGCGATCAGGGTGCGCCGGGTCAGGTAGCCGGCGGCCAGCGGGATGACGATGTAGAGCACCACGGACAGCGCCACGGTATCCCAGGGTATCGGGATGTTGGAGACCCCGAGCAGGAAGACCACGATAGGGGCGAAGGCGAACAGCATGATCAGGTCGTTGAGGGCCACCTGCACCAGGGTGTAGGCGGCATCGCCCCGGGTCAGGTAGCTCCACACGAAGACCATGGCCGTGCAGGGGGCGGCGCCCAGCAGGATGGCCCCGGCCAGGTACTGGCTGGCGCGCTCGGCGGGAATCAAGGGGGCGAACACCACCGTCAGGAAGAACCAGGCGATGGCGAACATGGTGAAGGGCTTGATCAGCCAGTTCACGGTAGTGGTGATGATCAGTCCCCTGGGCTGGCGGCGCACGCCAAGGATGGCAGTGAAGTCGATCTGCGCCATCATGGGGAAGATCATCGCCCAGATCAGCACCGCCACCGGGATCGACACCTGGGCAACCTCGAAGCGCGAGAGGGTCTCGGGGATCGCCGGGGCGAACTGGCCGAGCAGCACGCCGGCGATGATGGCCAGGGCTACCCAGACCGAGAGGAAGCGCTCGAAGCGTCCCATGCCCTCCGCGGAGCTGGGAGCATCAGTAGCGGTGTGGTGAGTCGTCATGATGGCATCCTCTCACCGTGGGGGAGTGTCGAATATATATGAAATTCCATATGTATTCAATCGCTTTGCCGGGCGCCGTTTCATGAACTGCTATGATCGTCGCCACGCCGAGCGTCCCAGCGCTGGAGATAGCCCTTGATCGCCACCGATGCCCTGAGCCTGGAGCGGCTCGCTGTCGGCGAGCTTGCCGAGGTGAGCCTAACCATCGCCCCCTGCGAAGTTCATTGCCTTTCCGGCCCCAGTGGGTCCGGAAAGAGCCGCCTGCTGCGCGCCGTAGCCGACCTGGAGCCCCACCATGGACAAGTGTGGCTGGGCGATATCGCCCAGGCGGCGCTGCCGGCCCATGCGTGGCGAGCGCGGGTGATGCTGGTGCCGGCCGAGAGCCAGTGGTGGGCGGACAGCGTGGGCGAGCATATGCCGCAGGTCGCTCCCGCGGATCTCGCGATGCTGGGCTTCACCCCCGAGGTTCTGGGCTGGCAGGTCTCGCGCCTCTCGTCGGGGGAGAAGCAGCGCCTGGCCCTGCTGCGGGCGATCAGCCGTCAGCCCTCGGCACTGCTGCTCGACGAGCCCACTGCCAACCTGGATGAGGTCACCACCCGCCGGGTCGAGGACTGGCTCAAGGCACGGGTCAGCGAGCGGGGCTGGCCGGTGATCTGGGTCGCCCACGACCCCGCCCAGATCCAGCGGGTGGCAGAGCGCCACTGGCGAATCGAGGGAAGCGAACTCGTGGAGGCGGCGTCATGGACGTGATCGCGCTGACCTGGTGGCAGCTTGCCCTGGCGGCGCTGATGGTGGTGGCGCTGGCCGCCTGCACGGCCATGGCACGACTGGGCATGGGCAGGAGCCTGCTGATCGCCGCGGCGCGCACGGTGATCCAGCTCACCCTGGTGGGGCTGGTGCTGGAAGCGCTTTTTGCGGCCGAGCGGCTGGTGTGGGTGGCGCTGATGGCGCTGGGCATGCTGCTGATCGCCGGGCGCGAGGTGATGGCGCGCCAGAAGCGCCGCCTGCTGGGCGGCTGGGCCTTCGGTATCGGTACCCTGGCGATGTTTCTCTCCTCGTTCACGGTGACGGTGCTGACGCTTACCGTGATCATTGGCCCCGAGCCCTGGTATCGGCCGCAGTACGCCATTCCGCTGCTGGGCATGATGCTCGGCAACACCATGACCGGGGTGGCCCTGGCGCTGGATCGGCTGACCGACACCGCCTGGCGCCAGCGAGCGGTGATCGAGAATCGCCTGATGCTCGGCCAGCGCTGGCAGGAGGCGGTCGGTGACATCCGCCGCGAGGCGATGCGCAGCGGCCTGATGCCGATGATCAATGCCATGGCGGCCGCCGGGGTGGTCAGCCTGCCGGGCATGATGACCGGCCAGATACTCGCCGGCAGTCCGCCGGCCCTGGCGGTGAAGTACCAGATACTCGTGATGTTCACCATTACCCTGGGGACCGGCTTCGGCACCCTGGCGGCAGTGGCCGCGGGCAGTCGCCGGCTGTTCGATGGCCGCGAGCGACTGCGCCTCGACCGTCTGGCAGCGCCCCGTGGATAACGATGACGCCCGCTGCCCCTCCGGAGGCAGCGGGCGTCGCTGGCGGGCACTTGCCGGGTCAGTCGATCAGTTCGACCGCCACGGCGGTGGCCTCGCCGCCGCCGATGCACAGGCTGGCGATGCCACGCTTGCCGCCCCGGGTGCGCAGGGCATGGATCAGGGTGGCGATGATCCGCGAGCCGGTGGAGCCGATGGGGTGGCCCTGGGCGCAGGCGCCGCCGAAGACATTGACCTTGTCGTGGGGCAGGCCAAGGTCGTCCATGGCCATCAGGGTCACCACGGCGAAGGCCTCGTTGATCTCGAAGAGGTCGACATCATTCACGCCCCAGTCGAGTTTCTTCATCAGCGTGTCGATGGCGCCCACCGGGGCAATGGTGAACTCGCTCGGGTGACGCGAGTGGGTGCTGTGGCCCAGCATCCGCGCGATCGGCCTGGCGCCCAGGCGGTCGGCCGCCGCCTGGCTGGCCAGGATCAGCGCCGAGGCACCATCGGAGATGGAACTGGAGTTGGCGGCGGTGATGGTGCCGTCCTTGGCGAAGGCGGGGCGCAGCGAGCGGATCTTGTCGAGCTTGGCCTGGAAGGGCTGCTCGTCGTGGTCCACCACGCTTTCCCCCTGGCGGCTGGTGACGGTGACCGGCGCCATCTCGGCCTTCAGGTGGCCGGCGTTGGTGGCCTCCATGGCGCGCTCCAGCGAGGCGATGGCGAAGTCGTCCAGGCGCTCGCGGCCATAGCCGCGCTCGCTGGCGACGTCCTGGGCGAAGACACCCATCAGCTTGCCGGTCTCGGCGTCCTCCAGGCCGTCCAGGAACATGTGGTCCTTGAGCTCGCCGTGGCCCAGGCGATAGCCGGTACGTGCCTTGGTTAGCACATGAGGCGCATTGGACATGGACTCCATGCCGCCGGCCAGCATCACCTCGCCGCTGCCGGCGCGGATCAGGTCGTGGGCCAGCATGGTGGCCTTCATGCCAGAGCCACACAGCTTGTTGATGGTGGTGGCGCCTATGGCATCGGGAATACCGGCCTGGCGCATCGCCTGGCGGGCCGGGCCCTGCTTGACGCCGGCGGGCAGCACGCAGCCCATGATGCCCTCGTCGATGCTGTCGGCACTGATGCCGGCGCACTCGATGGCGGCCTGGATCGCCGTGGCCCCCAGCTGCGGGGCGGTGAGGCTGGCGAGGCTGCCCAGCATGCCACCCATGGGCGTGCGTGCGGCAGAGAGGAAGACGATATCGTTGGACTGGCTCATGGTGGGCTCTCCCGGTGTGGCGTAACGGTCCCGGGCGGGACCGCATTGTCATTGTGGCCGTGATCTCGGACGGCGCCGCGTTGACCCGTCCGAGAGGCTGTGGTTTTCTCAGGGTCAACCAAGCAAGCGCTAGTGTAAATGTCGATGAATGTAATGAATGACTCACCGCGTCGCAAGGAGTTGACCCGCCAGGCCGCCCAGCTGTTCGTCCAGGAGGGCTTCGACCGGACCACGGTGCGCATGCTGGCCCAGGAGATGGGCATCAAGTCCGGCAGCCTATTCCATCACTTCCGCGACAAGCAGGAGATCCTGGCGGCGGTGATCGAAGAGGGCACCCAGAACGCTCTGGTCATCGCGAAGGCGGCCCTCGAACAGTGCGACAACTCTGCCGAGGCACGGTTGCAGGCCATGGCGCGCGCACACCTCGAGACCCTGCTCACTGACCGCAATGCCCATGTGGTGGCCCTCTACGAGTGGCGCCGTCTCGACCCCGAGGCCCGGGACCACCTGAGCCACCTGCGCGATGCCTACGAGGCGCTCTGGGAAGCGGTGATCGACGCGGCCCTGGCCGAGAGGCTGATCCATGGCGACCGCTTCCTGGTGGCCCGCTTCGTGATGGGGGCGCTCAACTGGACGGTGCGCTGGTACGATCCCGCCGGCTCGCGCTCCCCCGATGACCTGGCCCACGAGCTGGTCGCCATGATCACCCATCGAGCCTGACATCCTGGGCGCCGCCGGACCGCCACGCTCGACCATCGTCTAGTCCCATCCTGCCGTTCAGGGGTTGCCCCGTTCTCCGGGAGCCTCTAACTTGTACCTAGCGCTTGCTAGGTTGACGCTTACGTTAACTGCATATAATCACAAGTTGGGCGTGCACGCCAGCGTCGGCGCTTGCCGTTTCCTTCGTCGTCAGCATTGATCGCCACCAATCTTGTTTGCCGCCACAACAAGCACAAACCGCGAGAGGGCAGTACATGAGCACCCTTCCCGATTACCAGAGCTACCTCGAGACCTTCACCGTCGATGACGTCATCGCGCGCCTCGATGACCACCGCGACGGCAAGGCCAACGCCTTCGAGTCCTGCTGCGGACGCCACCTGCGTGCCGGCCGGGGCGACGTCCCGGCCCTGGTGCAGGAGGATACCCAGGGCCAGATCCACACCCTGACCTACGCCGAACTCGATGCCGAGAGCGCCAGGCTCGCCGGCTGGTTCGCCGAGCGCGGCCTGGGCGTGGGCGACCGCATCGCCTGCATGCTGCCGCGTTCGCCGCAGCTGCTGATGGTGGTGCTGGCCACCTGGCGCATCGGTGCCGTCTACCAGCCGCTGTTCACCGCCTTCGGTCCGGACGCCGTGGACTACCGCCTGGGGCGTGCCGACACCAAGCTGGTGATCACCGATCATGCCAACCGCTTCAAGTTCGATGGCCTGACCCAGTGCCCGCCGGTGCTCGCCGTGGGCGGCCCCGATGGCAAGCACGCCGACGACCTGGACTGGAATGATGCCCTGGCGCATGCGCCGATCGAGACCACGCCGCCGCGCCTCTCCCGGGACGAGCCCTTCCTGCAGATGTTCACCTCCGGCACCGTGGGTAAGCCCAAGGGAGTGGCCGTGCCGCTGGCCGCCATGCCGGCCTTCGCCCTCTACATGGAGCTGGCCGTCGATCTGCGCGAGACCGACCGCTTCTGGAACATGGCCGACCCGGGCTGGGCCTATGGCCTCTACTACGCCATCGTTGGACCGCTGCTGCTGGGCGTGACGACCCACTTCTGCGAGGCGGGTTTTTCTGCCGAGGGGGCGCTGGCCTTCATGAAGCGCCACCGCATCACCAACTTCGCCGCCGCGCCCACCGCCTACCGCCTGATGAAGGCCTCCGGCCTGTTCGATGACGCCCACCAGACCCTCGAGCTGCGCGCGGCGAGCTCCGCCGGCGAGCCGCTCAACACCGAGGTGGTGACCTGGGTCGAGCGCTCCCTGGGTTGCCCGGTCATGGACCACTACGGCCAGACCGAGACCGGTATGACCTGCAACAACCACCATGGCCTGGACCACCCCAAGCATGTCGGCGCGATGGGCGTGCCGATGCCCGGCTACCGCCTGGCGATCCTCGATGCCGAGTACAAGGAGCTGCCGCCGGGCGAGCCCGGCGTGCTGGCGGTGGACATCGAGAACTCCCCGGCGCACTTCTTCGCCGGCTACACCTGGCAGGAGAAGCACCCCTTCGCCGAAGGCTATTACCTGACCGGTGACGTGGTGATCAGGAACGAGGACGGCACTTTCCAGTTCGCCGGCCGCGACGATGACATCATCACCACCGCCGGCTATCGTGTGGGGCCCACCGACGTGGAGAACAGCGTGATGACTCACCCGGCGGTGGCCGAGTCCGCCGCCGTGGGCCAGCCCGACGAGATTCGCGGCGAGATCATCAAGTCCTACGTGGTGCTGCGCGAGGGCTTCGAGCCCAGCGATGAACTGGCCGACGAGATCCGCAAGCAGGTGCGCGAGCGGCTCTCGACCCACGCCTTCCCGCGGGTGATCGAGTTCGTCGAGGAACTGCCCAAGACCCCGAGCGGCAAGATCCAGCGCTTCAAGCTGCGCGCCGATGCCGTGGACAAGGCCGAGACAGGTGCTGCGTAATGACAGCCGCAAGCCTCTGAAGCGAGAGGCGCCGGGGGGCCAGGGCGAAGAGGGGGTCCTATGCCAGGGATGGCATCGGTAGCGCCCAGGGAGGGGTTCACAGCGCCCCCTCGCAGCCCTGGTGACGGAACAGCCTCGAGCGCTTTCTACCGCTGCCTTTCAACTCCAGGAACCTGATATGCACGTCAAGGACAATACCTTTCTGATCACCGGTGCCGCCTCCGGGCTGGGGGCGGCCACTGCCGAACGCCTGGTCGCCGCCGGCGGCCGGGTGGTGCTCTGCGACCTCAGCGACGCCGTCGATGCCCACGCCGAGCGCCTGGGCGGTGCCGCCCGGGCGGTACGCGGCGACGTCACCTCCGGCGAGGACATCCAGACCGCCGTCGATGTGGCGGTGGAGCTCAGCGATGGCCGCGGCCTGGCGGGTGTGGTGCACTGCGCCGGCGTGGTCAGCGTGGCCAAGCTGGTCGACCGCGAGGGCAATCCCGCCGACCTCGAGGCCTACAATCGCACCATCCAGATCAACCTGGTGGGCACCTTCAACGTGATGCGCCTGGCCGCCGCCGCCATGGCCAAGAACGCACCGGGCGAGGACGGCGAGCGCGGGGTGATCATCAACACCGCCTCCATCGCCGCCTTCGATGGCCAGGTGGGGCAGTGCGCCTACAGCGCCTCCAAGGCCGGGGTGGTGGGCATGAGCCTGCCGGCGGCCCGGGAGCTCTCGCGCCATGGCGTGCGGGTGATGGCCATCGCCCCCGGCGTGTTCGAGACGCCGATGATGAGCGAGATCCCCGACGAGGCCGCCCAGGCCCTGGCCGCCGCCGTGCCCTTTCCCAAGCGGCTCGGCAAGCCCGACGAGTACGCCCGCCTGGCGGAGCAGATCATCATTAACGCCATGCTTAACGGCGAGGTGATCCGCCTGGACGGCGGGATTCGCATGCAGTAGCCGGGCTTCGCCCGGCACAAGCTCGAAGCTTGAAGAGCGCCGCTTCGCGGCTGGAAGCTGGAAGAAAACCCAACCGGGCTGCGCCCGGAGCGGTAAGCCTTAAGCTTGAAGCTGGAAGAAAAATCTTGACCCAAGCGGTGGAGGTTTCATGCTGCCTTCCAGCTTCCAGCTTCCAGCTTCCAGCTTCCAGCTTCCAGCTTCCAGCTTTTAAACGAACGCTTGACTCCTCATTCTCTCGCACGTAATTTCAAACATATGTTTGAAAGCGGCCCTCGCCGCCTTCGCGACCCGATGTATCGGCGACCGCTTGCGGCCTGGCCGTGGAACTGGAGAGATCGAGATGCCCGACTATCAGGCCCCTCTGCGCGATATCCGCTTCGTCATGGACGAGATGCTGGACTACCCGGCCCACTACGCGCGCCTGCCCGGCGGCGAAGAGGCGAGCCCCGACGTGGTCGCCGCTATCCTGGAGGAGGGCGCGCGCTTCGCTCGCGAGGTGCTGCTGCCGCTGAACCAGAGCGGCGATCGCGAGGACTGCCTGCTGGAGGGCGGCGAGGTGAAGGCGCCGAAGGGCTTCAAGGAGGCCTACGCCCAGTACGTGGAGGGCGGCTGGCCGAGCCTCGCCGCCGACCCCGCCCACGGCGGCCAGGGCCTGCCGCACTCTCTGGCCATGGTGCTCAACGAGATGATCTGCGCCACCAACCTGGCCTGGGGCATGTACCCGGGGCTCTCCCACGGCGCCGCCGACGCGCTGCGCCACCACGGCACCGAGGCGCAGCAGGCCACCTACCTGAGCAAGCTGGTCAAGGGCACCTGGACCGGTACCATGTGCCTCACTGAGCCTCATTGCGGCACCGACCTCGGCCTGATCAAGACCCGCGCGGTGCCTGATGACGACGGCAGCTATGCGATAACGGGGACCAAGATCTTCATCTCCGCCGGCGAGCACGACCTGGCCGAGAACATCGTCCACCTGGTGCTGGCCAAGCTGCCCGATGCCCCGGAGGGCTCCAGGGGTATCTCGCTCTTTGTGGTGCCGAAATATCTGCCAAACGAAGCAGGCGAGCCCGGCGAGCGCAACGGCGTGGTGTGCGGCTCGCTGGAGCACAAGATGGGCATCCACGGCAACGCCACCTGCGTGATGAACTTCGACGCGGCACAAGGTTTCCTGGTGGGCGCGCCCAACACGGGGCTGGCCTGCATGTTCACGATGATGAACGCCGCGCGCATCGGCGTCGGCATCCAGGGCCTGGGCCTCATTGAGGCGAGCTTCCAGAATGCCTTAGCCTACGCCCGCGACCGCCTGCAGATGCGAGCGCTCTCCGGGGCCAAGGCCCCCGAGAAGCCCGCCGACCCGATCATCGTCCACCCAGACGTGCGCCGCATGCTGCTGACCCAGAAGGCCTTCGCCGAGGGTGGCCGAATGCTTACGCTCTACACTGCCCAGATGATCGACCTTGTCGAGCACGGCTCTGACGCCGCTGAGTGCGAGCGTGCCGAGACCCTGCTGGGCCTACTGACCCCTATCGTCAAGGCGTTCCTTACCGAGGTGGGCTTCGAGGCGACCAACGAGGGCGTGCAGGTGTTCGGCGGCCACGGCTTTATCCAGGAGTGGGGCATGGAGCAGCTGGTGCGCGATGCGCGCATCACCCGCCTCTACGAGGGCACCACCGGCATCCAGGCCCTTGACCTGCTGGGCCGCAAGGTGCTGATGAGCCAGGGCGAGACCTTGAAGGTCTTTACCAAGGAGATCCACAGGTTCTGCCGGGACGAGGAGGGCAACAGCGAACTCGCCGAGTTCGTGCGCCCGCTGGCCAAGCTCAACGCCGAGTGGGGCGAGATGACCCTGGCCATCGGCATGAAGGCCATGAACGACCGCGAGGAGGTGGGCGCAGCCAGCGTCGATTACCTGATGTATGCCGGCTACGTGACCCTGGCCTACCTCTTTGCCCGTGCGGCGAAGCAGGCCCGGGTGGCGCTTTCCAAGGGCACCGAGGAGGCCGCCTTCTACCGCGCCAAGCTCGATACCGCGCGCTTCTTCTACCAACGCCTGCTGCCGCGCACCCGCGCCCACAAGGCGGCCCTGGAAGCCGGTGCCGAGCCGCTCATGGCGATCAGCGCCGAGGACTTCGGCCTGGGCTTCGAGATCTGAAGAATCGGCAGCAGTTTGCCGTCCTTCTTGGAGTGCTACTGACGGTTTGATTGGCGGACCGGGAAAGAGCAGGATGCAATGCAATGCGTCGGCTATCTGTTCTGCCGTTCTTTTTTTGTTGGAGATACTGTCTCATGCGTGTCTTTGCCAATCCGGTCGGTGCCGGATCCCTCTGGTTCGACAACCTCGCCACCGCCTCCGGCACGCCCGTGGCCTATGACCCTCAGGCCAGGGCCTTCATCACAATGCCGCCGTTCTGTGCCAATCGCGACGTGATCGGCTGCAATTGGATCGCCCCCAAGCAGGACGGTTTCTGTCGCGCCTGCGCCATGACCGAGCTGGCTCCGGACACCTCCATACCCAACGCTGTTCCGCATTGGGCCCAGACCGAAGCTGCCAAGCGCTGGGTGCTCGACAACCTGGGGCGCTGGAACTGGTTCCGTCCCGAGGACCCCGGGGCTCGTCCCGTGTTTCACATGCTGGCCGAGGGCCACACTCCTGTACCCATGGGGCATGTCGGGGGCGTGGTGACGATCAGTGTGGCGGAGGCAGACCCGGTCCTGAGCACTACCCGTCGCGAGGCCCTGGAGGAGCCCTACCGCACCATGATCGGTCATATGCGTCATGAGATCGCGCACATGCTCTGGTGGCGCCTCAGCCTGAGGGAAGATTTCCTCGATGCCTTCCGGGCCATGTTCGGTGATGAGCGGGAGGACTATCCCGCCGCACTCGAACGCTATTACCACAATGGACCACCGCCCGACTGGCGCTCGCACTTCGTCAGCACCTATGCCGCGGCACACCCTCACGAGGATTGGGCCGAAACCGCGTCTCACCTGCTGCATCTCACGGATATCGCCGATAGCTTCGTTGCCGCTGGCTTGTCCTCCTCTGACCTGCCGCATCTCGGCTGGGACCCGTACATGGAGTCAGATGCCGAGAACCTGATTTACATTGCGACGCACCAGGTCATGGCCGTCAACCACATCAATCGCGCGATGGGATTGCCGGATCTCTATCCCTTCGTGCTTTCCGAAAAGGTTCGCCGCAAGCTTGTCTTCATGCACGACTGGCTTCGCCGAGGTGCCCAAGGGCTTTGAGCCGGACTCGGACTCTGGATTGTGCTTCCAGGGGCTCCGGTGCCAGTCCTTAGAGAAGGCTCGAAGCCAGGGATGGCGTCTGCAGTTTCTCGGCCAATTGGCTGGCACCGATCCCAACTCGAAGGCATGATATGCGCCTTGACGCTCCCCGAGGCGGCGAGCGACGGCTACGCGCACGAGGAACCGCCCATGTCACGAACAACCCGCTTGCAAGACCTGATCCGTGTGTTGCGTCACCACACAGGCCCCATCGGCGGACCGGAGCTTGCCCAGCGGATGGGGATCACCCTGCGCGCCCATCTACCAGGATGTTGCCACGCTGCCTCCCTACGACAAGCCGATCCCGGTCGAGCAGCTTGAGTTCGAGGCAATCACCGGGTTTCCCGATGAAAGGCGAAACAGTGAAATCGGTAAATGACGATGGGTTTGGAAACGCACGGGCGAAAGCCATGAGCCGGTCGTGAAAATCGATGATTCATGGGTCACTCGGCAACGCATGAGTCCTGGAAAGGAGTGAAACGATGTCACGGCAATTTGCCATACTGGGATTGGGCTATTTTGGCATTACGGTTGCCCAGGAGCTGCGTCGCCAGCATGACGAAGTGCTGGGTGTCGACATCGACGAATCTCGTGTGGACAGCTACGCGGACCTTCTCAGTCATGCGATTGTCGGGGATATCACCGACGAGAAGATCATCTCCCAGCTTGGCCTCGGTGAATATGATGCGGTCGTCATCGATACCGACGACAACCTGGAGGCCAGCATGATATGCACGCTGCTTGTCCGGGAGCAGAAAGCCAAGGAAGTGTGGGTCAAGGCACACTCCGATATGCACTACCGTATTCTCAAGCGTCTCGGGGCAGATCACGTGGTCTTCCCCGAGTTTGACATCGGTGTGCGGGTCGGTGAAAGCCTTCACTATCATGCCCTGGTTGACTTCATTGATCTCGGTAATGGTCACTTCGTGGTGGAACTGCAGGCCACGGAAGCGCTCGATGGCTCTTTCCCCTCGGTAGGCCACCTGTGCAAGGATCGTCCGAGCCTCTCGGTCATTGCCATCAAGCGAGGGAGCGAGCTCATCAAGGCCCCATCCCGGGATATGGTGCTGGAAAAGAAAGACAGCCTGGTGCTGTTGGGAGAGCTAGACGAGCTCAGAGACCTCGGCAATCATCTCTGAGTCGACTCTCGGCCCAGATCCGCACGCTGACAGGAGGTCCAGATGGGAATGCGTGAGCGTCTTAGGCGACCGGTACGCCGCGCACCACACGGCCGTGTAATCACCCTCTCCCTGCCGGAACTCCTGCTACTGGGCTTTCTCGCGCTGAGTGCCGTGGGAACCTTGCTGTTATCACTGTCCATCGCCGCCTACCACCCTCTGACGTGGCATCAAGCCCTGTTTACGGCCACGTCGGCGGTGACGGTAACGGGGCTCGGAGTGGTGGATACCTCCTCCCTGACATGGTTCGGCCAGGGAGTGGTCTTGGTACTGATACAGGTTGGCGGCCTCGGGTTCATGACCTGTGCGGCCATGATGATGGTGATGCTGGGCGTCCGCCTGCCCATGAATCAGAAGAAGCTGATTAGCGAGAGTCTCGACCATACCTCCTTTCCCTCTCTGATCCAGATGGTGCGGTTGGTCATGATCTTCTCCCTGATCGCCGAGCTGAGCGGCACCCTGCTGCTGGCCTTCGCCTGGGTTCCGGACTACGGGCTGGCCGAGGGGCTTTGGGTCAGCGCCTTCCACGCGATCTCGGCCTTCAACAATGCCGGTTTCTCCACCTGGTCCGGCAGTCTGACCCACGAGGTGGCCGATCCCCTTGTCAATGCCGTGATCAGCCTGCTGTTCATCACCGGCGGGCTCGGCTTCCTGGTTATCGCCGAGCTGGTGAACTGGCGTCCCGCGGCAAGGGTGTCACTGCATACCCGCATCGTACTGCATGCCACATTCTGGCTGGTGGTGGTTGCCATGCTGGCGGTGCTGGTCCTCGAGTGGCAAAACCCCGCGACACTGGGCGGGCTGGATGGTCTGGGCGCGCGGTTTCAGGCCGCCTGGTTTCAGGCCGTGACACCCCGCACTGCCGGCTTCAATACCCTGGATACCGGCGCGATGTCCGACCCCACCGCGCTGCTCACGATGTTCTGGATGTTCATCGGTGCGGGGTCGGGCTCTACCGCCAGCGGTATCAAGGTCACCACCCTGGTGGTCCTGCTGCTCGTGGCGCGGGCTTTCCTGAGAGGCGAGGCCAGACCCGTGGCCTTCGGCCGTTCGCTGCCGGACAATACGGTGATGGAGGCGGTTGCCGTGGCGCTCGCCGGAATGCTGCTGATCTTCACCTGCCTGCTGATCCTCACCATTACCGAGTCAGGCCAGACATTCCTCGACCTGGCCTTCGAATCGGTGTCTGCCTTCGGCACCGTGGGGCTCTCTCGAGGCATCACCGGTGAGCTGTCGGTGCCTGGCCAGCTGGCCATCATCCTCACCATGCTGCTGGGGCGTGTCGGCCCCATCTCCTTGGGTTACCTGATTGCCAAGCGCAAGATCAAGGGATTTCGCTACGCCGAAGGCAAGGTACATATCGGCTAGAAAGTGCCGTTTTCAGGTGTTCCAGGACTTGCAGGTCACCGTCGGGTTGAAGGGCTCGAGGTTGCCGCTGGGGTTGTCGCGGAACCAGACGTGCTGGTCGTAGTGCGGCTCGACGTGGTGGGCCTCCTCGGCAGGCGTATCCGGGTCGTTGACCATGTAATCCCAGGTGCGGCCCGCGAGGATCGGCGGCTCGCTCTGGCCCGAGGCCTCCCAGGCCTTGCGGAACCAGGTTCTCGACGCCGACCAGCACCAGGGAGCCGTCCGCCTGAGGCTCGTAGAGCAGGATGGCGGGGTTCATGTTGGCCGACCTGGCAATATCCTTTCGATGAGAATAATTATCGATAGTAGGCGTGGCCGGCGGCGACTGTCAATGCGGGGCCGTGGGCCATGGGCCATGGGCCAGGCGTGCCGGAGTGGCGGGGCCCGTCGCTTCCGTCCAGACTTGCGCCATGTATGGGACCGGCACCTGGCGGCCTCGGTGAGCTGCTGGCCGGACGGGTCCGCGGACACGTCGTGGTCGCCATGGCGCACCAAGAAAAAGGGCAGGGCTCTGGCCCTGCCCCCTTGGTCAGCTTCCGTCTCTACGCGAGATGGTCTTCAAGGCGTCACTAGACGTAAAAGTCCAGATCCTCCTGGGCCTTGAGTAGATCCCGCATGATGATCGGATCGTCACCGAAGAAGAACACCAGGCCCCAGTGCGTGCCGAACGCCGAGCGGTCCGGTACCGTCTCTTCGGTGGGCGCCACCAGCTCGTGGGACTCGAAGTAGGGGTGTTCGATGGTTTCCTTGGGCATCTCCAGCTTGCTGACGACACGGCGCCGCGGGTAGACGCCGAAGCAGCCCGCATAGCCCTTCGCGTCGACCACTTCGCGGGGGAAGAATGCCTCGACCTCCTCCTTGGTGCTCTTGGGGTCGAAGACCAGCATCGAGGCCTGATAGGCACTGAAGCCGTAGGCCCGCTCGATGAGCTCGAAGGCCTTGAAGCCGGGTGGGCGATAGGCGACCTCGCCGAAGTACATTTCGCCGTCCGCCGCCACGAAGTATTCGGGGTGGATCAGGCCGAACTGGATGTCGAACGTCTTGATCAACTTCTTGATCTGCTTGGTGATGGCATCGCGCCAGCTCTCGAGCTCCCTGGTGGCGGGAACGAACACCGAATAGCCCAGGGTCACGTACTCGGAAATGTTGAGGAACTTGATCTCCCCATCATGGATCCAGGCCTCGACGGCAAACTCCCAGCCATCAAGGTGACTCTCCATCAGCAACGGATACTCTTCGGCCGGGATACTGTCGACCTCGTCGATCTTGCGGATCATGCGGTGCCCGAGACAACCGGCCTTGTCGAAGGCCTTGACGTGAATCGGGTCATCGGGGTCACCGTCGAGCTTGAGCAGCGTCTGGTTGACACGCTTCATGAAGCGGATGATGTCATCCTTCTCGTGGGCTTCCTCGAAGATCCCCACGCGAATCCCGCCAAGCTGGGCGCGCCGCTTCATCAGCGCCTTGTCGCGAAACAGGATGGATTGCCCGTACATGCGGGGGCTGTCCATGAGCACCGAATTGATCGCGCCCGACCATTCGACGGTTTCCTCGAACAGCGGGATGGCCACATCCACGCCTTCCGCCTTGAGCCGCTCCGCAATCTCCATGGAGCGATCGTTCAGGCGGACGAAATCCCATTGAATGAACGGGATCTTATTGGCTTCGCAGAAATCGGCGGCCCAATCGGGTGCCACCACCACGTAGCGGCGGTCGAACTTTTGCGCGGCCTTGATGGCATTCACGCTCCAGCCCAGCAGCGCGATGTAGCCCTTGTTGGGGTCCTTGGGCGTTTCAGTTCCGCGGACCGAATCCAGTGTCGGGTCGGTCCAGCTTGAAACGTCCTGGGCAGCCGGGGTTTCTGATACAGTCGACATATGGTGCTCTCCTTCTGCGTTGAGCAGGAAATTGACGCTCGATTCCTAGCGGTCTTGTCGAACTTAACTGCTAAGCATCTGCGGACTATCGCCCCGACGCCCAGCTATCCTGGGCCAGACGCATGGCCCGATCTACTTCATCGGTTGGAACATCGGTCGGTTCGCCCTTTTCGAGCGGGTCGTAGTGAAAGACGTATAGCCGTGATGCGAACTGTGCAACTGGTAGCGAGGCCTCACCGTAGAGTTCGCCATTGCCTTGGGTCGAGGTGACGATTCCCTGTCCCCAGGCTTGTCCACTGTCGTTGTTGGGATTGAAGAAATACACCCGCATGACCTGGTTCGGATCGAGCGCAAGGCGCTGGATCGTGATCGCGTGCCAGCCGAGAAAGCGCGTGGCGCTATCGGTCACGGCAATGCCTGCCGGCTGCGGATTGATCACCGGAATGTTGCCGTTGTAGAAGGGGTGATACGCGGCATAGAAGTCACGGATAAACCCCTCGAAGTCCTTCAGGCCGCCGGTAAACACATCCACCGCGATGCGGAAGCCATGGCCCACCTGATCGCCATGGAACTCGGCATTGACCCACTTGTGGGGATCCTCGCCGCGCCCGGCGCTGCGGCGTCCCATCTCGAAATAGATGCGATCGAGGTGCGGCACGGTGAGCAGGGAGACGGCATCCACATCCACGGGAGGTTCGCTGGCCAGGCCCGCGCCGAGGTCGCGGGAGGAGATGCTGTGACCCTCGAAGCGCATCACGATCTCGTCGTCTCGCGCCGCCCAGGCGACGACCCGCAGCAGGTCGGCCGGTGTATTGAAGGCCCACATGGACAGGGCGCGTGTCGACTGGCAGGTGGGGTAGTTCCCCTGACCCACGCCCAGCGGGCGGCCGAGCACATTGAGAACGTCGGCGAGCAGAAAACATTCCGGCGAGCGGCGCTGCCCAAAGACCGCCACGATCTTCTCTGCCGCGGCATCGCACAACGTCATTCTCAGCTGCCGCCATAGCGACGGAGCCACCGGCGGCGAGTAGAGGATGCCTCGCTCGAGCATCATGGCAAGGCCATAGGCGGCCTGGCTGGTCTCGGCAAACAGGGCCTCATCGATCAGGGCGTGGATCAGCGCCGGGTAGCAGTGAAAGGCGTCGGCTCCCGTATGACTCAGGCCCAGTGCCGTGGGGATCAGCGCGTTCCAGCGGCTGCGCAGGTAACGGATGAACCCCGGCATGTAGGGCGAGACCAGGCCGGTGCCGTGCATCGCCTGGGCGAAGGCAATGGCCTCCTGCAGCAGGGCCTCGTCGTCCATGCTCGCCAGCCGCTCGGCATACGCCTCGAGGCCGGGGTCTTCGCGGCAGCCCTCGGTGGGGCTGAACACGGCGTTGATCAGTTGCAGGGCGTCGTCCCCGACCTCGCCGGCCATGGCCTCCGGCCGATCATTCAGTCTGGGCAGGCAGGTGGCGATCTGGGTCACCATCTGTTTCACGCCCTCCACCTGGACCGGGCGTTGCGCCAGGATACGCCAGACCTCGGCCACCAGATGCTCCAGGAGATTCTCGTACCCCAGGTGGCGCAACAGGTAGCGGTAAAGGGTCTGGACGGCGTACCCGAGCCGGTCCGGCCGTAGCCTGTCACCCTCGTGCAGGTCGCCGACCACGAGGTCGAGGTTCATGGCCATCACCTGGGCGAGAAAGTGATGTGCATGCTCCGCCGAGAGGGACGGGTGGGAATAGTCGCCCTTGGCGACGGCCAGCAGGCGAATCTGGCTCAGGCTCTCGACCAGGGTGGCGACCGGGTCGCCATGACGCACGGTACGCACGGCGAGCGACGGCACCAGTGTCTGGGGATAGTCCCAGTCGCTGCCGCCGAAGAACCCGGCGGCCTCGATTGCCGGCACGCGCGCATAGAGGGCTTCCAGTCCCCTGTCATCGGACATCAGAGGGCGTGCTGCCTCGATGACCTCGAAGACGGGAGACACCTCGGCAATGGCGTTGGCGGCGGCGAGCCGTTCGATGGCGGCGTCAAGCGGCTTCACTCGCTCGCTCGCCCCGTTGTCGTCGTTATGGGCGGATTCGTCAGTCTCTTCGCTCATTGATCTACGGTCCGTCCTATCCCGTGTGATGTCAATCACATTCGGACAGGCCATGCGCCGGACAGCCTGCCGCGGAACGTCGTCGCCCCGCTCAGTCGCAGAGGGTGTGGTGGACCTGGTCTCGGGTCCGCTCTAGGCCGGAGGGCAGGGGAGCCGCGGGGTCGCGCGATGTCCGCCTCGGTCCGCTCGCGATTCGTGTAGCGGGTGAGCTTATGGTAGCCCTTGGCCAGCCGGCGCTTCATCTTCGTATCCCTTGCCCTGTTTCGGGGAAGTCTACCGGCTTCGCCATCCTCGGCACCATTGCCGTACGCCGACAGGGCTCGTCGTGTTGGGTGCGCAAGTTCGTCGGGACCACATTGACCAATATCAAGGCAGGCTGACAGATTGCTGCCATGCTGGAAGGACGTCGGCGATTTCCTGGAGGGTGCCGGGAGGATCTCGCCGTCTTGATGTGCCTGTCGGAGGAGGCAACATGAGCTGGAACGTCTTCATCATCGGCCACGATGCGCTGAGCAATCGGATGCTGCCGAACCTGCGCCACGTCGAGGACTATGCCTTCCACGAGCTGCTGTCGCTCGACGAGGTGGTGCATGCCGAGGAGTATCCCTTCGCGCGACTGGTGGATGATGCCCTCGCCCAGCTCGAGCGCTTCCCCGGCCCGGTGGATGCCATCGTCGGTTACTGGGATTTTCCCACCAGCGGGCTGCTGCCGGTCCTGCGCCGGGAACGGGGATTGCCCGGCCCGTCGCTTGCGGCCTTCCTCAAGTGTGAGCACAAGTACTGGAGCCGCCTGGAGCAGTCCCGAGCCGTGCCGGAGTGCGTGCCGGCCTTCCAGGCGCTCGACCCCTTCGACGAGGGCGCCGTGGAGGCGGTCGAGATCGACTACCCGTTCTGGATCAAGCCGGTGAAGGCTCACTCCTCACATCTCGGCTTCCGCATCGAGGACGCCGACCAGCTGCGCGAGGTGTTGCCGGTGATCCGGCAGGGGATCGGGCGCTTCGGCCGGCCCTTCGACGAGATTACCGCCTTGGCCGAGCTGCCCGCGGAGGTGGCGTCGGTCACCGGGCATCACTGCATCGCCGAGGCGATTATCTCCTCCGGCCGCCAGTGCACCCTGGAGGGCTACGTCCAGAACGGCGAGGTCCACCTGGTGGGTTTCGTCGACAGCCTGCGCGACGCCACGCACCCCTCCGTGCTGCTGCGCTATGAGTACCCCTCCTCGCTGCCCGATGCGGTGCAGGAGAGGATGCTGGCGATCACCCGGCGCTTCCTGATCCAGATCGGCTACGACGACGCGCCCTTCAATATCGAGTACTACCTGGACGAGCAGACCGACCGCATCTGGCTGCTGGAGATCAACGCCCGGATCTCGCGTTCCCATGCGGCGATCTTCCAGCTGGTCGACGGGGCGCCGCACTTCCAGGTGATGGTGGATGTGGCGCTGGGCATCCCGCCGCGCATGCCGCACCGCGAGGGCCGCTATCCCGTCGCCGCCAAGCAGATGCTGCGGGTCTTCGAGGATGGCTGGGTGCGCCGGGTGCCGTCGGACGAGGAGATTCGTCAGGTCGAGGAAACATTCCCGGGCACCCTGGTGCATCTCAATGTCCACGAGGGCATGCGGCTCTCGGATCTCAAGCATCAGGACTCCTTCTCCTGGGAGCTCGGCGTGCTGTTCATCGGTGGGGAAAGTCGCGAGGCGCTGACGCAGCGGATCGAGCAGTGCCGGCGGATGCTGCCCTTCGAGATCGAGCCGCTCGCCTCGCAGTCGCCTGGTTGAGCCATCACCATCCCTGAAGGAGGCCGTCATGCGTGTCGTGACCGACTTTCCCCACCCGGTCGAGTGCCATGATCCCGTCTGGATTGCCATGGACGACGGGGTCGAGCTGTGCGCTCGCCTATGGCTGCCCCAGGGCGCCGAGCAGGCCCCGGTACCGGCGATCCTCGAGTACATCCCCTACCGGCTGCGCGACGGCTCCGCGCGGCGGGATGCCATGCACCACCACTACTTTGCCGGGCATGGCTATGCCTCGCTGCGGGTCGATATCCGTGGCAGCGGTGATTCCGGCGGCGTGCTGACCGACGAGTACCTGGAGCAGGAGCTGGTGGACGGCGAGGCGATCCTGCGCTGGATCGCCGCCCAGCCCTGGTGCGACGGCAAGGTCGGCATGATCGGCATCTCCTGGGGCGGCTTCAACGGCCTGCAGCTCGCCTTCCGTCGCCCGCCCGAGCTGCGCGCGGTGGTCAGCGTCTGCTCCACGGACGACCGCTACGCGGACGACGTGCACTACATGGGCGGCTGCCTGCTGGGTGACAATCTCTCCTGGGCCTCCACCATGTTCGCCTACAACTCATTGCCGCCGGACCCGACTATCGTCGGCGATGCCTGGCGCGAGATGTGGCACCAGCGGCTCGAGGGTAGCGGCCTGTGGCTCTCGACCTGGCTTGCGCATCCGCACCGGGACGCCTATTGGCAGCACGGCTCCATCTGCGATGACTTCTCCCGGGTCGAAGTACCGGTGCTGGCCGCCAGCGGCTGGGCGGACGGCTACTCCAACGCGGTCAAGCGGCTGGTGGCGAACCTGCCCGAACGCTGCAAGGGGCTGATCGGCCCCTGGAGCCACAAGTACCCCCACCTGGGTGAACCGGGCCCGGCCATCGGCTTCCTGCAGGAGTGCCTGCGCTGGTGGGACCAGTGGCTGAAGGGCGTGGACCGGGGCGTGGAGCAGGATCCCGCGATCCGCGTGTGGATGCAGGACAGCATGCCGCCGACCACTCGCTACGGCTGCCGGCCGGGCCGCTGGGTGGCGGAGCCCAGCTGGCCATCGCCCAATATCAGCCACTGGCGACTGCCGCTGGCGCCGGGGCGTCTGGCCCTGGGCGGGGCGCGCAGCGAGGAGGAGAGCGCACTCACCGTGCAATCACCGCTGACCTGCGGCCTGTTCGCCGGCAAGTGGTGTTCCTATGCCGCCGGCCCCGATCTGGCCCATGACCAGCGCGAGGAGGATGGCGGCTCGCTGACCTTCGACACGCCGCCGCTGGAGGAGACCGTGGAGATGATGGGGGCGCCGGAGCTGGAGCTGGAACTGGCCGCCGACCGCCCCGTGGCCATGGTGGCGGTGCGCCTCTCCGACGTGGCGCCGGATGACAAGGCCACCCGGGTGACCTATGGCCTGCTCAACCTGACCCACCGCAATAGCCATGAGTCGCCATCCGCGCTGGAGCCAGGCCGCCGCTACCGGGTGCGCGTGCAGCTCAACGACGTGGCCCAGGTGTTTCCCCGCGGCCACCGGCTGAGGCTCTCGCTCTCCACCTCCTACTGGCCGCTGGCCTGGGCGCCTCCCGAGCACGTGCGCCTGACGGTCTTCGACAGGGAGAGCGCGCTGCACCTGCCGGTGCGGCCGCCGCGCGATGAGGATGACCGCCTGGCCCCGTTCGCCGAGGCCGAGGCCGCCCCGTCCATCCCCACTACGCACCTCGAGCCCGGGCACCACAATTGGTATGTCCATCGCGATCTCGCCGAGGATCTCTCGACGCTGGAGGTGATCAACGACAACGGGCGGATCCGCCTGGAGGACTCTGGCATCGAGGTGGCGACCCGTGCGGTGGAGACCTATCGCTCCCGGGACGACGACTTCGACTCCCTGGAGGGCACGACCCTCTGGGAGCGCGCCTTGAAGCGGGATGACTGGGAGGTGCGCACGGTGACCCGCACCGTGCTGACCTCGACGTCAGGGGAGTTCCGGCTGCATGCCACCCTGGATGCCTACGAGGGTGAGCAGCGTGTCTACAGCCGCAACTGGGATCTCGCCATCCCGCGCCGGCTGGTGTAGCCGCGGCCGCGATCAGCGTGCCAGGAACCAGCCCTTCATGACGTCGGTGATGCGCCGCAGGTCGGCCTCTGCCGTGACGTAGGCCGGCATGGTGTAGAGCCAGCGGCCGATGGGGCGCAGCCAGATGCCCTGCTCGCGGGCCCAGTCACCCACACCGGCAAGATCCGCCGCCTCATGGGCCTCGATCACCGCAGTGGCCCCCAGCACCCGCACGTCCGCCACCGCCGGGTGGGCGGCTAGCGCCTGGTCGTCGAGCAGAGCCTGGCGCAGCACCCGATTCAGCGCGGCGATCTTGCCCAGGTAATCCTCCTCCTCGAACACCGCCAGGCTCTCCAGGGCCACCCGGCAGGCCAGCGGGTTGCCCATGAAGGTGGGGCCGTGCATGAAGGCGTGCTCGGGGGAGTCCCCCATGAAGGCGCCATGCACCCGATCCGTGGCGAGCGTCGCCGCGTGGCCGAGATACCCCCCGGTGAGCCCCTTGGAGAGCACCATGATATCGGGCGTGACATCGGCATGGTCGGCGGCGAACATCCGTCCGGTGCGGCCGAAGCCGGTGGCCACCTCGTCGAACACCAGCAGCACGTCGAACTCGTCGCAAAGCCGTCGCGCTCCCTGTAGATAGTGGGGCGAGGTCATGTTGAGCCCGCCGGCGGCCTGCAGCAGTGGCTCCATCAGCAGCGCGGCGACCTCGTGGTGATGGGCCTCGAGCACCGCGCGCAGCGCGTCGAGGTCCGCCGCCACCGCCTCGGGCGGAGCATCGAAGGGCGCGGTGGGTGCCGGGGCGAAGGGGTGGCGGGGCAGGTAGCCGGCAAACAGCGAGTGCATGCCCTCCTCGGGGTCGCAGACCGCCATGCAGCCGGCGGTGTCGCCATGGTAGGCCTTCATCAGCGAGAGCAGCCGATGCTTGCCCGGCCTGCCGCGCAGCTGGTGGTACTGCACGGCCATCTTCATGGCGACTTCCATGCCCACCGAGCCGCTGTCGGAGTAGAAGACGTGGTTGAGCCCCTCGGGCGTGACGCGCACCAGTTCCCGGGACAGGCGGTCGGCGGGCTCGTGGGTCAGGCCGCCGAGCATCACGTGGCAGAGTTCGCCGGCCTGCTCGCGGATCGCCGCCACCAGCCGCGGGTGGGCGTAGCCGTGGATCATGCACCACCAGGAGCAGGTGGCGTCGAGCAGCGT
The DNA here is from genome assembly GCF_029889845.1 of Halomonas sp. 25-S5. Lineage (GTDB taxonomy): Bacteria > Pseudomonadota > Gammaproteobacteria > Pseudomonadales > Halomonadaceae > Halomonas. The sequence goes on from NZ_JARANV010000010.1 coordinate 95,297, forward strand.
CTCGCCGCCGGCCAGGGTGAAGCGCGGTCCCTCGCCGCCGACCACCCTGGGCGCCGGGCGCTGGGTCTTGAGATGGGCATAGGGATGCCAGACGGGAGAGGGAGAAAGAGAGGGGGGAGAGGGCATCAGAGGGCTCCATGGCAGCGGTGAGGGTTCATGCCAGGCACGCGAAGGCGCCGCGCATCTCTAGGAAGATGACGGGTCGAAGAAGATGACGGGAGTATCGCATCGATATCGGGGAGGACAGATGGTGCGGATGGGGAGACTTGAACTCCCACGCCCGAAGGCACCAGGACCTAAACCTGGCGTGTCTACCAATTCCACCACATCCGCACGGGCAGGCAGGCGACAATATTCTACGGACGCCCCCGCGCAAGTCAATCGCCATCGGGCAGCTCCAGATGGTCCGCGGCGGCCTCGGCCATGGCCGAGGGAGACTCTGCCGCCAGCCGCGGCACTACGCCCAGGCAGGGGGCGGGTAGCGTGGCCGCAAGGGTCGCCAGGTTGTCGCGGTAGAGCGCCTCATCGCCGGCCGCATCGAAGGAGAGCCCGGGCTCCACCAGACTGCCGATCCAGCCCGCCAGGTGCAGGCCGTCTGCCCGGATCGCATCACAGGTCAGCCGCGCGTGGCTGATGCAGCCCAGACGCAGGCCCACCACCAGCAGCACCGGCAGCTCGAGCCTGACGGCCAAGCCCGAGAAGTCCTCGCGCTCGTTGAGGGGCACCCGCCAGCCGCCGGCGCCCTCGACCAGGGTCAGGTCGCGCTGCTCGGCAAGCAACGGGCGGGCATGGTCGACCAGGTCATCGAGGGCCAGCGTCACGCCGGCTCGGCGGGCGGCCAGATGCGGGGCGATGGCCGGGGCGAAGGCGAAGGGGTTGAGGGTCGCGTAGGGGAGGGCCGGCCATGTCTGGGCCTGCAGGACCAGGGCATCGGCGTTGCGCAGGCCCTGGGGCGTGGCCGCGCAGCCCGAGGCCACCGGCTTGAGGCCCAGGGTGGTCAGGCCGCGACGGCGCGCCAGGGCGAGCAGGCCGCTGGTGACCAGGGTCTTGCCGGCGTCGGTGTCGGTGCCGGTGACGAAGTAGGCGCTCATCTCAGGCGTAAAGCTCCAGGGTCAGCAGGCGATAGGTGACGGGCAGCCCCTCGGGCTCGCGCTGTATCTCGTAGCGGCGCGCCGCCCGGGCCAGGTCGGCGCGGGTGAGCCGGCCGCCGGGCCGCGATGTCTGGGCACCGATGCCCTTGATGGAGGCCATCACCGCGGCGAGGTCGGGATAGTGGAAGCGCAGCGCACGTTCTTGGCAGTCGAGGCTATGAAAGCCCGCCGCTCGGGCGGCGCGCCGGTGGCAGGCGGCGTCGCGGAAGGCGAGCAGGCCGGCGGGCGGGTCGGGGCGCGACCAGGCCTGGCCGACCTCGGCCAGGGTCCCGGGTCCCAGGGTGTTGACCAGCACCCGGCCCCCCGGACGCAGGACGCGGCGAAGCTCGGCCATCACGGCGTCGAGGTCCGGGCACCACTGGATCGCCAGGTTGGAGACCACCAGGTCCTGGCTGGCCTCTCCCAGCGGCAGGGCGGCGGCATCGCCGCACAGCCAGCGGGCTGCGTCCCCGTGGGTATGCCGTGCCACCTCGAGCATGCCCGGGGCAAGGTCCAGGCCGATGACCGTGCAGCCGGCACCGAAGCGCCCGGCCAGGCTCGCGGTCATCTCGCCCGGCCCGCAGCCCAGGTCCAGCACCCGCTCGGCTCGCGCGGGCAGGCGGGAAAGCAGTGGCTCGGCCATGATCCGCTGGGCGACGGCTCGCTCTGCATAGTGGGGGGCGGCACGGGAGAAGGCGCGGGCCACACGGGCCTGCCAGTCATCTCCCCGGGGTGCGTTCCGGGCGGCGGGGATGGCGAGCGGCAGGGCGCTCAAGGCGCGATCCCCCCGGCGATGCCGGCGAGGCAGGCGGCCAGCGATGCCGGCTGGCTGAGCATCGGGCAGTGGCCGGCCTCAATCAGGCGATGGTCGGCGCTCTCGCGCAGCGCCGGCGCGAGCAGCGGGTCGCGTACTCCCGCGACGCGCCATACCGGGCAGGGCGAGCGGGCCAGGTGGCCAGCGTTATCGAGCCCGGCGAGCTGGTCGAGCCCCGCGGTCAGGGTGGCGTGGTCGGCACCGCCCTCGTCGCCCAGCAACTCCCGCAGTTGCCGGTGGGCGGCGCGTGGATCGGGCTCGCCGGCCAGTTGCCAGCGCAGGAAATGCCGGTGGGTCGCCTCCGGGTCACGTTCGAAGGCTCGTCGGAAGTCGGCCAGCTCTGTCGGGGGGATGCCCGCTTCATGACAGAAGCGCTCGTCCATGCCGAGCAATACCAGGGCGCGGGGCGCGGGTAGGTGATCGAGCAGGGCGGTGGCGAGCAGACCGCCCAGTGACCAGCCCACCCAGATGGCGTCCGGCGCCAGGTCGTCGCCCATGGCCTCGGCCAGCTCGGCCTGGCTGCCGGGGTCCGCCAGCGGTAGGCGGGCCCCGTAGCCGGGCCAGTCGGGGGCGCTGATCGTCATGCCATTCGGCCAGTGCTCGGCCAGCGGCTGCCAGAGGCGCGCGTCGCAGCCCCAGCCGGAGAGCAGTACCAGGGGCGTCATGGGTTCGCCTCCCCGCCCGCCAGGGCCTCCCGGGCCCGGCAGTCGGCCAGCGCCTCGAGCAGGGCGTCAAGGTCATCGTCGCCATGAGCGGCACTCAGGGTGATGCGCAGTCGCGCCTGGCCGCGGGGCACCGTGGGCTCGCGGATCGCGCCGACCAGGATCCCGCGCTCGGCCAGTCGCGCCGCCCACTCCATCACCCGCTGGCAGTCCCCCAGGACGACGGGCTGGATCGGCGTGGCGGAGGCAGCCAGCGGCAGCCCCAGGGTGGTGGCCTCGCGGCGAAAGCGCGCGATCAGGGTGGCCAGGCGAGTGCGACGTTCGGGTTCGGCCTCGAGCAGTTCCAGGGCTTTCAGGGTGGCCGCAGCCACCCCCGGCGGCTGGGCGGTGGTGTAGACATAGGGGCGGGCGAACTGGATCAGGTGCTCGATCAGCGTCTCGCTTCCCGCCACGAAGGCGCCGGCGGAGCCCAGCGCCTTGCCGAGCGTGCCGACCAGCACCGGGACCCGTTCGATGCCATGGGCGCGACCCACGCAGCCGTCACCGGTCTCGCCCAGCACGCCCAGGCCGTGGGCATCGTCTACCATCAGCCAGGCCTCATGGCGGGCGCTGGTCGCGGCCAGCCCGGCGATATCGGCCACGTCGCCATCCATGCTGAACACCCCATCGCTGACCACCAGTGTGCGCCCGTCGCTCGGGTCGCGGGCGAGCAGCCGCTCGAGGTCCCCGAGGTCGCCATGGTGGAAGCGCCGCGAGCGGGCACCGGCGAGCCTGGCGCCATCGAGCAGCGAGGCGTGGTTCAGGCGGTCCTGGAACACCCGGGTGTCGGGGTCGCAGAGCGCCTGCAGGGTGCCGAGGTTGGCCATGTAGCCGGTGGAGAAGAGCAGCGCGCGGGGCCGGCCGGTGAGGGTGGCCAGCCGGCACTCCAATGCTTCGTGCACCTCGAGGTGGCCGCTGACCAGGTGCGAGGCTCGGGCACCCGCGCCGTGGCGCCTCGCACCCTCGGCCTGGGCCTCGGCGAGGCGTGGGTCGCCGGCCAGGCCCAGGTAGTCGTTGCCGGCGAAGTCGCGGTGCCCGTCGCCCGCGAACCAGGTGCGGCGACGCCGCCAGCGCCCGGTGTGGCGCTGGCTCGCGGCCCGCTCGGCGAGATACGTGCTCCAGGTGTCCTGCATGGTCAGGCCCGGGTGGCGTCGTAGGCGAGCCGGCTGGCCTCGGTGTCCAGCGCCGTCGCCGACTGGCGAACCAGCGCGGTCTCCAGAGTGGCCTGCTGGTGGGCGTCATCGACACAAGATTCCCGTTGCTCGGGATGCAGCCCCAGCTTGACGAACAGCGCGCGATCCTGATCCACCTGGGGGTTGCCCGTGGTCAGCAGCTGGTCGCCGTAGAAGATCGAGTTGGCCCCGGCCAGGAAGGCCAGCACCTGGGTGGATTCGCTCATCTGCTCGCGACCGGCGGAGAGGCGCACATGGCTTTGCGGCATCAGGATGCGGGCCACGGCGATGGCGCGGATGAACTCGATGGGGTCGAGATCGTCCACGTTCTCGAGCGGCGTGCCCGGCACCTTGACCAGCATGTTGATCGGCACCGACTCCGGGTGCGGTTCCAGGCGAGCCAGCTGCTGGAGCAGGGCGGCGCGGTCGCGGGGCGCCTCGCCCATGCCGAGGATGCCCCCGGCGCAGACCTTCATGCCGGCCTGGCGCACATGGCCCAGGGTCTCCAGGCGGTCGGCGTAGGTGCGGGTGGTGATGATCTCGCCGTAGTACTCGGGCGAGGTGTCGAGGTTATGGTTGTAGTAGTCGAGCCCCGCCTCGGCCAGGCGGCCGGCCTGGTCGGTGTCGACCATCCCTAAGGTCATGCAGGTCTCCAGTCCCAGCGCCTTGACCCGGCGAACCATCTCCAGCACCACGTCGAGGTCCTTCTCACGGGGGCTCTTCCAGGCTGCGCCCATGCAGAAGCGGCTGGCGCCGGCCTCGCGGGCGGCACGGGCCTGCTCGACCACCTTCTCGACCTCCAGCAGTTTCTCCTTGCCCAGGCCGGTGTTGTAGTACCCCGACTGCGGGCAGTACTTGCAGTCCTCGGGGCAGGCGCCGGTCTTGATGGAGAGCAGGGTGGAGACCTGAACGGCGTTGGGGTCGAAGTGGTCGCGGTGGACCTGCTGGGCGTGAAACAGCAGGTCGTTGAAGGGCAGGGCGAAGAGCGCCTCGATCTCCTCGACCGTCCAGTCGTGGCGGATCTCGCCCCGCGGGGCTAGGGTCAGGGAAGCGGCGCGGGATTCGTGGGACGCAGAGATCATGGTGGGCTCGCTTATGGTCAACTTGATGTTCATGTCCAGGTTGACGGATAGCCTAACGCCTGCGGTTACCGTGTCAACCTCCTGGCGAGCCAGGGTTGACGGCTGGCTGGCGCGGGCCCTGCCCGGTCGCTGCGTCTTCTGCCTGACGCCCCTGCCGGGGGATCACCCCTGGTGCGAGGCCTGCTTCTCGGAGTTGCCCTGGAACCTGCCGGCCTGTCCCGGCTGTGCCGAGCCCCAGCCGGGCGCCGCGAGGGGACGTCGCTGTGGCCACTGCCTGCGTCGCCCCCCGCGGTTCGACCGGGCCTGGGTGCCGCTGCGCTACGATGCCGAGGTGGCCGGCCTGGTGCAGCGCTTCAAGTTCGATGCCTCGCCACGCGCCGGCCGGGTGCTGCTGGAGCTGATGGCGGCCGGGCTGCCAGCGGAGGTTCGAGGCTGGCCCGAGGCGCTGGTGCCGGTTCCCCTGCATCCGCGGCGGGCCCGTGAACGGGGCTTCGACCAGGCGCGCTGGCTGGCCGCTCGTCTCGGGCGACAGCTGGGCTGCCCCCTGGCGCTGGCGCAGCGCTCCCGCGACACCCGGACCCAGCGCGGCCTGGACCGTGGCGAGCGGCGTCGCAACCTGCGCGGGGCCTTTCGCCTCCCGTCAGGGCTGCCGGGGCGGGTGGCGCTGGTGGATGATGTCATGACCACCGGCGCGACCCTCGACGCCCTGGCCGTGGCCTGTCGCCAGGCCGGTGCCGAGGAGGTGCAGGCCTGGGCGGTGGCCCGGACGCCGGCAGGGAGACACTGAGGGGCGCTTCCCTGTTAACATGAGGCCCTTGATGCCTCGGGAGCCCCCATGGACACCACCCCTCATCCCTTTGCCCAGCTCTCGCCCGCCCGGGTGGTGGCGGCGGTGGAGTCGCTCGGCTTCTGGCTGCCCGGCGAGCCCTTTACCCTCAACAGCTACGAGAATCGGGTCTTCCTGGTGCACGACGAGGAGCGCCGTCGCTGGGTGGTGAAGTTCTACCGCCCCGAGCGCTGGACGGACGCCCAGATCCGCGAGGAGCATGATTTCCTGGCCGAACTCGCCGCGGCCGAGGTGGCCGTGGCCGCCCCCTGGCGGGACGAGGCGGGCGAGAGCCTGCACCGCGCCGAGGGTTTTCGCTTCACGCTCTTCCCCCACCTGCCGGGGCAGGCGCCTGAACTGGAGAGTCCGGCTCACCTGTTCGCCCTGGGCGAGTTGATCGGCGCGGTGCATGCGGTGGGCGAACGGGGTCGCTTCGCGCAGCGTCGTCCGCTGGACCTGGATGGCATGGTGCTCGAGGCGCGTGACAAGGTGCTGGCAAGTCGCTGGCTGGATCGTCGCCAGCGTCAGGCTTACGAGCGCATCACCGCGACCCTGCATCGCCGCCTGGCGCCCCATGCCTGGGGCACGGAGCAGGCGATCCGCGTGCAGGGCGACTGCCATATCGGCAACATCCTCGGGCGTGACGAGCACTTTGCACTGGTCGACTTCGACGACTGTCTGATGGCCCCGGCGATCCAGGACCTGTGGATGCTGTTCACCGCGCAGGAGGAAGGGGAGCGCCAGATGCAGCTCTCCGAGGTGGCCGAGGGCTACGAGCAGCACCGCGACTTTGACCGCCGCGAGCTTGCGCTGGTGGAGCCGCTGCGCACCCTGCGCCTGCTGCGCCACAGCGCCTGGCTGGTGGATCGCTGGGAGGATCCGGCCTTCCCTCTGGCGTTTCCCTGGCTGGCCGATGCCGGCTACTGGGACGGACACCTGCGCATGCTGGAGCAGCAGCGTCAGGCGCTGGAGGCCCGGCCTCGCTGGCTGGCCTGAGGCGGCCGACGGCTTGTCCGCCAGCATGACCAGCATGAAAAGACGCACCCCTTGGGGTGCGTCGCGTCGTGACCGGGGGTACGTTCAGTCGTCGTCGGGATCCGGTGCCTCGGCGGGAATCGGGTTGGCGACCCCGGCTCCCTCGGCCTGGCGGCGCTGCTCGTTGATCCTGGCGGCGGGGTTGTCCTGCTGCTCGATGGCCAGGTCGCTGGCCAGGCGCAGCTGGAAGGTCTGTTCCGGGGTCAGGCGGCAGTTGCCGTCCTGGCACGCGGCGAGTCCGAAGTCGCCGTCGGTATCATAGGCGGCGGCGGAGATCTCTCCGCTGTAGATCTCGCTCTCGCTGCCGTCGGTCTCGATGCAAGTCAGCGACTGGGTGGTCAGGCGGATGCGCTCACCGTTGAGGCGGGCGTCGCCGATCAGCACGCAGTATTCCGGCAGCGCATGGGAGGCATCGCCATCGGCCACCGGATGAATCACCAGGTCGTTGCGTTCCGGGGCCTGCGCGGACAGCGTCAGCACGTCGATGACCTGGACATCGACGGTCGCATCGGCCGGCAGTTCGAGGGTATCGCTCATGGCCAGGGTCGGCATCGCCAGCACGGCGGCCATCAGCAGAGAGGCAAGGGTCTTGATCATGTCGGGCTCTCGAGGGTGGCTTGGGCACAGCATGAAGCATGCCGTTACTTTACCATAGTGCGGGCGGACCGGCAGCCGGCCCGGGGCGGCGAAAGACGCGACACGATGTCACTGTCCGGCGGCGACCGCCGCCTGCGTTGCCGAGCATCATGCGCTAAACTAATGTGTCCCGAGACACTTATCTTGTACAAGATTAAATTCTTGTATATTTTCTGTACATGATGTGATGGCCAGGCCATCCACCAACGACCCATCGGACACCGACATTGCCACGGGGCCTGACCATGACCGAAGAACTCGCCAATCACTATCGCCGGATCATCCACGAGCTGGGGGAGGACCCCGACCGTGAAGGGCTGCGCGACACCCCGAAGCGGGCCGCCAAGGCGATGCAGTTCCTCAACCGCGGCTATACCCAGTCACTGGAAGAGATCGTCAACGGCGCGGTGTTCGAGTCCGAGACCGACGAGATGGTGCTGGTCAAGGACATCGAGCTTTACTCCATGTGCGAGCATCACCTGCTGCCGTTCATCGGCAAGTGCCATATCGCCTACCTGCCCAGCGGCAAGGTGCTGGGGCTCTCCAAGTTCGCGCGCATCGTCGACATGTACGCCCGGCGCATGCAGATCCAGGAGAACCTGACCCGCCAGATCGCCGAGGCGGTGCTGCAGGTCACCGAGGCCCGCGGGGTGGCGGTGGTGATCGAGGCGCGCCACCTGTGCATGATGATGCGCGGGGTGGAGAAGCAGAACTCCAGCATGACCTCCTCGGTGATGCTCGGCGCCTTCCGCGAGAAGCAGAGCACGCGCCAGGAGTTCCTCACCCTGGTCAACGGCCGCTGATTCCCCCGCAAGGAGCCCCGCCATGCCGATGCATGCCCTGGACGACCAGCACTTCGACCATGATCTCGCCACGATCCGCATCAAGAACCTGCGGCTGCGCACCCATATCGGCATCAAGGAAGACGAGATCAAGAACCGCCAGGACGTGGTGATCAATGCGTTGATCCGCTATCGTGCCGACAAGGCGGTCGCGTTCAATCATATCGAGCAGGCGCTGAACTACCGCACCATCACCAAGCAGGTGATCGTCCTGGTGGAGGACCATCGCTTCCTGCTGCTCGAGCGCATGACCCGCGAGGTGCTGGACCTGATCATGAGTCACGATCAGGTGCTGACCGCCCAGGTCGAGATCGACAAGCCCCATGCGCTGCGCTTCGCCGATTCCGTCTCCATTACCCTCTCCGATTCCCGGGAGCCGCGCCGATCACGCTGATGTTGACCCGTGTCGACGATAAAGGGCCCTGGTGCTTGGTGCACCGGGGTCTTTCGCTTAGCATGGGGGCAAACCGACAAGAGGCCGCCCATGCGGCAGGAGATGATCATGCAAGCCCTCAACGAAACGCAGCTCTACTGTCCCTTCGCCTACATCGACGGCAGTTGGGTCGCCGCCGACAGCGGCGAGCAGATCAACGTCCTCAATCCGGCCACCGGGGAGACCATTGGCGACGTGCCGCGCCTGGGGCGGGCCGAGACCGAGCGGGCCATCGCCGCGGCCGATGCCGCCTTGCCGGCGTGGCGTGCGATGACCGCTCAGGAGCGCGCCGACATCCTGATGAAGTGGCACGACCTGATGCTCGAGCATCAGGACGACCTGGCCATGATCATGACCTTCGAGCAGGGCAAGCCGCTCAAGGAGGCCGCCGGCGAGATCGCCTATGCGGCGAGCTTCCTGCGCTGGTTCGCCGAGGAGGCGCGGCGCATCTACGGCGAGACCGTGCCCGCCGCCAAGCCCAACCAGCGCATCGTGGTCACCAAGCAGCCTATCGGCGTGGTGGGGGCCATCACGCCCTGGAACTTCCCCGCGGCGATGATCACCCGCAAGGCGGGCGCGGCCCTGGCGGCCGGCTGCACCATCGTGGTCAAGCCGGCCAGCCAGACCCCGTTCTCCGCCACGGCCCTGGCCAAGCTCGCCGAGCGGGCCGGCGTGCCGCGCGGGGTGTTCAACGTGGTGCCGGGCCGCGCTTCCGAGATTGCCGCGGCGATGACCGACTCGCCGCTGGTGCGCAAGATCACCTTCACCGGCTCCACCGAGGTGGGTCGCCAGCTGATGGCCCAGGCCTCCCAGCACATTCAGAAGATCTCCCTGGAGCTGGGCGGTAACGCGCCCTTCATCGTCTTCGAGGATGCCGACCTGGACGCCGCGGTGGAAGGGGCCATGGCCGCCAAGTTCCGCAACGCCGGTCAGACCTGCGTCTGCACCAACCGCTTCCTGGTCCAGTCCAGCGTGGTCAACGCCTTCTGCGAGAAGCTGGCGGTCGCCATGAACAGCGAACTCAAGGTCGGTAACGGCACCCAGGAGGGCATCAACATCGGCCCGCTGATCGACGACAAGGCGGTGGCCAAGGTCAGCGAGCATGTCCATGATGCCGTGGACCAGGGCGCTGAGCTGTTGCTGGGCGGGCATCCGCACCCGCTGGGCGGCAACTTCTTCTCACCGACGCTGATCAGCTTCGCCAATGCCCGGATGAAGGTGGCCCACGAGGAGACGTTCGGTCCGCTGGCCGCGGTCTTCCCCTTCGATGACGAGGAAGATGCTGTCCACATGGCCAACGATACCGAGTTCGGACTGGCCTCCTACTTCTATTCCCGGGACCTGGGGCGTGTGTGGCGCGTCGCCGATGCCCTGGAGTACGGCATGGTGGGCATCAACACCGGGCTGATCTCCAATGCCGCCGCCCCCTTCGGCGGGGTCAAGGCCTCGGGCCTGGGTCGCGAGGGCGGCCATCAGGGCCTGGAGGAGTTCCTGGAGACCAAGTACCTCTGTATCGACCTGGGCTGACCGAGCTCCGCCCGGAGCTGGAAGCTTGAAGAGCGGCGCTTCGCGCCTGGAAGCTGGAAGAAGAACACCCCCCGCCGATCGCTCGGCGGGGGGTGTTTGCTATCTGAGTTGATTCAAGCTGTCTTCCAGCTTCCAGCTTCCAGCTTCCAGCTTCCAGCTTCCAGCTTCCAGCTAGCCGCAGGCGTCAGTGCCTGAAGTGGCGCATGCCGGTGAAGACCATGGCGATGCCGGCCTCGTTGGCGGCGTCGATCACTTCCTGGTCGCGCATCGAGCCGCCGGGCTGGATCACCGCGGCGATGCCGGCGGCGGCCGCGGCGTCGATCCCGTCGCGGAAGGGGAAGAAGGCGTCACTGGCCATCACCGAGCCGGGGACCGAGAGGCCCTCGTCGGCGGCCTTGATGCCGGCGATCTTCGCCGAGTAGACCCGGCTCATCTGGCCGGCGCCCACGCCGATGGTCTGGCCGGCCTTGGCGTAGACGATGGCGTTGGACTTGACGTACTTGGCCACCTTCCAGGCGAAGGCCAGGTCGCGCATCTCCTGCTCGCTGGGCACCCGCTCGGTGACCACGGTCAGCTCGTCGCGGCCGACCATACCCAGGTCGCGGTCCTGCACCAGCAGGCCACCGGTGACGCGCTTGAAGTCATGGGCATGCTCGCGCTCGCCGGGCCACGTCGCGCCGACATCGAGCAGGCGCACGTTCTTCTTCTCGGCGACGATGGCGAGTGCCGCCTCCTCGATCCCCGGGGCGATGATCACCTCGACGAACTGGCGGTCGACGATGGCCCGGGCGGTATCGGCGGTAAGCGGCACGTTGAAGGCGATGATACCGCCGAAGGCGCTGGTCGGGTCGGTGGCAAACGCCTTTTCATAGGCCTCTGTCGGGCTCGCGCCCACCGCCACGCCGCAGGGGTTGGCGTGCTTGACGATCACGCAGGCGGTGTCGGTGAAGGCCTTGACGCACTCGAAGGCAGCATCGGTGTCGGCGACGTTGTTGAAGGAGAGCGCCTTGCCCTGCAGCTGGGTGGCGGTGGCCACGCAGGCCTCGCTGGCGTCGGCTTCCACGTAGAAGGCGGCACTCTGGTGAGGGTTCTCGCCGTAGCGCATGGCCTGCTTCTTCTCGAACTGCAGGTTGTAGGTGCGCGGGAAGCCGTCCTCACCGCCGGGCACTCGCTGGCCCAGGTAGTCGGCGATGGCGGCATCGTAGCCGGCGGTATGCTCGAAGGCCTTGACCGCCAGGTCGAAGCGGGTGGCATCACTCACCGCGCCATCCCCGGCGGCGATCTCGCCCAGCACCCGGGCGTAGTCGCCGGCATCCACCACGATGGTGGTATGGGCATGGTTCTTGGCACAGGCACGCACCATGGTCGGGCCACCGATGTCGATGTTCTCGATGGCGTCCTCGAGGGTGCAGTCCGGACGCGCCACGGTGGCCGAGAAGGGGTAGAGGTTGACCACCACCATGTCGATGGGGTCGATGCCGTGTTCCGCCATCACCGCGTCATCCTGGCCGCGGCGGCCCAGGATGCCGCCGTGGATCTTCGGGTGCAGTGTCTTGACCCGGCCGTCCATGATCTCGGGGAATCCGGTGTGCTCGGAGACCTCGGTCACATCGATGCCATTCTCCTGGAGCAAGCGGAAGGTGCCACCGGTGGAGAGCAACGCGACGCCCTGCTCGACGAGGCCGCGGGCGAAGTCGATGATGCCGGTCTTGTCGGAAACGCTGATCAGGGCGCGGCGAACCGCGGCGGAGGAGGCTTGGGCCATGGGAGTCACTCTTCTGTCGGTGGGGGTGAACGGGGCGGCGGAAAAGCGAAGGGAGCCCACAGGCTCCCTCGGTGGACCGGTCAGATCAGGCCATAGTGCTTGAGCTTCTTGCGCAGGGTCCCGCGGTTGAGGCCGAGCATCTCGGCGGCGCGGGTCTGGTTGCCCTGGGTATGGTCGAGGACCGAGGACAGCAGCGGGGCCTCGACCTCGGCCATCACCATGGCGTAGAGATCGGTGACGCTGCTGCCGTCGAGGTGGTCGAAGTAGCGGGTCAGCGAGGCTTCCACGGCCTCGCGCAGGGGCCGGTCGTCCTGTGGGGCCGGGCGGACGCCTTCAGTCAGCATGGCGACATCACGGGAGGCCCGGGCATCCAGCTCGGGCAGCGCGACTTTCTGGTCAAAGGAGTGGCTGCTGGTCATGCGGCACAGATTCCATCCGGTGCCACGGCCCGGGCAACGCGACCTGGCGTCGCGGCGGGGTCGTGACGAAAGAGTTCATCGATGAAGCGACGCTGGGCTTGGCGACGCTCCAGGCCATTAAAGGTGGCCCGCAGGGCACGCCGCCCTGCGTCGTCGAAACGTTCATCTCCGGCCAGGTACCAGCCAAGATGCTTGCGCGCGATGCGCACCCCCAGATGCCTGCCGTAGAAGTCATGCAGGGCCGCGAGGTGGTCGCGAAGTACCTCGGCGCGCTCCTCGTCCCCCGGCGGGGCAAGTCGCTGGCCATGGCGCAGGTAGTGGTCGATCTCGCGGAAGATCCAGGGATTGCCCTGGGCCGCGCGACCGACCATCACCGCATCCGCACCAGTATAGTCGAGGATCCGGCGCGCCTTGTCGGGAGAATCGATGTCGCCGTTGGCGAACACCGGGAGGCCCACGGCGGCCTTGATGGCGGCGATGGTGTCATACTCCGCCTCGCCGGCGTAGCGCTGCTGGCGATGGCGGCCATGCACGGCCAGGGCCTGGATGCCGGCGTCCTCGGCGATGCGCGCGACCTGCACGCCGTTGTTGCTGTCGGCGCACCAGCCGGTACGGATCTTCAGGGTCACCGGCACGTCCACCGTGGCGACCACCGCCTCGAGAATCTCGGCCACCAGGGCCTCGTCGCGCAGCAGGGCGGAGCCGGCCGCCTTGTTGCAGACCTTCTTGGCCGGGCAGCCCATGTTGATGTCGATGATCTCGGCGCCCATCTCGGCATTGAGGCGCGCCGCCTCGGCGAGCATCTCGGCGTCGCCGCCGGCGATCTGCACGCTGCGCGGGCCCGGCTCGCCACGGTGGTCCATGCGCAGCCGGGACTTGCGGGTATGCCACAGGCCGGGGTCCGAGGTGACCATTTCGCCCACCACCAGGCCGGCCCCGAGGCGGCGACACAGCGTCCGGAACGGGCGGTCGGTGACCCCGGCCATGGGCGCCAGGACCACCCGGTTTGGCAGTGAGTGGTGGCCGATGCGGGGCAGGGGACGAGAGTCGGGCATGGTCGGGGTCGCTGGCGTCAGGGGCTGCATATCATACGCCCCCGGTCGACGTTGGTGAACCGCTACTCAAGGCGAAGGCCTGTCAGGGGCGGCGCCCGGCGGATCGCCGCCCGGAGAGTCGCACCCAGCCCTCGCGGACCTCCGGCTCGTCCATGACCAGGCCCTGTCCGCGGTAGGCCTCGAGGACCGCCTCGGCCTGGCCCTCGAGGATGCCCGAGAGGGCCAGGCGCCCCCCCGGTGCCACGCGGCCGGCGATCTCGTCAGCCAGCTCCACCAGGGGCCCGGCGAGGATGTTGGCGACCACCAGCGGGACGTCGCCCGGCTCGAGCTGCTCGGGATAGCAGAGCCGGAAGTCGGCCTCGGTTACGCCGTTGCGCTGGGCATTGTCGCGGCTGGCCTGCAGCGCCTGGGGGTCGATATCGGTGCCGGTGGCCCGCCGGGCCCCGAGCTTGAGGGCAGCGATGGCCAGGATGCCCGAGCCGCAGCCCACGTCGAGCACCGCCAGGCCCTGCAGTTCGCCGGCCACCGCCAGGCCGTCGAGCCAGGCCAGGCACAGCGCCGTGGTGGGGTGGGTGCCGGTGCCGAAGGCCAGCCCCGGGTCCAGGTGCAGGTTGACGGCGTCGGGCTCCGGCGGAGTGTGCCAGCTGGGCACGATCCACAGCTTCTCGCCCATCCGCAGGGGGTGGAAGTCGTCCATCCACTCGCGCTCCCAGTCGCGGTCGGCCAGCAGCTCGACCTCGACCTCGGGGCAGGGTTCCTCGGGGCACTCGGCGGCCCAGGCCTGGCGCACCCGGTCGAGCATTGCATCAATGCCCTCGAGGTCGTCGTAGAGGCCGGTGAGCACCGTCTCGTCCCACAGCGGGGTGGTGCCCCGCTGTGGCTCGAAGACCGGGTCATCGAAGGCGTCCTGGAGGGTGATGGCGGTGGCGCCCTCGGCGAGCAGCAGCTCCTCGAGGAGCTCGGCGTGCTCGGGGGCTATTCGGGCCTTGAGTTGCATCCAGGGCATGGGACGTTCCGTGGTCGCTAGGAGAGTTGAAACCAGTGCCGGGCTGATGTCGTCGCTTGGGCTGGCAGCGAGGGGCGCCGGGGACAGGCCGAAGAGGGGGTCCTATGCCAGGGATGGCATCGGTAGCGCCCAAGGACGGGTTCACAGCGCCCCCTCGAAGGCCTGTCGACGGATCAGCCCCGAGCACTTCCGCGCACGGGGCTGAATCACTTGGGTATGAAGCGGGAGAGTTACAGCCCCAGCTTCTTCTCCAGGTAGTGGATATTGACGCCGCCCTGCTGGAAGTAGCCGTCGCGCACCAGGTCCTTGTGCAGGTCGGTGTTGGTCTTGATGCCTTCCACCAGCAGCTCGTCCAAGGCGTTGCGCATACGGATCAGTGCCGTCTCCCGGTCCACGCCCCAGGTGATCAGCTTGCCGATCAAGGAGTCGTAGTGGGGCGGCACGGTGTAGCCCGTGTAGACATGGGAGTCCATGCGCACGCCGAGCCCGCCGGGCGGGTGGTAGAGGGACACCTTGCCGGGCGAGGGCATGAAGGTCCGGGCATCCTCGGCGTTGATGCGGCACTCGAAGGAGTGACCGCTGATCTTGACGTCCTCCTGGCGGACCGACAGCGGCAGGCCTGAGGCGATGCGCAGCTGCTCGCGGACGATGTCCACGCCAGTGACCATCTCGGTGACCGGGTGCTCCACCTGGACCCGGGTGTTCATCTCGATGAAGAAGAAGTGGCCGTCCTCGTACAGGAACTCGAAGGTGCCGGCGCCACGGTAGCCGATGGTGATGCACGCCTCCCGGCATGCATCCAGTACCTCGGCGCGGGCGGCCTCATCGATCCCCGGGGCGGGGGCCTCCTCGATCACCTTCTGGTGACGACGCTGCAGCGAGCAGTCGCGATCATAGAGATGGATGGCATTGCCCTGGCCATCGGCCAGCACCTGCACCTCCACGTGGCGCGGGTTCTCGAGGAACTTCTCCATGTAGACGGTGCCGTCGCCGAAGGAGGAATAGGCCTCGGTGCGGGTGACGTTGACCGCCGAGAGCAGGTGCGCCTCGGTGTGCACCACGCGCATGCCGCGTCCGCCGCCCCCGGCGGCGGCCTTGATGATAACCGGGTAACCGATGCGCCGAGCCACGGCGAGGATATCCCCCTCGTCGTCACCCAGGGGGCCGTCGGAACCGGGCACCGTGGGCACGCCGGCCTTCTTCATCGACTCGATGGCGCTGACCTTGTCGCCCATCAGGCGGATGGTCTCGGCGCGGGGGCCGATGAAGATGAAGCCGGAGCGTTCGACCTGCTCGGCGAAGTTGGCATTCTCGGAGAGAAAGCCGTAGCCGGGGTGGATGGCACTGGAGTCGGTGACTTCCGCGGCGCTGATCAGCGACGGGATGTTCAGGTAGGAGTTCGCCGAGGAGGCCGGCCCGATGCACACGGCCTCGTCTGCCAGGCGCACGTGCATCAGCTCGCGATCGGCCGTCGAGTGGACCGCCACCGTCTTGATGCCCAGTTCCTTGCAGGCGCGCAGGATGCGCAGGGCAATCTCGCCGCGATTGGCGATGAGGACCTTGTCCAGCATGAGGAGTCCGCCAGTTGGTGAATGATGAGGACAGGAGGAAACGTCAGGCGATGACGAACATCGGCTGGTCGAACTCGACCGGTTCGCCGTCCTCGATCAGGAAGGCCTCGATCACGCCGTCGCGATCGGCTTCGATCTGGTTCATCATCTTCATCGCTTCGACGATGCAGATGGTCTCGCCCTTCTTGACGCTCGAGCCGACCTCGACGAAGGCCTTAGAACCCGGTGCTGGCGAGCGGTAGAAGGTGCCGACCATCGGCGAGTTGACGCTATGGCCTTGGTAGGCCGGCGCGGCATCGGCGGCGGGCTCGGCAGCCGGGGGCAGCGCCTGGGAGGCTGACGCTGCCTGTGTCTCATGGGGCTGGGGCGTGGGTGCCTGCCAGTTCGTGCCGTTGGGGTGGCGGCTGATGCGAACCGATTCCTCCCCTTCCTGGATCTCGATCTCGCTGATGTCGGACTCTTCGAGCAGCTCGATCAGCTTCTTGACCTTGCGGATATCCATGACGTTGTCTCGACCGGTGGGGTTGGGGATGATCCGGGGTGCTGTCAACCCCGGCCAACTTGCAATAGATCGCAGCAAGATGGCGTGTCTTGAGGCATCTATTGACCATAAAAGAGCAATTAGGCCGGAGTCTGCCGAAAATCGGCAAGGATGTCCAGCCGTACAGGAACACCGTTCGAGATGGGTTTGCCGGCGCAGCGCGGGGTCAGCCTTGCCGGTTCTTGAGCCAGTCCAGCACGCCCTCCAGGTGGCTGGCCAGCTGGAGGGCGTTCACCTCACCCTGCACGCGGGCATCGCGCAGTTCCTCGCCATCGTCGAAGAATAGCAGGCTGGGCGGACCGAACAGCTGGTAGTGGTCCAGCACCTCGCGGCTAGTGGCGCCGCTGT
Organism: Halomonas sp. 25-S5; assembly: GCF_029889845.1. GTDB lineage: Bacteria > Pseudomonadota > Gammaproteobacteria > Pseudomonadales > Halomonadaceae > Halomonas. The sequence goes on from NZ_JARANV010000010.1 coordinate 112,200, forward strand.
TGGTGACGTCGACGTTGATGCGCCGGAAGTTGGCCAGCGGGCCCGCCACCTCGGGCGACGGGTAGACCTCGCGTTCCATCACCTTGCAGGAGATGCACCAGTCGGCGGTGAAGTTGACGAAGGCCGGTTCGTCGCTCTCGGCCAGCGAGGCCCGCAGGGCGTCGAGGTCCTCCACGGTGGTGATCTCTTGGGCGACGCTGGCCGCCTCCCCGGCCGCGGTGTCGGCCACCGGGCGGGTGGGTGCCAGGGGCCGCAGCGGGTCATCCCCGCCGCGCGAGGCGCCGATCACCAGGGCGATACCCCAGACCAGCAGCATCAGGCCTGCGGCCTGACGGACCCGCGGCCAGCCCTGGGCCTGGTTGACGGTCAACGCCCCCAGGGCCAAGGCGCTACCGATGGCCAGCCCGGCCCACAGCAGTAGGGCAATGCTGCCCGGCACCAGGCGCTCCACCAGCCAGATGGCGACGCCCAGCAGCAGGATGCCGAAGGCGGCCTTGATGCCGTTCATCCAGGCGCCGGCGCGGGGCAGCAGGGTGGTACCGAAGGTACCCACCAAGAGCAGCGGTACCCCCATGCCCAGCGCCAGCGCGAACAGCGCCACCCCGCCCATCAGCGCATCGCCGGTGGTGGAGATGAACACCAGGGCGCCGGCCAGCGGCGCCGAGACGCAGGGCGAGACCACCAGCACCGACAGTGCCCCGGCCAGGGCCAGGCCGGCGGGGCCGCTGCGCTGGGCGCGGGCCTGCCAGCCATCGATGCGGCCGGCCAGCCTGGGCGAGAGGCGCAGGTCGAAGGCGCCGAACATGGCCAGGGCGAAGAGCGTGAAGAGCACGGCGAAGGGGATCAGTACCGGGGCCGACTGCAGGCGGGCCTGGAGGTTGAGGCCGGCACCGAACAGTCCCATCAGCATCCCCACGGCGGCATAGGTGAGCGCCATCCCGGCCACGTAGCTGGCCGAGAGGACGAAGGCTCGGGATCGGGTCGGGTGCTGGCCGACGATGATCGAGGAGAGGATCGGCACCATGGGCAGCACGCAGGGCGTAAAGGTCAGCCCCAGGCCGGCGAGGAAGAAGAGCCCGAGGACCAGCGGCAGGCTGGCCTCGGCCATCAGGGTGCGGAAGCGGCCATCCTCGCTCTGGGGGGCACCACCGATGGCCGGGGCGACGTCGCGTCCGGACGCCTCGTCGGCGGCAGGCGTCGTGCTGCCGGGCGCGTCGTTGCCGGAGGCACCCGCGTCATCGGACGGCGTCCAGCCGGCGAAGGTGGCCGGTGCCTCGCCCTCGGGGGCGGTCAGCTCGACGCGTTCCGGTGGATAGCAGAGGCCGGCATCGGCACAGCCCTGGAAGGTCAGGGTGATGTCCAGCGGGCCCTGGTGGCCCGGCTCGAGGGGCACCTCGAAGACCACGTTGTCATAGAAGACATTGACGTCACCCAGGAATTCGTCGCTCTTGGCCAGCCCCGGAGGGAGCTCAGGGTCGCCCAGCTCGAGACCTCCCACGTCTGTCTCTACGGCGAACTGGTGGCGATAGAGGTAGTAGCCTTCGGCGTTCTCAAAGCCCACATGGAGGGTCTGGCCATCGTGCCAGGCGCTGGGCTGGAAGGCCTCCAGGACAGGCAGGAACGCCTCGTCGTCATCTTGGGAGAACCACTGGGCCTGGGCCCCCAGCGGCAGCAGAAGCGTGATCAGCAGGGCGAGTCGCAGGACGGTTGGCACAGCACTTCCTTGATAGCGGTGAACTGTTTGGTGGCACGGCGCGAATTGGACCCCGTTTCGCGAGGCCGGGTTCCGTCCATCGGCGGCGAGGCCAAGGTCCTGCTAGGATATCGCAGTAGTGGGAGAGCTGTTGATGGCCTCCCGTCTGGAAGGCTGCGCCGTATTGTCGCGTCGCCGGAAGTTTTCATCATCAAGGGAACCTGATCATGGCGTTGACGCAAAAGGGTGCCGCCAGGCGCCGCAGTCGGACCGAGATGCTTGAACACCCGGAGTATGGCTGGATCTGGAAGCCGTTGCTGGCACTGCTGGTGATCTACCTGGTGGTGTGTCTGGGGCTGGGGATCTGGTGGAGCCGTACGCCGGGAAGCTTCGATGTGGAACAGGCCGTCACCAAACAGCGTGGCGCGGCATCGGGCAGCCCGGCGGCCCGCGGCGCCGTGACCACCGCTAGCCTGATGACCCTGGTCGAGACCCTGCTCGAGAAGCCGGGGGGGTACCTGCGCAACGATGTGGCCCCACCCGGGTTGTGGCTCGACAACATGCCGGCCTGGGAGCTGGGCGTGTTCATCCAGGCGCGTCGGCTCTCGAGGTCGCTGCCGGCCATGGAGCAGTCATCGACTCCGGTGCTGCAGCGCGTGCAGCAGCGCCTGATGGGAGACAGTCGCGACTGGCTCTATCCCGCCACCGAGAAGCGTCTGACGCAGGCCCTGGACGAGCTGGGCGGCTATCTCGATGCGCTCGGGAAGGACGGTGATGCCGCCTTCGGTGATCAGGGCCAGGGCCTCGCGGCCTGGCTCGAGGCGATCACCGGATCGCTGGACGAGCTGGGGCTGCGGCTCTCGGCGAGCATCGGCAGCCGCGATGAGTTGCGCGACCTGGATATCGACGCCGAGGCCCTGCCGGCGCGCACGCCCTGGTATCGTGTCGATGACGTCTTCTTCGAGGCTCGCGGCCAGGCCTGGGCCCTGCTGCATCTGCTTGAGGCGGTGCGGCGTGACCAGGCCGACGTGCTAGCCTCGGCCGGCGTCACCGAACGCTGGGGGCAACTGGTGGCCGAGCTCGAGCTTAGCCAGCGCCGGCTGTGGAGTCCGCTGGTCCTCAACGGCTCGGGCTTTGGTATCTTCGCCAACCATTCGCTGGTGCTGGCCAACCACATGGTGCGTGCCCGGGACCTGGCGAGGCAGGTCACCGAGGGCCTGGCCGAGGTGACACCCACGCCGGCCCCCACCGCCAGCGAAGGCGTCGCCGAAGAGCCGGCCGTTGAAGAGCCGGCCGCCGATTCCGGCGAGGGCGAAATATCTTCTCCCGGTGGCGAGCAGACGCCCGGTGAGGCGGCAGAGCAGAGCCGCGACAGCGCCACGGCCGATGATGGTGCCACGGCTGGGGGTGAGCCGCCGGCGAACTGACGACCGAGGATATCGCGCAACGACAACGGGCCGCCCGAGGGGTGGCCCGTTGTCGTGTCAGGCGGTGCTGTCGATGACCGCTGTATTCGAGGGTCAGGCCTTGTCGTGGGCCGCCACGGCCTTCTCGATGGCCTTGCGAGCGGCGTCTACGCCTTCCCAGGATTCCACCTTGACCCACTTGCCCTTCTCGAGATCCTTGTAGTTCTCGAAGAAGTGGGCGATCTGCTGGCGCAGCAGCTCGGGCAGGTCGGTGACTTCCTGGATGTCGTCATAGAGGCTGGAGAGCTTGGGGTGCGGGACACACACCAGCTTGGCGTCCTCGCCGGCCTCGTCGGTCATGTTGAGGATGCCCACCGGGCGGGCGCGGATCACGGCGCCGGGCTGGACCGGGTAGGGCGTCACCACCAGGGCGTCCAGGGCGTCGCCGTCGTCGGCCAGGGTGTGCGGGATGAAGCCGTAGTTGGCCGGATAGAACATCGGGGTCGCCATGAAACGGTCGACCAGCAGGGCGCCCATGTCCTTGTCGATCTCATACTTGATCGGCGCGTGGTTGGCGGGGATCTCGATCGCCACGTAGATATCGTTGGGGAGATCCTTGCCGGCGGGGATGTTGTCGAAATTCATCGTCGCTTCCTTGGGTTGGCAATAATAAGGCTTGGCGAATCGGGCAGGCGCAAAATCCGCCGAATTATACGAACCCGCGGCGGGGATTACCAATGGGCCTTAGGTGGCATGCTGTCTTTGGTCGATGGGCCCGCCGGCGGGGCAGGGTGTATGATGGGTCTCCGATGGAAGGCGTCGGCCACCGGCCGGCGGTTCGCGCCGATTGCGAGGAGAATGCCTTGACACCCGTGCAACTGTCACTGAGCTACGGTCAGGCCTTCGTGGCGCCTGATCGGCGGCGGCATCGCAGCTCGATGTCGGTGCGCTTCCCCGAGCCCCCCTTGCTCGCGGCGAAGGGCGCCTGCGCCCTGATCAGTGACTCCACCTTGCGCAACAACCTGGCGAAGCAGGCGGGCGATCTCAGCGTCAAGGGGTTTCTGACCGACTACTTCGCCACCCCCGACCACTGGGACGTCAAGACCTCGGCGACCCGCGTGCTGCGTGCGCTGAACGCCTGGTGCTTCAGCCAGAATCGCCAGATGGCGGACGGCAGCTATGTCTCCTCGCTCTCCGCCATGGTCTACCGGGGGCGCGAGGCGCATCTCTTCCATATGGGAGATACCCTGGTGTTTCGCCTGCGCGGCGCCGAGTTCGAGCAGCTCTCCCGGGATCATGTCACCGACCTGGGCGGCTATCGCTACCCCTCCCGGGCCATGGGCATGGACAGCGGCCTGGAGATCGATTACGCCAGCATGCCCCTCAAGCAGGGGGACATCTTCCTGTTCACCACTCAGGCGGTGCAGGGCACCCTGATGCCCTCGGATTACGTGCGGCTGATCCGCGAGGATGCCAGTGACCTGGATGCCGCCTGCGAGCGCCTGGGTGCGGCGGCCCGTGACCGGGCCCAGGAGCGGGGCTACGGCGGCGATCAGTTCTGTTTCCAGCTGGTACGCATCGATGCCCTGCCCGAGGCATCGGAGGACCAGCCCGGCCGCGTCTATGGCGACTTGCCGATTCCCCCGGAACTCTCGCCCGGTGATCGTCTCGATGGCCTCGAGATGCTGTCGGTGCTCTCGCGCACGGCCCAGTCGCGGGTCTACCAGGTGCGCGACCTGCATAGCGGCCGCGAGATGGTGATGAAGGCGCCCAGTCCCGAGCTCTCCAGCCGCAATGCCTACCTGGAGCACTTCCTGCTACAGCAGTGGGTGGTGGAGCGCGTCACGTCGCCCTTCGTGGTGCGCATCATGGAGCCCTCGCGGCCGCGGCGCTTCCTTTACTACCTGATGGCCCACGTCAAGGGCGAGACCCTGACCGAATGGGCCCGGCGCCATCCCCAGGCCAGCCTCGAGCAGCGCCTCGACATCGCCAATCAGCTGGGCAAGGCGGTGCAGGCACTGCATCACCGCGACTTGCTGCACCAGCGCATCCATCCCGACAATGTGCTGATCGATGTACATGGCCAGGTCGTGCTGGCCGACTTCAGCGCCTGCCACCTGCGTGACGTGGACGGTCATCGCCGCTCGCGGGGGCTGGTTCGCCAGCTCGGGCTGACCGAGCATAGCGCGCCCGAGTATGCGCTGGAGGACGATGTCGGCCGTCGCAGCGACCAGTACTCCCTGGCCTCGACCATCTATTGGCTGCTCACCGGCGAGCTGCCCTATGCGCTGACGCCGAACCGGCTGCGTAGCCATACCGACCTGGAGCAGCTGGCCTATCGCAGCGCCCGCACTCTGAATCCGGAGGTGCCCGTGGCCCTGGACGATGCCCTGCGCCGGGCCCTGGATCCCCAGCGTGCGCTGCGCTTCCGGCGCATGTCGGAGTTCCGTCGCGCGCTGCGCCCGCCGCGTGATCCGGCCGGTGGCTCGGGGGAAGGCGGCTCGCACAGGCCGCGGGAACCCGCCCGCTTCTGGCAGGGCGTGGCGGGCATCCTGCTGCTGCTGCTGGTGCTCTCCTGGTTGTTGCGATAAGGCCCTTCGGGCAGCTCCAAGCGACAAGCACCGAGCGCCGAGCAGTCTGGTGGCGGGCGGTAAGTAGTGAGATCGAGCCGGGAACGAAAAGACCCCGCCGGACTTGATACCTGGCGGGGACTCGTTGGCATCGGTGCTAGCGCCGATCTTTCATCGTTGGCCGCTTGGCCGCTTGGCCGCTTGGCCGCTTGGCCGCTTGGCCGCTTGGCCGCTTGGCCGCTTGGCCGCTTGGCCGCTTGGCCGCCTAGATCGTGAACTCGGGCAGCTTGCGCTCGACCCGAGCCAGCCTGAGATGCGCCACCTTCGGCAGGCCGTTCTCGAAGGGCGGAAAGTCCTCGCCCTGGATCAGCGGCGACAGGTACCGGCGGCAGGCCTCGGTGATGCCGAAGCCGTCCTCGCGGATGAACTCCCGCGGCATGAACTTCTCGCGGTTGGCGACCTCGGCCAGCGGGGCCGCCTCGATGCGCCACTCGTAGGGGGTCTCGCTGACGCGCTTGATGGTCGGCATCATGGAGTTCTTGCCCGCGATGGCCAGTTCCACGGCCTTCTCGCCCACCGCGTAGGCCTGCTCGACGTCGGTCTTCGAGCCTAGGTGGCGGGCGGCCCGCTGCAGGTAGTCGGCCACCGCCCAGTGGTACTTGTAGCCCAGATCCTGCTTGACCATGCCAGCCAGGGTCGGCGCCACGCCGCCCAGCTGGCGGTGGCCGAACGCGTCGGTGTTGCCGGAGTCGGCGAGGAAGGTGCCGTCCTCGTAGCGCGCCCCCTCGGAGACCACGATCACGCAGTAGCCGTATTGCTTGACCGATTCCTCCACCCGGGCCATCACCCGAGCGCGGTCGAAGTGGACCTCGGGGAAGATCACCAGGTGGGGCGGCTCGCCCTCGCCCTGGCCGGCCAGCGCCCCCGCGGCAGCGATCCATCCCGCATGGCGGCCCATCACCTCGAGCACGAACACCTTGGTGGAGGTGGCGCACATCGAGGCGATGTCCAGCGAGGCCTCCAGGGTGGAAGTGGCGATGTACTTGGCCACGCTGCCGAAGCCCGGGGAGTTGTCGGTGATCGGCAGGTCGTTGTCCACGGTCTTGGGCACATGGATGGCCGTCAGCGGATAGCCGAGCTTCTCGGAGAGCTGCGAGACCTTGAGGCAGGTATCGGCACTGTCGCCGCCGCCGTTGTAGAAGAAGTAGCGGATGTCGTGGGCCTTGAAGACCTCGATCAATCGCTCGTACTGGGCGCGGTGGGACTCGATGTCCTTGAGCTTGTAGCGGCAGGAGCCGAAGGCGCCCCCGGGGGTGTGACGCAGGGCGGCGATGGTCTCGTCCGACTCCTGACTGACGTCGATCAGGTCCTCGGTGAGGGCGCCGATGATGCCGTTGTGGCCGGCGTAGACCTTGCCGATCCGGTCCGGGTGGCGGCGGCAGGCTTGGATCACGCCGCAGGCGCTGGCGTTGATCACGGCGGTGACGCCGCCGGACTGGGCGTAGAAGGCATTGTGCTGGGCCATGGGGCTTACCTGTTCCTGGTCACGTCGAGGGATCCGAAAACCCGTGAGTCTAGCCGAAAGTGGCATTGGCTGCACCTGCATGCCCGCCAGGCCCAAGTCGCCTTGGGCCCCGGTGGCGGCTGGAGCGCGCCGAGGGGGCCATGCTAGTCTCGCGCAGGTCGCGCCGCGGCTGGCGGCGAAAAGATTCCCGGAGAGCGCATGCACCTTCATATCCTCGGTATCTGCGGTACCTTCATGGGCAGCCTGGCCCTGCTCGCTCGCGAGCAGGGCCACACGGTCAGCGGCTCGGATGCCAACGTCTATCCGCCCATGAGTACCCAACTCGAGGAGGCGGGCATCGTCCTGTGCGAGGGGTACTCGGCGGACAATCTCTCGCCGCGTCCGGACCGGGTGGTGATCGGCAATGCCCTCTCCCGCGGCAACCCCGAGGTCGAGGCGGTCCTGGACCAGGGGCTGCCCTATGTCTCCGGCCCGGAGTGGCTGGCCGAGCAGGTACTGCCCAGGCGGCGGGTGATCGCCGTGGCCGGTACCCACGGCAAGACCACCACGGCGAGCCTGTTGGCCTGGCTGCTGGAGTCCGGCGGCCAGGCGCCGGGCTTTCTGATCGGTGGGGTGCCGCGCAACTTCGGCGTCTCGGCCCGGCTCGGCGCCCATGATGCCCCCTTCGTGGTGGAGGCCGACGAGTACGACACGGCCTTCTTCGACAAGCGCTCCAAGTTCGTCCACTACCGCCCCGAGATCGCCATCCTGGGCAACCTGGAGTTCGACCACGCCGACATCTTCGACGACCTGGGCGCCATCGAGCGGCAGTTCCACCACCTGGTGCGGACCGTCCCCGGGCGGGGTCGCCTGCTGGTGGCCGATGGCGAGCCGGCCCTGGACCGGGTGCTCGAGATGGGATGCTGGACTCCGGTGGAGCGCTTCGGCACCCAGGTGACAAGCCCCTGGCGGCTGGAGCTCGAGCGCGAGGATGCTTCGCGCTTCCGGGTCATCCATGAGCGCCACGATGGCGTAGCCGAGGTGAACGAGGATGCGGTGGTCGACTGGGGGCTGACCGGTGCCCACAACGCCCGCAACGCCCTGGCGGCCCTCGCGGCGGCGAGTGCCTGCGGGGTCGACCTGCCGCGCGCCGCCGCTGCGCTGTCGCGTTTCGCGACGCCGCGGCGGCGCCAGGAGGTGCGTGGCGAGGTGGCGGGGATCGAGGTCATCGATGACTTCGCCCATCACCCCACGGCGATCGCCGCCACCCTGGAGGGGCTGCGGGCCGCGACGCCGCGAGGGCGACTGCTGGCGGTGATCGAGCCGCGCTCCAATACCATGCGACTGGGCACCCTACGCGACCGGCTGGCGGCAAGCGTCGCCGCCGCCGATGCCGCCTTCTGGTTCCAGCCGCCGGGGCTGGACTGGTCGTTGTCGCCGGTGCTCGAGGCGAGCCCGGTGCCGGCCCGGCTGCTCGACGACCTCGATGCCCTGGTGGACACCCTGGTCGCGGAGGCGCGGCCGCTGGACCGTATCGTGGTGATGTCCAACGGAGGCTTCGGCGGCATCCACGAGAAGCTGCTGGCCGCCCTGGAGGTGGCCCATGCCGACTGAGCTGCGTGACCCGGTCACGGTGGCCCTGACCGGCGCCTCGGGGGCTCAGTACGGGCTGCGGCTGATCGAGGCGCTGGTGGCAGCCGACCACCAGGTCTGGGTGATGATCTCCAAGGCCGCCCACCTGGTGATCGCCACCGAGACCGACCGCGAGCTGCCGGCGCGTCCCGCCCGGCTGACGGAGGTGCTTACCGAGCGCAGCGGGGCGGCGCCCGGCCAAGTCCGCTGCTTCGCCCGCGAGGACTGGATGGCCCCGGTCGCCTCGGGGTCCGGGGCGCCCTCGGCCATGGTGATCTGCCCCTGCAGCACCGGGACTCTCTCGGCGGTGGCCACCGGGGCTAGCAACAACCTCATCGAGCGCGCCGCCGACGTGGCGCTCAAGGAGCGGCGCAAGCTGATCCTGGTGCCCCGCGAGACCCCGTTCTCGGCGATTCACCTGGAGCACATGCTCGCCCTGACTCGCATGGGGGCGGTGATCCTGCCCGCTGCCCCGGGGTTCTATCATCGGCCGGCGTCGATAGACGACCTGGTCGACTTCATCGTGGCGCGGATCCTCAACCAGCTGGGGATCGCGCATCGCCTGATGCCCCGCTGGGGGGACCCGGCTTCGCCGGGAGCTTGAAGCCATAAGCTTGAAGCGGGAAGAAAAAACCGACCCGGGCGGCGACCAGCAGTAGGGGGCGCTGCACAGCCAATTGACATGGAGGTTTCTCGAATGGTCAGCCTGGCCCTGCTGTCGGTGTTCGTGCCGACCTTCCTGCTGGTCTCGCTCACCCCCGGCATGTGCATGACCCTGGCCATGGTGCTGGGCATGACCCAGGGCGTGAGGCGCACCCTGTGGATGATGGTCGGTGAGCTGGTGGGCGTGGGCCTGGTGGCCTTCGCCGCCGGCGCCGGAGTGGCGGCCCTGATGCTGCGTCAGCCCGAGCTGTTCGCACTGCTCAAGTGGCTGGGCGGCGCCTATCTCGGTTATCTGGGTGTAATGATGTGGCGCTCCCGGGGGCGCATGGCCATTTCCCTGGAACGGGCGGGGCCGCCCGCCGCCCGTGGCCAGCTGGCCCTGCAGGGGCTGGTCACCGCGGTGGCCAATCCCAAGGGCTGGGCCTTCTTCATGGCCCTGCTGCCGCCCTTCCTGGATGCCTCACGCCCGTTGGTCATCCAGCTGGTGGCGCTGATCGCGGTGATCCTCGCCATCGAATTCGTCTGCCTGCTGCTCTATGCCACCGGCGGACGCACCCTGCGGCGGCTGCTCGGCGAGAGCGGCAAGGTGCGGCTGCTCAATCGTGTCGCCGGGACCCTGATGGTCGGCGTGGGACTGTGGCTGGCCCTGGGTTGACCCGGCTGAGCCGGGCTTCGCCCGGAGCTGGAAGAGCGTCGCTGCGCTCCTGGAAGCTTGAAGCTGTAAGCAAAACCCCTTGACCCCAGATAGCGAGATCATGCTGGCTTACGGCTTACGGCTTACGGCTTACGGCTTACGGCTTACGGCTTACGGATTTCACGATGGCGTTTGCAGTATTCGGGATGAAGAAAAAAGTGTACGGGGTGCGGGGGGGGGGGGGGGGGG
>NZ_JARANV010000100.1 GCF_029889845.1 Halomonas sp. 25-S5
GTCTCAGCATTAATGGATGACTTGGCAGCGCGATTAGGCCCGCTCTTCCCACGTTCTGAGACGCGCGATCGTGCCCTACGCTACATTCAGGGGCTGCTCAGTCAGTGTGAACGTAAGAATAGCTGGCATCTTGCCGAATGGCTCGGCGATGCCACCCCCGATGGGGTGCAGTACCTGTTGGATCGTGCCCGTTGGGATGCGGAGGCGGCACGCGATGTCCTCTGCCAATGGGTCATCGATACGCTGGGCTCGTCTGACGGTGTCCTGGTCCTGGACGAAACCGGCTTTATCAAGAAAGGTCAGCACTCGGCCGGCGTGCAACGCCAGTACAGTGGTACCGCCGGGCGTATCGAGAATAGCCAGATCGGCGTCTTTCTTCTCTACGCCAGCCCTGCAGGGCATGCCTTCCTGGATCGAGCCCTTTACTTGCCCAAGTCCTGGACACAGGATCGAGAGCGTTGTCGGCGTGCCGGTATTCCCGATGACGTCGAATTCGCCAGCAAGCCAGAACTCGCTCGA
>NZ_JARANV010000101.1 GCF_029889845.1 Halomonas sp. 25-S5
CCAATCCCGATCTGGGTGGCTATGACATGGATGCCTTCATCACCTGGAGCGAGGTGCAATCGCACCTACCCGCCGCGCAATGGATCGAGCGAATCCTACGCGGGCGCCAGCCGGCGCTGGCCACCACCTCGCTTGCAGCACAGGTGGCGGCAGCCAAGGCAGGGCTCGGTCTTGCGGTGCTACCGCACTTTGTCGCCCTGGATGCTGGGCTGGTATGCGTCACCTCGGACATCGGCATCGATCAGCCAATCTACATCGTAATCCAATCCGACCTGGCGCGATCGCGCCGCACGCGTGCAGTGGCTGACTTTCTTGTCGATCTGGTGAGCCGCAACCGCACTCGCCTAAGTGGTTGTTGAAACACAGGCTATGCTCAAATTTTTCGTCGAAAAGGGATTTCAATAACCCCCCTCTGCCTTGTGATCAACCAACTAATCCGCTGAGGGTACTGTTTGTCTCATACTGTGATCATTAGAAAATCAACCACTTAATCCGGATACCC
>NZ_JARANV010000011.1 GCF_029889845.1 Halomonas sp. 25-S5
CTGTTCACAGAACACCTGCTGTGACAGCCCGCTGCTGGCTTGCTCCTCGATCCAGACTTGCCACTGCTCGGCTGAGTGGCGTTTGTTGCGTCTTGCAGACATCGGAACTGACTCCCCGTCGTTGGATGACGGGGGTAGCGTAGGGGGTCAGGCGGCTTCAAGAAATGACGCGCCGGAATGGCCGTTTACGTTCTAGGGGCGCATCAGCGAGGGACCATCGATCGGGGACGCCGCCTTGGCGTGCGGTGTGCCACAAAAAAGGGGTGGACCAGCACCCGAAAATGCTGGTCCACCCTTCCTTTATCGCGGGTGAAGCGCGATTACCTCAGGCTCGGCTCGGCTCCACCATGAAGCGGGAGAAGAAGGCGTCGAGCTCGTCGAACCCATCGAGCGGGAGCACCAGGGAAACGTACTGGTCCGGGCGCACCACCACCAGCGCGCCGGCGCCGCGGTCGATGCCCCGCAGGTCGAAGATGTCCTGATCCGTCCCCAGCACCGGGGCGTGGGCCTTCTGGTAGTCCTGGAGCCCGAGAGCCCCCTTGTGCGGCTTGAGCAGCTCATGCATGTCGGCCCAGTCCACCTCGAGGTGCGACTGCTGGATGATGCCGTGGACGTCGAAGATCGCGTCCGGGTCGGCCCCCTGCGGGGTGAAACGGCGGATCGGCGAGGCGTCGCTGGCCAGGTAATCCATCAGCTGGTTGAAGCGCGAGCCCGGGCTTCTCGGGTCGACCATGTCGGCGAAGGCGTAGAACCGCCAGCGGCCGTCGGCGCGATGCACGTGGCCCAGGTGGACCTGCTTGGCATCGCCGAGCCGGATGACCTCGGCCGAATGGAAGCGGCGCCCGGGCGGGAAGCCGGTGGCCAGGTGCAGGTGGCGGTCGTCGCCGGTGAGCAGGTCCGGCGCGTAGTGGGTGGCGAACCCCGCGGTGAACTCGCTGTTGGTGACGAACTGGCGCTGCACCTCGGCCAGGCCCTTCATCGCGGCCTGCGGGTCGTCGGCGTCCTGGGCGGCGCCGATCGCCCGTGACCAGCGGGTATCCATTTCGATGAGGTTTTCCGCGATGACGTGGCGCTCGGCGTTGTAGGTGTGGAGCAGGCTGGCCGGGCTGCGTCCTTCGAGCACCGAGATCAGCTTCCAGCCGAGGTTGAAGGTATCCTGCATCGAGACGTTCATGCCCTGGCCGGCCTTGGCGGTGTGGGTGTGGCAGGCATCGCCGGCGATGAAGACCCGTGGCGTGCGGCTCTCCATCTGGTCGTCGTCGACATCATCGAACTTGTCGGTGACCCGGTGACCGACACGGTAGACGGAGAACCAGGCGGTCTCCTTCACCTCGAAGGTGTACGGCGCCAGCACCGCCTGGGCCTTGGCCAGCACCTGCTCCTTGGTCAGCCAGGCGTCCGGGGCGATATTGCCCATGTCGACGTAGAGCCGGACCATGTAGCCGCCCTCGCGGGGAATCAACAGGATGTTGCCCGCCTCGGCGGACTGGATGGTGCACTTGAAGCGGATGTCCGGGAAGTCGGTCACCGCCAGCACGTCCATCACGCCCCACGCCTTGTCCTCGCCGTGGCCCTGGGGCACGCGACCGATGGAGTCGCGCACCACGCTGTGCGCGCCGTCGCAGCCGACCACGTGCCTGGCGCGGACGCTCTTCTCGCCGTCCGGCGTGTTGAGCCTCACCGTGACGCGCTCGTCGGGGGCCTCGGGCACCTTCACCTCGAGGGTCTCGTGGCTGTAGTCGACCTGCAGGCGGCTGGGGGAGTTGTGCATGTACTCCAGCAGGAAGTCGAGCAGGCGGGCCTGGTTGACGATCACGTGGGGGAACTCGGAGAGGCCATCACGCACGTCCTGCACGCGGCCGAGCCGGGCGATGCGCGACTTGTCGTCGGCGTCCGGCCCCCAGAAGTGGGTCTCGTTGATCCAGTAGGCCTCGGTGGTCAGTTTCTCGGAGAGGCCGAAGGCCTCGAACATCTCCACGGTGCGGCAGGCGATGCCGTCGGCGCGACCCACCTCGAGGGGTGCATCGGCCTTCTCCACCACGCGGGTGACGATCTCCGGGAAGGTCGAGAGCTGGGCGGCCAGCAGCAGCCCCGCCGGGCCGGTGCCGACGATGAGCACGTCCACCTCTTCCGGCAGCGGCCCCTGCGTGTCACTGCGTCCTTCGGCCAGGGGCTGGATTCGCGGGTCGCCACTGCGGTAACCGTCGAGGAAGTACTGCATCTGTTCGCTCCATTCCGCTTGTCACGGGTCGTTGTTGATAAACCATCAGGGGTAGGGTCCGCTGCGGCAATCCGCCACGGCGATAATGATCAGTATTGTGATCATTAGCGCGACGGACAATACGACTTTCCGCCAATACCCGGTGTCCTGTGCCCCGGCATCGATGTTCCGGAAGGGTGTTGCGGTATCGACCTTCGGATAATTGATCATTACTGTGATGATCACAATACTGACGCAGATCAAAGAGTGATCACTTCCCTGACCGCCGCCCTGACCAGCCAGCGCGAGCCCTCGATCATCGGCTGGTTCAGCCCCTTCCTGTTCGACAGCGTCGCCGAGGCGGCCCAGGCCGCCGAGACCGAGGCCGCCCAGCAGATGCTGGCGAACCTCGAGAACAAGGGCCTGCACGCCTTCGGCTACACCTTCGCCGGCATGCGCCACATCCTGATGCGCGATGGTCGCGTGGAGAGCCTGGCGGATGTCGACGGCAAGAAGATCCGCATCATCCCCTTCGCCGCCATGAATACCTGGTGGCGCGCCACCGGCGCCAGCCCCACCCCGGTCAGCCTGCCCGACGTCTACCAGGGCCTGCAGAACAAGATGCTCGACGGCGTGGACATCGACCTCGACGCCCTGGTGGGCTCCGGCTTCTACGAGGTCGCCGAGCACCTGACGCTCACCAACCACATGGCCTTTCCCGCCGTCTCGGTGATGAGCCAGATGTCCCGGGACGCCCTAACCGACGAGCAGCGCCGGATCCTCGACGAGGCCATGGACGAGGCCCTGGCGTGGGGCATCGAGGCCCAGATCGAGGCCGAGGAGCAAAACCTCGCCACCCTCGAGGCGAATATCGATGTCTTCACCCTCGAGGATGCCGAGGGCGTGTTCGGCGAGGCCAACCAGGCCTTCGACGAGCGCTTCGGCGAGCACCCGGTGATCCAGGCCTTCCAGCAGCAGTCCGCCCAACTCCTCGACGCCGAATGAACGTGACGGGGCGCGCAGGCGCCCCAGTCCGGACAGCCCGGCCCGGAACGATAGGAGTCCCCCATGAACGCACGACATGACACCTGGCTCAGCCGGGCAAACCGCCGGCTGGCCGGGCTGGAGCAGCTGGCCTGCAGCGCGCTGATCGCCGCCTTCGGCGTGCTGCTGATCGCCAACGTCTTCGCCCGCTACGTGCTGAACAGCCCAATCTTCTTCGCCAGCGAGCTGGCCGTCTACATCCTGATCTGGATGGCCTTCCTGGCCATCTCGATCTCGATCCACCACGACCAGCACGTGCGCCTCACCATGCTGGTGGGACTGCTGCCCACACCGGCCCAGCGGGCCTGCTACTGGCTGACCGAACTGGTCTGCCTGGCGATGCTGGCGGTGATCCTCTGGTACGCCATCGGCTGGCTGCGCTCGCCCTCGGTCGGCTACGACATCGCCATCACCCTCGACTGGCCCAAGTGGCACTTCTACCTAATCGTACCGATCTTCTGCGCCACCTCGATCTTCCACCTCATCGCCAGGCTGTCGGACCGCTCACGCACCGTCTTCACCCTGGTCAGCGACGAGGAGTGACCGCATGACGCTCGTTGCCTTCCTGCTGTTCATGCTGCTCGGCATGCCCATCGCCTTCGTGCTGCTGGCCTCGACCTTCACCTTCGTCATCGCCTCCGGCAACTACCGGCTGCTCGAGAACCTGCCCCAGGTGATCTTCGGCTCGCTGGAGGTCTTCGACCTGCTGGCGATCCCGCTCTTCATCCTGCTCGGGGAGATCATGAACGAGGGGGGGGATCACCCGGAGGATCATCACCGCGGCCCGCGCCTGGTTCTCCTGGGTGCCACACAGCATCGCCTATGTCTCCCTGACCTCGAACCTGATGCTGGCCTCGATCATGGGCTCGGCGACCGCACAGATCGCCATCATGAGTCGGGTGATGACCCCGGAGATGGAACGCGACGGCTACGACAAGGGCTTCGCCGCCGCCCTGACGGCGGGGGCCGGCCTGCTGGGCCCGATCATCCCGCCCTCCATGGTCTTCATCATCTACGGGGTCATCGCCCAGGTCTCCATCGGCGCGATGTTCATGGGGGGCATCCTCCCGGGGCTGGTGCTGTTCGTGCTGATCAGCGGCCTGATCGCGCTGCTCGCCGGCCGGGCGCGCAAGAAGGGAATGGAGGAGCGGGCCAGCATCCCGCTGTGGAAGGCCACACGGGGTGCCCTGCTCACCCTGTGCATCCCCGTGGTCATCGTCGGCGGCATCGCCTTCGGCATCGTCACGCCCACGGAATCCGCCGCCGTGGCGACCCTGATGGCGCTGATCCTCGGCGGCCTGTTCTTCCGTGAGCTCAGGTGGGGACAGTTCCCCGGCGTGCTCAGACGGACGGCGCGTAACACGTCCATCGTGCTGTTCCTGATCGCCGCCGCCAAGGCCTTCGGCTGGGTGCTGATCTACAACCAGATTCCCCAGCAGGAGGCCGGGCTGATGCAGGGCACCACCGAGAGCCCGCTGGTGTTCATGCTGCTGGTGTTCGTGATGCTGATCGTGGTGGGCATGGTGCTCGACGGCATCGCCGCGCTGATCATCCTGGTGCCGATCCTGCTGCTGGTGGCCCAGCAGAGCTACGGCATCGACCCCATCCACTTCGGCATCGTCACCTGCATG
Source organism: Halomonas sp. 25-S5 (assembly GCF_029889845.1). Taxonomy (GTDB): domain Bacteria; phylum Pseudomonadota; class Gammaproteobacteria; order Pseudomonadales; family Halomonadaceae; genus Halomonas. Next base: position 4,876 of record NZ_JARANV010000011.1, read on the forward strand.
ACCCTGAGCCTCGGGCTGCTGACGCCGCCGGTGGGGGCGGGCCTCTATGTCGCCTCGACCATCAGCAACGTCAGCCTGCCACGCATCACCAAGTGGATCATGCCCTTCGTGCTGGCGGCCTGCCTGGTGATCCTGGCGATCATCTTCAATCCCTGGCTGGTCAGCGTCTTCCGCTAGCCCGTGCCGGGCTCGGGATCGCAAGCGGATGCCCGGGCCCGCGCACTCTGTTACGTTAGTCCACCATGCCGGGCCGACCGCCTGCCCGGCCAGCCACCCGCCCTCGAGATGACGAGACGATGACCGGAATTCCGCTTACCCAGGCCAGTGTGCTGCCCGGCAACCTGCTGCGGCGCTGCCACCAGATCAGCGTCGCGATCTTCCTGCGCAAGTGCGAGGCCTACCACCTGACCCAACTGCAGTACATCCTCCTCTGCGCGCTCGAGGAGAAGGGGCCGGTCGACCAGATCACCCTGGGCGGCCATACGGCACTGGATCGCAATACCGTGGCCGTGGTGGTGCGCAAGCTGGAGGAGCGTGGCCTGGTGACCCGACGCCGCAACCCCGAGGATCGCCGCTCCATGCTGGTGACCCTGACCGCGGAGGGCGAGCGCCTTCGCCACGCCGCCGAGCCGCAGGTGGCCGAGGTGCAGGAGGAGATCCTCGCCCCCCTGAACGAGGACGAGCGGGAGACCCTGTGCCGGCTGCTGACTCGCATCGCGGACGAGAACAACCACCTGAGCCGCGTGCCGGTGCGCCAGGCGGGGTGAGCCCGCCTGGCATGGCATACGGAACAGCGGCGGGCCGACGGGCCCGCCGCTGTTCCGCGCTGACACCGCGGGACGCTCACATCCGGCAGTCGCCGTCCGGCGCCTCCAGCTGTTCATGGGCGACGTCGATGACCTCATGGCGGCCATCGCGGATCTCGCGCAGGTAGATGTTCTGGATCGGGTGATGGGAGTCGGAGAAGCTCAGCGGCCCCCGCGGACTCTGCAGTTCCACTTCGGCCAGGGCCTCGATCAGGGCATCGCGGTCCTCTGTGTCACCTCCCACCGCGTCGAGGGCCTGGGCCAGCATGGCGCCGGTGTCATAGCCATGCACCGCATAGGCATCGGGGGTCTCGCCGTAGGCCGCTTCATAGGCCGAGACGAAGGCCCGGTTCTCGTCGCTGTCCAGCGTCTCGGCATAGTGCAGGGTGGTCAGCACCCCCTCCCCGGCATCGCCCAGCGCCGCGAGGTTGCCCTCGGTCAGAAAGCCCGAGCCCAGCAGCGGGATGCTCTCCTTGAGGCCGGCGGCGGCGTAGTCGCGCACGAAGCTCACCCCGCCGCCCCCGGCGAAGAAGGTGTAGACGGCATCCGGCTTTAGGCTGGCGATCTGCGTCAGGTAGCTCTGGAACTCGGTGCTCGGGAAGGGCACCAGGATCTGCTCGACGATCTCGCCGCCCTCCTCGCTGAAGGCGTTCTCGAAGGCGGCCAGGTCCTCCTTGCCCCCGGCATAGTCCCAGGTGATGGTCACCACCCGGCGATGGCCGCGTTCGAAGGCCACCTTGCCCATGGGGTAGCTGTCCTGCCACATGTTGTGGGAGGTACGGAAGACATTGGGCATGCACAGCTGGTTGGTGGCCGCCTCGAGCCCGGCATTGGGGATCAGGGTGATGGCACCGGTCTGCTTGGCGACCCGCAGCATGCCCATGGCCACGCCGGAGTGCACCGGGCCGATGACCACATCGACGCCATCGCCTTTCACCAGGCGACTCATGTTCTGGGGCGCCTTGGCCGGTTTGGCCTCGGAATCGAGCACCACGTAGGCCACGTCGCGGCCGCCGAGCTGGCCGCCGTTCTGCTCGATGGCAAGCTTCAGGCCGTTGGTGATGGCCTCGCCCAGGGCCGCATAAGTCCCTGAATAGGGCAGCATCAGGCCGAGTTTCACCGGCTCGTCATTCTCCGCCAGGGCCGACTGGCCGGCCAGCAGGAGAGCAGCCCCCAGCAGGGCCCTCAGTCGCGTCTTTTTCTGGTTCATCATGGTGGGTTCGTCTCTCGTCAGGGGTATTGTCGTTGTGGGTTATTTCACTACCGCCAAGGCCGCTCAGGCCTGTCGTGATTTCGCCGCCCGCGAGTCGGCATGCGGCTCCCAACCCAACCGACGCCGCGCCTCGGCCACGTCGTCTTGCGGGTCGTGGTGCCACAGCCAGTCGTAGCGAGTCTCCAGGTTCTCGATCAGCCGGGTTTCATCGTCGCCGATGCCGGCAGCGGCGTACTCGTAGACGTCGCCCGCCTCATGGGAGGTGCGCTGCACCTTGCAGGTGCGCTCGTGGCGGACCGCCTCGAAGGCCGCCAGCGCCTTGTCAGCGTTATGCCGATCGCAGGCCGCGTCGGTCAGCAGGCCGGCCAGCACGTAGGCATCTTCCAGCGCCTGGCCCGCGCCCGCGCCCTGGTGGGGTACCATGGCATGGGCGGCATCGCCCACGATCAGCACCCGGCCGCGACGGTAGCGCGGCAGTTCGGGCAGCTCGTGCAAGGCCCAGCGAGTGGGCTCGGGGATACACGCCAGGATCGCCTGGGACGCCGCCCCCCAGCCGTCGAAGACGCCTTGCATCTCCTCCGGGGTCACGGCATTGACCCACTCCTCACCCTCAGGCAATTGGGGAGCCGGGGTGGAGCGGTCGGTGATGAAGGCCACCACGTTGATCAACTCGGTCTGCTTCACCGGAAAGGTCAGGATGTGGCGGTCCGGTCCCAGATACATCTGCGGCACCCGCGCCAGGCGCTTGTCGGCGCCCTTGGCCTCCATGGCGGCCTCCAGCTGCTCGGTGGGAATCATGCCGCGATAGGCATAGGTCCCGCTCCAGAAGGGACCGAGATCGCCATGCTGCGCCGGGGGCAGCACATGCTCGCGCACCGCCGACTTGATGCCATCGAAGCCGATCAGGATGTCAGCGCTGAAGGTGGTGCCATCGGAAAAGTGAGCCGTGGCGCACTCAGCGTTCTGGGTCACCTCGACGCAGCGCTTGCCGAAACGGGCGATTCCCTCGGGCAGGTTCTCGACGATGGCCTCCAGGAAGTCGGCCCGGTGAACCGAGGACTGGCCACAGCCCGGCGCCAGGGTGGCGGTCAGGTAGGCATCGTCATGCCAGCGCCGCCACTCGAACCAGACATCCTCGAAGGGCGCGGGAGAGGAGTCGGCGATGCGCCGGTAGGAGGCCTCCAGGCCGAGCAGCGTGATCGCCCGGACGGCGTTGGGCCCGAAGGAGACGCCGGCGCCGATTTCCGAGAAGCGCTCGGCGGCCTCGAAGAGCCGCACCTCGAGGCCCGGCCCCCGCGAGAGGGCCACGGCCAGGGCAACGCCGCCGATGCCGCCGCCGACGATGCCGATGGAAAGACGCGTGTCGTGGTTGTCGGATACCATGTATGTGTGTCTCCAGCCAGGGGGTGTCGTGGGGTTTCCCTCACGCTATGCCCCGGGCCGGGCAGCGGCCACACAGCCGCCTTCATTCACCGCATAAGCGACACGAATAAGAAGATGGATCAATCACTTGCCAGCCTTTCCGGGAAGCGGCATAGACCTTTGTCCCATGCCGGGCGGCGCGCCCCGAATGCCTGCCCGGGCCGCGGGAAGCACCCATGATCCGGCTCTCGGAGATCGACACCAACCTGCTGGTGGTTTTCGACCTGCTCTACCAGGAGCAGAACACCCAGCGGGTGGCCCTGCGCCTGGGTCTCACCCAGCCGGCGGTCAGCCACGCCCTGAAGCGGTTGCGCAAGCTGCTGGGCGACGAGCTCTTCGAGCGCACCTCGCAAGGGCTGATGCCGACCCCGCTGGCCAGCCGCCTGCACCCACCGGTGGCCCAGGCCCTGGCCCATCTGCAGGAGGCCCTCAACCGGCCGGACGACTTCGACCCCGCCATCAGCGAGCGCACCTTCAACATCGCCATGACCGACATCGGCGAGATCGTCTTCCTGCCCCGCCTGCTGCAGCGCCTGGCCGAACAGGCGCCCGGCATCCGGCTGAGCACCGTGCGCAGCCAGCACGACGACCTGAAGCGGGAGATGGAGGATGGCCGGGTCGACCTGGCGATCGGCCTGATTCCCCAGCTCGGCGCCGGCTTCTATCAGCAGGGGCTCTTCGTGCAGCGCTATGTCTGCCTGATGCGCCACGACCACCCCCTGGCGGCCGAAGACTTCGACCTGGAAGACTTCACCGCCGCCCGCCATGCCGTGGTGGTGGCCCGCGGCACCGGGCACGGCATCGTCGAGGAGTCGCTGGCCAGGGCCGGGGTCGTCCGGCCGGTCCGGCTGGAGCTGCCCCACTTCGCCGCCGTGCCCTATATCATCAGCCACACCGACCTGGTGGTGACGGTCACCGACAAGCTGGCCGAGGTAACCCGCGAGCGCTTCGCGTTGACGATGCGCGAGCATCCCCTGCCCTTCCCCGAGATCCCCATCAAGGTCTTCTGGCACCGCCGCTTCCATCAGGATGCCGGCAACCGCTGGCTGCGCGGCCTGCTGTTCGAGATGTTCGCCGAGTGACACCATGGCCGAAGCGGCAACGAGCAATGATGGGCCGGATGGGCAGATGCGCCCTGCCGGGACTCGCCCCCCCTCGACTAAAGCAGGCATGGTCACCCGCGAGGCACTCTCTTAGTCTCCTAAGGAATGACGTCCCATCCTCTTTGTCCTGGAGCCAGTCGATGACGCCTCTCACCATACCCCCCGGCCTGGTGGTGGTCCTCTCGGGTGTCACCGCCGCCCTGCACGTGGGCAAGCTGCCTCCGGCCCTACCGGTCCTCGGGGAAGCCCTGGACATTACCCTGCTTCAGGCCGGCTTCCTGGTCTCGCTGGTCCAGCTTGCCGGCATGTCCCTGGGTCTGCTGGTCGGCCTGTCGGCGGATTCGCTGGGCCTCAAACGCAGCATGACCCTCGGCCTGGGCATCCTCCTGGCGGCCAGCACCCTGGGCGGCCTGGCCCAGACGCCCGCCTTCCTGCTCGCCTGCCGAGGCCTGGAGGGCCTGGGCTTCCTGCTAGTAGTGCTGCCGGCCCCCGGCCTGCTCCGCCAACTGGTGCCCGTGGAGCGCCTGAACAGGACGCTAGCCCTGTGGAGCTGTTACATGGGGCTGGGCATCGGCAGCGCCCTGCTGCTCGGCCCGTGGATGATCGCCTGGCTGGGCTGGCAGGGCTGGTGGTGGAGCCTGGCCGGGTGGACGGCGATCATGTTGGCCTGGCTGGGCCACCGGGTCCCGGCCGACCAGCATCGCCGCGAAGCGCTCGCCCTGTCGGCCGGGATCGGGGAAGGCTGGCGCCAACGCCTGACGCTCACCCTGGGCACGCCTGGCCCCTGGCTGGTCGCCGTCTGCTTTGCCATGTACTCGAGCCAGTGGCTGGCGGTGATCGGCTTTCTGCCCACCATCTACCAGCAGGCGGGGCTCACCGGCCTCGTGGCCGGTTCACTAACCGCGCTGGTGGCCGCCATCAATATCATCGGCAACCTGGGGGCGGGGCAGCTGATGCACCGGGGGGTTGCCCCCGCGCACCTGCTTTACCTCGGCTTCGTCTTCACCGCCCTGGGCACCTTCATGGCCTTCGGCGAGCCGACGGCTCAGGCGCCCGTGCTGCGCTTTGCCGCCATCCTGATGTTCTCCGCGATCGGCGGCGTCATCCCGGGCGCACTCTTCGCGCTGGCCGTGCGATTGGCCCCCAGCGAGCACACCGTCTCGACCACCATCGGCTGGATGCAGCAGTGGTCGGCCTTCGGACAGTTCGCCGGACCGCCTCTGGTGGCCTGGCTGGCCGCCGAGGTCGGAGGCTGGCACTGGACCTGGGCCCTGACCGGCGCGGCCTCGCTGCTCGGCATCCTGCTGGCCTGGCGCCTGGGACGGAGCCGCCACGATTACCCGGCGCAGTCGGCCGGGGTGGTGGCGCGATAGGTCGCGTCGGCCTCCTCCATGGCGTCTTGAAGGGCCTCGATGCGCGAGCCGTGGGCCGGATGGGTCAAGAGGAACTCGGGAGGCTGGCCACCGCCGGTGGCTGCCATGCACGCTCGCTTGCGGGTCGAACCCCGCTCGCGCCATGATCGCCAGGCCCATCAGGTCGACCTCCTCCTCGTGGGCGCGGCTGAACGGCAGGCTGATGCCAAGCCAGGCGCCGAGACCCAGGGCCTGCATCAACTGCTGCTGTCCCAGCTCCCCTTCGCTGAACAGTCCCACCAGCAGCAACACGGCCTTGATGCCGAGTTGCTGGGTGAGACGCTCGTTTCCGTGGTCGGCCAGCACATGACCCACCTCGTGACCGATCACCGCCGCCAGCTGGGCCGGGGTCTCGGCCACCCGCAAGAGGCCGGTATGCACGCCGATGCGTCCCCCCCCGGCAGCGCAGACGCATCGTTTCGCCCCTCATGGCGTGGGTCAGGACGGGTGGACCACCCTAGCCCGCCTGGCCGGGGGAGGAAACGCCCCCGTCCCCGAACACCTCCTCGACCAGGCCGACCAGGTTGTGCAGCGCCGGCGAGTCGTTGCTCGCCCGCCAGGCCATCCACAGCGGCATGTCGCAGGCCTCGAGTTCCGGCAGGTGCACGAAGCGGATGCCGGGCATGGGGTGGGCGCTGCTGGCCGAGGGCACGATGGCAATACCGAGTCCGGCCGCCACCATGCTGAGGATGGTGATGTTGTCGGCACCGTACTGGACCACGCGTGGCGAAAAACTCAGGCGCTCGAAGTGGGCCAACATGCGGTCGTAGTAAACCGGGGAAGCACTGCGAAAACCCCACACGAAGTCGGCCTCCTTCAGCTCGTCCAGACTTGCCGGTGGCGCTGCCGACCAGGGTGAGGCCTCCGGAACGGCCAGCATCAGGTGGTCGTGCTGCAGCAGGCGGGTCTCGAGGCCGGGCTGTTCGGCACTGTCCAGGTAGAGAATGCCGGCATCCAGGCTGCCCTCCCGCAGCCGCTCCAGCTGGGGCCCCGACAGCAGGGGAAAGACCTCGAAGGCGACGCCGGGATAGCACTGCCGGTAGCCTCCCATCAGCCGCGCCACGTCGGGTACCCAGAGGTGAGTCACGGTGATGCCGAGACAGAGCTTGCCGACCTGACCGCTGCCCAGTGCCGCCAGGCGCGCCTTGATCTGGGCACGGGCATCGAGCAGCTGGATGGCCTCCTCGTACAGCGCGCGACCCGCGACCGTGAGCCGGATGCCGCGGGCATGGCGGTCGAAGAGCCGAGTGTCCAGGTCGTCTTCCAGCAGCCGCATCTGGCGCGTCAGCGCCGGCTGGGCGACGTGCACCCGGCGGCTGGCCGCGGAGATGGAGCCTGTCTCCACCACCGCCACGAAGTAGTCCAGCTGACGAAATTCCATGGCACCGATGACACCTCTGGGATCAAGGGCGACGTTTCGCACATAACCTGGGCAGTATCGTGCCTCGGCTGCCGGCTTTCCATACATAAAAGGTATGGCTTGCATCCAGAAGTGATATTTTCGGTATCGACGGGCGTGTTTCATAGTGAGGGGACAACCCATAACAAGACTCGCCCTCGGCGAGCTGGACTCCCCCCATGAACAAGACCTATCACCTGCTGACGGGGTTGCACTTCGCAGTATGCACCCTGGCCATGATCTGGCCCGGCGCCCTGATCGCCAACCGTATCGAGCCCACCGTGCTGGGCCTGCCCTTCCTCTTCTTCTGGTACACCCTGTGGATGCTGGTGCTCTTCGCCGGCATGTGGGTCGCCTTCGTCGTCCGTCACGGAGGTGGCCGCCATGAGTGATTCCGTGATCATCGTCGGCATTACGCTCGTCTACCTGGCGATGGTGCTGGTGGTGGGACTGCGCGCCCGCGGCCAGTCGAACTCCAGCCTGGAAGGTTATGTCGCCGGCGGCCGCCACGTGGGCGTGGTGATCCTGTTCTTCATCCTCGGGGCCGAGATCTTCTCCGCCTTCGCCTTCCTCGGCACGCCGGGCTGGGCCTACCAGCACGGCGCGCCGGCCTTCTATATCCTCGCCTACCTGTCGCTGGTACCCATCACCATCTGGGCACTGGGCCCGCGGGTGGCCAAGCTGGGCCGCGAGCGGGGCTACCTGACCCAGGGCGACATGATCGCCGACCACTACCGCAGCAAGCCGCTCGGCATGCTCGCCGGCATCATCGGCGTGGTGGCCCTGGTGCCCTACCTGACCATCCAGATCGCCGGTGCCGGCCTGCTGTTCCAGGCCGCGACCGACGGCATGGTGCCCTTCTGGCTGGGTGGCCTGCTGGCCTTCGTGGTGGTGGCCGCCTACGTGTTCTGCAGCGGCCTGAGCGGGATCGGCTGGACCAACCTGGTACAGGGCGTGATGATGATCGCCATCGCCTGGTTCCTGGGACTGGCCATCTCCGAGCGCCTCTATGGCGGCGTGGGGGAGATGTTTACCCAGCTCCAGCAGCAGGCACCGGAGTACCTGACCATGCCCAGGGCCACCGGCATGGGCTGGGGCTACTTCAGTACCGCGGTGCTGGTCAGTGCCTTCGGCGGCGCCATGTGGCCACACCTGTTCATGAAGTTCTACTCGGCGGACAGCGGCAAGACTTTGCGCAAGGTCAGCGTCTTCTATCCGCTCTATGCCACCCTACTGGTCCCCCTGCTGTTCATCGGCTTCGCCGGCATCCTGGTGTTCGCCGACGAGCCCCTGGCGCGTGCCGACACCGTGCTGCTGCGCATGGTGATGGATGTGGCCAATTTCTCGCCCTGGGTGATCGGCCTGATGCTCTCCGGCGCGCTGGCGGCCGCCATGTCCACCGGGGCCAACCTGGCCCATACCGCGGCCGTGGTGCTCGTCCGCGATGTCTTCGGCCCCACGGTCATGAAGGGGGCCAGCGAGAAGGCCTCGGTGTCTGCCACCCGCTGGAGCGTGCTCGGGCTGTCGCTGATCGCCTATCTCTTTGCGCTGATCAACCCCGCCTCGCTAGTCATGCTGCTGCTCGGGGCCTATGGCCTGCTCGTCCAGCTGTTCCCGATGGTGATCGGCGCTTTGTTCTTCCCGCGTCTGCGCCGCGCCAGCGTGATGCTCGGCGCCCTGACCGGCAGCCTGGCCTATCTGCTGATGGAGTTCATCTGGAGCTCCCCGCTGGGCTGGCACGCCGGCGTCTGGGCGATGCTGCTCAACGTGGTGGCGGTCGCCGTCTGGCAGCGTTTCAGTAGCACCGCGCACGCCCCCCAGCCCCATAACAGCCACTAAGCCCTGGGAGACCACGATGACGACGCAAACCGACATTCAGGATCTCAAGGGCGCCATCGGCGCCCAGGTGGAAACGACCCTCGAGGAGGTTCAGGCGCTGTACCGCCAGATTCACCAGCATCCCGAGCTGCCCTTCCAGGAGCACGAGACCAGCGCCCGCCTGGCCGAGGCGCTGGAAGCGCTGGGCTATGAAGTAACCCGCGACGTGGGCGGCACCGGCGTGGTGGCCCTGCTCGAGAACGGCGACGGCCCCACGGTGATGCTGCGCGGCGACATGGATGCCCTGCCGATCAAGGAGGACACCGGCCTGGACTTCGCCAGCACGCGCACGGCACAGACCGAGAGCGGCACGGTGCCGCTGATGCATGCCTGCGGCCATGACCTGCACAGCAGCTGCGTGGTGGGGGCCGCCGCCGTGATGGCGGGGCTCAAGGCACACTGGTCCGGCACCCTGATGCTGATCTGCCAGCCGGCCGAGGAGATCTTCGGCGGCGCCAGGGCCATGCTCGATGACGGCCTCTACACGCGTTTCCCCCGGCCCGATGTCATCCTCGGCCAGCACAACATGCCGGCCCTCGCCGGCACCGTCGGGCATCGTGCCGGCAGCGCCATGGCCGCCTGCACCAACCTGGCCGTGACGATCCACGGCGCCGGCGGGCACGGCTCCATGCCGGCGCAGACGGTGGACCCGGTGGTGATCGCCGCCCATGTGGTCACCCGCCTGCAGACCATCGTCTCCCGAGAGGTGCCGCCGGAGGAGACCGTAGTGGTCACCGTCGGCAAGCTGCACGCCGGCACCCAGGCCAACATCATCCCCCACTCCGCCGAGCTCGAGATCAATATCCGCAGCTTCGACAACGCCCTGCACCGGCAGGTGGTGGAGGCCATCGAGCGCATCGTGCGCGCCGAGTGCGAGGCCGGCCGCTCGCCGAAGCCGCCGGAGTTCCGCGTGCTCAACGAGACCCTCGCCCTGCACAACGACCCGGCGACGGTCGAGCGGGTGCGCCGGGCCCACGGCGAGCACTTCGGCGAGGCTGGCCTCTACGCCATGCCGCGCCTCAACGGCAGCGAGGACTTCCCGTTCTTCGGCAACGCCGCGGAGGGCGGCTTCGGCGGCGAGGACATCCCCTACGTCTACTGGTTCATCGGCGCCACCCCCGAGGAGCGCTGGCAGGCCACGCCGGGCAACAGCGTGGCGGAGAAGATGCGCCACCTGGAGATGCCCCACTCGCCCTACTACTTCCCGGGCAACGAGGTCACGCTGCGCACCGGCATCGAGGCCATGGCGGCCGGTGCGCTCGCCTACCTGGGTTAGCCTCGGCAGGACAGCGACGCCGTGCAGAACGGGAGGGCGGCATCCACCTTTTCATACTCTAAAGTGGACCCCAATATCCGGACAACGGTTTAAGCTGTAGCCGAGCCTTCGAATCGGGATGACTTCGAGATGAGCGAAAAGCGAAAGCGGAATTCTTACAGTCCTGAATTCAAAGCGAAAGTCGGATTAGAGGCTATTCACGGGGTCAAGACCGTGAATGAGATCGGGCAAGCCTACGGGGTCCATCCCGTCCAGGTGGGCCAGTGGAAGAAGGCCATTCTGGATCAGGCAGGCTCCCTTTTCGAGGGCAAACGAGGCCCGAAGCCAGTCGCTTCCACCACGATGCGATGTATCCAGTCGTCGCCGAAGTCGTAGAGGTAGTGGAAGGTGTTGTCCTTCAGCCGCGCGGCGATGATCTTGAGCCTGGCATTGCGCGCCAGCGCGATGGGCCGGTCGCTCCAGTCGTCCGGCTCGCCGTAGTAGCGGCCGTTGCACTCGAACTCGAAGAGGTGACAATCCTCCCAGCCCATGGCGGCCTGGATGACCTCGTGCAGGCGGTGCAGGTTGATCTGCTCCGGCACCAGCACGCGGCGCCAGACCAGGGGATCGGTGTCGAGCAGTTCGATACGCAGGCGAATATCAGGCATGGGGGCCTTGATCAGGCTCTTGGCTGGAATGCCGAACAGGTGGTGAAGCGTCCAGACCATGGCGAAGGTCAGGTTCCGTTGGCCGCAGAGTATCCCATGGACGCCGTTGCGTCGGCCATTAACACCATTGGCGGGCCCCGGGGGCCATACCCCCGGGGCCGCTTACCACTGGCTCACCGCTTCGCTTTCCCGTCGATCAAAAGTCGAAGAACACCGTCTCGCCCTCGCCCTGCAGGCGGATATCGAAACGATAGCGCACCTTGCCGTCTGCCTCCTCGCGCCTGGCGATCAGCGTCTGGCGCCGCGCCGGCGACTCGATGCGGGAGAGCACCGGGCACTGGGCGTTGGCCTCGGCCTCATCCTCGAAGTAGAGGCGGGTCTGCAGGTGAATGTTGATGCCGCGGGCGAAGAGCGTCAGGTTGATGTGCGGCGCCATCGGCTGGCCGCTGGCGTGGACCACCGGGCCCGGCTTGAGGGTCTTGAGCGACCATTCACTGCCGTGGTCGAACGTGGTGGCGGTGCGCCCGAAGCTGTTGAACGGCTTCTTCAGGTCGTACTCGCGCTGGTACTCACCGTTGGCGTCGGCCTGCCAGGCCTCGAGGAAGGCGTCGCGCACCAGGTCGCCGTTGCCGTCGATCACGGTACCGACAATCTCGATGTGCTCGCCCTCGGCCTCGGGCCGGGCCATCTCGTTCCAGATCTCCTCGTCACGGGCCGGGTTGCCGGCGGCGGCCAGGGCCAGGCCGATGTGAACATAGGGCCCGGCGGTCTGGGAGGCGGTCTCGCGCAGCATCAGCTCGCTGGCGGGCTGGGAATTCGGCTGTTTCATCTCGTTACCCCGTCCTGTCACTGATTATCGAACCGATCACTGGTTTTCAAAGTAGGTCTGCAGCTCACCGCGCACCACCAGGTCGAAGCGGTAGGCCAGGCAGTCCATGGGGTTGCTGCGGGCCATGTCCAGGCGACCGATCATGGTCTCGACGGCGTCGGGATCCTTGAGGGTATGGACGATGGGGCACAGCGGGATCAGCGGATCGCCCTCGAAGTACATCTGGGTGATCAGGCGGGTGGAGATCGACGGGCCCATCACCGAAACGTGGATGTGGGAGGGGCGCCAGCTGTTCATGTCGTTGGGCCAGGGATAGGGGCCCGGCTTGATGGTGCGGAAGCGATACCAGCCCGCCTCGTCGGTCAGGCAGCGGCCCACACCGCCGAAGTTGGGGTCCAGCGGGGCCAGGTAGTTGTCGTTCTTGTGCCGATAGCGGCCGCCGGCGTTGGCCTGCCACATCTCCACCAGGGTATGCGGCACCGGCTTGCCGAACTGGTCGACCACGCGGCCGAACATGACGATGCGCTCGCCCACCGGCAGGCCCTGGCTCTGATCTTGGCGAAAGTTGAGCAACAGGTCGTTGTCGTGGGGGCCCATGCCCAGGTGCCGGAAGTCCGGACCGGAGAGCTCCGAGACGCTGGGCTTCTGCATGCTGACCAGCGCCTGCTGCGGCGAGCGGGCCACGGAGGTCTTGTAGCCGGGCGCATAGGCCGGCGGGTGCCAGTTGCGGTCGCGCTCCACGAAGCGCTTGTTGTCGTCCTGCATATCGATCGTCTCCAGGGGTTGTGGATCCCGATCAGTGTGGCGGCTTGTCGCAGGTCTGCCAATTGACGTCTCCAGGACCTCACATAACCTATAGGTTATGTGAAAATCACAAGCGTGATAAATTGATAACCGTGGAGTCCCGGATGATCAGTGCAATTTTATAAAGGTCACCTCGAAGGCCTTGCTGGACCGAAACTTCTGCAGCCTGTTGGCAAATGCGAAAGCTTCATTCATTTCGTAGTGCTGGAAGATGTCCAGCCCTCGATCCAGTGAAATCTTCCAGCCGTGGTCTGTCACGATATGACGGGCATGAATGGTCCCGCTTTCGTCAAACTCCCAGGTGAAGTCGATGCCCACGGTGCGAGCGGATTCCTGGATTTTTTCAAAGCTCTCGTCTTGTAGATCACCCTTGAACTCGTCCCGGACGGTGACCAGGTGAACCGCCACTTCATCTTCCTCGGCCTTGTTCTTCACGATGGCCTCGAGAAACTCCATGAAATTGCGGATCTGGTAGAAAAGCCGGATGTAGGGATCTGTAACGGTGATCTTGCTGGCTCCTTTCAGGTATGCGCCAAACAAGCCGTCGAATGAGATGCCTTTTTGATTCTCCTGGAAGGTCAGGTGCTTTTCCTCCAGCACTGGTTCAGAGGCGCGGGGCTCTTTGGGCTCGCCACCTTTAACGTCTGCTGCTGGCTCGGGCTCTAATCCCCCGTCATCAGGAGTAGACACCGTCTGGTGGTAGTAACCCGGGTACTCTTCTTCCTCAAGTGTGGTGACCAGCGTTTCCTGGCCTTCCTGGTCCTGATAGGAAAATCGGACTTCGCCGTAGGTGGTATCAATCCGCTGCAACTGGTCCTTGACCCGTTTGCGCCCCTCGATGGCAAAGCGCAGCACTTCTTCAACCTCACCCCTGGTTGCTCCGCCCTGGGGGAACAGGATCTTCATCAAGCCGGAAAAGGTCTTGTTGATACCGTCCCGGTCACGGGTCGAGATATCCGAAGAAAGGGTAAAGTGCTCCTTATACTGGTCGGAATAATCGTAGTTCCGCATCGAGCGCAGGATTTCCGCAAGGTAGTCCACCACGAAGCCATAGCCGTCGGAGAACATTTCGCCACGGATGATATCGACCTCCCACCCGGGTATGTAGAAATGGATCCGGTCCAGAAAGGCAGAATCGTAGAACTTGTCCGGCAGCTCATCGAACAGGTCCGAATGCTTCAGCATGTAAGGCACGGTATGCCGGGTGTTCCCCACGAACACCATGGACGCCTCGGCGCCCAGTGTTTCCACGCCCCGGGAGAAGGACTTGTTAGCCATGTAGTTCTTCATGATGTCGACCAGTGCTTTATCGACGCGTTTCTGCTTGCCGGCGAACTCGTCGAAGGCCACGCAATCCCAGTAGCCCACCAGGCCGATTTTGCCGCTGGAGTTGTTCACAAACAGCTTGGGTACAGTGACCTCACCACCAGAAACCAGGATCCCATGGGGCGAGAATTCGGAGTAAACGTGGGATTTACCCGTCCCCTTGGGGCCAAGTTCGATAAGGTTGTAGTTCCGTTCGCAGAACGGAATCAAACGGACCAGCTGGGTCAGCTTGCTGCGCCGTCCGAACATCTCCGGGTTAAAGCCGATGCTCTGTATCAGCAGGTCAATCCACTCATCGGTGCTGAACTGCTGACGCGCGGCAACGTAGGCGTCGTAGTCGAAGTGAGATAGCTGAATCGGTTTGAGGGTGGACAGAATCCAGGGGCTGACGTTCTGGTCTTCAGAAAATACGTATTCGATGTCCGCAATGCACCAGACGCCGCTTACCAGCAGTTTGGGGTGGGCCTTCACGGTCCCAGAATCCACCAACACTTTCTTGATTCCCAGGTTGGAAAACTGCGCCTCGTAGGCATCCGTCTTCTCATTCAGGGCCACGCTGATCTTATCGATGACCTTGTAGCGCCCCTTTTCCTTGATATTCGAGCGCACCAGTCCGGCCTCGTTGCGGTGGACATAGTGCTTGGCCAGAATCTCCTTGACCGTTTCAATCCCGGTCTGAATCGTGGCCTCGTCGTTGGTGGCGCAGTATTGGCCGAGCAGGTACTCCAGCACGTATGAGGGGACGATGGCGTTGCCCTTGACCGTTTTCACCAGGTCTTTGCGCACCACCAGCCCTGGGAAGTGTTCGTTGATCTTTTGGTCAAGCGTACTCATTGGCTATAACCCTCAGAAATCAAAATCGCTGGTAAAGGACCGCCGCATCAAATACCTGAGCGACTTGTATTCCTTGTAGTGGGAGGTACCGGCGTGCTGTTCTTCCAGCCGCAGGAAAACCTCTTGGCCGTTGGCCTCGTCCGCTTTGCGGCTCAGCACGAAGCGCACCTGAAGCTCCCGCTCGCGGGGGTTATCCGAGGTCAGGTCAAACGACAGGTCGTGACTGTCCGAAATCAACTCCCCTGACTGGGTATAAATCCCAGCCCGCAGGTGGCGAGGCTGTACTTTCTCGGTAACCGGCCCGGACTGATACAAGGTGACGGCCAGTTGGCCGGAAGTGATCACCGAGCTGGCCCCACGCAGGATGTCCACCTTAACGGCGCTGACATCACTCTGGCGCTTCTTGTTGACCTTCAGGACCGGAATCACAACCTCCTGAAGGGATGCGCCGCCATGCACAAAGCGGCTGCCAGAGCCTTTAAGGCGCAGCCGGTTGATGGACTTGGGAATCTGCACTTCCATATCGCCATCCAGCCCAAGCTGCTCGGACGAGAAGTGATGGAACGCCGGAGAGGCGGACAGCCCCTTACCCAGCACGAACCGACGGTCCCGGTAGCGAATATCATCGCCAAAAACGGCATCGCCCAGGAAATCACTCTCATCCAGCTCACGGTTCTGGTAAATAAAGCCATGGTCAGCGGTGATCAGCAGGTTATTGGCGTTGGCCGCCGTGAGCTTCTTGATCAGACGAATCAGGTCATCCAGGGTTTGTTCTGCGGCTTCAAAAGCCTGCCCCTCTGAATGCATCTTGTCACCGGTGTGATCAATGCGGTTGTGGTAGATGTACACCACATCGTTACCCTTGAGCAGCTCCCGGCTGTCGTCCCGGTTGAGCTGCATAAAATCCTCCGCCTTAACGGCCTGGCCCCGCCCATCCAGGGCGGCCTGCAGGATTTTAGTACGGTTGACCGTGCCCTGTGAGCTTTGGCCATCCACCAGTACCGTGCCGGTGTCATTGTCGGCGATCGCCAGGGACTTGTTGGGCAGCAGCGCCGCCATACCGAGCTGGGTATAGCTGGGAAGGGTCGAGAGCGCCGGTTCGAGCTCCCCGCTGTAGCGATCTTCCTGCCGGATAAGGCCCAGCAGCTCGTCACCTATCTCGTAGCGCATGGCGTCGGAAATGATCACGCAGATCCGTTTGTCCTTGCGCAGGTACGGGCGAACCCAGTGCTCGAAAAAGGCCTTTTGCTGAACGACCGGATAGGCCTCCCAGCGCGGCGCGGCATCCACGTGAACCTGGAAGCCGTCGCCCAGCTTGAGCAGATAGTTGTTGGAATACAGGTTCTCCACCTGCTCACTGAGCTCGCCCATTAACGATGCCTGGCCGGACATACGCACATGGTAGGTAAACTTGCGGTAGAGCTGGTCCAACTGGAACCAGGAGCGGCTGTATCTCTGAACACCGTCGGAGAGGCTTTCCATGGTGAGACGAGCCTCACCGAGCATCTGGACAAAACGGGCCGCAAACTCAATGGCTTCATACAGGTGGCGGAACTCCCCGTACCAATGTCCCTGTCGCCGCTGTCGCACCCACAGTGCCACATCGCCACTGGTGACCGTGCGGCCTACCACCGCCCGCACCAGGTCACTGATAATCTTCTGGTCGATTAGCCGGAAGTAATCCAGCTCAACCAGTTCCCGGAAGTCCCGCTTACCCAGATCCTGCTCAATGCCCAGCACCTCGGCACACTCGGCAGACAGGGTTTCAAACCCCTGCTCGAACTGCCGGCTGTCTTTCCAGCGCTTGAGGAACACCAGGGCGTCGCCGGTCAGTTTGACATCGCCATCGGTACCCATGGCGTAGCAGGACTTGAACAGCTCGATCACAAAGTCTCGCAGGCTGGGGGCACTGGCCTCGTAGCCGTAGAAACGGGTCAGTTGTTCCCACAGGAAGCTATCCAAGCCGCACCGTTCGATCAGCCTGATCCCATCATCGCGCTCTTCCGCCAGTTGCTGCAGCAGGGTTTCCACCACCGAGTCCATACGCGGCTCGCTACCGGCACAGACAGCCAGCATCTTCAGGCGCAGCTGGCCGGCAGTGTCGTCCGATTTCAGCAACTTCTTCAAAGCGTCTTTGCGCTTGATCGCCTGGAAAAATTCCGCGTGGGCCTGGGCGACCTCGGCGAACTCCAGGCCCAGCTCCAGTTCGGACAGCCAGATAGCCACCTGGTCAGTCCGGAACTCGCCGTGGGCCAACTGCACATCCAGCAACCAGTTATCCAGATCCTCCGGTTGCGGTCCTTCTTTGTACAGAAGGAACTTCTGGTCGGGTGACTCCCGCAGAACACGATATTTCAGACTGTACTCGTTGTTGGCGATTTCCAGCTTCTCCACGTGCGGGATGGAAACCGTCTCGAAATCACCGCGCAGCTCTTGCTTGGTGTCGTACCAGAAAATGATCCGGTGCTTATCAAACAGTCGCGTCAGAGCCGTTTGAATCTGGCTGCTCATGAGACCACCTCTTCCAGCTCTTCGTCTTCACTGTCAGCCACACTCTCCGCCGCCAACGGCGCGGACATGTAAACTCGGGATATCAAGCGCTGTTTTAGGGCTTCTCGCCTTGCCAGATAGAACGCCTTGAATGAAGTAAATTCCAGATCCACATTCTCGATGAGCAGATCACCAGGGGTCAGGTGCACATTCTGGTCAGAAAGCCATTCCTTCAAAGGGCGGTCTTTCTTCGCAAGGTTTTGCGAATGATTCAATAGGTGAAGATTGGGGATCGCATTCCAGTGGACTGGATTACGATAAAACGCCATCAACTGCTCGTCATCCTGCAGGAAGCTAGCTTTATTTAACAATTTCTTGTCAAAGGATGCCCTCGGGTGAAGGTGATCAATGTGAAAAACCTCTGAAACGTTCATTTCTGGGAACAGCAAATGCAGTAACGCGCGGCAGCGCCCCTCTCCGTGCTGCGTTTCCAGCAGTTTATCGAGGGTTTCTTCATCGAAACGCAGATCCTTGTTCGTCGCTTTGTAACGCTCGATGATGGCGGGCAACGGGAAGATATCGTTGGTGAGGTGTTTTTCCAGAACATCCCTCATGCTGCTTAAAATGGAGTCGGCTTGACCACCGAAGACCCCTTTCAACAGCGCCATGTAAAACCACTGACTGATTACCGCACGTTGCTCATGGCATTTCGCAAGATTATTAATTTTCCTGAAGAGTGGCTCTCCTGAAGAGCATTTTTTATACAAGTAGTAACAGATCGGAATAACAGCGTTTCTGGAGGTCAGGGACTGCGGCGTAATACCGAACCGCCGCACGAGGCGGAATGTTTCGGTAATACATTCTTTGATCTCGGGCCACTCTTGCTGGATTCGAGCAACCTGCTCGCCCTTGAAATTTCTCACTTTGAAACGGACATCGGCTTCCGTGAGCATCAAGCAGGTTTTCAACAACCAGTCACGCTCTATGTAGAAACCCATCTCCGTGTTCTGATGGATGTGCTGGGTCAAGTCGTCAAGCTCTTTCCGAAAATCTCCATCCCAGTGGGCAACGGCAATCGACATCAGCAGGTCAGAAAAGTCCAGCTTGGTGCCTCCGCTGTTGGTTCGGATAAATACATCTAAAACATGGTCGATTTGCTGACTGTTCTCATTGAAGTAGTGAATGATCCGCTGGGAACGGATCACGTCATAAACTTTCAGCAGTGTTTTTCGGGCAAAGGTATTTGTACTGAGTCCTCGTCGCTCGAGCTCTGGCATTACCACCTCCAAAAGCACATCATCGCTACTTTCGTGGTGTGGATACCTGAGTATTTCATGCATGCAAAGCCAGTGGTGGGCCGGGGTCTCTGCAGCCAATGAGTCTTTATATTGCCGGGCTGTGAGGAATCGGAAGTTGTAATACATCAGCGATTCATCGTCTTCCGATTCCAGTGGTGCTTTTAGTTCCAGATACAGCTTGCGGGGCGGCAACACCTTGTCGTCGCGAGTGCTAGGCCACCAAACTCTTGGCTTCTTGTACGCATATGTACCGCAAAGCCCAATGTAGAGGGATGTAAGACGCTGCTGGCCATCGATAACTGCCCTGAAATCCTTATAACTCGCATTGGTTGCAACGTGAGGGTTTTCCTCACTGAAACGCTGGCAGTAGGATTTCAGGAACTCGTAGAATTTGTAGTCGTTCTTGATGCCATCATCCTTGATCTCCCACATCATGAATGTGTTGATGGGGTAACCCCGCATGATGGAGTCGAACAGCACGCAGATCTGATGGCTGCTCCAGACGAACTTCCGCTGTATTGCCGGCAACAGATAGTCTCGCTGATTGATGGCATCAATCGCGTCTTTGATAGTAATGGCCTTTTCGTACTCACCTGCCATGCCGACAGCTCCTTACTGCTTCAGGACAAGCCTGGAATTTTCTTCAAGGCTTCGCCAAATTTCGGATAATTGGCCTTCACCCCGTCATCGAGATCGATTTCCACCTGTTCGGTAGCCAGGGGATAAAGTACATCCCGCTCGTAGTCATCCAACTCGGCTAGGATTTTGTTGATCTTCTCGATCTCTTTCAGGGCCTTGGTCTTCTCGCCAGGAGAGGCCCCGGCGCTGATGCTGACTGCTTCCAGATGGTTCTTCCGGGCTTGCAGCTTTTCATCTTTGAAATCGCGCAAATACTCCAGCACCGTGCCTACGGTGTGAGGCTGGTAGCGGTGCATGTAGATCAGCGCGCTGAATGAGCCCTTGGGAGAGGAGAACAGCCAGTAGATGGGCCGTTTCTTGTAACGGCGCACGTGGTCGTTGTAGAAGTCCTTCAGGAAGTACTTGCGGATGTCCTTTCCTAGTGCCTGCTCGACAAAGCGGAGGTTTTCCTCATAGTGTGCTTCGCCAAAGGCGATGCGCAGAAATTCACGGAAGCGCTCGGTGATGTCATCGGTGAACCAGTCACCGTCGAGCATGGGAATGACATTGTCATCGTCCGCCGGAAAGCTCGGCTCCGGGATTTGCTTCAAGTAATCCTCAACAGTTTCGCCCTGGTTGGCCAGGATCAGCCCCGGTTTGTCCAGCGCGTAGCGGCCGAACATACAGCCAACGGCGTAGGAGACCAGCTCGCGCATGGTGTCAGCCAGAAGAAGTGACTCCAGCTCGTCCTCACTTTTGTTGTTGCCGTAGCGGTAGTGAGGGTTGCAGGTCAGAGTGATATCCTCCAGCGGTACATCTGGGGCCAGCTCATCCTGCAGACTATAAGCGTCGATAAAGATGCGGTTATTATCTTCCTCTAACCGTCGCATTTCCTGTGCCATCTCTCGCCAGTAGGCGCGGAGGTTCTGATAGGAGGCGTCTAGACTTGGCTGACGGTAGTTAGGATTCAACAAAGGCAATCTCGTGAAATCCCAAGAGGTTTCGTATGCGTCCCAGTCGCTTCTGGCAATATCAATGCACTGTCCGCAGATTTCAATGATGTTTTGCGATTGGTTACCCAAAGGAGGCACCACGAGCATATCAAAGTAGCCTGAGAGAAGATTAACCGTAGGACTGAGCGCAGCGAGTTCCTTGGGAGCCAGATTACTATTCGAAAAGGCCAATGACTCTCTCAGATCTTTGGGGCTATCTGAATAGACGCAAAGACTTGCACTTTCGAATATCGCTCCCTCTGGATAGTAGCGGAACGAGCCTGCCGGACTAGAGATTCGCGTCCACGCAAAACATTCTCTAAAGTAGAACTCACGTGATGGCAGCTTGTTGCCCGACCGCGCTAGCCGTTCAAAACCTTGCCTGTCATAGGTGATCACATGCTGAAGATTGCCATACCACTTCCGATACGGGCCGCCTTTGATAAGTGGCGCCCACCGAGCTCCTGATGACCAAAATTCCTCAGCGGACTGCGCTCCGGATTTCGACGATGCAAGGGGAACTTCCCAGAACTGCCTAATAAAAAGTTCATTATTTCCCGTGTTTAATCCATCTCTTGAGATGACCTTATCCTTTATCGGCGTCCCATCCTCGAAAAGACTGAAAAGGAGGGGTGACACCCAGTATGCGACAGGAGCACTCGAAATTTTGTTGAAGTCATTTGAGGAAGCCGTGAAACGAAAAATAGAATTTTCGTTATTGGAAGCATCAATCAGGGCATCTCGTTTTACCTGTTCGTTCCCACCTTCTACTAGGCGGATATAGGTGCCTCGTGACCTTAGTCGCCTTTTGTGCTCGAATACAAAAGCTGCTGTTGAAACAACAGCTCCGCCGATCGAGTCAAAGGCCCGCTCACCAAGATGTGCCATTGTCACAATATGATTTTCGAGCAGTAGCTCACGCCGAAGCTTTTCGAACGTTGATAAGAACATCCAGCCATGCATAGTGATCATAGAGAAAAAGCCAGCGGGAATTGACAACTGCCCGCACCTCTCAATGAACATCGCATACAAATCTGCTCTGCTCTTTGGGTATTGTTTCTGAGTCCAAGATGACAGCGCTTCATTTGCGCCACCACGACCCATATAAGGAGGATTCGCCACTACCACATGATATTTCGGCGATAACGCCTCAACCATGCGTAGCACCTCCATTAGCCGCTCGTACAAAACTTTCAGCAGCATATCAGAGCCGAAATCTCGCGCTTCCAGCGCCCGCAGAATCACGGCCGGTTCGCGTAACTTCGGCACGATCAATGAGCCGAAGTTTCTCGCTTGCTCAAACTGACTCAGCGTCTCACGCAGTTCGTCCGTAAAAAGATCCTTACCCACCAAAGTTGATACATCCTGCATCTCGGTTTCGGTAAAAGTCACGTTTTCCAGGACGACAACATTCGGCTGCACCGGTTTTCGAAAGAATCGGCGCTGCTTGGCTCGGGCCTTCATGGTCAGCGCAAAGGCAGCCAGCTCGCCGGCACGCTCGTCGATCTCGATGCCATGGAGGTTCTGTGTCAGAATCTTTTCCGGGATTTCGGACGGCTCGTGGCCTTCCTCCTCATAAATGGCATACAGCAGATCGAAGGCATAAGTCAGCATGTGCCCCGATCCACAGGCTGGATCGCAGATCTTGATTTCTTCCGGGCTGCTGATACGCAGAAAATCCGTCTCAGGCTCTTCCGGCTTAATGTAGTAATCCATCTGCTTAATCAAGCCAGAATCAGGACGGTTGAGCATCCAGAGGCGGCCTAGTGAGTTCTCCACCAGATAACGCACAATCCAGTGCGGCGTGAACAGCTGGGT
Organism: Halomonas sp. 25-S5; assembly: GCF_029889845.1. Classification (GTDB taxonomy): domain Bacteria; phylum Pseudomonadota; class Gammaproteobacteria; order Pseudomonadales; family Halomonadaceae; genus Halomonas. Next base: position 27,041 of record NZ_JARANV010000011.1, read on the forward strand.
CGCCGCCGGGATATTCTCAGGAGTAACCTTCTTGTTTTTCTTAAGATCAGCGAATACCTGGTCTTTCTTCTCGGAGATATAGAACTGATACAGCCAGCCAATAACCTCGACATCTTCACAGGCATCCGGCGTCATGGCCTCGCGGGTATAGGCCAGGATCGAGTTGCCTGAGAGTAGATCATCCGGCATCAAAAGTTCGGTGTAGTCATCAATACGCTCGAACAGGAACGGCATCGCGTTGTACCAATAGTTACAGGCCGCGACGACCAGAAGGCGATAGGCTTCCCCCTGCGGGTCCTGACTTGGTGTCTTTCCGTCCAGCAGTGCGAAGATCTTCTGGCGGGTTGACTCCGACACCATGTCTTCATCGATATGGCCCATTTTGGCATCAGCCAGGATTTCAGGCTGGAACTGCCCCTCAGCAGGGGAAACAATGCCAATACGGTTGTAACGATTCACATCCATGAAACGCAGGGCGCAGAAGCGGTTGAACCAGATGTAGGCCACCCGCTCGATAATCTGCTCTTTGCCTTGGTCGTTTACCGCCTCTTCCAGCTTTTTAATCGCCTGTGGCCTTTCTCGCCGAGCGGGACTCTCGTCGGCCAATACCAATTTTAGCTTGGCGGTAACCTGTTCGAGGAGGCTACGGCGAGCGAATTGGGCGAACTTTTTTAGCTTTCCAGTTTCCACGATTACTATCCTCAAACTTGTGCATCGGCTATGCGTGATACAGGCCAATCTGGAAATGTTTTGTTCCAGGTATCAACCGATAATACGACACAATCAGATATGTGCTTTCGTTTCCACGCCTCAAACGATTCACAGCGAATGTCTGCCATCAGCCGGTCTTTGAATCCAGACAAGACTGCTTTTTGTTTCTCTGAGTCGAAGGCATCCAGGCCTATCAGGACAATGTATTTGAAAGGCTTTTCATCTTTTTCCATCAGATGAAGATAAAGGTAAGAATCTCGAGCCTTTGGAGTTAGCTCTTGTGTCAAGAGAGAGTTGTCCGCAAGGCTTTTGAGATATTGATTTCTGTTCACATCAGGGCTTTTTGAATGCGAAGGATCTTTTATTTCAATAAGGAGGATGTCCCGCTCACGCTCGATTACAAGATCAACAAACTTCATGCGAACAGGAAGTTTAACGCCCTGCCTATCCAGCTCGTTCCATTCAAGCCCTTCCGGGAAATTGAACTCAAGATCAGCATTTTTCTCTGCTTTGTAAGCTGCCATTCAAACTACCCCAAAGCCCTTTTTACATCTGCGTCATAGAGTTCAGCAAAAGCATTTGAAATAGCAGACTTGCTAACCCCGTCGTATTCATCAGTTGTTTCAATATAAACTTCGCCAACACCCTCTTTGCAGTATAAAGAGTGATAGCGCACGTGATCCCCCGCCCCTTTATCAGAAAGCAGGTCCAGCCATTTCAATAAGACATAGTCATGCGTTCCGATAATGACTTGCTGACCGTTTCGAGAAAGCTCCAAGAGTACCTGCACGAGCTGTTTCATCAGCTTGGGGTTCATATTGGATTCGGGTTCGTCCCAGAACAGTGGGCCACTCGACCCAGGAGACAGCACGCCGTTGCTCAGCAACCTGTGCAGAATACCGATCTTCCTGAAGCCCTCCGCTGTCATGCTGCTGGAGTACTGACGACCGCTTTCTGCGACGAACTCCGTCACGGTGGAGTCCTGATACGCTTGGGCGGACTTGGAATTGGTTCGTTTAGGCGAGGGCTTTTCCCGATATTCACCTGGCTGGAAGCAAAAACCGCCGTTTTCCCATTGATAGCGCCCACCAATCAGACTGACCAATTGCGGAATAATCGAATTCAACCTCGGATCTTCGTTGACTCGCACTTCCAGGTCTTCGTCACTGGCTTTTGCCAAGGCCTTGGCAAGATCCACGTAGCCATCATCAAATATCAGCTCAACCGTCTTCTGGTCGTGAGTTTCGTCGGCCATGCCCTTGACCAGAGAGAGCACCTCTTTGGTTGGGATGAACACGGGCTCAGCCCGGTACTTAGCGTAGCTTTGCGAATTCTTGATCGAAAGCTCAGAGGAGTTGTTGAAAAAGGTCGCGTTGACCTTCTGCCCCCCTGCAAACTGTGCGGTTAAAATGGCGTGCTCTCTGGCCCCATGGAGGTGCATCTTCCCGAGCTTGTTATCCAGAGGCATGAACAGGCGCAAAAACTTGGCAGTCAATGCCGCTTCGAGCTCGGCTTTACCGAGATCCGGCTTGCTCTTGAAAAACGATGCGCCGGCACAAAGCCCATAGGCCGCCTTGAGCAAGTGTGTTTTGCCGGTACCGTTTTCGCCAATGATCACGTTGATCTTGGATGAGAAATCGATGTCCAGATCACCGAATGACGTAAAGTTTTTGAGTTCAAGCCGGTCTATCATCATTACTTCCCGATTGTTCACTATCCCCTGATCCAGCACCCGGTCGGCCACTGCCCTCACTTGCACGCGAAAATACGCGCGGCGCTCGTATCCGCTCGTATTTTTCGTGCGCCGCACGTATTTTATCAGCTTCGCTCATATCGGGTCCCCTTCCCCTGGCCTACCGGGCGTATCACGCCCTTGTCTTTCAAGCGGTTGAGCAGCCGAGTGGCCTGGAAAGGGCTGATATGGCACAGATCGGCGGCATCCGCTCGTTTGATGCTGCCGTGGGTATCGATGAAATTCAGCACCATTTGCTCCTGTTGGATGGCATCGAACCCCGCTTGGCGAACGTAGGCCGCCTTCTGTCCCGCCCCCCGGTACACCTTGGCGCTCAAGGTGTAGGTGCGGCCCTTGCCGGTGCCGTGGGCTTCCACCATGCCGGCTTCCACCAGCTTTTCCAGGGTGCCCCGGACCACGGTTTCGGGCTTTTGCACGGATTTGGCCAGGTCCGCCGTTCTTAAGCGCCGCTCATTGCGCAGCCGGGACAGGATAATCAGGCTGTCGATGGGCATGGCGGCGCCGGTCTGTTCCTCGCGCTCGACAATCATGCGCAGGAACTCGGCGTCCGCGTCCGCTGCGCTCATGCGCACGGAGACGGTGTGTGCGGATGACATGGAGTAGTCGGGTGCAGTGCGTCCGTAGCGGAGCATGCCCTCGAAGATCCGGTCGATGCCCCGGCCCGTACGTTCGGCCAGGCCGATGCGCTTTATGATGTCGGCCAGCAGTGGGTTACGGGAGCGGGGGTCGGCCACCAGCAGGTTGTCCAGGTTGACGCCCTCCACAAAACCACCGGGATTGCTGATGCTCAGGCCGTCATCGTCCAGTTTGACGTGCACGGCGCCCAGAGCACTGTAGTCGCGGTGAACCAGGGCATTCACAAAGGCTTCCCGGAAGGCCCGGCGGTCAAAGTTGGGGATGGGCACGCGAAACAGCCCGACCTGAATCTCCTCTTCCTCCACCCGGGCGCGGAACAGCACCTCGACTTCTTCGAAGGTCTCCAGCAGCGGTTTGCGGTAGAACTCATTGACCAGGACATCGGTACCGCGCAGCACCTGAAAGGCGACTTCGTGAGAGGGCAGGTGTTGCCGGAGCTGCATGTCGTTCCCCAGCAGCAGCAAACCCGCCACGGTGGGGTGGCGCTGGCCTCCCACGCTCACAGTCAGCCCCAGGGCGCCGTCCAGCTCATCGTCCGCCAGGGGCATCAGGCTCTGGTCGCCGCCGTACTTCTTGATGGCGTTGCGGATTCGGATGCGCTGAATCGGATCCAGGTCATCAACCGCCAGGTTTTCCACCGGCAAGGCCGAGGGGTCGGTTACCCCCAGGCTGGACTGGCGTTGAACAAACTCATGGGGGTAGAAGGGCACGGCCTCTGGAGTTCCGTCCATTCTCAAGCGCCGACGTTGCAGCAGGCCATCCGAGGTGGACACCAGCTGCCGGGATTTGGGCACCTGGATCCTGGCAACAGGTTGCCCTTCCAGCTCAAGGGCCTCAACGCGCACGGCCAGTGAGGGAATGGTCTTGTTGGCAATCAGTGCGGGCAGGCCGGCGAGGTTGCGGTGGTTGGCATGCAGCCCGGTCGGGGTGCCATCGTCTTCAACGCCCAGGAACAGGTCGCCGCCCTCGGTGTTGGCCAGGGCCACCACCGCGGCTACCAGGTCCCGGTCCGGCAGGCTTTTGACGTCGCTCTTGAACTCGACGGCGAGGCTTTCGCCACCGCGGATGAGCGCCCGGATTTCCTGTTCGGCTTCGTGCATGGCTATCCCCAACATCGACCGGTTAGACGGTTCGGCACGCTCAGATCTGGACCTTGCGGCCTTGCTGGATTTCAACCAGCAGGGCCTCGCGCAGGGCATTCAGGTACCGGTCCACATCCTCCTCGTCGGCCAACCAGGCCTTGTCGAACGCGACACGGAGGTTGCGGGTGTGAACGTAGTCGGCGGGCGGTTCCTTGATCTCGTGAGGGCCCCCTTCACTCTGGCCCCCTGGGGGCTGATCGGGGTCGTCTGCCGGTGCTGATTTCTGATTGGCCAGCGCCACCATTTTGCCCAGCAGCTTCTGGTAGCCCTCTTCTTCAAAGTACCGGGTCCGGTCCTTGATCACGGCAATCAGGCGCTCCTGCCCAATGTAATCGACCAGATCCCGGAACGGTTTATTGAGTTCCTCCTGACGGGGCTCCGGCAAGGACTGATATTCGCCCATGCTTTGCATGCGTTCCTGCATGGTCTTCAGGGACGTTTCTGCCTGAGCTCGGGTTTGCTGTACTTTCTCGTCGATGCGCTCCTGCAAGCTATCCAACTGGCCCTTGAGCTGCTGAATGCGATTCCCTTTGTAGCAGTTGGGGTCGTTCAGGATGGTGCGGATCTGCTCGATCTCATCCCCGGACACATAGATAAAGTTGGGCTCCTGGTTCTGCAGGAAGGACCGAGCCTGGTTATAGATGTCTTTTTGTGAACCGCCCATAAACTTGCGGATGGGGTCGATGACATCTTCTTTCAGGTCCAGCAGTTGATCTTCCTGCTTGCCCAATTCCGTCAGGTGCCAGGTGTAGGGCTTTCCGGCCACTTCTTTCAGCGTCACCAGGGCAGGTTTCAAGGCATTGAGAAACGGGTACTGGTCGACCTGCGCTATCCGCCGATCCAGGTCGTGGTACATGTCCTGGAAGGCTTCGCCGGCCTCTTTACCCAGGGCCTTGGCTTCGCTGCTGCGGGGCGGGCTGTCGAAGAAGTCCTCATAGAACGACTTGAGGGCCCGGACCTGAGAGGCGGTGAACTCAATCTGTGGTTCCAGCACCACGTTGCCGTGGCCGTGAGTGTTACGCAGGGCGCGCTCCAGCTCGCTGTCCTCCAGGATATTCCCGTCGAGACGAACTTCCACCTTGCCACGGGCACACAGGTTGGCCAGGGTGCAGAGAATCGCGGCGTAATACCAGCCATAGGGTTTGCGTTCGAACTTTTCCAGCAGGCTCTTGAGGGTGGTGCGGACACCGCCCCGGTTGTTGCTCTGAATGAACGCCAGCACCTCCTGCTCGGATTCCGCCAGAGCCGTGGCGTCGTTACCGAAAAGGCCATCCTCTGTACGGTTGAGGCAATTGCTGATGTCGCTTTCCGTGTAGGAAACGCCGCGCAACATGCGGAGGTTGGGGTAAGCCCGTGAAATCAGCTCATGGAAACCCCGAATAATGCGGGTCTGGGGGTCCTCATTCGCCACTTCCACATCGGCGCCACCAATGAGCAACTTGGACTTGCCAATGAGGGTCTGAACCTGTTGCCGGAGCCTGGCCTCGCGCTCACGGTTCTGGAAGCCCTTGTCATTCAGGATCCGCTTAACTGCTTCCTGCTGGGTAACGGAAATGTTCTGCTTGATGTACTTCTCGGTGCGCTTGAACATGAGCAAATCGCGCACCAGGCGCTCGTCGGACGGCATGAGCACGAACAGCTCGTCCGCCTTGTAGGTCGAGGCTGTGCGTAGCATCTGCTCGTTGTCAGTATGCTCGTGGAACGGGCTGATGACATTGATCGAGAGCTCGTATTCACGCCCATGCAGACGATCATCCAGTTTGCGCGAATAGGAGTAGTCCTGCCCCTGGTTTTGGGAGGAACCGGCGTCATAGCGGATTTTGCGCTGTTTTATAACAAAGTCGAAAACGATCTTTTCCAGCTCGTCCGCAACGTCCGATGACTCAACCTCTGTGTTCTTGATCTCCTGCTCGACGTCCTTTTCCTCGTCCGTCAGGTACTCGTACTGGTCGCCGTTGCGCTGTATGTAGGTCTGTTGCTCCAGAAGGCTCAGGGCTTCTTCGACCTTGGTGCGAAGTGCCGGCAGATCCTGATCGAAGGCATCCAGCATCAGCACGCAAAGGTTGCGCACCGTGGGCTTGAATTCCTTGACATATTTGACCAGGAATAGGGCCTTCAGCAGCCGGATGGCGAAGGCATTATCGAGGTGGTTTTCGGCCTGAATAATCGCCCGCTGTATTTGTGACTTCAGTGCAGAGCGGATGCCTTCAAACATCAGGTCAAAGGTGGCCAGCTGACCCACCTCATGGTTGCTGATGTGGATGGCCACCTGCTGGAAAACCCCCAGCATGGAGCGCTCACCGACAGAACTGTGTTTACCCTCGAAGGCGTTGTGCTCGGACAAATTCTGGATCGCTGACTGGAACAACGCAAACTGATAGGGGACGAAGGGATAGCTGTGGATAAAGTGCTCCCTATCCCGGAAGTTCCGGTAGGTAGCCGATCCATCCGCAAAGTCAAAGAGCGTTTTGAAATTGTTCGCTTGCGCGTGGTAGACGTCTGACAACTGATTGACGCCTTCTTCGGTCTTGGTCAGTAGGCGCTTCTGGATGACCTCAGCCACGTCCGCACTGGACAGCTTCATTCGATTCCTAAAGCGCGCCTGGATTTTTGAGAAGTCATTACCCTGCTGCTTACCTTCTTCTCCCACAACATCTTTCATCTCTTCCTGAGCAGTGACGATAATCCAGGCCCGGCCCCGACACTTGGTGGCGAGGCTCTCTGCAATGGTTTGCAGGTTGGTCATAAGCTTGATGTTGTCGGCAATGTACTGGCCAACCTCGTCCACAAAAAAGTTCAGGCGGAACTCTTTGTGGACGCCCTCGTTTGCCTGATTCTCGATATAGGCATTCACATTGTCGGCGAAGTCCTCAATCGAGACTCGGTATTCGCTGCGGTACTTGTCGAGGATGCCTGCTGCCGACTGCTGGTCTCCGCCAGTCACAGCGGCGTAGGCTTTGGCAATATTAGTCCCTTCCAGCAGGGCCTGCTCTCGGCCTTTCTGCCAGGAGCGGCCAGCAATGGCCTCATACTCGGCTTTGAACTGTTCGTACAGGCCACGACTGTCCAGATCGCGCTCAAACTGGGCAATGTGCCCTTGTTTGCCATAGTAGCCGCACATTTCGTCGAAGACTTTAACGAACACGGCCAGAAGTGCATCGATCTGGGTTTTGCTGATGACATCCGCTTTTTGGTCGATGTTGAACAGAATGCTCTTCGAGGGGATGGAGACTGCTCGCTTTAGATCGCCCCGGAGAATTTCATTCTCGCTGCATTTGGGAAGGAACAGGTCCAGGGTTGAAGCACTATCCATCTCCCTGTTTTCCAGCACCCTGTTTTCAAGCAATAGCGCCAGCATCTTGAGCAGGTGAGACTTACCCGAACCGAAGAAACCGGACACCCATACACCGTTTGCTCCTTCGTAATTATTGTAAGCATCCAGGAACTCCTCCAGACGCTTTTCGACTTCGTTGGTCAATACGTATTCTTCAATCTCGAGGCGAAGACTGGCTTCATCGTCGGCTTTTATAACGCCTTCGATGGGGCGGTCAACGGGCTTTAGAAAAATGTTCTTCAATGTCATTGCACTTTCCCTTAATGATTACGCCTCGAATCGAGTCGTCCGCTCAGGCTTCGTAATGGAAAATGTTGAACGCACGGTAGTACTTGTCGTCATGCAACCTGCCGAACAGGTCCAATGATGCACCAGTTTCCAAGGAGTGAGTGTAGGACCCTGGGAAAAACATCACCGTTGGCTGGTCTTTGGCGGTGCTTTGTAAGTTGTTGAGCACGTTATGGGAACGTATGTAGGGGAAGACTTCACCCACCCCTGAAAGAAACAGCACGTCAAACTCAATGGATTGGAGTTTTTCCGCAATAGCCGGCACCAAATGAGCTTCCGGGTCCAGCACTCCCTGTAACAGTTCTTTCAGCTGATCCTTTGAAGCCGTGGGCTCAAGCTCCAACACCTGGTTCCAGATATCTCTTTCTTTCAAAATATCGACGGCCAGGTCATACAGATTGATGCTAAGGATCCGGATGCCCGACTGCTCCAGTCGGTTGACCAGCTGCCGCTGAAGACGCTCCATTTCGACGGCTTCTTCCGGCCGGTAGGGGCAGATGAAGAATGGTACTTCATTGCCTAGCCCCTGCTTGTTCAGAAATCGCTGTCCAGAAACGACGCTGAACAGGTGCTGGAGTCGGTCCGGCATCGGCACCTTGGCAATGTCCTTTCTCACTTTGACATCTCCTTGATACCTGATTCATAGACTGGAAAGTACAGAAACTCGTCAGGGTTGTTCTGACGAAGTAACTCAACCAGCCTTGGGCTTAGTAGTACCGCGTTGATGGTTTTGTCCTTAGCTAATAACCCAGCCTCCCGCAGCATTCTGAACAGGACCTGCCGCAATTTATTGCGCGTTGAAGCGCTTGTGTTATCAAGTTCTTCATGCCATTCCGATTTACGGTTATAGAAGGCGTCGAAATCCTCAAAGCTGAGGTCCAGCTTCATCGCGACAAACCGTTCATGGAGAACGTCCACCGCAAAATCCGCGATAAACCGATACAGACGGCACACTGCAACCCATAGGAGGTGAGCCTGGTCCTGGTGGTTTGCCTCCGGAAGGAAAGCCAGTTCACCATCGTTCAACGTCTTCAAGCGCGCAATCGCCTCTCTACAGGTACGCTTTGCCGTACTTTCAGTCCTGGCCTGAAGCAAGTTGCCGCGCAGCGCTTGAGCCCGTACCTCTTCCCAGTCACGGAGTGACAGGTACAGCTCGGCCAGCTTCACCGATTCGCGATGATACAGGCTGCCGGACGTGAATGAGATGCGGTACCTTCCTTGGGTCATTCGGAACGCTCACCCTTGCTAGGCGTTTCGGCGGCTCCACCGGCTTTGACCCACTCATCTACCTCGATTTTTTTGAACTTCCAAAAGCGTCCCATGCGGTGGGCGGGCATCGCATGCTTTTCGATCCAGCGGTACACGGTGTCATTGCTGACACCAAGGTGCTTGCCTATTTCGTCTACGGATAACCAGCGATCTTCCATCTGGGCCATGTTTTCGCTTCCTATGGGCGATGGTGTTGCCTCCTCGCCTGAGGCGGCACGGTCTCGTGGGCGGAACAGCCTTGTGGAAAGTACCCTCTCCTATGTGGTTGCACAAGCATTGGTTTTATATGCTTTGATCGGTACAGACCCGCATAGGCCTGCACTGGCAACCAAGTTTTTTAAGAAATTGCTTATCTTCTTCTGGAGGTTTTTGGCGGAGAGCAAAGCTAAGCCCCCTCTAATGCTAAGCATAATTAGGTATCGTTGAGAACGGCTTCATACTCTGTCTCGGCGAATATCTAGACAGGTTTCAGGAAAAGCTAACGCCCGGCGGCTACCACCCTCAGCGTCTCGCAGAACCCCTCCAAGGCCAGGGAAGGTTCCAGGCTGCTGTTGGTACAGAGCCCCACCGAACCGCCCTGCTGCTCCAGCGGCAGGGCCAGCTCGCAGAGCCGGCCCTCGTCCAGGGCGTCGCGAACGGCCTCTTCAGGCGCCACCCAGACGGCGTCACTCTCCAGGGTGTAGCGATGGCTCAACGGCAGCGAAAGGGTCTCCAGCTGACGCCCCGGCAGGCGCAGCGAGTGGCGCACACAGAAGCTGTCGACCTGCTGGCGCAGGGTGGTCTGAGGGGGCGGCAGCACCCAGGCATAGTCCTCCAGCCGGTGGGCCTCGAACGGCTCGACCCCGGCCAGCGGGTGCCCCCGCCGCGCCACCAATATCAGGCGCTCGTAGTAGAGATGCTCGAAGGCCAGGTCGCGGATCTCTCGGGCCTCGGTCATGCGCCCCACCACCAGGTCCAGTTCGCCGCGGCGCAGCCGGGACAGCAGGAAGGCACTGGGGCCGGTCACCACATTGACCCCGGCCTCGCCGACCTCGGCCTGCTGCCAGCGCCGGATCGCCTCGGGCAGCAGGCGGCTCTCCACCGTGGAGAGCGCCCCCACCCGCAGCCAGCGAACCGTGGCGTGCGCCTCGCCCAACGCGCTGACGCCCTCCTCCAGGGCACGGATCGCCGGGCCGGCATGGCGCAGCAGGGTCAGGCCGGCCTGGGTCAGCGCCACCCCGCGGGAGGTCCGCTCGAAGAGCGCGGTGCCGAGGATCTCCTCGAGTTCCTTGATGGTCTTGGACATGCCCGGCTGGGTGATCGCCAGGCGCTCGGCGGCACGCGCGAAGCTGCGCTGGCGGGCCACCTCCAGGAAGGCCTGGAGGTGGCGCAGCTTGATCCGGGCATTGAGCATTCAGGCCTCCGGTTGGCGGGATGCGAGCAGCCGGCGGGTGCAGGCCATGGCCGCCAGGCTGATCGCCAGGGTCGGCAGGAAGGCCAGCGCCACGACCCCCGGGAGGTCATAGAGCCCGCCCCCACCACGGTGATGACGAAGACCAGAAGATAGCCGAAGAAGGGCATGCCGCCCATCAGCCGTGGCAGCGCCCGCCCCGTCGAAAGCCGGCCTGGATCGGCGCCAGCATGAAATCGATCTCTTCTTCGTCCAGCGTTTCCGGATCGAAGTGGCCGTCCGCGGCGTCCAGCAGCATCTCGCCGTGCTCATCGCCGCGGCCGGCGGCGGCCTCCTTGAGCGCCTCGAACCCGCTGATGCCGCCGATATCCTCCGGCGGGCAGGCCATGGCGCCGTCGATCAGCCGCGGGCAGGGGTTGGTCTCGGCGAGGCCGGTCGCTTCCACCACGATGCGATGTATCCAGTCGTCGCCGAAGTCGTAGAGGTAGTGGAAGGTGTTGTCCTTCAGCCGCGCGGCGATGATCTTGAGCCTGGCATTGCGCGCCAGCGCGATGGGCCGGTCGCTCCAGTCGTCCGGCTCGCCGTAGTAGCGGCCGTTGCACTCGAACTCGAAGAGGTGACAATCCTCCCAGCCCATGGCGGCCTGGATGACCTCGTGCAGACGGTGCAGGTTGATCTGCTCCGGCACCAGCACGCGGCGCCAGACCAGGGGATCGGTGTCGAGCAGTTCGATACGCAGGCGGGTATCTGGCATGGTGAGAGTAGTCGTTGTTGCCGTGTTTATGGTGGATGCTGACTGGCTCTACAGACACTGTAGCGGCAGGTAGACTTGATAAGTTAAGCCCAATGATCAGCGACGGTACGCCATGGCGACGATGAATTTCAATACGGCCAACCAGACCCTGCGCCAGCTGCTGGGCAATGGCCTCACCTACCGGGTACCGCCCTTCCAGCGCGACTACTCCTGGGGAGAGGATGAGTGGGAAGACCTCTGGCAAGATGTGCTGGGTCTGTTCGAGGAGGACGGCGAGCCGGCCCACTACATGGGCTACCTGGTGCTCCAATCCGCCGATAGCAAGCACTTCGACATCATCGACGGTCAGCAGCGCATCACCACCCTGAGCGTGATGATCCTGGCGGGGCTGGGGCTCCTGCAGATGCTGGTCGAGGCGGGACAGGATGCCGATGACAATCGTCGTCGCCAGGAGCAATTGCGCAACAGCTATATCGGCTACATGGATCCGGTCTCGCTGATTCCGCAGTCCAAGCTGACCCTGAACCGCCACAATGACCGCTTCTACCAGACCTACCTGGTCCCCCTGGAGCGTTTGCCCCAACGGGGCCTGCATGCCTCGGAGCACCATCTGCGCAAGGCGTATGGCTGGTTCCGGGAACACCTCAAGGAGCATATCGGCAGCGAAGACGGCGGCGGCCAGCGGTTGGCAGCCTTCATCGACAACCTGGTCGACAAGCTGTTCTTCACCGTGATCACGGTCACCGACGAGCTCAACGCCTTCAAGGTGTTCGAGACGCTCAACGCCCGCGGCGTTCGCCTCTCCTCCACCGACCTGTTGAAGAACTACCTGTTCTCGCTGGTCAGCTCCGCCTCGACCCATGAGGCCGAGTTGAAGGCCCTGGAGGACCGCTGGGAACGCATCGTGGGTCTTCTTGGCAGCGAGAGCTTCCCCGAGTTCCTGCGCGTCTACTGGAACAGCCGGCATCGGCTGGTGCGCAAGGCCGAGCTGTTCAAGACCATACGCCGCCGCGTCAGCGACCGGGAAGGTGCCTTTGGCCTGATCCGCGAACTCGATCACCATGCGGGACTCTATGCGGCTCTGCGGGATCCCCAGGACCCGGGCTGGAACGAGCCGGAGCAGCGCGCCCTGGAACAGCTGCAGATGTTCAATGTGCGCCAGCCGCTTGCCATGCTGCTGGCCTGCCACCGGCGTTTCTTCGAGCAGGAACGGGAAGTGTTCATCCGTATCTTGCGCGCAATCGCCGTAATCGCATTGCGCTACAACGTGATCTGCAGCCTGCCGACCCATGAGCAGGAGCGAACCTACAACGAGGTGGCCTGGAAACTAGCGGAAGGCGAGATCGGCAACCTCCGGCAGGTACTGGCAGCGTTGCGTGGCGTCTATCCCGATGATCGCCAGTTCAAGGCCGCCTTCACCGAGAAGGCACTGCGCACCACCAGCAGTCGCAACCGCAAGGTGGTGCGCTACATGCTGTTCGAGATCGAGCGCCAGCGTAGCGGTCAGTCCTTGGACTTCGAGAGCCCCGCCTATAGTTTGGAGCATGTACTGCCTGAACATCCGTCAGAGACCTGGACGCATATCCCAGACGGGAAGCTGGAAGGGCTGATCTACCGTCTGGGCAACATGACGCCTCTGGAAAGCCGGGTGAACCGGGATATCGGCCATGCCGACTTCGATGAGAAACGCCGTGCCTATCTCGCCAGTGACTTTCAGATCACACGGGCAATTGCCGAACAGAATGACCACTGGGACGAGAGCCGTATCGAGGCCCGCCAGAAGCGGCTGGCCGATATCGCCGCCGGGATATGGCGGGTCGACTTTGTCGATCACTAACCTGGCTTCAGGCTTGCGCCTCCACGACGAAGGCCCATGGGGGACGGAGGCTTCTCGACAAGCAAGACCCGTCAGGCTTCGCCGCTGCCCCAGCCCAGCTCCTTGGCCAGCGAGAAGGCATGGTTGGCCGCCGGCACGCCACCGTAGATGGCCACATGCATCAGCACCTGGCGCAGCTCCGCCTCGGTCAGGCCGATGCGCTTGGCCGTCTTGAGGTGCAAGGTCAGCTCCTCGCGACCCAGGGCGGCGAGGATGCCGGTGGTGATCATGCTGCGCTCGCGACGGGTCAGGTCGTCGTTGCTCCACAGCTCGCCCCAGGCCAGGCGGGTGATCATCTGCTGGAAGGGGGCATCCAGGCTGGTGGCATTCTCGGTGGAGCGCGCCACGTGCTCCTCGCCCAGCACCTGCTTGCGGGTCTCGAGGCCGGTGGCATAGTCGACGCCGTTGGCGCCCACGTCGCCCAGGTTTACCGCCAGCACCGCCAGCAGCTTCTCGGCGAACAGGCCCGGCACCTCCACGGAGGGCACGTGGCCGACGCCCTCGAGGATCTCGAGCGGGGCGCCGTCGCACTCGGCCGCCAGGGCCTCCAGGGTCGCCGGGGGGGTCGCCATGTCCTCGCTGCCGCCGAAGAGCTGCACCTTGACGCCCGGGTGTTGAGATAGAGGGCCGGACAGCTTGCCGGTGAAGACGTCGCGCCCCAGCATCTCGCAGAGCCGCGCGTAGGACTCGTCATCACCGCGGCCCATCTGGGTGCACCAGCCTGCCTTGAGGGCCGGCTCGGCCTCGAAGCAGGCGGGGGCGAACCAGCGTGGCACGATCTCCTCGGACATCGCCGCCAGGCCTTCCTGACGTACGCGGCCGGCACGGGTGTTCCACAGCTCGGCGTTGCCGATCACCGCCCCGGTGTTGGTCAGGGTGGCGGAGAGCAGCCGCTCGCCGTGCTGGCTGACCAGCTGCTGGCCCACCACGCCGCCGATGGAGGTGCCGGCGAAGTGGAAGCGGCCGGCGCCGGCGTGGTCGGCCAGCGCCAGGGCCTCAGTGGCCAGGTCGGCCGGGGTGATCGGGTCGTTGCCCCAGGCCTGGCTCGCGCCGTGGCCGGGCAGGTCCCAGGTCAGCACGCGGTAGCGCGGCAACAGCAGGGGCAGGACGTCGTCCCACACCGCCTGGCTCATGCCCAGCGGATGAGCCAGCATCACCAGGGGATTAGCCTCGGCGCCGAGCAGGCGATAGGCGACGCTGCGCCCGTTGATGTTCAGAAATGCCATGGTGTCTCTCCTGTTATAGCCGCTTTATACCCGCTCGATCAGGGTAGCAATTCCTTGGCCCACGCCCACGCACATGGTGCACAGGGCGTAGCGCTTGCCGCTCTTCTTGAGCTCGTGGGCGGCGGTCAGCAGCAGGCGGGCGCCAGACATGCCCAGCGGATGGCCCAGGGCGATGGCGCCGCCGTTGGGGTTGACCCGTGGGTCGTCGTCGGCAAGACCGAGGTCGCGCATGCAGGCCAGCGCCTGGGCGGCGAAGGCCTCGTTGAGCTCGATCACGTCGATCTCGTCGAGCGACACGCCGGTGCGCGCGAGCAGCTTGTTGACCGCGGGCACCGGGCCATAGCCCATGATGCGCGGCTCGACGCCGGCGGTGGCCATGCCGAGAATCTTCGCCATGGGCGTGAGGCCGTGTTGCTCCACCGCTTCTCGACTTGCCACCAGCATGGCCGCGGCGCCGTCGTTGACGCCCGAGGCGTTGCCGGCGGTGACGCTGCCGCCCTCGCGGAAGGGGGTGGACAGGCCGGCGAGCTTCGCAAGCGTGGTCTCGCGCAGGTGCTCGTCCTGGTCGAAGACCAGCGGCGCCTGCTTGCGGCGCGGGATCTCGATGGCGGTGATCTCCAGCGCGAAGCGGCCGGCCTGCTGGGCGGCGGCGGCCTTCTGCTGGGAGCGCAGGGCGAAGGCGTCCTGGTCCTCGCGGGAGATCGTGAACTGCTCGGCCACGTTCTCGGCGGTCTCGGGCATGGACTCCACGCCGTAGGCCTTCTTCATCAACGGGTTGATGAAGCGCCAGCCGATGGTGGTGTCCTCGAGCTTCTGGCCGCGGGAGAAGGCGCTGTCGGCCTTGCCCATCACGTAGGGCGCGCGGGACATGGACTCCACGCCGCCGGCCAGGGCCAGTTCCATCTCGCCGGCCTTGATGGCACGGAAGGCGGTGCCCACCGCGTCCATGCCGGAGCCGCACAGGCGGTTCATGGTGGTGCCGGGCACGGAGGTCGGCAGGCCCGCCAGCAGCGCCGACATGCGCGCCACGCTGCGGTTGTCCTCGCCGGCCTGGTTGGCACAGCCCATGAAGACATCGTCGATGGCCGCCGGGTCGAGCCCCGGGGCCTCGGCCAGCACCGCCTTGAAGATGCTGGCGGCGAGATCGTCGGGGCGCACGCTGGAAAGGGTGCCGCCGAAGCGGCCCACGGCGCTGCGCCGCGGATGACAGAGGAATACGTCGGTCATGGAGGGTCTCCTGTTACTCGCCGGCGTGCTGGCGTTCGGTTCTGTCCTTCAGCTCGCGCAGGATCTCGAGCTCATGCGCACTGGGCTCCGGGGTGCTCTCGAGCTCGCCGGCGAAGCGGATCTCCCAGCCGGTGGCATCACACACGTCCTCGCGGCTCACGCCCGGATGCAGCGAGACCACCGTGAGCTCCTTGGTCTCGAGGTCGGGCTTCATCACGCAGAGGTCGGTGATGACGCGCGTGGGCCCCTTGCCGATGTTCGGCACGCCGTCGCGGCCCTTGCCGTCGCGTCCGAAGCCCAGGGTGGTGACGAAGTCGACGTCCTTCACGAAGGCACGCTTGGAGTGCTTCAGGGTGATAAAGACCTCGCCGGCGTTGGTGGCGATCTCCGGCGCCCCGCCGCCGCCCGGCAGGCGCACCTTGGGTGACTGGTAGTCGCCGATCAGGGTGGTGTTGAGATTGGCGTAGCGGTCGATCTGGGCGGTGCCCAGGAACCCCACGCTGATCTTGCCGCCCTGCAGCCAGTAGCGGAACATCTCCGGCACCGCGACGGTGGTCAGGGCCGACTCGCACAGTTCGCCGTCGCCGATGGAGAGCGGCAGCACCTCCGGCTTGGTCTGCAGGGTGCCGGACTCGTAGATCAGCACCACGTCGGGGGCATGGGTCAGGCGCGCCAGGTTGGCGGCCTCACTGGGCAGGCCGATGCCGACGAAGCAGGTCATGCCGTTTTCGAGTGCCCGGGCGGCGGTGACGGTCATCATCTCCGAGGATGTGTAGGCGAGGCTCATCAGGCATTTCCCCCTGTCGAGTTGGCATCTTGATCGTAGACGTTCTCGTCGAGCCACCGGGTGAAGGCGTCGCGGTCACGGGCGATGGCATCCCACTCCTTGTAGAAGCGGTTGTTGCGCGGGTAGTAGCCATGGGCATAGGAGGGCAAGGCGCCCTTCTCGGCCACGGCGATGGCATCGATGGCCCAGCCCGGGATGATGCAAGTGTTGGGGTGATAGTCCGGCTCGGCGGTCAGGTCCTCGACGATCTCCTCGACGGTGACGATGCTCCGCGTCGCCGCCAGCACGGCCTCCTTCTGCACGCCGACGATGCCTTCCACCAGCACGTTGCCGGCCCGGTCGGCCTTCTGGGCGTGGACGATGGAGACATCCGGGCGCACCGCCGGCACTGCCGCGAGGCGCTCGCCGGTAAAGGGGCATTCGATGAACTTGATCTGGTCGTTGACGTTGGGCAGCTCACTGCCCACATAGCCGCGCAGCACGGCCAGTGGCAGGCCGGCGGCCCCGGCCTCGAAGGCGCAGGCCATGGCGGCGTGGCTGTGCTCTAGGATCTCGATCTTGCGGGGCCAGCCCTTCTCCACGGCGTCGCGCAGGCGGTGCAGGGAGCCCACGCCGGGGTTGCCGCCCCAGGAGAAGATCACCTTCTTCGCACAGCCCGCGCCGATCAGCTGATCGTAGATCAGGTCGGGGGTCATGCGGATCAGCGTCAGGTCGCGCTTCTTCTGGCGGATCACCTCGTGACCCGCGGCGAAGGGAATCAGGTGGGTAAAGCCTTCCATGGCCACGGTGGCGCCGTCCTCGACGTAGCGCGCGACCGCGTCATGCAGGCTGAGAAACTCGGCCATGATGGTTCGCCTCTTGCTGTTGCGTTCGGGAGGCCACCGGCCGGCCCGAAGATGTTCGTAAAGTGAACATAGGTTTGTAGTGCGAACAAATTACCGCCGTCATGCTCACCCGTCAAATCCCGCCGAGCGCGCAAGAAAAAAGGGAGGCCTGGCCTCCCCTCGCGATCAACCTGCATAAATATCGAACTTTCAGTCGATTACTTGCCCTCCAGCCAGACGATGGCACGCTGCACCTGGGCTTGACTACTGCCAAGGTATAAGGCCGGATCACTGGCCCGCTCGAGCTCGGCACGCTCGACGCGACCCGCCAGCTCTTTGTGCTCCGCGAGCAGCTGTTCGTGCAGTACCTGGGCATAGGGGCGGCCCGTCAGGCGTGCCGTCTCGGCGGCCTCGGCGCTGATCCGCTTGGCGGCGTCCTGGCCCACGACCGGGGCCAGCAGGCGCGAGACCGGCTCGGCCATGATGCCGCCGCCCGTCACCGCCAGGTTGCGCCGCATCGCCTCGGGATGGACCTCCAGGCCCTCGAGCAGCACCGCGGCCTGTTCCAGCGCGCCTTCGAGCAGCAGGGCACTGTCGAGCAGCGGCGCCCACTCGGCGTGCCACTCGCCCAGGCCCCGCTCCAAGGGCTGGGCCGCGGCGTTGAGGATCACCGTGGCATGGCCATGCACCTGGCGGGCGGCGCCACGGATCAGCGCGCAGCGCACCGGGTTGCGCTTGTGCGGCATCGAGGAGGACTCCCCCATGCCGGGGGCCGCCGGCTCGGCCACCTCGCCGAGCTCCGTCTGGGTCAGCAGCGACACGTCCAGGGCCAGCTTCTCGGCGGCGCCGGCGGCGGCATCCAGCCCCGTGGCCAGGGCATGGATCGGCTGGCGATCGGTGTGCCAGGGCAGCACGGCAGCCGCAAGGCCCAGCCGCTCGGCCAGGGCGTCCATGAAGGCGAGGCCCTGGTCGTCCCGGCCCGGCCCGTCTAGACCAGAGTGCACCCCCACGGCACCGCCGAACTGCACCGGCAGCTCGAGCCCGGCCAAGCGACGACGCGCCTGCTCCAGGCCGATGGCCCAGTGGGCCACCTTGACGCCGAAGGTGATCGGCAGCGCCTGCTGCATCAGGGTGCGGCCCACCATCACGGTCTGGTCATGGGCCTGCATCAGGCTGAGGGCCGCGGTGCGACAGCGCACCAGCAGGGCATCGAGGGCGGCCAGGCGCGGCGCCAGCATCAACAACAGGGCGCTGTCGACCACGTCCTGGCTGGTCGCGCCCTGGTGCCAGTAGCGCTTGAGCTCCTCCGGCAAGGCCGCGCGCCCCTGCTTGACGAAGGGGATGGCCGCATTGCCGCCGCTGGCGACGCCGGCGGCGATGGCCTCCAGGTCGAAGTCATGCGCCTCGAGGGTCTGGCGCATGGCCTGGCTGGCACCCTCGGGCACCGCCCCGCGGGCCTCCTGGACCTCGGCCAGGGACAGCTCGAACGCCAGCATGGCATCGACCATGGCCCGGGCATTGCACTCGGCCAGCGCCTGCTGGCTCATGAAGGGGTGCTGGATCAGGGCGGCAGGCATGACGGTCTCTCCGGGAGGTGCGTGGATGGTTGCGTGGATAGTTGCGTGGATGGTTGCGTGGGGCTCGGCCGATGGCTGGGCAGGCTTCGTCTATAGTCGCACACGTGTTCGCTGTTCGAACAAATATGCTAGATTAGACCAAGGTTCTCCGGCAACACGACCAAGGATAACGAGGGATGGAAACGGCAATGCAGGACGAGGCCCTGAGCCCCGACGATCGTGACTTCGTGACCGCACTGGCCAGTGGCCTCGAGGTCATCCTGGCCTTCGACGAGGCCCACCCACGCATGACGCTCAGCGAGGTGGCGGCGCGCACCGGCATGAACCGTGCCCGGGCGCGACGCTTCCTGCTAACCCTGCATGCGCTGGGCTATGTCCGCAAGCATCAGCGCCACTTCGAGCTGGCCCCCAAGGTGCTGAACCTCGGCTATGCGTTTCTCTCCGCCAACAACTACCGCAGCGTGATCCAGCAGATTCTCGAGGACATCACCTCCGAGTGTGGCGAGTCCTCGTCGCTGGGTGTGCTGGACGGCGACGACGTCACCTATGTGGCGCGCTCCTCGTCGCGCCACCGGCTGATGGCCATCACCCTCTCGGTGGGCACGCGCCTGCCCGCGGCCCACACCTCCATGGGGCGGGTGCTGCTGGCCCAGCTGCCGGATGCCCAACTCGACGCCTTCCTGGCGCGAGTGGTCCTCGAGCCGCATACCGACAAGACCATCACCGACAAGGCCGAGCTCAAGCGCTGCATCCTGAAAGTGCGCCAGCAGGGCTACGCCATCGCCGACCAGGAGCTCGACTCCGGGTTGCGCTCGGTGGCCGTGCCGGCCTTCGATGCCAACGGCCGGCTGCTCGGTGCGATCAACATCAGCACCAATGCCGCCCGGGTCGACTTCGACACCCTGATGCGCCAGTACCTGCCGCTGCTGCAGGAGAAGGCCCGACAGATCCGCGCCAGCGTCAGCTGATGGGTGCAAATTCCAAAACACGATTCTAGAATCAAGGTTTTCGCGACGAATGGATAGCCATCATGGCGGGTAGCCTGATCGAACGCACCCTGGGGGTGCTGGAAATCCTCTCGGAGGACGCCGAGGGCATGCCCTTGCTGGTCATCGCCGACCGGCTGCGCATTCCCAAGAGCGCGGCCCACCGCATCTGCAACGAGCTGATCCGGCTCGGCCACGTCCGCCAGGACCCGAATACCCAGCGCTACCGGCTCACCACGCGGCTGATGGCCATGGGGCTGAGCTACCTGGCGAGCACGGGAGCCAGCGACGTCCTCCAGCCGATCCTCGACCGCCTGGCCGAGGAGAGCGGCGAGCTGGTGCGCCTCTCGGTCATCGAGGGAGAACACCTGACCTGGATCGCCAAGGCCCAGGGTGCACGCAGCGGGCTGCGCTACGATCCGGACATGGGCCGCGAAGCGCCGCTCTTCTGTACCGCCAGCGGCCATGCCTGGCTGGCCGACCTCAGCGACCAGGCGGCGACGGCCCTGATCGAGGCCCATGGCCTGGAGACCGACCACCCGGTAGGGCCCGGGGCCCCGCGCACCCGCGAGGCCGTGTTCGAGCATCTGCGCCAGACCCGGGAGCGCGGCTACAGCTGGGTCAGCGACAGCATGGGGCCGGGCACCACGGCCATGGCGGCCGTGGTGCGCCACCCGCTCGACGGCCATCCCATCGGGGCACTGAGCATCGCCGGGCCCAGCGTGCGGCTCGATGCCGAGCGCGTCCAGGCCCTGGGGCCGAACCTGATGGCGGCGGCGGCGGAGCTCTCCCAGGCCAGCGCCTCGTCACGCCTGTTCAGCTGATGCCCGGCGCCAGGCGTCTGTCACCGTTACCGGCAAGGAGGCCATAGTGCTCGAGATTCTCGCCATCACCACGCCGATCTTCCTGCTGATCGGCGTGGGCTATGTGATCATGGCCAGCCGCATCATCACCCGCGAGCAGCTCCAGGGCGTGGGCACCTTCGTCATGTACTGCGCTCTGCCCTCCCTGGTGATCCGGGCCCTCAACCAGAACCCGCTCGCCGAGGTCTTCAACCCCCACTATCTGCTGGCCTATGGCCTGGGCTCGGTGGCGGTGTTCGCCTTCGCCCTGCTGCTGACCCTGGGGATCCAGCGCAAGTCGCTCGGCATCGGGGCCATGCATGCCCTGGGCATGGCCGCCTCCAACAGCGGCTTCATCGGCTACCCGGTGGCGGC
Organism: Halomonas sp. 25-S5; assembly: GCF_029889845.1. Taxonomy (GTDB): domain Bacteria; phylum Pseudomonadota; class Gammaproteobacteria; order Pseudomonadales; family Halomonadaceae; genus Halomonas. The sequence continues at coordinate 48,038 of NZ_JARANV010000011.1, forward strand.
CATGGTGCTCGGTTCGCCCGCCGCGGTGTTCCTGGCGCTGAACATGCTGATCGAGAACCTGCTGATCATTCCCGCGGCGCTGATCCTGGCCGAGATGGCGAACCAGAGCGGGGACGGGCTCGCTACGACGCTACGCCAGACGGCCCTGCGCCTGGTCCGCAACCCCATCCTGATCGGCCTGGTGGTGGGCGTGCTGCTCGCCATATCAGGCCTCACTCTGCCGGGCCCGCTGGCCAAGGCCATCGACATGCTGGCCGATGCCGCCGGTCCCGCCGCGCTGTTCGTGATCGGCGGCTCTTTGTATGGGCTCCAGGTCCGCGGCATGGCCTCCGACGTGGGCCAGATCGTCGTCGGCAAGCTGCTGCTGCACCCCCTTGCCGTGCTCGGTGTCTTCCTGCTGCTGCCCGAGGCGGATCCCCTGCTGCTGACCGGTGCCCTGCTGTTCGCCTGTGCCCCGATGATCAGTGTCTTTCCGCTGTTCGGCCAGCGCTATGGCCTGGGCGGGGTCAGTGCCGCCGCCCTGATGGTCGGCACCCTGGGCTCCTTCGTCACCATCAGCCTGCTGATCGGGCTATTGACCCGCTTCGGCCTGCTGCCGGTTTCCTGACCCGCTGCCAGAGCTATCGCGGATGGCGGTAACGTTTCGAGGCTGTTCCGGGCGTTCGCCTATTGATTAAAGTGGAACATTGTTCTAGATTATTCTGGAACAGCATTCCAGAGGACCGGCAATGGCCGACAGACAGCAAGACGTCGATCTGGTGGTGGTGGGCTCCGGCGCGGCCGGCCTCGCCGCCGCCGTCACCGCCGCCTGGCATGGCCTCAAGGTGGTGGTGGTGGAGAAGGCCGAGGGCCTGGGTGGTGCCACTGCTTGGTCCGGCGGCTGGATGTGGGCCCCGCTTAACCCCCTGGCCAAGGCCGCCGGGATCGACGAGGCCCCGGAGACGGTGCGCACCTACCTGCGCCATGAGCTGGGCGAGCGTTACGATCCCGCGAAGATCGATGCCTTCCTCGACGCCGCCCCGAAGATGGTCGCCTTTTTCAACGAGAAGACCGCCCTGCAGTTTGCCGACGGCAACGCCATCGCCGATGTCCATGGCGATACCCCCGGTGCCGGCACCGGCGGGCGCTCGGTGATCGCCGCGCCCTTCGATGGCCGCCAGCTCGACAGGAAGACGCTGAAGAAGCTGCGCAAGACCATGCCGGAGACCGCCTTCCTGGGCATGCCGATCCAGGCCGGGCCGGATCTGATGGCCTTCCTGACCGTTACCCGTTCGTTCCGGTCCTTCGTCCACGTCGCCAAGCGTGTTACCCGGCATCTCCATGACCTGGCCCGCTACGGCCGCGCCATGCAACTGGTCAACGGCGTGGCCCTGACCGGGCGACTGGCCAAGTCCGCCGATGCCCTGGGGGTCGAGACCTGGGTCTCATCGCCGGCAAAACATTTGATCAAGGAGGGCGCTCGAATCACCGGCGTGGTCGTCGAGACGCCCGACGGCGAGATGACCCTGACCGCTCGGCGCGGCGTGGTGCTGGCCGCCGGCGGCTTCCCCTGGGACGTCGAGCGGCGCCGCGAGCTCTTCCCCCGCACACCCACAGGTAAGGAACACTGGCCGTTACCGCCCCCCTCCGCCAGTGGCGACGGCCTGCGCCTCGGCGAGTCGGTGGGCGGCGAGATCGACACCGGCCTCTACTCGCCGGTGGCCTGGGCGCCGGTCTCCGTGGTCCCCTACCCGGACGGCCATGTCGGCCACTTCCCGCACATCATCGACCGCGGCAAGCCGGGCATCATCGGGGTGCTGAGCAATGGCAGGCGCTTCGTCAACGAGGCCGCTGGCTACTACGACTACGTTGACGCCATGGTCAAGGCGGTACCGGAGAACGAGGAGCTCTGTTCCTGGCTGATCTGCAGCCACCGCTTCCAGCGCCGCTACGGGATCGGCATCACCCGACCGGCCCCGGTGCCCTTCCGGCACTGGATCCGCAAGGGCTATCTCAAGGCCGGCAAGACCCTCGAGGAGCTGGCCCGGAACTGCGGCATCGACCCGGACGGGCTCGCCGCCACCGTGGCCGAGTACAACCGCCACGCCGCCCGCGGCGAGGACCCGGAATTCGGCCGCGGCTCCACCCCCTACAACCGCAAGAGTGGCGATCCCGCCCACGGTCCCAACCCCTGCGTGGCGCCCCTGGACCGGGGCCCGTTCTACGCGGTGAAGGTGGTGCCCGGCTGCTTCGGCACCTTCGCCGGCCTCAAGACCAATGAGCACGCCCAGGTCCTGGATGCCCGGGGCCTCCCGATCGACGGCCTCTACGCGGCAGGCAGCGACATGGCCAGCATCATGGGCGGCTACTATCCTGCCGGTGGCATCAACCTCGGCCCGGCCATGACCTTCGGGCATATTGCCGGCCTGCACGCCGCCGGCCAGCGCGCGACCGGCTCACCCGAGACACCTGGCGAGAACGCCGATGCATGACCGCCCCTTCTCCCTGGCCGCCCTGACCGTGCTGGAGTTGTCTCCTCCCGCCATGGTCGAGGTGGCCGCCCGGGCGGGCTACGATGGCGTCGGCCTGCGCCTGATCCCCGCCACCTCAGAGGAGCACCATTTCCCGCTCGCCCACGATACGGCCCTGCGGCGCCATACTCGGGAGCGACTACGCGATACCGGCCTGAGAGTCGTGGATATCGAGATCCTGCGCCTCAAGCCCGAGACCCGAGTCGGCGAGGACTTTGCCCGAATCCTGGAAATCGGGGCAGAGCTGGGCGCCAGCGAGGTGCTGGTGGCCGGCAACGATGAGGATGCGACTAGGACCATCGACAACTTCGCAGCGCTATGCGAACTGGCCAAGCCGCTGGGGCTGAATCCGCACCTCGAGTTCATGCCCTGGACCGGCGTGAAGAACCTCTCCCAGGCGCAGCGCATCGTCGCCGCGGCCCGGGAGGCGGGCCGGGATAACGCCTTCCTGCTGGTGGATGCCTTCCACTTCAATCGTTCGGCCAGCCCGATGGAGGAGCTGTCACGGGTTCCCCGTGAGTGGATGCGCTATTCGCAGCTATGCGACGTGGCCGGCCCGGTCCCCGACGACATGGCGGAGATCCTTCGCGAGGCACGCCAGGAACGCTGCTTCCCGGGTGACGGTGATATCGACCTGCCGGCCCTGCTGGCGAGGTTACCCCGCGACCTGCCATTGAGCCTGGAGATTCCCACCGAGGGGCTTCGTCGCCAGGGTATCAGTGCGCTGGAGCGCGCCTGCCTGGCACTGCAGAAGGCACGGCGAGTGGTGGAGGCCTGTTCACCCGACACTTACCCTAAACATCGTTAGCTTGCTAGTATTGAAGTCTCGCCCACGTCCCGGGAGCCCCATGGCCATCTCTCCCCCTCTAGTTCCTGCACTACCCGCTGATCGCCCACTGCTCGGCATCGCCTTCATGCTCGCCGCCGGCCTGCTGTTCGTGCTGCTGGATACCGGCGTCAAGTGGCTCGGCCAGGACTACTCCCCGATCCAGGTGGTGTGGGCCCGCTATGCGGGACACATGCTGGTGCTGTCGGGTTACCTCGCTTGGCTGGGGCTACCGCGCTGCCGTGAACTGATGCGTACGGAATCGCTCTTCGGTCAGGTACTGCGCGGCCTCTTGTTGTTCGGCGCCAGTACCTTCGCCTACCTGGCGCTGCGCGAGCTGCCCATGCTGCAGGTCTATGTCATCAACTTCAGCTCCCCGCTGCTGGTCACCCTGCTGGCCATCCCGCTGCTCAAGGAGCGGGTGACCCTGGCACGGGGCCTGGCCGTCGCGGCAGGCTTTGTCGGCGTGATGATCGCCGTGGGACCGGTGGACTGGCGTGCCCAGCCTGCGGCGCTGCTGCCCTTCGGGATGGCCTGCTGCTTTGCGCTCTATCAGCTCGCCACGCGACGCTTCGGCCGCCACGATCACCCCTTGACCTCGCTGTTCTATGCCGGCCTGGCAGGCGCCCTGGTCAGCTCGGCCATCGTCCCCCTCTTCTGGACGCCCATCGCCCTCGGCGACCTTCCCCTGTTTCTGGCCGTCGGCATCCTGGGCGCCGTGAGTCAGTTGGGGCTTATCATGGCCATGCGCTGCGCCCCGGCCTCGCTGGTCTCGCCCTTCCTCTACCTGCAGATCGTCTGGGTCTCGGCGGCAGGGTATCTGGTCTTCGGGGACGTACCGCTACTGCAGACCTACCTGGGTGCCATCCTGATCATCGGCGCCGGCCTCTTCCTCGCCACCCGGCGCAGCTAATGCCGGCGTCCGACGGCATGACCTCGAGGCATGGGGCTGACCACGCCACCGTTCATCAGTAACCCATCAGCCTGGGCAGGCCGGTCACGATACTCGGCACGAACGTGATGAGCAGCAATACCAGCAGCTCCACCAGGAACAGCGGCAGGATCCGCCGCGACAGCCGGGACAGCCCCACATTGGCCACGGAGTCGGCCACGAACAGACACAACCCCATGGGCGGGGTGATCAAGCCGATCATCAGGTTGAAGATGACGATGATGCCGAAGTGCACCGGATCCACCCCCATGCCCACCGCGATGGGGTGCAGGATCGGCACCAGCACCAGCATGGCGGCAATCCCTTCCAGGAAGAGCCCGGCGACCAGGAACAGCACGATCACCGCCAGCAGGAAGGTCCACTCCGATGTGATATAGGCGAGCGTCAGATCGGTGAGCATGTTGGGCACGCGGTTGAAGGTGAGCAGCCAGTTGGCCGCCGCCACCGCCGCGATGATGATCATGATCACCGCCGTGTCGACCATGGTGCGCGTGAAGATGCTCGGTAGATCGCGAAAATGGATCTTGCGGAAGACCACCATGCCCACGAACAGCGCATAGGCCACGGCAAAGGCAGCCGCCTCGGTGGGGGTGACGATGCCCAGCAGGATCGAACCCACCACGAACACCGGCATGAACAACGGGATGACGCCTTCAAGCAAGATCTTGCGCTTTTCCCCGGAGGGCAGTGCCGTGGGCCGTTTCTGGTACTTCCCCGCGAAGATCATCACGTAACCTGAGAGGAAGAGGGCCAGCAGGAGGCCCGGCACGATACCCGCCAGGAACAGCGCCGGCACCGAGACGCCGGTAACGATCAGCGCGTAGATGATCACCGGGATGCTCGGCGGAATGATCGGGCCGATCACCGACGAGGCCGCGGTGAGCGCCGCCGCGAAATCACGGGGATAGCCCTCCTTCTCCATCTCGGGGATGAACACCCGTCCCAGTGCCGAGGTATCGGCCACCGCCGAACCGGAAAGCCCGGCGAAGATCACCGAGGCCCAGATGTTCACGTGAGCCAGTCCGCCCTTGAGCCTTCCGACCAGGATCTTGGAGAAGGCAATGATCCGCATGGTGATACCGCTCTCGTTCATCAGCTCCCCGGCCAGGATGAACAGGGGTATCGCCAGCAGGGCGAAGGAGTTGATTCCGGAGAACATCTGGGTGGCGACAGCGGAGAGCTGATAGGGAAACTCGCCCACGGCCATGAAATAGAGCAACGCCGCCACGATGGCGAAGGCAACCGGTATGCCGATGGCCAGGCCGACCAGCAGGATGAGATAGACCATTCACGACACCTCGTCTGTCATCGCACGTAGCGTGCCAATCCGCTCGATGAACTTGAGCGTGGCGGCCACGGCCAGCATGCCACCGCCCAGCACGATGGCGAATTGGTAGGGTGCCATCGTGCCGAACACGTTGAAGAGCTCAAGCCCCGTCGCCTCCCGCAGGCTGCGAATGGTGCTGTTGAGCCCCGAGATTCGCATGCCGCCGCGGCTGGACATGAACAGGTAGCCCGACCAGGCGAGTAGCGCCCCGGTCACCACCACGAGCAGGTCGACGATCAGGAACAGGGCCTCGCGGACACGTACCGACAGGAAGTCCACGATCACCCCCAGGCGCACGTGGCGATCCTGCAGGTAGGCCAGCGCCATGCCGAACATGACCCCGTAGATCCCCAGGAAGACCGGCACCTGGTCGCCCCAGGCCAGGGAGCTCCCCAGGGTGTAGCGCCCCAGGGCATTGAGGAAGACGATCAGGAAGATCAGGGCCATGGAGAGCCCCGCGCCGGCGGCAAAGACCCCCGCCGCCAGGCGCTGAAATGACTGGAAGATAGCTGCCATGTGTCTCGAGCCTCTGGAGGAAACCACCCCGTGCCATCAGGAGCACGGGGTGGCGGGAGGATCACTCGGTGGCGTCGGCCACCGCATCCTGCAGGCGCTGGATCCACTCGGCGTCAGAACCCAGGTCCTCCTCCAGCCAGGCGATGACCGGCGGCTGGGCCTGCTCGCGGAACTGCGCGAGCTCCTCGGATGTCGGGCTGTAGACCTGCATGCCCTCTTCCTGCACGGCCTTGAGGCCCTGGGCGGTGGTGAACTGCTGGATGGAGCGCCCCATCATGCCGGCCATCACCCCGGCCCGCTGGATCACCTCGCGGTCCGCCTCGGAGAGGCCGCTGAAGTAAGCATCGTTGATCACCAGGAAGTCGGCCGCATAGATATGGCCGTCGAGCGTCAGGTAGTCCTGCAGCTCATGCAGGTTGTTGTTGTAGATGGTCCCGACCGGATTCTCCTGACCATCCACCACGCCCGTCGACAGGGCGGTCGGCAACTCCGACCAGGCAATCGGCGTCGGCTGGGCGCCGAGCCCTTCCACCATCTCGACGTAGAGCGGAATGTCCTGGACCCGGAACTTGAGCCCATTCATGTCCTCGGGGGTACGAATCTCGAGCTTGTTGTTGGTGAAGTGGCGCACCCCGGTCTCGCCATAGCCCAGCGTGCGCAGTCCGGTCTGCTCGAGGCAGTGCTCGGCCAGGGCGTTGCCGAATTCGCCGTCGAGCACCTCCCAGGCGACCAGCGGCGTCTCGAACATGTAGGGAATGTCCAGCACCCCCGCGGCAGGGCAGATCTTCGACATGGCCCCCGAGACCATGACCACCTGGGTGGTGCCATCCATGGCCTGCTGGATCAGCTCGTCTTCGTCGCCCAGCGAGGCTGCGGGGTAGATATCCACACTGTGCTCGGTCTCGCTCTCGACGACGTTCTTGAACATGTGCGCGGCCGCTCCCTTCTTGGAGCTCTGCCAGTCGTCGGGGTCGACATGAGCGAAGCGAATGGTATCGGCCTGAGCCAGAGTGCTCATGGCGAAGATCAGGGCACCGAGCGTTGCCGTTGTCGCGCTGGCTGATGATTTGAACATGGAAAGTCCTCCGTGGTAGTGGTTGTTTGTAATACGAACGATAGTGCTTTATGCGAACACTAGAACTGGCTTCCAGTTATGTCAACGCCTACCGCGCCTCTACAACTAAAGGTGTAGAACAGGCCCTGCTGGTAAAGGTGTAGAGCAGGCCCTGCTGGCGCCCCCAACACACTGGCGGCAAGGCGCACCAGCCGTCGCAGGCGGGCGCCGCCCTATCTCTAGGGTAGCCGCCGGCCCCGCAGAAGAGGGGCCGGACAACGTTGAATGCGCTAGCTCGACGCAAAAGACTCGTCATGAAGCGGGCCGGAGAGAAAAGCGGGAAAGCGAGTGTGGCTCAGGCCTTTCTCAGGGCCTTGATCGCGGCGTCCAGGGCGGCCTGATAGCCCTGGGTGCCGAGCCCGGCGATGACGCCATCGGCGCGCAGCGAGACATAGGAGTGGTGACGGAAGCTCTCGCGCTGGTGCACGTTGGAGATATGCACCTCGTAGACGGTGCCCTCGAAGGCGTTGAGGGCATCGAGGATCGCCACCGAGGTATGGGTATAGGCCGCCGGATTGATGATGATCGCCAGGGTGCCGTCGAGTCGCGCGGCATGGATGGCGTCGATCAGCGCCCCCTCGTGGTTGCTCTGGAAGCTGTTGAGCTCCCAGCCCTTGAGATCGGCCTTCTCGCGCAGGGCGTTGTTGACGTCGTCGAGCGTCTCGTGGCCGTAGATCTCCGGCTGGCGAGTACCCAGCAGATTGAGATTGGGACCGTGCAGTACCAGTACCTTGCCCTGACTCATGCCTCGTCCTCCTTGAGCAGCGCCCGCCTGTAATGGGCGAACAGAGTCATCGCCTGCTCGTCGGCGGCGGCGCGTCTATCGGCATCCTCGCAGAACAGCTTGAAGGCATCCACGCCCTGGAAGACGAACAGGCTGACCCCGCTCATCACACCGGCACCGGCCGCCTTGGCGGCGGCGACGAACTCGGTGACCGCCGGCACGTAGACCGCGTCGAAGATCCAGTGGTGGGCAGCGATCAGCTCCTTGGGCAGCGGGCAGCCGGGGCTTTTCTCGTGACCGATGGGGGTGCAGTTGACCAGGCCGTCACAGGACGGCACCGTCTCGTCGACCTGCTCTCGCGTGATGAAGGAGGCACGGAACCCCTGGTTCTGGAGCTCCTCGACCAGCTGGCGGGACTTGGCCTCGTCGAGGTCCATCAGGATCACCTCCTCGGCCCCCAGCTTGCCCAGGCCAAAGGCCACCGCCTTGCCCACGCCACCGGTGCCGAGCAGCAATACGCGGCCCGGCGGCCGGTCACCGAGAGTCGCCTGGTAGCCACTGATGAACCCGGTGAAGTCGGTATTCTCGGCGATGATCTCGCTCCCCTCGAACACCAGGGTATTGGCGGACCCGACCATGCGGGCGCCCTCGGAGGGGCGAGTGGCCAGCTTCACCGCCGCGTCCTTCCAGGGGAAGGTCACGTTGACGCCGCGGTAGCCGTCGGCGATCACCTGAGTGACCTGGCTTTCCAGGGACGCGATGCGCTGCTCGTTGGCATCGAACAGGTCATAGGTCACCGGGATGCCGGTCAGCTCGCCGAGCCGCACATGCAGGTCCGGCGAGCTGGAGTTCATGATTGCCTTGCCGATCAGGCCGAGTTTCATGGGATTCCTCCGAAGTCAGGAGCGGCGCTTGGCAAGCTCCCTGTCATTAGGGTGCGATCCGCTTCAGCGCTGAGCGGCCTGAGCCGCCAGACGGATGCCCGCGTTGGCCTCGCCGAACTGGTTGTAGCCACCTCGCCGCTCGACGATCTCGAAGAAGAAGCGCCCCGAGAAGGTCTCGGTGTACGCATGGAAGAAGTCGCCCTCGTCCTTGCGGTCATAGAGGATGTTGCGCGAGCGCATGGCCTCCAGCAGGTCCTCATCGAGCCCGAAGCGCGCCTCGAGGTCGTCATAGTAGTTCTGCGGGATGCGCAACAACGGCAGTCCCCGAGCCTGGAGCTCATCCACGGTGGCGAAGAGATCCTGGCTCTCGAAGGCGATCTGCTGCACCCCGCCACGAAACTCGCTGAGGAAGCGACCCGGCTGGGTCTCCTGAGCCTGGGAAACGGTCAGCGGCAGGCGGATGCTGCGGTCGGGGCTGTTGACTGCCTGGCTGATCATCATGCCGCGGGGATCGACGATCTCGTGCTCCGGTTCGGCCTCGAAGCCGAACACGGTGCGATGGAACAGCTGCCAGCCCAGCAGTTGGGTGGCAGGCAGCACATAGGAGAGGTGATCGACCCGGGTCAGGCCCGCCTCGTCGCGGCTCGCCTGGTCGAAGAGCTCGAAGTCGGTGCGCCACTGCAGGTCGCCGGCGGCCTCGTCATCCACCAGGTAGACCAGGCTGCCCTCGATGCCGCGCAGGGCGGGGATCTCCATCTCCCCCTCGCCCACCTGGCCGCTATAGGTCTGGGCCTTGAAGGCTCTCGCCCGGGCCAGGGCCTTCTCCACGTCGTCGACCCGGAAGCCCACCGCACATACCGAGGTGCCATGCAGCAGGCGGAAGGTATGCGCGAAGCTATCGGTCTCGAAGTTGAGCACCAGGTGGATCTCGCCCTGCTTCCAGAGCTCGACGTTCTTGGAACGGTGGCGACCGACATGGCGGAACCCCAGGGCACCGATGAACTCGCCCAGCGGGGCTGCGCTCTCCTCGTCGAGGGTGAACTCGATGAAGTGGATACCGTTGTAGCGGGGTGCCGGCGGGATGGGGCTCGCCCAGGGCCCCTCCGGCAGCAGATTCTCCAGCCAGATCAGCGAGCGCAGGCCATCCAGGGCAGTGGCTTCGGTCGGAGCGGCCCGGAAGGCATCACTGAAGATCTCCAGTGACAGCGGGCCGGCATAGCCGGCCTTCGCCAGGGCGGCCATGAAGGCCTCGAGCGGCAACCGTCCCTGGCCGGGGAAGCAGCGGAAATGGCGGCTCCACTGCAGGATGTCCATGTCCAGCAGCGGCGCATCGGCGACCTGGACGAAGAAGATCTTGTCCCGGGGGATCTTGCCGATGGTCGAAAGGTCGTGACCGCGGGAAAGGATATGGAAGCTGTCGAGCACCACGCCCAGTGCGGGGTGGTCGGCGCGGCGTACCACCTCCCAGGCATCGCGATAGTCCGAGATATGCCGCCCCCAGGCGAGCGCCTCGAAGCCCACGCGAATGCCCCGCCGGTGCGCTCTCTCGGCCAGTTCACGAAGGTCCTCCACGACCCGCTCCATGTCGTCGATGGCCTGGGGAGAGACGTTGCTGCAGACCAGCAGGAAGTCAGTTCCGAGCTGCTCCATCAGATCGAACTTGCGCTCGGCTCGCTGAAGGTTGCGGCCACGCTGGGGCTCGGGCATGGCCTCGAAGTCCCGGAAGGGCTGGAAAGCGACGATCGCCAGCCCCAAGCGTTCGCACAGCTCGCGCACCTCGCCCGGCGTGCCGTCGAAGGAGAGCAGGTCGTTCTCGAAGATCTCGACGCCATCGAAGCCGGCACGGGCGCTGGCCTCGAGCTTGGTTCTCAGGTCGCCGCTCAGGCAGACGGTGGCAATGGCGCGCATCTTGTCCTCCAAGGGGGAGCGATATCGAGGGCGTGAGCGTGGCAGCCTCACTCCACGGTATTCATCGTATCAGAGCGAGTGGGTATCATACGTCTCACTCGGCAAGTTTAGAACATAGTTCCAATGTTCGCATGGCGTTCTTTAGTTCGCAATATGCGCGAAAAATAGGATGGCTCGGCAAGCCCCTGCTGCACGGCCTCTCCGCCGTGGCCCAAGATACCTGCTACTACTATAGGAGGCGAAAAAGAGGATGGGGACTGCAATACCTCTACACTTCTTATGAATACATACTTGCGGCAGCGGCAGGCGCCACCCTCATACGACCATGGTCGTAGGTGGCCACATCCTGCATTGACAGTATTGGAAGGGAGTTCTAGTGTTCGCATCAAGAACATATCGTTCGACAACCGAACGCCTTTTCACCCAGGTCCCAACACAATTCACCCAGGTCCCAACACAAGAAGACCACTGCCCTAGAGCAGGCCAACAACACGAGTCCCGGAGGATTCCCCATGTTCAAACCGCTTCTCACCAGCCTCGCCGTCGCCGTCGGATCGCTGACCATGGCTGGCAGTGCCCTGGCCGAGTATCCCGAGCGCAATATCCAGGGCACTATCCAGTGGGGGGCCGGTGGTGCCACCGATCACCGAGGCGCTGCCGGACATCGAGTCCTTCCTCCCCTGGGGGCCGTTCTGGGGCGTCTTCGTCCATCAGGATACCCCGGACGAGATCAAGGCGACCCTGGAAGAGACCTATGAACAGGCGGTAGCCAATGAGCAGTTCCAGGAATTCTTGAGCAACTTCGGTGCGGAGCCGCTCAACCTCAACGGCGAGGAGGCCGAGCAGTACCTGGATAACTGGCAGTCGGTGACCGCCTGGGCCATGTACGAGGCCGATGCCGAAACGCTCGAGACCACCCCCGAGGCGCTCGGCATCCCGCGCCCCTGACCCACAATGCCTACCTGACGGGGAGGTCGGTCACGGGCCGGCCTCCCCCGGAGTCATGACATGAGCCAGAAATTCGAGCGCGTCCAGGCGGGAGAGAAAGTCTTCGACTGGTTGCTGCTGCTGTTCAGCATCGGCGTGCTGTTCGAGGCCTATCGCATCGACGGGATTCCCGGCCTCAACTCACCGGGTACCTTTCCTGTCGGCCTGGCACTGGTGATGCTGGCCTCGTCGGTGGTCATCCTGGTCAGCCACCGCCATAAGCGTCGGGATCCGCGCATCCGCAACGCGTTCCACGAGGCCCAGGTCTTTCTCAACGAGCACTTCCAACCGCATATCGTGGTGTTCACCTTCCTCGCCGTGGCCTATCTGGCCGCCATCGTCTGGGCGAGTTTCTATGTCAGCACCTACCTCTTCCTGGCGGTGACCTTCATCTATTTCCGACAGGGCAAGGTAGTGAGCTCGTTGATCATCTCGGCCGTGGCCATCGCGGTGATCTATGCCCTATTCACCCTGGTGTTCCGCGTCTACCTCCCCTGACCCCTGAGATCCCACGATGAGTGATACGTTTTCCTACCTCCTGATGGCCTGGGTGGATCCTCAGCTTCTGCTGCTGACAGCACTGGGCACCCTGGCCGGCATCTACGTCGGCGCGATCCCTGGTCTCTCCGTGACCATGGCCGCCTCGATCCTGATCTCCTTCACCTTTTCCTGGGACATCAACAATGCCCTGGCGCTGATGGTGGGCATCTATGTGGGCGGCGTCTACGGTGGTTCGCGCACGGCCATCCTGCTCAACATTCCCGGCGCGCCCTCGGCGGCATCCATTATGTGGTGGTAATGATCGGTCTGTTCGGCGTGGCCGAGGCCTTCTACCAGCTGCACAACCTCTCCAAGGTGCCGGTCAAGCAGAAGGTCGACAAGATCATTCCGCCACTGAGCATGGTGCTGAAGTACCTGCCGCTCTCCGCGCGCACCTCGATCATCGGTGTCATCGTTGGCGCCCTGCCCGGCACCGGGGGTGACATCGCCTCGCTGTTCGCCTACGACCACGCCAAGTGTACCGTCAAGAACCCCTCTAGCCCCTTCGGCGAGGGTGCCTATGAGGGGCTGGTCGCCCCCGAGACCGCCAATAACGCCGCCGTAGGGGGTGCCTATGTGCCGATGCTGACCCTGGGAATGCCCGGCGATGCGGTCACCGCGGTGATCCTCGGCGCCCTGGTCATCCACGGCCTCAATCCCGGCCCCATGCTGATGATCGAGACCCCGCACATCTTCTGGTTCACGGTGGGCAACCTGGCACTGGCCAACATCTTCCTGCTGATCTTCGGCCTTACCGGCATCAAGGTCTTCTCGAAGGTGGTCGAGGTGCCCAAGGCACTGCTGATCCCGCTGATCCTGGTGCTCTGCGTGGTGGGTACCTACTCCATCAACAGCAACATGACGGAAGTTTACTGGATGCTGGGCTTCGGTATCCTGGGCTACTGGCTGAAGGTATTCGGCTTCCAGATGGGCCCCGTCATCCTCGGCGTGATCCTCGGGCCACTGCTCGACGAGACCTATCGCCAGGCGATGTCCTCGGTCGGCGACAACGGTAGCCAGTTTCTGCTGGCACTGGTGGCCAACCCCCTCTCGCTGGTGCTGACCGCCGTGATCGTGCTGGTCCTGCTGGGCCAGACACCGGCCAAGGCTTGGCTGAAGAACCTGTTCAAGCGACACTGATGCCTCACCCGACGGCAATGACGCGGCCCACCGGGCCGCGTTCCTGTTGGCGCAGATGTGGAGCGAACCAGTGAACGACGTATCCCCAGGCAACGGAAGCGTGCTGGTCTTCGATTTCGATGGCGTGATCCTCGATTCGGCGATTCTCAAGCGCCAGGCCTTCGCCGACCTCTACGACGACGAACCGGAGAAGAACCGCCGGGCCGTGGTCGCCTATCTCAACCGTCGCGGAGGACAGCCGCGGGAGGTCAAGTTCCGCCACATCGAAGGCCAGATCCTGGGCCGCGATGCCGGAGAATCCCGTATCCAGGAGCTCTGTCGGCGCTTCAAGGCCCATGTCGAACAGCGCCTGCTCGAAGCACCGGCCATTCCCGGCGCGCTCGAGTTCCTGGAACGCTGGCGGGGGCACCTGCCGCTCTACCTGCTCTCGGCCACGCCGGAGCCCGAGCTCAAGACCATCACCGCACGGCGTAGACTGGATCGCTATTTCGTGGAGGTGATCGGCGCGCCGCCCGACAAGGTCAACGGCCTGCGCAACCTGCTGGCGCGCCGTGGTCACGTTCCCGCGGATACCGTGATGATCGGCGACTCCTACAATGACTACCGTGCCGCACGCTCCAACGGTACGGCCTTCATCGGCGTGACCGCCGACCCCACCGCCTCGCCCTTTCCCGATGACGTGATCACCACCGTCGACCTGACGGGGCTGGAGATGGCCCTGTCAAAGCTGTAGCGCCACCCGCCTCTCCTCGCACCATCGCAAAACATCCAGTCTGGTCAGATTGGCCCTGGAGGCAACTGTCATTGCCAGGCGGGCCTGCAGACAATACGGATCAACAATATATTCGAGGCCCGCCTCGGGGCGAGGGAGCTTGCCGGACCGCAGACGCAAGGCGCCCCGCCTGCGGGTGACAGCGCAGATGAAGAAGGCCTACGGCGTGGAGTCCACGCAAGGCGCCCCGCCTGCGGGTGACAGGCGGGGCGCCGGGCTTTCACTCCCGCAGGGGCCGGAAGTGGGAGGGGGCGGGGTATCAGGCCACCGGCGTCAACCAGCTGGCATCGATGGCCTGCTTGCCGCGCACCACGTCGAAGTAGAGCGACTGAATCTTCTCGGTGATCGGGCCTCGACGGCCCTCGCCGATGGTGCGGCCGTCGAGTTCACGAATCGGCAGCACCTCGGCGGCGGTGCCGGTGAAGAAGGCCTCGTCGGCGATGTAGATCTCGTCGCGGGTGATCAGCTTCTCGCGCAGCTCAAAGCCCAGGTGCTCGGCCATGTGAAGCACGGTGTTGCGGGTGATGCCGTTGAGGCAGGAGGTCAGCATCGGCGTGTAGATGACGCCGTTCTTGACCATGAAGAGGTTCTCGCCGGAGCCCTCGGCGGCATAGCCCTGAGGGTCGAGCAGCAGCGCCTCGTCATAGCCGCCGCGCTGGGCCTCGGCCAGCGCCATCATCGAGTTGATGTACTGGCCGTTGGCCTTGGCACGGGTCATGGCGATATTGACGTGGTGCCGAGTGAACGAGGAGGTCTGCACCTTGATGCCGAGCTCGCGGGCCTCGGGCGACATGTAGGAGGGCCACTCCCAGGCGGCGACGATCAGGTGGGTCTTGAGGTTGTCGGCGCGCAGGCCCATCCCCTCGCTGCCGAAGAACACCATGGGGCGCAGGTAGGCCTCGTCGAGGCCATTCTCGCGCACCGCGGCACGCTGGGCCTCGTTGATCTGCTCCTTGCTGAAGGGCATGTGCATGCCGAGGATCTTGGCCGAATCGAACAGGCGGTCGGTGTGCTCCTTGAGCCGGAAGATGGCCGCGCCCTTATCGGTCGCGTAGGCGCGCACGCCCTCGAAGCAGCCCATGCCGTAGTGCAGGGTGTGGGTCAGTACGTGCACCTGGGCATCGCGCCAGGGAACCAGTTCGCCGTCGAACCAGATGAGACCGTCTCGGTCAGCCATCGACATAATCTACGTCCTTTCATCTTCTAAATCGTGGAAACGGGAAACCCGCGGGAACCCACCCGCGCTCAGTGACCTTGCGGTTCGAGCAGGCGTTGCCAGAGCTCGACGACGGCCTCGCGATGCGCCCGAAATGCGTCGTTGCGACCGCGCCCGGCCCCGCCGGTCAGGGCCGCCCGGTGGGCGGCCGTGCGACAGGCGAGATAGGCCTCGCGCAGCCGCTGGCAATCCTGGCTCGGCAGGCGATCGGTCGCTTCGAGAGTCTCCAGAATACGAATATTGTCGCTGTACGCCAATAGCTCGAGGGTATCATGCGCCATAGAGAGCACCGCGAACTGGCACAAGAACTCGATGTCGACCATCCCGCCGGGGTCGTGCTTGAGGTCGAACTCGCCCTTCCCGCTCTTGCCGCCCAGGTGGTCGCGCATCTTGTGGCGCATCTTCACCACCTCCTCGCGCAGCGCCTCGAGGTCCCGCTCTCGGCCGAGGATCTCGCCGCGAATCGCGTCGAAGCGCTCGGCCAGGCGCGGATGGCCGGCCACCACCCGGGCTCGCACCAGGGCCTGGTGCTCCCAGGTCCAGGCCTGCTCGCGCTGGTAGTCGGCGAAGGCCGAGAGCGTCGAGACCAGCAGCCCCGAGTTGCCCGAGGGGCGCAGCCGCATGTCCACCTCGTAGAGACTGCCCGCCGGTGTCACCGCGGTGAGCAAGTGGATGATGCGCTGGCCCAGCCGGGTGAAGAAGATCGCGTTGTCGATCGGACGCTTGCCGTCGGTGGCCCCCTGGGTGGCGCCGTCATGGAGGAACACCAGGTCCAGGTCGGAGCTGTAGCCCAGCTCGATGCCGCCGAGCTTGCCGTAGCCGACCACCAGGAATTCGGGCTCGCTGCCGCAGCGCCCCTCCTCGCGACGTTCCGGAAAGCCGTGCTTGCGGGTCAGGTGCTTCCAGGCCATGGCCAGCACCGCCTCCAGGACCACCTCGGCGATATAGGTGAGATAGTCGCTGACCTTCATCAGGTGGCGGGTGCCGGCGATGTCGGAGGCCGCTACGTGCAGCACCTGGGCATGCTTGAAGACCCGCAGGGCCTCGAGCTGGGCCTCCTCGTCATCCTCGGGAAGCCGCCCCAGGGCCTGGCGCAGCTCATCGGCCAGGCGCTGCTTGTCGGCGGGGGTGTAGAGGGTCTCGGGCGTCAGCAGTTCGTCGAGCAGGATGGGATGGCGGGCGAGCTGGGCGGCGATCCAGGGACTGGCGCTGCACAGCTTCATCAGGTGTCCCAGGACATCCGGGTTCTCGCGCAGCAGCGCCAGGTAGGCGGTGCGTCGCAACACCGCCTCGACCAGTGGCAGCACCCGCTCCAGGGCGATGTCCGGGGTCTCGCTGGCGACCACGGCATCGAGCAGCAGCGGTATCAGCGCCTCGAGTCGCTCGAAGCCGATGCGCTGCATGGCCTGCACCTGGCGGGACTGGCGCAGTGTCTGCAGCCGGCGCAGGGCGGCATCCGGCTCCGCCAGGCCGGCTTCCTCGAGCAGCTCCCGGGCCTCGTCCTGCTCCAGCTCGCCGCGCCACAGCGCGCGCCACTCCTCCAGGCCGACGGCACCGGCCGGCTGGTCGGCGTCATCGGTGTCCTCCACCTCCTCCTCGGGCTCGGCGATCACCGCGTCGAAGTGCCGGCGCACTCGCTCGCGCACCTCGTCGAGGCGGGCCATTACCGCCGGCCAGTCCTCCATGTCGAGCGCCAGGGCCACCCGCTCGCGGTCGATGTCGTCGTCAGGCAGGGTCTGGGTCTGGCGATCCTCCAGGGCCTGCAGCACATGCTCCAGGTCGCGCAGGAGGACGTAGTCGGGCATCAGCTCGTCGATCACCTCCCGGGGCAGCAGGCCAAGCTCGGGCAGGCGCTCCAGGGCGGTCTTCAGCGAAGTGACCTGCAACTCGGTGTCACGGCCACCGCGGATCAACTGGAAGGCCTGGACCACGAACTCGACCTCGCGGATGCCCCCGGGACCGAGCTTGATGTTGCCCTGCATGCCCTTGCGCCGGACCTCGCGGTTGATCATCGACTTGAGCTCGCGCAGCGACTCGATGGCGCCGAAGTCCAGGTACTTGCGATAGACGAAAGGGTGCAGGCTCGACAGCAGCTCGGCGCCCGCGCCCAGGTCGCCAGCGACGGGTCTGGCCTTGAGCATGGCGTAACGCTCCCACTCGCGCCCCTGGTCCTGGTAGTAGCCGGCCAGCGAGGAGAAGCTTCCCACCAGGGGGCCGCCATCGCCCAGCGGGCGCAGGCGCATGTCGACGCGAAAGGCGAAGCCGTCGGCGGTCACCGCGTCCAGAGCGGTGATCAGCTTCTGGCCGAGCTTGGTGAAATACTCCTGGTGCTCCAGGGGCTTGCGCCCGCCCTCGGTCTCACCCTTCTCGGGGAAGGCGAAGATCAGGTCGATGTCGGAGGAGAGGTTCAGCTCGCCGGCGCCGAGCTTGCCCATGCCCAGCACCACCAGCCGCTGCTCACTGCCGTCGCGCCGCGCGGCGGGCCGCCCCCAGCGCGGCGCGAAATGGGCCTCGAGCCAGGCCAGGGCCCCCTCCAGGCAGGTCTCGGCGAGCCGCGATACGGCGCCGCTGGTTGCCCACATGTCGAGATCCGGGGGGCGAGTCAGGTCACGCCAGACGATGCCCAGCATGCGGGCACGACGAAAGCGGCGGATGGCGCCATGCAGGGCCGCCTCGTCCTCGGCAGCCTCCAGCCGCTCGTCGAGCCAATCGCGCAGGGCTTCCGCGGAGGGCGTCGCGTCCAGCTCGCCGCTGGCATCCAGGTGCAACAGCCACTCCGGATAGCGCACCAGGGTCTCGGCGGCGAAGGTCGAGACGGCCAGCACCCGCGCCAGTTGACGGCGCCGCGCATCCGACAGCGCCAGCCAGTCCTCCCGCGGGGAGTCGCTGCCGTTCATGTCGGCCAGGTTGTCGGCCTGCTCCAGCGCGCTCGCCAGCCGGTCACGGGCATGTGCCAGGGGAGCCCTCAGGGGCTCGGGAATATCATCCAGCGGCAGGAAGTCATCGGGCAGGGCCATGGGCATCTCGCATCCGGTTCTCGAATGCCTCCAGCATAGCGAAGCCTGCCCCGCCCCATAACCCGGCCTAGCCGAGGAATTTCTGCCAGGCCAGTAACCCCCAGGTCAGGCCGGCGATGAACAGCGACAGCATCACCGCCGCCGAGCCGATGTCCTTGGCACGGCCCGAGAGCTCGTGGTGCTCGCTGCCGATGCGGTCCACCACGTTCTCGATGGCGCTGTTGAGCAGTTCCACGATCAGCACC
This sequence comes from Halomonas sp. 25-S5, assembly GCF_029889845.1. Classification (GTDB taxonomy): domain Bacteria; phylum Pseudomonadota; class Gammaproteobacteria; order Pseudomonadales; family Halomonadaceae; genus Halomonas. Next base: position 66,716 of record NZ_JARANV010000011.1, read on the forward strand.
AGCAGGCAGCTGCCCGCCAGCAGGATCCACTCCACCGGTCCCTGGCCGACCCACCAGGCCAGCGGCAGCAGGACCACGCAGACCCCGAGCTCCTGGCGGAAGGCGGCCTCGTTGCGAAAGGCCGCCCTGAGCCCCTTGAGGGAGTAGCGGGTGGAGTGCACCAGGTGCTGCCAGCCGGTGTGTCCTGGCTTCATGTCGCGAGATCCGGAATATCAGTGGGCATCGATCATCTCCTCGAGGTCGGCGGCCAGCGGCTCGAGCACCTGCTGCCAGTTGAGCCAGGGGGTGTTCGCGGTACCGTTGACGAGCGCCGCGAACACGCCCCACTGCCCGCTGCGGGTGCGGAAGTAGCCGCCCACGGCGCGCACCGCCACTGGCTGGTTGAGGGTGCCGGTCTTGAGCATGACATGCTGCTGGAAGGTCGTTGATCCGCGGCGCAGGTAGCGCATCACGCCGTTGGCTGGCAACTGCAGGGCAGCGACGAAGCTGGGAAAGAGCGCCGGCCGGCGGTACATGCTCTCCAGCAGGGCGGTGATGCCCGCCGCCGAGGTGCGGTTCTCCGGGGTCAGGCCACTGCCGCTGCGCAGGGTCACGGGACCGTGACCGGGAAGGCCGGCCACGAAGGCCTCCAGTGCCCTGCCGGCCTGCACCAGACCGGCGCGGGGAGATTCCACCAGATTCAGCGCCAGCTGGTCGGCCATGAAGTTGTTGGAGTAGTTGAGGGTGCGCAGCAGCAGCTCCTGCAGCGGCTCGCTCTCCACCTCGGCCAGGGAACGGGCCTCGGCCGGCGGCTCGGTGGCAGCCACGCCGGCACCGTCACGCACGCCGATTCCGGCCTGTTCCAGCATCGCCAGGAGAGTGGCCGCGCTCTGGCGCGCCGGGTCTGAACTGGCCCGGTAGATGGGCCGGGGCCGGGCATTGGTGGAGATCTGCCCGCTCACCACCATGACGTCGCCGCTGTCACGCAGCACACGCTCGGCATTGAGCCGGGTGCCGCTGTCGTCGGGCTTGGTCTCGACGCGGTTGTCGATCCCGACGATCGGCGCCTGGCTGTCGCAGCTGGTGATGCGGGCGGGGTCGCCGGGCACGGTGGCCGGAGCCACACTGACGCACCAGCTGCCATAGTTCACGCCAGCCGAGGAGAGCAACGCACTGTAAGCATTGGCCACCCGGGAATGGGCCTGGCAACGGTCGGTGGTGATGCACTCTACCGGGCCGTATCGCCACTGGCTGATCACCAGCCGGCCGTCGACGCGCCGCACCCCGGCCTGATGGAGGCGTTGCACCAGGCGCCACAGATCCTCGCTGGTCAGCATCGGGTCGCCCCCGCCGTCGAGCACCAGATTACCGTGCAGCACCCCGTCCGCATCAGGCTCGGCCAGGCTCACCAGCCGGGTGGTGAACCGGTGCTGGGGGCCCCAGCGCTCCAGTGCCGCCGCCGCCAGGTAGACCTTGGACACCGAGGCCGGTGACAGCTGGCGCTCGGGCTCGATGGCACCCAGGGTCTCGCCGCTGCCCAGCAGACGCGCCTCGGCCCCAAGCAGGAAGCCCTTGTCGGCGAGCTCCGCCAGGCGGGTGAAGCCACTCGCCTGGGCGAACAGCGGCAGCAGCATCAGCAGGACGCAGAGCAGCGGGCGACGGCGCATGGAACCTCCAGGGAGCATGAAAGGCCCTCAGCTTAATGGGACGAGATGGAAGAGAACACCTGGATCACCACCACGCCACCAACGATCATGGCCAGGCCCAGCAGTGCCGGAAGGTCCGGCTTCTCGCCATAGACCAGGATGCCCACCAGAGTCACCAGCACGATGCCGAGCCCCGCCCAGAAGGCGTAGGCGATGCCCACCGGCATGGTGCGCAGCACCAAGGCGAGCAGGTAGAAGGCCAGGCCATAGCCGACCACCACCGTGACGCTGGGCCACAGTCGGGTGAAACCCGCCGAGGCCTTCAGCGCACTGGTGGCGATCACCTCTGCAACGATCGCCAGGGCCAGGAACAGGAACGTCATCAGCCCTCCTCCCCGGCGGCCGGCAGCGCGCCCCCGGGCACCAGACCGGGGTCGTGGGGAAGCTCGGCCACCAGCCGCCAGAGCGCCTGCCCGCTGGCATCGTACTTCTGCTCGAAGGGCGTCAGGCAGGCCTCGCCCGGCACGAAGGGTTCCGCCTCGGTCGCCACCCCGGTGACCTGGGTCACCGCCAGGGCGAACTCTTCCGCGTAGAGCCGCCAGTTGGAGCGCAGCTCCAGCCGGCCGCCCAGCGCCAGGATCACCGGCAGCACCGGATGCCCCTGCCAGCGCATCTTCAGGTGTGCGGCCTTGGGGTAGGGGTTGGGGTAGAGCAGGAAGTGACGCGCCGGGCGCCAGCCGGCGTCCAGGGCCAGGCGCCAGAAGTCCACCAGGTCGGCGCGCACCAGAAGGGCATTGTCCGGCAGCGGGCCGTGATCCCGGGAGAGACGATCGGCGCTACGGTCGACGCCGATCACCGCGGCGGCCGGGTCCTGCTCGGCCAGCCGGCGCGTCGAGAGCCCCACGCCGCATCCCGCATCCAGGATCAATGACGCCCCATTGCGGTGCTCGAGCCAGTCCCGGGCCCGGTCAAAGGCCTCACGGGTGTGCGCGGCGAGTGGCTTGCGCAGGGGGTGCGCCAGGGCCCGCGCCACGCGGCGGGGCAGGTCCTGGTGGGGGCCGGTCTGGCGGCTGACGATGGATCGCGAACGGGCAGTCATGGCAGCGGCTCGGCGGAAACGGAAAGGGCCAGCATTCTACCAGCCGCAAGCCCCCCGCGCAGGGGCCCCGGCATGACGCCGCCACGAGCCGGGTGCTATGATCCATGGCCTGACAGCGACACATGCAGCCACGATATCAACCGCACAACGAGGAACCCGGCTTGCCACACTTACCGGTGATCGTCGGCATGGGCGGCGTGAATCCCGCCGGCCGAACCTCGGGCCACCAGGCGTTTCGCCGTACCGTGCTCAACGCCCTGCCCGACGACGACCAGGCCCGCACCCTGCTGGGCCTGGCGGCGATGATGCGCCTGGCCGACTGCCAGGCAGATGGTGCCTGGCATGACGCCGAGGGCCGGCCGTTGGACGCCGCCGAGATCGTCGAGCAGACCCGCCAGCAGGTGCTCGACCACACCCTGATCCGGCGCATCGAGGATCCCCGCTTCAACGAGGAGGGCCTGCCGGCCAACCGCAAGGCGAGCCTCGCGCTGGACACCCCGCTGACCTTCCGCATCCGTCGCCGGCAACTGCCCGACGACCTGCCCCCCACCTGGCAGGTCCAGGAACTGGACCGCCAGAGCCTCGAGGTCACCGTCCCCGCCGGCACCATGGAAGTGATGCTGCCCGAGACGCGCCCGGCCCAGGTGCGCGCCGCCGGCCAGCTTCCCACGGGTTTCGAGCCCAGCCGCCTCTATCGCAGCGTGCACCATCCCCGCGGCCTGGCGATGACGATCTTCGCCGCCAGCGACTGCCTGGGCGACAGCGGCCTGGAGTGGGACAGCCTGCGCGACCGCCTGGACCCCGACGAGGTCGCCGTCTACGCCGGCAACTCCATCGGCCAGCTCGACGACGAGGGCTGGGGCGGCCTGCTCAAGAGCTTCGTCTCCGGCAAGCGCGCCACCTCCAAGCAGATGCCGCTGGGCTATGGTCAGATGCCCGCCGACTTCATCAATGCCTATGTGCTGGGCAGCGTGGGCGGCACCGGGGCGGCACTCGGCGCCTGCGCCAGCTTCCTCTACAACCTGCGCCTGGGCGTGGACGACATCCGAGCCGGCCGCCGCCGGGTCGTGCTGGTGGGCACTGCCGATGCCCCGATCACGCCCGAGGTCATCGAGGGCTTCCGCACCATGGGAGCGCTGGCCGATGACGACGGCCTCAAGGCGCTGGATGCTCTGGAGCTGCTCACCGACGCCGACTACCAGCGGGCCTGCCGGCCCTTCGCCCGCAACTGCGGCTTCACCATGGGCGAGTCCAGCCAGTTCATCATGCTGATGGATGACGCCCTGGCCCTTGAGACCGGTGCCGAGGTCCTCGGCAGCGTGCCGGGCGTGTTCGTCAATGCCGACGGCTGGAAGCGCTCGATCTCCGCCCCCGGCATCGGCAACTACATCTCCCTGGCCAAGGCGGCCGCGCTGGTGCGCGACATGCTCGGCGAGAAGGCCCTGCGCGAGCGCACCTTCCTCCACGCCCATGGCACCAGCACGCCCAAGAACCGCATCACCGAGTCCCATGTCTTCGACCAGGTGGCCCGCGCCCACGGCATCACGGCGTGGCCGGTGGTGGCGGTGAAGGCCTTCGTCGGCCACTCCCAGGGCAGTGCCGCCGGCGACCAGCTGACCAGCGCCCTGGGCAGCTTCGCCCACGGGCTGCTGCCGGGCATCTTCACCCTGGATGCCGTGGCCGACGACGTCCACGCCGAGCGCCTGAAGCTATTCCGCGAACCGCTGCCCTTCGTCGCGGATGCCGCCTTCATCAACGCCAAGGGCTTCGGTGGCAACAACGCCACCGGCGTGGTGCTCTCCCCCGCGGTGACCGAGCGACTGCTGCTGCAGCGCCATGGCGAGACCGCCGTGGCCGCCTGGCAGACGCGCCGCGAGGCCACCCGGGAGGCCGCCGCGGCTTATCATCAGGCTGCCGACCGAGGCCGCTTCGTGGCTCGCTACCGCTTCGGCGAGGGCGTACTGGAGGGGCCCGAACTCGATGTCGGCCGGGACGCCATCCGCATTCCTGGCTATGCGCGGGAAGTGTCGCTGGCCGTGAACAACCCCTTCGGACGACTCGACGAAGGAGAAGCGAGATGAATACCGCCGTCTATCCCGGCACCTTCGACCCCATCACCAACGGCCACCTCGACCTGATCGAGCGTGCCGCCCGGCTGTTCGACAAGGTGGTGGTGGCCATCGCCACGAGTCCCGGCAAGGGGCCTGTGCTGGACATCGACACCCGCATCGCCCTGACCCAAGAGGTGGTGGCCGGCCTCGACAACGTCGAGGTGGTCGGCTTCTCGGGGCTGATGACCGAGTTCATGAAGCAACAGCAGGCCCGCGTGCTGCTGCGCGGGCTGAGGGCGGTGTCGGACTTCGAGTACGAGCTGCAACTGGCCAACATGAACCGCGCCCAGATGCCGGAGCTGGAGACGGTCTTCCTGACGCCGGAGGTGGAGAACTCCTACATCTCCTCCACCCTGGTGCGCGAGATCGCCGGGCTAGGCGGCGATGTCTCCAAGCACGTGCACCCCAGGGTCGCCGAGACGCTGAAGAGCCATTACAATACCTGACCAGGAAACTCGGGATTAGCTCCTTCCCGGGACCGCTTGCCGGCCAGCGACATCCGTGAGGTACCCCATGGCCCTGATGATCACCGACGAGTGCATCAACTGCGACGTCTGCGAACCCGAATGCCCCAACGGCGCCATTTCGCCGGGGGAAGAGATCTATGTCATCGACCCCGGCCTGTGCACCGAATGCGTCGGCCACTACGACGAGCCCCAGTGCCAACAGGTCTGTCCGGTGGACTGCATTCCGCTGGACCCGGAGCACAAGGAGAGTCGTGACGCGCTGATGGAGAAGTACCACCTCATCACCGCGGCCTGACCCGTTCGACGCCAGCACGACCAACGGCGCCCCGCTCATCGAGCGGGGCGCCTTGTTTTGTTCTCAAGGCATATCGACAAAGCGGGATAACGCTGATTTATGTCGCGAACGACGACCCGACGCCTCGGCACCGCTGGCAGCCAGGATGGCGAGGACAGCAATAAATCAGTGTTTTCCCTACAGCTCGTCGGCGCGCCTGCTCACCTTGCAGCCCAGGCAGCGCCGGAAGGCCGCCTCGGCCGGAGTCTTGATCAGGGTCTCCGCCGCCTCGTCCACGTTGCCGCCGAGAGCCGTGAACGGCAGCGACACCAGGAAGATCGCCGCACCACCGACCGTGGCCACCGCCAGCAGCGGCCGGGCGACGACCGCATCGGCGATCATCGCCCCGCCGCTGGGCTGGGCCTCCATACGCTCTCCCTGTGCCACGGCCGGCAGGCTGCCCAGCAGCATCACCAGTGCCAGCATGGCGAACATCGTGCTCTTGCCCAGTCGCTTCATCATCCTCGCTCCCTGCCCTGTCGCCTGGATTGTCGCCCTGCCGGCCGCCGCCGGACCATGGCATTCATTCGAATTAGCACCTAGAATCATCGAGGTTACATCCTTTCACAGGATCTTACATCAGGGTAGCCGGCTTTTGCCGCTTGCCCAACTGCAGGCCCGCCTGCCCCAGCATGCAAAGGAGCGCATGATGAAACGCCTGATCGCCACCGCCGCCCTGGCCGGCCTGGTCGCCTCGCCCGCCTTCGCCCAGAGCTATCAGTACAATCCCGCCGAGGGGCCCTACCTGGGTGCCGGGATTGGCCACTCCTCGCTAGATAACGATACGTTAAATGAATGGGATAGTTACGGGGTCAGCACCGATGATACTGATACCGGCTACAAGCTGTTTGCCGGCTACCAGTTCAATCCCAACTTTGCCGTCGAGGCCAGCTATCTGGACTTTGGCGACTTCAGTGCAAGTGGCTCAAGCGGTCCAGACAATGCCAACATCAAACTGGGCGTTGATGGGTTTGGATTTGCCCTAGTAGGCAAGCTTCCGATCCAGAACGGCTTCAGTGTCCATGGCAAGCTGGGCATGGTTGCTTGGGAGGCTGACTTGGAAGGAAACGCAACGCTTGATGGCTCATATTATCGTGCTTCCGCTGGCGAGGATGGCACCGATCCCTTCTACGGCATCGGCGCCGAGTACGAGATCCAGCAGATCATGATGCGTGCCGAATACGAGCGCTACGATATCAGCGACAGCGGCGAGGACTTCGAGATCGACCTCTTCTCCGCCAGCCTGGGCTACCGCTTCTAGCGTCCTCCGCATGCTTCCCTACGGCCCCGCCAACCGGCGGGGCCGTTGCGTTACGGGGCGAGACGCGCCACCCTGCCCCGTTTCACCCTAAGGGACCCACCGTGACGTCGCCCTCGAGCACCGACCGCGTAGGCACGCGACAGCGCATCCTGGCGCTGGCCTGGCCGATCATCCTCTCCAACGTCACCGTGCCGCTGCTCGGGCTGGTGGATACCGCCGTGGTCGGCCACCTGCCCGACTCGCGCTATCTCGCCGGGGTGACCCTGGGGGCGACGCTCTTCAGCTTTCTCTACTGGGGCTTCGGCTTCCTGCGCATGGGCACCACCGGCCTCACCTCCCAGGCGGTGGGCCGCGAGGCGGACGGCGAGGTACGCAACCTGCTCGGCCAGTCGCTGCTGCTCGCCCTGGGGATCGGCCTGGGACTGATACTGGCCGGGGGCCCGCTGGTGACGCTGGGACTGTGGCTGCTCGACGGCAGCGAGGTCGCCACGCAGCTGGCCGCGGAGTACGCCCGCATCCGGCTGCTCTCGGCCCCGGCGGTGCTGGCCAACTACGCCATCCTCGGCTGGTTCCTCGGCCAGCAGAACTCGCGGGTGACGCTGTCCATCCTGGTGCTGACCAACGGCGTCAACATCGCCCTCGACCTGCTGTTCGTGGTGGGGCTGGGGATGACCAGCGACGGCGTCGCCTGGGCCACGGTGCTCGCCGACTACACGGCACTGGCCTTCGGCCTCTGGCTGGTGTCGCGTCAGCTCAGGTGGCTGTCGGGTCACTTCCTGCGCGAGCGGCTGCTGCGCCTGGCCGCCTACGGCGAGCTCTTCCGGGTCAACGCCAACCTCTTCGTACGCACCCTGGGCCTGCTGTTCGCCATGGCCTTCTTCACCTCCCGCGGCGCCGCCCAGGGCGATACCGTGCTGGCGGCCAATGCCGTGCTGCTGCAGTTCATCATGCTGACCAGCTACGCCCTGGACGGCTTCGCCCATGCCGCCGAGGCGCTGGCCGGCCGCGCCGTGGGCCGCCGGCGCTTCGACGAGTTCGGCCGGGTCGTCAGCAGCGCCGCCCGCTTCTCGCTGGTCACGGCGGGGCTCGCCGCGCTGGCCTTCGCCCTGGGCGGCGAGTGGCTGATCGCGCTGCTCACCGGCCTGCCGGAGGTGCGCGCCACCGCCGGCGACTACCTGCCCTGGATGGTCGTCATGCCGCTGGTGGCGGTATGGAGCTATCTGCTGGACGGCGTCTTCATCGGCGCCACGGCGATCCGCGAGATGCGCAACAGCATCTATGCGGGGCTCGCGGTCTACCTGCCGCTCTGGTGGCTGACCACGCCACTGGGCAACCACGGCCTGTGGCTGGCCTTCCTGGCCTTTGCTATGGTGCGCTCGGGCGTGCTCGCGGCCTACTATCGTCACCATCGCCGCACTCGCTGGCGCCACCACGGCGGGGCCGGCTTCGTTGACGACGAGTACCGCCCCGGGTAGCGCAACCTTCTGAGGGTGCGCTACTTTCTGTCAGGCACGCCAACATCGACAACAGAACAAGGGAACCCCCATGCTCAAGGCCCTATCGAGACCGGCCGTCAGGCTGGTCGAGAAGTACCTGCCCGACCCCTACATCTTCGTGCTGCTGCTGACGGTCATTGCCGCCGCCGCGGCCATCGCCGTGGAGCGACAGACCCCGCTGGCGGTGCTGAGGTTCTGGGGGGACGGCTTCTGGAACCTGCTGACCTTCTCGATGCAGATGCTGCTGGTGCTGGTCACCGGCTTCATGCTGGCAAGCTCCCCCCCCGTCAGCCGCCTGCTGCAGAAGCTGGCCGGCCTGGCCAACAACGCCGGCGCCGCCATCCTGCTCGTGACCCTGGTCTCGCTGGCCGCCAGCTGGATCAACTGGGGCTTCGGCCTGGTGGTCGGCGCCCTGTTCGCCAAGGAGCTGGCCCGCCAGGTTCGGGTGGACTATCGCCTGCTGGTGGCGAGCGCCTACTCCGGCTTCGTCGTATGGCACGGCGGGCTCGCCGGCTCGATCCCTCTGACCATCGCCACCGAGGGCCATTTCACCGTCGAGCAGATCGGCGTGATCGGTACCGGCGAGACCATCTTCTCGCTGTTCAACATCGCTATCGTGCTCTGCCTGTTCGTGGCGGTACCGCTGGTCAACCGGATGATGCTTCCAGACGAGAAGGACAGCGTCTACATCGATCCCAAGCTGCTTGGCGAGACCGAGACGCAACGGCCGCGCATCACCCGCCCGGCGGAGCGCCTCGAGAACAGCATGACGCTGGCCTGGCTGGTCGGCATCCCCGGCCTGCTGTTCCTGTTCGACCATTTCGTGCTGCGCGGCGGCGGCCTCAACCTGAACGTGGTGAACTTCCTGTTCCTGTTCCTGGCCATCGTGTTGCATCGCACGCCCCAGAGCCTGCTCAACAGCCTGCATGAGGCCATCAAGGGCGGCGCCGGGATCGTGATCCAGTTCCCCTTCTACGCCGGGATCATGGCGATCATGGTGCAGTCCGGGCTCGCCGAGACCCTGTCCGGCGCGCTGATCTCCTTCGCCACCGAGACCACCCTGCCCTTCTGGTCCTTCATCAGTGCCGGCATCGTCAACATCTTCGTGCCCTCCGGTGGCGGCCAGTGGGCCGTGCAGGCCCCGGTGATGCTGCCGGCCGCCCAGGCCCTGGGCGTGGACATCCCCCGGGTGGCCATGGCCGTGGCCTGGGGCGACGCCTGGACCAACCTGCTGCAGCCCTTCTGGGCCCTGCCGGTGCTCGGGATCGCCGGCCTCAAGGCGAAGGACATCATGGGCTTCTGCCTGATCCAGCTGCTCATCACCGGCATCATCATCGCCGTCGGCCTGACCTGGTTCTGACCCCGGCACGCGCCGATACCCGCCCGACAACGCCTTGCTCCCCTCCGCGGGAGCAAGGCGTTATGCTGTGGAAAACCTTCACGGGGACACTTCGATGGACGACCAGACCCTGACGGGCCAGCACGAGCTCTCGATGACCGTGCTGATGACCCCGGACATGGCCAACTTCAGCGGCAAGGTGCATGGCGGCGCCATCCTCAAGAAACTCGACGAGGTGGCCTATGCCTGTGCCAGCCGCTACGCCGGTCATTACGTGGTGACGCTGTCCGTCGACCAGGTACTGTTCAAGCAGCCGATCCATGTCGGTGAACTGGTCACCTTCCTGGCCAGCGTCAACCACGTCGGAAGCTCCTCCATGGAGATCGGCATCAAGGTGGTCGCCGAGGATATTCGCCAGAAGATGATCCGCCACACCAACAGCTGCTACCTGACCATGGTCGCCGTGGACGACCATGGCAAGCCGGCCAGGGTGCCGCCGCTCAGGCTGGACACCCGTCTGCAGAAGCTGCGTTTCGAGAAGGCCGCCCTGCGCAAGAAGCTGCGCAAGCAGGCCGAGGAGGAGGAGCGTCGTACCCAGGCCAGGCACGAGGACCCCTGAATGGGGAAAGGCGGGAGATAGAGGGGCAGGGAGACAGGCGTCACCTGCCCGGCCCTGCCGGTATCTTCACACGCCGGAGCAGGACTCCGGCGCCGCGCGGGAGGGTTTCTCTATCATGCCCAGGGGCATCAACTGGCGGCGTCCTGCACCGCCTTGCCGCCCTCCTCGATGTCCTGTCCGGCGCCACGCATGGTATTGCAGCCACCAAGCAGCGACAGGCTGAACAGCGCGACCAGCACCAGTGCAAGTGTCCTTTTCATGCTCGCCTCCTCGTCCTTTCCGTTATGCAGTAAGGGAATGCTACATCCTTAATTTAGCACGTGATGGCCGCAGCGACAGGCCGCCCAGCCCGGCAACGGCCCCTAGCCCAGCAGCAGGCGCAGGATGATCGCGGCGATGACCGCGACGGTCAGCCACTTGACGACGAAGGCCCCGCGCGGGCTCATGTTGACCTTCACCGCCAGCCAGGCTCCCAGCATGCTGCCCCCCGCCAGCACCAGGCCATAGCTCCAGCGCACCTGGTCATTGGCCAGGAAGATCGCCAGGGCCGGCAGGGTATAGACCAGCACGATCAGCACCTTGAAGACGTTCACCTGGGCGAGGTCGATCTTCAGCATGCGATAGAGCACCACGATGAACAGGACGCCCACCCCGACCTGGATGAACCCGCCGTAGAGGCCGATGGCGAACATCGCCAGATAGACCGCCGGGGTGAGGCGCTCCGGGGTCAGCGGGCGGGTCTCCAGGCGCGGCTGGGGCAGCAGCATCAGCACCGCCGAGCACGCCATCACCGTGATCAGGATCGCCTCGAAGAGCGCATCCCCGGTCTGCAGGGCCAGCCAGGCACCGAGCAGCGAGCCGACCACCGCCGGCACCGAGAGCCGCAGCGAGAGCCCCACGTAGCGGGCACCGGCACGCAAGAAGCTGGTCACCGCGGAGATGCTCTGCAGCGCGATCGAAACCCGGTTGGTGCCATTGGCGGCCTGGGGCGGCAGCCCCAGGAACATCAGCAGTGGCAGGGTCAGCATCGAGCCCCCCGCGGAGAGCACGTTGATGAAGCCGGCCAGGGTCCCGATGGCCAGCAGGGCAAGCGCCTCGAGCAGCGTCATGGTAGCGTCCGTTGTGGGCGGGTCGGAGATAGGCTACCCAGCATACCGGGGCAGCCCTGCCGGGGGAATCTGCCCCGATGCCGGATGGCTGTGCCATGATGACCGGCACAGGGACCGCCGACGCGCAAGGAGACCCGTGATGCCGAAGTTCGAACCCGATGCCCGCCTGGTGGCAGACAGCTACCCGGTCACCGAACTGCCGCTCTGCCAGCTGCGACTGATGGACGACGCCCGCTTCCCCTGGCTGGTACTGATACCGCGCCGCCTCAACGTCAGCGAGGTCTTCGAGCTCGACGCCTCGGCGCAACAGCAGCTGTGGCGGGAGGCCACGGCGGTCGGCAGGGCCATGCTCGGTGCCCTGGGCGGCGACAAGCTCAACATCGCCAGCCTCGGCAATGTCGTCGCCCAGTTGCATGTGCATGTCATCGTGCGGCGTCGCGAGGACGCCGCCTGGCCGGCGCCGGTCTGGGGCCATGGCCAGGCCGAGGCCTACGACCTGGACGGCCTGGCCGACATGCGTGCCCGCATCCTGGCCGAGGTGGAAGGGCTGGACCTCGCCTCAGGGCAATAATCCCAGTCGCGACTGCAGGTCGGTCAGCAGGGGGTCCAGCACGGTGGGCGGCAAGGGCCGCCCACCGCGGGTGGCGATGAAGCTGACCCGGCTGCCGTCTCCCTGGCCGGACACGCGCAGCGACACGCCGTAGCCCGGCATCCGACCCAGCACCGCCTCCAGGCGACCCAGGTCGCCGTCGGCATGGCGGATCACGTAGCCGCGCTCCATCAGCAGCTCCATGGCCTCGCGCAGGGTGGTCTCGGGCACTGCCGCCAGGTGAATCTCGCGGGGCTCGGGCGGGGCCGGGGTGGCACAGCCGGCCAGCCAGGCGACCAGCAGGATAACGACGGGGGGTCGCATCATGGGGCCTCCTGTGCCGGTACGGCCTCGATGGCATCGCGCAGCTCGCGGCAGAAGGCGGCATCGCTGGCACTGCGTGACTCGCGCAGCTCGCCTCGCCAGTCGAAAATGCGGATATCCCGGGACACCTGCACCTGCGGCTCCCCCACCACCACCGAGACCCGCTCGATGCGGGTCGCCTCGTCGGTCACCGGCCCGATGCCGCCACCGATGCCGAGCATCACGCCGGAAGAAATATGGCCACCGCTGCCGCCCAGCACGAAACCGCCAAAGCGGGGCAGGCGCTCGTCCCCATGGCCGTGATAGAAGGTTTTCCGGGCGCGTTCGGCGCTGACCAGCCCCAGCGGCGCATCGGTGTGGCGCACCAGGAAGCCCTGCGCCTCCAGGGCCGTGACGGCCCTGGCCAGGCTATCGCCGGGCCCGGCGGGCCAGCGGCACTCGGCGGCCGGGGCGGGCTCGGCCACCGGCAGGGTCGTCGGCGTCACCTGGCAACCGGCCAGCGCCGCCGGCAGCAGCAACAGTAGCCATGCACGCATCGCATGATCTCCGCGGAAGGTTAAAAGCAGTCTACGCCGGAAGCCGGCGGGGATGAAGCGCCCCGGGGTTCTGTCCCGCGCCGGCTGGCGCTAAGCTGGAAACCCCTTCCACACGACGAGAGCGGCCATGAAGATCCTCATCTGCCCGGACAGCTTCAAGGATGCCCTGCCCGCCGCCGCTGCCGCGCGCGCCATCGCCGGCGGGGCGCGGCGCGCCGGCGGCGACATCGAGGCCCTGGAATGCCCGTTGGCCGATGGCGGCGAGGGCAGCCTCGATGCCCTGCTGGCCGCCACCGGGGCCGAGCGGCGCTCGGCGGACGTCCATGACGCCCTGGGGCACCCGACCCGGGCCGACTGGGGCTGGCACGCCGGGAGCCGCACCGCCTACGTGGAGCTGGCCGAGGCCAGCGGCCTGCAGGCGCTGGCGCCCGACGAACGCACCGCCCTGCACAGCACCACCTTCGGCGTCGGCGAGCTGATCCGCGAGGCGCTGGACAGCGGTGCCGAGCGGCTACTGCTGACCCTCGGCGGCAGCGCTACCAACGACGGCGGGGCAGGGATGCTGGCCGCCCTGGGCGCGCGACTGCGCGACGGCAAGGGCCTCGACCTGGCCCCGGGCGGCGCCCCCCTGGCCGACCTGGCCGAGCTCGATCTGCAGGGTCTCGACCCGCGCCTGGCCGGCCTGCGGGTCGAGACCGCGGTGGACGTGGACAACCCGTTGCTGGGCGAGCGCGGCGCCAGTGCGGTCTTCGGCCCCCAGAAGGGGGCCACACCGGACGAGGTGGCGCGCCTCGATGCCGCCCTGGCCCGCTTCGCCGACGTCACCGCCGCGACCCTGGGCGAGGATCACCGCGACCTGCCCGGGGCCGGCGCCGCCGGGGGCATGGGCTTCGCCGCCCGGGCCTTCCTCGGCGCCGAGCTGCGCCCCGGCATCGAGCTGGTGATGGCTCAGGCCGGCGTCGAGGCCCTGCTGGCGGATGCCGACCTGGTGATCACCGGCGAAGGCCAGCTCGACGGCCAGAGCCTGGCCGGCAAGACCCCGGTGGGCGTGGCACGGCTGGCCCATCGACACGGGGTGCCGGTGGTGGTGCTGGCCGGACGCCTGGCCCCAGGCTGGCAGGCCGCCTTCGACGAGGGCGTCACCGCGGCCTTCGCCCTGGCCGATGGCCCCATGGCGCTCGACGAGGCCCTCGCGCGCTGCGCCGAACTGCTGGCCGACCGCACCGAGGGCCTGGTGCGCCTCTGGGTCGCCCTGGCCGCCCCCCGGCCTTGAAGAGCGCGCCCGACACCCGCACGTCATGGGCAGCGGCTATGGTGGCCATGGAGACAATTGGCTTATCCGCCGCCGGCGGACGTATTACCCTACCTGCATCGCGATCAAGGAGGCATTGAATGAGCGACACCAATACCATCGGCCTGCACGAGGCCAGCGCCAGCCAGCTGGCCGAGAAGCTCAACGAGCTGCTGGCCAACTACCAGATCTTCTACATGAACGTGCGCGGCTACCACTGGAACGTGAAGGGCCGCCAGTTCTTCCAGCTCCACGAGAAGTTCGAGGAGTTCTACACCGATCTGCTGACCAAGGTCGACGAAGTCGCCGAGCGCATCCTCACCCTGGGCCACCAGCCGGTGCACGCCTACAGCGACTACGTGAAGCTCGCCAGGATCCAGGAGGACAAGAACGTCCATGACGGCGAGGCCTGCGTGCGCGGCGTGCTCCAGGGTTACCAGACCCTGATCGAGCTGCAGCGCGATCTGCTCTCGCTGGCCTCGGATGCCGACGACGAGGGCACCGCCGCCCAGGCCGGCGACTACATCCGCGAGCAGGAGAAGACCGTGTGGATGCTGGGCGCCTACCTCGGCTGATCACCGGCACCGCGGAACCGAAGCACGACGCCGCCCCGAGGGGCGGCGTCGTCGTTGCGGTGCCGCGGCTCAGGCGCGCCCCGTCGCCTCGTCGTCCGGCTCGCCCTCCCCCCCGGCGGCGCGCACCAGCTCCGTGGGCAACGGCTTCTTCATGCGCACCCCCAGGCGCTGCAGCTCGGTGGCCTGGGCCACCAGGCTGCCCTGCCCGCTGGAGAGCCGCCCCATGGCCCGGCGATGGCTGTCGCCCGCGCGTTCCAGGTGACGGCCGACCTCCTCGAGGCTCTCGACGAAGCCGGAGAACTTGGCCAGCAGCTTCTCGGCCCGGTCGCCGATCAGGCGCGCGTTCTCGTTCTGGCGCTCCAGGCTCCACAGGCCGGCCACGGTGCGCAGGCTGGCCAGCAGGGTGGTCGGGGTGACCACCACCACCTGATGGTCGAAGGCCTCCTGGAAGAGCGTGGGGTCGCGCTCGAAGGCGGCGGCGAAGGCCGGCTCCACCGGCACGAACAGGAACACGAAGTCCGGCGAGTTGAGCCCCGGCAGCGCCGGGTAGTCCTTGCCCGAAAGGCCGGTGACATGGCCACGCAGCGACTGCAGGTGGGCCTTCATGGCCGCCTCGCGCTCGGCGTCGTCCTCGGCGTTGACCACCCGGGTCCAGGCCACCAGCGACACCTTGGCGTCGACGATCAGGTGGCGGTCGTCGGGCAGATAGATCACCGCATCGGGGCGCTGGCGCCCCTGGTCCCCGTGCAGCGAGACCTCGCGGCGGTATTCGATGTCCCGGCGCAGGCCGCTACGCTCGAGCACGGTCTCGAGCATCAGCTCGCCCCAGTGGCCCTGCGCCTTCTGGTCGCCCTTGAGGGCCCGGGCGAGGCCCGCGGCCTCCTCGCCGAGGCGGGCATTGAGCCCGGCGAGCTGTTCGAGCTGGGTCTTGAGGGAGCCGCTGTCGCGGCTCTGCTGGCCATGCAGCTCCTCGACCCGGCGGCGGAACTGGTCGACCTGCTCGCGGAAGGGGCGCAGCAGGGCCTCCAGACTGTCGCGACTCTGCACCGAGAAGGCCTGCTGGCGCTCCTCGAAGATGCGCCCGGCGAGCTGGCGGAACTCCTCCTTGAGCCGCTCCCGGGCCTCCTCCAGCAGGGCCAGCTGCTCACGGTGCCGCAGCGCCAGCTGCTCGCGCTCGACCTCCAGCCGGGCGGCATGCTCGCGCCGCTCGGCCAGCCGCTCACGCGTCGCGGAAAGCTCAACCTCCAGGGCGGCCAGGCGCTCGCGGCTGCCATCCAGCTGTGCATCGCTGTGGGCCAGCTCCTGTTCCAGCCGCCGCACGCTGGCCTCGCTATCGGCGTGTTCCCGCTCACGGACGAGCAGTCGCGCCTCGGCGGCGACCAGGCGCTTGCGCCAGGACAGCCCCGCCCAAGCCATCGCCAGCAGCAGCCCGGCCAGCCCCCAGGCCACCCAGGCCGGCACGGCCTGCTGCAGCAGTTCGTTCATTAGATGTGTGTTCATGGTGCTTGTGTCTCGCGATCGACCCGGGGACTCTACCGGCCGGCCTCGCCGGGGGAAAGCCCGCGCTCGCCGTCGAGGAGCCGTGCCACGGCCTCGCGCAGCCAGGCCTGCACACCTCGCTTCCCCGACACCCCGAGGCGCGCCGCCAGCCAGGCCGCCTCGCGCCCCTGGAAGGCCCAGGCGGCGAGCAGCGCCAGCGCCTCGTCCTGGCGGCCCGCCCGGCTCCTCACCAGGGCCTGGAGCGCCGGGCGGGCCAGGGCGGGCTCGCGATGGCCGAAGGCCACGTCATCGAGGTCGCGGCGATCCTCGTCGCCCAGGGGCGCGGCGGGCGCCTCGGCGAACAGCGCCACCACCACCGCCGGCGCCAGCTCGGCCAGCTCGAAGGCCAGCAACCCCGGCAGCTGGCGGTGGAAGCGCGCCTGGAGGCGCTCGACGAGTCGCTGCCCCGCAGGGCCGGTGGGCCGCACCACCATCAGCGCATGCTCGCCGGTGGCCGTCTCCCGGGTCAGCCCCAGGCGCACCGCCCGGAAGCCCGCGGCCTGCCAGAAGGCCTGCAGCCCCGGCTCGGCGCCGAAGCTCGCCCCCAGCAGCTCGATGCCGTCGCGACGGGCCCGCGCGACCTCGCCCTCGACCAGGCGCCGCCCCGCCCCGTGACGACGCCGCTCGGCCGGCACGGCGATGCGCAGCACCCGCCGCAGGCGGGCGGTCAGCGCCTCGCGCTCACCGGCATGGGCGGCCAGCGACTGGGCCAACAGGTGGCCTCGCGGACGCCGCTC
The DNA here is from genome assembly GCF_029889845.1 of Halomonas sp. 25-S5. Lineage (GTDB taxonomy): Bacteria > Pseudomonadota > Gammaproteobacteria > Pseudomonadales > Halomonadaceae > Halomonas. The sequence continues at coordinate 83,767 of NZ_JARANV010000011.1, forward strand.
GCCCCGCGCCACCTGCTCGGCGAGGCCGGCCGCGAAGCCCCCCTCGTCGCCGCTCACCACCACACCCTGCAGGGCCGGCCCGGCCTCGAGGACGGTAATGGCGACCCCGGGGCCATCCAGCAGGCGACGCAGGTCGGCGGGCGTGGTGCGGTAGTGGGCCTGCACCAGCAGGCCGAACAGCGCCCGCAGCCGCGGCTCGTCGCGGGCCAGGGCATCGCGGTCCAGGCGCCGGAGAGCCGGGGTCTCCGCTGCGCTCGGGCTTGCCGCCGGCTCGGCATCCAGCAGCAACAGGCGCGAGGTCAGCGCCTCCAGGGGGTCGCCCTCGGCCCAGCGGATCGGCTCGGCCAGGTGGCAGGCCCGCCAGTCGGGCGTCTGGCGCGCGAGCCGTTCACGGAAGCGCAGTGCGAAGCCACGCCCCGATCCCTCGTAGCCGTGCAGCGTGGTGGCGAAGGCGATACGCGGGAAAACATCAAGCCAGCGCCCCAGCAGCGGCGCGGGAATCGCCGCCGCCTCATCGACCAGCAGCAAGCGGCCGGGACCACCGACCTCACCCTGCTCGGCCAGCTGAGCCAGGGCGTCGGGGGGCAGAAAGGCGACCCGCCCGCGACCCGCCTCAAAGGCATTGCCGCACCGCTGCCCCTCGGGGCAGAGGGCTGCCAGCCGCTCGAAGAGCCCGGCCACGGACGAGGGGCGCGGCGCCGTGACCAGGATATCCGACTCTCCCGCCGCCAGCAGCCGCGCACAGGCGATGCCCAGGGCCGCCGTCTTGCCACGGCCGCGGTCGGCGGTCAGCACCAGCGGCCGACGGCGGCGCAGCCGGGTAAGCCGTGCCACCGCCTCGGCCTGGTCGCGGGTCAGGCAGTCCCCATCACCGGAAGTCGACGGCGCCCCTGCCGGCGGCGCCTCGGGCAGACGCAGGCGCGGCGGCACCTCCCCCGCCGTCCAGTGGATCACGCGCTCGTCGGCACGCAGCAGCCGGGCAAGCCGGGCCAGGTAGCGGGCGCTGAGCTGCTCGGCCCGCCAGGGGTGCTCGGCCAGGCGGCGGTAGTCGGCATCGGGGCGCGCGCCCCAGTCGGACGGGGTCATCAGCACCAGCAGGCCACCGGCCCGCAGGGTGCCGGCCAGCGCGCCGAAGGCCTCGGGGTCGAAGCCGCTCTCGGCCGAGACGGCGTCCATCACCACCAGGTCCTGCTCGCCCCCCAGCCGCGTGCGGGCCTTGGCCGCCGGCAGCCAGCGCGACGCCTCGATGCCCTCGACTGGCTCGGCGGCGACCCACAGCGGCGACGGCCAGTCATCCCCCTGCCACAGGGCCAAGGCCTCCCGGCGGCAGGCATCGGCCGCGCCGGTCAGCCAGACCAGACCGCGCCAGCGCTGCTGGCCCAGCCGGCGTCGGGTCTCCTGCAGGGGGGCGAGGCGGTCGGGGGTCATCCGGGGCTCCATCCGAGGCTCAACTTTGGTCTAAGGGTGCACGACCTTTCAACGTTACCGGGCATTTCGGCACTGCAACACAGTCGTCATACGATCGTTTCAACCCTTTGATTGAAAAGGCGTTCTCCACCTCCTGACGGAGGCCTTGCGGGGCCTGTCCGGGGCGCCGGTGCCGCCACGGCACCGGTCGAACATGTCCGTCGTCCCATGCTAGCTTGTTTCCTGTTGCCGAGTTGCCCGGACGGTCAGGCCCACCCGCACCGCAGGTGGGCGCTTCCCGGCACCGACGGCCGTCTTCCATCGACTTCTCGACAAGCAGAACAACCCACCAGGGAGCACCTCAATGAAGAAGATGACCAAATTCGCCCTCACCGGGCTGGCAGCGGGCGTCGCCCTCGCCGCCATGAGCTCCACCGCCCAGGCCCAGGAACAGTGGACCATGACCACCACCTGGCCAGATAACCTGGACCTGATCCAGATCGACCGCCACTGGGCGGAGCTGGTCAACAAGCTCGCCGGTGACGAGGTGCAAATCGAGTTCCGTGCCGGCGGCACCCTGATGCCCGGTACCGAGGTCTTCGATGCCACCGAGACCGGCAGCATCGAGGCCGCCGGCGACTGGCCGGGCTACTGGGCCGGCCGCAGCCCGGCCTTCTCGCCGCTGGCCACCACCACCAGCCTGTTCAACGGCATGGACTACCTGAACTGGATCAACCAGTGGGGCGGCTTCGAGCTCTACCAGGAGGTCTATGGCAACTACAACATGGTCTACCTGCCCTACGGCATCACCAACAACGAGTCCGGCTTCCGCGGCGGCACGCCCATCGAGAGCCTGGCCGACCTGAAGGGCAAGCGTTTGCGCCTCTCCGGCCGCGATCAGGGCCGGGTGCTCGAGCAACTCGGCGGCTCCCAGGTCACCCTGGCCGGCGGCGAGATCTACCAGGCCATCGAGCGTGGCGTGGTCGACGGTGCCGAGTTCTCCACCCCGGGTGTGGACTACAAGGCCGGCTTCTCCGAGGTGGCCGACTACTGGTCCGTGCCGGGCTGGCACCAGTCCGCCAGCGTGTTCGGCGTGATGATCAACAAGGATGCCTGGGACGCCCTCTCGGAGGAGACCCAGGAAAAGCTGAAGATCGCGGCACAGGCCACCATGACCTGGTCACTGGCCTGGTCCGAGCGCGAGTCCACCGAGGGCACCGTGAAGTTCCTCGAGGACGGCACCGAGATCAACCAGCTCTCCGAGGAAGACCTCGCCGAGATCCAGCGCATCACCAATGAGGTGATCGTGCAGGGGGCCTGCGAGGACCCGATGCACGCCAAGATCTACCACTCCATGATCAGCTACCTGGAGCACTACGCCAACTGGCGCGATATCTCCGTGCCCTACAACATGAGCCGCGTCACCGACGACCTGCCCTCTCTCGAGGAGATCGAGGCCTGCATGTAAGGCCCCGCCAGGGCCCTCTCCCGAGAGGGCCCGCCGGCCGGCCAAACGTCGTGTTCCCACTGATTCACGAGATCCCCGCTCATGAACGCCATTGCCAAGGCCATCGATGCCCTCAACGAGGCCTTCGGTCGCCTGATCGCTCCGCTGATCGCCGTGATCACGCTGATCGTGATCTACGACATCGCCATGCGTTTCTTCATCGGACGCCCCAGTGACTGGGCCTTCGATACCACCAAGATGCTATTCGGCGTCCACTTCATGCTGATGGCCGCCTACGGGCTGCGCCACCATGCCCACGTGGAGGTCGACGTCCTCAAGCGGCTGCTGTCGCGCCGCAAGCAGGCCGCCCTGGAGATACTCGGCTACCTGGTCTTCTTCGTGCCCTTCATCTGGATGCTGCTGACGCTGGGCTGGGACTTCTTCATGCGCTCCTTCAGCCGCGCCGAGACCACCTATGGCATGGTCGCCATCCCCGTCTATCCGGTGAAGGCGGTGATCGTCATCGCCGCGTTCTTGCTCCTGCTGCAGGCCATCGCCATCGTCATCCGCGCCATCCAGCAATTGCGCCAGGAGGAGACCGCATGAGCCCCGAAATGCTCACCCTGTTCATGTTCGGCGGCCTGCTGATCGGCCTGTTCATGGGCCACCCGCTGGCCTTCGTGCTGGGCGGCATCGCCGTGATGGGCGCCTGGCTCGGCCCGGGTGCCAAGATCCTCGGCTCCCTGATCAACAACATCTACGGCAACGCCATGGACAACTATGTCCTGGTGGCCATCCCGTTGTTCATCCTGATGGCGCGCTTTCTCAACGACTCGGGCGTCACCGAGAAAATGTTCGAGGCGATGCGCCTGCTGCTCGGCAACCTGCGCGGCGGCCTGGCGCTCACCGTGGTCATCGTCTCGGTGCTGCTCGCCGCCACCACCGGCATCGTCGGCGCCTCGATCGCGGTGATGGGCATGATCGCCCTGGTGCCGATGCTCAAGTACGGCTACAACAAGGAGCTCAGTACCGGGGTGATCATGGCCAGCGGCTGCCTGGGCATCCTGATCCCGCCGAGCATCATGCTGATCCTGATGGCCAGCTACTCGCCGGTCTCGGTGGGCGCGCTGTTCGCCGGCGCCCTGGTGCCGGGCCTGCTGCTCGGCGTGATGTATGCCCTCTATGTGCTGATCATCTGCCACGTGAAGCCCTCCTATGGCCCGCTGGTGCCGGCAGCGGAGCGCGCCGAGACCAGCACCCGCGAGCTGCTGGTCATGCTGGCCAAGTACGTGCTGCCGCCGATGTCCCTGATCCTCGGCGTGCTCGGCGCCCTGTTCACCGGCATCGCCACCGCCACCGAGGCCTCGGCGATCGGCGTGACCATCGCCTTCCTGCTGTTCCTGATCTTCGGCGACCGCAAGGTCTCGACCTGCTACCGCACCCTGATCGATGCCAGCAAGACCACCACCATGGTAATGCTGGTGCTGGTCGGCGCTACCGCCTTCACCGGGGTCTTCTCCCGCGGCGGCGGCATGCAGGTGATCCACGACCTGGTGATGGCGATGCCGGGCGGCACCACCGGGGCGCTGATCCTGATGCTGTTCCTGGTGTTCATCCTGGGCATGTTCCTGGACTGGACCGGTATCGTGCTGCTGAGCTTCCCGATCATGCTGCCGATCGTCGAGAACATGGGCATCGACGTGCTGTGGTTCGTGGTGATGGTCGCCGTGGTGCTGCAGACCTCCTTCCTCACCCCGCCATTCGGCTATGCGCTCTTCTACCTGAAGGGGGTGGCGCCCAAGGGGGTCGAGATCGTCGACCTCTACAAGGCGGTGATCCCCTTCTGTGCGCTGATCGTGCTGGCCTGCGTGCTGATGGCCTTCTTCCCGGTACTGATCACCGGCCTGCCGTCCCTGCTGATCGGCTACTGAGCCTCTCCCGACGGCCCCATGACGCCCGCCGCTCATCGAGCGGCGGGCGTTTATGTTGATCCGGGTCAGCCGCCATGGCTGCAGCCACGGGGGGCAGCTGATACAATTCTCACTCGCAAATGCCTCGCATCCACACCGCCTCCAGACCCCGCTGGAAGGAGACCTCGTTGACCAGTCCGGCCCGTTCCCGCGCCCTCTCCCGCCTGTCGTTGCCCTTCAATGTCTGGAACGCCCTGACCATCGGCATCGCCCTGATCGTGGCGCTGCCGGTCATCGTGGTGCTGGCGCACCTGTTCATGCCCACCGAGGGCATCTGGCAGCACCTGGCCAGCACCGTACTGCCCAGGTATCTCGTCAATACCCTCTTCCTGGTGGTGACGGTGGGCCTCGGCACCTTCGTCATCGGCACCGGGACCGCCTGGCTGGTAGTGATGTGCCGCTTCCCGGGACGCCGGCTGTTCGAGTGGGGGCTGTTGCTGCCGCTAGCGGTGCCGACCTACGTGATCGCCTATGCCTACACGGACTTCCTGCAGTTCGCCGGCCCCGTCCAGACCTGGCTGCGGGAGAGCTTCGGCTGGTCGGCCAGCGACTACGTCTTCCCCAACATCCGTTCCCTGTGGGGAGCGGCCACCCTGATCACCCTGGTGCTCTATCCCTATGTCTACATGCTGGCGCGGGCGGCCTTCCTGGAGCAGTCGGTGTGCGTGCTGGACGTGGGGCGGACCCTGGGGCGGGGGCCCTGGCGGCTGTTCACCAGCGTGGCCCTGCCGCTGGCGCGGCCGGCCATCGTCGGCGGCGTGTCGCTGGCGCTGATGGAGACCCTCAACGAGTTCGGGGCGGTGCAGTACTTCGGGGTAGACACCTTCACCACTGGCATCTATCGCACCTGGTTCGGGATGGGTGAGCAGGTGGCCGCGGCCCAGCTCGCCGCCTGCCTGCTGGCCTTCGTCATCGCCCTGGTGCTGATCGAGCGCGCCTCGCGCGGCAAGCGCCGCTACTTCCACACCACCGGTCGCTACCAGCATCTGCCGGAATTCGCGCTCCACGGCTGGCGTGCCTGGGCCGCCACCCTGGCCTGCCTGACGCCGGTGCTGCTCGGCTTCCTGATCCCCAGCGGCCTGCTGGGCTACCTCTCGATCCAGGGCGGCGATGCGCTGTTCGGCTCGGCCTTCCTGACCTTTGCCGGCAACAGCCTGCTGCTGGCGTCGCTCGCATCAATGGTCGCCGTGAGCCTGGCGCTGCTGCTCAGCTACGGCGCCCGCCTGCACCCCGGCAAGGTCACGCGTGTGGCGACGCGCGTGGCCGCCATGGGCTATGCGGTCCCCGGCTCGGTAGTGGCAGTGGGCATCCTGATCCCCTTCGTGTGGATGGACCACCAGATCAACGACGTCATGAAGGGGCAGTTCGGGGTCGCGGTGGGGCTGCTGCTCAGCGGGTCGGCCTTCATCCTGGTGTATGCCTACCTGGTACGCTTCCTCGCCGTTTCCTTCAATGCCATCGAGGCGAGCCTGGGCAAGGTCACACCGAGCATGGATGCGGCCTCCCGGACCCTGGGTCAGACGGCGGGCGGCACCCTGCGCAAGGTGCACACCCCGATCATGCGCGGCAGCCTGATCGCCGCCGGCATCCTGGTATTCGTGGACGTGATGAAGGAGCTGCCGGCCACGGTGATCCTGCGCCCCTTCAACTTCGACACCCTGGCGATCCGCGCCCATAGCCTGGCCGCCGACGAACGCCTGGCCGAGGCCTCGACCTCGTCACTGGCCATCGTGGCAGTAGGCATCCTCCCGGTGATCCTGCTGAGCATCGCCATGCGCCGCTCTCGTCCCGGCAGTCGCTGAGGCCTCGAGGGGGAAGACGAAGACCTGGGAGGCATCCAGGCCAATCATGACCGGCTGGCCCTCCCGGGGCAGGAACACCCCCGGGGACCGGGCATGCAGGTGACTCTCCCGGCCGTCGGAGGCGTGGGCGCATATGTGCAGCAGGCTGGTGCGTCCTAGCAGCTTGGCCATGATGACGTGGCTGTGGTGATGCTCCGGCGGCTCATCCAGCGGCACCACCCGCAGCGCCTCGGGACGGATCATCACCCGCACCCGGCTGCCTTCGGGCAGCCCGCTGCCGGAGACATCGCCCACCGGCGTCGCCACCTTGCCGTCCACCACGTGCCCCTCGAGCTCGTTCACCTCGCCGAAGAAGGTGACCACGAAGGGGTCGGTGGGGGCGCAGTAGAGGTCCAGCGGCGTTCCGGCCTGCACCACCCGCCCCTCGCGCATCAGCACGATGCGATCGGCCATGAACATGGCCTCCTCGGGGTCGTGGGTCACCAGCAGCACCCCCGCGCCCAACTTCTTCAGCACGTGCAGGGTATCGTCACGGATCTGGTCACGCAGACGAGCATCGAGGCTGGAGAAGGGTTCGTCGAGCAGCATCAGCTGCGGCGCTGGCGCCAGCGCCCGGGCCAGGGCGATACGCTGCTGCTGTCCGCCCGAAAGCATGTGCGGGAAGACCCGGGCATAGCGCTCCATGCCCAGCAGCTCGAGAAGATCAAAGGCACGGCGGCGACGCTGCTGGGCGGGCTGCGACTCGAGCCCGAAGGCCACGTTGTCGAGCACCGAGAGGTGCGGGAACAGCGCCGAGTCCTGGAAGGCCAGGCCGACGTTGCGCTTCTCGGGGGGCACATGGGAACGCCCGGTGCGTCCCATCGACTCGCCGCCCAGCGCCACGCGCCCCTGCTGAACCACCTCGAGCCCCGCGGCGATCCGCAGCAGGGTGGACTTGCCGCAGCCGGAGGGGCCCAGCAGGCAGACGATCTCCCCGGGCTTGACCTCGAGGGAGACGTCCTCCACGGCCAGGTGCTGCTGGTAGGCATGGCGGATCTGGTGCATGGCGAGAACGGGTGCCACGGCGGCGTTCTCGTCGATCGGGAGCATCGGTTGGCTAGTCATGGGATCTGAGCGGCCATTGGGAGAGAAGGTATGTCCTGCATGGTAACGCGAAAGCCTCCTGAATGCGTTGTACTATCGCTCGCATTTCGCGCCACCGGCTGTCAAGGCGGGGCGACTCCTGACCTGGATCAGGTTGCCCGCCGGCAGGCCTTGACGCCGGCAGCGGGAGGCGCTTCAATGGCGTAAGTTTAATGCAAAGCATTATCATTCGAAACCGCAACCCCGCAACATGAGGTGTCTCCATGCCGCTGAACCGCCGTCTCGCCATGCCCCTCGCCGCCCTGGTGGCCGGCTCCGCCATGGCCTCCCAGGCCGCGGCCGCCGAGGAGCTCAATGTCTACTCGGCTCGCCACTACGACTCCGACGAGGCGCTCTATGCCGCCTTCACCGAACAGACCGGCATCGAGGTCAACATCCTGGAGGGCGACTCCGACCAGCTGATCCAGCGCCTCAAGCTGGAGGGCGAGGCCAGCCCCGCCGACGTGATGATCACCGTGGACGCCGGCCGCCTGTGGCGCGGCGAGCAGGAGGGCATCTTCGCCAGCGTGGCGTCGGAGGTACTCGACGAGCGGCTGCCCGACTACATGCGACACCCGGAAGGCAAGTGGTTCGGCTTCAGCCAGCGCGTCCGGGCGATCTTCATCGACCCCACCGAGGTCGAGGCCGACGCGATCACCCGCTACGAGGACCTGGCGGACCCCAAGTTCGCGGGCCAGGTCTGCATCCGCTCCTCGAACAACATCTACAACCAGTCCCTGCTGGCCTCGCTGATCGCCCACCACGGCGAGGAAGAAGCGCAGGCCTGGGCCAAGGGCGTGGTCGACAACTTCGCGCGTGACCCCGAGGGCGGCGACACCGACCAGATCCTCGGCGTTGCCAGTGGCGAGTGCAACATCGCCCTGGCCAACCACTACTACTACGTGCGCCTGGTCAACTCCGACAACGAGAGCGACCGCGAGGCGGCCGAGAAGGTCGAGATCGTCTTCCCCAACCAGGGTGATCGCGGCGCGCACGTCAACATCGGCGGTGCCGGCATGGTCAAGGGCGCGCCGAACGCGGAGAACGCCGTGCGCTTCCTCGAGTTCCTCGCCTCCGACGAGGCCCAGGCCCTCTTCGCCTCCGGCAACTACGAGTTCCCCGCGGTAGAATCCGTGGAGATCGATGGCGTCATCGCCTCCTGGGGCGACTTCAAGAAGGACGACCTGAACGTCAGTGTGCTGGGCGAGAACAACCCCGAGGCCATTCGGATCTTCGATCGCGTCGGCTGGCGCTAACTCAGTGGGCCTCGTCCCAGTTGGCCCCCGACTCGGCCTCGACGGTCAGCGCCACGTCGAGCTTGGCGGCGCCTTCCATGCGCCCCTTCACCTCCTCGATGAAGGCCTCGACCTGGCCTTCGGCCACCTCGAAGACCAGTTCGTCGTGGACCTGCATCACCATCACCGCATCGAACGCCTCGCCCGCGAGCCAGGCATCGACGTCGATCATCGCCCGCTTGATGATGTCGGCCGCGGTGCCCTGCATCGGGGCATTGATGGCGGTGCGCTCGGCGCCCTGGCGGCGGGCACGGTTCTGGGCGCGGATCTCCGGCAGGTGCAGGCGCCGGCCGAAGACCGTCTCCACATAGCCATCCTCGGCCGCCTGGGCGCGAATGCGTTCCATGTAGCGGGCCACACCGGGGTAGCGGTCGAAGTAGCGGTCGATATAGGTCTGGGCCTGGCCGCGCTCGATGTGCAGCTGCCGGCCCAGGCCCCAGGCGCTCATGCCATAGATCAGCCCGAAGTTGATCGCCTTGGCGCTGCGCCGCTGGTCGGACGAGACCTTGTCCAGGACCACCCCGAACACCTCGGCGGCGGTGGCGGCGTGGATGTCGCGGCCCTCGGCGAAGGCCTCGAGCAGTCCCTTGTCGCCGGAAAGATGGGCCATGATGCGCAGCTCGATCTGCGAGTAGTCGGCGGCGACGATGCGGTAGCCGGGCCGGGCGATGAAGGCCTGCCGGATCTTGCGCCCCTCCTCGGTGCGGATCGGGATGTTCTGCAGGTTGGGGTCCGACGACGACAGCCGCCCGGTGGCGGTGACCGCCTGGTGGTAGCTGGTGTGCAGTCGCCCGGTGGCCCTGTTGACCAGCCGCGGCAGCTTGTCGGTGTAGGTGGACTTGAGCTTGGCGAGTCCGCGGTGCTCCATGATCACCTTGGGCAGCGGGTAGTCCAGCGCCAGTTCCTCGAGCACCGCCTCGGCGGTGGAAGGCGCCCCCTTGGGGGTCTTTTTGATCACCGGGATCTTCTGCTCATCGAAGAGGATCTGGCCGAGCTGCTTGGGTGAGCCGAGGTTGAACTCGCGGCCGGCGAGCTCGAAGGCCCTGGCCTCCAGCTCGCGGATGCGCGTCTCGAGCTCGCGGCTCTGGACATGCAGCCGCTCGGGGTCCAGTGCCACCCCGGTGCGCTCCATGCGCGAGAGTACCGGGATCAGCGGCAGCTCGATCGCCTCGAGCACCTCGGCGAGCCGCCCCTCGGCCTCGACGCGGGGACGCAGCTCGTGGTGCAGGCGCAGGGTGATGTCGACGTCCTCGCAGGCGTAGGGCGCAGCCTGTTCCAGGGCCACCTGGTTGAAGGTCAGCTGCTTGGCGCCCTTGCCGGCGACCTCCTCGAAGGAGATGGTCTTCTCGCCCAGGTACTTGAGTGCCAGGGAGTCCATGTCGTGGCGGGTCGCCGTGGAGTCGAGCACATAGGACTCCAGCATGGTGTCCTCCAGGGGCCCGGCCACCGCGATGCCGACATTGGCCAGCACCGAGATGTCGTACTTGAGGTTCTGGCCGACCTTGGTCCGGCCCTCGCCCTCCCAGAGCGGGCGCAGGGCCTCGAGCACCGTCTCGCGGTCGAGCTGTTCGGGGGCATCGAGGTAGTCATGGGCCAGCGGAATGTAGGCCGCCTCACCCGCTTCCAGCGACAGCCCCACGCCGACCACCTGCGCCTCCATGTAGTTCAGGCTGGTGGTCTCCAGGTCGAAGCAGAAGGTATCGCTCGCCTTGAGCCGCTCGAGCCAGGCGTCGAGGTCGGCCTGCGCGAGGATGACATGGTCCTCGCGGGCGGCCCGGCGGCCTGAGCCGGTCGTCGCGTCGTCCTCGGTCGGCAGCGGCATGCCGCCCGCCGCGTCGTCGACCCCCTCGTCCTTGCCCTCGAGCAGCTCGGAGAGCCAGGCCCGGAACTCGAGCCTGCGATAGAGCTCGAGCAGCGCCTCACGCTCGGGGTGGGCGATGTCCAGGTCGTCAAGCCCCACCGGCAGCTCGCAGTCGGTCTTGATGGTCGCGAGCTGGTAGGAGAGGAAGGCCTGGTCGCGGTGCTCCTCGAGTTTCTTGGGCAGCGTCTTGGCGCCGCGAAAGCCCAGCGTCCTGACCCTTTCCAGGTCCGCATAGAGGGTCTCGAGCCCGCCGTCCATGCCCTGCAGCAGGCCCAGCGCGGTCTTCTCGCCGACCCCCGGCACGCCGGGAATGTTGTCGACCTTGTCGCCCATGAGTGCCAGGAAGTCGATGATCCGCTCCGGCGGCAGGCCGAACTTCTCCTTCACGCCGGCGACGTCCAGCGTCTCGTCCTTCATGGTGTTGACCAGCGTGATGTGCGCGTTGACCAGCTGGGCCATGTCCTTGTCGCCGGTGGAGATCACCGCATCGCGGCCGGCCTCGGTGGCCTGGCGGGCCAGAGTGCCGATGACATCGTCGGCCTCGACCCCCTCGATGCACAACAACGGCAGGCCCAGCGCCTTCACGCAGTCGTGCAGCGGCAGTACCTGGGAGCGCAGGTCATCGGGCATCGGCGGCCGGTGGGACTTGTACTGCTCGAACAGCTCGTCGCGGAAGGTCTTGCCCGGGGCGTCGAAGACCACCGCCATGGGGCTGTCGGGATAGTCCTTGATCAGCCGCTTGAGCATGTTGAGCACGCCCTTGATCGCCCCGGTGGGCTGGCCATCGGAGGTGGTCAGCGGCGGCAGGGCGTGGAAGGCGCGGTACAGATAGGAGGAACCGTCGACGAGAACGATGGGCGTATCGGCCATGTAGGGCATCCATTGAAGCGTGGCGTGAGGTGATCCTGGTCATCCATGATACGCATTGCCGCCGCCTTTTTCCGCGGGTGGTAGGCCGGGAGGTCGCAAGCCCCTACACTGGGGGTAACCCTGCTTCCCCGCCTCGTGCGGCCCTGGAGGTCATCATGAAGAAGTTCCCGAGACGCTCGATCACCGCCCTGCTGCTGACCCTGGGCCTAGCCTTCGCCGCCACGGCCCCGGCGCTGGCCCAGTCCGGCGATGAACTGCAGCCGGATATCACCGTCCGCCAGGAGGATGAGCGCATTATCCGCGAGTACCGCGTCAACGGCGAGCTCTATGCCATCGAGATTCGCCCGTCCTCCGGCCCCTCCTACTATCTCGTCGACCACGACGGCGACGGCGACTTCGAGCGCCAGGAAGGCGACCGCATCGCCGTTCCCCAGTGGGTGCTGAAGACCTTCTGAGCCCGCTGTCACCCCGCTTTTGACTCCCGGCCCCGGCAAGGCAACCGCCGCGGCCGGGTCACGTGCATCGGTGGGCCAAGTCGCTACAATAGGCGGTTTGGCACTTCCCGGGCGAGAGACACATGGCCGTATTCACACCGCTTACCGAACCTCAGGTCGTCGAGTTCCTCAGCCGCTTCGATGCCGGCTCGCTGGTCTCCCTCGAGGGCGTGCCCGCCGGCACCGAGAACACCACCTTCTTCGTCACCACCGACCGGCGCGAGCTGGTGCTGACCCTGTTCGAGCAGGGCGAGCACGAGGAGCTGCCGTTCTTCGTCGAGCTGCTCGACTACCTGGACGAGCACCGCCTGCCGGTGCCGGGCCCGCTGCACGACCGCGACGGCGTCGCGCTGCACACCCTGGCCGGCAAGCCGGCCCTGCTGTTCCCGAAACTGCCCGGCCGGCACCCCAAGGCCCCGAACCTGGCCCAGTGCCGCGGGCTCGGCGACACCCTCGGGCGCATGCACGTGGTCTCCCGGCACTTCCCCGGCCACCGCCCCAACCCGCGGGACCTGCACTGGCTGCTGCCCATGCACCACAAGGTGCTGGTCTACCTCTCGCCGCAGGACCAGGCGCTGATGAAGGACGAGGTGGAGATCTACCAGGGGTTCTTCGGCGACGCCCCGGACCTGCCGCAGGGCGCGCTGCACGGCGATCTGTTCCGCGACAACACCCTCTTCGACGGCGATCGCCTGGGCGGGCTGATCGACTTCTACAACGGCTGCACCGGTGACCTGCTGTTCGACCTGGCCATCGTCATCAACGACTGGGCCACCGGCCCCGATGGCCGCCTGGATGCCGCGCGCCACGATGCCATCCTCGCCGCCTACCTGGCGCGCCGGCCGCTGACCGCCGCCGAGCGCGACGCCTGGCCGATGATGCTGCGCCTGACCGCCCTGCGTTACTGGCTGTCGCGGTTGCTGGTGGTCTACGTGGACCCGCCGGCTCACGACCTCACGCCCCATGATCCCGAGCAGTTCCGTATCATTCTCAAGGCGCGCCTGGAAGATGGTGCCCTGCCGCTGCCCGAGGTGAGCGCATGAGCCTGTCCAAGAGCAGTGCCGCCGGCCCGGCACAGCGCGCGCGGCGCACCTGGAACATCGACCAGTGGGGCAGCGGCTACTTCGACGTCGACGACAGCGGCCACGCCCTGGTGCGCCCGTTGGGCAGCGAGGCCGAGGGCCCGGCCCTGCCGCTGGACGACCTGGTGACCGAGCTTCGCCAGGCCGGGCTACGCCTGCCGATGCTGGTGCGCTTCACCGACATCCTCCACGACCGGGTCGAGCAGCTGTGCGCCGCCTTCGATACCGCCATGCGGGAGGAGGAGTTCGGCGGCGGCTACACCGCGGTCTACCCGATCAAGGTCAACCAGCAGCGCCGGGTGGTGGAAGAGATCCTCGGCACCCAGGAGCGCGGCCATGGCCGGGTGGGACTCGAGGCCGGCAGCAAGCCGGAGCTGCTCGCCGTGCTCGCGCTCTCCGGCGATGGCTCCTCGCTGATCGTCTGCAACGGCTACAAGGACCGCGAGTACGTGCGCCTGGCGCTGATGGGCGAGAAGCTCGGCCACCGGGTCTACCTGGTGGTGGAGAAGCTCTCCGAGCTGCCGCTGATCCTCGAGGAGGCCGAGCGCATCGGCGTCACGCCGCGCATCGGCCTGCGCGCCCGCCTGGCCACCGTAGGGCGCGGCCGCTGGCAGAACACCGGCGGCGAGAAGTCCAAGTTCGGCCTCACCGCCAGCCAGGTGCTGGCCGTGGTGGAGCAGCTGCGCGAGGCCGACGCCCTGGCCAGCCTGCAGCTGGTGCACTTCCACCTGGGCTCGCAGATCGCCAACATCCGCGACATCCAGCGCGGCCTGCGCGAGTGCGCGCGCTTCTACCAGAGCCTGGTGGAACTGGGCGCGCCGGTGGATACCGTGGACGTGGGCGGCGGCCTCGGCGTCGACTACGAGGGCACCCGCTCGCGCAGCTTCTGCTCCGCCAACTACTCCATGCTGGAGTACGCCCGTAACGTGGTGTACGCCTTCCGCCTGGCCTGCCAGGAGAACGGCCTGCCCCAGCCCCACCTGATCAGCGAGTCGGGCCGGGCGCTCACCGCCCACCACGCGGTGCTGATCACCAACGTGATCGGCGAAGAGCGCATCGGCGACGAGGCGCCCCCGCGCCGGGTCGAGGGCGACCCCCAGGTCGATGAGCTGTGGCGCGTCCACGACCTGCTGCACGAGCAGGCCGAGCCGCGCGGCCTGGTGGAGGCCTGGCACGACCTGGTGCAGGCCATGGGCGAGCTCCACGAGCGCTTCGTGATGGGGCTGACCGACATCACCGCCCGGGCCGAAGGCGAGGGCGTCTACTTCGCCGCTTGCGCCCGGCTGCGTGCGCGGCTCGATACCCGCAACCGCGCCCACCGCGAGATCGACGACGAGCTGGCCGAGAAGCTTGCCGACAAGCTGTTCGTCAACTTCTCGCTGTTCCAGTCGGTGCCCGACGTCTGGGGCATCCAGCAGATCTTCCCGGTGCTGCCGCTGACCGGCCTTGACCACGAGCCGGTACGCCGCGGGGTGATCCAGGACATCACCTGCGACTCGGACGGGCGCATCGATGGCTACGTGGACGGCCAGGGCGTGGAGACCACCCTGCCGCTGCCGGAATGGCAGGAGGGCGACGAGAAGCTGCTGGGCTTCTTCATGGTGGGGGCCTACCAGGAGATCCTCGGCGACCTGCACAACCTGTTCGGCGACACCGACTCGGCGGATGCCGCCCTGGACGGCAACGGCCGCTGGTCGATCAGCCAGATCCAGCAGGGGGACCGGGTCGCCGACGTGCTCGGCTACGTCAACTTCGACGTCGCCGCCCTGCGCGAGCGGCTGGCCGAGCAGCTCGCGCGCAGCGGCCTGGAACGGGGCGAGCAGCAGGCCTTCCTCGACGACCTCTCGGATGGCCTGGAGGGCTACACCTACCTGGAGTGAGCACACGCCACCCCAGACGAAGACGCCCCGCAGCTTGAACTGCGGGGCGTCTTCGTCTGGGGCCGTTCGCGGCGTCGACTTACTCCACCACGCGGGTGGTGACCTCCAGGCCGCCGGTGAGGGTGAAGTGCAGCGTCGCGCCACGCTCCAGCGGCCCCACACCGGCCGGGGTGCCGGTGAGCACCACGTCGCCCGGCTGCAGGGTGAAGTGGCGGCTCATCTCCGCCACCAGGGTCGCCACCGGGAAGAGCATGTCTGCCCCCTCGCCGTGCTGGCGCGGCTCGCCGTTCACCTCCAGGGTGAAGGCGAGGCCGCTCCAGTTGGGCACCTGCGAGAGCGGCAGGAAGGACGACAGCGGGCAGGCGCCGTCGAAGGCCTTGGCGATCTCCCAAGGGTGGCCCTTCTCCTTGAGGCGCGACTGGACGTCACGCAGGGTCAGGTCCAGGGCCAGCCCGATGCCGACGATGCCGCGCTCGGCCTCGTCGGCGGTGACGTGGGAGAGCTCCTCGCCGATCAGCAGCGCCAGCTCCGTCTCGTAGTGCACCTCGCCCCGTGCGAAGGGGGCGTCGACCGGCTGTTCCAGCGGGACGGCGGCCGTCGCCGGCTTGATGAACAGCAGCGGCTCGCTGGGTACCGGGTTGTCCAGCTCCCGGGCATGCTCGGCATAGTTGCGGCCGACGCAGACGATCTTGCCCAGTGGCTCGGGGAACGGCTGGCCATCGGTGAAACGGGGCACGAAACGCATGGCGGTTCTTCTCCTTCTGGTGGTCGCCGCCGCGGTCAGGCGACAAGCCCTTCAGTCTACCCCAGCGACACCCTGGGTCCAGCGTGCCGGCGCGGCCCGCCGCCCAGCAGCGCCGCGCCACAATCTGGGAGAAGCGCGGCCGCGCCATGCCCCTGCGCGCCGACCAGCGCCCACCGGGGATGATGGACGTCTACGACCTCAGCCTGCCGGTCGTGAAATGCAGCGAGGAGTGAGCCACGAAGCGCCGCAGATTTCGCGTACAGCCGCCATCGGGTACGAGGAAGGGAAGGAAGCTCAGTTGTTGTCGCGGAACTCTCTGGCCAGAGCAGCCAGGCGCAGCATCAAGCCATTATTCTGTGCTCGCTCATGCGCATACGGGTACAACAGGCCGAGTATGCAATAGCGATGATCCTCACACTCTCCACGCACATATACCAACGAGGCGTCCCGATGCGGCTCTTTTCGGCGACAAGTCATCCGGGCCACAGGCAGGTGGGCAGGAAAATCGTTCGGAGGGGGCATGCATATGTGGATATGCATCAGCTGCGCGGAGAGGATCGACGCCGGCCTAGTGTAGAGGTCCACCTTGCCGAACCGCTTGGGCCGGCGCTCAAAGCCGCTTTCTACGTACTGACGGAAGTCCGCCAGAAGCTGCCGCTTTATCTCTGGATAGTCCCGCTCGACCTCATCAAAGAGATCAACGGTTTGCGGGTGAACACAAACTTCAACTGGAAGCCTGCGAAGACTCATCCGATTCGGCGGTGAAGCTCAGAAGACATATGGTCTGCAAGAGCCTCGAGCGCCCGACCAGAAGATTCAGCCTCAACGGTGTCAGGTTGAGCAGTCGTTTGCCATGCCAGATGCTGCGCCAAGACAGCGTTCGACCTGGCCTTGGCAAGGCTACGCCGGAGTGATGCTAGTCCCAGCTCTGCAACGAATGTCGGGCCTGCTTCATCAATCGCGTCCTTGATGAATTGCTCACACTCACGAAGGTTATGCACAATGCCAGCGAATGGCTCATGGTAAGCACTTGCATCAGGTCCCGCCTGGGCTATCTCAGCACATGCGGTCTCGAAGACCCGAGCGGCACGGCTTGCCTCGCGATCAGCCTTGGAGATCGCCAGCTTCAGCTCATGCATATCATTGCGGGTGACGGCGCTACCGGGTTCAGCAACGGGAGAATGGGAAACGTTATCGACAGCCATTGCAGCAGTCGCGACGCCAGCCAGCAGCTTGCCGGACATCATGACGGCAAGAGCGATGCTCGATTTGGACTGTGAGTTTTGCATGGCTGCTCTCCCTGCGGGACCATGTGTCCACGCATTCATTCTTGGAGGGTGCGCAGCATAAATGCAAGTATTGCAGTAAGCAAGCTTAGCCGACCCTAAACCAAGACACCTTAGGGAATTTTACGTCGAACTTTACGTACACACGAAAAAACCGCCTCTATGGGCGGCCTTCATGTGCTGCAACTCTCTGATTTGCCCGAATTTCTTTATGGTGCCGGCAGCAGGAGTCGAACCCGCGACCTACTGATTACAAGTCAGTTGCTCTACCAACTGAGCTATGCCGGCTCGGGAACCGACTCGAGTCACAGAATCGGAAACAGGGTTGGCGTGGCTGGGGTACCAGGATTCGAACCTGGGAATGCCGATACCAAAAACCGGTGCCTTACCACTTGGCTATACCCCAGCAGATTGGTGGCCAGAGACGGAATCGAACCGCCGACACGGGGATTTTCAATCCCCTGCTCTACCGACTGAGCTATCTGGCCGCTGCCAACGGTGCGTATTAAACCCCAGCGGGCCGTTTCCGTCAACCCCTTCCGTTTCAGAAAGATGGCCGGGGATCGGCGGCACGGGCGGGCTACTCGCCCCGGGGAACATAGCCCTCGGCCTGGTCGGTCTCGCGGTTGTCGAGGAAGCGTTCCATCTGCTCCATCAGGTACTCCCGCGAGGCGGCATCGAGCATGTTGAGGTGCTTCTCGTTGATCAGGCGAGTCTGCAGCGCCTGCCACTCCTCCCAGGCCTGGCGGGAAACGCTGGCCTGTATCTCCTGGCCCTTCTTGCCGGGCAGCGGCGGGAATGGCAGGGCGTCCATTTCCTTCTGGTACTTGCGACAGAAGACGGTCTGGCTCATCGGTTTTCTCCTCGTGCGGGTGTCAGGGCCCGGCGGTGGTGGTCAGCGCGAAGGGCGCCAGGGACGCCAGCAGCGCCTTGACCGGGGCCGCCAGGCCGATGCTGGCGGGATCAGAGGGATCGTACCAGCAGCGCGCCTCGTCCACCGCGTCAAGCCGGCCGATCCGTGCCGGCTGCGGGGTGATCTCGAGGCGGAAGTGGCTGAAGACATGGGTGAAGGGCGTCCAGGCGGGCTCGAGCGCGCTGCCCGGCGCCCGGGCGTCCAGCCAGGCCTGAAGCCCCTCGGCATCGTCGAACTGGGGCAGGCTCCAGAGCCCACCCCACAGGCCGCTGGAGGGGCGCTGCTCGAGCAGCACGCGCCCCTCCCGGTCCTGCAGGAGCAGCATCACGGTGGTGCGCGTAGGCAGGGCCTTGCGCGGCTTGGACTCGGGGAAGCGCTTCTCCTCGCCGCGGGCGTGGGCCACGCAGACATCGGCGAAGGGGCAGCGCGCGCAGTCGGGGGTGCCGCGCCGGCAGAGGGTCGCGCCCAGGTCCATCATCGCCTGGGTGAAGTCAACCAGGCGCTCATCGGGCGTGTAGTGCTCGGCCAGGGCCCACAGCCGGCGCTCCACCGCCGGCCGTCCCGACCAGCCCTCCACGGCGTGCAGGCGCGTGAGGACCCGCTTGACGTTGCCGTCGAGGATCACCGCGCGCCGCCCGGTGCTCTGGGCGATGATTGCCCCGGCCGTGGAGCGGCCGATGCCGGGCAGCGCCGCCATCTCGTCGAGGCTGTGGACGGGAAACGTCCCGCCATGCTCATCGACCACCACCCTGGCGGCCTTGTGGAGGTTGCGCCCCCGGGCGTAGTAGCCGAGCCCGGTCCACAGGTGCAGCACCTCGTCCTGGTTGGCCGCCGCCAGGGAGGCCACGTCGGGAAAGCGCGCCATGAAACGCTCGAAGTAGGGGATCACCGTGGCCACCTGGGTCTGCTGCAGCATGATCTCCGAGACCCACACTCGGTAGGGGCTGCGCTCGTGCTGCCAGGGCAGGTCGTGGCGGCCGTGGGCGTCGAACCAGGCGAGCAGGCGCTGCTGGAAGCGCTCCGGCGACAGGATGGCTGGCGGCATGTCCGTCATGGGGCTCTCACTGCGAACAAAAAAGCGCCGACTGGGGAAGTCGGCGCAGGGACTGGTCATACGTGTTGCTCAATCGAATAGACCCTTCAGGGCATCGCGAAGTTCCTTGCCGGCCTCCTCGCCCAGGCGCTTGTCGATCTTCTCGGCAGCACCCTCGAGGCGCTTCTCGACCTCCTCGCCGGCACGCTGCGAGGCCTCGTCGCGCAGCAGCTCGGCCAGGGTGCCCTGGAAGGCCTGGCGGTCCAGGCGGCACCACTCGGTGCTGTCGCCGCCCAGCTGCCCCTCGCAGCGCACCGGCAGCGGTACCCGCTCCAGGCGCCGGTTGACCTCGCAGGGGGCGTTCTCGGCATTGACCAGGCGAACCGCGGCACGCAGGTCGAACTGCTCGCTGACCAGGTCCAGCTCGCCCTTGCCGCCCACCTCCATGCCGGGCAGCGTGACCAGCAGGTCATCGCTCCTGGCGGTGCCTTCGTCCAGCCTCAGGGTGGCCCGGATGCGCTCGAAGCGGGTCTCGTCGCGCCACTCGCGGTCGAGCTGCTCGCCCTCCAGGGTGGCGGCCATGGTGCACAGCTCCCGGGAGACGTTGACACCGGGAATCGTCCCCTCCTCGACGCGGGTGGCGAGGTTGCCGCCCAGGTGGCGCCTGAGCTCCACCAGGGTGTTGCCGCGGGTGGCGAGCTCGCCCTCGCCGCTGAAGCGCCCGCTCAGGGGCGCCGGCTCGTTGCCGAGGGCCTCGAGCAGCGACTCCAGGCGCACCCGCTCGACCTTGGGCGCCAGCTGCCAGCGCGCCGGTGTCTCGCGCAGGTCGAGGGCGCCGTCGGCGGCCAGGCGGCCATCGTGGAAGCGCGACTCGAAGGCGACCAGGCGATGCCGACCGTCGCGCCCCTCGAGGGTCAGGTCGACGTCCTGGAAGTCCAGCCCCGCCAGGCGCAGCTCACCCAGGGCCAGGTGGGCATCGAGCGTGAGGGCAGACAGCCACTCCGTCGGCACCAGCCCCTCCGACTCGGCGGCATGGGCCCGGCGGATGCCCGGCAGGCGCCACAGCGAGGCGCCGTCGCCCTCCACCCCCGGTGGCGGCAGGTAGCCATCCAGGTCGAGCCGGTCGCCCTGCAGGTCGGCGGCGAGCTGCTCGCCGTCATACTGTCCCGCCAGGCGGCCGGTGAAGGTGCTGCCGTCCAGCACCAGGGTCAGGCCGGCGAGTTCGAAGCCTTCGAGGTCGCCGCTGACGGGGCTGGTCAGCGCCACGTCGGAGAGCGCCTCGCCATCGGCCATGGCCGGCATCATGTCGAGCCGCGCCAGCCAGGGCCGCAGCGACACCGGCGCCAGGCGCAGCTGGCCGGTGTAGGCCGGCGCCTCGGCGAGCTGGCTGAGATTGAGGTTGCCCCTGAGCGCCAGGCCGTCGGGGCCGGTGAGCGCCAGGTCGCGCAGGCGGGCGCTCTGCTCGTCGAGGTCGGCGTCCAGGGTGAAGGCCAGCGACAGCGGCACCACCTTCTCGCCCAGGCGCGGATGCTTGAGGCTGGCGTCGAGCTGCCCCTCCTCCAGCTGCAGGCTGCCTTCACCGACGTTCACCACCAGCTGGGCACCCTTGAGGTTGACCTTCTGTTCGCTGTCGAGGCCGGCGAGGCGGTTGACCGTCTCCAGGCTCAGCCCTTCCAGCACGTGCCGGCCCTCCGCCAGGCCCAGGGCTACCCGGCCCTTCAGGGAGATCTCGCTGACCAGGCGCGGCTCACGCTCCTGCTCCCGCCAGTCGAGGCCCTCGTGGGCCGTCAGCCGGAAGGAGGACGCGACCGGGAAGGCCCGCCCGGGATTGACGTTGCTGCCGCTGACCTGGACGTTCTCGAAGAGCAGCTCACGGTCGCCCACGGCATCGCGGAAGCGCACCTCACCGTCCCGGACCTGCACGCTGGCGACGTTGAGCGCCACCGAGAGGCCGGTGTCGATGTCGGGATCGGGCCCGGCACTGGCCGGGGCCAGGGCGGCCTCGGCCTCCTCGCTGCTCTCGCCCAGCCGCTCGAGCAGCACTTCCCAGTTGCCTGCCCCCTGTTCGTCGCGCTGCAGGTCGAGGTAGAGGCCGTCGAGGGTCAGGCCGTCGATGGCGATCTCGCCGCGCAGCAGCGGCGTGAAGGCGAGGCTGACCTCGGCGTGGGAAAAGGCGGCGAAGGGCGTCGAGTCTTCCGCCTGGTCCGGCAGACGGGCCTCGGCCTTCTCCACGCTCACCCCCAGGCGAGGATAGAAGGACCAGGAGAGGGAGCCATCCAGGCTCAGCTCCAGCCCGCTGTGTTCGCGCACCACCTCGACCAGCCGCGGCTTGAGATCATTGGGGTCGAAGAAGGTGGTGACGTAGACCACGGCGCCGACCATCACCAGGCCGAGCACGCCGATGGCGGCGAGCAGGATCCGCAACAGGCGCTTCATTGCTGGCCTCCCCGTGGTGACAGGTCGAGTTCGAAGTAGTCGCCGTCCTGGGTGAGCCGATAGCCGAGCCGGGTGAGCAACATCTGGTCGGCCACCGGCAGCTGGGAGGAGTCGGCATAAAGGCGACGCCCCTCGGCATGGGCGTTCTCGCTGACCAGCGCCAGCAGCCGCGAGCCGACGCCGCGACGCCGGGTCGTGCTGCGCACGCAGAGGTTCGACAGCCACCAGGCGTGCTGGTCGGGCTTCACCGCCACGGCGCCCAGCAGCCGGTCGTTGAAGCGGGCGCAGCTGAACAGGTGGCCACTCGCGAGGTGGTCACGGATGAAATCGTCCACGGGCAGGGGCAGGCGCTCGGTGGGAGCGTCGGCGTAGATGCGCGCGAGGTCGTGGCGTACCTGGGCATCCGCTTCCCAGGCGGCCTGGTCGACCTGTTGAAGGGTCACCGGCATGCGTGGTTCTCCTTGAGCCGGGGCGGCGGGGTCGCCACCACTGTAATGGCCAGCATTGTAGCGGATGGGGCAGGCGATTCACTATAATGGCAGGCTCGCGGCGTCAGGCACAGCACCCGACGCCCTTCCGCCTTGCCGGTCGGTGGCTACCACCGGCCCATCTCGACACGCGCCCCGGCGCTGGAGTCTCGACATGTCCGAGCGTATCGCCACGGTCACCCGCAACACCCGGGAAACCCAGATCACGGTGACCCTCAATCTCGACGGCGCGGGACGCCTGGCCTGCGAGACCGGCGTGCCCTTCCTCGACCACATGCTCGACCAGGTGGCCCGCCACGGCCTGATCGACCTCGACATCGAGGCGCTGGGCGACCTGCACATCGATGACCACCATACCGTCGAGGACCTCGGCATCACCCTGGGCCAGGCCTTCCACCAGGCGATCGGCGACAAGTGCGGCATCTACCGCTACGGCCATGCCTACGTGCCCCTGGACGAGGCCCTGTCGCGGGTGGTGGTGGATTTCTCCGGCCGCCCGGGGCTGTTCATGGATGTCGAGTTCACCCGCGCCAGCATCGGCCGCCTGGATACCCAGCTGTTCTGGGAGTTCTTCCAGGGCTTCGTCAACCATGCCCGGGTGACCCTGCACATCGACAACCTGAAGGGCTTCAACGCCCACCACCAGGCGGAAACCATCTTCAAGGCCTTCGGCCGCGCGCTGCGCATGGCCGTGGCGCCGGACCCGCGCATGGCCGGCCAGATGCCGTCCACCAAGGGCAGCCTCTGAGGCCGCCGAACGATCACACGAGGAGCGCTCCATGACCATTGCCGTCATCGACTACGGGATGGGCAACCTGCATTCCGTCGCCAAGGCACTGGAACACGTCACCCACGAGAACGTGATCGTGACGCGGGATGCCCGTCGCATCCGCGGCGCCACCCGCCTGGTGTTGCCCGGCCAGGGCGCCATCCGCGACTGCATGGGTGAGCTCGAGAAGACCGAGCTGCGTGGCCTGGTCGAGGAACTGCTCGCCCGCCAGGCCAAGCCGCTGCTGGGCATCTGCGTCGGCCAGCAGATGCTGCTCGACCACAGCGAGGAGAACGGCGGCATCGGCTGCCTGGGCTTCCTGCACGGCGAGGTGAGGAAGTTCCCGACCGACATGCGCGATGACCGGGACAACCGCCTCAAGGTGCCCCACATGGGCTGGAACCTGGTGCACCAGCACCACGACCATCCCCTGTGGGCGGGCATCGACCAGGACGAGCACTTCTACTTCGTGCACAGCTACTATGTCGACGCCGCGGACGACGCCACGGTCTTCGGCACCACCGACTACGGTCGGGTGAATGCCCATGTGGCCATCGGCCGCGATGCCACCTTCGCCGTGCAGTTCCACCCGGAGAAGAGCTCCCGGGCCGGCCTCAAGCTGCTGGAAAACTTCGTGCAGTGGACGCCCTGAGCGGCGCCACACTCTACAGGCACAGGCGCCCGCGGCCGCGCCACACTCTACAGGCACAGGCGCCCGCGGCCGCGCCACACTCTACAGGCGCCCGCCGCCGCGCCCCTCTTTACTTTCTGCAGGCGCCCGCGGCTGGGCCAACCGAGGACACTGACATGCTGGTAATTCCCGCCATCGACCTCAAGGACGGCGAGTGCGTCCGCCTCAAGCAGGGCCGCATGGACGACGCCACCACCTACGGTGACGACCCGGTGGCCATGGCCGCCCGCTGGGTCGAGGCCGGCGCCCGGCGCCTGCACCTGGTCGACCTCAACGGTGCCTTCGAGGGCGCGCCGGTCAACTTTGATGCGGTCACCGCCATCGCCCGGGCCTACCCCGACCTGCCCATCCAGATCGGCGGCGGCATCCGCAGCGCCGAGACCATCGAGCACTACCTCGAGGCCGGGGTCTCCTACGTGATCATCGGCACCCAGGCGGTCAAGGAGCCGGCCTTCGTCGGCGAAATGTGCCGGGCCTTCCCCGGCCACGTGATCGTCGGCCTGGACGCCCGGGATGGCTTCGTGGCCACCGACGGCTGGGCCGAGGTCTCCGAGGTCAAGGCCGTGGACCTGGCCAAGCGCTTCGCCGACGATGGCGTCTCCAGCATCGTCTACACCGATATCGCCCGCGACGGCATGATGCAGGGCGTCAACGTCGAGGCCACCGCTCAGCTTGCCCGCGAGGGGGGCCTGCCGGTGATCGCCTCCGGCGGGGTGACCGACCTCGACGACCTGCGCGCCCTGATCGCGGCCGGCGAACCCGGCATCCTGGGCGCCATCACCGGGCGCGCCATCTACGAGGGCAGCCTCGACGTCGCCGAGGCGCAGCGGCTGTGCGACGAACTCAGCCAGAAGGGGAACTGATCCATGGGACTCGCCAAGCGCATTATTCCGTGCCTGGACGTCGACGCCGGCCGCGTGGTCAAGGGCGTCAACTTCATCGGCATCCGCGACGCGGGTGACCCGGTGGAGATCGCCCAGCGCTACAACCAGCAGGGCGCCGACGAGATCACCTTCCTCGACATCACGGCGAGCCACGAGGACCGCGACACCACGGTGGGGATGGTCGAGCGCATCGCCGGCGAGGTGTTCATCCCGCTCACCGTGGGCGGCGGCATCCGCAGCTGCGACGACATCCGCACCATGCTCAACGCCGGCGCCGACAAGGTCTCGATCAACACCGCCGCGGTGACCAACCCCGATTTCGTGCACGAGGCCGCCGAGCGCTTCGGCAGCCAGTGCATCGTGGTGGCCATCGACGCCAAGAAGGTCTCCGGGGAAGGCGAGCCGGAGCGCTGGGAGATCTTCACCCATGGCGGACGCCGTCCCACCGGACTGGATGCCGTGGAATGGGCCAAGAAGATGGTGGCCTACGGCGCCGGCGAGCTGCTGCTGACCAGCATGGACCGCGACGGCACCAAGGTCGGTTTCGACCTGGGCGTGACCCGCGCCATCGCGGACGCGGTGAGCGTACCGGTGATCGCCTCCGGCGGGGTCGGCACCCTCGACCACCTGGTCGAGGGCGTCATCGAGGGTGGTGCCGATGCGGTGCTGGCGGCCAGCATCTTCCACTTCAGCGAGTACACCATTCCCGAGGCCAAGCGCTACATGGCCGAGCGGGGGATCGAGATGCGGCTGTAAACAAACGACGAGCTCGCCATTTGGCGAGCCCCTTGCCTTCCGGCCGGCCTGGGCCTACTCCTCGGCGGAGAGGCCCAGGTTGCTGATGCCATCGTTGCGCCCCAGGCGGCGCAGCGCCTTGAGCGCCTCGCGATCAAGCGGTCCCGCCTCCAGGGCCTCGAGCACCGCGTCCTGGAAGTCGTTCTCGTCCGCCATCAGCGGATGGTCGCGCACCAGCTCGCCCAGCCGCGCGGCGTCTTCCTCACCTTCGGTGAGCTCGATATAGGCGCGTACCCCGCTGCGCGAGGCCCGGCTGACCTCCAGTACCGCCTCCGGGGCCTCGCCCCGCAGGATGTCGAGCAGCGCCGAGAGCGCCACCACCGCCTCCAGGGCACGCCGGGCCCCGAAGCTGTCGTCCTCGGCGGGGGGCTCCAGCGCGGCAAGCTTCTCGGCCTGGCGGTCGAAGTCGATGCGTGCTTCCCTGACCGCCAGCTGCTCCCAGACCAGGTCCAGGATCACCCGCAGGCCGTGGGGATCGCCCACGCCGGTGGTGGCGGCATAGAGGCTGTAGTTGGGCAACAGCCGCTCGCAGAGCGCCGCCATGAAGGCCTGCTGGCGGCGCGGGTCGAGCTGCTGCAGGCGCTGGAAGAAGCCGCTCATGGAGTCTCCTTGGGATCCTGTTGTCCGAATGTTCGATGGATGGCAAGGGGCGTCGGGGGCAGGCCGGAGGGGAGGTCCTACGCCAGGGATGGCGTCGGTAGCGCCCAGGGATGGGTTCACAGCGCCTCCCCACAGGCCTGTCGCCGAACCAGCCCCGCTGAAGTTTCGCAGATCAAGGCCATAGAAGCTCCGCCGGGGCGCGCCCACGGGGATCGAAGAGCACGCCTTCGGCGACCAGTCGCCGACGCTGCTCCTCGGCCCCGCCGTGATCGGCCAGCTTGCGGGAGGCGGTGATCACCCGGAACCAGGGCAGGCCGTGGCCGGCGGGCAGCTCGCGCAGGGCCCGTGCCACCAGGCGCGGGGTGCCACCATCGGTCATCGCGGCAATGCGCCCGTAGCTGGTCACCCGGCCGGGCGGGATCTCGGCCAGGATGGTCAGTATCTGTTCCCGCAGCTCCGGCTTCATGTACCCTTGCGCTCCGTCCCGTCCGTCACTCGGCATTCCATCAAGGCGAGGCCCGCATGCACGTTCACCTTCTCCAGCACAGCCTCCACCAGGGACCGGCCCGCATCGCCGACTGGCTTGCCAGCATGGGGCACAGCTTCACCGTCTTCCACCTCGATGCGGGGGAACTGCCGCCGCGGCTGGCCGATGGCGATGCGCTGATCGTGCTCGACGGCCCCGAGGGCAGCCTCGAGGATGGCCAATGCCCCTGGCTCAGGGGCGAGCGCAAGCTGATCCACCGGGCGCTGGATGCCAACAAGCCGCTGCTGGGAATCGGCTTCGGTGCCCGCCTGATCGCCGAGGCGCTGGGGGCGGTGGTGGCCCGCGGCACCGTGGCCGAGACCGGCTGGCACCGGGTGGACCTCGCCCCGCTGAGCCCCGTCGACCTGCCCGATACCTTCGAGGCCTTCATGTGGCACCGCGAGGTCTTCGCCCTGCCCGACGATGCCCTGGCGCTGGGCCGCAGCCAGGCCAGCCCGTTGCAGGGCTTCACCTGGGACGACGGCCGGGTGGTGGCACTGCTCTGCCACCTGGAAACGACCACCGACAGCGTGCGGGCGCTGCTTGACCATCAGGCGCCGCCCGAGGGCAGCGAGACCAGCTCCCATGCCCAGGACCGGGCGGCGATGCTCGACGACCCGAGGCGCTTCGACCGGCTGGCCCCGCTGCTCGACCGCCTGCTCAGCCAGTGGCTGGGCAGCACCGCCGCGGCATGACGGCTCAGGCCGACTGAGGCTGCGGCCGGCCGTCCCGGCGCGCCTCGGCCGACCACTCCCTGGCGACCCGCAGACAGCTCTCCCAGTCGCCGACGTGGAGAAAGTGGCGCTCGGGGTGCTTCTCCAGCTGATGGCGATAGAGCGGGTCATAGTATTCGGTCAGCAGCGGGGCCAGCCAGGCCTCATGGGCCTGGCGGTTGCCCCGCTCATGCTCGCGGAAGGCGAGCGCCTGCAGGCGCTGCAGGCGCGCCAGACGCTCGCTGCCCAGGCGCTTCCTCAGCCGGCTCAGGGCGGTGGTGAGCTGCTTGCGCATCAGCGCCCAGCCCAGCCAGTCGCCGAACTGCCGGCGATGGACCTCCCACAGGTCGTCGATGTAGTCCTTGCGGATCTGCGCCAACCGCCAGTCCAGGGGCATCTCGATGCGGATACGCGGTGCCGGCACCATGCCCTCCCAGAAGCGCAGCGGGATGTTGGCCGCCCCGATGCGGCGGGACTCGTCCTCCACCACCACCGGCCCGGGCAGCTCCAGCAGTCGACGCCCCATGGCATGCTCGAAGTCGATCTGGCTGGGCGCCGGCAGCGGGTGGCGCCCGAAGGCCGAGCCCTTGTGGCGGGCACAGCCCTCCAGGTCGAGGCCATTGCCCAGCGCCAGAATCAGCGGCGTCTTGGCACAGCCGGTGAGGCCGCCCACCACCAGCTGAGGCTGCTCGGCCGCCGCGTCGATGCGCGCGCAGAGGGCCTGGCGCATCGCCTTCCAGCCGCCGCGGATACGCGGACGGGTGATGCCGGACTCGGCCAGCCACTGCTGGGCGGTCCGCGAGCGCAACCCGCCGCGGAAGCAGTAGATGACGGCATCGGGATGCGCCGCGAGGAGCCGCTGCCAGGCGGCGACCCGGGACGCCTTGAGGCCACCGCTGACCAGCCGCTCGCCCAGGGCGATGGCCGCGTCCTGGCCATGCGCCTTGTAGGCGATCCCCACGAGGTGGCGCTCCTCGTCGTCCATCAGCGGCAGATTGACGGCGCCGGGCAGCGACCCCTGGGCGAACTCCACCGGCGCGCGGACATCGATCAGCACGCGCCCTTCCCGCAGCAGGGCGAGGTCGGGCTCGACCAGCGGCAGGCTCATCCACGCACCTCGATCAGCGCCGGCCCGCTGGCCTTGACGACCTCGCCGAAGGGCACGAGCTCGATGCCGTGCTGGCGGCCGATGCGTTCCACATCATCCTCCCAGGAGGGGTGCACCGAGAGCAGCAGGCCACCGGAGGTCTGCGGGTCGCAGAGCCACTGCCAGTGGGCCTCGTCCATCTGCGGCAGGCTCTCGCCCAGCGCCTCGCGGTTGCGACGGGTGCCGCCAGGCACCGCGCCCTTGCGGCGATAGGCCTCGGCCTCGGCGAGCCGCGGCAGGCGGCGGAAGTTGATCCGGGCGGCCACGCCGCTGGCCGCGCAGATCTCGGCGAGGTGTCCGGCCAGGCCGAAGCCGGTGACGTCGGTCATGGCATGCACGCCCTTGACCTTCGCAAGCTCCATGCCGATGGCATTGGACTTGAGCATGGTCTCACGCGCCAGGCCCTGATGGCCGGGCTCGATCAGCCCCTGCTTCTCGGCCGTGGTCAGCAGGCCCACCCCCAGCGGCTTGGTGAGGAACAGCAGGTCGCCGGGCTTGGCACCCTTGTTGAGCTTTAGATGCTCGAGGTCGACGAGGCCGTTGACCGCCAGGCCGAAGATCGGCTCGGGGGCATCGATGGAGTGACCGCCGGCCAGCGCCACGCCCAGTTCGCGACACACCGCCTGGGCACCGGCTACCACGTCGCCGGCGATGTCGGCGCCGAGCGTGTCCAGCGGCCAGCCGAGGATGCCCAATGCCAGCACCGGCTTGCCGCCCATGGCATAGACGTCGCTGATGGCATTGATCGCCGCGATGCGGCCGAAATCAAAGGGGTCGTCGACGATCGGCATGAAGAAGTCAGTGGTGGCGATCATGCCGCGACCGTCGCCCAGGTCGTAGACGGCGGCGTCCTCGCGCCCCTGGTTGCCAACAATCAGCCGCGAGTGGCTGGCCCCGGGGCCGGCCTTGGCGAGGATACTATCTAGCACGTCGGGGGCGATCTTGCAGCCGCAGCCGGCGCCGTGGCTGTACTGGGTCAGGCGGATGGCGCTCATCTCGTTCTCCTTGGCATTCACTACCCGCATTCTACATCAGAGTGCCGGACCTAGAGGGCATCGAGGGCCTCGGCGAGCTTGTCCACGGCGACCACCTCCATGCCCTCGGGCGAGCGCTTGGGGGCATTGCCGCGGGGCACGATGGCCCGCTTGAAGCCGTGCTTGGCCGCTTCGACGATGCGCTCCTGGCCGCTGGGTACCGGGCGGATCTCGCCGGAGAGTCCCACCTCGCCGAACACCACCAGCTCCCGGGGGAGCGGCCGGTTCTGCAGGCTGGAGACTACCGCCAGCAGCACCGCGAGGTCGGCGCTGGTCTCCAGCACCTTGACCCCGCCGACCACGTTGAGAAAGACGTCCTGGTCCCCGGTGAATAGCCCCCCATGGCGGTGCAGCACCGCCAGCAGCATGGCCAGGCGGTTCGGGTCGAGGCCCACGGCGACGCGGCGCGGATTGCCCAGCGCCGACTCGTCGAGCAGCGCCTGGACCTCCACCAGAATCGGCCGGGTGCCCTCCCAGACCACCATCACCAGGCTGCCGGCACTCTGCTCCTCGTTGCGCGAGAGGAAGATGGCGCTAGGGTTCTTCACCTCCTTGAGGCCGTGCTCGAGCATGGCGAACACACCGAGCTCGTTGACCGCGCCGAAACGGTTCTTCTGCCCCCGAAGAGTGCGAAAGCGCGAGTCCGCCCCGCCCTCGAGCAACAGCGAGGCATCGATCATGTGCTCCAGCACCTTGGGGCCGGCCAGGCTGCCGTCCTTGGTGACGTGCCCCACCAGCATCAGCACGGTATTGCTCTGCTTGGCAAAACGCGTCAGGGACGCGGCGGACTCACGCACCTGGGCCACCCCACCGGGCGCCGAGGCGATGTCCTCCAGGTGCATGGTCTGGATGGAGTCGATGATCAGGATCTCGGGACGCTCACGCTCGGCCACGGCGAGGATGGTCTCGATGCTGGTCTCGGCCAGCATCTTCAGGCCCTGCACCGGCAGCTGCAGACGGTGGGCGCGCATCGCCACCTGGGAGAGCGACTCCTCGCCGGTGACGTAGACCACCCGGCGAGACTGGGCCAGCTTGCAGGCGGTCTGCAGCAGCAGGGTCGACTTGCCGGCCCCGGGGTTCCCCCCGAGCAGCACCGCCGAGCCCGGCACCAGGCCGCCGCCCAGCACCCGGTCGAACTCCGCGAAGGTGGAGGAAAGCCTGGGCACCTCGCTGAGGTCGACGCTGGCCAGGTCGACCACCTCGCGGGACAGGCCGCCGGCGTAGCCGCCGCGCACTGTCGAGGTGGCGCCCGTGGCAGCACCGGGGCGCGCCGCCGAGAGACGGACCTCGCTCAGGGTGTTCCACTCCCGGCAGCTGCTGCACTGCCCCTGCCACTTGCGGTACTCGGCACCACACTCGGTGCAGACGAAGGCGCTCTTCGCTTTGGCCATGCGGCACTCTCTCCCACGGTCAAGGCCATCATTCTACCCGCCACGGGCCTGGTGCCGATGGCATGCCCGCAACGACAAGGGGCGACCCTGAGGGCCGCCCCGCTACTGCGCATTCAGACGTCTACAGGCGCTTGAGCTGCAGCATCTCGCTGTTCTGGAAACGACGCAGGTTGGGGTCGATCAGCTCGAGGGTCTGCCCATCGACGCGCAGGAAGTAGTAGGTCTGCCCTTCGCCATCGGGGGTCAACTCGTAGACGGTGGCGGTGGGGTCCTGCTCCGTGCCTTCGAGGACTTCCCAGTTGCCCGCGTAGTTCTCGTCCGGCGGATTCTGCGGGTGCGCCCGATACGAGGCCTCGAGGTCGAAGGTGCGTTCCTCGGCCACTCCCTGCTCCTCGCCGTTCAGGGTCACGTTCAGGTCGATGCCGTCGCAGTTGCGACACGGCAGGGTTCCCTGGTAGGTCGCCGTGGTCGCTTCCATCTCCGGGGCGGCGGCCTGGTCGGTGGGTCCGGCGGCGCAGCCGGCCAACAGGGCGGCCAGGGCGGTGCCGGCCAGCAAGGTCCTGATTTGCATTTGTGTCCTCCTAACCAATGGGCATGACGCCGTGAAGCACGGCAGCCTGAGTGACAGCATAACCTCTCGTGTCCTCAGCGGACAGCCTCCCCGCCCTGCATCAGGCCAGCGGATAGACATGGGTGAAGATCAGTGCCAGCACCAGCGGCATGACCACTAGGCTGCCCAGGTTGCCGATCAGCACCAGCGAGGCCACTTTGTGCGGCTCCTGGCGATACTGCTCGGCCACCAGGTAGTTCAACACGGCCGGCGGCAGGGCGGCAAACACCCAGAGGGCCGCCGCCTGCAGGCCCGAGAGGTCGAGCCACCAGATCAGCGGCACGGCCAGCACCAGTCCGGAGAGCGGGCAGAGCACCGCCCCGAGCAGACCGGTCTTCCAGTCGCCGAAGTCGATGTCCAGCATCCTCACGCCCAGGGCGAAGAGCATCAGCGGGATGCAGACCCCGCCCAGCATGTGCAGAGCCTCCAGGAACCAGCCCGGCAGGGGCACGCCGCCCAGGTTGATGGCGAGGCCCGCCAGGCTCGCCAGCACGATGGGCATGCGCAGCAGCCGCCACAGGGGGGTGTGCGGGCTGAGCATGTAGAGCCCCACCGAGAAGTGCAGCAGCATCTCGATGATGAACAGCACCACCGCCGCCGGCAGGGCCTTCTCGCCGAAGGCCAGCACGAGCAGGGGGATCCCCATGTTGCCGGAGTTGTTGAACATCATCGGCGGCAGGAAGGTCTTGGTCTCGAGCTTCAGCCACTTCGCCACCGGCCAGAGCACGAGCCCCGACCCCAGCACCACCACGGCCCCCGCCAGGGCCAGGCTCGCGTAATCCGCCAGGGGCGCCTGGCGGTCGGCGAGCACGGCGAACACCAGCATGGGCACGAAGAGTTCCATGTTGAGGGTGTTCAGGCCGCGGATGTCCGGCGTGCGGAAGCGGCCGTAGAAGGTCCCACAGCCGGCGATCAGGAAGACGGGCAGCAGGGTGGCGAGGATCTGGGCGGTCATTGCATGGGTCCATAGGCAGCGAATGATCGATGGCGGCCCTCGAGACTAGCATGGTCGTGGCTTGCGCGGTCACGCTGCTCGGGTCACCATGACCAAAGTCCAATCCCCCGAGCGAGTGACCATGAGCAAGTTCTGGAGCCCCGCCGTTCGCGAGCTGACCCCCTATGTCCCGGGCGAGCAGCCCCGCGAGCGCCTGATCAAGCTGAACACCAACGAGAACCCCTATCCGCCGGCCCCCGGCGTCGAGGCCGCCCTGCGCGACTTCCCCGCCGACCACCTGCGGCGCTATCCGGACCCGGAATCCCGCGCCCTGCGCGAGGCCCTGGCAGCGGAGCTCGGGGTAGCGACGGAGCAGGTGTTCGTCGGCAACGGCTCCGACGAGGTGCTCGCCCTGGCCTTCCAGGCCTTCTTCCGCCAGGGGCGGCCACTGGAGATGCCGGCCATCTCCTACAGCTTCTACCCGGTCTACTGCCGCCTCTATGAGATCGAGCGCCGCAACCACCCGCTCGACTCCCAGTGGCGCGTCGACCTCGAGGCCTTCGGCCAGGATACCGGCGGCGTGGTCTTCGCCAACCCCAATGCCCCCACCGGCCATGGTCACGGACGCGAGGCCATCGCCGGGCTGCTCGAGCGGGTCTCCGAGGCGGTGGTGCTGGTCGACGAGGCCTACGTGGACTTCGGCGGCGAGAGTGCCGTGCCGCTGGTGGAACGCTTCCCCAACCTGCTGGTCACCGGCACCTTCTCCAAGTCCCGCAGCCTGGCCGGCCTGCGGCTCGGCTATGCGGTGGGCTCCCGCGAGCTGATCGAGGGGCTGGAACGGGTCAAGGACTCCTTCAACTCCTACCCCGTCGACAGCCTGGCCAGCGACCTGGGCATCGCCTCCCTGAAGGACCGCGAGCACTTCGAGGCCTGCCGCGAGGCGGTGATCACCACCCGCGAGCGCACCCGGGGGCGACTCGAGAGCCTGGGCTTCCAGGTACTGCCCTCGCAGACCAACTTCGTGCTGGTCAGCCACCCGGAGTTCGATGCCGCCCAGCTCTTCGTGGGCCTGCGCGAACGCGGCGTGCTGGTGCGCCACTTCAACAACGAGGTGCTGCGCGATCACCTGCGGATCTCCATCGGCACCGATGACGAGATGGACAGCCTCATCGAGGCGCTCGAAAGCCTGTGCCGCTAGGGCCGCCCCATGGTCAAGGAATGTCCGCACCTGCCCCTGTCCAGGGTCCATCACGTGGCGCTGATCACCGCCGACTATGCCCGTGCCCGGCGCTTCTATCTCGAGGTGATGGATGCCGAGATCATTCAGGAGACCTGGCGAGCCGAGCGTGACAGTCACAAGCTGGACCTGCGCCTCCCGGGGGGCATCCAGCTGGAGCTGTTCTCCTTCCCCTCGCCGCCACCACGCCCCAGCTACCCCGAAGCCTGCGGGCTACGCCATCTCGCCCTGGCCACCCCGGACCTCGAGGCCTGCATCGACCTGCTGACGGCTCGTGGCGCGCAGCCGGAACCCGTCCGGGTCGACGAGATGACCGGCGCACGCTTCACCTTCCTGGCCGACCCCGATGGCACCCCGATCGAGCTGTACGAAGAACCTTCGCCGGAACGGCGGCCATAAACGAGGAAACCCCAGCTTCATTAGAAGCCGGGGTTCCTGGAATGAAAAGACCCCGTGCTCTGTCGAACATGGGGTCTTCTCGGGATAGGTGCCTGACGAAGGCCCGGGCGGCGCTCCGCTACTCGCCATGGGGAGGCCCCCGGAACGACGAAACCCCGACCAATGGCCGGGGTTTCAGAATAAGTGCCTGACGATGACCTACTCTCGCATGGGGAGGCCCCACACTACCATCGGCGCTGAGCGGTTTCACTGCTGAGTTCG
>NZ_JARANV010000012.1 GCF_029889845.1 Halomonas sp. 25-S5
CGAATTGAACCTATCCGAGACTGTCTTCGTTGGCGAGGCGATTGCTCCAGCGTGTTACCCTATCCGCATCTTTACGCCGACCATGGAACTGCCCTTCGCCGGTCATCCAGTAGTGGGCACCGCTCACTTACTGGCGGAGTTGGAAATGGCCAAGCGCGACCGCCCACTTACGCTGGAAGCTGGTGTCGGATCCTTGGTGGTGAACTACAACAATGACCTGGCCCGTTTCACCGCAGCAGCGCCGCTAAATATCCAAGCCAGCACACTGAACCAGTCAGCCACAGAGGAACTGCTCGGCCTTAATGCAGGGGAGGTGATTAGCGAACCAGTTCTGGCTTCCTGTGGGCTCCCTTACCATCTGATCGAACTCGATTCACAGGAAGCCCTGAGCCGGGCCCGTCCCTCGCCAAAAGCCTGGTCGGAGTGGGTATCACCGAGCGGCTACGAACAGATCTACCTTTATGTAATCGACAAGGCTTCCGGCCAGGAACATTCGATACACAGTCGTATGTTCTCCACAGAAGGCGGAGTTCGTGAAGACCCTGCTACCGGGAGTGCCGCAGCAGCGTTGGCAGGATATCTCGCAGAAGCTATGTCACGTCACGGTCTGGATCGATGGAAAATTCACCAAGGTATAGAGATGGGTCGTCCCAGCCTCATCTTTGCCGAAACAGAGCGAAACGATAATGCTTCATTGATCCATATCGCTGGACAAGCAGTGATCGTCGGTAGCGGCAAACTTTATACTGGAATAGCCTGCCTTTCGTGAGTCGTCTTATGAAATGGCAACCTGAGTCACTGATCACTACGTCTTAGCGGCCGAAGGGCCGCTCTGGTGTGCAGGGCTCTTAGCTACTCAAATACCGTCTGCTGGAAGCTTTCTTCACCGGTGATAAGACGATGCCACGCTTGGAGCTGGGGATGGCTACTTGCCCAGTCCAACTCGGGCAAACGAAACGCCAGATAGTCCAGCGCAACCGCTATAGAGATATCTCCCAGGGTCACTGCTGGTGATACCTGGCTTTCATTGAGCTCGCTTTCCAATCGTTCAAGGATCCGCTGCATCGCCCGCCAACGCCGTCGTCCTAACACGCTATCGTCGACCCCTTTGCCGTGATGCTTTCTAGAGATCACTGTCGTGAAGGCGGCGTCCATCAGGCTCTGCCCAAGCCCAGCCAGATGCAGGACCTCATTGAGCCGGCCCGAGGGGATGACCGTCTCGCTCTGGCCAAGAGCATTCAGGTAGGTGGCAATGAGGAGCGATTCACTCAGTGTGGTGCCCTCCTCGGTGACCAACGCAGGAATGCGTCCGGCAGGATTAGCCTCGAGCAAGGCGGACTCGTCACCCCAAGGGTCGCACCAGCGTAGCGTGACCGCCTCGGCCAGATCCATTTCCAGCACGACGATGCGAACCATACGAGCATAGGGGGATGTCGCATTCAGAAAGAGCTCCATCACTGTCTCCACGGATGAGCAGATTCATTACCTTGGCGCATTTGCACGCCATGGCTGAGAAGAATCAGGGCGAAGCCACCTGCCAACATGAACCCGCCGATGGCGAAGAGCGGGGTATAGGTTCCCCATAGGTCGTAGAGCCAAGACATGCCGTAACCAGCAATTGCCTGCGCGGCGGCGAAAGCTGCGGTGGCCTGGCCCCAAAGTCTCTTGTGCTCGCTCGGGCCCACCAGCTCGGCAAGGCGGCCGGAAGTCAGGGCAACAATGCCGGGGATCATGGCGCCGACCATGAACGAGGAAGCCGACCGGCTGAGGAATGCTAGGGATAATACCGGTAGGATGACAGCGGCGGCCTTGGCCAGAAATGCCAAGGCTAGGCCATGGTGCCAGCCCACCTGCCGCGCTATAGCGCCGGCGATCAAGGGACCACAGACGGCGCCCACGCCGAAGATGCCCCATTGCAGAGAAGCGGCATAGTGGCCCAGGGTGTTTTCCCTTGTCAGGTAGTCGACCCAGAACACGGTATGCGGCACGAAGCCCACCGCATCCAGGGCATAAGCACCTATAACCAGCACCACGGCCATCACCATGCCGGCGTGTCCTCCTTGGCCATTCGCTCCCTCGGAGGATGGCAAAGGTGGTGAGGCCAGGTGGCTGACGCCCCGATCGCAGAGCATACCGGCGACGAGACACAGCAGGCCCAACGTGACCCAGGTCGCCATCAGGCTTGTCTCAAGCAGCACCGGCACTACCGATGCCGAAAGCAGTGCGCCCAGGCCAATGCCGGTAAAGACCAAGGCGCCAACGTTGGTACGCCTGTCAGCTGTCGTGGCAGATAGTGCCAACGAAGGACCAACAACCATGAGGATGCCACCGGCGATGCCCGAGACCAGCCGCCAGATGAAAAACCAAGCGAAGCTGCCCGGCTCAGCGCAGAGCAGGAAGCTCAGGACGATACCCGCGAAACTTGCCCCGATAACCGCACGCCTCGGGTAACGCTCGGTCAAGGGGTGACCGGCCAAGGCACCGATCAGGTAGCCCAGCAGGTTGGCAGCCCCCAGGTAGGCGGCCTGACTGGCGCTGAACCATTGCTCCTGGACCAGCGCCGGTAGCAGAGGTGTATAGGCAAAACGGGCCACGCCGATCCCGGCAAACGTGGCCATAACGCCCGTTAGTAGGGCAGGAAGATCTCTCTTTTGGACCATGCGGTTGTCCTGTCTAGAGGCGCTGTGATCGACGCGCACCAAGTACAGGGGCATCGTACCCACGACGAATAGTTCCTTAGAAACGATTTATTATGATATACACTATCTTTTTATGAGATATTTAGAGCCACTTGGGAGACTGCCATGCAACTCAAATCGTTACGCCTGTTCACGACTGTGGCCGAGACCGGCAGTTTCGTGGCAGCCGCCGAACGGCAGCACACGGTGCAATCCAATGTGACGGCCCATATCAAGAAGCTTGAAGAAGAAGTTGGCGCCAAGCTCGTCTATCGCACGGGGCAGGCCCGCTTGACGAGTGCCGGGCTGGCTCTATTGGAGTACGCCGAGCGCATGCTGGATGCCCATGATGAAGCGCTATCCCTGTTCAAGGACAACGAAAAGCTGTGTGGCCGACTGCGTATTGGAGCCATGGAGACCACGACTGCGCTGCGCCTCCCCCCGATCCTGGCGGCGTACCACGCTGCGCATCCTGAAGTCGACATCAAGCTCAAGACTGGCCCAACAGCC
Organism: Halomonas sp. 25-S5; assembly: GCF_029889845.1. Taxonomy (GTDB): domain Bacteria; phylum Pseudomonadota; class Gammaproteobacteria; order Pseudomonadales; family Halomonadaceae; genus Halomonas. The sequence goes on from NZ_JARANV010000012.1 coordinate 3,189, forward strand.
GAGTTGGTCGAGTTGCTGATAGCAGGGCAGGTCGACTGCGTATTCGTGGCCGGCCGTCTTGAGCATCGCCGCTACCACCTGCTCAAGGCTTTCAGCGAAAGGCTTGTGCTGGTCGGTCCCGAGCCCATGACCGCCATCCCCCCCTCAGAAGAACTGTTGTCGTCAGCGTTTCTCGCTTTTCGCCAAGGGTGCAGCTATCGCCAGCGTATCGAATTGCTGCTGGCATCCTACGGCGTCACTGCGGCTCGGATTTTCGAGTTCGGTACAGTGGACGCCATGCTCGGCTGTGTCTCGGCCGGGATGGGCTATACCGTGCTCCCCCGAGTGACCGTTGAGGCGCACCTGCATCGTTTCAGTATCCACTACCTGGAATTGCCGAAGCCCATCGCGGAGGTCGACACCTACTTTGCCGCACCCGAACCGGACACTTGGTCCCCGGCTTTGGCACGGTTCGTGGATAACTTGCACCAGACGGTGGTCATGAAAGACTCTATCCTGCACACACCCTTATAAGCTCCATATTATCGCCTAGATAATGACTCGCTCTCTCTTGAATTTTCAATGAAATCAAGAGCGCTTAAAACTCGCCAGAGCCACGGCGGCTGTTACAAACAGACCTCCGAATATCCGGTTCATTTGTCGCTGACGCCAGGGGGTGGTCAGGAATCGAAACAGCTGACTGGCAAGCAGGGCATAGCCAATCATGACCAGGATGTCCACCAGAATCAGGGTTGTGCCCATGGTGGCAAGTTGTGGGCCATGAGGTGTCCCTGCCACAAGGAACTGGGGAAAAAGGGCGATCAGAAAAATAGTTGCTTTCGGGTTAGTCAGATTCACCATAGCTCCGTTCCAGAACTGCTGTTTCTTACTGATACCTCCCGGGTTCTCTCCCGTAGCTTCAACTGGTGACTCTCGCCATTTCTGAATGCCCAACCAAACCAGATAGGCCACCCCCATCCACTTGATCACTGACAGTGCGATATTTGAAGAGGCCACAATAGCCCCCAGCCCAGCACCGACCAGTACGATTTGCATACCGTAACCAAACTGTTGCCCAAGAATGGTTGGCATAGATTTACGCACACCGTGACGCAACCCGCTATTCATGGAGTTGACTGCACCGGCGCCGGGAGAAATACTGATCAGGAATGCCGCTACTAGAAAGGTTATCCATATTGAAAATGTCATAGCTTACACCTCTGAAAAACAGTTTGATCGATACCTTGCAGGTAAAAGCAGGATATTATTGTACTATTTTTTCAGTTGGATTACCGGTCTGATATTATAGTCATTGACCGACTTCGCCAGGCGACGATGGTCGTCAAAATTTGCTGCTTAATGAGTCACTTATCTTACGGCATGCAAAGGATCCATCGGGCTCATAATGTGACAGGAATGCCGGCGGAATGCCCTCCTGGGCAAACTCGGCGCGCAGACGTTCCAAGGATTCGGGGTCTCGCTTCCCATAGGCCGCCAGCGCGAACAGTGATCGGGCTGTCTCGGGATTGTACCGCGCCTCGGTGAAGGCTTCGTTGACCGCCCTGACCATCCCCTTCCAGTCGCGCATGGGCTCCTGCTGCCGTTCCTTGGCAAGCAGGCGGCTGGTGGCGCCAGTCTGCAGTGCTGGCAAGAACAACGCCGCCTGCTCCCCGCGCGGGATCACGGCCTGCGATTCGAGCAGGTCGAAGGCGGTGGCTGCCGCCTCCAGCATTTGCAGCTGCACCGCCGGATCCAGTATTTCGTAGGGACGCCATTGGTTTTGTCCAGCGCGTGGCGGCTGGCCACAGTGCTCCCAGACATAGCAGATGCTGCCGGCCCCCTTCCCGCAGTAAGAGAGCGGGGTGTTCAGCTCATCCAGCACGCTGCGCAGCAACCGGAACCAGAGGCCGGCATGGACGCGCCGGCGCGGCAGCTCCACGTAGCCCATCGTCAGCGCCTGCCAGCTGCGCTGGTCCATCGCCGTCATCGCTTCGCTGGCTTCGCGAGGTGCAGAGTCGGCGTTCTCCCAGCCAAGATAATGCGCCGGCACGCCCCAATAGGCCTCCAGCCAACAACCATGCTGCGGACAGCTCAGCATCAGGGGCAGCTTCCAGGCGAGCAATATGGCTTGTTCCGCCGAACCGTCCAGGCAGAGTGGGCAGGCCCGGCGGATCAGTTGGCTGGGGAGCCAGGCTCGCCAGCGGTTGATCGCTCTCGTCTTGCGGGTGCGCCTCGGCAGCAGCACGGAGAGCTGGAACGCATAAGTGTCCAGCGCAGCCGGAATCCGGTCGTCGAGGCTGTCCAGCAGCCACGGCACCCAGCCGACGATGCTCATGCAGCGCAGCCGGTCCAACTCAATGCCGCTGCGCTGGGAGAGCACCGTCAGCAGCGACAGCGGCGGTGCGATGTCCAGGTCATCGACCTGGCCGTGCCCGAGGTCATTCTCCAGAAGGTCGCGCGCGTCCATCTGGTAGCACGCCGCGACACGGCGGAGCCATGACGATAAGGCCTCTCCCTCCACGGGGGCCGGATGCAGCGGCCAGCGTGGTACCGGCTTCACATCAACTCCCGCTCGAACTGGCGTCGCCGCTCACTGGGGCCGGTGTAATCGGCCATGCTGAGCGTGCGGGGGTGATGGCTTCCTCGCCACTCTCCACCGCGGCGACGGCCGCCGCCATCAACAGGTGCGTCAGCTCGCCAATCGTGCCCTCGCTGCGGGTGAGCAGGTAGCGGGCCATGTCCGGGGTGGCAATCGGTGAATGCCGCCGCAGCGGGAGCGACGCGGCGCAGCGCCTCGCTCTTGAACTCTGCCGCGTTGTCCAGGTAGAGCAACCTGGGCTTGCCGCTCATCGGCCAGTCCATTTCTACGTCCAGTCCTTCCAGCCAGGGGCGCTTGTCGCAGGCGATGTGCGCGAGGCACCGGCCAACCGAGACGGCGGACGGTGCTTCCAGCGTGACTACCATGCCGAGCACGCAGCGGGTGAATACGTCGATAGCGATGGTCAGGTAAGGCCTGCCAATCGGTTGCCGGTCGCGCTCATCCACCACGATCAGGTCGATGACCGTGTGGTCGATCTGCACCTGCTCCAGCGGCGAGGTTACGGCGGGAGGAACGCCACCCGCACCTTGCAGGTTGCGGGACGCCTAATGGCCTTCCCGGCGGCGAGTCGTCTGGAGCGGATCAAGGTCGGCGACCCGCCGGGCCACGGTATTGCGCGCCGGCACCCTCAGTTTCTGCGCTTTGCACGCCAGCGCGACTTCCCGGTGGAGCGTTGCCAGGTTGCGCTTCTGCTTGGTCAGAAAGCGCTTGTGCAGCAGCTCGCGGATGATGCGCTCGACCGACGCCGGCAGACGCCCCCTGCCCTTGCCACCGCCGGATCGGCCGGGTGCCAGGTCCGTGACAAGGCCACTGCCTTGTCGCGCGCGGCGGATCAGGACATACACCTGCCGCCGGGACAGACCCAGTGCTTGGGCGGCGGCGTCGACGGCCTCATGCCCGACTACCTCAAGTGCCGCCAAGGGCCCGATGATGGCCGTTCGTTGCCGGGCCTGTGTCCAGGCTTCATCGGATAGGGTGGCCACGCCTTGCTCGGCAATCGGTGAGGTGTCTGACGCCATGCCCCGACCCGCCTGTGGTGCATAGGAGTACTGAGCATAGTCGAGGTTGGTGAAGGCGACTGCGGATACCCGGCTGTCAGGAGCCGCCTTCACATCGGGCGTTGCGACCCGTCACCTGGTGCAGTCGTCTTCTGAAAATGACACACTTCCTTCTCGTCCTCAATCTCCCGCTCGAGGGGGAAATGAGCCGGCGCCGTCAGGTTGATCAGGACGTCCAGAGTGAACTTGTTGATGCCGCCGTTCGGCAGGTCATCCTCACCGTCATCCCGTGAGCCGGATAGGCTCCAGCGCCTCGCCGGGGTCGAGGACCCGGCCGATGACGCTGGCCCGGGCATAGCCCAGGGCATGCAGGGCTTCCAGGCAGGCCTCGGCGCGCTCGGCGGGCACGCTGGCCAGCAGCCCCCCGGCGGTCTGGGGGTCGAAGAGCAGCGGGTAGCGCGGGTGCTCGACCCAGGCCGCCGGGTCGCGGATGGCCCGGCGCAGTCGCACGTTGGCGGGCTGCAGGGAGCTCAGGATGCCGGCGGCCACGGTCTCCTCCGCCCCCTCGAGCAGCGGCAGGGCCGCCAGGTCGAGCTCGGCATCCACCCCTGAGGGGCGCGTCATCTCCACCAGGTGCCCGAGCAGGCCGAAGCCGGTGAGGTCCGTGCAGGCACTGGCCCCGTGCTCATGCAGGCAGGCCGCCCCCGCGCGGTTGGACTGGACCATGCTGGCCAGGGCCGCATCGATCCAGCGCCCCCGGGCGGCGAGCCTCGCGTGGGCGGCGAACAGCGTGCCGGTGCCGATGGGCTTGGTGAGGATCAGCACCTGGCCGGGGCGCAGCCCGCCCTTGGTCATCAGGGCCGTGTCGGCGCGGCCATCGTCCCCGGCGCTGCCGCTGTCGATCAGGCCATTGACGGCGAAGCCCAGGGCCAGCTCGCTGCCCTCGCCGGTGTGCCCGCCCACCAGGGCGCAGCCGGCGGCGTTGAGCACCTCCACCGCGCCGCTCATCATCTGGAAGACGGTGTCCTCGACCTTGGCCTCGAGCCCCTGGGGCACTGTGGCCACGGCGGTGGCGGTCTGCGCCTCGGCGCCCATGGCGAAGATGTCGCCGAGCGCGTGGTTGGCGGCGACCTTGCCGAACACGTAGGGGTCGTCGATGAAGGCGCGGAAGAAGTCCACGGTATGCACCATGTCCTTGCCCGGTGGCACCCGCACCACGGCGGCGTCGTCCGGGGCATGCAGGCCGACCCGCACCTCCTCGCGCGCCACCGGCTCAAGCGTCGAGAGCGCCCGGGAGAGGGTGGTGGCCCCCACCTTGGCCCCGCAGCCGCCGCAGCGCATGGCGATGGCCGAGACCGCCTGGGCGTTCTCCTCCTCGTCCAGCACTACCTTGCTGGGCCGGGACGCCGGCATGGCACCTTCTTCCATCGGCGGCAGCTCGTTGAACTTGGCCATGAAGCGCCGGTCGATGCCGTCCTTCCAGCGCCATACCCAGTCACCGGCCAGGCACAGCCCGCCCCGGGAGGCCACTGCGTGGCGGTCGCCGGTGCTGATCAGCGCCAGCCAGTCGCGCTGCGGGCGATAGGGCGAGAGCGGCCGGCCGGTCACCGCGGCGCGCAGGTTGTCGGCCAGCGGGCGGCCCTGGCGCACGGCGAAGACTCCGGCCTTCTCGCGGGGATGGTTGACCTGGTGGGCGATGTCGCCGGCGGCGAAGATCCGCGGGTCCGAGAGCGAGCGCAGGGTGTCGTCGACCTGGATGAAGCCGTCGTCATCCAGCGCGAGCCGGGTGTCCTTGAGCCAGGCGGCGCCGCCGGCATTGGTCACCCAGATGATCTCGTCGGCGCCGTGCCAGGTGCCATCGGCCGCCTGCAGGCGGCCCGCCTCGACGTCGACCACCTCGGTGGCGGTATGCACCTCGACGCCGCGGCGGGCCAGGGTGTCTTGGAAGTGCGCGCGCACCCGCGCGTTGTGGGTCGGCAGGGTCCGCTCGCCGCGGGTGAAGAGCGCAAAGGAGAGCTCGGCCGGGTCGCGCCCCCGGGCGGCCAGCTCGCGGCCCAGCCGGTACTGCATGGCCAGCAGCAGCTCGACGCCGCCGGCGCCGCCGCCGACCACCGCGACGCGGGTCCGGCCCGGGTGCTCCTCGATGCGCCGGAGCAGCGTCTGCCAGCGGTCGTTGAACTGGTGGATCGGCTTGACCGGGACGGCATGCTCGGCGGCACCGCTGACCGCCTCCACGCGAGGCGTCGAGCCGATGTTGATCGACATCCAGTCGTAGGGCACCGGGGGGCGCGAGCGGCAGAGCACCTTGCGCTCGTCGTGGTCGATGCCGATGGTCTCGTCGCTGAAGAAGCGGGCCCCGGCGTATTCGGCCAGCCGGCGCAGGTCGATATGCACCTCGTCGTAGGTGTAGTGCCCGGCGACATAGCCCGGCAGCATGCCCGAGTAGGGGGTATGGGTGTCGCGGCAGATCAGAGTGAGCCTGACGCCCGGCTCGGGCTTCATGGCGAAGCGCTTCAGCACCCCCACGTGGGTGTGCCCGCCGCCGACGAGGACGATATCCCGTAACGCTTGTAACCCCAGGGGCTGCTGCGGTTGCTGCATGATCAGGCTCGCTCTAGATTGGTGGGGTATTAGAGTGATGAGGTGTTGCCGCCACAGTCTAGGAGCCTGTCGGACTTAACGCTGATCTACTGCGAGAACCGGTCTTTCGGCCAACTTCATTCGATCTGATTCGTTAAATAGCGGGCTATTCGCCTCATCAGATCGATAAACTTGTCTCGAAATCCGTCTCTCTCGCTACGATCGGTCAAACCCGACAGGCTCCTAGAGGCAAATCGGTGACGCGACGCCATCCCGGCGGTCGCCGTGGTGCCGGCTTCTGCCAGAACCGTTCGCCAGCGAGGGGCCTCGATGTCCACAGCCGTACACTTCCATGACCAGCATGTCGAGGGCGCGGGGGGCACCTTTCGCGACGACGTGATCCAGGGGCTCGGCGCCACGCCCAAGGCCCTCTCGCCCAAGTACTTCTACGACGAGCGGGGCTCGCGGCTCTTCGAGGCCATCTGCGAGCAGCCGGAGTACTACCTGACGCGCACCGAGGAGGGCATCCTGGCCGGCGCCGCCGCGGAGATCGCGGCGCTGGTGGGCCCGGGCGCGCTGATGGTCGAGCTCGGCAGCGGCGCCAGCCGCAAGGTCCGGCTGCTGCTGGAGGCGATGCGCCCCCGCCGCTACCTGGGCATGGACATCTCCCGCGACTTCCTGCTGAAGAGCACCCGTCGCCTGGCGGCGGACTATCCGTGGCTGGAGGTGCATGCCGCCTGGGGGGATTTCTCGCGTCGCCTGGCGCTGCCGTCGGGCGTCGAGGGGCGACGGATGGTGGCCTTCTTCCCCGGCTCGAGCATCGGCAACTTCACGCCGGCCGAGGCCGAGGCCTTCCTCTCCCGGCTGCGTCGGGCCCTGCCGCCGGGCAGCGGGGTGCTGGTCGGCGTCGACCTGGTCAAGGAGCGAGGCCTACTGGAGGCGGCCTACAACGACGCTGCCGGCGTCACGGCGGCCTTCAACCTCAACCTGCTCGAGCGCATGCGCCGCGATCTGGGGGCCGCGGTCGAAGTGGATGCCTTCCAGCACCGGGCCTTCTTCAATGCGCCGGCATCGCGCATCGAGATGCACCTGGTCAGCCGGCAGCGCCAGGCCATCATCCTCGAGGGGCAGCGCTTCGTCTTCGAGGAAGGCGAGGCGCTGCATACCGAGAATTCCTGCAAGTACAGCGTGGCGGGCTTCCAGGCCCTGGCGGCGCGTGCCGGTTACCGGTCAGGCGCCGTCTGGTGCGATGACCAGGCGCTGTTCAGCGTGCACTACCTGGCGAACGACTAGCCGCTCGACGGGGCCGGACAGCGCGACCCGTCAGGCCTCCAGCCGGGTCACGCGGATCGGCAGGCCCTGGCGCACGGCGGCGCCGCTGATGGGCTCGAGCCAGGTGCCGGCCACCCGGCGGGTCGGGTCCCTGAAGCCCAGGTCATTGAGGCGGACCCCGGCGCGCAGCCATTCGAGGTCCGGCTGGGACTCGCCGTCTATCACGTGGGGGGTGGCCCCCAGGTCACGGTGGCCGTAGCCGTGCTCGATGCCCAGGGCCCCCGGCATCACCCCCTCGCCGACCAGCGCCAGGGCGACCACGCTGCCGCCGGGGCTCTCGATGCGGATGGTATCGCCGTGCTGGATGCCGAAGCGCTCGGCGTCCTGGCGATGCATCATCACCGGGTTGTAGGGCTTGATCATGCGCAGCCGCTCGAGGCCGATGGCGTAGGAGTTCATCAGGTTCGACTTGAACGAGAACGCCAGCAGCGGCCACTCCTCCTCGGTGAACACCTCGCGCATGGCGCGGCCATCGGCCAGCGGCGGCAGGCCGTGGCAGGGCACGCCGCGGTTGTGCTGACCGCTCTGGGTGTTGATGCTGGTACCCACCTGCTCATTGTAGATACACAGGGTGCGCTTCCAGGCGCTGGTCAGCTTATCGCCCTTGAAGTGGTCCTTGAAATCCTCGAATCGGCCGCCGCGGGCATAGAGGTAGGCCACCGGCCCGCGCTCTTCGGGCTTGAGGGTGCGCGAAAGCTTTGGCAGCAGCGGCGCCAGGCCGGCGTGGGCGATATCGCTCTCGTCGACGTCGGGCAACGGCTCGCCCTGCATGGCCACGTTGGCGGCGGCGCGCAGGAAGAAGTCCTCGGCGCGGTTCAGCGGGTGCAGCTTGCCCTCGGCGTCGGGGATCGCTCCCTCGCCGAAGCCGGGCAGCCCCAGGCGCTTGGCCGTGGCGATGAAGAAGCTCTCCATGGAGACCGGCTCGCCTTCCTCGGTCTTCTGCTGGCGCGGCTCAACCACCGGCCAGCAGGCGGTGGTCATCTTGCCCAGGGTGCCCTTCCAGGCGCTGGTGAAGCCCCACACCTCGTACATCACCGAGTCCGGTACGATGTAGTCGGCGTAGCGGTTGGTCTCGTTGAGGAAGCCGTCGATGGCCACATACAACCCCAGGCGCTTGGGATCCTTGAGCTTGTCGGCGATCAGCGCCTCCAGACCAGCCTGGCCGTAGATGGGGTTGGCCATGCAGCCGATCACCGCCTTGATCGGGTAGGGGTAGCCGTCCAGTGCCGAGGGCAGGTGCTCGGTGAGGGTGGGCGGCGCCAGGGAGCGCCACGGTGCCCGCGCCGGGTAGGGGTTCTCGCCGGCGGCCACCTTGCGCTGGTACTCGGAGGATTTCTCGTAGGGGAAGCGCGAGCGGGAGAGGAAGATCCCCTGGGGGCCGCGCTTGCCGGGGAAGTTCGCCAGGTCGTAGCGGGGGCCTTCGCCCACGCCGTTGAACTGGCCGCCGCCGGGGGCGCTGCCGCCCTTGCGGTTGTGGTTGCCGGCCAGCACGTTGAGCATCTGCACCGCAAAGGCGGCGTAGAAGCCGTTGCCGGACATCATGCCGCCGTGGCAGTTGACCACGGCGCGGCGGCCGTGGCTGGCGTAGCGCCGGGCCAGCTCGACGATGGGCTTCTCGGGGATACCGCAGTGCTCGGCATAGTCGGCCAGGCTGTGCTCGTGGGCCGCCTCGCGCAGCAGTGTCATGCTGCTTTTGACGCGCACCGTGTCGCCATCGGCAAGCTCCACCTCGCGGTCGACGAACAACTCGGCGACCATTACCGTGTCGCTCGCCACCAGCTCGCCGTCGGCGACCACCATGGGCAGGTCATTCTCGCTGTCGGCTTCGGCCTGGTCCAAGTCGCTGGCGCGCAGGAAGCGGCCACGGCGCGGGTGGCCTTCGCTGTCGATCACCAGGTGGGTGGCATTGGTGTGGGTGGTCTCGTCGGCGGCGTCCGCGGCGGGCTGGCCGGGCAGCGCCAGGAAGTCCTTCGCGTAACCCTCGTTGTCGAGCAGCCACTGGATCACGGCCATGGCGAAGGCGCTGTCGGTGCCCGGGCGGATCGGCACCCAGCGGTTGCGGTCGGTGGCGTGGGAGACCGAGGCGTTGAGGCCCGGGTCCACCACCACGTACTCCAGGGTGCCGGCGGCACGTGCCTGGGCGATCAGCCGCCCCTGGCGCTTGAAGGGGTTGCCGGCCTGGCTGGGTGCACAGCCGATGTACATGATGAAGCGCGCGTTCTGGATGTCCGGCTTGACGTGGGCGAACTTCTTCATGTCGTTCATCACCGCGCCGGAGCCCATGCGGAAGGCCAGTCCGCAGTAGGAGCCGTGGTGGCCGTAGTTGCGGGTGCCGAAGGCGTTGAAGGTGAAACGCTTGAGCAGCGCCGAGCGGCCGTAGTCGGTGGCCTCCATCACCATCAGCTGGTTGGCCTTGGGGCCGTACTCGGGGTTCTCCGGGTCGATGGGGGTGTCGACATCGTGGATGGCACGCAGCCCGTCCACCTGGCCCTCGCCGAACAGGTCGCCGCCCTCACAGATCTCCTCGATGACCTGCTCGAAGGGCACTTTCTGCCATTCACGGCCGCCGCGCCCACCGACCCGCTTGAGGCAGTGGGTGACGCGGAAGGGGCTATCGATCTGCGCCATCATGGCGTTGCCCCGGGCGCAGGCGGTGGAGCGGTTCTGCTGACCCTGGTCGCCATAGGCGCTCAGCCCGCGCAGGGCATCGGCCACCGGGGTACGCATGGGCAGGTGCTCGTCGGCGGAAAGCGGGTTGTACGGGTTGCCGGCGACGCGCAGCACCTGGTCGGTGTCGTTGTCGATACGCACCCGCACGCCGCACTTGGTGGTGCAGCCGTAGCAGACGGTGAAGGCGAGGCGCTGGTCCGGGTTGAGGGTCAGCTCGCCGCTCTGCGGGTCGACGGTGTATTCCGGCGCCAGTGAGTTGCCGTGGATGCGGTGCTCGGGTTTTTCGCCGGCGCTGCCGGTGACCCCCTTGCCCATCTTGAGCAGCGGGTCGGCGTAGCCGGCGGCGAAGGTGGCGGCACCGCCGGCGGCGACGGCACCTTTCATGAAGCGACGGCGTGAGGTATCGACAGGGAACTTAGCCATGGCCGGGGGCTCCTTCAGTGGTTTCCGCAGCGCTCTGGGCGTCGGGTTGTGCGGGGGGAATGTCGGCGGCACTGCCGCCCTGGCGGGCCTGGCGCCACGGCACGAAGAGATCGATCAGCAGGATGGCGGCGAGCCACAGGCCGAAGGTGCCGACGATGCCCAGGATGCCGGAGGAGCCAGCGGGAATGCCGTAGTGGTGGAAGCCGGCACTGTTGCGGGCGATGGTCTGCACGTCCATCAACACCACCCAGCGGAACATCCAGCCCACGTGCAGGGCCACCAGGCCCAGCACCCAGGCCCAGGTATAGAGTGCCGGGCGACGCGCGGCGGGGCGGGTGAGCAGGTAGAGCACGGCGCCGAACAGGGCCACGCCGGTGAGGCCACCCCACAAGGCGGTGCTGCGCCACTCGGCGCTGTCGCGCACCGACTCCATGGCCGCGGCCACCGAGCCGACGTTGGCGTTGATGCCGTCGAGGAACCAGCTGCCGGCGGCGATGCCGGCCACCAGGCAGGCGCCCAGCATCACCTTGAGCATCTGCCTGTTGATCGCAGTGCTGCGCTCGCCGGCCACGCGGTTGAGCACCAGGATCAGGCCGGTGGCGGCGATAAAGCCGGTGGCCACGAACATCGGCGGTAGCCACAGGGTGTGCCACAGTGGGCGGGCCTTGACGATGGCCACCTCGGCGCCGGTGTAGAGCATGATGCCGGTGGAGAGGGCCAGGGTGCCCAGGCCCACCAGCACCAGCAGGGCGCGCGGGGTAGGGGAGTTGCCCAGCGACAGCCAGCGGGCAATGAAGCCGGCGATGCCGGGCGCCTGACGATGGGCCTGCAGCGCCGGGCGCCAGGCCAGCCAGGCCAGCACGATTACGCCTACCACGTATAGCGGCAGGATCAGGCTGCCGATGGACATCCATGAGTGGCTGTTGGCGTAGGCGTAGAAGTGCCAGAAGCGCAGCGGCTGGTGCAGGTCGGCGAGCAGCGCCACCGGGGCCACCAGGGTGGTGGTCAGGCAGGCGAGCAGGGCCAGGCGTGCGGTAGGCAACCAGGCCTTCTTGCCGAACACCAGCGCCGGGGCGGCCAGCCACAGGGTGGCGTAGGAGAGGGCGATCAGGAAAAAGTACTGCACTGCCCAGGGGTACCAGGCGATGTCGTAGCGCGGGGCGAGCAGCTCAATGGCGGAATTCATAGCCCATCTCCTTGCCGTGGGGGTCGAGGACGTCCAGGGCCACCGGCGCGGCGTCGGGGCGAGTGACGAAGCGCTCGTCCATGCCGAGGTAGAAGACCTGGGGCCGGGTGTTCTTCTCGGGCTGCAGCACCATCAGATTATTGCGGTGCTCGGCGATCATGCGGCTGATCTGGCTCTCGGGGTCGCGCATGTCGCCGATGATCCGCGCGCCGCCCACGCAGCTCTCCACGCAGGCTGGCAGTAGGCCCGCCTCCAGGCGGTGGGCGCAGAAGGTGCACTTGTCGGCGGTCTGGGTGCGCTCGTTGATGAAGCGGGCATCGTAGGGGCAGGCGTTGACGCAGTAGGCGCAGCCCACGCAGCGGTCGCTGTCGACCACCACGATGCCGTCCTGGCGCTGGTAGGTGGCCTCCACCGGACAGACCGGCACGCAGGGCGGGTTCTCGCAGTGGTTGCAGAGCCTCGGCAGCATGAAGGTGGCGACCTCACCGGTCTCCTGGTGCTCCACCTCGTACTGGGCAACGGTGGTGCGAAAGCTGCCCAGCGGGGCGGCGTTCTCGATATGGCACGACACGGTGCAGGCCTGGCAGCCGATGCACTGGCGTAGGTCGATGAGCATGCCGTAGCGCTTGCTGGGATCGCCTTCACGGCGGGGTGGCTGCTGGTTGATGCCGGCGCTGGCGACGCTCGAGAGCGGCACCATCGCGGCGCCCGCGCTGAGGCGGGCCAGCTGGCCGAGAAGGGAACGGCGAATGGGGTCCATGGCGCCTCCGGTGGCCTGGGTGGGGCGGGGTTGCCGCCTGACGGGTCAAGGTTGATACCGGAAGGCTACCTGCGACCAAGGTCTAGGCATTTGATGTCGATCAAGGGATTGTTAGTAATCTCTTAATCCTGGCGTAATGTTAGTGCAAGTCATTGAGTTTAAAAGGTTTTAAGGATGCCTGGCGGGCAAGAAAAAACGCCCCGCCTGCAGGGCGGAGCGTTCGCTGTTCGTCATCGTGCCGGCCTCCCGCGGGAGGGAGTGATCAGGGCGGTGAATTGCTCGGGTCGATGGTGCGGTAGACCAGGCGCAGCTCGTCGATGGAGAGGTGCTCCAGCTTCCCCGAGAGGAGGTCGCTGATCTTCTGCATCGGCAGACCGGCGCGGCGGGCGATTTCCTTGCTGCCCAGGTCCGACACGGCGATCAGCCGCGTGATGATGCGCATGAGGCGTGACCGTTTTTCCAGGTCCCTGACATCGAGGTCAGGGCAGCTTCGCGGGGGGTCGGTGAGTTCCGCGTGGGCGGTGTGACGTGCCGTGCTCATGATGCTCCAGTGGGCGGTTTCGACAGCCACACTATGGGGGCTATCCGGCGTTTTTGCCAGTATCGATTCGGTGATTCTTTGGTGTTATTCGAGGCCTCATGCCAAGACTCTGCGCAACCCGCGCCAGGTCTGACGCGTCGTGACTCGATCGACGGGTTAGACTGACGAGGCCACGCCGTGACGACGGCATGGCCGTCTCATTGGAGGAGCGAGGACGGCATGTACGATTTCATCATCATCGGTGGCGGCATCCTGGGCATGTCCACCGCCATGCAGCTCAAGCAGGCCTATCCGGATCGCCGCATGCTGGTGGTGGAGAAGGAGGGCGAGGCGGCGTGCCACCAGACTGGCCACAACAGCGGCGTGATCCACGCCGGTGTCTATTACACGCCGGGCAGCCTCAAAGCGCGCTTCTGCCTGGCGGGCAACCGGGCCACCAAGGCTTTCTGCGAGGCCCACGCCATCCCCTATGACAGCTGCGGCAAGCTGCTGGTGGCCACCAATGACCTGGAGATGCAGCGCATGCAGGCGCTGTGGGAGCGCACCGAGGCCAATGGCCTGGAGCGCGAGTGGCTGGGGCCCGAGGCGCTCGCCGAGCGAGAACCCAACATCACCGGGCTCGGCGGCATCTTCGTGCCCTCCAGCGGCATCGTCGACTACGCCGCGGTGACCCGGGCCATGGCCGCCGAGTTCGAGCGGATGGGCGGCGAGATCCGCTTCGGGGCGGAGGTCACCGCCCTGGAGGAGCGACGCCAGGAGGTGGTAGTGACCACCGGCGCCGGCGAGTTCGCCGGGCGCTATCTCGTGACCTGCTCGGGGCTGATGGCCGACCGGGTGGTGCGCATGCTGGGCCAGGATCCCGGCTTCACCATCTGCCCCTTCCGCGGCGAGTACTATCGGCTGCCCGAGCAGCACAACGACATCGTCAACCACCTCATCTATCCGATTCCGGATCCCTCCATGCCCTTCCTGGGCGTGCACCTGACGCGGATGATCGACGGCTCGGTCACCGTGGGCCCCAATGCGGTGCTGGCCTTCAAGCGCGAGGGCTACCGCCGGCGTGACGTGTCGCTCGGCGACATGGCGCGGATGTTCAGCGACCCGGGCATCCTCCGGGTGCTGGGTCGCAACCTGAAACCGGGCCTCACCGAGATGAAGAACTCGCTGCACAAGCGCGGCTACCTCGAGCTGGTGCGCAAGTACTGCCCGAGCCTGGACCTGGAGGACCTGGGCCCCTATCCGGCCGGCGTGCGCGCCCAGGCGGTGTCCCGCGATGGCAAGCTGGTGGATGACTTCCTGTTCGTCAACACGCCGCGCACCGTCAACGTGGGCAATGCCCCGTCGCCGGCGGCCACCTCGGCTATTCCCATCGGTGTCCATATCGTCGACAAGGTGAAGGCGCTGGTCGAGGAGTGAGTCCAGGATTCGACCTTGGGTGAATTGCCGAAAATCTCGGGGAACGTAGAAATAGTAGCATTGGGTTCTCACGCTGCGCCCGTGCTAGCGTGAGGTGAGGCGCCATGGATGCCGGCGCCGAGACAATTCACAACAAACCTGTTCCAGGACTGGAGGATTGCCATGCGATTCCTGAAGTACGCCGCTGCCGCCACGCTGATGGCCACGGCCCCCCTGGCTGCCGCGCAGCAGCTCTCCGTCGCCACCGGCGGTACCGGCGGCACCTACTATCCCTACGGGGGTGGCCTGGCCGAGATGATCGGCAAGCACATCGAGGGCTACGACGCCGTGGCCGAGGTGACCGGCGCCTCGGTGGAGAACATGGGGCTGGTGTGGCGGGGGGATTCCGACCTCGCCCTGGCACTGGCCGACACCGTCTATCAGGCCTACAACGGCACCGGCGACTTCGAGGGACGCCAGCTGGAGAACATCCGTGCGCTGGCCTCCATCTACCCCAACGCCGTGCAGATCGTCACCCTGGCCGATTCCGGCATCGAGTCGCTCTCCGACCTCGAGGGCAAGACGGTCTCCGTGGGCGCCCCGGGCAGTGGTACCGAGGTCAACGCCCAGACCCTGCTCGAGGCCAACGGCATCACCTATGACGACTTCGACCCGCGGCGCCTGAATTTCAACGAGACCGCCGATGCCATCCGCGACGGCGACATCGACGCCGGCTTCTGGAGCGTAGGCCCGCCCACCAGCTCGATCATGAACCTGGCCACCACCCGCGACATCCGCCTGGTCGGCCTGACCGACGAGGAGGTCGCCAAGGCCAAGCAGGCCGAGCCCGTGTTCGCTGCCTACACGCTGAAGGCGGGCCTCTACGAGGGCATGGACGAGGCGGTACAGAGCATCGGCATCCCCAACGTGCTGGCGGTGAGCAGCGAGATGGACGAGGAGCTGGCCTACCAGATTACCAAGGTGCTCTTCGAGTACACCGACGAGCTGATCGCCATCCACCCGGCGGCCAACGACACCACCGTGGAGTTCAGCGTGGAGTCGACTCCGATCGCCTTCCATCCGGGTGCGCTGCGCTACTACGAGGAAGTGGGTGCCGAGATCGCCGATCATCAGCGTCCCTGACGCGCCATGCGCACATCACGCCTGATCGCGGGGCGGGCCTGGCTGCCCGCCCTGCTGCTTTGTGTGGGACTTGCGGCCGGCGATCCGGCGGCCGGCGATCCGGCGGACGGCGATCCGGCGGCCGGCAGCCCGGCGGTCGCGGCCGACCAGGCCCGGCTGGAGGTGCTGGACGCCGATGGCGAGCGCCTGGTGAGCCTGCCGATGCCCGAGGGGGAGGGCTGGTGCCTGGAGTGGAACCACTCGGTGGAGGGGTTCGCGGTGCTGGACTGCTATCGCCATCGGCAGGGTCGCATGGTCCTGACGCGCAGCCACCTGCCCGACTTCGCCGCGGGGCTGGACCATATCCCCGGGCGCGGCCGCCAGGTCTCCGACGGCGAGGGCGGCTACTGGATCGAGGCGATCGACGAGCCGGTGCCGGGCAACGCCTACCGATTGCGGGTAGGCGCCATGCGCGTGAATCACCGCCTGGTAGTGGACGGCGAGCGCATCAGCTTGAGTCGCCTGGCCGAGAACCAGCCGGTAACCGTCCGCCTCACACCCCCTGAATGAACCACGACCCTGGGATAATCACATGAGCGATTCGGGCACCTCCCCCATCATTCCCGGCAGCCAGGCGAACCATTCCCGCCCGGTGCTGTGGCTGATCACCCTGGTGGCGGTGGGGCTATCGCTGTTCCAGCTCTACTCCGCGGGCATCCAGCCGCTGGGCCTCTTCTATCAGCGCAGCATCCACCTGATGCTGATCATGATGATGGCCTTCCTGATGTTCCCGTTGCTGGGGCCGAAGCATGGTCGCGGGCCTATCAGCGGACTGGTCGACGCAGTCTTCCTCGGCGGGGCGCTGATCACCGGCGGCTACCTGGTGCTCTTTCTCGACGAGATCATCAACCGTGCCGGCTTCTGGAGCCAGGCCGATATCGTGGTCGGCTGCATCGCCACCGTCACCGTGCTCGAGGCAGCGCGCCGGGCGGTGGGCCTGGGCATGACCATCATCGGGATGGTCGCCATCCTCTACGCCTTCGCCGGCCCGCGCGGCGAGCTGCCGTGGCTCGGCCAGTTCCTGCCCGGCATCCTCGAGCACCGCGGCTACAACCTGGACCGCCTGGTGGGCCAGCTCTACCTGGGCCAGGAGGGCATCTTCGGCCTTCCGCTGGGCGTGGCGGCCACCTACATCTTCATCTTCGTGCTGTTCGGCGCCTTCCTGGAGATCACCGGCGCGGGCAAGTTCTTCATCGACCTGGCCTATGCCGCCACCGGTCGCCAGCGCGGCGGCCCGGCCAAGGCGGCGGTCATCGCCTCGGCGGGCATGGGCTCGATCTCCGGCAGCGCCATGGCCAACGTGGTGACCACCGGGGCGTTCACCATCCCGCTGATGAAGCGCCTGGGCTACAAGCCGGCTCAGGCCGGCGGCATCGAAGCGGCGGCCTCCACCGGCGGGCAGATCATGCCGCCGCTGATGGGTGCCGGGGCCTTCCTGATCGCCGAGTACACCCGGATGCCCTACCTCGAGGTGGTCAAGGTCAGCATCCTGCCGGCCATCATGTACTTCGCCACCGTCTATCTCTTCGTCCACATCATCGCCCTCAAGCAGGGCATGCAGGGCATACCGCGCTCGGAGCTGCCCCAGATGCGCGACGTCATGGGGGCCGGTTGGCACTTCCTGCTGCCACTGCTGGTGCTGGTGTGGCTGCTGGTGATGAACATGTCACCCATGCGGGTGGGCTACTACGCCATCCTCACCATGCTGGCCGTGGCGGTGGCGCGCTTCGCGGTGTGGTTCCTGTTCATCGCGCCACGCGAGGGCCAGAGGGTGACCGCGGAGACCCTGCGCGAGGCGCTGAAGGCCGGGCTGGTCAAGCTGGTCGGCGGCCTGGAGCTGGGCGCGCGCAATGCTGTGGCCGTCTCCATGGCCTGCGCCGTGGCCGGCGTGATCGTCGGCGTGGTGGGTCTGACGGGTCTGGGGCTCAAGTTCTCCTCGATGATGATGGCCTTCTCCGGCGGCAACCTGCTGCTGGCGCTGGTGATGGTGCTGCTGGCCAGTCTGGTGCTGGGCATGGGCCTGCCGGTCACGGCCAGCTACATCGTGCTGATCGTGCTGGTGGGGCCGGCGCTGACCACCGAATTCGGCGTGCCGCTGCTGATCGCCCACCTGGTGGTGTTCTGGTACTCCCAGGACTCCAACGTCACGCCGCCCATTGCGCTGGCCGGTTTCGCCGGCGCGGCAATCGCCGGTGCCAAGCCCATGGAGACCGGCTTTCAGGCCTGGAAGTTCGCCAAGGGCCTCTACCTGATCCCGCTGTTCATGGTCTACAACCCGGAGATCATCATGGGGGGGTCGGTGCCGGTGCTGGTATGGACTGCCTTCATCGGCTTCCTGGCCCTGGGGGCCTTCGCCACTTCCCTGGAAGGCTTCCTCTTCACCTGGATGTCCTGGCCGGTGCGCCTGGTACTGCTGCCGGCAATCGTCGCAGCCTTCTACCCCGGCCTGATGGTGGAAGTGGCCGGGGTGATGGTGATGGTGCTGGCGCTGGCCGGAAACTGGCTGGCCAGCCGCCGTGAGGCGGGGCTGTCCGAGCGGTCAAGATGACGGTGCAGGTCCGCAGCTTTAGAATGTGTGGCTTTCCTTTCCGCACTCTTTACCTACCGTACTGAGGCAGTTGCCGAGGAGCAGGCCATGCAGTCCGATACACAGGCGCCGAGGGTTGGCGTGATCATGGGGTCGACGTCCGACTGGCCGGTGATGGAGCATGCGGTGGCGATGCTCGAGCGGCTGGGCGTGTCCTGCGAGAGCCGGGTGGTTTCCGCCCACCGCACCCCCGACCTGCTCTTCGACTACGCCAAGGGCGCGGCCGAGCGGGGCCTGTCGGTGATCATCGCCGGCGCCGGCGGGGCGGCCCACCTGCCGGGCATGGTGGCCTCGCAGACCGCGCTGCCGGTGCTTGGCGTGCCGGTGGAGTCCAAGGCGCTCAAGGGCCTGGACTCGCTGCTCTCCATTGTGCAGATGCCCGGCGGTATCGCCGTGGGCACGCTCGCCATCGGCAAGGCCGGCGCCACCAACGCCGGTCTGCTGGCCGCGCAGATCGTCGGCCTGCAGGATGCAACCGTGCGCGCCGCCGTGGAGGCCTTCCGCGCCGAGCAGACCCAGACGGTGCTCGACCATCCTGATCCCCGGCCCGACCCCCGGCCCGATAGCGAATGAAGGAGCCCACCATGAATATCGGCGTCCTGGGTGCCGGCCAGCTCGGCCGCATGCTGGCCCTCGCCGGCTACCCGCTGGCCAACCGCTTTACCTTCCTCGACACCACCGGCCACCCCAGCGCGGGCATCGGCGAGGTGATGATCCTGAATTTGAATGAAGAGGGGGACCGCAAGCATCTCGACGCCTTCCTCGAGAAGGTCGATCTCGTCACCTACGAGTTCGAGCACCTGCCGGTCTCGCTGGTCCAGGCGATCGAGGAGGTCAGGCCGGTCTATCCCGGAAGCCGAGCGATCCGCGTCTGTCAGAACCGCGCCGAGGAGAAGGCGCTGTTCGATCGCCTGGGCATTCCTACCCCTGCCTATCGCCTGGTGGAGCATGCCGATGAGCTCGAGGCCGCGGCCCGCGAGCTGGGCTGCCCGGTGGTGGCCAAGTCGGTCACCGAGGGCTATGACGGCAAGGGCCAGGCGGTGCTCAAGGACCCCGGTGAGGCCCATGACGCCTGGCGCGCGATCAACCACCCGCGGCTGGTCGTGGAGGCCTTCGTCGACTTCGTGCGCGAGGTATCGATCATCGCCGTGCGCGGTCGTGACGGCGAGGTGGCCTTCTATCCCATGGCCGAGAACCAGCACGTGGAGGGCATCCTGCGCTACTCCATCGCGCCCCTGCCGGACCTGGACGCGGGGGTCGAGCAGATCGCCGACGGCTACATCCGTGCCCTGCTCGACGCGCTCGACTACGTGGGCGTGCTGACCCTGGAGCTCTTCCAGTGCGCCGATGGCAGCCTGCTGGCCAACGAGATGGCCCCCCGGGTGCACAACTCCGGCCACTGGTCGATCGACGGTGCGGTGACCAGCCAGTTCGAGAACCACCTGCGTGCCATCCAGGGGCTGCCACTGGGCGATACCTCGGCGCGCATGCCGACCTGCATGGTCAACGTGATCGGCCGCGAGGGCGATCCGGCCGAGATCCTGGCCTTGCCGGACGCCCACCTGCATCGCTACGACAAGAGCGAGCGAGCCGGCCGCAAGCTGGCCCACATCAACCTGCTCGCGCCGACCCACGAGGCACTGCTGGAACGGGTGCGCGCCTGTGCGGCCCTGCTGCCGGACGCCTCCGCGCCGCGCTTCAGCTTCGAGTAGACCGGGCTTGCCCGCCGCCCATGAAGAAGACCCCGCCGATGCGGGGCCTTCTTCATGGTGCCTGCATGGGACAAGAGGGCAGGCCGGGGGTGGCGGGCTCAGCTGGCCGTGCGGCGCCCCATGAGCCCCAGCACGGCACAGGCGATACCGATGAGCACCATCACGACGATCACCCAGGTCGGGACGAAGAAGGTGTGATAGACGTCCCAGCCGAACAGCTTCAGCAGTTCGGAGAACTGTGTCGTGGCCCCCACCAGGTGGCCGCCGATGGTGCCGGTCGTGGCAAAGATGGAGATGCCGATCAGCGCGAGGATCACCAGTACCCAGCGACTGGCGCCATCGAAGGCCGAGCTGCCCGCCCGCCAGACGAGTACGGTCAGCATGGTGAAGACACCCAGCGACCAGAGCGCCGTGAGGATATGATTGCGCACCAGGGGGCTTGCGGTGCTGGCTTCAAGTGGCCAGACCATGAGGCCGGTGGTGATGGCCACCAGGGCGGCCAGCAGGCTCAGTATGAGCACCGGCAGCAGGGCGACGCGGCTGATTTCAGCCATGCGGCCGGGCAGCAGGGCGCCGATCAGGATCATCAGGGTAGCGAGTGTCCAGAAGCCCAACGGGAAGTGGACGAGCATATGGTGAATGCCGCTCATGATGCTTCTCCCTTGCGGTCGGTGGAGGTGTTGCGGAAGACAGGGAACAGCGCGATGGTAACGCCGAGCATGGCGATCAGGCCGGCGAGCAGGGTCAGGCCCCACTGGCGAATGATGGCGTCTTTGAACTCCATCTCCACGCCGTAGATCGCCAGCTGTCGCTCGCTGTGCCGGGCCTTTACCGGGGTGCCTTCGGCGATGTGCTCCGCGCCGGCATGGGCCCGGCTGACCAGCAGCGGCCAGTTCACCTGCCCGGGGTAGAAGAGGGTGACTTCCTTCCAGTCATCCGACCAGTCTGGCGTCCTGCCCTGGAAGGGGGTAGCCGTGAGGTCGGCATCCCGCCCCAGGCCCAGCGAGACGGGCAGCGATACGTTGTGCCAGCGTCCCCCGGTGGCATTGCGGTGTACCGAAAAAGCCGCCGCGTAGAGGCCTTGGTCGCGCAGGATCTTGTCGTCCAGCGGATTACCGGTATCCAGACGGCGGGAAAGGGTCACGTCCCAGTAGCCATCGGCCCAGCGCCCTTCACCCTGGACGGTGATGTCGCCCCGGGAGCCTTCCGTCTGGCGGAGGAAACGGCGTGGGATGACGTCGCCGTTCTGCCAGTCGTGGTCGGGATCGAAGTCGGTCGCGGTGGCCTCCGCCAGAAAGTAGGGGCTGTCGAAGTCCACCCGGCCGGCCTCGATGTCCTCCCAGCGCAGGGCGGTCTGGCCCGTTTTTTCCGGGTCAAACATCCATTGCGGTTGACCCGCATCGCCGTCCCAGTTGGTGGTATAGGGGCTGCGTCCCGCGTCCCCGGAACGTTCCGCGCCGACCCACTGGTCGTCGGAAAGGTTCAAGGGGTTAGAGCGATGGCCGCGCCAGTGCCAGAGATCAAGGAAGTAGCCCGCCTCGCGCTGGGCCTCGAGGGTCTCCGGCGCCTGGCGGCTGGCCCAGTCGGTCAGGTCGATGCGCGTACCGGGCATCGATTTGGAGACCTCTTCCGGGGCCTCGTCGGTGAGGCCGGCGGCCCCGGCCCCGATGGTCATGTAGCCACCGTAACGCGCGAAGTTCGGTACGCTGCCGTCATCGAGCATCATTGCGACGCGATCCTCGTGGAGGCCATCGGGGTTGGAGCCAGGCATTCCGCTGCCCTTTCTCACCCAGTCGCCATCCTCGTAGACCAGCACGTCGTGGAGGATATGCGGACGCTCTGCGGGCCATCGGTAGCGGAAGAAGATGTGTGAGTCGTTATAGGCGGCCTGGACCTGCAGCGGCATGGTCAGCTCATCGGGAATCGCGATATTGCGCTCCGGGTCGTCCTCGATCACCCCGCTGCCATGGGTGACCCAGGCGAGGCCCAGTGCGACGGGCAGCCCCAGGACCAGCCAAGGGGTGGCGCCCTTGTCTTGACGTGCCATATAAACTCCTGAATCAGAGAGTAAGGTGATGTAACGAATATTCAGTATGGACCCTGGAGGGAGTCCTTGTGTGACATGGATCAAGTCGGGTGCGACAAGGCGCCACGGCCGATGGTTTCCGGGTAAGGTGGCCGGTCGACCAGGCGTTCGTGATGGCTCCATGATTCGGGGTCACTGGCTCGCATCTCCATGCTAGGCTGGCGGCTTGCTACCTGACTGCCTCATGACCAACGAGGAACGACAAGGTGACTCTCCCCGAGACACTCTCCTGGCTGCCAGTCGACCCCAGCGTTACCGCAGCCAGCCTGTTGCTGCTGGGCGTAATCCTCTCCATCAGCATCCTGGCCGACGTGGTGGCCAGCCGAACCCGCCTGCCGCGTATCTCGCTGCTGGTGCTGGTGGGTGTCGGGGTGGCGGTGGGTGCCGGTCTGCTGGCATTGGGGTTCCCGATAGTGGTGGCGGTATCACTGGCGGCCATCTCGGTGGCGACTGATCCTGCGGCCGTGCAGGAGACGGTGCGGGCCAGTGGTGATACCCGGTTGCGGGCTCGCCTGCTGCTGGGGATCGTCGCCATCGATGACGGCTGGGGTATCGTGGTCTTCGAGCTTGCCATGGCCATGCGAGGTTTTGTCCGAAAAGTCGGATCTGCTAAGGCCACCTATGCTTTAACAGCATAGGTGGCCTATGGCAGGACGCTACGAGATCTCTGACAACGGCTGGGTCCTCATTGAGGATATCGTGTCACCGCCGCAGACTACGGCGCGCCCCCGTCGTGATGACCGTCAGGTGTTGAACGGGATCTTCTGGATCCTATGCTCAGGGGCCAAGTGGCGCGATCTGCCTGAGCGTTATGGTCCTTGGAAGACGGTCTATGACCGATTCCGGCAATGGCGCGACGATGGTACTTTCGAAGCCATCCTGGCTCGGCTCCAACTGTGACTCCGCGAGGATGGTCTGATGGATCTTGATACGTGGATGATCGACTCGACCTCAATCCGGGCAACGCGAGCCGCTCGGGAGGCGGCAAAAAAAAGGGGCAGCAAGAACCCGTAGACCATGCCCTGGGACACAGCCGGGCTGGATTGACGACCAAGATTCACATGGTGTGCGATCGACATGGTTGGCCGCTGACCTTCACCTTGTCGCCGGGTCAGGAATCGGATTAGCGGCTCCTCATCCCGATCATGGAGCACGCCCTCCTGCCTGGTCACGGAAGCAGACGCTCAAGCGCTGTTGCTTCATCGTGGCGGACAAGGGCTATGACAGCGATCCGCTTCGCCGCTACTGCGACTGACACCGGATGAAGCCCATCATTGCCAGACGCAAAATGAAGCGCAAGACACGCCCTGGTGCACCGAGGGGCTTTGACAAACCTCGGTGGAAAATCATCCAGCGCTGTTTCGGGTGGATCAAAGAACTACGCCGGATCTGCACGCGGTACGATAAGTTGGCCAGCAGTTTCAGGGCCATGGTATGCCTGGCGTGCATAGACCGTTGCCTGCGAGCAGACTTTTCTGACAAAGCCTAGGATAGTCGATCCGGGACCGGGTTCCCGATCGGGTGCGTAGAAAGGAGGAGGCGTGGAAATACTGCTGATTGGGGTGTTGTTGCTCTCTGGGCTTGCCTTTGGGGCGCTTGGGAGCCATCTGTTCGGTGTGCCGCGTGTGGTGGGTTACATCTTGGTGGGCATGCTCTTTGCCCCCGGCCTCCTGGGTGGCCAACTGGGCATGCACGACACTCAGTGGACCCAGCCGCTGGTGTCGGTGGCCCTCGGGGTCATTGCCTATGTGATCGGCGGGGCGATCAGCCCCAGCCAGTTGCATCGTCTCGGCTGGAGCATCGTCGGGGCGACTCTGGGCGAAGTCTCTGGCGCCTTTCTGGTGGTGGTGGGGGCGGTCCTGCTGTTGGGTATGACGGTGGTCGACCTGCCGTTGTGGTCGTTCGCGCTCGTCCTCGGTGCGCTCGCCCCTGCCACGGCTCCTGCCGCCATCGTGGCGGTGGTACATCAGTACCGAGCGTGCGGGCCATTGACCAACACGCTGCTCGGCATGGTGGCCATCGACGATGCCCTCGGCATCCTCATTTTTGCGCTGGTGATGGCGATTGTCGGTAGCGGGTCGCTAGGTGGGGCGCTGGGCACGGCCTTCTGGGAGATCGGTGCCGCGTTGCTGGTGGGTTGGGGCAGCGGCTTTCTGATCGAACGCCTGTCGCGCTGCTTTCACGAACAGAGCATGTTGCTCCCACTATTGTTGGGCGGGATCCTACTGACAGTGGGGCTGGCCGCTTGGGCCGAGTTCTCGGCGCTGCTGGCGGCGATGGTGCTGGGCTTTTCGGTGCGCTGGTTTTGTGGCCCGCATGCCGAGCGATTGTTCGAGCCGATCGAGGATCTCGAGGAAACCGTCTTCGTGTTGTTCTTCACCTTTGCTGGTCTGCATTTTGCTCCCTCGGCCGTGATCGACTACTGGCCACTGATGTTGACCTACTTCGTTGCACGTGCCATGGGCCTGTTCGTCGGGGGCGGAAGCGGCGCACGACTAGCCGGGGCGCCGCGAGCTATCTGGTCGAACATCGGTTTCGGCCTGTTCCCTCAGGGCGGCGTGGCCATCGGTCTGGCACTACTCCTGTTGAATTATCCGACGTTCTCGCAGGCCGGCGAAATTATTGTCAACCTGATTGCAACTACCACCTTGCTGACTGAGTCCGTCGGAGCGATCTCGGTGCGATACGGTCTGCGTCGGGCTGGTGAATTTTGCCAGAACACGCCGAAGGGGAAGACTGCCCAGTGACATCGTCATCAACCGGATCGCCATAACGATGTCGCTGACTGAAGTGGTCGATACGATCTCGGTGCGCGACGGCTCGCGTCGAGTCGGGGATTCCGCCTGCATAGGCCGAAGGAGAAGCTAAATGAAGATTGCCGATTGGTTGGAGGGGCACACCGTAACCGGGGTGACCGTCGAACGTGATGCTTCGCTTGAGGAAGCGGCGCGCGCAATGCTGGGCGAGCCTGAATGTCGCGATATCTATGTCACCGATGCCGAGCGGCGAGTCGTCGGTCACCTCGGCTTCCGCCGGCTGGCGGGCGTTTTGCTCTCTGCTCACCGGCCGACGCAAAGCCGCCGCCAGTTGCTTGAGCGTGTGGCGCGCGGACCGGTCCGTGAGTTCATGGATCAACGCTTTATCTCGGCCCGACTTGACGAGTACGTCCACGATGTCCTTCATAAATACATGGAGCGGCGGATCGAGGATATCCCGGTGCTCGACGGAGACAGTCGGCTGGTGGGAATCATACGGCTGGTCGATCTGGTCCGTGCGGCGATCGAACCATCTGACCAGAGCTTTGATTGAGTGTCAGCCGCGCGGGCTTCCGGCCAAGTAGGAACCGGCCGGGTCGACCAGAAACCGGTCTTCCAACGCCTTTCGCCCCAGCAGCATGCGAAAGCGCATGGTGTCACGGCCGGTCAGGGTCAGCTCCATGGTCTGTTCCCCGCCGCTACCGGGGTCGCAAGGTGTTTACGCTCCAGACCTTGCCGACCACAGATTTGGAGGAGGATTGGGCGGCCGACGATCCCGGCAACGTGGCCGGCTTTTCGTTACATGCCGGGGTGGCAGTCAAGGCTAGTCAGCGCGACAAGCTGGAACGTCTGTGCCGCTACATCTGCTGCCGTCCGCCCGTATTAGGAAAGCGGCTGTTCCTGACACCACGCGGCGACATCGGTTACTCGCCGAAAAACCCCTACCGCGACGGCACCACGCACGTTATCTTCGATCCGCAGGATTTCATCGCGCCTGGCGCCGGGCGAGCCGACCCAGGTGGAAGCCTTGGCCCTGATCCTGTTGCTGGCCGGTATCTCGTCCTGGCTCGGGGTCTCGTCCCTGCTGGCGGCGATGATCACCGGTGCTCTGGTGGCCAATCTCTCCCGCCACCACACGCGTTCGTTCAATGAGATCGAGCTGATCGAGTGGCCTTTCCTGGTATTCTTCTTCGTGCTCTCGGGCGCCAGCATGGATCTCTACCGATTCGGCGATGCCCTCGGCCTGACCCTGGCCTACATTCTGCTGCGCCTGGCGGGGCGCTACCTGGGCGGCTTGCTCGGCGTCCGCCTCGCTCGGGAGCGCCAGGCCGAGCTGCCGGGGAACCTCGGCCTGGCGCTGACCCCCCAGGCCGGTGTCGCGATGGGCATGGCACTGCTCGCGGCCGAACGATTTCCCGAACACGGCCCGATGCTGCTCGCGGCGGTGGTGGCCTCGACCGTGGTCTTCGAGATCCTCGGGCCGCTGCTGGTCAAGCGGGTACTGCGCTGATAGACCCTGCCAGGCTCTGACGTGGCGGTGGGCATGACATGACGGTGGGCATCAAGAGTAAGGCGAGATGACGCGGAGAGGAAAGAGCATGGTGATCGGACTGCTGCAGTGTGATGACGTGGCGCCGGAGCTGCGTGGGACCCACGGCAACTATCCTGAAATGTTCGAAGCACTGTTCCATCGCGTGGACCCGAGCCTGACGTTCAGGGTCTGGCGCTGCCTGGACGGCGAGATTCCCGACGATGTCGAGGCGGTGGACGCCTGGTTGACCACGGGATCGAAGTTCGGGGTCAATGACGACCTGCCCTGGATCGCCGCGCTCGAGGCCTTCGTGCGCGCCCTCTGGGTGGCGGGCAAGCCGCTGGTGGGTATCTGCTTTGGCCACCAGCTGATGGCCAGGGCGCTGGGCGGCGAGGTAGCGAAGAGCGGCAAGGGCTGGGGCGTGGGCATGTCGTTCAACCAGGTCACCGAGCGGGCCGACTGGATGGCGCCCTGGCAGCCGGGACTTGACCTGCTGGTGAGCCACCAGGACCAGGTGGCGCGGCTGCCGGAGGGCACCCGGGTGCTGGGCGGCAGCGACTTCTGCCCGGCCTACCTGATGCAGCTCGGTGAGCACTTCCTCGGCGTGCAGGGACATCCCGAGTTCACCCGCGCCTATTCCCGGGACCTGATGGCGCAGCGCGCCGACCTGGTCGGCCACCATCGGGTGCGCGAGGGGGAGGCGTCGCTCTCGGCGTCGGTGGATGACACCCTGATGGTGCGCTGGATCCTGGCCTTCATGCGCCGGGCCATCGAGATGCGCGAGAGCGCCCCTCAGGCCCCGCCCTGAAGGTCGGGACCGGGGCCCGGACAGCGGACCGGGGCCCCTGGGGGCCCCGGTCGTGTCGGCTGGCTGTCGCTCGGTTCAGTCCGTGCCGGAGTACTTATTCACCGAAGTACCTTTCGTGGATCTCGTCGTAGGTACCATTGTCCTTCAGCGTTGCCAGGGCCGCGTTGAAGGCCTCGGCCAGCTCCTGGTCACGGTGGCGGAAGGCGATGCCGAAGCCTTCGCCGAAGTACTCCTTGGGCTCGGTGATCTTCTTGCCGACCAGCTTGTAGTCGCCCGCCTCGCTGTCGAGCAGGGTGGACTTGCCGATCGGGAAGTCGAGGAACACCGCATCGAGGCGGCCCGAGTCCATGTCCAGCACCATGTCGTCGGCGGTGGCGTAACGGTTGACGTCGGCCACGTCGCCGTATAGGTCGGTCACGTAGTTGTCCTGCAGGGTACCGCGCTGCACGCCGAGGGTCAGGCCGTCGAGGGTTTCTTCGGACGGGGTGCCGATCTCGACGTCGCCGGGCGCGAACCAGGCCGACGGGGGAGTGATGTAGGGATCGGAGAACAGGACCTGCTCACGACGCTGCTCGTTGATGGTCATCGAGGACATGATGGCGTCGTACTTGCGCGCCTGGAGGCCGGGGATGATGCCGTCCCAGCCTTGCACGACCCACTCGCACTGGATGCCGATCTCGGCACACAGGGCGTTGCCCAGGTCGATGTCGAAGCCGGTCAGCTCGCCCTCGGGAGTGCGGAACTCCATGGGCTCGTAGGGCACGTCGACGCCGATGCGGATGTCGCGGACCTCGGCACTGGCGCTGCCAGCGACCAGGGCGGCGCCGAACACGCCGAGACTCAGGATCTTGTGTAGCTTCATGGGGTGTTTTCCCGTGTTGTTGGTGGTGTCACCTCGTGGGTGACGACGCGACCACGATAGCGGATGCCCGGGCCCGTCGGAAGGGGGAGCCGGTCGCTTTCAAACGCCGGTTCCCAACGCTTGTTTTACGCTCCCCGTCGTCGTCTGTCAGCCGCTGGCCGGCTTGAGGTGCGCCAGCAGGCGCCGTTCCAGATAGCGGAACAGGTAGAGGATGGCGAACGTCAGGCAGAGGTAGATGGCCGCCACGAACAGGAAGGCATCGAAGGGCGCGTAGTAGCGCGCATAGACGAAGCGGGCCGCCCCGGTCAGATCCATGATGGTGACCACGCTGGCGATGGCGCTGGCGTGGAGCATGAAGATCACCTCGTTGCCGTAGGCCGGCAGGGCGCGCCGGAAGGCGCTGGGCAGCACGATACGCCGCAGCATCAGCCCCCGGGACATGCCATAGGCGCGTGCCGCCTCGATCTCGCCCCGGGCCGTGGACTTGATGGCGCCGCGGAAGATCTCGGTGGTGTAGGCCGCGGTATTGAGGGTGAAGGCGATCAGTGCCGGCACGAAGGGCTTCTCGAGGATCACCCACAGCCAGGTCTCCTGGATCCCCTCGACGAACACCACGCCGTAGTAGATCAGGTAGAGCTGGACCAGCAGCGGCGTGCCGCGGAACACGTAGCAGTAGAGGAAGATCGGCAGGCTGATCCAGCGATGCTTCGAGCCGCGGCCGATGGCCAGCGGTACCGCCATCACCAGGCCGATGATCAGCGACAGGGCCACCAGCTGCACGGTGGTGACCAGGCCCTCGCCGTAGTAGCCGAGGGTCTGCAGGGTGAAGATGCTGTTGTCGGCGAGCTGGGCCTCCAGCCAGGTCATCAGGGCTTCCATCAGTCCGCCTCCCGGTAGCCGACGTCATAGCGTTTCTGCAGCCGCGCGAAGCCCCACTCCGAGACCGTGGCGATCAGCAGGTAGACGGCGGCGACGATGATCATGAAGGTGAAGGGCTCGCGGGTGGCCTTGGAGGCCTCGGCGGCCACGCGGACCATGTCAGTGAGGCCGATCACCGAGACCAGGGCGGTGGTCTTGAGCAGTACCATCCAGTTGTTGGAGAGCCCCGGAATGGCATGGCGCATCATCTGCGGGAAGCGGATGCGCTGGAACACCAGCCAGTGGTTCATGCCGTAGGCGCGCCCGGCCTCGATCTGGCCGCTGTCCACTGCCAGGAAGGCGCCGCGAAATGTCTCGCCCATGTAGGCGCCGAAGATCAGCCCGATGGTGATCACGCCGGCGACGAACTCGTTGACGTTGATGAAGAGGTCCCACCCGAAGCGCTCGTAGAGCTGGTCGGTGACCATGTTGATGCCGATCTGGCCGCCGAAGAACATCAGCATCATCAGCACCAGGTCGGGAACGCCGCGGATGACGGTGGTGTAGAGGGTGCCGATGCGGTGGGCCACCCAGTTGCGCGACATCTTGGCACTGGCGGTGAGCAGTCCCAGCACGATGGCAAGGATCAGCGAAAGCACCGCCAGCTCGATGGTGATCAGGGCGCCTTCGGCGAGGCGCGGGCCGTAGCCGTGCAGGTCGATCATGGGAGTCTCCTCGTCCGGGTCGCCTCAGTGCTTGGGCGCCAGGAACTGCTTGAGCCGCTCGGAGCGCGGGTTGCCCAGCACTTCCTCCGGCGGGCCGGCTTCCTCGACCCGCCCCTGGTGGAGATAGATCACCTGGGAGGAGACGTCGCGGGCGAAGGCCATCTCGTGGGTGACCACGATCATGGTGCGGCCCTCCTGGGCGAGGTCGCGCATCACCTTCAGCACGTCGCCGACCAGCTCCGGGTCCAGCGCCGAGGTGGGCTCGTCGAAGAGCATCACCTCCGGGTCCATGGCCAGTGCCCTGGCGATGGCCCCGCGCTGCTGCTGGCCGCCGGACATCTGCGCCGGGTAGTAGTCGGCGTGCTCGCCGAGGCCGACCCGCTCGAGCAGCTGCCGGGCATGGGCGATGGCCTCCTTCTTGGGCTTGCCGAGCACATGGACCGGGGCCTCGATGACGTTCTCGAGCAGCGTCATGTGGGCCCAGAGGTTGAAGCTCTGGAAGACCATGGAGAGCTTGGCGCGCATGCGCACGACCTGCTTCCAGTCGGCCGGTTCACGGCCGTGTCGGGTCTGCTTGAAGCGGATCTCCTCGCCGTGGACGATCAGGTCGCCCTCGTCGGGTTGCTCGAGCAGATTCATGCAGCGCAGGAAGGTGCTCTTGCCGGAGCCGGAGGCACCGATCAGCGTGATCACATCGCCCTTGTGGGCCTTCAGGGAGAGGCCCTTGAGGACCTCGGTGTCGCCGAAGCGCTTGGTGATGTCGCGCACTTCCAGCGGAATCGGGGTATCGGCCATGGAACGGGCTCCAGATCGTGGGCGGTCCGCCGCATCAGGGGTCGGCCGGTGCGGGCCGGGGATCAAAACCGGGCATCAAAACCGGGAGTCAAAAAAGAGGGCGATTCTAACAGGCCGGAGGATTTCCGGAAGGGCACCGCGACCAGCCGGATATATTACCTCGGTCCGGGGTGGGGATGGCATGGGTCATGGGGATTCTCCTGGCGGTTGTTGTTGTGGGGTGCCGGGGGACGGCGTCAGTCCGGTGGCGGGCTCGGTACCACCAGCAGCGCCGCCCGGGCGCCGATCTCGACGTCGGCATTGGGAAAGACCACCGACAGGGGGGTGTCGCCGACGCGGGTCTCGCCGGCGACGGCGTCTTCCGCCAGCCGGGTGCCCGGCGGGAACTCGCTGAAGTTGGGCGTATCGTCGGGGAAGCAGAGCCGGAACGCCTCGCCGTGGCGCAGCAGCTCGTGTTGGGCGCGGAAGAAGGTCATGGCCCCGGGGTCGCCCTCGGCGGGCGCGCGGCCCTCGACCAGCGCCTCGAGCAGCCGGCCCATGGGGGCCAGCGGCGCCAGGTCGTTGTGGCCGAACGGCAGGGCACGGCCCAGTTCCAGGGTGAAGGCCGCCGCACCATGGTAGTGCTTGGCGTAGTGCGAGAAGGTCCAGCTGTGGCGGTGCTGGTGGAGCACCGCCTGGATGCCGGCGGCGGCCAGCCAGCGCCACTGCTCGGGGGGCGTCGGCGTCTCGGCGAAGGGCTCGACCACGAAGCGCGGGAAGCGGCTGTCGCGGATCGCCGTGTGCAGGTCGTAGTGCAGGCGGGGCCGGTCGGGGTGGCGGGCGTAGAAGGCGTCTACCGCGGCCATCAGCGCTCGGGCCCGGTCGGGTTCGTCACCCGTCTCGTCGAGGTCGCGGCGGAACAACCGGTTGAGGTTGGTGGCGACATAGCGCTCGCCGCGCCGTATCGCCTCGGGGTTGCCCAGGATCACCAGCAGCGGCGCCCCCAGGCGCAGCAGCCCGGCCTCCAGGCGGGCGAGGCTCTCGCCCAGCAGCTCCATGGGGGCCGTCTCGTTGCCGTGGACGCCGACCGAGAGCACGCAGGCCCTCGCCCCTGTTGCGGGGGCGTCCGGCGCGAGTTCTAGCACCCCCGGGGCGGCCAGCCGGAAACGCCCCCCGGAGACTCGGCCCTCGGCGCGGGAGGGGGTGCGTCCTTCCAGGCCCTGGTCGAGCCACTCAGCCAGCATGATCGGGACGGGCGTCGGTGGACTCGAAGATCCGGTCGGCGCTGGCGGCGACGAAGCCCTGGTAGAGCCGACCCTCGGCATCCGGGTAGCGCCGGGCGAACTCGTAGTAGCAGGTGGGGATCTCCTCGACTCGGCCGCCGGAGAAAGTGAAGGGCATGCGGTCGGCGAGCGTCGAGGCCTGCTCCAGCAGTACCTCGGGGGAGCCCTTGATGCGTCCGCCGGACGCGTTGATAGACAGCCCCAGCGACTCGACCCTCGCCAGCAGCTTCTCCAGGCTGTCGTGGCGGCGCAGGTGGTTGACGCTGATCGTGAAGTGGTTGGCCCGCAGCCCGATGATCGACAGCCAGGCGGCGTACTCGCTCTCCTCCGCCAGGGTCCGGTATTCCCCCCAGGTCGGTGTCTCCCAGAGACGGCCGGCCCAGAGCACCTCGGGCGAGGCGATCCGGGCAGGGTCGATCTGGCCCACCAGCTCGTCGATGATCTCCTGGGCAGGCGCCGAGAGCTCGCGGCACTTCAGCTCCGAGAGGAAGACCCTGGGCTGGTCCGCCCGCGGCGGCAGGTAGCCCCAGGCACGCAGCTTCTTGGCCTCGAAGTCGTAGGGCTCCAGCCGGGTGTAGCCCAGCGCCAGCAGGTGGGGCTCCAGGTCGGCCAGGCGAAGGGGGCCGCGGTCGAAGGTGCGAAAGGCCACATGGTCGTTGACGATGGTCTCGCCATCGGCGACCAGGGCGTCATGGATGCGGCTCGCCTGGGGCGTCATGGCGGTGTAGTCGTCCCAGAGGCGGGCGAAGAACTGCTCGAGGCTCATGTCGGAAGGCATGGGGGCACCTGTTGTCGATGTTGTGGTGGCTGGCGACACCATCCCGTCCGTCGCCGTTGGACTCAAGGGCGAGGGTCGGTCGGATGAAAGTGACAGGGCCCAGGGTGAAAATCCGCGCCCGCCCGGGCCGGGGCTGATCTTCGGCGAAGCTTTCGCCGAGATGGGGCGAAACCTGCGCGACAACCTGGCCGCGGACCGGGTGCGGATCTTCGAGGGGGTGTGGCGCAGGGCCTGACGTTTCGATAATTTCGATCGATAGCGTCGAATTTCTTCGCTTCCTTTCGTTTCCGTCGATTCTACACTAGGAATCATCACACGACGGAACCGCAAGAGGAGGCGAGCGAATGACTCGAATACTGGTGGTCTATCACTCCATGTACGGCCATATCGATACCCTGGCCCGCACCGTGGCCGAAGGGGCAAGCGGCGTCGAGGGCGTCGAGGTCACCCTCAAGCGGGTGCCCGAGACCATGGACGCCGAGGCCTTCGCCAAGGCCGGAGGTCAGTCCTTCGATACGCCCGAAGCGAGCCCAGGGGAGCTAGCAGAATATGATGCCGTGATCTTCGGGACCCCGACTCGCTTCGGCAACATGTCCGCCCAGATGCGCACCTTCCTCGACCAGACCGGGGGCCTCTGGGCGGGTGGCAAGCTACGTGGCAAGGTGGCGAGCGTCTTCACCTCCACTGGCACTGGCGGTGGCCAGGAGACCACCATCACCTCCTTCTGGCACACCCTGGCCCATCAGGGCATGCTGATTGTGCCGCTGGGCTATGGCATCGGCGAGCAGTACATCTTCGACCAGGCTGGCGGCGGCAATCCCTATGGTGCCTCCACCATTGCCGGTGGCGATGGGTCCCGCCAGCCCGACGACCGAGAGCTCAAGATCGCCCGCTTCCAGGGTGAACACGTGGCACGCATCGCCGCGAAGCTGGCTGGCTGACGCCGGCCTCACCAAGCCCTGCCACGAATCAGGCCCCGCCCGGTTGCTCCGTGAAGGAGCGCCGGGTGGGGCCTTGTCGTTGGTGGCGGGCGGTTCAGCCGGCGATGCGTTCGGCGATGGCGCGGCCCAGGGCCTCGGTGGTGCCCTGGCCGCCGACATCCGGCGTCAGCACCGCCTTGTCACCCGCGGCGAGCACCGCCTCGAAGGCATCGACGATGGCCTGGCCGGCTTCCGGGTGGCCCAGGTGCTCGAGCATCATGGCGGCGGACCAGACCTGGCCGATGGGGTTGGCGATGCCCTTGCCGGCGATGTCCGGGGCGCTGCCGTGGACCGGCTCGAAGAGGCTCGGGAAGAGGCCGTCCGGGTTGATGTTGGCCGAGGGGGCCACGCCGATGGTGCCGGTGCAGGCCGGCCCCAGGTCGGAGAGGATGTCGCCGAACAGGTTGCTGGCCACCACCACATCGAACCAGTCGGGGTGCATCACGAAGTTGGCGGTGAGGATGTCGATATGGAACTGGTCCACCGACACCTCGGGGTAGTGCACGCCCATCGCCTTCACGCGCTCGTCCCACCAGGGCATGGTGATGGCGATGCCGTTGGACTTGGTGGCCGAGGTGAGCTTCTTTCGGGGGCGCGACTGGGCCAGCTCATAGGCGTACTTCAGCACCCGGTCGACCCCGGTGCGGGTCATCACGGTCTCCTGGATCACCACCTCGCGCTCGGTGCCCTCGAACATCTTGCCGCCGACGCTGGAATACTCGCCCTCGGTGTTCTCGCGCACCACGTAGAAATCGATGTCGCCGGGCGCGCGGCCCGCCAGCGGGCTCTTCACGCCGGGCAGCAGCTTGCAGGGACGCAGGTTGACGTACTGGTCGAAGCGGCGACGGAACTGCAGCAGCGAGCCCCACAGGGAGATGTGGTCGGGTACGGTCTCCGGCCAGCCCACGGCCCCGTAGAAGATGGCATCGGCGTCCTTGAGCTGCTCGAACCAGTCGTCGGGCAGCATCTGGCCGTGCTCGGCGTAGTAGTCGCAGCTGGCGAAGTCGAAGTGCTCGAGGCTCAGGTCGATGCCGAAGCGCGCGGCGGCGGCCTCGAGGGCGCGCAGCCCCTCGGGCATCACCTCCTTGCCGATGCCGTCGCCGGGAATGACGGCGATGCGATGGGACATGGAATTCCTCCTGGGAAGCATGGGTAGTGCCTGCCAGTCTAGTCCTGCACGCAGGAAAGATAATCGGGGTACCATTCAACTCATTGTTGAGAAAGAGTGGAGAATGGCATGACCCCCCTCGATGACCTGGCCTTCTTCCGCCGCCTGGCCCATGCCGGCAGCCTCACCGCCACCGCCCGCGAACTGGGCCTGTCGCTGTCGGCGGTGAGCAAGCGCCTCAAGCAACTCGAGGCCCGGCTGGGCGTCGAACTGGCCAGCCGCACCACGCGGCGCCTGGCGCTGACCGCCGAGGGCGAGCGCTACCTGGCGCGGGGCGGGATGATCCTCGAGGAGCTCAGCGAGCTCGAGGAGTCCCTCGGCGAGCATCGTGCCGAGCTCTCCGGCCCGCTGCGGGTCAACGCCACCTTCGGCTTCGGCCGTCGCCATGTGGCCCCGCTGCTCTCGGCCTTCTGCCGGGACCACCCCGGCATCGAGGTGAGCCTGGAGCTCTCCGGCTTCCCGCTGAGCCTGGGCGACCAGGCCTTCGACATCGGCATCCGCGTGGGCGAGCCACCGGACTCGCGGCTGGTGGCCCGCCGGATCCTCGCCAACCGTCGTGTGCTGTGTGCCGCCCCCGCCCGGGTGGCGACCCTGCCGACGCTGCGCTCGCCGGCGGACCTCTCGGGGCAGGCGTGCCTGCTGCTGCGTGAGAACGACAGCGACTTCGCCGTGTGGCGTTTCCAGCGCCGCGACGACCCCGCGGTGGAACAGGCGGTGAAGGTGGCCGGCCCGCTGGCCAGCAACGACGGCGAGGTGATCATGCAACTGGCACTGGAGGGGCACGGCATCGCGCTGCGCTCCTGGTGGGATGTGCACGAGCACTTGGCTCGCGGTCGCCTGGTCGAGCTGCTGCCCGACTGGCAGGGCGTGCGCGCCGACTTCCATGCCGTCTACCGCCAGCACCGACACGTGCCGGCGCGCATCCGGGCCTTCGTCGCCTATCTTGAACAGGAGATGGCCAGCCGGGTGCCTTCCCGGCAGAATGTCGCCACCGCCAGTCGAGGAGCCTTGTTCCCGTGAATGTGCTGATGTTCACCAATACCTACTTGCCCATCGTCGGCGGGGTCAGCGAGTCGGTGCAACGGCTCAAGCGCCAGCTGCAGGTCGCCGGCCACCGGGTACTGGTGGTGGCGCCGCGCCTGGAGGGGCAGCCGCGGGGGGAGCGCGACGTGGTGCGGGTGGTGGCGGTGCAGCACTTCAACGGTAGCGACTTCTCGCTGCCGGTGCCGATTCCCGGCCAGCTCCACGAGGCGATCGAGGCCTTCGATCCCGATATCGTGCATGCCCACCACCCTTTCCTGCTGGGCGATACGGCCGCCCGGGCGGCGGAGACCTACGGCCTGCCGCTGATCTTCACCCATCACACCCTCTATGAGCACTACACCCACTACGTGCCCGGCGACTCGCCGCGCATGCAGCGCTTCGCGGTGGCGCTCGCCACCCAGTACACCTGGCTGTGCGACGAGGTGATCGCACCCAGCGAGAGCATCCGTGACCTGCTGCGCCGGCGCGAGGCCAATCCCCACATCAGCGTGGTGCCGAGCGGCGTGGATACCGTGCGGTTTGCCAGCGGCGACGAGGGGCGCTGGCGCGACCGACTCGGCATTCCCACGGCCGCCTACGTGATCGGCCACCTGGGCCGCCTGGCGCTGGAGAAGAACCTGGCATTCCTGGCTGGGGCGGTGGCCGAGGCGCTGATGCGCGAGCCCGAGGCGCATTTCCTGGTGGTGGGAGACGGTGAGGCCGGTCATGTCATGCAGGAGGTGTTCGGCATCCAGGGCGTCAAGGATCGCGTCCACTTCACCGGTCGCCTGCAGGGCCAGGCGTTGATCGATGCCTACCACGCCATGGACGTCTTCGCCTTCGCCTCCCACAGCGAGACCCAGGGCATGGTGGTGGCCGAGGCCATGGCGGCAGGGCTGCCCGTGGTGGCCATCGATGCCGCCGGGGTGCGCGAGGTGGTGGTCGATGGCCACAACGGGCGGCTGCTCGCCGAGGACGACGTCGAGGCCATGGCCGAGGCGCTGGTCACCCTGGCGGACCCCCGCGTCCGCCGGCCGCTGGCCGTGGCCGCCCTCGAGACTGCCGCCGGCTATGACGAGGCACGTTGCGCCGAGCGTTGCCTGGCGGTATATCGCCGCGCTATCGCCCGGGGCGGCCCCTTCACCCATGCCGACGAGGGGGGCTGGGAGCGGGTGCGCTACCGGCTGGGGGCCGAGTGGCAGATGCTCTGCTATCGTGGTCGCCTGTTGCGCCACCTGGTGCAGGAGGAGTGGCAGCAGGAGCGGCCCGCCTGGTGGCCTGGCCACCGGGCGGAGGACGAGAGCGAGGTGCCGCGCAAGTAGCTCCCGTCAGCGGGCGCGGCGGCGCCGACCGGACCAGGCCTTGAGGCCCGCCAGCAGGGCGATCCCCACCAGCAGGCCAGCGGCGGCCCAGAGCAGCTCGCCGCGGCTCTCGGCGGTGGCCAGCTCGCCCAGCTGGCTACCCAGCAGGGTGACCCCGGCCAGCCCCGGTGCGATGCCCAGCAGAGAGCCGATCATGTAGTCGCGAAAGCGCAGGTGGAAGGCCCCGGCCATCATGTTGGTCAGCGTGAAGGGCGCCAGCGGCAGCAGGTTGACCAGGGTCATGGTGCGGATGCCGCGCCCCGAGAGGTAGCGCGAGAGGCCGCGCAGGCGCCGGCCACCGTGGCGCATCAGCGCCTCGCGGCCCACCCGGCGACCCACCCACCAGGTCAGCACCGAGGCCGCGAGGGTGCCTGCCAGGGCATGGGCGAAGCCCCACCAGGGGCCGAACAGCAGCCCGGTCAGCGCTACCAGCAGGCTGAGCGGGAACATCACCAGCGACGCCCCGGCGTAGACGGCCATCACCACCAGCACTGCCCAGGGCGCGTCGCGCCAGGCCAGGGACCCCTGGACCAGGCGCTGCAGCATGGCGACGGTGAGAAGGTCCTCACTGGCCAGCCACTGCCAGCCGACGGCCAGGCCGATGAGCACGGCGAGGGCGACCAGCGGAAGCAGGAGCGGACGAGGCATGTGTGGGGCCTTGGCAGCAGGGAGAGGCTACAGCATACGGGCCCGGCGCATGCCGGCCAATGGTCGGCCGTCGGCGAGCCGTGTCAGGCGCGGCGAGCCAGCACCCGCAGGCGCGACTCGAGCATGTCGCGGTCGAGATAGGTGCCCTGCAGATGGCGGGCGCCGGTATTCGGGTCGAAGGCGCCCCGGCCATGCAGCACGCGACGGTTATCGAAGGCGATCATCTGCCCCGGTGCCAGGTCGAACTCGAGCTGGTGACGCGGCTCATGGAGCAGTTGCCAGAAGCGATAGTAGGCGCGGTACCAGGCCTCGATGGTCTGCGCCGGCAGGCGCAAGGTGTCGCGAATCCAGTTGTTGAAGCGAATCTCCACCACCTTGCCGTCGTCATCGCATTCGATGATGGGCGCGCGCACGCCGATGTCCTGCGTCTCGTCCTGGAAGCGGAAGTCGATCGATGTCTCGCTGAGCAGGCGGAAGGCCTCGGGGGCCTCGCGGCGCAGCACCTCGGCGACCTGGAAGCCATCGGCAAACAGCGACCCACCGCCTTCGGCGCCATTCTCCAGGCAGTAGAGCAGCTGGATATCGGGTGGCTGGCGCCAGTTGGGCAGGTCGGTATGCAGCGCCAGGCCGATGGCGGTATAGGCGGCATTGTTGGGGTTGGGCTTGGAGCGCACATCGAAGCGCGCGCCGAAGTTGGTCGAACGCAGCGGGCCGATGCGCTTGGCCAGACGGCTCACCTCCTCGTCGGCGAGCGGCCCGTGCTCGAGTAGTACCAGGCCATCCCGCAGCAAGGCCGTCAGCCAGGCGCGCTCGCCATCGGCACCGGCAACGAAGTCGCCATGGGCGACGCGCTGGGGAAAGAAGCCGTCGCGCCAGGGGAGGCGCTCGGGGATCACGTCCCGATCGGGTTCGCCGGGACGGCGCTGGTGCAGCCAGCCGCCGTCGAAGCGGCTCGTGTGGCCATCGGCCCAGTTCACTACCAGGTGGCCGTCCTCGACCTGCACCTGGGGTGCGGTGTCGATTCCTTCGATGGGGAAGACCAGCCGCTCGAAGGTCTGGGCATGGCGGCAGGCCGGGCAGGCGCAGTGGTCGCGTAGCCAGATCGGCGGGAATTCGGCCTGTTGGCCGTCCTGCCATTCGAGCACGACCCGATGACTCTCCATCCTGGCCTCACGCAGCCGCGTTGCCGTCTCATAGGGGGAGAGTTCACGCATGTCCACCGGCGGTGCCGGGGCGATATCCGCGGGGGCGAAATCGGAAACGGTGTCCTGATTCATGCGCAACTCCTGATAGGCGATCGGTAAAGCGTCTTCAGGATGGCGATTGGCCAGATCAGTGACAAACGATTAATCTGACCCCTATGCCCAAGCTAAGCTTATCACAGGCTTTTTCATGTCACCGTTACCTCCCCTGCTATGGCTCCAGGCCTTCGAGGCCTCGGCGCGCACCCTGAGCTTTACCGCGGCGGGGCGCGAGCTCGGCGTGACCCAGGCGGCGATCAGTCAGCGTATTCGCCTGCTCGAGGATCGCCTGGGGCAGAAACTCTTCGTGCGCCACCCGCGCAGCCTATCCTTGACGCCGGCCGGGCAGGCCTGGCTGCCGAGCATCCTTGACGGCTTCGCGCGTATCGGGGAGGGCACGCAGGAGGTCTTCGGCAACGCGGCGGAGCGCACCGTGACACTGCGCGCGACCCCGGTGATGCAGCAGAACTGGCTGGCACCGCGCCTGATGGCGTTTCATCGCGCACACCCGTCTCTGGCCATGCGCCTGGTCAGCGCGATCTGGCCGGACGACTTCGGCCCCGAGGGCGCCGATATCGAGCTCCGCTATGGCCTGGGCAACTGGTCCGGCGTCGAGGGGGTCTGCCTGGGCGACGAGAGCCTGCTGCCGGTGTGCAGCCCCGCTGTGGCCTCGACGCTTCGCGAGCCGGCCGACCTCGCCGGCCATACGCTCCTGCACGCGGCGGGCTTCGCCGTGGGCTGGCCGACCTGGCTGGAACTGGCGGGTGTGGCGGGCCTGGACGAGCGCGGCCCTGCCCTGACCTGCGACAACCAGGTGATGACGCTGGCGCTCGCCAGCCAGGGCGGCGGTGTCGCGCTGACGCATCGGCGCCTCTTTGCGAGCCGCGCTGATCTGGTGGCGCCGTTCGCCCTGAGCGTACCCAGTGCGGAGCGTTTCTGGCTGGTGCGCCCCGCCCGGCGTCAGTCGCGGGAGGAGTCATCATTGCTCTGGGACTGGCTCGTCGACGGGTTGTCAGAAGACACCTGAAACGAGTGGCCCGAGCCGACTCGCTGAAGGAAATCTCGGCGCCGCGAGAGGCACCTGAGGTCCAAAGGGGCCGCCTTGTCTCGGGCTCAGCCGCTCCCGGCGGCGATGAAGGCCTGCCAGCGCTCGGCCGGCACGATCAGGTAGACCCGTCCCCGGTAGGGCTGGTGATAGCTGGCGATCTCGCCTTGCCGGGACGTCGGTCGTCGGAGCACCTCGATGATGCGTCCTCCGGGGTGGCGGGCGGCCCAGTCCGCCACCGCCCGGTCGTCGTCGATCACCGTCAGGTCCGTCTCGAGACGTCCCAGGAAACGGAACTGGTTGTGATACTCCCCGGCATACGCCAGGGGTGACTGCGCCTCTAGCATCGCCAGTCGCTCGGCCATGGGGCGCAGGTCGTAATAGCCCCGGATCGCCGGCGAGAGCAGCAGAAGAAGGGTGAACAGGGTCAGCGGCCAGGCGAGCACTAACGCCGCTCGGCAGGGACGGCTGAGCAGCCATAGCGTCAACGCTAGCGGGATCAGCGCACCGAGGCGGCTCCACGACGACAGCGGCGCCTGGGGAAAGATGCGCACCACAATGTCGGGCAGCAACGCCATCAGGCCGGTCATCCCCAGCAGCAGGAGGGCGACACCCCATTGCCTGCCTGGTGGCTGTGCCACTAGCTGGAGGGAGAGCCAGATGGCCAGGAACG
The DNA here is from genome assembly GCF_029889845.1 of Halomonas sp. 25-S5. GTDB lineage: Bacteria > Pseudomonadota > Gammaproteobacteria > Pseudomonadales > Halomonadaceae > Halomonas. The sequence goes on from NZ_JARANV010000012.1 coordinate 43,733, forward strand.
GCAGAGTCGGCATCAGGTAGTGGGCCTGCTTGCCGCTGATCAGGCTGAGCAGGATCAACGGCGGAAGGCTTCCCCAGACGGCGAAGCGTTGTAGTGGCGTCGCCGCCCAGGGCCTGCGCCACAGGCTGCTCACCGACCAGGGCAGCAGGGCGATCAGCAGTGCCGGCAGGTACCAGTACCAGGGCCGGGCATGGTCGAAGGCGTGGGTGACCCGCCCGGCGGCCTGGTGCCAGAGGATGGCATTGGCATAGTCCGTGCCGCCGGCGATGGCCGCGGGGATCGCCCAGGCTAGGCCGATCAGGCCACCCAGCAGGCTCGCCGCCAGCAGCGCCGTCCAGGTCTTGGCCTGTCGCAGTGCCTTGTCTGGCCACCAGAAGCGAGTGGCGAGTGCCAGCGGTAGCCAGTAGATGAAGATCACCGGCCCCTTGGCCAGCACGCCCAGCCCGAGCCCCAGCCCGGCCAGGATGACCATGCGGCGATGCCCGGTGCGCAGATAGTGCAGCCAGCCGTCGACCGCCAGCAGCAGGCAGACGCTGAGCAGGATGTCGAACATGCTCAAGGGCAGGTAGAGGAACCACAGGGTGGTACCCAGCAGCACCAGGGGCGCCCACCAGGCCTCCCGTCGGGCACCGGGGTCGAGCTGGCGCACGAGGTCTGCCGAGAGCCAGAACCCGGCGAGCCCCACGGCGGGGATGACCAGCCGGGCCACCCAGTCGGAGGTGCCGAACAGCCACCAGCCCAGCTGGATCAGCCAGAACAGCAGCGGGGGCTTGTGGGAGTAGGCCTCGCCATTGAGGAGGGGCACCAGGAAGGCCTGGTGCTGCCACATCTCCCAGGCCACGGACAGGTAGCGGGTCTCGTCGATGGGCATCAGCGGCAGGGCCGCGACCCGGGCGAGGATGATCGCCATCGCCAGGAACGTGGCCAGGGTGGCGCCAGAAATGGCTACCTTGGTGATCCCCGGTATTCGTGTCTGCTGCCTGTCCATCCGCTTGCCTACTGGCCTTGTCTGCCGACGACGAGGGTCGTGGGGGCGGTGTAAAGCGGCGCCGCCGTGGCATCCCCGGCGCAGGCGTCGAAGGCGCTGCCCGGGATCAGCCACCAGGCCTCGCTGTTCTGTACGCCGAGATCCCGAGCACGTGTCAGGTCCGCGCAGGGGATGTCGTCGTCACGGTGCTGGGGCACCAGCATCCAGCGCTCGCCGGGGGCCTCGTGCAACCAGGCGAAGGCACGCTGGAATTGGGCCTCGTCCGGGCTGTGGTAGCCGAAATGCACCATGGGCTGGCGGGCCTGCAGCAGGAATTCCTCGTCGAAGGCCGGCATGGCCAGCCAGGCCGAGGGGCCGGTGTGGGCCACGATCTCCGCCATCAGGTCCCGGGGCGAGCGGGCCGGGTCCATGAGCTGATAGCCCCAGGTCGACCAGCTCAGCCAGAACACCGCCAGCCAGCCGGCCAGGGCCACCAGGCCGCGGCGTGGTCGCCCCCAGGCCAGCAGTCCCAGGGCAACGAGCCCCAGCAGGCTCCACCAGGCCCAGGGCGTGACCGCGTGGCGTTCGGCCAGACGGGCCAGGGCTGGAAGGCCCAGGGCGCCGAGTACGCCGGCGGCCAGGAACACGCCGCCGAACAGCGCCAGCACGCCGGCGCCCAGCCATTGCAGCCGCGGGCGGCTCAGCAGGCCCGCCAGCATCGGCGCCGAGGCCAGCACCAGCAGCGGCAGCGTCGGCAGCAGATAGACGCCCCGCTTGCCAGGGGACAGCGAGAAGAAGACGATCACCAGCACCAGGCCGCCGAGCGGCAACAGGACCCGCGCATCGAGCCGGCGGGCGCGATGCCACCAGGCGGGCACCAGCCAGGGCAGGGCCAGCACCAGCGGCAGCCAGGCCCAGGGAATCACCTCGAGCGGATAGTAGTACCAGGGCTTCACATGGTGCCAGGCGTCGGCGTAGCGCTCGCCGGTCTGCTTGAAGAGGATGTTGTCGCGATAGGCCAGCAGGGCGGGGTCGTCGGAGAAGGTGGTGTAGAGGGCCATGGGCACCACCCAGAGCGCGACGACGCCGAGGATCACAGCAATGCCGAGACCCAGGTCGCGCCACGCCAGGGGCACCGCCTGTCGCCGCCAGGCCAGCAGGGCCCAGATCGGCAGCATCAGCAGCGGCAGGAAGCCCACCCCCTTGGTGAGGATGCCCAGGCCCATGCCGGCGCAGCCGATGAACCACCAGCGACGGGCGGGGCCCAGCAGGGCATGGCGCAGCATGCCGTAGGCGCCCAGCATGATGAAGAAGGTGACCAGCATGTCGATCTGGGCGGTGCGCGCCTGCAGCCCGAACTGGAAGCTCGAGAGCAGGGTCAGTCCGGCCAGCAGCGCCACCCGGCGGCCGTGCAGCCGACGGGTCAGGTCCATGACCAGCGCCAGGGTGCCCAGCGCACCCGCCAGCGAGGGTAGCAGGAAGCCCAGCCGCACCGATCCCGTGAGCTGGATCGAGGCGGCCATGGCCCACATGAAGATCGGCGGTTTGTCGGGGTAGGGTTCGCCGGCCCGGTGGGGGATCCACCACTGTCCCGTCCTGAGCATTTCCAGGGCGTTGAGGGCGAAGCGAGGCTCGTCGGCTGGCCAGGGGTCGCGCAGGCCGATCCCGACGCCGAGAAACAGCGCGGCCAGCGCCAGCAGCCAGAGCCAGTGCAGCGACGGCAGGCGGTGCAGGTAGGCGGGGCGCGGCAGGGTGGCGGTTCGGCGTGGACGCAAGGCGATCATGTCTTGTCCCGCTGCTCTCGGACCTCACGACGGATCAGCATCAGGTTGCGAGCATAGATGAACAGCCCGGCGCCTTGGCCGGCGATGAACACCGGGTCGCGACGGTAGATCGCATAGGCCAGCAGGGTCGCTCCACCGGCCAGGCTGAAGAACCAGAAGGCGCGGGGCATGATGCTGCGCCGCGCTCGCTCGCTGGCCAGCCACTGGACCAGGAAGCGGGCGGAGAACAGCGCCTGGCCCAGGAAGCCGATGCCCAGCCAGAGCCACTCGGGTGTCATGACGTGCCCTCCGTCCCGGTCGTCCGGCTGTCCGGGGTGTGTGCCTCGAGCACGGCCGGCAGGCGTGAGCGACGGCGCAGCCATATCACGCCGACCATGTCGATGATGCCGGCCCAGAGCCGGTTGTTGAGGCCGTAGTGCGAGCGGCCGGCGCCGCGGGGGCGGTGGTTGACCGGCAACGAGACGCAGCGACCGCCCTGGGTCTGGATCAGCGCCGGCAGGAAGCGGTGCATGTGATCGAAGTAGGGCAGGCACAGGAAGGCGCTGCGCTCGATCACCTTCAGCCCGCAGCCGGTATCCGGTGTCTCGTCACGGAGCAGCCGGACCCGCACGCCATTGGCGATGCGCGAGGAGACCCGCTTGAGCCAGTCGTCGTGACGGGTGGTGCGGTGGCCGGCCACCAGGCTGACATCGCCCTGGCAGGCCCGCTCGATCAGGCTCGGCAGGTCGGCGGGGTCGTTCTGGCCATCGCCGTCGAGGGTCGCCAGCCAGGTCCCCCGGGCGGCACGGGCCGCCTGCCACACCGAGGTGCTCTGGCCGGCGCTCCGGTCATGGCGCAGCGGGCGCAGCCGCGGGTCCTGCGCGGCCCGCGCCACGAGCTGCGCCCAGGTCTCATCCCGGGAGGCGTCGTCCACGACCAGCACCTCGTGCTCGATGGCGGCCAGAGCAGCGGCGATCTCGTCCAGCAGGCCAGGGAGGTTGCCCGCTTCGTCCCGGGCGGGAATGATCACGGATACCAGTGGGGAGCTTGAGGTCACAGCGGGGACTTCTCCTTTGAAACGGTGCTTGCCGGGATGGAATCCTGCCACCCCAGTCTTACCATAGGCTTATGGGCGCAAAATAGCGGCTATTGTCGGATCATCGGATCCTGCCGAAAATAGCGCTATAGTAGCCCATGGAGGGCTGGGGCCGCGAGGCGCCTCAGCGCTTTGGGGCTGATAGGGCATTACCGCGTCATCCCGACGTCTCCCAGGCCAGGATGAGGCGACCATCCCACTCCCCCGGGGAATGCATGGGTCGTTCGATCATGACCCGTTCACCCAGGCTCTCCGCTAACCGATCCCTGGCGGCATTGGTGGTGGGCAGGGCCCGATCCAAGGGCACCAGCCCGAGAAGCTGGTAGCGGCGCCGGGTCACCACCGACCCGATCCACAGTGGCATCCCGGTGGCGGTCTCGTCGCGGGTCAGCTTGACGTTGGTCGCCCACACCTGAAGGACCATACGCATCGACGGTGAGCCGTCGATGGCATGGGTCAATTGCAGCGCCGGGGCGCGTCCGTCATGCAGCCGAGGCAGAACGGGCAGGCCCGCGGTGGTCGTTCCGGCGCCGAGCCATTGCACGGTGCTGCTCAGGTTCCACGGGATACGGGGCTGCCAGCCGTGACGGCCGAGTTCCCGCTCGAGCGCCGCCAGCTCACCGGCCCACTGCAGTGTCATCGGCTCCTCGCTTTCCCCTCCCAGGTCGATCCGCCGGTCGGGCAATTGACGGTAGGCATGGTCACGCCAGTCCCCCAGCGATAGTTGCTGCTGTTCCGGTGACGGCAGGTAGCGCGCCTGGTCGTCGGCGAATCGACCGAGGACGTGCCAGGGCCAGGCGATGGCCAGCGTCAGCAGGGCAACCCCCACCAGGCCTCTCGGGTCGAGCGAGCGGGGCCGGTGTCGTGTGTAACCGATGGCCAGCAGCGTGACCCAGGCCGTGGCGACGGCGATGCCGGCGATGACGTCGGCCAGCCAGTGTGCCCCCAGGTAGAGCCGCGAGAAGGCAATCAGCATGACCGGGACACTGACGCTGGAGATCACCCACACGCGCCGGCGCGGGCTCAGCTCACGGGCGATGAGGAAGCCCAGGAAGCCGTAGAGGACGGCATTGAGGGTGGCGTGACCACTGGGGAACGAAAACGCCTCCCAGCCGCTGTACAACGCCGTGGGGCGTGGCCAATGGACGGCCCACTTGATGAGCGGGGTGAAGAGGGCGGCGCCACCGATCGCGGCGATCCAGTAGCCCGCCGCCTGCCAGGCGCGACACCAGAGTAGCCAGCCCAGCATGACCCCCGTCAGTATCACGACGATGACACTGTCACCCAGCTCGGTGATGGCCAGCATCAGGTGGTCGCCCCAGGTGGTGCGAAGGCCCTGCAGGAAATGGAACACCGCCTGGTTGGCCTGGACGAGCGGGTCACCCGTGACGATATCCTCGAGAATCCCCAGGAACAGCCAGAGGGAGCCGGCGAGGATCGCGGCACCCACCAGGAGCGCGCGGGTCTCGGATCGCTCGGGCTGCAGGAGGCCCCGTACCAGGCGCTTTGTCCGGGTATCCCCCTCGGCACTCCAGAGAACCACCCGGTTTTGGAGCAGCACCAACCCGCGGAGACCTGAGCCGAGAAGAATATGGCGGGTCAGCCATACCACGATCCAGATGAGCAGGGCCAACAGCACCAGGAATAGCGTCAATCGTCCTGCTATCTGCGCGATGAGATGCAGCGAGGCCCCGAGTGCTACCCCGGCGATGACATGGCTCGTCGCCCAGACCAGCGCCGAGACGATGTTGAAGGCGTAAAAACGAGTCGGTGACATGCCGGACATGCCGGCGACCAGCGGGACGAAGGCTCTCGGCCCCTGAACGAACCGAGCCAGGAAGACCCCCTTGCCGCCATGGCGAGTGAAGAACCCCTCGGCCTGGGTGACGAGCCGGGGGTAACGGCGCAACGGCCACATCGCGATCAGCCGCTGCTCGTAGCGTCGGCCGAGCCAGAACGAGAGACCATCCCCGATCACGGCGCCTGCGATGGCGGCGATGATCAGTGGCCACACGCCGAGCGCACCAGAGGGAACCAAGGCACCGATACCCACGATCAACACCGAGCCGGGCACGATGATGCCGACCACCGGAATCGACTCGGCCATGGCGAAAAGCCCGACCAGCAGGTAAGCCAGTAACCAGTGTTGGGCCGAGGCGGCGGTGAGGTCCGCGACGAGGGTGTCGATCATGGCGATGTTCCCGTGCGGCGAGGAGAAGGGGCAGGGGGCCGGTGATCAGGCTAGCCGATGCCATGGGTCAGGCGGGCCAGCGGATCCTGGCGGAAATAGCGTGACAGCAGCCCGTAGAGCGCCGGATAGGCGCGGTGGAGCCGGCCGGGGTCGCTGAAGAAGTGCTCGCAGCAGACCGCGAAGCACTCGCCGGGGTGGCTCGCCGCATAGTCGTCGATGGGCGTCGGCTCGCGGTGTGCCAGGCGCGACTGGAGGTCCTCCCAGACCTCGCTGAAGACTCGGTGCCACTCCTGCGGATCGATCTCCCGGGGGAGTGGCGGGAAGCCATCCGCGTCCGGGGAATTGCCCAGGTCGAGCTTGTGGGCGAACTCATGGATCAGCACATTGAAGCCATCGAGCCCGCCGCTGGCCATGAGATCGGGAAAGGAGACCACCACCGGCCCCTGGTAGGAGGTCTCGCCGGCGCGCTCGTCGACATAGGCATGGACCACACCGGCCTCGTCCATCTCCTCCACCTGGCGCTGGAAGGCCTCGGGCAGGATCAGAATCTCGTGGACGTTGGCGAAGGCCTCGCGGTGCTCGTCCTCCTCCCAGCCCAGCGTCAGCAGGCAGACCTGGGCCGCCAGGGCCAGCCGCGCGGGCGGATCGAACTCGGTGGTTTCGGCGAGTTCGGGATGCAGGCTCAGGCGCTTGGCATGCACGAACCGCCAGGCGCGATGGCCGAGCCGCTCGGCCTGGTCGTCGGGCAGGGCGGCGAGCAGTGCCACTCGGCCACGGGCCTCGCGCCAGCTCTCCTCGGGAAAGGGGTGGCGTTGCTCGAAGCCACGCAGCCCCAGGCGCCATAGCTTGCCGAACATGGGTCAGCCGTCTTCCGGGTTGGCCCCGGCTGGCCGGCTACCGGACTTCCAGGACCAGTCTCTCCAGCGCAGGTCGAAGAGATCCTTGCGGCGATCCTTGAGGTTGGTCACCGAGCCTTCGGCGCGCACCACCGTCAGGCGGGTCAGGTCGAGGTCCGAGAACATGATCATCTCGGTGTTGGGCGTGGTCTCGGAGAGCACGGCATCGTGGGGGAAGGCGAAGTCCGAGGGCGAGAAGACCGACGACTGGGCGTACTGGATCTCCATGTTCTCGATGGAGGGCACGTTGCCCACGCTGCCGCACAGCACCACGTAGCATTCGTTCTCGATGGCCCGGGCCTGAGCGCAGTGGCGCACCCGCAGGTAGCCGTTCTTGGTATCGGTCCAGAAGGGCACGAAGAGGATGTCCATGTCCTGGTCGGCGAGCAGCCGCGAAAGCTCGGGAAATTCCACGTCGTAGCAGATCTGGATGCCCACCCGGCCGGCATCGGTCTGGAACACCAGCAGTTCGTCGCCGCCTTCGATCACCCAGTCGCGGCGCTCCTGGGGCGTGATGTGCAGCTTGGCCTGGCGCTCGATCTCGCCGTCGCGATGGCAGAGATAGGCGATGTTGTAGAGGCGCTCGTCCTCGCCCACCTCGATCATCGAGCCGGCGATGATATTGATGTTGTACGAGACCGCCATGCGCGACAGCTCGGTCTTGAACTGCTCGGTGAAGCCGGCCAGGAAACGGATGGCGGCCATCTGATCCTGCTGGGCGGCACGGTCCTGAAGGCCCATCAGCGGCGCGTTGAACAGCTCCGGGAAGACCGCGAAGTCGCTCTGGTAGTCGGCCAGCGCATCGACGAAGTACTCCACCTGCTGCAGCACCGCCTCCACCGAGTCGATCTCGCGCATCTGCCACTGCACGGCGCCGACGCGCACCTGGGTGGGGCGGTTTTCCAGTACCCGCTCCGCCGGCTCGAAGAGGATGTTGTTCCACTCCAGCAGGGTGGCGTAGCCCTGCGACTTCTGGTCCTCCGGCAGGTACTTGTGCAGCAGGCGCTTGACCTGGAAGTCGTTGGCCAGCTGGAAGGAGAGGATGGGATCGTGAATCTCCTTGCGGGCCACCTTGTCAAGGTACTCGGCCGGGGAGAGCTCGTGGGCATGCTCGTGGTACTGGGGGATGCGCCCGCCGGCCAGGATCGCCCTGAGGTTCATGGAGCGACACAATTCCTTGCGCGCCTCGTAGAGGCGCCGGCCCAGCCGGTAGCCGCGATAGTCCGGATGGATCAGCACGTCGAGCCCGTACATGGCATCGCCATCGGGCTCGTTGAGGATGGTCTCGCGCTTGCCGATCAGGTCGTCGTAGCGGTGGGGGTTGGAGAAGGTGTCGTAGTCGACCAGCGCCGTCAGCGCCACGCCGACGATGGTCTCGTCATCCTCGATGACGATCTGCCCGTCGGGGAACTCCTTGATCAGCTTGTTGATGGTCGTCTCTGGCCAGGCGCCGCCGATGTCGTCGTAGACCCGGTCCATCAGCGCCTGTAGCTGGGGATAATCGTCCGGGGTCAGGTTGCGCAGGTTGAGGTGCAGGTCGTCGAGCGACATGGCGCGTCCTTCCTTCGGGTCAGGGGGCAGTCTCGCCGCAGTCTACCATGCTCAGCCCGGGCCCCGGTCGAGGCGCGTCGTCCGTGCCGGCGGCCGTCCCAGTGGCCGGGTGAGGGTCTGGGTCATGATGACCCCCGCCAGCACCAGAGCGCCGCCCAGAACGTGGAAGGCGATGCTGCCCACGGTGAGCTGGTTGATGGTCATGTTGCCCGACCAGATCAGGACGGCGCCCAGCGGGGGAAGGAAGTAGAGCAATGGCATGGAAACCTCGTTACCAACGAAAAGCCCCTGCGCTTGGCAGGGGCCTCCCAGCTTACGTCACCAGCCTGGATCAGGTGATGGCGGCGACCGCGGCCTTGGCCACCTGCACGTCCTGGTCCGGCTTGACCCCGGAGATACCGACGCTGCCGGCCACCTGGCCCTCGACGATCACCGGGACGCCGCCGGCCAGCAGGGCCTCCATCGGCGCGGTGACGAAGGCGGTACGACCGTTGTTGATCATGTCCTCGAAGACCTGGGTCTCCTTGCGTCCGATGGCGGCATTGCGCGCCTTCTCGGTGGCGACGTCGGCGCTGAAGGGCGGGGCACCGTCGAGGCGGCGCAGGCCGAGGAGGTGGCCGCCGTCGTCGGCCACGGCGATGGTCACGGCCCAGCCGTTGGCCTCGGCTTCCTTCTGGCCAGCGTGCAGCAGGGCGTTGACGTCATCCAGGGTCAGGACGGGCTTGGTGTTCATCAGTAGGATTCCTTTATTTGAGTGAAGCTATAACGGATAGCAGGACTCGTGGCTGCCTCGTCGGCAAGCCCCGACGTGTCGGACCATCGGGGAGGCGCTGTGAATACATCCTTGTACGCTACCGACGCCCTGCTTCGCTCTCGCGTCCTGCTCCGCTTGCAGGACCTGTGCTGGCCATCCATGGCCAGCCCGTTCGAAGCGGTGCTTCTCACCCATGGCGTAGGACCTCCCCTTCGGCTTGCCACCGACGCCCCTCGCTATCAGTTCGAGGTGAGCATCATGCCAGTGCCTCGTCGACGATCTCGATCCAGTGGCGTACTGGCGTTCTGTTGGCGCCGGCCAGGTGGGTCTGACAGCCGATGTTGGCCGTGACGATCACCTCCGGGTTGCCGGCCTCGAGGTTGTCGAGCTTGTTGTTGCGCAACTGGGTGGCAAGTTCCGGCTGGGTGACGGAGTAGGTGCCGGCCGAGCCGCAGCAGAGATGGGCGTCCTGCACCGGGGTGAGGGCGAAGCCGAGCCGGCCGAGCACCTGCTCCACGGCGCCACCGAGCCGTTGGGCATGCTGCAGGGTGCAGGGGCAGTGGAAGGCGAGCCGGCGCTGTTCCTTCGCCTCCAGGGCGCTGAGGTCATCGTCGCGCAGCACCTCCACCAGGTCCTTGGCAAGCGCACTGATGCGCTCGGCCTTGTGGGCATAATCAGGGTCGTCGGCAAGCATCTCGCCATACTCCTTGACGAAGGCGCCGCAGCCGCTGGCGGTCTGCACGATCGCTTCGCAGCCGGCCTCCACGTGGGGCCACCAGGCGTCGATGTTGGCGCGCATGCGGGCCCGCCCGGCCTCCTGGGCGTTGAGGTGGAAGTCGACGGCGCCACAGCAGCCGGCTTCGGGGGCCGGGGTCAGGCCGATGCCCAGGCGGTCCAGCACCCGGGCGGTGGCGGCGTTGGTGTTGGGCGAGAGCCCGGGCTGCACGCAGCCCTCGAGAATGAGCATCTGGCGCGCGTGGCGCTTGCCCTTGGGGCGGGCGCCCGCATCTACCGGCGTCGGGGGCATCTTGTTGGCCAGCGCGCCAGGCACCAGTGGGCGGAAGGTCTGGCCCAGCTTGAGCAGCGCCTTGAAGCGCTTCGGCTCCACGAGTGCCTTGCGCAGCCCGTAGCGCAGGGCACGGTCGGCGGGCTTGCGCGGCACCCGCCGCTCGATCTCGGCGCGGCCGATATTGAGGAGCTTGTGGTACTCCACCCCGGAGGGACAGGTGGTCTCGCAGTTGAGGCAGGTGAGGCAGCGGTCGAGGTGCAGCCGGGTCTCCTCGGTGACCTGGGTGTCGTCTTCCGGGCTCTCGAGCATCTCCTTCATCAGGTAGATGCGTCCGCGGGGGCCGTCGCGCTCGTCGCCCAGCAGCTGGTAGGTGGGGCAGGTGGCATTGCAGAAGCCGCAGTGCACGCAGCTGCGCAGGACGCGGTCGGCCTCGCGGATATGGGGTTTCTGGAGGTCTTCCTCGGTAAAGTGCGTCTGCATCTCAGAGCTCCGCGTAGAGTCGGCCCGGGTTGAAGATGCCCTTCGGATCCAGCTGGGCCTTCAGGTTTCGATGGTACTTCGCCACCACCGGTTCCAGCGGCATGAAGGGGTCGGGCTGGCCCGGCCCCTCGCGGGACCCCAGGCAGGTGGCGTGGCCGCCGCCGCGGGCGCAGGCCTCGCGGATGATGTCGGCGGGCAGGTCGCTGCGCAGCCAGCGCTGGGTACCGGCCCAGTCGTGGAGCAGGTCCGCTTTCTGGACACCGGCAAGCGCCAGCGAGGGCGTGTTGTGGGGCAGCGAGAGGCGCCACAGGGCGCGGGCGTCGTCCCGGGAGAAGAAGTCCAGCGTCTGCTCGCGAAGCGCCGTCCAGAAGTCGGCGTCCAGCTCGTCGCCCCCAAGGCGCTCACGCGTGGCGGCGACCGAGCTGGGCCCGCCCTCCAGGCGCAGGTGCAGGGCACCGGCGTGCCAGGCGGCGGCGGTGATGGGCAGTGGCTGCCGCCCCCACTCGGCGAGCTTCGCCTGGGCGTCGGCCAGCGGCATCTCGAGGCGCAGGCTGTGGCTGGCGCCGGGCCGGGGCAGCACCTTGAGCGAGACCTCGGTGATCGGCCCCAGGGTGCCCTGGGCGCCGACCATCAGCCGCGACAGGTCGTACCCGGCGACGTTCTTCATCACCTCGCCGCCGAAGCGCTGCTGATGCCCCTCGTGGCTGATCACCCGGGTGCCCAGCACGAAGTCGCGTACGCTGCCGGCCCAGGGCCGACGGGGGCCGGAGAGGCCGGTGGCAACCATGCCGCCGACGGTGGCGTCCGTGCCGAAGTGGGGTGGCTCGCAGCCGAGCATCTGGCCATTGTCGGCGAGGGTGGCCTCGAGCTCGGCCAGCGGCGTGCCGCTGCGCACCGAGACGATCAGCTCCACCGGGTCGTAGTAGGTGATCCCGCGGTGCTCGCGGGTCGAGAGCGTCTCGATCTCCTCGGGGCGGCCCTGAATTTCTCGACCCTGAACTTTTCGGCCATAGAAGGCCTTGGTGTCACCGCCGACGATGCGCAGCGGTCTACTCTCGGCAGTGGCCCGCCGAACGCGTTCGGTGAGCGCCTCGCTGATGTTCTGGTCGGTCGGTTGGGGTCGCGTCTGGGCCATGGGGAATCCTCAGAATCGGGGCAGCTCGGGGTGCGGAAGTTCGTTGTTGTGCACGTGCATGGCACCGAACTCGGCGCAGCGGGCGAGGGTGGGGATGTTCTTGCCCGGGTTGAGCAGACGGTCGGGGTCGAAGGCCGCCTTGACCGCATGGAAGGTGGTCAGTTCGCCCGGGTTGAACTGGGCACACATCTGGTTGATCTTCTCGCGGCCCACGCCGTGCTCGCCGGTGATCGAGCCGCCGACCTCCACGCACAGCTCGAGGATCTTGCCGCCGAGTTCCTCGGCCTGCTCCAGCTCGCCGGGACGGTTGGCATCGAAGAGGATCAGCGGGTGCATGTTGCCGTCGCCGGCGTGGAAGACGTTGGCGACCCGCAGGCCATATTCCTCGGAGAAGTCGGCGATGCCCTTCAGTACCCGCGGCAGCTCGCGGCGCGGAATGGTGCCGTCCATGCAGTAGTAGTCCGGCGACATGCGGCCCACCGCCGGGAAGGCGTTCTTGCGACCGGCCCAGAAGGTGGCGCGCTCGGCCTCGTCGCGGGCCTGCTGGATGCCAGTGGCTCCAGCCTTCTCGAGCACCGCGCGTACGGTGGCGCAGTCGTCATCGACGTCGGCCTCCACCCCGTCCAGCTCGCAGAGCAGGATGGCCTCGGCCTCGACCGGGTAGCCGGCCTTGACGAAGTCCTCGGCGGCGCGGATGGCCAGCTTGTCCATCATCTCGAGCCCCCCGGGGATGATGCCCGCGGCGATGATGTCGCCCACCGCGCGCCCGGCCTTCTCGACGTCATCGAAGCTGGCCATCAGCACCTTGGCGGTCTCGGGCTTGGGCAGCAGCTTGACGGTGATCTCGGTGACCACGCCGAGCATGCCCTCGGAGCCGTTGAACAGAGCGAGCAGGTCGAGGCCGGGAGCGTCCAGCGCCTCGCTGCCCAGGGTCATGCGCTCGCCTTCGATGGTGATCACCTCCACCTTCATGACGTTGTGCACGGTCAGCCCGTACTTCAGGCAGTGCACCCCGCCGGCATTCTCGGCCACGTTGCCGCCGATGGAGCAGGCAATCTGCGAGGAGGGGTCCGGGGCATAGTAGAGGCCGTAGGGGGCTGCCGCCTCGGAGATGGCCAGGTTGCGCACGCCGGGCTGCAGCCGTGCGATGCGCGCGTCCGGGTCGATGTCGAGGATACGGTTGAAGCGCGACATCACCAGCAGCACGCCCTTCTCGAGGGGCAGGGCGCCCCCGGAGAGGCCGGTGCCGGCGCCGCGGGTCACCACCGGCACGCCGAGTGCCCGGCAGCGCTTCATCAGCGTCTCGACCTGCTCGAGGGTCTCGGGCAGGGCGACCAGCATGGGCAGCACGCGGTAGGCAGAGAGGCCGTCACACTCGAAGGGGCGCAGGTCCTCCTCGCGGTGCAGCAGGGTGAGCCCGGGCGCGGCTTGCTGCAGGTCGGCCAGGACCTCGGCCTTGTCGATTGCCGGCAACTCGCCGTCGAGCCGCTCGTCATAGAGGATGTTCATGTGGCTTCCTCGCTGGATGGCCCATGACCCGCGCGGGCCGGGCAGGTGACCGATGTTGGCCTCCAATCTGGGCTTTCTTGACGGGCGTGTCCAGTCTCTGGTTCGCTGGTCAGACCAGTTGTGAGTATAATTCTGGAAAAGATTTCCACGATACACCCTCGCGCCGCGGGAAGACATCCCCCGGAGGATACGGTCATGCCCGGTTACCATGATGCGCTGGTCACTACCTCACGCACCCCCGATGCCATCGCGGCCAGGCTCGAGGAGCTGATCCTCGACGGCGTGTTCCGCCCGGGCCAGCTGCTGCCCTCCGAGCGGCGATTGAGCGAACGGCTGCAGGTCTCTCGTGCTTCGTTGAGAGAGGCGCTCAGGACGCTGCGCAGCAAGGGGGTGATCATCACCCGGCAGGGGCGTGGCTCGGTGGTGGCGCAGCTGGTCACGGCGGCGCAGGACACGCCGCTGATGCATCTCTTCCGCGATCACCCGCGGACGCTGTTCGACCTGCTGGAGGTGCGGGCCCTGCTCGAGGGCGAGTCGGCCAGCCTGGCGGCCAGCCGCGGCACGCCGTCGGACCGGGTGCTGATCACCCGCCGTTATCAGGCGATGGTCGACTATGTGGAGCGCGCCGAGTCGGTCGACGTCGAACGCCTGGCACGGCTCGATCACGGCTTCCACCTGGCCATCTGCCAGGCCTCCCACAACCCGGTGCTGGTCCACACCCTGCAGAGCCTGACCGACCTGCTGCTGAGCTCGGTGTTCGCCTCGGTGAAGAACCTCTATCACCGCCCGAGCTCCCGAGAGATGATCAATCGCCAGCACGCGCGGCTCCATCGCGCGGTGATCGAGGGCAAGCCGGTCCTCGCCCGGCGTGTCGCCCTGGAGCACCTCTCCGGCGTGGGCGAGCAGCTGCGCGAGATCGAGGCGGAGAACCAGCGGCTGGAGCGCTCGGCCATGCGCCTCGAGGGCTGGGGGTAGGGGTCAGGAGGTGGCGACGTCGAGGGCGGCCTCGTCCTCGATCACGCCGGCAAGGGAGGCCACCTCGAGCTTGTTGCAGAGATGGTCGCGCAGGATCTGGCCCAGGCGCCTGCCGTCGCGTGCCTCCAGGGCAAGGATCATGTGCTCGTGGTCCTGGACCGCCTTGCGCCAGAAGTCATCCGTCATCTTCTTTGAATAGCGGACCCGCTTCACCCGCTGGTTGAGGTTGCTGTACGTCTCCAGCAGCACCTCGTTCCCCGAGGCGGCCAGGATCCCCTCGTGGATCCTCTGGTTGACCCGGAAGTAGTCCGGCAGGTTGCCATCGCGATAGTGCCCAAGCATCTCGTCATGCAGCGCACGGATGGCCTTGATCCCCTCGTCGCTGATGTTCTGGCAGGCGAGCTCGCCGGACAGCCCCTCGAGGGCCCCCATCAGGTCATAGGTATCCTTCACCATCTTCAGGGTCAGGCGCACGACCCTGGCGCCGCGATTGGGCAGCAGCTCGACCAGGCCCTCGGAGGCGAGCACCTTCAGCGCCTCCCGAAGCGGCGTGCGGGAGACCCCGAACCGCTCGCAGAGCTGCTTCTCCGATATCCGCTCTCCCGGTGCGAGATCCCCCCGCTCGATGAGCTCCCGGACGCGGTCGGCCACGTCCAGGTAGAGGCTGCGCTGCTGGATCTTGCTCATGGCATGGGTCCCTCGAGGCAATGACGTTCTGATGGTCTCGGCCGCGTCACCAGATCTGTCGGTTCTTTCCCGGTTGGGTACAGGCCAGGGTGGTATTCTTCCACAAAAGGTATTATGAATTCAAAATGCAACCAATATCCACCCCGACGATCATCAGGAGTCTTCCATGGCCGGCAAGGTCTTTCGCAGTCATTTCCAACTTGGCCGTTTTCAGGCCAGGGCCATCCTGGACGGGGCCTTCGCCAGGGCACGTGATGCCTCGATGGAGCCTCTCACGATAGTCGTGCTCGATGGTGGCGGGCACGTTGTCGCCGCCGAGCGCGAGGACGGCTGTGCCCCGCTGCGCTTCCCGGTGGCCCAGGGCAAGGCCTTCGCCTCCCTGGGCAATGGCGCCTCGAGCGGCGTGGTCGGGGCCCGCAATGCCGAGCGACCGGCCTTCCTCGCCAGCGTAGCCGCCGCCTCGGGCGGGCACTTCGTCCCGGTACCGGGAGGCGTGCTGATCCTGGACGACGACGCCCGGGTGATCGGCGCCGTGGGCGCCAGTGGCGCCTCTTCGGGTGAGGACGAGGCCGCCGCCATCGCCGGCATCGAGGTGGCGGGACTGGCCTGGGGGCTGGAGCCCGCCTGAGCCGGCGACCCGCCTCCTCGACCAAAGTTTAATATCGAATAATGAATTTTGAATTCAAATTGAACTCGTGACGGTCGGACTCACCGAGCCGTTGGATGGCCGAGGATGACTCGGGCCGTCGGGACAGTTTCCGCGGCCCTGCAGGAGCCACCACGGCCTGGAGACTGCCCCGAGAGGGCGCAACGCCCGGGCAGCACACCTACAACAACAAGTCAGCACTGGAGTATCCGATGAAGATGATCAAGACAGCAGTCGCCAGCGCCGCCCTGGCCCTGAGCCTGACGCCAGCGCTCGGTCTCGCCCAGACCGAGCTGCCGTTCGGTCATGTGGGCAATCCCGGTTCGCTGTTCGATGCCTCCGCCAGCGAGTTCGCCAGGCTGGCCAACGAGCGGCTGGGGGACGACTACGAGGTGGTGGTCTACGGCTCGAGCCAGCTGGGCGGCGACAGCTCCATGATGCAGAAGCTCAAGCTCGGCCAGCTGACCTTCACGCTGCCGTCCTCCGTGATGTCCTCGGTGGTCGACGAGTTCGGGCTGTTCGAGATGCCCTACCTGATCAAGGACCGGGAGCACATGAAACGGGTCATCGACGAGGTCCTCGAGCCCGACCTCTTCCCGCTGGCGGAAGAGAAGGGCTACAAGATCCTCGCCGTGTGGGAGAACGGCTTTCGCCAGATCACCAACAACGTGCGGCCCATCAACACGCCGGAGGATCTCGACGGCTTGAAGCTGCGCACGCCCAAGGGCACCTGGCGGGTGCGAATGTTCGAGGAGTACGGCGCGAACCCGTCGCCCATGGCGCTCTCCGAGGTATTCACCGCGCTGCAGACCGGCACCATGGATGGCCAGGAGAATCCGCTGGTGCAGATCTACTCCCAGAAGTTCCAGGAGGTCCAGGACTACCTGTCGCTGACGGGCCACGTCTATACCCCGGCCTACGTGGTGGTCTCCAGCAATCACTGGGAGGCCCTGCCCGAGGACGTCCGCAGCGTCCTGATGGAGACGGCCCGGGAGGTCCAGGACTTCGTCTACGCGACCGCCGCCCGGCAGGATGAAGAGCTCCTCGGCAAGATGGAAGCCGCCGGCATGGAGATCAACGAGGCCGACAAGCAGGCGTTCATCGATGCCAGCGGCCCCATCTACACGCTCTTCGACGAGGAAGTGGAAGGCGGCGGCGACCTGGTCGACCGCGCGCTGGCACTCGGCGAGGAAGAGTAGGCCGTTCCGCCCCCCGACCGAGGACCGCCCCGCCCGGGGCGGTCCCCCTAACGCTGTTCGACGGAGTGGCTTCCATGTCCCTTGCGAGACTGCGATCTGGCTTCGAGTGGCTGCTCGAGGTCATCACCATGCTGCTGGTGGTGTCCCTGACGGTGGTCGTGCTGCTCGGTGTCACCTTTCGCTTTGCCGGCAACTCCCTCGGCTGGTACGACGAGGTGGCCGCCGTGATGCTGGCCTGGGTGACCTACTACGGCGCCGCTCTCGCCGCCCTCAAGCGCGCCCATATCAGCGTGCCCGGGCTCGTCTATTCGCGGCCACGTGCCGTGCGCGTGACGCTGGTGGTGATCGGCGAGGCCATCATCATCACCTTCTTCGTGATGCTTGCCGTCTATGGCGTGCATGTCATCCAGATCCTCGGCGGGTCGACCCTGGTCAGCGTGCCGATCCCGATCGCCGTCACCCAGTCGACCATTCCCATCGGGGCAGGGCTCTACGTGATCGCCGAGCTGGTCAACCTGCCCACCATCCTGCGCGAAGCCTGGCATGGCAAGGCGCCGCCCTCGGAGCATGACATCGTGGAGGAAGCGCAATGACGACTGCCCTGATCCTCCTGGCCGGCCTGGCGATGATCTTCATCAATATCCCCATCGCCGTGGCGCTGGGCGCGGTGTCTCTGCTGGCCATGCTGGTGCTGCAGGGCCCGAACAGCCTGCTCAGCTTCCCCATCGTGATGTTCGATGGCTCGACCAAGTTCCCGCTGATCGCCATCCCGTTGTTCGTGTTGGCCGGGGCGATCATGAATACCGGCGGTATCTCCCGGCGGCTGATCGACTTCGCCTCGGCGCTGCTCGGCTTCATCCGCGGTGGGCTGGCGATGGTCAACATCGGCACCTCGCTGTTCTTCGCCGAGATTTCGGGCTCGGCGGTGGCCGACGTCGCCGCCCTCGGCTCCATCCTGATGCCGGCGATGAAGAAGAAGGGCTATCCGGCGGACTTCACCGCCGCGATCACCTCGTCCTCGGCGTCGCTGGCGATCATCATCCCGCCGTCCATCCCGATGATCCTCTACGCCGCCATGGCCGATACCTCGGTGGTGCAGCTGTTCGTGGCCGGCATCGTCCCCGGGCTGCTTGGCGGCTTGTCGATGATGGCGCTCGCCTGGTACTTCGCCGTCCGCTACAACTACCCGGTCGAGGAGGCCTTCCAGCTCGAGCGGGTCTGGGCCACCTTCAAGGCGGCGGGGCTTGCCTTCCTGCTGCCGCTGATCATCCTCGGGGGCATCTTCGGCGGCTTCATGACCGCCACCGAGGGCGCCGCCCTGGCGGTGGTCGCGGCGCTGCTGATCAGCTTCCGCTACGGCGAGCTGCGTTGGAGCACGCTGCGCGGGGCCATGGTCGACGGCGGTGTCCAGACCGCCGTGGTGATGCTGCTGGTGGCAAGCTCCGCGCTGCTCGGGGACTTCCTCACCCGGGCCCAGCTGCCCCAGACCCTGGCCGCGGTGATCGGCGACTTCACCAGCAACAAGTACATGGTGCTGGCGCTGCTCAACGTCTTCCTGCTGGCGATCGGCATGATCCTGCACTCGGCGGCCGCCATCATCCTCACCGTGCCCATCGTCATGCCGTTGGTGATGATGGTCGGCATCGACCCGGTGCACTTCGGCATGATCGTCACCCTGAACCTGGCCATCGGCCAGCAGACGCCCCCGGTGGCGAGCGTGCTGATGACGGCCTGCTCGGTGGCCAAGGCGGACATCTGGGACGTGGCCAAGGCCAACGTGCCGTTCATGATCCTGCTGTTCGTGCTGCTGATGCTGGTCACCTACGTGCCGGTGGTCCCCATGGGCCTGGTGGAGCTGTTCTACCGATGAACCCGATGAACCTGGAGGGAGGATTCCCATGTCCGACGAATCCCTGATCTTCCGCCGCGAGGGCGCCATCGCCTGGATCGGCTTCAACCGCCCCGAGAGCCGCAACGCCATGACCTGGGCGATGTACGACGCCCTGGAGGCCTGCTGTGACCGGCTGGCGGAGGATGACTCGGTGGTGGCGGTGGTGCTGCACGGGGTGGGGGGCGAGGCCTTCGTGGCCGGCACCGACATCACCCAGTTCACACACTTCGCCTCTCCCGAGGATGCCATCGGCTACGAGCGGCGCATCGACCGGGTGGTGGGCAAGCTCGAGGCCCTGCCCAAGCCCACCATCGCCATGATCGAGGGGGCCTGCGTGGGGGGTGGGGCGGCCCTGGCGCTGGTCTGCGACTTCCGCTACTGCACGCCCACCATGAAGTTCGGCGTGCCCATCGCCAGGACGCTGGGCAACACCCTGTCGATGAGCAACGTCTCACGGCTGGTCGACATGATCGGCGTGGCCCGCACCAAGGAGGCGCTGATGATGGGCCGGCTGTTCGGGGCCGAGGAGGCCCGCCAGGCGGGGCTGGTCAACGCGGTGTTCGACCCCGGGAGCATCGCCGCCGAGGTCGCCGCGATCGCCGCCGAGTTCGCCCATCGCGCCCCGCTCACCGTCCAGGCCAGCAAGGCGCTGGTGGGACGGGTGCTGGCCGAGCGTCGCGCCGCCCCCGAGGCCGGCGACGACTGGGTCACCACCTGCTACATGAGCAACGACTTCAAGGCGGCGGTGAACCGGTTCGTCCACAAGACGCCCTTCGAGTGGACCGGGCGCTAGCCATGCCGACAGAACCCCAAGGAGGGAGCACGCCGATGCTGCCACTGCAGAACCTCAAGGTCCTCGACATCTCCCAGATCATGGCCGGCCCCTACTGCACCATGGTGCTGGCCGACATGGGCGCGGAGGTGATCAAGGTCGAGAAGCTCAACGGCGGCGACGACAGCCGCCAGATGGGCCCCTACGTCAACGACGAGTCGACCTGCTTCTCGCAGATCAACCGCAACAAGAAGAGCATCTCACTCAACCTCAAGGACGACCGGGCCCGAGAGATCTTCTACCGCCTGGCGCGCGACACCGACGTCATCGTCGAGAACTACCGCACCGGCGTGACCCGGTCGCTTGCGATCGACTACGACACCATCAAGGCGATCAATCCCGGCATCGTCTACTGCTCGATCTCCGGCTACGGCCAGACCGGGCCATACAGCCATCGCGGCGGCTTCGACCTGGTCGCCCAGGGCATGACCGGGCTGATGTCGATGACCGGCGAGCCGGGGCGCCGGCCGCTCAAGACCGGCATCGCGGTCTACGACATTGGCGCCGGCCTGACCGCCACCTACTCCATCCTGGCCGCCGTCATCCACCAGATGAACACCGGCGAGGGCCAGCACATCGATATCGCCATCACCGAGTGCGGCCTGCCCTGGTTCACCTGGGAAGCGGCGGCCTACTTCGCCGAGGGCCGGGTGCCACAGCCCACCGGCTGGCGGCATCGTGTGTCGGCGCCCTACCAGGCGATCAAGGCCCGAGACGGCTACCTGATGCTCGGTTGCGCCAACCAGCGCACCTGGGAGCGGTTCGCCCGGGACGTGCTGGACCGCGAGGACCTGATGGCCGACGAGCGCTTCCTGACCAACCAGGACCGTGGCCAGCACGTCGAGGAGCTCGAGGCGCTGCTGGAGACGATCATGGCCGACCGGGGTGTCGACGACTGGCTCGAGCGTTGCGACGCGGCCGGGGTGCCCGCCGGGCCGATCAACGACTTCGCCCAGGCCATGAGCGACGAGCACTACCTGGCGCGCGGCATGGTGCAGGAGATGGACCACCCCAAGATCGGCCGGATGAAGACCATCGGCTTTCCCAGCAAGTTCTCGCGCACCCCGTCGCAGATCCGCCAACCGGCACCGCTGTTCGGCCAGCATACCGATGAGGTGCTGGGTGAGCTCGGCATGACCCCCGACGAACTCGCCGCGTTGCGTGACGACGGCTGCATCCGCTAGCCGCGCCGCCCCCGACAAGATCCCCACGGAGAGCTCCCATGCTGAACCTCGACTTCCATCCCTCAGGCCGCCACTTCCTGCAGATTCCCGGCCCCTCTCCGGTGCCGGATCGCATCCTGCGCGCCATGAGCCTGCCGACCATCGACCACCGGGGCCCTGAGTTCGGGGCGCTGGGCCGCGAGCTGCTCGGCAAGGTCAAGAAAGTCTTCAAGACCGAGAACCCGGTGATCATCTACCCGGCGTCGGGCACCGGCGCCTGGGAGGCGGCACTGATCAATACCCTGTCGCCGGGCGACGAGGTGCTGATGTTCGAGACCGGCCACTTCGCCAGCCTGTGGCACAGGATGGCCACCCGCCTGGGCCTGGCGCCGGAGTTCATCGGCCTGCCGGGCTACGAGGGCTGGCGCCACGGCGTGCAGGCCGACATGATCGAGGCGCGGCTGCGCGAGGATGGCGACCATCGGCTCAAGGCGGTGTGCGTGGTACATAACGAGACCTCCACCGGGGTGACCAGCGATATCGCCGCGGTGCGTCGCGCCATCGACGCCGCCGGTCACCCGGCGCTGCTGCTGGTCGATACCATCTCGGGGCTGGCCAGTGCCGACTACCGTCACGACGAGTGGGGGGTCGACGTCACCATCTCCGGCTCCCAGAAGGGGCTGATGCTGCCGCCAGGCATCAGCTTCAACGCGATCTCCGACAAGGCCATCGAGGCCAGCCGCCACAACCGCATGCCCAAGAGCTTCTGGGCCTGGGACGAGATCCTCGAGGCTAACCAGAACGGCTACTGGCCCTATACCCCCAGCACCAACCTGCTCTACGGCCTCAAGGAGTCGCTGGACATGCTGCTCGACGAGGGGCTGGATCACGTGCTGGCGCGCCACCAGCGCTGGGCCGCCGGGGTGCGCACGGCGGTTGAGGCCTGGGGGCTGGAGATACAGTGCCAGGACCCGGCCGTCTACTCGCCGGTGCTCACCGGGGTGGTGATGCCGGAGGGCACTGATGCCGACGAGGTGCGCAAGATCATCTACGAGCGTTTCGACCTGTCGCTGGGCACCGGCCTCGGCAAGGCCAAGGGCAAGATGTTCCGCATCGGCCACCTGGGCGACTGCAACGACCTGACCCTGATCGCCACCCTGGGTGGCTGCGAGGCCGGCATGAAGCTCGCCGGCGTGCCCCTGAAGGGCAGCGGCGTGACGGCCGCGCTGGACTACTTCGCCGGCCAACCCCTCGAGGCCGCCCACTGATCATCGGCAGTGCCACGCATGGCGGAGGAAGACCAGATGACGTCCCTGAAGGACAATTCCCGGGCCGGCAGGGCCCCCGATGCCCGGATCAAGCCGGTCACCGACCTGGCGGCCAGGCTGTCACGCGAGCTCGAGGGCGAGGTGCTGTTCGATGACGCCTCCCGGGGCCGCTACTCGACGGATGCCTCGATCTATCAGGTCACCCCGGTGGGCGTGGCGATTCCCCGCCATCAGCGGGACCTGGCGCTGGCGCTGGAGATCGCCCGGGACGCCGGGGTGCCGGTACTGGCGCGCGGCGCCGGCACCAGCCAGTGCGGCCAGACGGTGGGCGAGGCGCTGGTGATCGACAGCACCCGCTGGCTCGACGAGATCGTCGAGTTCGACCCCGAGGCGCGCACCGTGGTGGTCGAGCCCGGGATCGTGCTCGACCACCTCAACGCCTGGCTCAAGCCCCATGGCCTCTGGTACCCGGTGGACGTCTCCACCAGCGCCCAGTGCACCATCGGCGGCATGGCCGGCAACAACTCCTGCGGCTCGCGCTCGATCCGCTACGGCAACATGGTGCACAACGTGCTGGGCGTGGATGCGCTGCTGGCCGACAGCAGCGAGGGGCACTTCGGCTTCGTCGACCAGCTCCCTGCCACGGGGAGGGTGCGCGAACTGGCCGAGCGGGTGAAGGCCGTCGCCGACGGGGTGGCCCCCGAGATCCGCGAGCACTTCCCCAAGGTGCTGCGCCGCGTCGGCGGCTATAATCTCGACCTCTTCGACTGCCAGAACCCCAAGCCCTACGACCCGGACGGGCGCGCCAACATGGCCCACCTGCTGGTGGGCTCCGAGGGCACCCTGGGCGTGAGCCGCCGGATCACCCTGCGCCTCTCGCCGCTGCCGGAGCACAAGGTGCTCGGGGTGGTGAACGTCCCCACCTTCTACCAGGCGATGGACCTCACCCAGCACATCGTCACCCTGGATCCTTCCGCCGTGGAACTGGTCGACCGCACCATGATCGACCTCTCGCTGGAGAACCCGGCCTTCCGCCCGGTGATCGAGAAGGCGCTGATCGGCAGGCCCCAGGCCGTGCTGCTGGTGGAGTTCGCCGGCCAGGATCGCGAGGCCCAGCTCCGCTCCCTCAGGCGCCTGAACGAGCTGATGGCCGACCTGGGCCTGCCGGAGAGCGTGGTGGAGATGCCCGAGCCCGCCGAGCAGAAGGCGCTGTGGAACGTGCGCAAGGCGGGGCTCAACATCATGATGAGCATGAAGGGGGACGGCAAGCCGGTCTCCTTCATCGAGGACTGCGCGGTGCCGCTGGAGCACCTGGCCGAGTACACCGACAGGCTGACCGAGGTGTTCCATCGCCATGGCACCGAAGGCACCTGGTACGCCCATGCCAGCGTGGGCACCCTGCACGTGCGGCCGATCCTCGACATGCGCCGCGACGGCGCCCATAAGATGCGCGAGATCGCCGAGCAGGCCTCCGCCCTGGTGCGCGAGTACAAGGGCGCCTACTCCGGCGAGCACGGCGATGGCCTGTGCCGCGGCGAGTGGGTGGCCTGGCAGTTCGGTCATACCGTCAACGACGCCTTCAGGGAGGTCAAGCAACTCTTCGACCCCGGGAACCTGCTCAATCCGGGCAAGATCGTCGACACCCCGCGGATGGATGACGAGCGCTACTTCCGTTTTTCCTCCACCTACCGGACGATCCCGATGACGCCGGTGTTCGACTGGTCGGGCTGGAACGTCACCCGCGACCCGCTCTCCGGCGAGCAGGGCGAGCCCGGCAGCGCCGGCGACCCCACCCATGGCCTGGCCATGGCGGTGGAGATGTGCAACAACAACGGCCACTGCCGCAAGTTCGATGCCGGCACCATGTGCCCGAGCTATCGCATCACCCGCGACGAGCAGCACCTCACCCGCGGGCGCGCCAACACCCTGCGCCTGGTGCTCTCCGGCCAGCTCGGCGACGCGGGCCTGGCCAGCGACGACGTCAAGGAGGCGCTCGACCTCTGCGTCTCCTGCAAAGGCTGCAAGCGCGACTGTCCCACCGGGGTCGACATGGCAAAGTTCAAGATCGAGGCGCGCACCGCCCGGGCGAAGGCCAGGGGGCTGTCATGGCGAGATCGCATGGTCGGCGAGATGCCACGCTATGCCCCCTGGGCCAGCCGATTCTCCGGCCTGCTGGGTGCAGTGGAGCGCGTGCCGTTCCTCTCGCGCCGGGTCAAGACGGCCCTGGGGCTCGCGGTGCAGCGTGACTTTCCACGCTTTCGCGGCAACTTCCTCGCCGAATCGCAGGGTGAAGTGGTCCAGGCCCCCCGGGAGGTGCTGTTGTTCGTCGATACCTTCAACAACTACCTGGAGGGCGAGAATGCCCGGGCGGCCAAGCGGGTGCTGGAGGCCGCCGGCTACCGGGTGCACCTCAACGTCAGGCAGGGCGAGCGGCCGCTGTGCTGCGGGCGTACCTATCTCTCCTCCGGGCAGTTCGATAAGGCGCGACTGGAGGCGCGGCGCACCCTGGACCACCTGATGCCCCATGTCAGGCGGGGCGTGGCGATCGTCGGGCTCGAGCCCTCCTGCCTGCTGACCCTGCGCGACGAGTTCCTGCAGTATGGTTTCGGCAAGGAGGCCAAGGCCCTCTCCGAGTCGGCTTTCCTGTTCGAGGAATTCCTGGTCCGTGCCCATGAGTCGGGCGAGTTGCCGCTCGACCTCAAGCCGGTGGATCACCCACGGGCGTTGCTGCACGGCCACTGCCACCAGAAGGCCTTCGATGCGCTGCGCCCGGTCGAGCAGGTGCTCGCCTGGATCCCCGGCCTCGAGGTCGAGACCATCGCGTCCTCCTGCTGCGGCATGGCGGGCAGCTTCGGCTACGAGGCGGAGCACTATGACGCCTCGATGAAGATGGCCGAGCTGTCGCTGCTGCCGGCGATTCGCGACGCCGCCGCCGACGCGGTGCTGGTGGCCGATGGCACCAGCTGTCGCCACCAGATCCGGGATGGCAGCGGCCGTGAGGCCATTCATGTGGCCCGGCTCCTCGAGCAGGCGCTGGCCTGAGACGGCGGCTGGCAGGGGGAAGGTGCCCCAGGTCGCCGCCGGTTCGCCCCGCGACGGCCCACATGGCATCCTTTCCCGAGCCCTTTTCGCAGGAGGAACCCCCATGGCGATCTATCAGTATGGCGACGACCGTCCGGCGATCGGTGACGACGTCTACGTGGCCGAGACGGCGGACGTGATCGGTCGGGTCACCCTGAAGCGCAACGCCAGCGTCTGGTACCAGGCGGTGCTGCGCGGCGACACCGACCACCTCGAGGTCGGCGAGGGCAGCAATATCCAGGACGGGGCGGTGCTGCACGCCGACCCCGGCTACCCGCTGACGGTCGGCACGGGCGTGACCGTGGGCCACCAGGCGATGCTGCATGGCTGCACCATCGGCGACGGCAGCCTGGTGGGGATTCAGGCGGTGATCCTCAACGGGGCGGTGATCGGCAACAACTGCCTGGTGGCCGCCGGGGCGGTGGTTAAGGAGAACGCCAGTTTCCCCGACAACTCGCTGATCGTGGGGGCGCCGGCCAGGGTGGTGCGCGAGCTCTCCGAGGAGGCTATCGCGGGCCTGAGGAAGAACGCCGAGGGCTACGTGGAGCGCGGCCGGCACCATGCGGCGCAGCTCAAGCGAATCGGCTGAGCCCTGCGACCTGTCCTGTCCGGACAGCGGGCCCACGGTGGCCAAGGCCGCCACCACGTAGTGGATGTCGATCATGTAGCCCGCCGCGGCGTTGGCGGTGTCCGGCAAAGGCTGGCACTATCGAGCCATACCCATGAGCGGATACCAGGAGGTAGCATGACACGTGTGCTATATGAGCTCTGCGGCATCGACGAGGGGCTACGCTTTTCGCCCTTTTGCTGGCGCGTTCGCTACGCGCTGGCCCACAAGGGGCTGGAGGTGGAGACGCACCCCTTGCACTTCACCGACAAACAGGCCCTGGCCTTCGCTGACTATGACAAGGTGCCGGTGCTGGTCGACGGCGACGAGGTGGTCACCGACAGCTACGAGATCCTGCGCTACCTCGATCGCACCTATCCCGAGGCGCCGCTGTTGGGCGAGGGGCTGACCGAGGCGCGGGGACGCTTCTTCAAGCACTATGCCGAACGTTCACTGGCCCCAGCGATGATACGCACCATCATCATGGACCTGTTCAATGCCATCCACCCCGACGACCGCGCTTACTTCCGCGAGACCCGCGAGAAGCGCTTCGGTCGGACTCTCGAGGAGTTCCACTCCCCGGCCAAGGGCCTGGCCCAGCTGGATGCCGCCCTGGAGCCGCTGCGCGGACGGCTCAAGGAGGCCGACTATCTCGACGGCGAGGCGCCGGCCGGCGCCGACTACCTGGTCTTCGGCAACTTCATGTGGGCACGCTGCGTCTCCAGTGCCGACCTGGTCTCCAACGCCGACCCGGTCCATGCCTGGATCGAGCGCATGCTCGATCAGCACGATGGCCTGGGGCGCAAGGCGCTGCGCATCACCGACATCGAGGGGGCCTATCGCTGAGGCGAAGGGCCCGAAGGTGACCGCTGAATGACGCGGTCTCGTCTGTCACTGCGACGCCTGGCTCCGGCCGGGCGTCGTGGTTCATGGCCGGCGGCATTGGCAGGTTTCATATGTTGCGCTGCACAAAAAAGCCTGCTATGTTGCAATGCAGCACGAGGCGACAGGCCTCGGTGTCCCACCACAGATGGAGGTGTTTCATGAGCAAGGCAACCACCCAACAGGCCACCGAACAGTTCGAGTCCCTGTTCGTGGCACCCGCACGCAACGTCGGCGCCCTCAACCTCGATTATACCGAGAAGCTGGTCGCCGCCCAGTTCGACGCGGTACGCGCCCTGACCGACATGGGTCTGGCCCAGGCCCGCGGCTGGCTGGATGTCCGTGACGCCGACAGCCTGAAGTCGGTCGTGGCGTCCCAGCAGAAGGCCAGCCAGGACATGGGCGAGCGCCTGCGCGGCGACGCCGAGAAGATCATGAGCTTGAGCCAGGAGTACGCCCAGAAGAGCCAGAAGCTCGCCGAGGACGGGGTCAAGGCTGCCACCACGGCAACCAAGTAAGGCGACAGGCGATCGAGCATGGCAAGCGCCGGCTCCGGCCGGCATTCACGGGTCGTTACCCTCGGGTGGCGCCCGTGTTCTTTTTTGTGGGCCTCCTTTGGCCGTTCAGCCGTGCTCGCTGCCCAGCAGCGCGATGACTTGCTCGTCCTCCACCTGCTCGAAGTCGACGAAGAACTGCCCCACGGCCTGGAAATTCCAGGGCGTCTCCAGGCAGACCACCTCGTCGGCCAGAGCCTCGATGCGTGCCACGGTGTCGGGCGGCGCCGCCCCCATGGCGGCGATCAGCGTCTGCGGACCCCGTGATCTCAGGGTGCTCAGGGCCGCCGCCATGGTGGCGCCGGTGGCGCTGCCGTCATCCACCACCACCACGATGCGTCCCTTCGGATCAATGGGGGCCCGCACCGGCGTATAGCGACGGCGGCGCTCCTCGAGCAGGGCTCGCTGCCGCTCCGTCTCGCGGGTCACCGCTTCCTCGCGGTAGTGCCGCGCCGTCTCCTCCAGCGCCACGCTGCCATCCTCGCTGACCGCGCCGATGGCATATTCGGGGTTGCCCGGCGCCCCCACCTTGCGTACCAGCACCACGTCCAGGTCGCCCTCCAGGGCATCGGCGATCAGCCGGCCCATGGGCACCGCACCCCGCGGGATGGCCAGGATCAGGGGATTGTGCCCCTTCAGGTGGGAGAGGCGTCGAGCCAGGCGCTCGGCGGCATCGAGTCGATCACGGAACATGACGATGCTCCTCGTTGGGAAGACGTGTCTCCAGTGTAGGTCGCCACGCCTGCGGGACAAAACGCGCGTCCCGCGCGGGTGTCGATCGTGTCGGAGGACCCCTTCGCTCAGCCGCGACGGGCGTCCAGGCGGAAGCTGGCGATGCGGTTGATCTGCTCGATGGCGGTGCGGCGCTCCTCGGCCGGGTCATTGGGCAGGCGTGCCTCGAAGGCGGCGAGGATGGCGTGGCGGTCGCTGCCCGTGACGGCCATCACGAAGGGGAAGCCGAACTTCGCCTTGTAGTTGGCGTTGAGGCGTTCGAAGCGGGCCAGCTCCTCGGGTGCGCACTGGTCGAGTCCGGCACCGGCCTGCTCGCGGGTGGAGTCGTCGGTCAGCTCGCCGGCGACGGCCGCCTTGCCGGCGAGGTCCGGATGGGCGCGGATCACCTCGAGCTGGCGTTCGGGGCTGGCCTCGCGAAGCACGGCCCCCATCACCTCGGCCAGCCCCTGTGGGGTGTCCTGGTCGAGGGACAGGCCGCGCTGCCAGGCGAGCTCGGCGACCCAGGGGGAGTGCTCGTAGATGTCGCCGTAGTGGGCCACGAAGGCCTGCTGGTCCAGCTGGCTGGGGCGCGGGGTGAGAATCTTGTCGGTCATCCTGGGGCTCCTCTGCTGGGTGAGGCGGCCTGGCGGCGCACGCAGTACCAGGCAGGCCGGGGAGGGGGCAGCGAGGGATCTCGATGCTTTTGCCATAAAGTGTATACAAAAAATATTGAAATGTACCCCAGTAAAGGCTAACACTGTCTTCATTGTGGACTTCATGATGCCTGCCCGGTGAGGGCATCGCCAGGCACGTACCGACCCGACACGCGAAGGAGAACCCCATGGGATACCTGACCACGCATGTGCTGGACACCGCCCAGGGCCGTCCCGGCCAGGGCATCCGCATCGAGGTCTTCCGCTTCGAGGGCGAGACCCGCACCCGGCTCAAGGCGGTCGTCACCAATGATGACGGGCGCTGTGATGCCCCCCTCCTGGAGGGCGACGACTTCGCCACCGGCGAGTATGAGCTGCTCTTCCATGCCGGTGACTACCTGCGCGCCCGGGGCGTCGAGGCCGATGAGCCGCGCTTCCTCGACGTGATTCCGCTGCGCTTCGGCGTGGCCGATGCCGCGCAGCACTATCATGTGCCGCTGCTGCTCTCGCCCTATGGCTATTCCACCTACCGCGGAAGCTGAGGGGCTTCCCGTCCCGATACGCCCATAACAAGACGCTTGACGAGGCCCCTCATGCAAGCCTACCTGCTGGATTTCACCAACTTCATGCTGCGCTGGCTGCACGTCATCGCCGCCATCGCCTGGATCGGCGAGTCGATCTACTTCGTGATGCTCGACAACAGCCTGCGCCAACCCAAGGCCGCCGAGGACCGGGAGAAGGGTGTCTTCGGCGAGATGTGGGCGGTCCATGGTGGCGGTTTCTATCACAACCAGAAATACGCCAGTGCCCCCGACAAGCTGCCCGAGGACCTTCACTGGTCGTTCTGGAAGGCCTATACCACCTGGCTCACCGGCTTCGGCCTGTTCGTCATCCTCTACATGGTCAACCCGAGCGTATACCTGGTGAACCCGGGCAGCGACTGGGCCTGGGCGGCGAACCTGAGCGGCTGGCAGGCTAATGTGGTGGCGCTGGCCTTCCTGCTGGCCGGCTGGGTGGTCTACAACGAGCTGTGCAAGCGCATCAGCCCCGACATGCAGCGCGACGGCCTGCTGAGCCTCGCCGTGGCGGTGATGATGGTGGTGGTGGCCTACCTGAGCAGCCAGATCTTCTCGGGGCGTGCTGCCTTCCTGCTCACCGGTGCGGTGATGGCCACCGCCATGTCGGCCAACGTCTTCTTCTGGATCATTCCCGGCCAGCGCCGCATGGTGACGGCGATGAAGGCCGGCGAGACCCCCAATCCCCTGGACGGCAAGCGCGGCAAGCAGCGCTCGGTACACAACACCTACTTCACTCTGCCGGTGGTGCTGCTGATGGTCAGCAACCACTACTCCTTCGCCTACTCCCATGAACTGGCCTGGGTGATCATGTCGCTGTTCATCTTCGCCGGCGCCCTGATCCGCCAGTACTTCGTGCTGATGCACGCCGGCCGCAAGCGCCCGGCGTATCCGGCGGCCGGGGTGGCGTTGATCCTGGTGGCGTTCTGGATGGCGGCCCCCTCGAGTAGCGGCCAGGCCACTGCCACGGCCGCGGTGGCCCCCGAGCTGGACGAGGTGCACGCGATCGTCGAGGCGCGCTGCGTGGCCTGCCATTCCCGCGAGCCGAGCCAGCCGGGCTTCACTGCGCCGCCGGCCGGCATGGCCTATGACACTCCCGAACAGCTCCGGGCCCAGCAGGCGAAGGTCAAGGAGGTGGTAGCGAGCGGCTACATGCCGCTGGGCAACATGACCGGGATGACCGATGAGGAGCGTGCGGTCATCGCCGCCTGGGAGGAGTGAGCCGGCCGGTCGCCGGCAGGCCGGCGATATGTATACAATGATCGCGCATGCCGGTGACGATCAGGGGAGGAGGGGACTCGATGAACCAGCGCCAGACGGTTGCCGAACGTGGCGGCGCGGGCCGACCGGGCAAGAGGGGAGACGGCGCCGAGCGCCACGAGGAGATCCACCGCTCGATCAGCGATGCCATCATCGAGCACCGCCTCCGGCCCGGGGCGCGCCTGCGTGAGGACGCCCTGGCCGAGGTCTTCGGCATCAGCCGCACCGGCATCCGCAAGATCCTCCAGCGCCTGGCCCTGGAGCAGCTGGTCACGCTGACGCCGCGCCGCGGGGCCAGCGTGACCCGGCCCACGGCCGACGAGGCCAAGGACGTGTTCGACGCCCGCCAGATGGTCGAGTGCGGGCTGATGCCGGAGGTCGCCCGGCGCATCACCGCGGAGGACCTGCGCGAGCTTCGCGACATGGCCCTGCGCGAGCGCCAGGCGCTGAAGTCCGGCGAGCAGAGCACGGCGATCCGGCTGTCGGCGGACTTTCACGCCCGTCTGGCGTGCATCGCCGGCAATGCCACCCTGGCCGACTTCGTCGAGCGGCTCTGCTCGCGCTCCTCGCTGATCCTCGCCGTCTATGGCAACCCCGGCCACCTGGGCTGCGAGTCCCACGACCACGACGACCTGATCGGCCACCTGGCGGCCGGCAACGGGGAGCGCGCCCAGGCCTTCATGAGCCGCCACCTCAAGGCCATCGAGGCCTCCCTCTCCATCGTCGAGGAGGAGGCGGAGGCGCCGGACCTGCACCGGATCTTCTCTGACTGAAACGGATCTTCTCCGACTGAGGCTCAGGCCAGTCGTAGCGCCGGCTCGGCGAGGCCGGGCACCCCGGGGGCGGCGACGAAGAGGTGACCGGCGTCGGGCTCCTCCCGGCGCCGGGCCGGGTCCATGCCTTCCCGCGCGGTGGTGATGTAGAGCCGCTCGAGGCGCGCCCCGCCGAAGGCCGGGCAGGAGGGCTGCGAGGTCGGCAGCGCGATGGCGTCCACCTCGCGGCCCTTCGAGTCCAGGCGTACCACCCGGCTGGCGCCCCACAGGGCGAGCCACAGGTGCCCCTCCGCATCGACCACCGCCCCGTCGGGATTGCCCGGCCGCGCCGAGACGTCGGCCCAGGGGGCCGGTTCGCCCAGGGGCCAGCCCTCGCGGTCCAGCGCCCAGCGCATCACTACCCCGCTCGGGGTATCGGTGAACCAGGCGGCCTCGCCCCCGGGGGAGAAGCAGATCGCGTTGGGAATGGTCAGGCCTGTGCGCAGTCGGGTGAGCTCGCCGCGATGGAGGCGGTAGAGGCTGCCGGCACCGGGCTCGGCGCCCTTGCCCATGCTGGAGAGCCAGAGGCTGCCGTGGCGGTCGACCCGGGCGTCGTTGCTGCGGGTGATCGGGTTGTCGGCCTCGAAGTCGCAGAAGCGCTCCAGGGCACCGGTCGCCGGGTCGAATCGGCTAAGACGATCCTCGCCCACCAGCAGCAGGCCGCCGTCCTCGAGCGGGGCGGCCAGCGAGACCATCCGGTCGAGGTCATGATGCCCGGTGGCGCCGGAGGCCGGCTCTAGCCAGTGCAGCCGGCGGCCGAGGATATCGCACCAGTAGAGTCGGCCCGTGGCGGCGTGCCACTGCGGCCCCTCGCCGAGCTCGCAGCCGCAGGCGACCGCCACCCCGGCCCTGGCGCCGCTCATCATGGCTCACCGTCGGCCGCGCGCCAGGCGGCGACCAGCGACCTGGCCCGTTCGCCCACCTCGCCGGCGGTGAGGCCGGGGGTGTAGAGCGCGCTGCCCAGGCCGGCGCCGTCGACACCGGCGGCGCGCCAGGCGGCGAAGTTGCCGGCGCCGATGCCCCCCACCGCGTAGAGCCGGGTGCCCGGCGGCAGCACGGCGCGCAGGGCCTTCATGCCCTCGATACCGACCTGTACCGCCGGGAACAGCTTCAGCCCGGAGGCGCCGGCGTCCAGGGCGTCGAAGGCCTCGGACGGGGTCACCACGCCGGGCCAGGATTCCATGACCAGGTGGCGGCTCTCCTCGATCACCGCCGGGCGGCAGTTGGGGGAGACCACCAGGCGTCCGCCGGCCGCGAAGACGTCGCGCACCTGGCCCGGGGTCAGCACGGTGCCGGCGCCGATCAGGGCCCGGTCGCCCAGCGCCTTAGCGAGCCGGCGAATGCTCTCCAGCGGGTCGGGGGAGTTGAGTGGCACCTCGATGCGCTCGATGCCGGCGGCGAGCAGCGCCTCGCCGACCTCGACGGCATCATCAGG
Organism: Halomonas sp. 25-S5; assembly: GCF_029889845.1. GTDB lineage: Bacteria > Pseudomonadota > Gammaproteobacteria > Pseudomonadales > Halomonadaceae > Halomonas. The sequence goes on from NZ_JARANV010000012.1 coordinate 76,315, forward strand.
GGAGATGCCGCGCAGGATGCCGATCAGGGGAAGGGACATGAGTGATCTCCTAAGGGGGGCAGGCGCCGGGGGCGTGGCTCAGGCTGGCGTGGGCCAGCCCGAGGCCGGCCAGCACCGCGGTTTCGCCGTCGACGCGGCGGCAGTCGATGCCCTGCGCTTCCAGGGCCAGGGCATAGCGGGTGCAGAGTGCCTCGGCACCGACCAGGGTGACGGTCTCGCCCTCGGTCAGCACCGCCCGGGCGCCGGCCAGCTCCAGGCCGATCACCAGGCCCGAGAGGCGGGCCGCCAGTCGGGCGCCGCGTGCCTGGCCACTCGGCAGGTCGCCGTCCAGCAGGTCCTGGGCGCGCAGGCCGAACAGCCGGTTGCCGAAGCTCTCGGGGGCGGCAGCCACCTCCTGCACTGCCGCCACGAAGGCCTGGTGGTCGCCGGGCTCGGCCAGGTCGTCCTCGCCCTGCCCGTGATTCAGGGAGTGCCGGAGCACCGACTGGCCGGCGAGCCACTGGTAGAGCTCGCCGGTGAGGAAGGTGGCGAAGCGCGTGACCGCGCCGGCCTCGAGGCGGGCCCACTTGGCATGGGTGCCGGGCAGGCAGACGGGCCCCGAGGCCTCGCCTTCCCGGGCGACCAGGCCGGCGAGCTGGGTCTCCTCGCCGCGCATTACATCGAACCGGCGGCCGGCGTCATCGGGGTGCTGGCAGAGTCCCGGCAGCAGCGCGACGTCCAGGCGCGGACCCTCGACGGCGGGCCTGACCGCGCCCCGGGCCAGGCCATCCAGGCGCGTCGGCACCGGCAGGTAGGCGGCCTCCCGCCAGCCCTGGCGGGCGCCGGCCATGCCGCAGATGCGCACCGGTACGCGGCCATCAGCGGGCAGCCAGTCGCCGATCGTCGACAGCAGGGTGGCCTCGTAGTCGCTCGGGGCCAGCGACAGCATGCCGCGCTCGGACCCGGCCCGTGCCAGTACCTCGCCGTGCGCGTCCAGGGCCCAGGCGCGCAGGTTGCTCGAGCCCCAGTCCACGCCGACCCAGGCCAGGCGCTCGGCGATCTCGCGTGTCTGGCTCATGCCCGCCCTCCGTCGACGATCAGTTCCTGGCTGGTCATCATCCTTGAGGCCTTTGATGCCAGGAACAGGCAGGGGCCGATCATGTCCTCCACCGGAATCGCCTCCTTGAGGCACTGCTGATCCAGGCACTCGGCCAGGTCGGTGTCGTTGACCCACAGCGCCTTCTGGCGCTCGGTCATCACCCAGCCGGGGATCAGGCAGTTGACGCGGATGGCATCACCGCCGAGCTCTCGGGCCAGCGCCCGGGTCAGGCCCAGGATGCCGGCCTTGGCGGTGACATAGGTCGGGTAGCCGGAAAGGCCCAGGTGAACGCTGTTGGACGACAGGTTGATGATGGCGCCGCCGCCCAGCTCGCGCATGTCCTTCGCCACCGCCTGGGCGGTGAAGAACTGCGGGCGCAGGTTGGTGGCCAGCGAGTCGTCCCAGTCCTCGACGCTCCAGTCGTCCAACGAGTGGCGGGTGTCCCGGGCGGCGTTGTTGACCAGCACGCCGATCGGGCCGTGGGCCTTGCGGGCCCGGGCGATGGCGGCCTTGAGCGCCGCCACGTCGCGGATATCGCACTCGATGAACAGGGGCCGGTTGGCGTACTTCGCCTCCATGGCGTCGCAGAACTCGCCGGCGTCGGACAGGCCGACGAAGGCCACCTTCGCGCCCTGGGCCAGGAAGCCCTCGGTCAGCGCCGCGCCGATGCCCGAGCCGCCGCCGGTGATAAAGACGCTCTGGCCCTTCAGGTCGCCGAAGGCCAGATCGTGAAAATCGAAACTCATGTCGTTCTCCTTGTTCCCTACCATTCGGCGATGGAACCGTCCTCATGCGTCCACACCGGATTGCGCCAGCGGTGGCCGACCTGCGCGCGCTCCTCGACGAAGGCCTCGTCGATCTCCACGCCGAGTCCCGGCCCCTGGGGAATGGCGCAGAAGCCCTCCTCGATGGCCAGCGCGGACTTGTCGACCAGGTAGTCGAGCACGTCGTTGTCGCGGTTGTAGTGGATGCCCATGCTCTGCTCCTGGATGAAGGCGTTGTGGCACACCGCATCGAGCTGCAGGGAGGCGGCCAGGGTCAGCGGGCCGAGCGGGCAGTGCGGGGCCAGCGCCACGTCATGGGCCGAAGCCAGGGCGGCGATCTTCAGCCCCTCGCTGATGCCGCCACAATGGGAGAGGTCGGGCTGGATGATGTCGATCATGCCGTCGGCGAGCAGGTCGCGGAACTCGAAGCGGGTGTGCAGGCGCTCGCCGGTGGCCAGCGGATAGCCCAGGCCGCCGGCGATCTGCTTGAGGCAGGGCAGGTGCTCGGGGGCCACCGGCTCCTCGACGAACATCGGGTGGAAGGGCTCGAGCTCGCGCAGCAGCGCCTTGGCCATGGGGCGATGCACCCGTCCGTGGAAGTCGATGCCGATGCCCACGTCGGGCCCCACGGCGTCGCGGGCCTCCGCTACCCGGGCCACCGCCTCGTCGACCTTGCGGTGGGAGTCGACGATCGCCAGCTCCGGGGTGCCGTTCATCTTGAAGGCGGTGAAGCCCTGCTCGACCAGGGCCCGGGCGCCGGCGCCCACGTCGCTGGGGCGGTCGCCGCCGGTCCAGGCGTACATGCGCATCCTGTCGCGCACCGCGCCGCCCAGCAGCTGGTGCACCGGCACGCCCAGGTCGCGGCCCTTGAGGTCCCACAGCGCCTGGTCGATGCCGGCGATGGCGCTCATCAGGATCGGCCCGCCGCGATAGAATCCGGCGCGATACAGTGTGTTCCACAGGTGCTCGATGCGATGCGGGTCCTGGCCGACCAGGTAGTCGGCGAGCTCATGGACGGCGGCCTCGACGGTGGCCGCACGGCCCTCGATGACCGGCTCGCCCCAGCCGTAGCAGCCCGCGTCGGTCTCGATCTTGAGGAACAGCCAGCGCGGTGGCACCTGCCAGGTCTTGAGTCGGGTGATCTTCATGCGGGGTGTCCTTCGGTGTGGGAAGTGGGGGTGGGTATCAATCCCAGGTCCGTCGCCGTGCGCTCGAGCACCGCCCGGGCCGCCCGGCGAGCGGCCTGTGGCTGGCGCAGGCGGATCGCCTCCATCACCCGCCGGTGGCGTTCCAGGCTGTCCTCCAGGGAGGCGGCCTGATGCTGGGAGTGCTGGATCAGCGCGATGATGGAGGGACGCAGCAGGTGGCCCATCTGGCGCCACACCAGGTTATGGCTGGCCTGGTAGACGGCATCATGGAAGGCCACGTCATGCTCGGCGTGCTGCTGGTGCATGCCGGTGCCGGCGGTGTCGCGCATGCCCGCGAAAGCGGCCTCCAGGCGCGCCAGGTCACGGCCGTCGGCCGCCAGGGCGGCCAGCTCGGCCACCTGTGGCTCCGCGGAGAGGCGGAAGGCATAGATCTCGCGGACCAGGCGCGGGTCCGGACGGGCCAGCCCGGTCAGCCAGTCGCTCATCAGGGGATCGAGCAGGTGCCAGCCGGTAATCTCTCGCACCCGGCTGCCGCGTCCCGCGGTGCGCTCGACCAGACCGGTGGCGGCCAGGCTGGCCAGGGCATTGCGCACCCGATTGCGGCTCACGGCGAAGCGGTCGCAGAGATCCTTCTCCCGCGGGAAGTCGCTCCCGGCCGGCAGCTGCCCCGAGAGGATGGCGCGGGCGAGCACCGCCGCCAGGGCCGGGGCGCCGCCATCGGCGGGAAGGACAAGGTCGTCGAGCATCATCGGCTCCAGAAAATATCTGATCTTATAGTAGTTAATGTCAGACATTTTGCAAGGGGCACGATGGGTAGCGCGCCGATGAGCTATCCCCGCGCCGGCGAGGGCTTCGGCGAAGGGTTGCGGATGGGGTGGGTGCACTCTATCTTTGCATTGTATACACGATATCCGCCGCCGCCCGGCTCCTTCTCGACGGCGGAGGGTGCCAGAACAACCAGGAAGTTCCACCATGACGCACGTTCCCTCATCCGACTATCCCCGTGATCTGATCGGCTATGGCCGCACCCCCCCCCACGCCCACTGGCCGGGCGGGGCGAGGGTTGCCGTGCAGTTCGTGCTCAACTACGAGGAAGGCAGCGAGAGCTGCGTGCTGCATGGCGACGAGGGCTCCGAGCAGTTCCTCTCCGAGATCATCGGTGCCCCCGCCTTCCCTGATCGTCACCTGAGCATGGAGTCGATCTACGAGTACGGTTCCCGGGTCGGGGTGTGGCGCATCCTGCGCGAGTTCGAGCGCCGCGGCTTGCCGCTCACCGTGTTCGGCGTGGCCATGGCCCTGGAGCGCCACCCCGAGGTGGCCCATGCCTTCAAGGAACTGGGCCACGAGGTCGCCTGCCACGGCTACCGCTGGATCCATTACCAGGAGGTGCCGGAAGACGTCGAGCGTGAGCACCTGAAGAAGGCGATGGCGATCTTCCAGCGCCTCTATGGCGAGAAGCCGCTGGGCTGGTACACCGGCCGCGACAGCCCCAACACCCGCCGGCTGGTGCTCGATGAGGGCGGCTTCCTCTACGACAGCGACTACTACGGCGATGACCTGCCATTCTGGACCCGGGAGCGCGACAGCCAGGGCATCGAGCACGACCACTTGATCGTTCCCTACACCCTGGACAGCAACGACATGCGCTTCGCCGCGCCCCAGGGCTTCAACACCGCGGATCACTTCTTCACCTACCTGCGTGACGCCTTCGACGTGCTCTATGCGGAAGGGGAGGAGTCGCCGAAGATGCTCTCGGTGGGCATGCACTGTCGCCTGCTGGGCCGCCCCGGGCGCTTCCGCGCCCTGCAGTGCTTCCTCGACCATATCGAGGCCCATGATCGGGTGTGGGTGGCACGACGCGTGGATATCGCCCGCCACTGGGTGGAGCATCATCCGGCGCCGGCGCGCTGAGTTACATCGCACGTTAGGGTGAGTGCCATCCTGGCGAGAGTCTTTGAACTGCCGCTGCCCGAAGCGAGAGGCGCCGGGGACAGGTCTGGAGGGGGTCCTATGCCAGGGATGGCATCGGTAGCGCCCAGGGAGGGGTTCACAGCGCCCCCGAACAGGCCTGTCGACGGAACAGCCTCGAGCGATGTCTACGATGGCACGGCTTTCGGCCCCAACGTTTTTTCAGGACGCCCCATGAACCAACGTACCTACTATGCCCCTGCCGGCGGGCATCCGCCCCAGACCCAGCTGCTCTCCGACCGGGCGGTGTTCACCGAGGCCTATGCGGTCATCCCCAAGGGCGTGTTCGGCGATATCGTCACCAGCAACCTGCCGTTCTGGGAGGGCACCCGCCTCTGGGTGCTGGCGCGCCCGCTTTCCGGCTTCGCCGAGACCTTCTCCCAGTACATCATGGAGGTCGCCCCGGGGGGCGGCAGCGAGCGCCCCGAACTCGACCCCGAGGCTGAGGGCGTGCTCTTCGTGGTGGAGGGCGAGATGGTGCTGACCCTGGCCGGCGAGCGCCACCGCATGGTCCCCGGTGGCTATGCCTTCCTCCCGCCGGGAAGCCGTTGGCAGGTCAGGAACGAGGCCGAGGCCCCGGTGCGCTTCCACTGGGTGCGCAAGGCCTACGAGCGGGTCGAGGGCATCGAGGTGCCCGAGGCCTTCGTGGTCAACGAGAACGATATCGCGCCCCACGAGATGCCGGACACCGAGGGGCGCTGGGCGACCACGCGCTTCGTCGACCCGGCCGACGTGCGCCATGACATGCACGTCAACATCGTCACCTTCCAGCCCGGTGCGGTGATCCCCTTCGACGAGACCCACGTCATGGAACACGGCCTCTATGTGCTCGAGGGCAAGGCGGTCTACCACCTCAACCAGAACTGGGTGGAGGTCGAGGCCGGCGACTTCATGTGGCTGCGCGCCTTCTGTCCCCAGGCCTGCTACGCCGGCGGCCCGGGCCCGTTCCGCTACCTGCTCTACAAGGACGTCAACCGCCACCCGAAGCTGCGCCTGGGTGGCCGCTAGGAGGTCGACATGCTGCATCTGAAAGCCGAGCCGCTGACGCCCGAGGCCTTCGCCCCCTTCGGCGACGTCATCGATACGCGCACGGCGGACTGGTTTCCCATCAACGCCGGGAGGACCCGTCGCTACCACGACCTGGCGAGGGTCGAGACGCTGGGGGAGGAGGCGAGGGCGCTGATCAGCATCTTCGTCAGCCAGCCGGTGGCGATGCCGCTGGAACTTGACTTCCTGGAGCGCCACCCGCTGGGCAGCCAGGCCTTCATGCCACTCCATGAAGAAAGGTTTGTGGTGGTCGTCGCGCCACCGGGGGATCGGATCGATCCCGCCGAGGTGCGCGCCTTCGTCACCGACGGCCGCCAGGGGGTCAACTACCAGGCGGGCACCTGGCACGCCATCCAGTCGGTGCTGGAGCAGGAAGGGGAGTTCCTGGTGGTGGACCGGGGAGGCGAGGGCAGCAACTGTGATGAGACCCCTCTGGCGCTGCGGGTGACCCTCGCCGTGACCCCGGCACCTCGCCGTGTCTAAAACACAGGACTTGTATACGATGAACCTGTTTGATGAGGTCATTCCGCTCGCGGGATGAGACGCTGGCGGCACGAACAGGCAGGGGGACAGCGTATGCACGAGTGGCAGCAGGAGGTGCTGGCCGAGGTCAGGGCCGGAAGTCGCAACGGTGACCGTCGCATCGGCGACCGGGATATCGTCGACAAGGTGCGCCGAGCGGTGCTGATGCAGCGCCTGCCGCCCGGCACCCGGTTGCCGGAGGTGACCCTCGGCGAGGTCTTCGGAGTGAGTCGCTCGGTGGTGCGCAAGGCCCTGACCCGGCTGGCCTCCGAGCGCGTGGTGGACCAGCGTCCCAACCAGGTGGCACGGGTCCGCGCGCCGAGCATCGAGGAGACCCGCGAGACCTTCGCGGCCCGCCGCCTGGTGGAGGGGGAGGTGGCCGCGTTGCTGGCGGGCCGCCTCGATGCGGCCTCGCGGGACCGGCTCGCGGCACAGGCTCGGGACGAGATCGAGGCCCACGGGCGGGGCGACGAGCCGGCCCGCATCGAGCACTCTCTGGCCATCCACCACCTGCTGGCCGAGCACTCGCCCAACCGCGTGCTGGGGGCCATGCTCACCGACCTGATCCTGCGCACCTCCATCGTCATCGCTCTCTACAAGCGGCCGAACCTGGCCTCCTGCTTCCTGGAGGGCGATCACACGGCGCTGCTGGCAGCGCTCGAGCAAGGCGATGCCCAGGCGGCCCGGGAGGGCATCCAGCACCATCTGGTGAGCCTCGAGGCGCTGCTCGACCTGAGCCCCCGCGAGACCCGCATCGACCTGATGGCGATTCTCGGGCGTTCCCACCAGCAGGCCTGACCGAGTGCGAGGCCCTGTCTGACCCGCATCAAGGCCGAGGTGAGTTCCACGAGCTCGCCTTGTTCATCGGGGCAGGCCTGGTCGACAATGGCGCGACCCTATCGCCATTCGGGAATCCTGCATGTTCTCTTTCCTACGCTGGGCCCTGGTCGCCTGGCTCGTCCTGACCTCTCCTGCGGCCCTGGCCGAGGCGCCCACCGTGGCGGCGGCCTCGTCATTGCAGTTCGTGTTCCCCGAGCTCGTCGCGGCCTACCGTGACGAGACCGGCAATGATGTCAGGGTAAACTTCGGCGCCTCGGGCAACCTGAGTCGCCAGATCCTGCAGCATGCCCCCTTCGAGCTGTTTCTTTCGGCGGACGAGGCGAACGTGCGCGTGCTCGAGGAGGCGGGCCTCACCGAGGGGGAGGGCGTGGTCTACGCCGTGGGACGATTGGTCTGGTTGCAGGCCAGGGGACGTGGCGCGCTGCCCTCGAGCGATGAGCCGTTGGCCGGCGTGCGTGTGGCCATCGACGCCCACCGGGCCGGGCAGGACCGGCCGCGCATTGCCCTGGCCAATCCCGAGCATGCCCCTTACGGCGTGGCGGCCCGCCAGGCCCTCGACCATGCCGGGCTCTGGGAAGCGTCGGCCCCGCTGCGCATCCTCGGCGAGAACGTCTCCCAGGCCGCGCGCTTCGCCCTGGCGGACGAGGCCCGCGGCGGCCTGGTGGCCTACTCCCTGGCGCTGGCCCCGACGGTGGCCGAGCAGGCCGAACATGTCCTGATTCCCGCCGACTGGCACGCTCCGCTGGTGCAGCGCATGGCCTTGATCGATGGGGCCGGGGAGGGGGCGCGGACCTTCTATGCCTGGCTCCAGGGGGAGCAGGCACGGTCGATCCTCGAGCGCCGTGGCTTCGAGCCACCCCCGCGGGATGATGCCTCCTGATGGATTGGCCGGCGCTCTCGGTCTCGTTGCGCCTGGCGGCGTTGACCAGCCTGCTGTTGATTCCTCTGGGCCTCTGGCTGGGGCGCACCCTGGCGCTCTCGCGTTTTCGCGGCAAGCCGCTGTGCGAGGCGCTGGTGGCGCTGCCGCTGGTGATGCCGCCGACGGTGCTGGGCTTCTACCTGATGCAGAGCTTCGGCCAGCAGGCCCCCTTCGGTGCCGTCTGGGCCTCGCTGACTGGCACGACCCTCAACTTCACCTTCAGTGGCATCCTGCTCGCCTCGCTGGTGACCAACCTGCCCTTCGCCGTGCAGCCGATCCAGCGTGCCTTCGAGTCGATTCCCCCCAACCTGCGCGAGGCCGCCTGGTGCAGCGGCCTCTCGCCCGGCCGCACGCTGTGGCGCATCGAGCTGCCGCTGGTGTGGCCGGGGCTGGTTTCGGCCCTGGCGCTGACCTTTGCTCATACCCTAGGCGAGTTCGGCGTGATCCTGATGGTTGGTGGGTCGATCGATGGCGAGACCCGCACCCTGGCCATCGCCATCTACGACCGGGTGCAGGCCTTCGACGAATCTGGAGCCGCCGTCATGTCGGCCATGCTGTTGCTGGTCTCTTTCCTGACCATCGGGGTGGTCTACGGCCTGGCAGGACGCCGGAGGTGGCGGCGTGGCTGAGCCGGAACTGCCCGCGAGCCAGGCTCGCCTGGCGGTGCAGCTGCAGCAGGCGGGGCCGATCCCGCTGGACGCCGACTTCCACTGCGAGCCCGGCGAGCTGCTGGCCCTGGTGGGCCCTTCAGGGAGCGGCAAGACCACCCTGCTGCGGGCCATCGCCGGGCTCTACCGGCCGGCGCGAGGCGTGATCCACTGTGCCGGCGAGACCTGGTTCGATGCCGAGGCGGGGCGCTCGCTGCGTCCCCAGCAGCGTCGCGTGGGGCTGGTGTTCCAGGACTATGCGCTCTTCCCGCACCTGGATGCGCGCGCCAACGTCATGGTGGCCCTGGACCATCTGCCCGCCGCCGAGCGCGGTCGGGCCGCCGAGCAGTGGCTGGCCCGGGTGCGCCTCGACGGCCTGGCCGGCCGGCTGCCGTCCGAGCTCTCCGGCGGCCAGCGCCAGCGGGTCGCCCTGGCCCGGGCCCTGGCCAGAAGCCCGCGGGTGCTGCTGCTCGACGAGCCCTTCTCGGCGGTGGACCAGGTCACCCGGCGCCGCCTGCAACGCGAACTCGCCCTGCTGCGCGAGGAGATCCACATCCCCATCGTGCTGGTCACCCATGACCTCGACGAGGCCGCCGCCCTGGCCGACCGGCTCTGCGTGCTGCACGCCGGCCGCAGCCTGCAGCAGGCGCCGGCCGAGCAGCTCTTCCGCCGGCCGGCCAGCCCTGAGGTGGCGCGGCTGCTCGACCGCCACAATGTCTTCACCGGCAGGGTGGCCGCGGATGACGAGGGGCGCCGCCTGCAATGGGGCCCCTGGCGCCTGGAAGTGGCGGAGGGCCTGGCGGGACTGAGGCCCGGGCAGCGAGTCAGCTGGTACCTGCCGCCCTCGGACGTGGTCCTTCATCGTCGCGGCCGCCCCTCGCGGGGCGAACGCGAGAATCCGGTCCAGGGCCAGGTGGTAGAGATGGCGGTGTTGGGCGGCATCACCTCCGTGGCGCTGGCCTTCGATCACTGCGACGATACCCTGCGCTTCGAGCTCCCCACCCATGCGGCGCGGCGCAATGGCCTGGCCCGCGGCGAGGCGGTGGGGGTCTCGCTGCTGGCCGACGGCATCCACCTGATGCCCGACGCCCCTGTCACCCATCCCGACCGCTGAGGAAACTGCCATGAACGCCACCCGCCGCCAGCTGCTGCTGGGCCTGGCCCTGCTGCCCGCCGCCTCCCTGCTGCCGCGTGTCCTGCCCGCCGCCGGGCCCGATTCGGGGACACAGGCCCTCGAGACCGTCCCCCTGGTGATCCACGGCGAGCAGGGCCCCCGGCGCCTCGCGGTGGAGGTGGCGCGCACCATCCACCAGCGCAGCCGTGGCCTGATGGAACGCGACCAGCTGGCGGAGCAGGCCGGCATGCTGTTCCTCTACGACCGCCCCCAGTCCTCGCGCAACGGCTTCTGGATGTATCGCACGCGCATTCCGCTGGATATCGCCTTCATCGACGAGGCGGGCCGCATCGCCGAGATCCACCGCATGGCGCCGTGCACGGCCGCCCGGCCGGGGGAGTGCCCGGTGACGCGCCCCGCGGTACCCTATCGGGCGGCCCTGGAGGTCAATGCCGGCGCCTTCGAGGCGATGGGCGTGGCGGCGGGCGATTGTGTCAGCTGGCCGGGCGACGGCGGGCTCTGTGCGGGGGCCGCCGCGAAATGAATCCCACCGCGGGACGACGCGAAAGGTCCCAGAACAGCAAGTGCGTTGAACCCGGGGACAGGGCAGGGCGGCGTCCTGCCTTGCATGCACACGGGATGACAGGGCATCTTGAGGTTCGCGGCGTCGATGACGCCTACCTATAACGATGCCGGGCAGTCCCGTCGCGGGCCTGCCCCGAGCCCGACACAGCAAGGACACGCCATGAACTCGTCTCGTCACCTGACCCGGCTGGCCGCCCTGGCCGGCGTCGCCGCCGTCTCCCTCTCGCTGTCCGTCTCTGCCGCTCAGGCCCGCGAGCTCTCCGTCTCCACCGTGCTCTCCGATGCCTTCCCCTGGGGCCAGGCCGCCGAGAAGTGGGCCGAGCTGGTCGCCGAGCGCTCCGACGGCGAGCTGACCCTGCGGGTCTACCCCAATTCCCAGCTCGTCAACGGCGACCAGACCCGGGAGTTCTCCGCCATGCGCTCGGGGCTGATCGACGCCGCCGTGGGCTCGACCATCAACTGGTCGCCCCAGGTGCCGGAGCTCAACCTCTTCTCGCTGCCCTTCTTCATGGCCGACCTGGATGCCGTGGATGCGGTGACCGGCGGCGCCGCCGGCGAGATGGTCTTTTCCGCCATCGAGTCCCGTGGCGTGGTGCCCCTGGCCTGGGGCGAGAACGGCTTTCGCCAGCTCTCCAACTCGCGTGGGCCCATCGACGAGCCGGGCGACCTCGACGGCCTGAAGGTTCGCGTGGTGGGCTCGCCGCTGTTCCAGGACACCTTCTCGGCGCTGGGCGCCAACCCCACCCAGATGAGCTGGGCCGATGCCAAGCCGGCGCTGACCACCGGGGCGGTGGATGGCCAGGAGAACCCGCTCTCGGTGTTCGACGTGGCGCGCATCGACCAGGTAGGCCAGGAGCACCTGACCCTGTGGAACTACATGAACGACCCCCTGGTCTTCGCGGTGAACCAGCAGGTCTGGGACTCCCTCTCCGAAGAGGAGCACACCCTGCTGCGGGAGGCCGCCGAGGAAGCCGGCGCCTGGGAGATCGCCATGACCCGCGAGCAGGAACCCGAGCGCCTGGCGGCGATCAAGGCACGCGGCGTCACGGTCACCGAGCTCGACGAGGCGCAGCACCAGGCCTTCGTCGAGGCCACCGAGAACGTCCACGATGAGTGGCTGCCGCGCATCGGCAGCGAGATCGTCGAGGCGGCCCGCGCCGACATGCAGGGCGAGTGACCTCCCGCAGCGCCCGTGCCATCGGCCCCTCCGCGGGGCCGATGGCGTTTCCCACCCCATGACACCGCGACGCCCATGAAACGTCCCGATGCAAGACTCGAGCGCCTGCTGGCGACCCTGGCGATCCTGGTCATCAGCCTGATCAGCCTGGCCAACGTGCTGGTGCGCTATATCACCGATGCCTCCTTCGCCTTCACCGAGGAGTTCTCGGTGTTCCTGCTGGTGGTGCTGACCTTCGCCGGTGCCTCGGTGGCGCTGCGCCGCAACGGTCATATCCGTATCGGCCTGCTGGAGCGCGCCCTGCCCCGGGCCGCGCGCCAGGCGCTGATCCTCTTCCAGGGAGGCTGCGGGCTCATCGTGCTGGGGCTGATCACCTGGTTCGGGGGCAAGCTGACCTGGCAGGAGTTCCAGTGGGGTTCGCTCTCCCCGGGGCTGGGGCTGCCGCAGTGGTGGTACCTCGCCTGGCTGCCGCTGCTCTCGGGGCTGATGCTGCTGCGCCAGGTGCAGCAGACCCGCGATCGCCTGCGCGGGAGGCTCGAGGATGAGTCCTGATCTGTGGATGCTGCTGGCCTTCGCCGGCTTGCTGATCGCCGGGGTGCCGGTGGCCTTCTCGCTGGGTCTGGCCGGCGCCGTGGGGATACTGGCCGGGCTGTCGCCGGCCATGCTGGCCACACTCGGCACCAACACCTACAACAGCATCGCCAAGTACCCGCTGATCGCCATCCCGCTGTTCATCCTCACCGGCCTGATCTTCGAGCGGGCCGGGGTGGCGGCGCGGCTGGTGCGCTTCGCCCAGGCGCTGATCGGGCCGCGCCATGGCGGCCTCGCCCTGGTGGCGGTACTGGTCTGCATGATCATGGGCGGGATGAGCGGCTCGGGCCCCGCGGATGCCGCGGCGGTGGCCATGGTGATGCTGCCGAGCATGACCCGGGCCGGCTACCCCCGGCCCTTCTCGGCGACCCTGATCGCCGCCTCGGCCTCCACGGCGATCCTGATCCCGCCCTCGGTGGCGCTGATCCTCTACTCCATCGTGGTGCCGGGGGTCGACCTGCGGGCGCTGTTCGCTGCGGGGCTCTTCCCCGGCATCCTCGCCGGGTTGGCGCTGCTGGGGCCGGCGCTGCTGGTCTCCCGTCGCTATGGTTGGGAAGGGAGTGGCCGGGAAGGGGGCACGCCCGTGGAGGGGGCGGAGCATCCCCGGGTGGGCGAGAGCTTCAAGCAGGCGCTGCCGGCGCTGTTCGCCCCGGTGCTGATCCTCGGCGGGCTGCGCAGCGGGCTCTTCACCCCCACCGAGGCGGCCGTGGTGGCGGTCGCCTATGGCGCCCTGGTGGGCCTCTTCCTGACCCGGGAAATGAGCTGGCGGGACCTATGGGGGCTGCTCGGTGAGGCGGCGGTGATCTCGGGGGTGGTGATGCTGATCATCGCCCTGGCCGGCATCTTCGCCTGGGCCGGCACCATGCTCGGCACCTTCCGGCACCTGGCGGAGTGGATCGTCGGGCTCTCCGACAGCGGCCCCCTGCTGCTGGTCCTGGTCATGCTGGCGGTGCTGGTGGCCGGGATGCTGCTGGATGCCATCTCCATCTACCTGATCATGATGCCGATCCTGATTCCGGTGATGCAGCACTTCGGCTGGAATCCGGTGTGGTTCGGCATCCTGCTGGCGATGAACATCGCCATCGGCCAGTTCACGCCGCCGGTGGCGGTGAACCTGATGGTGACGACGGAGGTCGCGAAGGTCCGCCTGGAGCAGACCCTGGGCTGGGCACTGCTGTTCGTGGCGGCCATGGCGGGCGCGCTCGTTCTGGTGGCGGTGTTCCCCGAGATTGCCCTCTGGTTGCCGCGGATGCTGGGCTACAACCTAGGGTAGATGACCCCTGACTGCGCTCTCCAGGGTCGCCAGGGTGCGCTGGTAGAGCGCGGTGCTGTCGGCATCGAAGAGCACGAAGCGCACCCGCTCGATGCCCGGGCACTCGGGCAGCGTCTGCAGCACCGTGGCGAGCGCCACGCGGGCGGCCTCGGCCGGTGGGTAGCCGAAGGCTCCGGCGGAGAGGGCCGGAAAGGCGATGGAGCGGATGCCTTCGTGCTGCGCCAGTTCGAGGGCGTTGCGGTAGCAGGCGGCCAGCAGCTCGTCGGCGGGCTCGTCGACGCCGTAGACCGGCCCCAGGCAGTGGATGACGTGGCGGTTGGGTAGCCCGTGGGCACCGGTAATCACCGCCTGGCCGGGCCGGATCGGCGCCAGCGGGCGGCACTCTTCGGCGAGCCCGGGGCCCGCGGCGCGATGCAGGGCACCGGCCACGCCACCGCCGCTGCGCAGCTGTGCGTTGGCGGCATTGACCACGGCGTCGATGTCGGCCTGGCGGGCGATATCGCCCTGGACGCATTCGATGGTGCCCATCACGCTCTCCTCCTGACGGCTGATGCGGTTCAGTCTGGTCGCCAGAGCGGCAGGACTTCAAGGTCTTTGCGGCGGTCCCGGGACAGCGGCAGACGCGCTCGCGCCGCCTTTACCGCCTGCTTATCCAGACTCAGCCAGCGCCACTGCTCGTCGCTGCCAAAAGCGAGAGAAGGGTGGTCGTCGTCCACCAGCGGCGGGCAGAACAGCGACTGGCCCCAGGACTCTCCTGCACGGTTGAGGCTCAGCCAGTAGAGCTGATTCTCCATGGCGCGCGTGGTGACGAAAGCGTGCCAGCTGGCGAAGCTGAAGTCCCGGGTGAAGGCCACCGGGTGCAGGATCAGCTCGGCGCCCTCGTCGGTCAGGCGCCTGGCCAGTTCGGGGAAGCGCAGGTCGTAGCAGATCATCACCCCGACCCGCCAGCCGGCGACCTCGGTGACCAGCAGCCGCTCGCCCGGCGAGAAGTGGGCGGCCTCGCCGGAGGCCCCGAACTGGGCGCAGTGCAGCTTGTCGTAGACGCCGGCCAGGCGGCCGTCGGGACCGACCAGTATCTGGCTGATATGGCGCCGGCCAGCGGCGCGCCGGGCCACGCCGAAGGCGATGGTGGTGCCGAGTTCCCGGGCCAGCTCGGCGAACACCCCGACAACCGGGCCGCTCAGGTCGTCGTCCAGGGCCTCCAGGCAGGCAAAGGCCTCGTCGCCGTATTCCTGGGCCGCCAGCTCCGGCAGCACGACCAGGTCGGGGGTGCCCCGGGCACAGGCGCCTCGTATGCGCTCGGCAACGCGGCGCAGGTGGGTGAGCTGCTCATCGCGGCAGCGGGTGCGGGGGATGGCGATCTGGCCGGCGAGTATCTGCATGCGGGCTCCTGTTGCGACCCATGGGGCGCACCGCGCGGCATCCACCGGGGCGCTGGCGTGGAATTCGCAGTCTACCCCCTGCCCGCTCCCCCGTCCGGAGTCACCGATGTTGTTTGCCCCGTGTTTCGCCCCGGCGGTGTTTGCCGCGCTGCTGATCAGCCACCCCCGGGCGCGGAGCCGAACCGGTTCACCCGCGCCGGCTTCGGTATTGCACATTCGTTGCAGTTGTCCGTCAAAAGCGTGACATTCGTTGCAAATCGGCGCAGAAACTTGCAGCGATGTCAGCGAGCCTGTACCAATGGCCACCCTCGAACCACTCGCGGTGCCCCGGTTCTGCCGGCGCAGCGGATGATCTCGTCCGCCGTGCAGGGCCCCATGGCCGCCCGCTGCCGCACAACGACATCAGGAGGTGGCATGAACCAGCGCGTGAACATCGATCTTGGCGATCCCCGGGCCGAGGCCTTCGAGGCCCGCCAGTTCAAGGTCTATACCCACCGCCAGCTGGACAAGATCGAGGCCATCCAGCACCTGCCCGAGGACCTGCGCTTCGACATGCGGGTGGTCAGTCAGGTGTTGCCGTTTCGCGTCAACGAGTACGTGATCGACGAGCTGATCGACTGGAATGACGTGCCCCAGGATCCGGTCTTCCAGCTCACCTTCCCCCAGCGCGGCATGCTGCTCCCCGAGCACTTTGAGGAGGTGGCCGCGCTGATGCGCCGCGACGCCCCCGCCGCCGAGATGAAGCCGGTGATCGAGCGCATCCGCTCCGAACTCAACCCCCACCCGGCGGGGCAGATGGACTTGAACCTGCCGCTGCTCGACGGCGAGCCGCTGCCGGGCATGCAGCACAAGTACCGCGAGACGGTGCTGTTCTTCCCCAGCCAGGGGCAGGTGTGCCACAGCTACTGCACCTTCTGCTTCCGCTGGGCGCAATTCGTCGGCGACAAGGAGCTGAAGTTCGCCTCCAGCGAGGCGGACTCGCTGCACCGCTATCTCGCCGAGCACACCGAGGTGCGTGATCTGCTGATGACCGGCGGCGACCCCATGGTGATGAAGGCCAAGCACCTGCGCCAGTACCTGGAGGGGCTGATGGCGCCGGAGATGGATCATGTCCAGGACATCCGCATCGGTACCAAGAGCCTGACCTTCTGGCCCTACCGCTTCGTCACCGACCCCGATGCCGAGGATATCCTCGCGCTCTTCCGGGAGCTGACGGCGGCCGGCAAGCACGTGGCCTTCATGGCGCACTTCAACCACTGGAAGGAGATGGACACCCCCATCTGCCGCGAGGCGATCCGCCGTATCCGCGCCACCGGGGCGGAGATCCGCACCCAGGCGCCGCTCTTGAAGCATATCAACGACGATGCCGACCAGTGGGCGAGGATGTGGACCACCCAGGTGCGCCTGGGGATGATCCCCTACTATATGTTCGTGGAGCGTGACACCGGTGCCCGCCACTACTTCGAGGTGCCGCTGGTCAAGGCGTGGGAGATCTACCGCGAGGCGATGAAGCAGGTATCGGGCCTGGCGCGCACCGCCCGTGGGCCGTCGATGTCCGCCGATCCGGGCAAGGTGGAGATCCAGGGGGTGACCGAGATCCACGGCGAGAAGGTCTTCGTGCTGCGTTTCATCCAGGGCCGCGACAGCGACTGGGTGCAGCGCCCCTTCTTCGCCAGGTACGACGAGGCCGCCACCTGGCTGAACCAACTGGAGCCCGCGCTGGGGGAGCGCGAGTTCTTCTATGAGGCCGAATTCGCGGCGATGAAGGACGCGAAGCAGGCACTGATCATGAAGGCGTCGTGAGGCATGCCATCCGGGTCCGATGAAGCGGCTTGCGTGAGAAGAAGCGGCGAAAATTAACGCTCTCTAAACGTGCGCGGGGGTCTAGACTCCAACTCATGGAAAAAGGCCACATCAAATGTCCGCTTTTTTCGCTAAAGTAGGAGGGGACGGCAAGGCCGCCGGCAGTCGCGTCACGGGGCTGCCATATCGGAACCCGTTTGCTCAACACGTTTGTTGAAAATAAGTTTGTTGAAAATAAAGAGGTGTGTTCATGAAACGCCATGCATTCTCTGCTGCTGCCTTCACCGGCGCGATTCTGGGGGCCGCGATGTTCGCGTCGCCGGCCATGGCCCAGGATCAAGAGAAGTTCATCACCATCGGTACCGGTGGCCAGACCGGCGTCTACTATGTGGTCGGCCAGTCGGTCTGCCGCCTGGTGAACCGTCTGGAAGACGCCAACATCAAGTGCAACGCGCCCTCCACCGGCGGCTCGGTGGCCAACGTCAACGGCATCAAGTCCGGCGAGCTGGACATGGGCGTGGTCCAGTCCGACGTGCAGTACCAAGCCTACAATGGTACCGGCAACTTCGAGGGTGACGCCTACAAGGACCTGCGCGCGGTCTTCCGCGTCCACGGCGAGCCGCTGACCCTGCTGGCCCGCGCCGATTCCGGCATCGAGACTCTCGATGACCTGGAAGGCAAGCGCGTCAACATCGGTAACCCGGGCTCCGGCCAGCGCAATACCATGGAAGTGGTGATGGAAGCCAAGGGCTGGACCGAGGATACCTTCGCCCTGGCCTCCCAGCTGGATGCCGCCGAGCAGGCCGCGGCCCTGGCCGACAACAACGTCGATGCCATGGTCTATGTGGTCGGCCATCCCAACGGCTCCATCCAGGAGGCCACCACCACCGTGGATGCGCGCCTGATCCCGCTGAATGGCGAGGCCATCGACGGCATCGTCGAGGAGCATCCCTACTACTCCAAGGCGATCATTCCCGGCGGCCTCTACAAGGGCAACGACGAGGACGTCGAGACCTTCGGCGTGGCGGCCACCTTCGTGACCACCGCTCAGGCCGACGAGGAGATTGTCTACCAGACCGTCAAGGCGATCTTCGACAACTTCGACCGTTTCAAGCGCCTGCATCCGGCCTTCGAGAACCTCGATCCGGAAGAGATGGTCACCTCCGGCCTCTCCGCGCCGCTGCACGAGGGGGCCGCCCGCTACTATCGCGAGCAGGGCTGGATCGAGTGATCCGACAACCTGAGGTGATTTCACCTCGGTGAAGAATGCGCGGTCACCCGAGGGGGCCGCGCATTCTGTTTGGGATGCCCAAGGGCATCACCAGCAGGGGTTCCCAGGGCACACGTTACAGAGCAGGGCATGCTTATGACTGAGGACAACAAGAGGACCGCCGGGCACGAGGTCGACCTGGAGGATATGGTCGCCTCGACCGATACCGGGGCCCGCAAGCCGGCCGGGACGCCGGGCAAGCTGCTGGTCAGCATTGCCGCCGTCTGGTCGCTCTTCCAGCTGTGGATCGCGTCCCCGCTGCCGTTCATGATCGGCTTCGGGGTCTTCAACGCCACCGAGTCCCGTTCCATCCATCTGGCCTTCGCGCTCTTCCTGGCCTACATGGCCTATCCGGCGCTCAAGCGCTCGCCCCGCGACCGTATCCCCGTCCAGGACTGGGTGCTGGCGGCGGCGGCGGCCTTCTGCGGCGCCTACATGTTCATGTTCTACGAGCAGCTGGCCCAGCGCCCGGGCGCGCCGATCCTGCAGGACGTGATCATCGGCGTGGCCGGCATCCTGCTGCTCCTCGAGGCCACGCGACGGGCGCTCGGCCCGCCGCTTGCGATCATCGCCTCGATCTTCATCTTCTACTCGCTGGCCGGGCCCTACATGCCGGGCATCCTCTCCCACCGCGGGGTCAGCCTCTTCGGCCTGGTGAACCACCAGTGGCTGACCACCCAGGGGGTCTTCGGCATCGCCCTGGGGGTCTCGACCAGCTTCGTCTTCCTGTTCGTGCTGTTCGGTGCCCTGCTCGACAAGGCCGGGGCCGGCAACTACTTCATCAAGGTCGCCTTCTCGCTGCTGGGCCACTACAAGGGCGGCCCGGCCAAGGCCGCCGTGGTGGCCTCGGGCATGACCGGCCTGATCTCCGGCTCCTCCATCGCCAACGTGGTGACCACCGGTACCTTCACCGTGCCGATGATGAAGCGGGTCGGCTTCTCCGCCGAGAAGGCCGGTGCGGTGGAGGTGTCCTCCTCGGTCAACGGCCAGATCATGCCGCCGGTCATGGGCGCTGCGGCCTTCCTGATGGTCGAGTACGTGGGCATCTCCTACGTGGAGGTGATCAAGCACGCCTTCCTGCCGGCGCTGATCTCCTATATCGCGCTGATCTACATCGTCCACCTCGAGGCCCTCAAGGCCGGCCTGCAGGGGCTGGAGAGCAGCAATCCGCCCAAGCCCCTGGTGCGCAAGGTGATCGGCTTCCTTGGCGGCCTGCTGCTGATGATGATCACGGCCCTCGCGGTCTACTACGGTCTGGGCTGGCTCAAGCCGGTGCTGGGTGATGCCACTCCCTGGGTGGTGGCCGTGGGGCTGGCGGCGATCTATGTGGGACTGCTCAAGGTCGCCTCGCACTATCCCGAGCTGGAGCTCGATGACCCGGACACTCCCATCTACACGTTGCCCCAGACCCGGCCTACGGTGATGGTCGGCCTGCAGTTCATCCTGCCGGTGATCGTGCTGATCTGGTGTCTGATGGTGGAGCGCCTCTCGCCGGGGTTGTCGGCCTTCTGGGCGACGGTGTTCATGGTCTTCATCATCCTCACTCAGCGTCCCATCACGGCGATCTTCCGCGGTCGCAGTGACATGGCGGCGGATCTGCGCGAGGGTGCCCTGGACCTGTGGAACGGCCTGGTCACCGGTGCCCGCAACATGATCGGCATCGGCATCGCCACCGCCACCGCCGGCATCATTGTCGGCGCGGTCTCCCAGACCGGTGTCGGCCTGGTACTGGCCGACGTGGTGGAGATCCTCTCCATGGGCAACCTGATGCTGATCCTGATCTTCACCGCGGTGCTCAGCCTGATCCTCGGCATGGGCCTGCCCACCACGGCCAACTACATCGTGGTCTCGGCGCTGCTGGCCCCGGTGATCGTCCAGCTGGGCGAGCAGAACGGCCTGCTGGTGCCACTGATCGCGGTGCACCTGTTCGTGTTCTACTTCGGGATCATGGCGGACGTCACGCCGCCGGTGGGGCTCGCCTCCTTCGCGGCGGCCGCCGTCTCGGGCGGCGACCCGATCCGCACCGGCTTCCAGGCCTTCTACTACAGCCTGCGCACCGCGGCGCTGCCGTTCCTGTTCATCTTCAACACCGACCTGCTGCTGATCGATGTGACGTTCCTGCAGGGGATAGTGATCTTCGTGGTCTCGACCATCGCCATGCTGATCTTTGCCGCGGCCACCCAGGGCTTCATGATCGCCCGCAACCGCTGGTACGAGTCCATTGTGCTGCTGCTGGTGGCCTTCACCCTCTTCCGGCCGGGCTTCTGGATGGACATGATCCATGACCCCTACGAGTCGGTGCCGCCATCGCAGTTTGTCGAGGCGCTCGGCAGCGTCGACGAGGAGAGCGCCCTGCGCCTGCAGATTCGCGGCGAGGATGACTTCGGCGACCCGCTGACCACCTACATGCAGCTGCCGGTGCCGCAGGGCGAGACCGGCCAGGAGCGCCTGGAGAGCCTGGGCCTCGAGCTGATCATCGAGGACGGTCGGGCCGTGGTCGACATGGTGGCCTACGGCAGCCAGGCCGCGGACCTGGGCTTCGACTTCGACCAGGAGATCATCGAGGTGCTGGCCCCGGTGGACCGCTGGACCAAGGAGCTGATGTGGATCCCGGCCTTCCTGGTGTTCGGCCTGATCGTAGTGATGCAGCGTCGGCGGCGTGATCGCATTGCCGCCGCGGCGTCAGCCTGAAGGAGAGAGCGTCATGTACCAGAAGATCATGTTGCCGGTGGACCTCAACGAGGAGGCCTCCTGGACCAAGGCGCTGCCGACGGCGGTGGCGCTATGCCGCAGCTTCGGCGCGTCGCTGCATGTGGTGACGGTGCTGCCGGACTACCGCATGCCGCTGGTCGGCTCCTACTTTCCCAAGGACTTCGCCAAGAAGGCCCATGAGGCGATCTCCGAGGCCCAGCACGAGTTCATCCGCGAACACGTGCCCGAGGACATCACGGCCCAGAGCGTGATCGTCGACGGCTCCCCCTGGGAGGCCATCATCAAGGCGGCGAAGAAGCTCGAGGTGGACCTGATCGTCATGGCCTCCCACAACAAGCGCAAGTTCGCCGACTACGTGCTCGGGCCCAATGCCGAGCATGTCGTTCATCACACCAAGATCTCGGTGATGATCGTGCGCTGAGCGGGACCACCGTCTTGTGTCGTACCCGACGAACGCCTCCCCTCGAGGGGAGGCGTTCGTGCATGGGCATGCTGGTCAGCGTGGTGATGATGACCTAGGGCAAGACCCTGGCGTGACGCCCTGCACCGCCAGGATATTCTGCGTTGAGTGCCGGGATCCAACCCACCCTGCGAGGTTGGCTGTCGTCGTCTACATTGATCAGGTGTCAAGAGATGAAGGGCGCATGACGGCCGCGTGCCGGGATGTGACCTTGAACCGGCCCGGCAGCACCGGGACTCAACAGGCGGCAAACAGGGGTGTGATCATGAATGCAGCGACGTCAAAAGAGCATGGCAAGGGTGCTGCGCCCAATGTCAGGATCAGCATCCGGTCGGTGGGCATGGACAAGCCGCGAGCCTGGCTGGCAGCAGGGTTCGAGGATTTTCGCCAGGCCATGTCGGTCAGCCTGGCCTACGGCATGTTCTGGGTGGGGCTGAGTGTCGCCGTCACCGCCGGCGCTTTCACGCTGGGTCTCTGGCACTGGCTGCTGCCGCTGGTGGCCGGCTTCATGTTCATCGGCCCCCTGGTGGCGGTGGGTTCCTACGGCATCAGCCGTGCCCTGGAGGCAGGCCGTCCCCCCAACCTGGGCGATGCCTTCGGCGGCTGGAAGGGCCATGCGGGGCAGCTGGCGATGATGGGCGTGATGATGATGATCTTCTTCCTCGCCTGGATTCGCCTGGCGACTCTGCTGTTCGCGTTGTTCTTCGGCCTCGAGGCCCCCAGCCCCGAAACGCTCTACGCCTCGCTGCTGACTACCACCGATGGCCTGGTGATGCTGGCGGTAGGCACCGCGATCGGCGCCGTCCTGGCGTTCGGCGCCTTCACCATCAGCGTGGTGGCCATTCCGACCCTGATGGACCAGGATCTGACCTTCATGGAGGGCATCGAGGCCAGCATCCGTTCGGTATCGAAGAACTTCCGTCCGATGCTGTTGTGGGCGATGATCCTCATCGGCTGCGTGCTGGTCGGGGTGATGACCTTCTACATCGGCCTGGCACTGATCCTGCCGGTCCTGGGCCACGCCAGCTGGCACGCCTACGAGGACCTGGTGCGCATCGAGCCGGTGGAGGAGCTGAAGAGCTGACGCGATCTCCCCGTAAGTACTGGAAACCTCAGGGGGCGCTCGGCGCCCCCTGAGGTTTTTACAGGACGCTCTCCTGACCTCCGACGCCGAATCGCGTACGCTTGGAGCACCTTTCCCGTTCGCAGGAAGCCTGCCGATGCTGACCGGTATCGCCCTTCGTCCGCTCGTATTGCTGCTCTTGGCCCTGGTGCCGTTCTCCATCGCCCTGGCTGCGCCGCTACCGGCGCCCACCGGGAAAGTGCTGCTGACCCTCAGTGGTGACATCGCGCACGCCAATGTGGGCGACGAGGCGCAATTCGACCGGGCCATGCTCGAGGCCCTGCCGGCGCGGGTCATCGAGACCCATACGCCCTGGCATCGCGACAGGGGACGCTACCAGGGCCCGCTGGTCCTGGCCCTGCTCGAGGCGGTCGGTGCCGATGATGTTGAGCAGGTGCGCATCCGGGCGCTCAACCACTACGAGGCGGAGGTCCCGGTGGCGGATTTCCGGCGCCACGGCGTGATCCTGGCCATGACCCGCGACGGCGAGCCGCTGACTATCCGCGAGTACGGGCCGCTGTTCGTGCTCTACCCCTTCGACGACCGCCCCGAACTGCTCACCGAGGCCATCCGCTTCCGCTCGGTGTGGCAAGTCGAGCGGATCATCGTGCCCTGAGCCTGGCCGGCTGCGGAGGCCTGAATTGCTGCGCTATCCCCTGCGTCTCAAGCTGGGTGCCATCGCCGCCCTGGTGTTCTTCGCCGCCGCCCTGGTGGTGGTCGGCCTGGTGGCCTGGCGCCAGGACAGCCTGGCCGAGAGCGTGGGCGGGGATGCCGCCTGGCACGCCTACAAGCTCGACCGGGACACGGTGCAGCTGCGCAACTTCCTCATCGACCGCTCTGGCGAGTCGCTGCAGGCCCTGCGCCTGCGCTTCGAGCTGCTCTATAGCCGTCTCACCTTGCTGCAGGATGGCGACATCACCGAGCTGCTCGGCAACATTCGCGTGGCCGAGCAGCTGGTGCTGGAGATCGAGCGACACCTGCAGGCCCTGGACCAGCAGATTCGTGACCTCGAGCGCCTCGATGACGTCGCCCGGGCCAGCCTGATCCAGCGACTCGAGGCCCTGGGCGGCGTGACCGAGCGGTTAATCATCGCCATCAACGGCCACCTGGCCGAGACCACCACTCGGGAACGCGAGCGGCTGCAGACCCTCTATGGCGTGCTGCTGCTGCTGATCCTGGCCATGAGCCTGGCGGGTTCGCTGGTGGTCGCCTTCCTGTTTCGTGAGGCCCGCGACAATGCCGCCGCCCGGCGGGACCTGGAGACGCTGAGCCGTGAGCTGGAGGTCACCGCCCGACAGGCCGAGTTGGCCAACCGTGCCAAGTCGGAGTTCCTGGCCACCGTCAGTCACGAGATCCGTACCCCGCTCAACGGCGTCATCGGCATGAGCGACCTGCTGCAGGACCAACCGCTTCCCGACCGGGCGCGTCACTATGCCGACACCATCCATGACAGCGCCCGGTTGTTGCTCGAGTTGATCAACGACATCCTGGACTTCTCCAAGATCGAGGCCCAGCGCCTGGAGCTCGAGGCGCGCCCCTTCGCCCTCGGCGAGCTGGTCGATGGGGCCATCTCGCTGTTCGCGCCCCGCGCCGAGGCCCGGGGCATTCGCCTGGCGTGCGAGCTGGATCCCGGGCTGCCGCCGTATCTCGTGGGGGATGCCGGCCGACTGCGCCAGGTGCTGCTCAACCTGCTCTCCAACGCCATCAAGTTCACCGAGCAGGGCGAGGTTCGCTTGCGGGTGCAGGACGAGGGCGAGGGGCAGGTGCTGTTCGAGGTCATCGACACGGGGGGCGGGATCGCCTCCGGCCGCCAGGACCAGCTGTTCGAGCCCTTCCAGCAGGGCGACCCCTCCACCGCCCGACGCTTCGGCGGCACCGGCCTGGGGCTGGCCATCAGCAAGCGGCTGGTGGAGGCTCAGGGAGGGCGTATCGGGCTGAAGAGCGAGGTGGGCCACGGCAGCCGCTTCTGGTTCGTGTTGCCGCTGAGCGAGGCGGACAGCGGCGAGGCGGCGGAGAACGCGGTGGCGGCGGTCCCCGAGCAGCGTGTGGCCGATGCCGGGTTGCTGGTGGTCGAGGACAATCCGGTCAACCAGCAGGTCGCCCGTGCCATGCTCGAACGGCTGGGCTGCCGGGTCAGCGTGGCCGACTCGGCGGACGCGGCGCTCCGCCAGGCGGCCCGGGAACGCTTCGACCTGATCTTCATGGACGTGCAGCTGCCCGGCATGGACGGGCTGGAGGCGACGCGCCGGCTGCGTGCCCGCGGCGGCTGGTCGTCCGAGGTGCCGGTGGTGGCCATGACCGCCGGGGGGCCGGGCGGGGACCGGGCCCGCTGCCTGGCGGCCGGCATGAATGGCTACCTCACCAAGCCCCTGTTCCAGGATGCCCTGATGGCCACGCTGCAGCGACACCTGCGCCAGGGGGGGAGGACGTCCGGTGTCGGGCGTCCTGTCGTCACGGCGGGGAAGAATCCGGCCGGCCAGCCGCTGGAAGCCGCCACCCTCTCGGCACTGGGCGAGAGCCTGGGCGAGCAGGGACTGGCCGCCCTGATCACCCTCTTCCGGCAACAGGCGGCTGAGCACCTGGCGGGCCTGGAGCAGGCCGTGGCGGAGGCGGCGCCTCGCCGGGTCGAGTACCTCGCCCACCAGCTCAAGGGGGAGTCCTCGAGCCTGGGCGCGGTGAAGGTGGCCGGGCTGGCCACTCGGCTGGAACGCCTGGGCAGAGAGGGGCGGCTGGACGAGGTGGCGGTCGCGCTGGGTGCCCTGCATCGCTGCCTGGCCGTGACCCTGACGTCGCTGGAGGCCTGGACGCCGGGTGAGTGAGCCCCTCAGGCCCGGCTGGCGGCCCGCCCGGGAAGGCGCCAGCGCAGGTGGCGCGCGACCACCTGCAGGCCGGGCCGGTAGTCGCCCCGCGAGGCGGCGAGGGCACAGGCCAGGGTCAGGGTGGCGATGCGGTCATGGTCCTGGACGGCGGCGTTGACCGGCAGGGGCAGGAAGTCCAGCAGGCGGCTGTCGCCGAAGGTGGCCAGGCGCAGTGCTGGCGGCAGGCCGCCACCCTCTAGCAGCACGTCGAAGACCCCGTCGAGCAGGGTGTAGGAGGCGGTGACCAGGGCGTCGGGCATGCCGTGGCCATCGAGCAGCTCGCGCATCAGCCGGGCCCCCTCGACGCGGTCGTAGCGCTGAGCGCCGCAGGTGATCACCTCCAGCGGAGGATGGTCGGCCAGTGCCTGCTGGAAGCCGGCGCGGCGCTCGCGGCTGATCGACAGGGCCGGGACCGCATCCAGCCAGGCGATACTCGACACCCCGTCATCGAGCACCGAGCGGGTCAGCCACTCGGCGGCCTCGCGGTCGTTGCTGACCACGCTGGCGAAGTGGCGCGGGTCGAGGCCACGGTCCACGGCCACCACTGGCAGGCCGGCCGCCATCAGTTCGGCATAGAAGGGGTCCTCCATGGGCAGGCAGCTGGCAGTGATCAGCACCTCGCAGCGCTGGGCGCGCAGCGCCAGGGCCAGCTCGCGCTCGCTCTCCGGGTCGTCGTCGGAGCCGACGATCAGCAGCCGATAGCCCGCCTCTCGGGCACCGCGCTCGAGCCGCTTGGCCAGGCGTGCATAGCTGACGTTCTCCAGGTCGGGGATGATCAGCCCCAGGAGGCGGCTCGCCCCCCGACGCAGCGCGGCGGCCTGGGCGTCGACCCGATAGCCGTGCTGCGCCACCACGGCCATCACTCGGTCGATGGTCGCCTGGCTGATGCGCCGCCCCCGGGCCTTTCCGTTGATGACATAGCTGGCCGTGGTGCGGGAGACCCCGGCCTGGCGAGCGATTTCAGCGAGTGTCATGAGTGTCCTCGGTAACGGGTGGGGCGATTCTACGCCACTGACCGTGGCCGCCACCCCCTGCCAAAGTCGTAGTGTGTCGGCCTTGCCAACCAGTATGAATCGATTCAGCATGAATGACATCACAGGTGACACGATTCAGCCAGCAAGCGCATCGATCTCCGAGACGGCTGAGCGAGAGGCGACCACCGCCCGTCACCGAGCGAACAGGAGAAACCCATGTTGACCCTACGCCAGGACGATATCCTGCTCGATTGTCGGGCCGAAGATTGGCGCATGGCGCTGGATCATGCCGCCGAGGCCCTGCACGAGGCGGGCATGGTCGAGCGCGGTTACCGCGATGGCCTGCTCGACCGCGAGGCGCAGTCCTCGACCTTCCTGGGCAATGCCATCGCCATTCCCCACGGCACCCCCGAGAGCCGCCAGCACGTGCGCCGAACCGGTGTACGCGTGCTGCAGTTCCCGGACGGCATCGAGTGGCACGACGGCAACCGCGTGCATGTGCTGGTGACCATCGCCGCCCAGAGCGATGAGCACCTGGATATCCTGCGCCAGCTGACCCATGTGCTGGACCGCGAGGGCGTCGCCGAGCGCCTGGCTGCCGCCGGCTCCCGCAGCGAGATCGCCGGGCTGCTCTCGAAGGCGGTGGTGGAGGCGCGACTGGATGCCGAGACCCTCTGTCTGGGCTTTCCCGCCCGTGACCGCCAGGAGCTGGCGCTGGCCGGGGCGGCGCGCCTGCGCCAGGCCGGTTGCGTGGGCAGCGACTTCGTGGCCAGCGTCGCCGAACGCGCCCCCCAGGGGCTCGGCCAGGGGCTCTGGCTGGTCAGCAGCGATCGTGGTGTCGAGGTGCCGGCGCTGTCGCTGGCGACCTCCGACGCGGTCCTGGAGGAGGCGGGCGAGCCGGTGACTGGTGTCTTCTGCCTGGCCGCCCAGGGCGATGCTCACCGCGGCCTGCTGGAGCGCATCCTCGCCCTGCTGGACGCCGGTGTCGCACGCGAGCTGCACGGCCTCGATGCCGAGACGCTGCTGGCGCGACTCGCCGGCGAATCCGCCGCGGCCCGCACCCGCCCGGCCCGGGTGCTCAATGCCCATGGCCTGCACGCCCGGCCGGCCAAGCAGCTGGTACAGGTGGCGCGTGCACAGGGCCTGGCGATCCGCGTGCGCCTGGCCGACGGCGGCTTCGATGCGGTCTCGGCCAGCAGCCTGACCAAGGTGATCAACCTGGGCGCGCGCCGCGGGCAGCAGCTCATCTTCTCGGCCGAGGGGGAGGGGGCCGAGGCCGCCCTGGAGGCGGTCTGCAACGCCGTGGCCGAAGGGCTCGGTGAGCAGGTGCTGCCCTTCGACGAGAGCCGCGAGCAGACGGCGGCGGTGGTCGACGAGCCGGCAGCGGAGCCGCTGCCGGCCGACCAGCCCCACCCGGCCGTGGCCGCCTCCCCGGGGCTGGCCATCGCGCCGGTCTTCGTGCTGCGCACGCCGCACTTCGACTATCCCCAGCGGGCCGAGGATCCCGCCGCCGAGGTGCGCCGCCTCGAGCAGGCGATCCGCGAGGGCAGCGAGCAGCTCGAGGCCCTGGTGCGCGAGGCCCGTGGCGGTGAAGTCGCCCAGATTCTCTCCATGCACGAGGAGATGCTGGGCGACCCCGAGCTTTTCGAGGCCGCCCGGGAGCAGATCCAGGAAGGTCGATCCGCCGAGGCCGCCTGGTGGGACGCCATCGAGACCGCCGCCCACGCCCAGGAGATGCTCGCCGACCGGCTGCTCGCCGAGCGCGCCGCCGACCTGCGCGACGTCGGCCGGCGGGTGCTGGGTGTCCTCTGCCATGTCGAGCTCCCCGACCCGCCGGACCACCCCTACATCCTGGTCACCGACGATGTCGGCCCCTCCGATGTGGCCCGCCTCGATACCTCCCGGGTGCGCGGCCTGCTCACCGCCCGCGGCGGCGCCACCTCCCACAGCGCGATTCTGGCCCGGGCACTGGGCATTCCCGCGGTGGTGGGGGCCGGCAAGCGGGTGCTGACCCTGGAGGACGGCAGCGAGCTGATTCTCGATGGCGAGCGCGGTCGGATCGTCCCGGCCCCCTCCGCCGATCGTCGCGAGGCCGCCGAGCAGCGCCTGGCCGAGCACCGCCGCCGCGAGGCCGAGGCTTGGGAGGCGCGCTTCCAGGAGGCCCGCACCCGTGACGGCCACCGCGTCGAGGTGGCCGCCAACCTGGGCAACACCGCCCATGCCGCCGATGCCGTGGAGCGTGGCGCCGAGGGCGTCGGCCTGCTGCGCACCGAGTTCCTGTTCATGGCCCATGCCCAGGAGCCGGACCTCGACACCCAGATCGCCGAGTACCGCGAGGCTCTGGAGGCCCTGGACGGCCGCCCGCTGGTGGCGCGCACCCTGGACGTCGGCGGCGACAAGCCGCTGCCCTACTGGCCGGTGCCGAAGGAGGACAACCCCTTCCTCGGCCTGCGCGGCATACGCCTGGCTCTCACCCGCCCGCAGGTCCTGGAGACCCAGTTCCGCGCCATGCTGATGGCGGCGGCAGGCGGTCCTGCGGCCGGCGCTCCGGCGGCCGGCGTTCCAAGCAACGACAAGCCGCTGCGCATCATGCTGCCGATGGTCAAGGACGTCAGCGAGTTTCGCGCCGCCAAGGCGATCCTCGACCGCCTGCTCGAGGAGATTCCCGAGGCCGAGCGGACCACCGACGTCCAGCTCGGGGTGATGATCGAGGTGCCCTCCTGCGCCCTGCTGGCGCCGACCCTGGCCGCCGAGGTGGACTTCTTCTCGGTGGGGACCAACGACCTGACCCAGTACACCCTGGCCATCGACCGCGGCCACCCGGAGCTTTCCGCCCAGTCCGATGGCTTGCACCCGGCGGTGCTCAAGCTGATCGAGATGACCGTTGCCGCCGCCCATGCCCAGGGCAAGTGGGTCGGGGTCTGCGGGGAGCTCGCCAGTGACGCCGTCGCCGTGCCGGTGCTGGTGGGACTCGGCGTCGACGAGCTGTCGGTCAGCGCCCGCCAGGTGCCGATGGTCAAGGCGCGGCTGCGCGAGTTCGACCTCGAGGAGGCCCGCCGCCAGGCCGAGCTGGCCCTGGCCCAGGCCACCAGCGAGGCGGTTCGCGACGCCCTGGAGGTGCGCTGATGGCCCGCATCCTGACCCTCACCCTCAATCCCGCCCTGGACCTCTCGGTGAGCCTCGACAGCCTGTTGCCGGGCGAGGTCAATCGCACCCGCGAGACGCACCTCGCCGCCGCCGGCAAGGGCGTCAACGTGGCCCGGGTGCTGGTCGCCCTCGGCCACGAAGTCAGCGTCTCGGGCTTCCTCGGCGCCGACAACGACGGCCCCTTCCTGCGCGCCTTCGAGGCCCTGGCGGTGGAGGACGCCTTCATCCGGGTGCCCGGCGAGACGCGGATCAACGCCAAGATCGCCGAGGCCGACGGACGGGTCACCGATATCAACGGACCGGGCGCCACCATCGGTGCTGATGCCTGGCAGCGCCTGCTCGACGGGCTCGACGCCCGCGCCGCCGACCCCCGGCGGCGTCCCGAGGCGGTGGTGATCGCCGGCAGCCTGCCGCCGGGAGTGTCTCCCGAGGACCTCGCCGACCTGGTCGCCCGCCTGCGCGCGGCCGACCTGCCGGTATGGGTCGACACCAGTGGCGAGGCCCTGGGAGCGGCCATCGAGGCACGCCCCTCGGCGGTCAAGCCCAACGAGCAGGAACTGGCCGCCTGGGCAGACACCTCGCTGACCAGCGCCAACGCCCGGCTCAAGGCAGCGCTCAGGCTCTATGCTCACGGGGTCGAGGAGGCGCTGATCTCCGCCGGCCCCGAGGGCGTGCTCTGGGTCAGCCGGCGCGGCGCCTGGCAGGCGCTGCCGCCGCGTCTGGATGTCGCCAGCACCGTGGGTGCCGGCGACACCCTGGTCGCCGCCATGCTGCACGGCGTGCTCTCGGGGCATCCCCCCGAGCAGGCGCTGCGCCTGGCCACGGCGCTGTCCGCCGAATCCGTCCGCCATGTCGGCGTGGGTGACCCCCACGCCCCGGACTTCCCGCAACTCCAACAACAGACTCGCGTTCGTCGTCTCAACGACGTCGATGCGGGGGGAGCTCTCGCATGAACACCATCATCATCACCGCCTGCCCCAGCGGCATGGCCACCACCTTCCTCGCCGCCCGCCGCCTCGAACAGGCCGCCGAGCGCCTCGGCTGGCAGACCCATGTCGAGATGCACGGCGAGCTCGAGCCGCACACCCCGGTCAGTGCCGAGGCCATCGCCGCCGCCGATCTGGTGGTGGTCGCCGCCGATCACGTGCCGGTGCCGGAGCGTTTCGCCGGCAAGCGCCTGTTCCGCGCCTCCATCGACCAGGCGCTGCCCGACCCGCGTGCCTTCCTCGAGCGCGCCAGCCGCGAGGCCAGCGACTTCCAGCCATCGGCGCAAGAGGCCACCCCGGCGGCGCCCGCCGGCAACCCCGACGGCGCCCGACGCGACGGCGCCCGAAAGATCGTGGCGGTGACCGCCTGTCCGACCGGCGTGGCCCATACCTTCATGGCCGCCGAGGCGCTGGCCGAGGCGGGCAAGTCGCTGGGCCACGAGATCCGCGTGGAGACCCAGGGGTCGGTGGGCGCCCAGGACCAGCTCACCGAAGAGGAGATCGCCGCGGCCGACCTGGTGATCCTCGCCTGTGACATCGAGGTCGACCCGACCCGCTTCGCTGGCAAGCGCGTTTACCGCACCTCCACCGGCAATGCGCTGAAGAAGCCGAAGCCAACCATCGAGGCGGCACTCAAAGAGGCCGAGGTGGAACAGGCGGGCGGCGCCGCGTCGTCGGGTCAGGGCGAGGCGAAGAAGGGGGCCAAGGAGAAGGGCGTCTACAAGCACCTGCTCACCGGGGTGTCCTTCATGCTGCCGATGGTGGTGGCGGGGGGCCTGCTGATCGCGCTGTCCTTCGTGTTCGGCATCGAGGCCTTCAAGGAGGAGGGAACCCTGGCCGCGGCGCTGATGCAGATCGGCGGGGGCACCGCCTTTGCGCTGATGGTGCCGGTGCTGGCCGGCTATATCGCCTATTCGATCGCCGACCGCCCGGGCATCGCGCCGGGGATGATCGGCGGCATGCTGGCCTCGGAGATCGGCGCCGGCTTCATCGGCGGTATCCTGGCCGGTTTCCTGGCCGGTTACGTTGCCAAGGCGGTCGCCCAACACGTCAAACTGCCCTCGAGCATCGAGTCCCTCAAGCCGATCCTGATCATCCCGCTGATCGCCAGCCTGTTCACCGGTCTGGTGATGATCTACGTGGTCGGCGAGCCGGTGGCGGCCATCCTCTCGGCGCTGACCACCTTCCTCGAGAACATGGGCTCGGCCAACGCCGTGCTGCTGGGCATCCTGCTCGGCTCGATGATGTGCTTCGACATGGGCGGGCCGGTCAACAAGGCCGCCTACACCTTCGGCGTGGGGTTGCTGGCCTCGGAGACCTATGCGCCGATGGCCGCCGTGATGGCCGCGGGCATGGTGCCGGCGATCGGCATGGGCATCGCCAGCTTCGTCGCCAAGGCGAAGTTCTCCGAGCCCGAGCGCGAGGCAGGCAAGGCCTCCTTCGTGCTCGGGCTGTGCTTCATCAGCGAGGGCGCCATCCCCTTCGCCGCCAAGGACCCGCTGCGGGTCATCCCGGTGTGCATGGTCGGCGGGGCGATCACCGGTGCCATCTCGATGCTGGTCGGTGCCAAGCTGATGGCGCCGCATGGCGGCATCTTCGTGCTGCTGATCCCCAACGCCATCAGCCCGGTGCTGCTGTATCTCGCCGCCATCGTCATCGGCTCGCTGGTGACTGGCCTGGGCTATGCAGCGATCAAGCGCGGCGGCCAGGCGGTATCCGTGAGCGCCACCGCCTGAGCCGTCGGGCGGACAGGCTTTTCAGATAACAAGAGGTCAACCATGTTCCAGCTCACCCGCAGCGTCACCTGGCAGGCCCTCAAGGGCCTGCAGGAGACCACCGCCAACGACCGCATCCGCGACTACTTCGCCGCCGACCCTAAGCGCTTCGAGACGATGAGCCTGCGCGTCGGCGGGCTGTTCCTCGACTACTCCAAGCAGCCGGTCTCCGAGGCGGTACTGGCCAAGCTGATCGAGCTTGCCGAGCACTCGGCACTGGTCCAGCGCCGCGCCCAGATGTTCTCCGGCGACATCATCAACGTCACCGAGAACCGCCCCGTTCTCCATACCGCCCTGCGCAACCTCGGCAAGGGGCCGCTCAAGGTCGACGGCCAGGACGTGATGCCGGAGATCCAGCGCACCCGTGAGCAGATTCGCGTCTTCTCCGAGGCGGTGCGCAGCGGCGAGTGGACGGGTTACAGCGGCCAGCGCATCACCGATGTGGTCAACATCGGCATCGGCGGCTCGGATCTCGGCCCCAACATGGCCTGCCGGGCGCTGCTCAAGTACCGTCACCCCGAGCTCAGCTTTCACTTCGTCTCCAACGTCGACGGCGCGCATATCCAGAAGGTGCTCAGCCGCCTCGACCCGGCCACCACCCTGTTCATCGTCTCCACCAAGACCTTCTCCACCCAGGAGACGCTGCTCAACGCCCATACCGCGCGTCGCTGGTTCCTGGACAACGCCGGCCCGGACGCCGACGTGGGGGCGCACTTCATCGCCGCCTCCACCAACAAGGCGGCGGCCATGGCCTTCGGCATCCGCGAGGAGAACGTCTTCGAGTTCTGGGCCTGGGTCGGCGGGCGCTACTCGATGTGGTCGTCCATCGGCCTGCCCATCGCGCTGTCCATCGGCTTCGAGGGCTTCATGGAGCTGCTCGAGGGCGCCTACGAGATGGACCGGCACTTCCTCTCCGCGCCCTTCGCCGAGAACATGCCGGTGCTGATGGCGCTGATCGGCATCTGGCACATCAACTTCCAGGGCGCCGAGACCCAGGCCATCGTGCCCTACGACCAGGCGCTGCATCAGCTGCCGGCCTTCCTGCAGCAGCTCGACATGGAGTCCAACGGCAAGTCGGTGGACATCTTCGGCCACCCGGTGGACTACAAGACCGGGCCCATCGTCTGGGGCCAGACCGGTTCCAACGGCCAGCACGCCTTCTTCCAGCTGCTCCACCAGGGCACCCGCTACGTGCCCCTCGACTTCATCGCCTCGCTCAAGCCCGAGCCGGGCATGGAGGAGCACCACTTCGCGCTGCTCACCAACATGCTGGCCCAGGCCAAC
>NZ_JARANV010000013.1 GCF_029889845.1 Halomonas sp. 25-S5
GTAGGCCTGCGTCGAAGTCAGCTCGTTCATGGTGTCCTCCTTAGGATTGGGTGACACCAGTCTGACGGACGTTATTCAGCTGCATAAGATGGGGTTTGTGGAGCGCTTACGCCAGAGCGGATGCGACACCGCCCGTTCGCTGGCCTCGACGGGCGGTAGTTCGTGTATTCGGTCGGCCCGTTGGAAGCGGTCGACGCTCAGAGTATGCAGAGTCATAAGGCTCTCCCGTGCGGTGCGTGATGTTTCGCCAGGTCCTCTTCGGGGGCCAACAGGGGCAGCCCGAGGTCGCGGTTGTCGGGGTACTTGATGCCGGCGCCGGTGTTGAGGGCGATGACCCGCGCCTCGGCGGGAATCTCGCCCAGGGTGCGCAGCTCCCGGGCCGCGGCCAGCACCGCCGCGCCCTCGGGGCAGACGAAGGTGCCCTCGAGCTGGGCCGCGCGGCGCTGCTCCCAGTCGATGGCTGACTCACTGACGGCGATGGCCCGGCCATCGGTGGCATAGAGGGCCTCCAGCACCAGGAAGTCTCCCAGCGCCTTGGGCACGTTGATTCCGAAGGCCCGTGTCTTGCTGTGCTCCCAGAAGCGCGATTCATGTGCTCTCTCCTGCCAGGCGCGCACGATGGGCGCGCAGCCCTTGGCCTGCACGGCCACCAGCCTTGGCAAGGGGCCCGAGACCCAGCCGATGGCCTGGAGCTCCTGCAGCGCCTTGTAGATGCCGATCAGGCCCACGCCGCCCCCGGTGGGGTAGAGAATCACGTCGGGTAACTGCCAGCCGAGCTGCTCGGCCAGCTCCAGCCCCATGGTCTTCTTGCCCTCGATGCGATAGGGCTCCTTGAGGGTCGAGGCGTCGAAGGCGTCGGTCGCCTCGACGAAGCGGGCCACCTGACGACCGGCATCGCTGATCAGGCCGTCGACCAGCGCCAGGTGGGCACCGGCGAGGGCGCACTCTTGCCGGGTGATGCGCGGCGCGTCCTCGGGCATGGCGATGGTGGCCCCGATGCCCGCGCGTGCGGCGTAGAGCGACCAGGCCGCCCCGGCATTGCCATTGGTGGGCATGGCCAGGTGGGTCACGCCCAGTTCCCGGGCGCGGGAGATGCCGACCGCGGCGCCGCGGGCCTTGAAGGAGCCGGTGGGCAGCAATCCCTCGTCCTTCATGACAAGCCTCGGCAGCCGCATGTCGTCACCCAGGCGCGGCAGCTCGATCAGCGGGGTTATCACCTCGCCCAGGCTGACGATCGCCTCGGGTCGTGCCAGTGGCAGCAGCTCGTGATAGCGCCACAGGTTCCAGGGACGCCCGGCCAGATCCTCTGGTCGCCAGTTTGTAGCCAGGCCCGCCAGGTCGTAACCCACCAGCAGCGGCGAGCCACAGGGGCAGAGCTGCTGCAGGCTGTACAGCTCATGGGTCGCCTCGCAGCGCGGGCAGGCCAGGTGGGTGGCGTAGCGATAGGGCCGAGATTCACTCATGGTCGTCCCTCGTGCTCGAACAGCAACTGATGGATCTGCTGGGTACGGGACTTGGTGGACGCACTCCCGAGGTTCGACAGGCTGTCCGCCTCGCAGCCCAGCTCGGCGCGTACACGGCCGGGGTGGGGCGAGAGCAGCAGCACCCGGTTGCCAACGATCTGCGCCTCCTCGATGGAGTGGGTAACGAACAGCAGGGTGAAGCCAACCTCCTTCCAGAGGATCAGCAACTCCTCCTGCATCTTGCGACGTGTCAGGGCATCCAGCGCCGCGAAGGGCTCGTCCATCAGCAGAATGCGTGGCTGCATGGCCAGTGCCCGTGCGATGGCCACCCGCTGCTTCATGCCCCCGGAAAGGGTATGGGGATAGGCATCGGCGAAGGCGTCGAGACCCACTTTCTCCAGCGTCACCAGGGCACGATGCTCCGCTTCTCGGCGCCCCAGGGTGCGCGAGGCCAAAAGCGGGAACATGACGTTCTGCTTGACCGTCTTCCAGGGCGGTAGCTGATCGAACTCCTGGAAGACCACCAGGCGGTCGGGGCCTGGACCGACCACCTGCTGACCATCGAGCCGGATCTCTCCCTCTGCCGGGGAGAGGAAACCCGCCACCGCCTTGAGCAGGGTCGACTTGCCGCACCCTGAGGGGCCCAGCAGCACGAAACGGTCATCTTCCTGAACGTCGAAGCTGACCCGCTGGGTGGCCTTCACCACCTGGCGGGGCGTGCGGTACTCCAGGGTGACACCATCCACCGCCAGTCGCGGCGTGGCAGGTCTTGGGCGCGGGGCGGCACTGCCTTGCGACCTTGCCAGGGGAGCTGCCGTGGCCGCCGTCATCAGCTTCCCTCCCAGGCGTGTGCCTCATCGAAGAAGTAGTCCTGCCAGCTCTCGGGGCGATGCTCGATGGCCCCCACCTGGTACAGGAACTCCGCCAGCGAATAGGTGTTATCGGGTACCAACGTGAAATCGATCTGCGGGTCATTAACCAGCCCAGAGAGGAAGTCGCGTTCCAACCGAGAGCCGGTGACGCGCAGGAAGATATCCACGGCGGCGTCACGATCCGCCTCGATGATCTCGCTGGCCTCTGCCAGGGCGGCACGAAACACTTCATAGAGTTCAGGGTTGTCCGTGCGGAAGCTATCGGTGGCATACACCAGCACCGGCGTGATGGGACCACCGAGGATCTCGTAGGAGTCGGTCACCTTGGAGATACCCTCGTACTCCAGCGCCTGATACTGATAGGGAATGCTGGAGAAGTAGCCGGTGATCTCGGTGCCACCGGAGATCAGCGCCGCCGTCGCATCGGGATGGGGGAGCGACAGCGTTTGACGATCCAGTACGTCGTATTCATCCGCGCCAAAGGTGTTGGCGGCGGCATACTGAAGGAAACGCGCCTGCACTGAGACGCCCACCGCCGGCAGGGCGATGCGATCCTCAGGACCGAAGTCTTCGATCGATTGCACTTCCGGGTCACGGGTCAGCAGGAAGTTGGGGGCATGACCCAAGGCGGCGATGGCCTTGACATCGAGGTTGCCTCGGGTGCGGTCCCAGGCGATGAGCAGCGGGCCCACGCCAGCACTGGCGATATCGATGCTGCCGGAGAGCAGCGCATCATTGACGGCGGCACCGCCGGAAAGGCGCCGCCACTCGACGTCTACGTCGAGACCGGCTTCTTCGGCATACTTCTGGATCAGCTCTTGGTCTTGAATGACCTGCAGCGGCAGGTAGGCAATGCCGAACTGTTCGGCGATGCGAATACGTTCGCTCGCCTCTGCGGCCTGGGTGCCGCCGGTGGCGGCTAAGGCTAGCAGAGTCAGGCCGGCGTATCGGAATTTTGTCAGCGACATGGGGCTCTCCATCTGTGTCCGTGAGTGTCGGAACACTCACCTTGCCCCTCGCCTGAAGAGCCCGCCAATGAGTTGTTTTACTGAGCAAATCACTCAGCCAGTGAAGTATTTTTCACTGCAGTGCGGATATGTATTTCGTAAAACCCATAGCAGGAATCGTGATTGGCCTGGATGTCGTTTTGGCTGCTTGGATAGGCCGACATTCACCGTCTACTCAGGAGACGCTCCATGACGACACAAGGCATCAGCGTGACGAAGCTGAGCGGCCATATCGGCGCCGAGATCAGCGGACTCGACCTGGCACACCTCGATGACCATGACGTCGAAACACTGCACGTACTCTTTCGCGAACATCAGGTACTGGTACTGCGCGACCAGCAACTCAACCGCGATCAGCATATTGCCCTCGGCCGGCGTTTCGGCGACTTGCATATTCACCCGATGGCCAAGGGACCCGAGGGCTACCCGGAGATCTTCCCTGTCGAGGCTGGGCAGAATTCTTCCAACGATCCCAAGGCCATTCGCTCGGGCAAACAGGCCGTCAACGGCGGGCACTGGCACTCCGATGTCTCCTGCGACGCACAGCCGCCACTGGGCAGCATCCTCTACCTTCATGAGGTACCCGATGTGGGCGGCGATACCCTCTTTGCCAGTGGCTATGCCGCTTACGAAGCGCTGTCGTCCGCCATGCAGGTTTTCCTGGAGGGGCTGACAGCGATGCATTCGGGAGAAGCCACCTACCGGCTATATTACCGAAATCAGCCCGCCCAGGATCGCAGCCGATTCGGCGTACCAAGTGACAAGCCCTATCCGGAGGCGGTGCATCCGGTGGTTCGCACGCATCCGGAAACGGGCCGCAAGAGCCTATTCGTCAACCGTGGATTCACCCGTGAGATCGTCGAGCTGGGACATGCCGAAAGCCAGGCGATGCTGGAGTTTCTCTATCGCCACCAGGAGACACCAGAGTTCCAGGTGCGCGTACACTGGGCACCCAACACAGTGGTCCTATGGGATAACCGCTGCACTCAACATCGCGCCATCTTCGACTATGCCGGCCAGGTGCGGCGCGGCGAGCGCGTGACCATCAAGGGAGACCATCCCTTCCTGCAGCGCAGTGACGACACCTCAGCCTGGCAACTCGTCGGCTGAGGGCTTATCGGTTCACCTGGCGCCGGCGCCACAGCGCCAGGTGAACCGCGACCTGCCCCCCACACACAAGCCTTCGACATTCGCCGCCGGCCGACGCATCATTCGGGGATGACTCTCGACACGACCCACCGCAACCGGCAGATGACCCACTTCGACGGCCACGACGAGATCTGGCTGTTCGGCTACGGCTCGCTGATCTGGAAGGCCGACTTCCCTTTCCTCGAGCGCCGTCCGGCATCTATCCACGGCTGGGTGCGCCGCTTCTGGCAGGGCTCCCACGACCACCGCGGCACCCCCGAGGCGCCGGGCCGCGTGGTCACCCTGGTGCGCGAGCCCGGTGCGACCTGCCACGGCATGGCCTACCGCATCACGCCCGAGGTGCTCGGCCCGCTCGACGTGCGCGAGAAGAACGGCTACCTGCGCGAGATCACCCGACTGCACTTCGAGGACGCCGCACCGCCCTCGAGCGCCGAGGGACTGGTGTATCTCGCCACCGAGGACAACGCCGCCTTTCTCGGCGACGCCCCGCTCACCGCCATCGCTGAGCAGATCGCCATGGCCCACGGCCCCAGCGGCCCCAACCGCGACTACCTGGTCAATCTGGCCCAGGCCCTGCGCGAACTCGGCGTGGAGGATCCCCACGTGTTCGCCCTGGCAGCGCGCCTGCCCCACCCGGCAGGCGCCTGATGCCCGACACCCCCTCGACAATGGAGACGACCCTCCCATGAGCGTGACCCTCGACGACGTCCGACAGGCCGCCGCCCGCCTCCAGGGCAGCGTGGAGCGCACCCCCTGCCTGCCCTCCACCACTCTCTCGCGGCTCACCGGCTGCGAGCTCTACATCAAGTTCGAGAACCACCAGTTCACCGCCTCCTTCAAGGAGCGCGGCGCCCTGAACCACCTGCTCTCACTCAACACCGAGGAGCGCGCCCGGGGTGTGATCGCCATGTCGGCGGGCAACCACGCCCAGGCGGTGGCCTATCACGCCAAGCGACTGGGCATCCACGCCACCATCGTCATGCCCCGCCACACCCCCAACCTCAAGGTGCGCAACACCCGCCACTTCGGGGCCGAGGTGCACCTGGAGGGCAACGGGGTCGACGAGGCCGGGGCCTATGCCCGGCGCCTGGCCGAGGAGCGCCACCTGGTCTTCGTGCATCCCTACGACGACGAGCGGATCATCGCCGGGCAGGGCACCATCGCCCCGGAGATGCTCGAGGAGGTCCCCGACCTCGACTGCCTGGTGATCCCCATCGGCGGCGGCGGGCTGATCAGCGGCAACGCCGTGGCGGCCAAGGCGCTGAAGCCCGATATCGAGGTGATCGGCGTGCAGACCCAGCGCTTTCCCGCCATGAAGCAGGCACTGGCCGGTGAGGAGATCCACTGCGGCCTGGCCAGCCTGGCCGAAGGCATCGCCGTGAAGCAGCCCGGCACCCTGACCCGGGAGATCGTGCGCGAACTGGTCAACGACATCGTGC
This sequence comes from Halomonas sp. 25-S5, assembly GCF_029889845.1. GTDB lineage: Bacteria > Pseudomonadota > Gammaproteobacteria > Pseudomonadales > Halomonadaceae > Halomonas. The sequence continues at coordinate 5,931 of NZ_JARANV010000013.1, forward strand.
TGGTGGACGAGCCCGAGATCGAGCGCGCCATCCTGCTGCTGCTGGAGATCGAGAAGAGCGTCGCCGAGGGCGCCGGCGCCGCGGGGCTCGCCGCCCTGCTTACCGATCCGGCGCGCTACCGCGGCCGCAAGGTGGGGCTGGTGCTGTGCGGCGGCAACATCGACATGCTGGCCCTCTCTTCCGTGATCCAGCGCGGCCTGGTGCGCACCGGGCGCATCGTGCGGGTGCGCGTCGGCATCTCCGACGTGCCCGGCTCGCTGGCCGAACTTACCCGCCTGCTCGCCGAGCAGCGGGCCAACGTCATCCAGATCGCCCACCAGCGTACCTTCACCGACCTCTCGCTGCGCGCCACCGAGGTCGAGGCCACCCTCGAGACCCTGGGCAGCGACCACACCCGCGAGGTGATCGCCGCGCTGCGCGCCGAGGGCTACGACCCGGTGCTGCCCGCCAACGAGGTCCACCCGGACGAGCGCTGGGCCACCGACCCCGAGGGGCACTGATCAGCGCCCTTGAGCGCATGGCGCAGGGCCGGCGGCAGGCGTACCCTATGCGCATTCGATCATCGCAGCGGTTTACATCGTCTCAACAAGGGAAAAGTGATGAGCAGCAAGATCAACGTGACAGCCCCCCTGGTCATCCTGCATGGCGACGAGATGGCGCAGGTGGCCTTCGAGCGGATCCTCGACACCTTCGTGACCTCCCGGCTGGACATCGAGCTGGTGGAGGTCGACCTGACCGCGGAGAACCGCCTGGTCACCAACGGCCAGGCGGTGATCGATGCCATCGAGGCGCTCAAGCGCTATGGCGTGGGCGTCAAGAACGCGGGGATGACGGTCAACCGCGCCCAGCTGGGCGAGCTGCTGGCCGCCCACCCCGAGCTCGACGGCACCACGCTCCACCCGCTGGCCACCAAGTCGCCCAACGGCGCCATCCGCAAGGGCATCGGCGGCAACATCACCCGCGAGGACATCCAGTTCCGCAACCTGCAGTTCAACAAGCCAGAGTGGATCGGCCGCGACATCGAGGTCGACACCATGGCGACCGGCGGCAGCAAGGACAGCTACAACCAACTCTCCCGCGCCACCGGCATCGTCAAGCTGATGTTCGTGGGTGCCAGCGGTGACCCGGTGGAGCTGCACCGCCGCGAGGTCAAGAAGGGTGACCCCTGGCTGCTCGCCACCAACGACATCGACGAGATCAAGACCTGGGCGCACCGCTTCTTCCAGCGCGCCATCGACGAGAAGCGCGACATCTACCTGGGCCTGAAGGACACCGTGATCGCCGGCTACGACGGCGTGATGCGCGCCGCCATCGAGGGCATCTTTGATCAGCACTACCGGGCGCAGGTCGAGGCACTGGGGCTTGCCTACCACTACGAGCTGATCGACGCCCAGGCCGCGCGCATTGTCGCCAACCCGCCCGAGCGCGCGCTGTGGGGCGTGCCGGACAACACCACCGGTCGCAAGCTCTACAAGCTGGTCGAGCAGCTCAAGGTGCACGGCATCCCCACCCGCAAGGCACACGTCTCGCTGTCGCGGATGAGCGCCGGCGGCGGCGACCAGTACGGCAGCTACAACGCCCCCGCCACGGAGGACGGCATCCTCAAGGTGATCGTCGACGGCGACGAGAAGCACGCCCGCCACGTCAAGCAAGGCGACCCCATCCTGCTGATGTCCAACGACCACGAGGCCATCAAGGACTGGGTCACCCAGGTGTTCCGCGACGCCTCGCGCAAGCAGAAGGAGGTCTACTTCGGCCTAAAGCGCGAGTACATGGACTACGACGAGGTATTCAGCACCGTGATCACGGATGTACGCCGCGAGCTGGCCCAGGCCGACACCCCGCCGCCGTCGTTCATGATCATGCGGCCCTCCAGCCAGCTCATCAAGATGATCACCGATCCGCCGCGCAATGCCCTCTACCCAGCGCAGAACCTCGACGGCGACATCTTCTCGGACATCTCCGCGGCGCTGGGCGGCAGCCTGGCCACCGCCAGTTCGATCATCGAGAGCAAGAGCGGCACCATGCTCTTCGAGGCGCCCCACGGCACCGCCCATGACCTCTACCTGAGGTACCTGGAGAGCAACGGCCAGGAGGCGCACTTCAACGCCTCGGCGCTGATCTTCGCCGTGGCCAATGCCCTGGAGACCCTCGGCGAGCGCGAGGACAACGCGCCCCTGGTCGACTACGCCACCCGCCTCAAGGCCGCGCTGATCGATACCGTCGCCGACGGCATCATCACCGGCGACCTCAAGGGCAAGACCACCGATCCGGCCGCCGAGACCCTCGTCGACATGCAGGGTTTCCTCGACGCCGTGGCAAGCCGACTGGCCGCCTGACACGACGACGGCGGCCTGACGCGACCGCGCCGGCCCCGCACCAGAGGCGGGGCCGGCGCGGTGGGCAGTGGGCGGGTCAGCGTCGGGGGCCGCCCTCGCAGGCTGCCTGTACGGCGCCCGCGTCATGATGGCCAGGCACCCCACCGCCAGCGGAAGGGGGCGCCGCGTGTCCATGGCCGGACACGGCCCGGTCGCGGCCGTCCGCCTTGGCCCGGTAGAGCAGCGGGTCGGCCCGGCTGTAGAGCCGGTCGAAGCTCTTTTCCTCCTCGGCCTCGACTACCCCGATGCTCACCGTCAGCCGGTGCTCGGCGGCCGGCCCGGGCAACGCCATCGCCCGGGTCGCGCACAGGATCCGCTCGGCCAGGGCCTCGGCGCCCGCGAGGTCGCTATCGGGCATCAGGATCGCGAACTCCTCGCCCCCCATCCGCGCCACCCTGTCGACACGTCGCACCTGCCGCTCGAGGGTACGGGCAAAGGCAACCAGCACCGCATCGCCGGCCGGGTGGCCGAAGGCATCGTTGATCTGCTTGAAGTGGTCCAGGTCCAGCAGCATCAGGCTCAGCGGCGCCCCGTGGCGGCGGCGCCGGTCGAACGCCTCCCCGGCCGCCTCACGCAGCCAGCGGCGGTTGCCGAGGGCGGTCAGCTCGTCGGTCCGGCTCTGCAGGCGCATGGTCTCGCGCTGACGATGCAGCTGGAACAGCATGCGCATCACCGCGGCGATCGCCAGAAGCAGCAGGAGCAGCAGTACCGCCACGGCCAGCGCCAGGCGCTCCATCAGCAGGCGCTGTTCGGCCGAGGCCCGGTGGAGCAGCTCGTTCAGCTCGCTGTAGGCCCAGGCCAGCCCCTCCTCGATTTCCATGCCCAGGACCAGGATGGCCTCGCCGCCCCGCGCGTCGATCCCCTCCTCGGCGGCAACGTCAACGGCGGCCTCCAGAGCGGGCAGCCGTGACGCCACATGGTCCAGCTCATCGACCAGCTCCCCGTAGCTGGCGGGCGCCAGCTCGCTGCGCCGCAGCTGCAACCGGATGCCCTCGATACGGCGGGGAATGCGCCACAGCAGCGCCTGAATCTGCTCCAGGTGGATACGGTCTTGGCGGTCGATCAGGCTGTCCAGGGTCATGCGCAGGGCGGCGGGATCCTGTTGGGCCCTGACCACGTCGGTGACCAGCGCCGTGTAGTCGGCCCCCACCTGCTGGCGCGCCTGGGAGACGTAGTAGGCGATCGCCAGGGCACAGAGCGTGGCGATCAGGCTGAACACCAGCACCAGGCGCAACCCCAGGCCGCGGGAGGATGCCGCCCTCATCTCGCGCTGATCTCGCGGATCGCCCAGATCCAGCGCGTCATCGGTACGCTGCCCTCCCGCGCGGCCTTGGCGTCCTCGGGCACCACCAGCATCAAGGGCCCCAGCGCCGCCTCGTCGACGGGCTCGCCGTCGAGGCGCGTGACCAGCAGGTAGCGCTTCTCCCGTCGCTGCGCCGGGGTGAGGAAGGTCGTGTAGCCATCGAGGGCGATGAACCTGACGCGGCGCGCCTCATCGAGACCCTGGGCGGCGAGGAAGTCATCCAGCCAGACCCCTGAAAAACGGCCTTCGGGCCCTTCCGGGTGGCGCATCTCCACGGCATGAAGGCCCGGCGTCTCGATCTGTTCGAGGGTCAACTCGCGGGACTCGCTGCCCTCGGTCAAGGTCAGCACCGATGGGGTATCGTCGGCCATGGCATAACCGGCAATCATCGCCAGCAGGCAACAAAAACCTGCCAGGAGGCAGGCGCGAAAAGAGGAAGGAACACGCATGAGAGCTCACTTGACGGGATGGACGATGTAGGATGGCAGCAGTCTCCGGCGGCTCGCCTGGTCAGAAACGCGATCCGGGTTGGCGCGACTATCGCCAATGCCCCGCCCGGTGTCCATATTTTGCGACACTAACCCACCAACGTTGCCGTCACCAGGCCTCGGCGGGGCCGGGGTGACTATCAACCCGATAAAGAGGCCCCATGGCCGTGATACTGCAGGTGCACTTCCCCTTCCCCGGCCCCTTCGGCGACGAGATGACCGAGGCCCTCGCCCCGCTGGCCGAATCCATCAACGAGGAACCCGGCCTGCTGTGGAAGATCTGGACCGAGGACGCCGAGCGCCAGCTGGCCGGCGGCGTCTACCTGTTCGCCACCCGGCAGGACGCCGAGGCCTACCGCCGGATGCACACCGCCCGGCTGGAGGGCATGGGGGTGACCGGCACCGAGGCGCAGATTCTCGAGACCAACGCCGCGCTCTCGAGGATCAACGGCGGGCCGCTGTCGCGCGCCGAGGGCTGATTCGGGAAGGCTCAGCCGCGCATCAGCCGGGCACCGCCGAGCCGTAGGCGTCATGGTGCGCCATATACCGCATAGCCGCTCAGCAGGAGGCACAGCAGGGAAAGGGTTCCCGGCAACGTTGCTGCCAGACGAAACGGGCGGCTCTCGCGGGCCGCCCGTGGCGGGTGTCGTCATCCCGGTCGATCAGGCCGCGCCGCGCTGTGCGAACCAGTCCTGAGTGCCGCCTTCATAGTCGTACACCTGCGTGAAGCCGGCTTCCTCCAGTTTCCTGGCCGCCTTGGGAGACGCGTCGCAATCAAAATTGGCGCAGTAGACCACGACCTTGCGCTCCTTGCTGCCGACGACATCAGCCACCTTGTCGACGAAGTTCTCATCCTTCACGGGCATGTTGATCGAGGTACGAATGTGCTGCTTGTTGAAGGCGTCCCGTGGCAGCACATTGAGGAGCACGAAATCCTCATGCTCGATCTCGTTCATGATCTTGAGCTCGTCGCGCGTGATCGCTTTCATATCCACCTCCTCTGCGGTAGCGGATTCGGCGTTCGCGTCTGCCTTTCACCCCTCAACATAGAAGCCAACCCACTATTTTACAAGGGTTTTCCACAACAAGGAGACGTCGATTCAGGCCAAGATATCGCACCCAGGGAGCGGGACCAGCTGCCATGCGGGCGGGATGTCTTCGGGTGCTCGGCATCCCTTGGGTACTCCTGCGACTCCATCTAGCCCGGATATTGCACCTGGCTGGTCAGAAGCACCCATATGTCGGGCTCGGTGGACATGATGGCTCTCAGGGCCTGAAATTGGCTACATATTGATCCATATTCTGGGCTCAGGACGCAGCTCCCCCTACCCCCATGTGTTTTCTGTGCCGGGGACAGCACACCACGTCGCTATCCTGGAACCAGCTTGCTGGCCAGCGTCAGGAAGAGGTCCTGCTCCGGGTACTGGCTGCTCAGCATCAGCCGGATCGTGCGCGTGTTGCGGGTGATGACGGCACCGATCTTCAGCAGCTTCAGGCGGATGGTGTTGAACTGGGCTTGGGCGTAGGTGGTGCGCTTGAGGTAGACCCGGCGCAGTCGCTCCAGCAGCAGGTAGGCCAGCCCCGACAGCAGCAGGCGGTATTGATTGGGCCACCATTCGTGGCAGCTGGTGCGGTCGGAGAACAGGTACTGCTGCTCCTTGATGCGATTCTCCATCTCGCCCCGGGCGCAGTAGCGGTGGTCGTAGAGCCACTCGGCGCTGCAGCCGCGCAGATTGGTGACCACGTAGCGGGTGTTGACGCCACGCACGCTGGTCTCGGATTCGACGATCACCTTTCGTCGGCGCTTCCTCCTGCTCTCGGCGGCGTACTCGATGAAGCCGAAGACGCGCTGCTTCTCCCAGGTCCTCTCGAAGCGGATGGCCGACGCGTAGTCGATGTCCAGGGCCAGCTTGGCCAGGCGCTTGTTGCCGGCGAGGCCGATGATGTAATCGACGCCGTGGCGGTCGCACCAGTTGAGGATCCGCGGGCGGCAGAAGCCGCTGTCACCGCGGAATACGATCTTTACCTCAGGCCACGCCTGGCGCAGCCTCCGGACCAGCAAGGCGAGGATGAATTCCAGCTGCCTGAAGCTGGCATGCCACTCAGAGCCGTTCAACGACTCCAGATAAGCACCCAGCTTGTCGTATTTGCTCATAGCTACCCCTGTCATGCGCAAGGGATCGACGCCGCACGGCTGAAACCCGCCCCGCCGGGGTTCGGTTCACGAGAGCCCGGTCCCCGTCAGGGGATGCGCAGCACCAACACCCTGCCCAGCCTCAAGCGGACAAGACCTCCTCCAGCGCCTTGATAATAGACTCCCGTGTGCCGGGCCCTGCCCTGTCCAGGTTAAGCTCACGCCACCGCACGGCCGGCATCCGCTCGAGACCTTCTATACCCAGCACTTCCCATGCGGGATTGCCTTCATAGTAAGAGATCAGGAACGATTTGTGCTCTTCCGGCATGCCGGACAGGACCGTGCTGACCAGCCGGTCCCTGGCATCCAGCAGCGTTTCAAGCGCTACGGGCCGCTCCGTCATGCCGGCAAAGTCGGTTTCGTATATGGTGCGGATATCCTTTGCAGGCGGCGCTAACAGGGAATGGGGCGAATGATCGTGGCTGATCAGATAAACGATAAGCGCCGTGCGCAGCGCATCGCTCAAGCCCTCTTCCTCCAGGAGCAGATAAACGTCGAACAGGTCGCGGGGATGCTGCCGGTCCAGCGCCGCCAGGATCTTGCCGGCATACAGATCGGCAAAGGACAGGACCTGTATCTTCGCAAAGCCGAACTCGTCCTCGGTCGTTTCCGATACGGGCATCACGGCCGGCTCATAGACGCAGCCCCGCAGGACCGGCGTCACCTCGACCTTGATTTGCAGCCGATGCTTGGTGCGCGCCACGAGCTTGTTGATCGCGCCCTTCCCGCCGGGGGCCGATCCCTGCACGGTCATGTCCGGGAACGTGCCGGTGATGCGTTCACCGATCCGCTTCAGGGCGCTGTCGATCGCTTCCAGCGATTGCGCCCTTTCCGCCACCCGCAGGTAGGTCAGATCGATATCCACGGATAGGCGCGGCAGATCACGAACAAAGAGATTGATGGCCGTCCCGCCCTTCAGGGCAAAGCAGCTTTCTTCGGCGACCAGGGGGAGGACCGAGACGAGCAGCTGCACCTGCTGCCTGAATGTCGGATCAAAGGGCATCCATGTCCTCCGGGACGGTGATTTGATAGGTCTTGTCCAGCTTGCCGCCCCTGGCGATCATCCGCTTTCCCTTGCCGAGATCGATCTTGTTGCGCTCGATCATGTCCAGCCACTGAGGCCGGTGCCGATCGGCAAAGAAGAAGAACAGCCGCTTCACCTTGACGCTCTGCGCCTCCTCGAGCAAGGCCTGCATCTTACGCGGCCGGAGCGTCACAAGCCCTTCCATGAACTTGTCCACCATGTCGAAGGAAGTACCATTCGGCAGCTCATCGATCAGCTCGAGAATCGACCGCTCGGGGGCAGAGCGCACCAGCGGCCAGCCCCACGGCCCCCAAGCATCGATATCCAGCGCCCCCGGCAGACGGGGCGACGCGCCAGACTCAGCCGTTTCCAGAGAGAGCTTGTCGCTGTAACCGGGCAGCGCCGGCAGGAAGCGGGACCGGTTATGCACGACAAAGACCGGCATATCCCGCAGCTTCGCAAGCCAGGAGGGCAACTTGCGGTCGGTATAGAGATGGACAGCCTGCTGCGCCTGATAGAGATAGTGGGAATAGCCCCGCATCTCCAGGGCAGTCCGCCCGCCGACCGAGACGGGATAGCCGAGCAACACCTGCAAGGAGATGACAACCTGCTCCCAGCGAAAAACGCCGCGCGGCCGCCAATAGACACCGCGCACGGGACTGTCCAGCCAGCCACTGGAGACATACTGGCTCCGCAGCGCCCGCGAATAGCCATGCGCCTCGAGCCACGCCGCATCGACCAGCAGCCCCTCGGGCAACAGGCGCACCAGCTGGTTTAGCTTTCCACCTTTCAGTTCACTCATGCTATACAAAATAGCATTTTTTAAAACCTAAAGGCCAGTTTAAATTTATGGCAAAAAGAATAGCTTTGCTATACATATTAAATTATACATAAACCAAAGCACAAAACCGGCGAAGCTCCACGCCCCGCCGGTTCGATGCTTAAAAGCTGCCGGGCCGATGACCGGCCGGCACGCTGGTGGCGGATGTGATCAGCACTACATGCGTATCGCGACAAACCGGTTGCAAGGATGCTCAATAGCGGCTGGTAGCGGGCACGGTGTGATGCAGGCCTGCCGCAAGTGCGAGTGCACGATCTAAAGCTTACGTTCGGCCGCCTTCTCCGGGCGGCCGGCGTGAGCTTTGAAGACCGGCAGCATCTGCTCGGGCACCGCTCCGGGCGGATCACCACGCACTATTCAGCGGCGGAACTGACCCGCCTGATCGAAGCGGCGGACAGTGTCTGCGAACGAGAAGGTAACAAGCCGGAACTGGTGGTATTGCGCAGACTGAGCGTGTCCTGACCTCACGCAAAATTCCCGCAAGGTACACCGGAACAGTAAGACAGTTGTGTAAATGACTGATATTGGTGGGCCCAGCTGGACTCGAACCAGCGACCAAGGGATTATGAGTGCAATTTTGCTAATATTGAGGACCGCGCCTGCCATGCGGTTATCTTTTAAAATCATACATTTGAGAATTTCCACTACTTACACTAACCACACCAATTCCTCGCAATCAGCAACCAACCAGCAACCAACGTAAGCCTCCGTCGAACACCCCCGGCGCGTGGTTAAGCGTTTTTGCCAGTACTGCGGCAAGGGTTCGTGGAAATGGCTGTCCTTGTGAAACAGGAGCCGTCCAGCACGTCTTTCCGGTAGGTGAAGGGCTCATGGCCGTGCGGGCGTCAGCCGGCACGCCGGAGGGGCGAGGGGCCGGCTCGTGCCTCGCCCGCCCCGCAGAGGCGGAGCGTGTGAGGAACGAACAGGCGGTGCCACCAGCGCGCGGAGCGCAAGAGCGCCAGAGATGCGCAGGGTGGCGAAGCCAGCCCGAAGGGCCGAAGCCCGGAGCAGCCCGGCCCGCGGGCGAGGAACGAGACGGCGGGGGCACCATCTATTCATCACCAGTCATGACACTGCCTGAAGTAGGCGTTCAGCCACCGCCTTGGACTCCCGGTACTCCCATGCTTCTGCAGCCATGGTCCAGTGGACCTCGAGGCCCTCCTCCTCGATGGCCTCCCGAACTTCGGCCAGAGGCACCTGGAAGAACTCCTTCCTGGGGTTGATGCGGTTAACCTGATGCTCGATGAACTGGCGATGCAGCTCACGCTCAAGAGCAGGTGCATCCTCGGAATAGATCATGGCGTGGACATCGAAGGAGAAGGGTACGCTGGCATCCCCCAGCTCCTTCACGCGGTCGAGCGGTTCCAGGCGGCGAGTCATGCCGATCTTGAAGACGTTCTCACCGAACGAGCCGATGTTGGAGATAATGTAGACATGGCCTCGCTTGGTCTGCTGCGCCATGGAAAGTGCTCGCTCGCCACGCGACTCGGCTTCTTCCAACTGCTGTTCAAGCTCGGCCAGGCGCGCCTGGAACTGGGCCCGTTCCTCGTCGTTGGCTCCTTCCAACTGCTTGCGAGCCTCCTCCATGGCCTTGGCCAGCAGGCGCTCTTCCTTCTCGGCCTGCTTGAGAGCCTTCTCGATGTCGCGACGGGCCTTCTCTTCCTCTCGCATTTGCTCGCGAATCTCGCGCTGCTCCTCCTGCTCGATCCGTCGCAGCTCCATGGCGGCCACCGCCCATTTCAACTCATCCAGCCGGGCCTGCAGGTAAAGATCAGTGATGCGAGCATACTTGAACGGTTTGCCGTTGTGGTTGACCACAGCGAACGCATCGAGAATCGCCTGGCGCAGCTTGCCGTAGTTGTCATGTTTGACCTTTGAGAGGATGGAGTCGACCTTGCCGTTGAAGGCATCGACGGCGAAGTGAACGGCGTGCTCTCGCCGAACCCGCTCGACATAGTCGCAATCGCCGGCTCGTCCGTTCTTGGCCATGTCGCGGCTGTGCTTCCGTGCCTGCTTGAGCTTTTCGCCGGCATCCTTGTGGGAGAAGTCCTCGGCCAGATCATCGAGCAGACTGGTGTTGGGCACGATGTAATCGTCGTGGTAGCCCTCGATGATGTTCTGCATGGCCTTGGCCGTCTGCTCGTAGAGCTTGGCATCCTCCACGGCCTTGAGCGCATTGCCGGCCGTCTCCTCCGCCTGCCGGCGGGCATCATCGACGATCTGGCGAGCCTGTTCATCTGCGCGTGCAACCACAGCCTCAGCCTTCTCGCGGGCTTCTCTACCCTTGGCGCGCCCCTCGCCCAGGATTCCCAGCTTCTCCTGTTCGGCTTCAGCCACCATGTCCTCGGCTGCCTGCTTTGCTAACGAGAGGGTGCGCTCAGTGTCGCGGGACGTCTTCAGGGCTGCTTCCTCAGCCCGGTGAACCAGTGCCTTGGCGTGTTCGGAAGCATCATGCACGGATTCGTACTGCCAGAGGTGCTCCACCGACCTGCGAATTCGTTCCGCTTCCTGCTGATGGCGCTTGGCCTTCCGCATGAAGACCACCGCTGTCACCCATCCGGACAGCGTCAGACCCGCGAACACCAGTAGAACGATAGCTCCTTCAGACATATTACCCCCTGCACAACCGCTTGTTATTTATGTGTCGGGTCAGTCTGCCACAGGGGTCGTCAGAAGCTTGCAGGAGATCACCGACATCAGACCGATGTCAGAGAATTTGCGGGCAACACCGCGAACGGCGAAGGAAAAGCCCCGGCTACCTCCAACAACCGGATCAATACTTGGTACCATTGGCGCTTTGACCTCCAGCGCCCCGAAGGTGAAGCAATGCCGCAAGCCCCTGAGATCTTCAAACACAGCCTCGACGACATCAAGCTGGACGGGCTGCCGCCACGGGATGACCCGGGGTTCGAGGATGCTGTGCTGCTCACCCTCACCACCCAGTACGCAGCAAAGGGCTACTCGGCCGCGATCGTCATCCAGGATGGGCATGTCCTTGGGGTCGCCGTGCCGCAGGAAGGCGTCGAGCCCAAGCAGTACATCCTGGGCCTTCTCGAGCACCGCTTTCTCGAGGATGCGCTGCCGGCACTCGAGGTCATGGCGGAGATGACCGACGATCCCGAGATCCTCTACAACTACGGCGTCTGCCTGTCCGAGATGGACCGGGTCGAGGAGTCGGTCGCGCCCCTGCAGGCGTGCGTCGAGCAAGCTCCGGACTATGCTCATGCGCATGCGGCGCTGGGCTTCTCCTTCATCAAGCTCGGGCAGCTGGACAAGGCCGAGGTCGTGCTGCGTGATGCGGCGAAACAGCTCCCCGACGACCTGTGGATCAACCGCAATCTGGCGGGCCTGCTTGCCAAGCGCGGCAAGCACGAAGAGGCCAAGCCCTTCTTCGAGCGCGCCCTGGCGGCCAATCCCCAGGATGTCGCCACCCTGTATGGCCTGGCGCTGAGTCTCGAGGAGATGGGACCCCAGAACGCGGAACAGGCCGACGGCATCTACAAGCGCATCATCGAGCTGGAGCCGTCCTCGCCCATCGCCACTGAGGTCAAGAAGGCTCGGAGCCGTCTCTCGCAGGAGACAATGAAGTCCAAGGCCGATGGCGGACTGCGCATGGACGCCGTGATGTACATGACGGGTGCCTTCGAGACGTTCGCCAAGATGGATCGGCAAGAGGTCGCCAAGACCGTGTTCGAGATCGCCAAGCTCGGTGAAAGCGGCCTCTCCATCAACGGCCCGGATAAGCGCTACTCGCTGGAATCCCTCGACGGCGATTTCTCGGGTCTACAGCTCCTGTCGATGATGCACGTGGGCCTGAAATTCATCGATCCCTCCATGGACTCACAGTCCGGCCTGGATGCCGAGTACGACGCGGCCAGGAAGATGGCCGGCAAATGATCCCGCAGGATGGCCGGGCGATCAGTGCTCCCGCTCGGCGGCCTCCTCCTCGTCCATGGAGTAGTCCAGACCGGTGGCGTCATCGTTAACGATGATCATCAGACAATCGGTACAGACCATGAAGTCGTCGTCGATGATGTCCACTCCTATACACCCCCAGTTGATATGCGATCTAAGTATGATCATCGCATCCTGTCGGTCAATCCCTTTATCAGCCCGCTCATCTTCTCTTTCGCCCCAGACTCCTTGACCCGCTCGGAGGCCTGCCCCCAGAGATTGCCGGCCATGTCTCGCGCCTTGCCAGCGGCATATTCCCTATGTTGGCCATCGAGCAGGTTGGCAAGCTCTGGGCGATGCTTGATACGGGCGACCACGGCGTGCAGCTCAGGCTGGTAAATTGCAGGATGCACGCCGCACATGGCCATCTCTCGTAGTGTGTCGGTCAGTCGCTGTTCCGGCAGCGGGCGATCTGCCAGGTCTAACGCTTGCAAGCGCCCCTGACACTCCTGGGCAAAGTCGCGGTCATCCTGGAGCCGCCAGCGGAGGTAGTCTCCGGCCAAGTTATTGGGCACTGCTTCGAGCTTCTCATCCAGCTGGCGCTGCTTGCGAGTCAGCGATTCCAGCAGCTTGGCCTGCAGGGCAGAAAGCTCTTGATGCGCCTGTGACTCCCATTCCCGATGTGCCTGGCTCTTGACCTTCTGGCGCAGCAGCTCGCTCACTCTGGTCGTCAGCATCTGGGACATTACCGGTGCACCAGCCCCGAACACCCAGGCACCCGCGGGGCCGAACATCATCATGCCGACGCCGGCCCCCACCACGGAACCGCTGCCCGCCAGCCCCATGCGCACCATCCCATCCAGCATGATCTGCTCGATGGCCTGTTTTCCGGTCAGTTGCCCACGACGGTAGGCAACCAGGCCCCTGACCGCACTGATCGAACCAGCAAAGCTGATGACGCTGGGGTTGAGAATCTCGACGCCCGTGCTCAAAGAGTCTCGGGTTACCTGCTCCACCAGCTCATTGCTCAGCCCATCGACGAAGAAAACCTTGTCGGCCCACTCTGGAGGGATCTGGTCGACCAGTTCGGTATTGGCAATGACCGGGTAGTCGTAACGCTGGAAGTGCTCCCGCAGACCGCCAAGGGTGGTATGGAACTTGACCTGGAACTCCTGGCCATCCACCAGCAGATCCCAACCTGGCTCATTGGCCGCATCAGGGAAGCTGACAGTATGGCCCGCCGCGGACAACTGAGCCGCGACGGCCTTCTCGGCCACATACCCCTTGAGCTGGCTGACGCCACCGAGTATCGCCCTGTCGCTACCATCGAGGATCTGCTCTGCCATCTCTGCAATGCTAAGGCCGACACCGATATCGGCGGCCCGGGAAAAATCGGCAGCAGCAATGACGGTCGGATCGACGGCAGCAACCGAGTAGAGCACATCGCCGGCAGTCAGGGTCGCCATGGCAGCCGCGGCCTGCTTCTCGCCACTCTGCTGAGTCTCGCCAGACAGGCGGGAGCCGAGCGGTGAGGCCTCCTCGGCATGCTGCCGGATGGGCTGGGCCATGGCATCGAGCACGTCGTCAGGCGGTACATCCGCGGAGCGAGTGGGAAGCCTGGAGAGCCATTGCCACTCATCGCGATATCGCTTCAGTTCCTTGGCACTGACACCTTCGCCGACCGGCAGGCCAGCTGCCTGAGAGAAACAGCGCCTGGCGCTCTCCATGCCTGAGCCGCCGCAGAGCTTGCCCTGCAGGGTCAGCATGGCCATGACCCTGGCGGCCACCGCGACCCTAACCTTCTCGTTCGCCGAACGAAAGAACCACCAGCTGCCGCCTCCCGCCACCCCGAGAACGGTGATAGGGTTGGACATGACCGAGACAAAGGAGACAAGGCCAGGACCGCTGACCAAGGGAATGAAGGCCGAGGCCTGGGCGGCCAGGATGTAGGCAGAGAAACCCGCTGCACTGACGCTGATACCGAAACCACTCAGAGATCCGACTAGAAGCAGAGCATTTCGAAATGCCGCGTCGTTGCGGCGATTGGCCTGGGTATCATCGAGAAGACGGTCATGGTTCTCGCCACTCAGCTCATTGAGCGATGCGATCGCCTGTCTCAGTATCTCGTGCCGCTGATCTTGAGTCGGCGGCGACGCCTCCTCCATCAGCGCCTGCTCAAGCAGTTCGTCCAGGATCGGCATCACCACATCATCCAGGGTAGTGGCGTGTTGGCCCTTGGCAAACCAGCCGCGCTGATGGAGCCAGCGGCGCCCAGAGTTGACCAGCCCGGGAGGATCCAGCACATGGATCAGCCGAGCGGCCATGTCGTCAGCCAGAAAGCCGCAGCCCCGGAACGAGGTGGTCAGCCTTGGAGAAAGGCCCAGAGCAACTCTGAGGCGTGCCCACAGCAGCAGGCGCAGCAAGTCATCGCTGTAATTTGAGTCCAGCCAGTAGTGTTGCCTCTCGCCAAGCTCCCGGCCAGCCTCCTCGACCTCGGGTGCCGGCAGTCGAGGCAAGTCGTGACGGTCGGAGCCCTCTAGCCATTGCTCGACCTGATGGCCCAAACGCTTGGCTAGCCCCTCCATGCGCTCGATCGCCTGCTCGTGGAGCGTTTCGAGACGACGCTTCCACCGACTGTCGTCGAAGAGCGCCAGGCAGGTGGCAATCAGCTCGCGATTGGCACCGCCGAGTCCAGCCAGAAGGTCAGTCGGCGACAGGGAAACCTCATGATGAGTGGGCTGACGATCCTTCATGCGCCCTCCGGGCTGAGACAGTGATGACCTTGAGTATGGCGAAGGAAGTGCTTTGATGCAGACTGTTCAGCCTTTTATCTGCTCCACACCCACCGTCTTCTCCGTCCCCACCTCGTAGCCGCTGACCAGCACGTAACGGCTGCCGGGGCGGTGGTTGGCCCACTTGCCGCGGTAGAAGCGGGCGTCACGTAGCTGCCGCCAGTAGGGCGACACCGAGTGCGGCGCGGTCATGGCCACCCGTAACTCCCGGTCCTCGCGGTCGATACCGATGTGGGCGAAGGGCACGTCCTTCCTGCCGTCCGGATGCTTGTTCTTCATCCAGTCCGGCACGCCGCTCGACAGCGCCTCAGGATAGGCAGACAGGTACATGCCAAGCGACAGCACATACCGCACCACCTCGCGCAGGATCATGCCCTCCTCGTCCGCCAGCCTTGTCGACCGACCGCCGGCATGCTCGATGGCCTCGCGATTGATGAAGTCGGTGATCTGGCTGGGCTTGAAGGCGCCGCGCAGCATGGTGGGATTGAGGCTCGGCTTGTCGTCAAGTGGGTTGTGGATGGCGACGATCAGCCAGGGATCGCCGATGCCTTTCATGTCCACGCCATGCGGATTGCCGTGTGCCTTCAGGAAGGTTTCGTAGCGGCCGGGCAACTCGGTCGAATCCACCCAGGCGACCAGGGCACCGTCGACCTGATGGCCATGGAACGTCTGCCTGGCCGGGAACGACAGCGTGCTGAACTCCCAGGGCCACGACCAGGCGTCGCCCTGAACCTTGCTGAGCTGCACCGTCTGCAGCCACTCCGACAGCGACGGCTCCGGCACCACCACCCTGCCCTCGCGGCCGTGGTGCCACTCGAGCATCAGGATCTCGCCGTTTATGGAATGCACCACCTGCTCGTCGTGCAACATCTCGTCGAAGATCTCGGCCTCGACCTTGGGCTTCTTCGGCAGGCCCATCATCTTCATCACCGAGCGCACGTAGCGGCGGGTGAAGCTGGGGTAGTGGCGGTAGGTGGTCGGATACATTGGCGTCTCATCGAGGCGTGAACGATGGCGTCAGGGTACACCACCACCAGGCCTGGGCAATGACGCAGACGCCGGCGAAGCCGGGGGCGGGTTGGGAGCGGCGCCAGATTATGCGACGTCAACTACGTTGACCGGTCGGCCAGAGTAATTGTCGCTCTATAGCCAGATAGCACGTGTCCGCGGCGAGGGTGGCACGAAGTATAAGTGGGTTACCGCTGATAATTCTTTTTCGGCTTCAGCAACGACTTTCAGGCCGCCTTGAGTAGCTAATAAAACCTAGCAGGCGGGTTAACCGACTGCCAGGGAAAAATCAAGCCAATTTTTCAAAACCAGTTATATATTTTTATGTTATCCGAAGTTACCCACAAGCCTGATGATTCAGGAATATACACTTTTCCCGACCACATCCAGCAGCTTGGCGTAGTCCGTCACTACGTCATACTTTACCTTGTCCTCTATGACCTGCCGACTGATCTTATCGAAAAACTTGCGCGCACACTCGATCTTGGTTTTCTCGATCTCGCGCAGTTTCATGGACGACATGGTACCTTTGGTTTCGGCGACGAAGTAGATGTGCCTCACGCTACCAGCCCGGAAGGAAATTGCCCAGTCCGGGTTGTAATCGCCCACTGGGGTAGGAATCAGGAAGCCTCGCGGCAGTTTAGCATAGACTACCACTTCACTGCTGACATCCAGCTCCTGGACAAAGCGTCGCTCGACATCGGAATCGGTAATGGCATAGTCGTAGACGTGATTTTGCAGCTTCTGCGTAGCGCGAGAAAAGTCCTGACCGGCCTGGTTGGCAGTGAAGACATCTACGTCGTAACGCTCGTCTACTTCATCGTAGGCCAGGCGCTCGATAACCATGGCGGCTTTCTGCTCAGTGATCAGCCGTGATGCCTCGGCAATGAAGTGCTCCGGGTTCTGCCGGAACTGATTGAACACAGCCGGCTGTATCCCCTGCAGAATCCTGGCGGTAGTCTGGCGGGTCAGCTTGACACTCTCGGCCACCTTGCCCAATAGGTCATACCGGACTAGCGAGTGAATAGAGTCACCCCACTCGGTTTTGGTCTCTTCTACCTTGAAGCCATCCCCTTTACGCAGTTGTTCATCGGTCAGGCCATCCTGCTGAATGCCTTTCTGGACGGTGTACTGCAACGGGGTTACTCGCAGGCTATCGTCGAGTTCTGCAATGCATTTACTTACCAGCTCGTCGGAGTCAAACTCGACGCGGTATACCGATTTACGATTGATTCGTTGCCACAGCGCCTGAAACTCCTTCTTATCGAAATTGGCGTTTAGGGGGTTAGTTTTCGGCTTGCGGCCATCTTCCGGCTTTGGCATCTGAGCCTCACTATATACGCTGTCTATCAAATCGAAAACTTGATCAGCATAGGGTTGCAGCTCGGTCGGCAGTGCGGCCAGACTGCCTTCTTTTTTGGCCTGATGATAAAGGTCAGCGATATGATCCGCATCGTCGGTATAGTCGTTCTTCACCAAGTAGCGGTATATCTGCTTGGCCATGGCAGCGGTCACGTCTACCGGGCCTTGCTCGGTCGTCAGCTGCTTGCCGGTGAAGTAGGCTTCGGTCGCCTGTCGTGGTCGTGCGCTCAGTGCTTCACTGATCTCCTGCTGCAAGCCGGCAACAAAATTCTTGTAGCTCTCACTCGCAATCACAGTGAGTACGTTGATGTTGTGCACCACGGCAGGGTTATCCATGCGGTCGCCGTGCTGGTCCACCGACAAGCGTAACCCGCGCCCCACCTCCTGGCGGCGTGAGATGGTGTTGTCACTGTGCTTGAGCATGCACATGACGAAGACATTTGGATTATCCCAGCCCTCACGCAGGGCCGAGTGGGAGAAGATGAACCTCACCTTCCGTTTCGCACTGGTTTCTGCATCATCTGAAGCCCTGTGAAGCGCCAACAGGCTCTCTTTGTCCTTCAAAATCAGATCGTAAGCATCAACGTCTTGAGACACAGGAACACGGTGCCCAGTCTCGGCATCCTTTTCCTGTCTGATATTACCATCAATGTCCCGCCCGGTCTTTTTGTCGATGGAGAAGTAACCGCTGTGCGTGGTTGCCGAGTCAATACTATCCAGATACTTCCTGTAGGCCTCATTATCGATGGCCAACTCGGACAAGTATTCGTCTTTCAGTAGCTGATATTCCTGCTCAAAAATACGCGCATACTCACCTTTCTCATCAGGCTGATCGTAATCGCGATACTTTGCCACCTCGTCGATAAAGAAAAGCGACAGCACCTTGATACCCTGACCAAACAACTGCTTCTCGCGGTCTAGGTGGGCTTTGATGGTCTCGCGGATCTGGATGCGGCGAACATCACGCTCGGACACGTTACCGTTGGCTTCACCAGCTTTCAGTACCAACCCGTTGGTAAACTCTACGGTGTCGGAGGTGGCGTCGATCTGGCTGATGGTGAAGCCGTCACGATACTGGTCCAGCTCACCTGACTCGGAAAACAAATCATTCCGAAACTGCAAGCGGCGCAGTTGGCGTTTTATCTCACCAGTCTTTAGTCTTACTTCCAGCTCGATGCGGGCGACCGGAGCCTTCTTGGAAATATCGATACCTTCCAGATACAGGTAGGCATTGGTGCCAGCCAGGCCACGCGTCTGGATTCCGCGCACGGAGATCTTTTTGACCAGCTTTTGGTTGTATGCATCCAGTGCATCCAGGCGGTGAATCCGGTTGTGCTGGGTACGGTGGGTGGCCGAGTAGCGCAGAATCATCAGCGGTTTGAACCGCGGCAAGGCCTCCATAGTGGCTTTGCCCTCCATCTTCTGCGGTTCATCGAGAATCAGAATCGGCCGGTTGGCGGCAATCACATCAATCGGCTTGCGCGACTGGAAGTCATCCAGCTCGTCATAGATACGCCGGTTATCCGCTCCACGGGCATTGAACGCCTGGATATTCATCACCATCACGTTGATGCCAGCATCGGACGAAAAGCTCTCCAGCTCATGCAGCCGCTTGGAGTTGTAGATAAAAAATCGCGCCTTCTTGCCGTAGCTTTCGGTAAAGTGCTCCGCCGTAATCTGCAGGGACTTAAACACCCCTTCACGGATGGCGATGGAGGGCACCATGATGATGAACTTGCTCCAGCCATAGCGCTTGTTCATCTCGAAGATAGTCTTGATGTAGCAGTAGGTCTTGCCGGTGCCGGTCTCCATCTCCACGTCCAGGTGGATGCGCGTAGCCGCCAGAGCGTCCTTCTTGTAGGCCGCCTTGACAGGCACCCGGTTACCCTTGTTGTCGTAGGTAGTGAACTCGGTTAGCGACGTTGCAACCGGCAGGTTCTGGCGGCGCTGGACGGCCTGGATGTTCTCCAGCACCTGGGCTTCGCTGAGTGCCAGGTCAGCGTTCTTGAAGCCCTCTTCGTCAAAGGCTCTGGCCTGTGAACGCTGGCCAGGATCGATCCTGTAGGTCAGGCCATCGAGCAGAGGTTGACCGGCAAAGCAGTCCACCACGGACTCTACGGCATGGGTCTGGTAGGCTTGAGTTTTAAACTTCAGCTTCATGGCAATCTCTTTCTGCATTCTTTCTGCATATGCACGGAATGACCTGCTTGCAGAAAGTAGTATGTGTTTGATTCTTATAGGACCTGACTGCTTGTGGCACTCTATTCATTCTGCAAGCTTCCATTCAGGCTTGCCTCGAGAGCCCGCATTAAGAATGCGTCCGCGTCGCCTCAGTTTGGTCAACAGGTTGCCGATCTTGCGCTGCTTCTGATCCGGGGTCAGTGCATCGCTAAGCTTGTCGACCAGCAATTTGTCGATGTCGGCACGGCTGGCCTGACCTGACTGTTGCAGATAGTCGGTGATCAGCTTGGCGTAAAACTCATCGTCTTGGGCGCGGGTACGGATGTAGTCCGCCATGTTTCCGGTTGCCTTGGCCACACTGGCTGACACATGGAACCGAGGCTTACGTCCCTCAATCAGCCCCGCGCGCTTCAAGCGGCTCACCGCCTCATCTGGAATCGGCAGCTTTTTCTGCACCCGGTCCAGGGCCAGCACATCCGCCAGCGGCAGGTCGGTTTTCTGGATCAACAGCCGGCTATAGGCCGGGTCAACCACGCTGCCGTAGATGGTCAGCCTAACCGCCCCGGACTCTGCCAGGTCGTAGTCCGGCATGGGGAAGTACCGCTTCGCCTGGCGGGCGTACATATCGTGAATGCCGTAACCCATGGTGTCGATCATGTTCAGCTCGGCCATGGCCTGGGCCAGGAAGGGGTTTCGGTAGCGGCGTGGTATGCGATTGCCTTCCAGATAGTCACTTGGTGCACCATCGAAAAAATTGCCCTCGTTTTCAAATACCAGGCGGTCGGGCTGCTCTATCACCACTACGCGGCCATTGCGAGTGTAGTCTTGGTGGGCAATGCAGTTATGCAGGGCCTCCAACACAATCTTCTGATCGTACTTGGAGACCTCAATGGGCAGCAGCTCATCCTGAGGTAATAAGCGCAGCTGGATGTTGCGAATGCGCTGATACAGCTGAGTTGTGGTCAACAGAAACGGCGGTGCAAAGTGCTGGTAGGCCCGTTCGGCTCCCTCCAGCTTCCAGGTCAACTGTGCCGGGTGGGGTGACAGGTGCCAGACCGACTCGGGCTTACCTAGCAGCAACAACGCAGTGCGGGTGATCCGGCCGCTCTGGGTGAGTCGTGCCCGGTCCAGGAAGGTCGTCAATGGCCAGCCCATGACTTCATCGGCACTGAAGCGGTTGGCATACTTCTGGGCAAAGGCTTCCCGTGCCCTAGCCAGCGCCGCCTCGTCTAGGTCGGCCAGGCTGGCAGCCGGCACCAGCTGCGCGCTCCAGTCCTGCGCCAGGGTCTGCTGACGAATCTCGTCCAGCTTGTCCAGGCCCAGGGAGCCCAGGCTTTCACCGGCACGGGCGTGATAGTGCCCCTTCCAAGCAATGGGGATGCCCCGCGGCGCTGCGGGAATCTCAAACAGCAACACCCGTCCGTCTGCATGCTGCAATTCATGGATGTCGCGGAAGGTGACGCTGGGCTCGGTGCCTTGCGCCACCTGCTGCTTCAGACCATGCATACGCTCCGGCTCTTCCCGGTAGTTGGTGCCCACCACGCCACGGGTTTTGTTGCTAACACCAAAGACCAGCCAGGCACGCTCCTGCCCGCGCAGATTGGCTTCGTTGCTGAGGGCCGAAAAGTACTCACCAATCTTGTTGGTGTCGTAATCGTTGCCGGCCTGCTTGAACTCCACTATCTCGTTTTCCCAGGTGCTGATCAGGGCCTCAAGCAACGCATTCAGGGCTGGCTGGTCCATGCCACGACTCCTCAGAGGCTTCTGACTTCGGTGCTGGGGGACAGCTGACGGAAGATCTGCTCGACATTGATCTTCACGGCGTCCGAAACAAACCCATTATCGCGGAACACCACACGCAGCGGCTCATGCCTGGCCAGCTCCTTGACCAGTTCCTCGCTGATATCCGTATCAAAGCAAGCCATCAGTGCATTGTCGTCGACGAAGAACACCGTCTTACCCTGTAGGATTTCGCTGTGAATAGGCAGTGTGAGATCGACTCCCCAATCAACCAGCACCTGGAACAAAAGATCCTCGGAGGTGCGGTCGGGCTTAACGTTATCTATCGCTTCAAGCAGATCACCCTGGGATAGCTCATCGGGTCGATAATAGATTTCCTTCATATTCGAGGTATCGACCTTGAGCACACGGAAGCCGACATCGCGGTTCCAATCGGGATGGCAGTTACCATTGAGAATCTTTTGCCCGGCGCGGCGGATACGCTCTTTTGTGATTTCGACAATTGTTGAGAAACCAGCCTTATGAGCTTCGGAGACAGCCGGCGTAGGTTCGGCAATTTGAGATAGAATGAACTTACGGTTACCACCATCTTCAGCATTTTGAGCTAATACTGCATGCCCAGTTGTGCCCGACCCGGAAAAGAAATCAAGAACGAGCGAGTCCCTGCGAGTTGCCATTCGGATCAACTCTCTTAGTGTATCAACAGACTTAGGAGACTGAAAAATCTTTTCACGGGTTTCAAATAAATCGTTGAATGCTGATTGTCCTTTCTCAGTATGGAAAATCTTGTCTAACCAAATGGATTTAACCTGCTTAGTCGCTTCTCCGTTTTCACCTTCGGCATAATTCTTACGAAAAATCTTCCATGCGCCTTTTACTTTTCTTGCGACCACTTCGTCTAACTGAGCTCTCGCTTTATCCGCCCCCCAAGTCCAACACCCCTCAAACCCATCATCCCAGTCTGGATACACCGGCTGACGGTCTTGTCCAGGATCAAGTGAAGCCAGGCCATTGTCACTTACGTGAAATGGGTAGTATAGGTTTCGACGGTTGTGCTTACCAAACTCTCTATGAGTATTTCGAAGCTCAAGTTCACGATACCGTCCCCGCTCGTCTTTCAGCTTGTAGTTTGCTGCAACTTCTTCATCAGATTTTGGGGCATTTACCGCACCTTTTGGTAGCTGTTGCTTAGAGTATCCGACCAGATACTCATGGCAGTTGGCAACATACTTGTCCTGAGATCGCCCTTTCGGGTTACAGAGGACGGTGATCTGAAAAAGAAAATTATTTTCTCCGAAGACTTCATCAAACACCTTACGGAGATTTGATATTTCATTCTCATCAATTGACGTAACAATAACCCCATCATCTACCAAAAGATTACGAGCAACTCTAGCACGAGAATAAATCATATCCAGCCAGTCCGAGTGGAAGCGACCATTACTATTCAAATTGGCAACAAGTCGCTCTCCTGAACCCGCCACTTGGTTCGACTTGACAAGATAGCTATCGGGACTCTCGCCAAAATCGTCCTCATAAACAAAATCGTTTCCGGTATTATAAGGAGGATCAATATAGATAAAATCTATTGACCCAAGGTAAGTCTCTTGAAGCAATTTTAATGACTCAAGATTGTCACCCTCGAGAAGCAAGTTTCGTGTTGATTCGAACGCAACACTTTGTTGTATTGAGGGCCTTAGTGTCATTGCGACCGGGGCATTTGCCAGAGCTAGTGCTGCTCTCTTACCCGGCCAATCCAACCGATACCGCTCCTTCGGCCCCTCAACAATTGAATCGCTCAGTTCCTGCCGCAGCTGATCAAAATCCACCGCCAAGCGTACTTTTCCCGTGGCTTCATCTCGAACCTCTGTCACACAACCGGGAAAAAGCTCTCGAATCTTAGCGATATTGTTTTGGCTCAGATCAGGGCTGTGCATTTTCAGTTTTTCCATGGCCTTATTTATCTCCGGACCTCTGCGGTCGTGATCAGGTGTCATAGTCGGCAATTTTCTCGCGGATCGAGCGCAGCTCGGCGTTGATCTCGACCTTGCGGTTGAACTGTTTCGTGTTGCGCAGGCGCTTTTCGAGGGTGGCAGCGTCCTTCTTGAGAGCTTCCAAGGCCCTCAAGCGCTCCAGCTGATCCGGTAAGGCTTCGCCCTGTCGAGCCGGCGCTGGAAGCAGGCTGCGCAGCAGCTGCTGGTAGAGCTGTTTCAGGTCGATGGCCGTTGGCAGCGGTTGCCGGGGCGACTCGGCTGGCAGCCAGTCGCTGCTGGCGTAGTGGTCATCCAGCACCCATTTGCTGGGGTCGGCCTGGCTGGGCCGCTTGTAGGCGGCGGTGACACGGATGCTGTGGGTGCCGTGTAGCTCGAACAGGGTCGGAAAGGGAATGGCGCGGTCGATGGCCCGCAGCACGTCTCGGTGCAAGTCCTCGCCCTTGAGGGTGATCACGAAGACCTGCAGCTCCGGCACCTCGTCGGTGCCTGGCAGGTTGAGCGTGCTATGAGCTAGCTTGGCATGCCAGGTGATCTGGGCGACGTCGTCCCGCAGGCGCTCCCTGAGCTTGGCGGTGGCCCGCACATGCGCCAGTATGCGCTGCTTGGCCACCACACGGCCGAGCAGCGTCTTGGCGGGGTACTGGTAGAGCGGTGCCGTCATGGTGCTTTATTCTCGCTTTCCCTGCTGGCCGCATGGCGCTCCGTACCCGTGCCTGTGTCTATGGCCGAGCCCGCCTCACGAATGACGATGAAGGTGATCAGCTCGAAGTCGTCGAGCCCTTCAATGGTATCGACCAGCGCCGTGGTCTCGCCACCGCTGAACAGGCTATCGATGTCCTTGTCCTCCTTCACCTCGATCATCGAGCGGATGGCCTGATCCAGTAACGCCGAATAGTCGTGCATTTCCCGGCCGTCTTGAGTTTCCTCGTTGAAGGCACGATAGACGGCTTCGACGGGGGCGCTCAGCCCCTTGCAGGCGGTGCGGGCCAGGTCGAGCAGGCGCTTGACCTCGGTGTAGTCGCTGATCACCTCGCCGGTGTGGCTGATGTAGACCAGATAGAAGGGGTGCAAACGGTTCTGCTGCTGCAAGCCTCTGCCTTGGTGGCCTACCCGCTGATTGAGGTTGCGCAGTGTGAAGATGACCCCGGGCTGCAGGCCCTTCTCGGGGCGGGCCGGCACGACGGTATGCAGGCCGTTCGGGATGCGGCTCAGGTCGCCGTTCTCCTTCATGTAGCCCAGCAGGTCCATGCGGAATTCATTCAGGCCCAGATCGGTGATCGACACGCCGGACTTGAGGTCTTCCATCTCCACCACTTCGTCCTGCATCCGCCGCAGCTGCTCGCGGCGGTAGGCGACGTCGTTGGACTGGGCGTTGAGCACGTTATCGTCGCCGGTAGCGGTGACATCGGCGATCACCATGCGGTTCTCGACGCGCTCCTTGAGATTGATGTACTCGTCCAGGCTGATGTCCGGCCAGTAGTTGACCAGCTGGATGCTGGTGTTGGGCGAGCCGATGCGGTCGATGCGCCCGAAGCGCTGGATGATGCGCACCGGGTTCCAGTGGATGTCGTAGTTGATCAGGGTGTCGCAGTCCTGCAGGTTCTGGCCTTCCGAGATGCAGTCGGTGCCGATCAGGATGTCCAGCTCGCGGGCCTCTCCAGGGTACACCATGTCCTTGCTCTTGGCCTGTGGGGCGAACAGCGTCAGCAGGCCCTGGAAGTCGTAGTGCTGGCGGCTGCCCGGCATGGCGCCAATGGTCGATTTCGGGGCAGCACTGCCGGTCACCAGGCCGGTGTGCACGCCATGGCTCTCCAGCAGGCCAGGCGCCAGGTTGTCGTAGAGGTACTTGGCGGTGTCTGCGAAGGCGGTGAAGATCATCACCTTGCGGTTGCCCGGATTGATCGGCGAGGCCAGCTTGCTGGCGATCTGCGTCTTGAGGTGCTGCAGCTTGGCATCGTCGGCCGGGGTAACCTTGGCCATTTCCTCCAGCAGCAGTTCAATCCACACCAGGTCGGTGCTCAGGTCATGCTCCCAGGACGGCAGGTCCATGTCCTCCAGGCTGATCTGGACCTTCTTGCCCACCGTGGTATCGCCCGGCATGGGAATGCTGTCGTCGTCGGGGTCGGCGTCTTCGAAGGACGCGGTGATATCCGCGAAGTTCTCCGAACGGCCGGACTTCTTGAAGGCCTCGATCTTCTCCAGGATGACGGTATGGCTGTTTCTCAGACCCTCCAGGGTCAGCCGAAACGAGGCAACAGAGCTCTCCAGGCGCTTGAGCAGGTTGGTCGTCATCAGCGCCTGCAGGCTCTTCTCCCGGTCCACCTGCTTGAAGCTACCGCCCCCGCTGGACACCTCGGTGTCGTACATCTCCTCGTACTTCTTGAGGCGGCTGGGCAGGATGTAGCTGATCGGGGCGTAGACCGAGAGCTTGAGCTGGGAGAGTTGCTGGAAGATCTCGTTGAAGCCGATGACATCGGTTCGGTGAGTAAGCGGGCAGTGAAACGAGAGCGGCTTGCGGCGCTCCGGGAAGCTGCCGATATCGCTGGTGTCGTAGAAGGTTTCGATATGCCGGCGTGAGCGGGCGATGGTGACGCTATCCAGCAGCTCGAAGAAGTCGAAGTCCAGCGCCTGCAGGATGGCCCCCGTGGTGCGCTTCTCCGGCGGGAGGGCCGACCACTCGTTGAAGGTGGCCTGGGCACGTCGGAAGGTGCCCTCGATGTCCTGGGCGCCGCTGAGGTGGCGAGTCAAGTTCTCGGCTTCGCCTTCATAGGCCAAGGCCAGCTGGTTCTTGAGGTCGTTGAAGCGGTTGTTGACCGGCGTGGCCGAGAGCATCAGCACCTTGGTCTTCACCCCGGCACGGATGACCTGGTTCATCAGCCTTTGGTAACGGGTCTCGCGATCCTTGTAGACGTCGTTGTTGCGGAAGTTGTGGGATTCGTCGATCACTACCAGGTCGTAATTGCCCCAGTTGACGCGATCCAGCGGCATGCCGAAGGACTCCCCTCGGGTACGCTGCAGGTCGGTATGGCACAGCACGTCGTAGTTCAGGCGGTCCTGGGCCAGGACGTTGGTGGTCAGGTTGCGGTTGTAGGTCAGCCAGTTGTCGGCGAGCTTCTTCGGGCACAACACCAAAACGGAGCGGTTTCGCAACTCGTAGTACTTGATGACCGCCAAGGCGGTGAAGGTCTTCCCGAGCCCCACGCTGTCGGCCAGGATGCAGCCGTTGTAGGTCTCCAGCTTGTTGATGACGCCGGTGGCCGCGTCGCGCTGGAAGTTGAACAGCTTCTGCCAGATAACGCTGTCCTGGTAGCCGGTGCGGTCGTTGGGCAGCACGTCCTCGCTGATGTCTTCCAGGAACTCGTGGAAGATGTGGTAGAGCATCAGGAAGTAGATCCGCTCCGGCGGGTTCTCGCGGTAGACCGAGGCGATATGCTCGCGCAACCGTTCGGTGACGTCCTCGAGCTTCTCCTCGTCCTGCCACAGCTGGTCGAAGAGGGCCATGAACTGAGAGGTGTGGCCGGGCTCGCTGAAGCGGGTGACGAAGTTGGAGACCGCGTTACCCTGCTGGTAGCCCAGATCCACCGCCGTGAAGCCCTGCAGGGGCATGTAGACGGTGTCGCCACCTGAGGCTGCAACGCCAGCGAAAGGCTGCATGGCGGCCTGGCCACGGTTGGAGCGGAAGCGGGCCTTGCGGCGCATCCAGTCGGCGCACTCGCGGGCGATGGCCCGCTGGGTCAGCTTGTTCTTGAGCTGGATCTCGAACTCGCTACCGTGAACGCTGCGCTCGCGCTCCGCCTTGGGGATGTGGAACTCCCGGTGCTCCTTGCGGAACTTGTCGCTGGCCTGGTCCGGCACGAAGGTTGGCGAAGTGAAGATGAACTCGACCGAGTCCAGCGCCTCCAGCTGTTCCTTGAGCGCCTCGTAGGCGTAGATCGAGAAGCAGGAGGCGGCAATCTTGAGCCGAGCACCGGAGCGCAGGGTGTCCTTCAAATCGTCGCCGAGCAGCCGGCTGACGTTGTCGATGATCTCCATTATGCGGCTCCCTGCAGTTCCCTGGCCGCCTCTGTGGCGGTCTCGTCGTCCTGGTTAAGCAATGACCTCAAGCTTATATCACGGGGTTAGCATCATGAAGCGCAGCGGCTTGGTCATCGACGCAACGCTTACCACCCTTCACACCAGCTTGAACGGCTCGATGTCGCGGAAGATGCCGGTCTTGGTCATGTGGCGGCGCAGCGTGAAGGCCTCCATGGCAGCCACGGGGTCAACCTGATCCAGCTGGTCGAAGTGGATCTTTCCCCACTGCTCGCGGGTGACTTTCACGCTGTATAGGTACTGATCGCGCTCGCCACCGGTGGCAGGGTCATTGACCTGTCGATAGCCGGAGACGCGCGCCTCCTGCACGGCGGGCAGGCGGGCGAAGATTGCCCCCAGTACGCGGAAGGCGATGCCGTGAACATGATCGCGGTAGAGTTTGCGCTGCCGGGTGTCGCTGAGCTCGCGCAGGGTGAGCTTTACCTGCTTGGCCGGCATGGTCCAGTAGCGGTCAGGCATTTCCTCCTCGCCGGGCAAGTCAATGTCGACGGCAATGGTGCTGATATCGCTGCCGAGGTCGAAGTCGATGACGGTTTCGCGGGGCCAGTCGATCTCCTCCAGACGCTCACGCAGGGTCTGCTCCATGGCGTCGAGGTCATGCCAAACCTCCTCGCTCTCACGCTGGTGGCGAGTAAATTCCATGGCATCATGCTCGGACTTGCGCGATTCCCATCCGCGGTAGGCTTCATTGAACGCCGCCAGGCTTCGACGGTTCTCCTCCTCCAGGTGGCGCTTGGCCGGCGGCCACAGAAAGTGCCACCAATCAGGCTGCTGTTGTTGCGGATGTGGGGGCGGAGCTTGGGTGAATTCCTGCGTGGTATATCCGTTCTTGCGCGGATGCGGGGTTTCCTCGTGCAACTGACCCAGACGATCAAGATCCGCGTTGAGACGTTCACAGTGACGCTCCAGCTGCTCACGCAGCGACTCCCTGGCATGGCGTCGTAGCACGCGAGCCTCGTCATCGCTCATCGGCGTGTTGTCGCCATGGATGTAGTGAATGCCACCCTCTGCATCAATCTTGAGTCGCACAGAGAGCGATTCACCTTGTGCCAATAGCGCCTCAAGAGCGGCGGCAGGTCTGGAGCGACCGCTGACAGTACCTGAGCGCGCGCTGGCAGGACGTGCCTTGGTATTCAGCTTCTGCCGATAGGCCAAGCCGGTGCCGGGAATCCCCGCATGGCCGTGCACGCCACTCGGCCCCATGCTGAGGCTGGCACCCCGCGGGCCGACCGAGAGACCCAGGCCCCGCTTGCTCAGATTGAGCCGAATTCCCGGGGCAAGCGTTATACGGCGCTGGAAGCGAAAGCTCACGGCGACCTCCTTGTCGGTAGATGCAGACAGTACAGCAGTGTAGCGGCTTCAAAAGGGGGGAGGCAGGTATCCATGTGCGCCAGGGACATGAATTGCCATCTCTGCAGGAAAATGCGAGGCGTCTGATCCAGTCGGCTGAAAACATTGGCCGCTGATCGATCAAACGCAGGGGGCGGCGCCTCTCGCCAACTAGAAATGACGCGGGAAGATTTACAAGGGCATCCGCTACCATGAGTCCAGTTCCGTTATGCTTGACGCTGCCTACTCATGGCCCTCCACCCACACGAACCTGTCGATATCCAGCTCGCTCTCTCCATCCCAGCGGTAGGCACAGAGTTTGGGTGTTTCCCCGGGTTCGAACTCCCGGCCGGCGATGCTGTAGTCGAGGCAGGCGATGTGCGGGGTCAGGGGCT
This sequence comes from Halomonas sp. 25-S5, assembly GCF_029889845.1. Classification (GTDB taxonomy): domain Bacteria; phylum Pseudomonadota; class Gammaproteobacteria; order Pseudomonadales; family Halomonadaceae; genus Halomonas. The sequence goes on from NZ_JARANV010000013.1 coordinate 34,946, forward strand.
TGGCCTGCCCTCGAGCCAGTAGTGGCCGACGAAGAGAAGCTTGTCGGCCTCATAGCCCGGGGGCCTCAGATCCTCGGGGATCGGGTCGTGGGGAATCTGGTGGATGACGTCAGCTGGCACCATGGCCAGGCCATGGTAGCTGATACCTTCCAGCTCCCACCACTGAGCCCGGATGTTGTGCCTTGGAATACCATCCTTGTCGAGAAACTCATTGCCGGCGGGCAGGGGGATCTCCAGGCCCTTGATCAGAGTTTCCAGGGCATCGTAAGCATCAGAGCTCTTGCGGGTCAGTTCCGGCCAGGCATCCGGCAGGATGCACTGGTGGTCATCGACAAAAGTACTCACCACATCGAGAGACTTGGGATCCCAGCAGGCGTGCACGACACGTAGTCCCTCCATGTCGAGATAGAGCGGTAGGGTCTTGAACCAGGCGATATGCTCGCGGTGGAGCTCGCTGCCCTCCCCCACCTGATCCAGATAGGCCTGGTGCTGATTGCGATTCTTATCGCTGTGGGGGCGCAAGGGTTCCCCGGGACGCTCGGGGTTCTCACTGGCCCAGGCCACGGCATTGAACTCGTGGTTGCCCATCACCGCCAGTGCTGTACCGGCCTCGACCATTTTCCGGGCGATACGCACGGTCTCGACCTGCTCGGGGCCACGATCGACGAAGTCCCCGAGAAAGATCACCTGGCGCTCGGGATGCGACCACAGCCCTTGCGATTCCTTATAGCCGAGAGTTTCAAGCAATCGCTTTAGCGGTGTGGCGTAGCCGTGAATATCGCCGATGAGATCATACATGCAGGCCTCCTATGCCGAATATGGGGACTTACTTTTCGGGTGACGAAGCAACTAAAATCAGCGCCGCTTCATTCTCCTCTATTAATCTCGTAATAGATAAACTTCCTGCATTAGCATATAGAGCCTGCGGATGAAACTTTAAGGTGAAACATTAATTACGATCCACCACGACATTTTTCCCGGATTGGCCGTTATCCCAGAGCAGCTCTTGCCGAGGGATGAAGCCTTTCCCTGGTGGTGTACGGATACGCATCTTTCCATATGTCTCCCCCTTCACTTCCAGGCCAACCTGGAAGACTATGTCAAGATCGTAAACACCATCAAATTCTTCTATCTTCACGGCTTCATGGGGAAGAACATCGTGATAGGTAATCCCGTCAGCTTCGAGCGTAATCGTGTCATCGTCAGCCGTCATGAATCCAGCAGCCTCGACCTTGACATAGTCAAGAGTGTCCTGCGAGTCATTGATGAAATAGAGTTCACCTTCTTTTCTTCCCCCCGACAATTCGAGCCAGAAGACCGGTCTTTTTTCCTCGCTGGGTCCGTGAGCGAGAGGAAATCCGAAACGCCCTACCCTTTGCTGAGGAGGAAGCCAGGTGAATACGTCCTGAAGACGCTTGGGTTGTTTCAATGAAAGTTCTCCCTTGAATAGTGGTCGACGGTCTCAATGACCGAGCGCAACAACTGACGTGTTGCTGCCAACGGGCTGCTACGCTCAGAATCCCGGGTATTTATCCCACACCCAGTCGTTGTCCTTGCCCCCCATCTCGTCCACGTCCCATTCGTTCACGGCCAACAGATCCAGGGCGACCTCGGTGATCACTTTGCGCAGTTCCAGCGGCTCCAGCCAGGAGGCCGGGATGGCATCGACCCCGTGCATCACGCCGAGGAGGTTGCCGGCGATCGCCCCGGTCGAATCCGAGTCGCCATCGTGATTGACGGCCAGCATGACGCCGTGGCGGAAATCCTTGGCGACAAGGGCACAGTAGACGGCGATGGCCAGTGCTTCCTCAGCCACCCAGCCTTCGCCAAGAAAGGATATGGACTGCTCGGGGGAAAGGTTCGAATCGGCCAGCTCGATGGCGGTGATCAGAAACTGCAGCGTTTCCAGATGGTCGTCATGGTTCTGCAGTTCCTCCTTGGCAAGCTCGAGCGCGATGGGCAAAGTGTTACCGTGGAGCAATTGCAGGATCACTTCCGCCAGGACACCGGCAGGCAGGATTCCCGATGGGTGGCCATGGGTGATGGCGGCCGCTTCGCACGCCAGTTCGAAGGCGCGTCCGACGTCTCTTATGGGCCAGAGGTACAGACCCACCGGGGCGACCCGCATCACCCCGCCGCAGCCCTTGCTGTTGTTGATGGCCTTGTCCCCCAGGCTCGACATGGCTTGCAGCGCCGAGAGGCAGGTATTCCCCGGGGCACGACGATGGTGCAGGTCGCGATGCTGGATCAGCCACCCCGGCGCCTCCTCCAGACTGTGATCTAGTACCCCTTCGCGGATCTCCGGGGTCGGCTTGCCCCCTTGCGTCACCAGCCAGCGCAGGTAGGCATGGGCGATAACAGAAGGCGGATGGCACATGCCGCGTAAGCTGCCGCGCACATTGGCGCGCAGCAGCCCCTCGGCCGTGAACAGCGTCATCTGAGTGTCGTCGGTGATCCGCCCGAGCTCCCCGAAGGCCGGCGCATATTCGCCGATACCTTCCGTTCCGAAGCGCTCGACGATCTTCTGGCGGCTCATGAACTCTACCGGGGCGCCCAGCGCGTCCCCCACGGCGCCCCCGAGCAGACAACCGGTGAAACGTTCCTGCAGAGTTGGGATATCAGGAATGGCCTGGCTCCTTGTCGATTGGGGGCAGCACGAAGACGTGAACCCTCAGCATGACGGTCCCATGCGACGCCTCATGTCGCCTCATCATCTTCAGCGGTCAGGAAGGACACCGGCTTGCCCTTCAGCGTGATGCTGGCCTGTGAGATGCCCATGCCCGAGGCGTTTCCCAACACCTCACCGCTCGTCGAGAGTTCCAGCTTGCGGTCTTCAGCGTAACAAAACAGGTAGCGTTGGATATGTCCCCAGAGTGGCAACTCCCCCCCACTCTCGGCCATGTGCCGTCGCACCGCCTGCTGGGCACGCTGCAGTTGCTGCTCCCAGGGAAGCCGAAAGGTGTCCGGCGGCAGGCGGATCCGGCGTTTCGATTCCATGATGGCCAGGACGAAGATCGCCGTTCCCGGGCGATCTGCGCGCTTGAAGCCGGTGTCGACGAACAGCCAGGGCTTGTAGGCATGCCGGGCTTCTTTCAGGGGTTTCTCGATGGCGTCCAAGGCCGCGAGATAGTCGGCTGGCCCCATCGCCATGGCCCGACAGAGGGCCTCGCTGAAAGCCAGGCTGGCAAAGTGGAAGTCATATTCTGATTTGGCCAGCCCCAGCTGCGGATCGGCGAGCACGCGCGACAGCCTTTGGCGTGCGTTAGGGCCGATCGCGCGATAGTCCATCCGTCTAAGCAATACGTCTGCGGACACCGTGGCGGCGCATTGCTGCACTTCCTTTGAGATATCGGTCATGGGGAACCTCCTGTGCGGCGGCCGATATGCTCCAGGGCCTCAATCACACCGGTCAGGTCGGCTCGCTGAACGAGCTCGTCGCCGAATCCCTTGCGCAACACTGCGGGCAGCGCGACATCGGGTGTGTCTCCGTCATCGAGGCGCTCGGCCAGGTCTCTGGCGATGCGATCGTACTCGTCGAAGGCATCATTCTCGCGGCAGCAAGTGCCCATGGGGTCATGCTGGAAGAGAATCTGTGTTAGGCGCGCTATCAGATCGGAAGACTCGTTCATGATCCCTCCTTGAGCTTGTAAAACCGAAATGCCCGGCCGGTGATCTCAAGATCGTAATCGAATCGCTCGGCCAGTCGCCGGGCAACGCGTTCATAGATCCAGCGGCGTCGATCACTCAGGAAAGTGAAGCTGAAGGCATAGGGCGATTCCCACCCAGTTCATCACGCGCTCCAGCACGGCATGGTAGACCCTCTGCGGGTAGCTGGTCACACCAATGTCCTCGCTAACTTGCGGCTCGCCCCACAGTCGTCCACGAAGAGAAAGGGTCATAGGCGGAAGCCTGGTAGGCCGAGTTCGCCCTACCTACGATGGCGGACATGATTTCGTTAGCCTCGTTGACGCGTACTTCATACACGAGATGATCGATCGTGAAACGTTCTCTCACCCTTGGCCCTCCTGCCTGTGGCATTTGCCGGCGATAGGGAAGAGTGTGGCCTCGTGCTGCGACAACGCGTGTCGCATTAACGCCACCTCACCTTGGCCGGCCAAGGAAAACTGGAATCAAACCACGGGTTTTACGTTCTGCATGCTGGGATAGCCGCACCAGGCGGAGATCTGGAATGGAATACCGCGAGATGCTGTTTCGTTATCTGGGTATGTTGCAGCTGATCCCAGTCATGGGCATATCAGAATTGAAGGGCTGGTCGAAGCACTACATTGGAATCCCAACTCGACCCAAAGGGGGTCAGAGTCCAGCAATCGCTGATGCTCCACTTAACAATGGGAGAAAGGTCCGCAGCCAAATAATCAAGTCCCAGCACTTCACTGATATATCAGTTCGACGTTACTGATGTGAATACTTCTATCCGAAATTCGGCATATGTCTTTAATATAATTATGATATACTTATGTTTATTCAAAATTCATCATCCTCATTGATGAGATACTCCATTTTGTCTGCTTCCACCGCCAGTACGAAGGCAGTGAAGATAAATTCCTCGAAGTCCATGCTAAGCGCCGGGTGCATGGCACGTGCGATCAGGCAGCCATCAGGACGGACCATAAACCCAACCAGATCCACATTCCGATTCCGCAGCCAGGTGCTACGCAGCAGTTTGTCGCGCGAGAAACCTTTGACCACGCTCAAATCGGCAACCATGGCCTCAAAATAACAGCAACCTCCTCGATAACTCACCCGAATCCGATGTTTGCGCCGCTGATCTTCGTCGAACTTGAAGATCATCTCCATGGATGCAGCACGCCACTTAATCGCAAAGGTACCGTTCCACTGGAAGCGTTCGCTCAAGTAGGCGTTCACCTCCGCCTCGTCAACCTCTGGAATGAAATCATCAAGTGATAGCTGTTGCTCATTATCATTGGCCGGGAACACAAAGCGGCGGAGCAGGCCGACAATGTCGGATTCACAGGTCAGTTCGGAGCTGCCAACCAGCATTTCTGCATCCCGCCGCAGTTTCAAGCCGCCGTTCACCCAAATCGCATAGGTTCGATACAGGGTGTCCCGATAGAGCAAGGCCTGTCGTTCCAGTACTGATGCCTTTGTCAGATCGGCCAGGCGAATTTCCTCGATCGTGCCATCATCGGTGATCCGCAAAAGCATTTCGCCACTAGAACGTGCTGCATCCAAGCGGATGCTGAAGCGCTGTTGTTCAAGCCCAGGAAGGTTCACTGAGACCGAGACTCGGCTATCCAGACTGCTGCCAACCGCCGATCTGACCATTTCCTCAACGTGCCGGACGCCCTCGGCACATTGCTGGGAGTCATGATCGATCCGTTTTGCAAGCTCAGGGTTGGACAAGCTTGGGACTATGGGGGCATAGGGTGAAACAAGAAAATCAAGCAATTGCTCCGGTATCTCATTTCGATTGAACAGTTCCGTCGACGCATCCACGAACTCGTCCATTGACTTGCCCGCCACACCAATTTCGTGTAGCGAAGCCAGGAACTTATTCAAGTTACCGCATAGGGCCCTCACCTGGATTGCTTCAATGCTTTGCCTCACAAAGGGAAAGCTGACCTGGAGGAAGTCATCATCGACGACGTTGTCCTCATCCTTCAGACCCTGCAGCCTGCGATGAGCCATGGCTCCCACACGATCCACGCGCCCGGTTTTTTGCTCGATGCTGACCGGCGAAGAGGACAGTCCGTAATGAATCACGCTGTCGCAGAAGGTATGCAGATCCTCACCTTCCTGGAAAACATCGGTAGAAACCAGCATCAGGGGATAGCCTGGCATGCGGAACTTGCGCGCCTGCACGGAGCGGTTGGCCGAAGTCTCGCCATTTGCACCGATGAACGGCGCGCTAGAAGGCAGCTGATGATTCAGCCACAAGCGCAATTCGTCCTGCGTTTTTGCATAGACCCCGGGCAGGTTGTTCTTGATTATCAGATCAATATTGTCATTGAGCAGTGCCAACTCCTTCGCCGAGCTGAAGCCACCCTGCAATCGCTGGCTGTCCAGCATCCTGCATATCGACCGCAGCCACTCCTGGCGTCTTTCCTCATTCAGTTCAGCTTCGCCTAGGCTCAAACGGGAGAGATAAAGATCGATGAAGGGGTGGCCACTGCGGAAGCATTGGGCCACCAACTGGCGGTGAATCTCGACCCGTTGAATGCGCTCGTAGAGGTTTCGATCACCACGCTTCAGGGCCATTGCCAGAGCCTCGGTGCTTCTGAAAAAAAACTGCGCCAGATCGGTCTCCTGCAGATGGGTGAAAAAGGTTCGCACGAACAGCTTCTGGCGCATTTCCCTTTGTTCGCCGGGACGAAAATTTCCTGCCCGAATCAGGCGCTTCAGATAGTCCGGCAGTTCGTCCAGGCCGGGCATATTCGGGTACTGCCGAGCTACTTCCTGCAGGAATGCCTGCTGTATGGCGAGGTATTGTGACAGGCTATCGTCTTTCGGAACCGGCGCTACCGAGGCTAGGGCCTCGTCCACTCGTTGTTCACCCATTTGCCTGATCAGGTCCGGTAGACTCGTGGTGAACAGGTTCTCCGCTACCCATGCGGCCCAGTTGAACTCGAAAAGCAGAATATTGGCGCTGCTCCTGGAGATCAGTGATTTCTTCATTGCTTCCGGCGTGACCCAGTGAATCGACTCATCAGAAAGCGCCTGATCCAGCTCGATAGCCATCTCACCGCGAAAGAACCAATTGAAGATGGTGTCGTTCTTGGGTGGTAGCTGCTCTTCCTCCTCCCCTTCTGTGGCTGTGGCCTCGCCGCCCGAGATGTCATCGTCTCTATGGTTGCGGGCCTCATAATAGACACTCCAGACGCGGTCGAAAAAACGCAACTGATCAGTCAACCCCGCAAGGGCATTGTCGATATGCCGACGCATCCAGGCATCGTATTCATCATCGAGCTTCTGCTTGAGCTCGGTTACGCTCTTGACCCGGCGCACGAAAATCAGCTGCTTACGGCCCTGGGCCAACGCCAGCGCGGCTGCCTGCCGGGAGACCTGGTCCATCTTCGGGTGCGGCAGGGACTGGCCAAAACCTTCCTCGGTCACGTAGCTGTCGCGGATGGCAGCGATCAGGTGCCGATCCCTGGCATCGCTGAGGCTGTCTGGCATTTTCTCCCCATCGAACTCTACTGGCCCTGAGCGGGTGGTCTGGGCGTAACTTTCGAAGGAGGCCAGCAAACCCATCTGGAAAGAGGGGTTACCACCCTTTTTGTCTAGCAGATCGCCGATATGTTTCTGAACGAGGGCGGTGATCAGCTTGTGCTCGTCTGACTCAAAGTCGATCTCGGTGCGTTCACCCTTGCGCCATTCCCGCCGGTACATATTTCGCGTATACGGCTGCTGCTGGATCTGCAACTGGTTCAGGCGCCGTACCATAAAGCGTGCCATGGCCTCCTTGAAGCAAGCCTTGTTCTCCCACTGCGATTCTTCCGGAAGTAGGTGAGCCTTGCCGACCAGATTTAACTGGTTATAAAGGTGCTTCGGGTTCAGGTCGAACGGCGTGGCCGAAAGCAGCAGGGCCGACTTCACCCGCTTTCGGTAGTTATCGCCCTCTTGCTGATTAAAACCAAGGATGCGCGACAAGGCCAGGTTGCGTGCGCTGCTTTCAAACGGGTGCTTAAGGTTGTGTGCCTCGTCGATAACTACTAGGTCGAAGGTCGGCAGCAAGTAGTTGAGGGCCCTGGCATAGGCCTTCTTGATGTTCTCCTTGTGCCGAGGAACCTTGCCGATCACCGAGCTCGGCACATGTTCCTTCAGCTCACGTAGGTGGGTTTCAAGGCCTTCTTCATCCTCGCCCATCGCCATGCTAAAGCTGGACATGCGAACGAAGATGTCACCATAGTATCCGGTGGTCGCAGCGTGTATCAGGTCATCGACGTTAGCACAGGAAATCGACGGCGTGCCGGATTCTCCCTGAGGCGTGCGAATCCTGAAATTGCGCGTCAAAACATTGGTCTTGATGAAGTTCGGCAGCTCGCGCGCATACCATTTTTCCTGCACGTTGCGGCTGGGGCAGATATAGAGCACGCGGTAGCCGGGATTGAAGTAGCGCATCATGGCGACCACGCCGAGAGTGATATAGGTCTTGCCCATACCAACTTCATCGGCCAGGTAGCCCATGCCCACCTCAGGGTCGGTGAGCATGTTCTGCAGAGCCACCGCGCCCTCCAGCTGCAATTTTCCCAGCGGTTCCAGCGGCGGATCACCGCCGCTGAAATCTAGCAGCTTCCGGGCTGCGGCCAGATCAATCGGCTGCATGATCATTCCTATCCGAAATTTGACGGTAGACGCGGAAGAACTGCGCACGATACCACTCGAAGAAGCGGTGGCTGCGCTCGGCATCGTTGTCGATCAAACGTAGTTCACCGGCGCTCTCAATGGCCGCGACTTTCTGCAGGCATTCCTGCAGGTAATGATCGACCTGGGCCCGGCCCTGGTATTCCGGACGTTGGTAAATCTGGAGCAGGCAAAGCAGTGTCAGGTAGATAGTCACCTGATCCAGCTCCCGGCCGTCTTCGTACAGGCTTTCCAGCAGAGTGGGCAGGCTGTCCATGCCCTGACCACTAAGGTAATAGTCGACACGCCCAAGGCGCTCCTTGGACGAGGCATCGTCCATGAGGCCGCGCAGGTTGTGAAAAGCATGGAACAACTCAGCGTATTCGGCAAAGAACTCCCGTCCGCTTCCCTCGTGTGGCTGACTGCCCACGCCTTCGCTCAGCAAGCCCATCTCCCGCAGCTGTCGCTCCTTGAGAAATTCGATCACCTTGTTACGCCACATAGAACTCAACCCGGCATAGATCTGCATGATCTCCTGCGGCGACAGGTGCGGCAGGTCCAGCGGCTTATGGGTCCAGTTGACCTGCTGAACCATCACCTCGAAGGCAGGAATGGCTTCTCCCCTCGGCAGCCAGTGGCCGGAGACCCGAACGAATCCACTGTTCTTGAGCAGCGCCTCGATAAACTCGACATCACAGGCAGCCGGATTGGTATCGTGGCTCACTTGGATATCCGCCACCTGTACGGTGCCTTCGGATGAGAGGATGTCGAACACCAGCTCCGGCTCTTCATGACGGTCACCAAGCGACGCCGTGAGCAGGCGCAGCTTCCAGTCGTAGGTCAAGAAAAGGTCGGGTAAACTGGTTTCATCATCCTGCCCTTCATCGGCGGCTGGCAGCTTATCTTCCGGGCACCACTTGTCCGGCACGGTGCTGATCGGCTTCAGAAAGCTAGTCTGGGTGGGCAGTTGGGTAAAGAAACCGGCCTCCTGATTGTCGCTGGTAGCGCGGTGGGTGAAGTTGACCGAGCCGACGAACACCCATGATTGGACGCCGTTATAGAGATGGTAGATCTTTGCGTGGGTGGTGCGGTTCACCGGGGTCTGCAATCCCAGTCTCCCAACCATCTCCGGCGACCATCTGGCCCACTGTATCCCGTCGATTTGTGAGAGGTGTTCGTAGTATTCGCGGTTGCACAGGGCTTCTCCCTGGTCGTTCTCCGGTAGGAAGATGTGAATTTCCTGCACGCCCAGATCGTTGAAAAAGTGTTCGTGACCATCAAAGCCAGTATTCTCTGCAAAATACGGGGAGATGATCTCCAGGGTCCAGTTCTTGTAATAAGGTGACTGCTCGGCCAGGGCATCGCGTAGAAAACGCATGAACGCGGGCCGGCGCTGCTGGGCCAGAGCGAGGCTTGTCAGTCCGTAGTAGGAAATTGGCGACGCACTTTTGGAGCTTCGGCAGCGCTTAAGGAACGACTGGATGCGCGGCAATGCATTGTCCGGATCGCCCAACGGTGCTTTTCGTCTCGCTGCTAGCCAGCCGACGTCGGCGCGCAGCTGATTCAGGAAGCGGAGGCTTGGCTCTCCATTGACTACCCGCTCCCAGTGTTGACACTCGATATTTTCCCACCAGCCGGCAATGCTCAGGTTGGCCGAAGACGCACCCACGCACAGGCACTGTTCGCCGCTGTCTACGTTCTCCAACAGCAGCAACACTAGCTTGGCGTGAAAGGCACTGCGTTCGCCGCGAATGCCATGATGCAGGTACTCCATCGACGGCGACACAGTGCCCTGTTGACGAAACAGGTCAAGGTCGTAGAACACTTCCACCGGCAGACCGGCCTCGGACAGCGCTTCGCGCACCTGGATGGATTTGATCCTCTGGTCCGAGGAAAAAGCTAGCCCCTGATCCAACATCAGAGGAATGATTTCCTGTTCGAAGAACTCCGGCTCGAAGCGGTAGGTGGTGAAGACAGCCGCAACTACTCTTTCGCCCTCGCCGATCTGTGCCCGAAAGCCGTCGGAAATGGTGCTCAGTTCCATACTCAGCGCCGCTCCATGGCCGCGATACCAGCGTACGAGCTAAGGAAATAGTCGTAATCCCAGTGGGATTGCAGCTCGTCGACCGGCGGTAGATGAGCTGTTTCGGCCTTGACCCGAACCCTTAACCTACCATCTGAGCCCTCCTCTACCCAGGAAGCACCCCCACGCCCGGCCATGATTTTTTTGTTCATGTCCAGCAGGCAGCGCAAGGCGGCCAAAGTGTCACCACTGCGCAAACGGGTCCGCAGTGCTTCCAGGTCAGCGCCATAAGGAACCTGGGAAAGCTCTGGCCCGGGAGGCAGATACTCGAAGCTGTAGATCCGGTCGACAGCAATGGCCATGGCCTCCAGCCGCTCGCCGTCCTGTCGGCGCAAGTAATTGAACAGCACGTTGGCAGTCACTAGAAGGCGCTCGATCTGTCTGACATCAGACAGAGCCTGGCTGAGCTCCGGGGATTCAGTGTGCGTGCAGACGGTATCGACCAAGGCACCCAATTTGGCTGTTTCCAACACAGGCTTTGGCAACGCACGGAAGGCTTCATACAGGGCAATCTGGCAATGGTGATCGCCAGATCCGCGCAAAAGTGCCGCGATTAGCTCATCCTGCACATTCGATGCGCTGATGGCACCGACAAATTTCTTGCCTTCGCGCTCGAGGTCAGCGACGGGAACTGCCTTGCGCTCTCCGCGCAGAAAGGCCCAGTACCAGCTGATTCCCAGCCCGTCCTTATTGCGATTAAGGTCGTCCTCGATCTGTCGCACAATCGCCAAGCCGGTATCGGTCAACTCACGTAAATCGCCATGCACTAGGCCGGTCTCTCGCAGAGCGGTGGAGTACAGTCCCCAGATGCCATAACTCACCTGGTCACTGAGGATTAGGCTTCGTTGGTCGGTTCCGATGGAGATCGTCTTTCCTGCTTCTGCCAAGCGCTTGCGCACACGAGTAATACCCATGATCTCGTGGTCATCAGCGCTGCTACGTAGGTAGGCAGCCAGTTGTTCGTAGCGCAGAAAGTGCTGCTGCAATATCTGCTGCCGGTCCACCGGGTTCACATCACGGCACAATTGGTTGCACCAGTAAAAGCCGAGCAAGCCAACCGAGAAGATTCGCCATGAGGAGGTGATGGTGGTCAGGTTGCCCACAACCCTGCGGCCAAAATGTGTCCACACCATTTCAAAACCAAGCGGGTCACGGGAGCCCTTGGGTCGTGCCCGGTCATCTAAAAGAGATAAAAACACTATCTTCAAATTCCCTGTTAGCTAGATATGCAGAAGCTTCCAGCCATTAGCATAAACATGAATATTATTGGTCCGATCGTACACATCCATCGCCAAACAAGTTTAAATTAGGGCTATCCTCATCGCTAGACCGCTGGGTTGCAATATCATCAGCAGATTCACATTGCTTGGCACACGAATTTCTCATTCTCTCTACTATTCTGGAGCTATCTGTCTCTCATCACAGAAAACAGACTAATTCAGGTGTGCGACAATTTATGTCGCATCATGACTTCGCGAAGATAAGGAGTCTCGTTGTGGCCCTGGACGCCCCCACGTACTCCACCTTGGCATTGCCCGCCCATTCACTGGCGCCGATATCGACCAACAGCACCACACTCGCTTGCAAGCCCTTCACGGCCGCGACATTGAACATGCGGTCGCTGTAGCGAGGGAGACTGTGGCGGATCGCCTGGAGTGCCTGGCTGTTTTCTACCTTGAAAGGCGTCAGGAGCAATAGCCGATCGGGGGTAAAGCCCTCGGCTTCGAGGTTGTCGAGGCTTTCCTGCAGCAGCTCTTGCTGCTGTTCGGCCGTCTTCCATCGGCGGATCTCCACGCCGCCCTGGCTGCTGGGCAGGTGCTCGCCGGGTTCGGCAGCATCGGTATGGCGTTCCTTGAGCCAAGTGGCGATCTCGTAGGCGTTGCGGTAGTTGCGGTACAGGGTGAAGGGGTACGGCACCATGCCTCCGAACACCTCCACTGGCAGCTGGTAGTCACGCCCGAAAAGGTTCTGAGCCGGATCGGCGAAGAGGGTGATCTGAGCGTCATCACCCAGCAAGTCGCTGATCACCAGCCACCAGTAGGGGTCGTAATCCTGAGCCTCGTCCACCACCAGGGCGTCGACGCTTTCCGGTCGCTGCTGCAGAGCCTCGGCCAGCAGGTTAGGGGCGGTTTCGTTGTAGAACTCGCTCAAGAATCGGGGATCGGCCGGTACTGCCCAGGCAAGCCCTGCGGCCTCGACACGGTCCTGGCAGAGCTCGTGGAAGGTGGCCACCTCGATAGCGGTAGAATCTCCTGCCGCCAGGGCATTGCGGTGCTCAGCGGCAAGGGCAATGTTGAAGCAGAGCAGCAGGACGCGCTTTCCTTCCCGCGCAAGCGCCTCGGCCCTCAACCTCGCCAGGATGCTCTTGCCGGTCCCGGCGCCGCCATGTATCGCCATCCGCGGGATATGTTCCAGAAGCCGCAGCACCCATTGCTGCTCATGGCTGAGTCGAAACAGGGCCTCTTCCACATCGCTCGCCTGCTCTGCGCCGGTGCTAACCAGCGCGCAGGCAGGGCGCAAAAGGTGGTGCTGGATCAGGGTGACCTGCTGCTTATTCAGCGGCAGCGCATTGGAGGCTCGGGGGCCGGCCAGCGCTGTGTTGGCGAAGCGCTGGATCAGGGCATGGTCGGTCAGACCTTCCAGGTCGCCCTTGAGCAGGATGTGCTCGCGATTGAGGGCCAGGGCCGGCAGCTCGCCCTGCCACTCCCGGGTATCGGGAAACACCAGGACAGGGGCGATGGGTAGCTTGATACCGGGGATAACCTTGTCCATGGCCTGCAGCAGACTGCCGGTCTGTTTCTTGAGCTGGTCCAGAGGGGTGGTAGAAAGCTTGTGGGTGCCGTGGTTGCCTTGCGTCCACCACTGCCCCTTCCCGTCGAGCCAGACCCCCCCGCCTTTCACTTCCCAGATCTGGATGCCGTACTGTGGATGAAACAGCAGGAAGTCGACTTCCCCCACCCAAGTGCCCTTGTCGTTGCGCGTCTGGGTCGCGAGACCGTGCATCACCTCGAGACCGGGGAAATCCAGGTCGCGAAGCCGGCAGTACACCCTGGCTTCGGCACGCGAAGGCAATGCATCGAGCTCGGCTTCACTGAGCCGTGGATAGATCTCTGCCAAGCAACCTCCCTGTCCGCCGGCATGGCCAGCAATGTCCGTATCACGGTAACGCGTGAGTAAATGCCTGTTGTCACTACAGAAAGCCGTACAGCGACTCTGACCAATAACTCACGAAGAATCATCATCCGTTTGCCAGCTTCCACGGTGCCAAAAATCACGAGCCAGGGCTAGCGAGGACATGCCCAGCTATTTGCGACACGAGATGTCGCTGACTGATGCCAGACTCTCCGTGCATTCATGGCAACACCGGAGGTCAGCATGGGCAGTGGGCGAGAGAGCTTTCAGGGGAACGGATGGCAGGTCTGTGCTCAGGCTGCCGAGAGGCACGCGACACTCAGGGAGGAGCAAACCGCCCTCTGGGAAGCCGACCGCGTCTCATGGGCCTCCGAACAGCCCGTCACCGCCTGGCTGGCTTCTCACTTGTCGCTGGTACCGATCTGCGATGCCCACCTGCCCACCGCGACCACCGATGGACGCCACCTCTTGTTCAATGCCACCTGGAGTGCTGGGCTCGATACCCAGACTCGCCGGTTTCTGCAGGCGCACCTGGTCTGGCACTGTGTTGCGGGGCATCTGCACACGCCTCGCGAGAGGGAGAGGCATCGCTGGCACCTGGCCTGCGATCACGAGGTCAATGCGTTGCTCTTGCTGCTGGGTCTTCCGCTGCCCGAAGACGCCGTGCTCTTCCCAGCCTGCATCGGCCGGCCTTTGCACGCGGTGTATAACTGGCTCGACCATTTCCCCGGGCTGGAGAGGGAGAGGAACCTGGACATGGTCCCGGCCACCTGGGCACCCTACCCCGCCGACGACACGCTCTTCCGCCGATGGCGAGAGAGGGCCTTGGAGATCGCGATGCAGTATCTGGGCACGCCGTCCCTTCCCGGTCACGTAGCGGCCTTTCTAGTGACACGGCAGTGAACTGAAGGCCGACTTATCAGGTATGGTTGACGGACCCTCGAACCTTAGACAAGGACGTCCCATGGCCGAGCTTCGCGACACCCTGTTCCGCTACCTGACGATGCTGCAACTGATTCCCCGCCAACCCGGGCGCATTGCCACCCCGGTATTGCAGGAGAAGCTCCGCGAGCGCGGCTTCCACATCGACTCCCGCTCCCTACAGCGTGACCTTCGCGACAAAATCGCCCTGCACTTTCCACTGGTGTGCGACGACACCCAGAAACCCTACCGCTGGTATTTCGATCGCGACTTCCATTGCAGCCTGCCGGCCCTGGACATCCCTAGCGCTCTCACCCTCGTGCTGGCCGAGGAGTACCTGAAGGGGCTGTTGCCACCGGTGGTGGTCGATCAGCTAGCCCCACAGTTCCTTGATGCCCGCCAACTGCTGGATGACCTGGAACAGAATGGCTTGAGCCAGTGGGCCCGTCGGGTACGCGCCATTCCCAACGGCAAGGCGTTGATTCCGGCACCGCTCAGCGCGGAGACGTGGCAGACGGTTTCCGAGGCACTGCTGAGCCAGCGTGCCATCGATGTCACCTATCTGTCGCGCAGCGCCAAGGAGGAGAAGCGGTTCACCCTGCACCCGCAGGGTCTAGTCAGCCGTCACAGCGTGACCTACCTGCTGGCCACGGTGAACGACTACGAGGATGTGCGCCAGTTCGCCCTGCACCGAATCGAGGAAGCGCGCTCCAGCGACACTGATTGGCATGACGCCGTGGACTTCGATCTGGATGACTACATCGCGGCCGGTGCCTTCGGCTACCTGCAGAGCAAGACACCCGTGACCCTGATAGCCAATGTCGCGCCCCAGGTGGCATGGCTACTCAGCGAAACGCCACTGGCCGAAGAGCAACAGCTCACGCCACTCACCGACAGCGATTGGCAACGCCTGGAGGCCGAGGTGCCCGACGATCAGCAGACCCTGTGGTGGCTGATGGGCATGGGGGCGAAGGTCGATGTGCTGGAGCCCCCTGCCTGGCGGCGAGAGATTTTCAATTCAGCTCAGGCGATCGTCGCAAGAGACACTGACGTTTGCTACAGGGAGTGACACGAAGCTCGATGGGGGTTGATCTTGCCCAGCATTTATGGGAGCCGGTCTATGCGATTATTCAGGCCTTTAAGGCATCCAGAATGATCATCTGAAGTCCCCCCTACTTATCATCGATGCACCAAAGCCTGCGCGCTTCTAGAGGAGGGGCACTTCAGTGCTAAGGACCATTTCTAGAGTGGGGCACCAGCAGAGGACAAATATGAACCACAGAATATTGGTTACCGGGTCGTCCGGGCTTCTCGGTACTGCACTCACTTCGGCACTGTCAATCAGAGGGAGTGAAGTGGTCCCCTTTGACCTCCGCGCTCTCGGTGACGCGTGGGGGGATATCCAGGACCGTAATGGTATCCAGGATGCTCTCGCGGGCGTGGATGGCATTATTCATCTCGCTGCAGTATCCCGTGTTATCTGGGGCGAACGGGACCCTGAGCTCTGCTGGGCAACAAACGTTGGTGGGCTACGGAACGTGCTTGATGCTGCTCAGAAATCCACCCACAAACCGTGGCTGATCTTTGCTAGCAGCCGCGAGGTCTACGGGCAGCCGGATAGACTTCCGGCGAATGAGCATTGTCCACTGCGTCCCGTCAACATCTACGGGCGTTCTAAGCTCGAAGGCGAAGCGCAAGTCAGGGAGGCACGGCGCGCCGGATTACGAGCTTGTACCATTCGCCTTTCAAACGTATTTGGCTCCACGGAGGATTATAACGATCGAGTCGTCCCCGCCTTCGCCCGCGCGGCCGCGATGGGGCAGGATCTGCGCGTCGACGGGCTCAACCATACGTTCGACTTCACGCACATCGATGACGTCACCCGTGGCATTGTCGCCCTGACTGAGTTGCTCTTAGCTGACGAGCCCGCGCCTCTTCCCATTCACTTCGTCAGTGGTAGGCCGACTACGCTCGGCGAACTCGCAAGTCTCGCGGTACGGTTTGCTCAATCCAACTCCAGGGTCCGACTGGCAGACCCCCGGGACTTCGACGTTGCGCGCTTTTTCGGCAATCCAGCTAGGGCGAAGGCACAACTTGGTTGGCAACCGCGCGTCCGGCTCGAGGATGGAGTCGCCAGATTGGTCAACGCTTTTAGTGAGGCGTCCCAGAGAGTCGACTTGCCAGAGGTGGAGTTATGAAAATCCTCAAGGTCATTCATGGCTACCCGATGCGGTACAACGCAGGCTCCGAGGTCTACAGCCAAACACTGTGTCATGGACTCGCGGAGCGTCACGAGGTCCATGTCTTTACGCGTGAAGAGGACGCCTTCGCACCCGATTTCCGGCTTCGTACGGAGCCAGATGCGGACGATAATCGCATCACCTTGCACTTGGTCAACAATCCCCGCTTCAAGGATCGGTACCGCGCGACCGGAGTCGATCAGCGCTTCGCTGAGGTGTTGGATCGCGTGAATCCCGATATCGTGCATGTCGGTCACCTGAACCACCTCTCCACCTCGCTCCTGCGTGAGGCGGCGCTTCGTGAGGTTCCCATCGTCTTCACGCTCCACGACTACTGGCTCATGTGCCCTCGTGGTCAGTTCATGCAAATGTTCCCTGAAGATCCGGACAACCTCTGGGCGTCTTGCGATGGACAGGAAGACCGAAAGTGCGCCAAGCGATGCTACGCCCGTTACTTCAGCGGAGCGCCGGATGAGTTGGACGCCGACATCGACTACTGGACCGGCTGGGTCGCTCGGCGCATGGGTCACGTCCGTGAGGTGACCGAACTCGTGGACACTTTCATTGCACCCTCCCGATACCTCCACGATCGATTCCGAGACGACTTCGGGCTGCCCGGGCGCAAGCTGGTCTATCTCGACTACGGTTTTGCGCAAGAGCGGATGGCTGGACGACGCCGCGTCGAAGGGGAGCCTTTCACGTTCGGCTACATCGGCACCCATATACCGGCGAAGGGCATACACGACCTTCTTCGAGCCTTCGGTTCAATAGGGGGCAATGCGCGCCTTCGTATCTGGGGGCGGCCCCGTGGACAGGATTCGGAGTCGCTCAAGCGCATCGCGGAATCGCTTCCCCCAGACGTGGCAAGTCGGGTCGAGTGGCTCTCCGAGTACCGCAACCAGGCGATCGTTCGGGATGTCTTCGATCATTGCGACGCTATTGTTGTCCCGTCCGTATGGGTCGAGAACTCGCCGCTCGTCATCCACGAGGCCCAACAGGCACGTGTACCTGTCGTGACAGCCGACGTTGGCGGGATGGCGGAGTATGTCCACCACGAGGTCAACGGCCTGCTTTTTGAACACCGCTCGGCCACCGCTCTTGCCGAGCAGATGCAGCGTCTGGTCGATACACCCGGGCTCGCCGAGCGACTCGGAGCGCGCGGTTACCTCTACTCTAACTCGGGCGACATCCCGTCGGTCGAGCAGCACGTCAGGGACGTCGAGGCGATCTACGCGCGTGAGCTTGAGCGGCATGCTTCCGCGCGCGTCCCCCGGCAGCCTGGACCGTGGCGCATCACCTTCGACGCCAACCCTGATACCTGCAATATGCGGTGCATCATGTGCGAGGAACATTCTCCACACAGCCCACTTCAGAAGCGCCGCAAGCAAGAGGGTCGGCCTCGACGGCTGATGCCATTCGAGATGATTGAGCGCGTGGTCGCCGAGGCGGCCCCGCATGGGCTCCGCGAGATCATCCCCTCGACCATGGGTGAGCCTCTCTTGTATCAGCACTTCGAAGGCATCCTCGAGCTCTGCCATCGCTTTGACGTCAAGTTGAACCTGACCACCAACGGCACATTTCCCAGACTCGGCGCCTGGGCTTGGGCAGAGCGGATCGTGCCGGTCTCTTCGGACGTGAAAATTTCCTGGAACGGCGCGACCAAGGCGACCCACGAGGCCATCATGCTGGGGAGCCGCTGGGAAAAAGTCGTCGAAAACGTCCGTGAGTTCATCGCGGTGCGGGATGCGCACGCTGAGGCCGGTGGCAACCGTTGTCGTGTCACCTTCCAGCTGACCTTCCTCGAGGCGAACGTCGAAGAACTCGCCGACATGGTGCGACTGGCGGTCGATCTTGGCGTCGATCGTGTGAAGGGGCATCACCTCTGGACGCACTTCGACGAGATCCGGGATCAGTCGATGCGGCGTAGCACCGAGGCAATCGAGCGCTGGAATCGTGCAGTCCTCGCCGCGCGCGAGGCAGCTGCCGAGAGAGCCCTCCCGAGCGGGAAGCACATCCTTCTAGAAAACATCTTTTTGCTAGACGCTACAGCGACGGAAGATCTCGCACCCGGCGGCCCTTGCCCCTTTCTCGGGCAGGAGGCGTGGGTGAGTGCGCAGGGTCGCTTCGACCCCTGCTGTGCCCCTGATGCACAGCGCCGAACCCTCGGAGAATTCGGCAACCTTCATGAGCAGAATTTAATGGCTATCTGGAACGGTGACGCCTACCGCGAACTCGTGTCGACTTATCGAAACCGCTCACTCTGTCTTGGCTGCAACATGCGTAAGCCCCCCGGGGGTGAAGTATGAGTTGGCGGTCTCTCCATGTCTCGCCCTGTGGTACGCACCATATCCACGAAGATGGTCAAGTCGCCTACGAAGAATGCTTCGACGAGGTGCATAAATTCCACCCGCCAGGGCTGGCCCCTGTACACCGTGGTGGGCAGGCCTGGCATATACAAGACGATGGCTCTCCCGCTTATGACCGGCGCTTCGTCAGAACTTTCGGGTTCTATGAAGGGCTCGCATCGGTCATCGCCTCAGATGGCTGGTGCCACATCACGCCTGATGGCCAGGATGCCTATCCCGGACGACACGCCTGGTCCGGTAATTTCCTCCAAGGCCGGTGCGCCGTGCGCGACGACGATGGCGCTTACTACCACATTACCCCCGCGGGTAATGTCGTCTACCCGGAACGGTGGCGCTATGCCGGTGACTATCGTGACGGGCTGGCGGTCGTTCAAGCGGGCGATGGGCACTCGACGCATATCGATCTTGACGGAAAGCTGGTTCACGGGCGTTGGTTCGTCGACCTTGACGTGTTCCACAAGGGGTTCGCCCGAGCTCGAGATGACGAGGGCTGGATGCACGTCGACCTCCAGGGCCGACCGGGCTACATGAGACGCTTCCAGGCCGTCGAGCCGTTCTACAACGGGCAAGCGCGTGTTGAGTGCTTCGATGGGGCGCTTGAAATCATCGATGAAAGCGGGGCAACGATGGTCACGCTGCGTCCTCCGCGGAGGTCGGAGTTCGCTGAGCTCTCCGCATACATGGTGGGCTTCTGGCGCACCCAGACCATCGGCGCCGCCGTTGAACTCGGTGTAATCGAGGCGTTGCCGGCGACCGAGTCGGAGGTCACCGACCTGTGCCGGCTACGAAACGATGGTGCAGGACGTCTGCTGCGAGCTCTGGGTGAGATGGGAATCGTTGCGCGAAACGCCAACCATTGGGCGCTTACTCAACGTGGTGAGTTTCTTCGGGCCGATCATCCGCTCACGCTAGCCGATGCAGCGATCGAGTACGCAGGGCCGTTCTCCGAGATGTGGGGCCAACTCCCGGAGGCTTTACGTCGTAACTCCACTTGGAACGCTCCTGACGTGTTCGACGAGGTTGCGCATGATGAGATGCGCTGCGTTGGCCACCACCGCATGTTGCGGAGCTACGCGCGCCATGACTATGCCGAGATTAGTCGTGCTCTTCAGCTACGGGGAAACGAGCGCGTCGTTGATGCGGGTGGAGGCTTTGGAACCCTTGCCCAGTTGGTTCTCGCTGCACATCCATTGACTCAGGTAACGGTTCTGGAGCGACCGGAAGTCGTGGCAATGGCACAAACGTTGATCCCTGGTTTGGAGTGGCGGCGTGGGAACCTGTTCGAACCATGGGGCCTCGACGCGGACGCGGTTATTTTGTCGCGAGTGCTCCACGACTGGGACGATGCCGAGGCAATCCAGATTCTGAAGCACGCACATGCCGTACTACCTCCGGGAGGGCGGCTCTATATCGTCGAGATGCTGCTCTCTGAGGAGGGGGTGGCCGGAAGTCTGTGCGACCTACATCTGCTTATGGCAACCGGAGGTCGTGAGCGGTCGGCAGCACAGTTCCGTCGACTGCTTGCGCAGGCGGGGTTTGAGTGCACCGCAGTGCAAAGGCTGGCGGCTCTCCCTACCCTTATTGTGGGGTGTCGTCATGACTGAAGTGCAGTCGTTGATCCCGCCTTCGATGTGGCGCCATCTCGAGCGCATACCAATCGATCGCCCCGTCGCTATGCTCCTCAGGCACTCGGTTCGCGACCAGATACCTCCCGGCGACGTGGGCTACAACATCCCCATCACGGATATCGGGCACGGCCTTGCGCGCGAGTTAGGCGCATGCCTGCTTGGCCGACTGCGGTCGCTTCACTCTAGCCCCTTGCCTCGCTGCCTCCAGACTGCCGAGGCAATCGCGGGGGGCGCAGGTGCCGAGCTGGTCATCACCCCGGACCGGCTTCTCGGTGACCCGGGCGTGTACGTCCTCGATGGTTCGCGCGCCTGGATGAATTGGGAGGAGCTTGGTCATGAGGGTGTGATGCGCCACCTCGTGAAGGAGGCTACAGCGCTCTCGGGAATGGCGCGACCCGACGAGGCAGCTCGTTTCCTGGTGCAGACGATGCTCGGCACAGCGACCAACCGCCCCGGCGTACATATCTTCGTGACACACGACTCGCTTGTGACCGCAACTGCTGCTCGGCTCCTCGGTGAACCCCTGGGTCTAGAAGAATGGCCTGAGTTCCTTGAAGGTGCTTTCTTCTGGGCAGAGGAAGATGGTGTTCACACCATCTACCAAGACCGCGAGGCTGTACTAACCGGTCCGCTATGTAGCCTCGCCGACGGTGACGTAATTGAATGTGCTCGGCGCGAAATCGCCGGGACGGTTGGGTTGGACACGGGAGCACACTTCTTTCTAGCTGGTGGGGCATTCAAGTCGTTGCTGACCGGTCGTCCGCCACGAGATATCGATGTATGGGCAGCGACAGAGCACGATCGAAGCCTTGTCATCGACTCGTTGCTGTCTCGCGGGGCACGAATAGCATGCTCGGGTCCGTTCGCGGACGCCTTCGAGCTCGCCGGCCGGGTAATCGACATTCCACACAATACCGAGTCGGATACGTTATCTAAGCTGCTGGCATGCTTCGACATCGGTTTATCAGCTGTGGGCGTTGAGCATCGAGCAGACGGCACCTGGTCGTCGCTGGTGCACCCACTTGCGATCGAGTCGGTTCGTCGACGCGAGGTTAGACTTCTCAAGCCTTTGGCGAACTCGAAGTACGCACTCACCACCCTAGAGCGGATGCGCCAGTATGCTCGCGAACTAGGCTTTGCAGTATCTCCCGAAGAGGAGGCAGAGGTCTGGCGCGTCTTCGAGGATCAGGCCGGTGACCTCCGCGCGGAGATGGTCGAACGCTTCCGACGCACCAGCTCAGGCGGCTATGGCGTCATGGAGGAGGTTGCATGCCGGTTTCCTTGATCGCTGCGATTGATCCGCAAGCGGGGTAGAACTCCATTAAATATCGCTCCTTCGGGGGCTTCATGGATGATGCCACGGGTTTTACAGAGCCTCTGAGAAGTACAAAAAGAATTCACATGAAATGATGGCGCCCCGCCGGGCAGTCAGATGTTCTCTCCGTCTTTATGTTCGTTTAGCGATTTGCTTGCTATTGAAGGCCTGCGCTTCACGGTAAGTCGCGGTGAGCAAAAAAATGAAAGTGGTATCAACGAAGCCGGTGCTGCCCCTTTGGGGCAGCACCGGTATATGCTGCGACATGGAATCACAGATACCCCAGCTCAGCAAAGGATGAGCACCCTTCGGCCCCGACCACGATGTGATCGATGACGCGGATCTCCACTAGCCCCAGTGCTTCTTTCAGACGCTGGGTGATGCGCCGGTCGGCGTCACTGGGCTCGGGGTCGCCCGAGGGGTGGTTGTGCACCAGGATCACTGCCGCGGCGTTGTGCGCCAAGGCACGCTTGACCACTTCGCGAGGATAGACACTGGCCGAGTCAATGGTCCCCCGGAACAGCGTCTCGAAGTGGATGAGGCGATGCTGGGTGTCGAGGAACAGGGCACTGAACACCTCGTGCTCATAACCCTGGAAGAGCACCTGCAGGTAGTCGAAGACCAGGTCCGGCCGGGTGAGCTTGCGACCTCTGGCCAGCCGCCGTCTGGCAAAGGCCTGGGCGATGCTGACCAGCTCCGCCTCGGTGATCGGCGCGGTGATGTCATAGGTGCCGGCGATTTCGCCGGCCTTGAGCTTGCGGTGGTTCATGGTCGTTCTCCTCAGGCAGCCATCACCAGCGCCATGCGGCGCTCCAGTTCCGCGTAGAACGCCTCGACCCGCTCGGCGAGGGTGCGGATCATCGCCTCGTCGCGGTAGGCCCGCTTCACGAACAGCGGCATCCCCGGCCAGTAGCTGACGAAGTCGATCCACTCTCGCTCGCTGACCCACAGCCCGCCCTGGCACTGGGCGACATGCTCCTGGGGCAGCTCTCCCTCGAGCAGCAACTCGATCTGGTACTTGGGCAGCTTGGTCTTGATCTCGACCAGGCCGCGGCTGTCAACCAGGCAATCCGGGGAATAGCCCACGCCGTGGTTGAGGATGATGCCGACCTGCTCCAGCCAGGGCAGGCCGGTGGCCTCCTGGTAGAGCTCGCGGGCCACGGGCTCCAGTTCATGGCCCCGCTGGGTGTGGGCATTGCCCGGGAAGGCATCGGAGGGCTCACCGGTGATGCGTTCACCGATCAGCTGATGCATGTAGCTCAGCGCGCCGGCACCGAAGCCTGCCGGCCCCTTGCCCTTGACCAGCAGGGTCTTCAGCTCGGACATGGTGACGATGCCCAGACGCGCGGCATGCCACTCGGGCGTGCCCTGTTCCAGTGTCAGGATCTGCATGATGATCTCCTTCTTGATAACACGGCATAGGCGGCGAGGGGCTGCCCCCTCGCTGGCCGGTCAGTGACGTTGACGGTTAGGCTGGGCCCGTTTCTGTAGGGAGGCCCGCAGCTTGTCGAAGTCGCCGCGCGGTACCTGCTCGGCCTCGCCGTACTTGCCGACGAACCATTCCTGGGTGGCGGGAGGACAGACGGCAATCAGCTGCCGGAGCTGTCCCGCCTGGAAGGGCGTGACGAGCTTGACCGGGGCGGCGGCATGGCCGTTGTCGTCCTGGCCGCGGGTGGTGATGTTGAGCAGGGCGCAGAGCACGTAGCGCTTGCCGTAGCTGGTCGAGGAGCCGAAGGCCTGCACGGCGTTCTTGCTGCCGCTGGTGTCCGCCGGCAGCAGCATGCTGGTCTCCTCACGGTGACCGTCCTGGTGCATCAGCACCCCGGTCACCTGGATGCCGCGCTCCTGGGTCTGGATCCGGAAACTCACCGCGAAGCCGTGCTTCTGCATGATCGGGCGTACGGTGTCGACGATGTCCTCCAGGGTGGCGTAGGCGCCGTTGTTGCCCTGGCCGCGTTCGGCGATGCTCGGTAGCTCCGTCTGCATGGCCGCCATGGCGGCGCTGTAGGCCATCAAGGCCTGCCGATCGAGCACCCGCTCTTGCATCTGCAGCAGGCGCTCCATCTTGTCGATGTCGACCTCGGGGTTGAGGGCGGCCCGCTCGATCACCTGGATGATCGCGGTGCTCTCCTGCAGGGACTGGGTGACGGGTGCCTTGCCATTGGCATCGGGGTGGATGGGAGTGGCCATGGGGACCTCCTTACTGGTAGCGGTTGATGACGTCCTGGAGCTGGTCGGTAGGGACCGGCTCCAGCGACACGACCACGCGGTAGAGATGGCCCTTGGCCAGCACGTGGGTCTGGGCTTGGTGCTCCCTGGCCTCCAGCAGCTGACGGGTCAGCTGGGTCAGGGCGCGGCAGATCTCGAATGTCATGGGCGGTTGCATCGG
This sequence comes from Halomonas sp. 25-S5, assembly GCF_029889845.1. GTDB lineage: Bacteria > Pseudomonadota > Gammaproteobacteria > Pseudomonadales > Halomonadaceae > Halomonas. Next base: position 59,345 of record NZ_JARANV010000013.1, read on the forward strand.
TACTTCCTGAAACGCAAACGCCCGGCCGTGGTGGGCCGGGCGCTATGCCGTGGTATGGGAACAATGGATTACGACGGTGAGTCAGGGAGCGAGCCGTGACACAAGGCTCCCTGAGGATCAGCCCACCAACGCCATGGCCGACGCCAGGGCCTTGTCCTTGAGGCTGGCTCCCTGGCCGAACCAGGCGGAATCCATGCGATAGTCGTTGCTGCGTGCGCGCTTGTCGTGGTCGACGTACTCGGTGATGGCGTTGAGCAGGCCCCAGGCGGTGCCCTGGGCGGTACACAGCCGGGCGCCACGCCCCTCGCCATGGAACAGCTTCTGCACGCGGTTGAGTGCCCGCACGTTGGGCAGCTTGGAGGGATCGTCCAGCGGTGCCTCGGCGTTGCAGATCACCGACTGGAAGTAGCTCTTGATCTCCTCCTGGCTGACCTTGCGCTCGGCCAGGGTCTTCATGCGGTACATGAAGTCGTCCCACTGCGAGACCGAGATGCCCAGCTGCTGCTTGACCCGCTGGGGATCGAATTCAGTGCTGTGCGGCACCTTCACGCCCTGGGCCATGCCGTCCACGGCGATGGTCAGGGTGTTGTTGCACACCACCCGCACCGAGGTCGGGGTCGCCACCGTCGCCAGCGAGCCATCACAGGAGGTCGCCAGCAGCAGGTAGGCGTTGACCTGGTCCTGGCCCTTGAGGGCGGTACCCAGGCCGCTGCGGGCCAGCGCCCAGAACTTGCGCCCGCCCTTGAGCACCCCGGCGGTCTCCAGCTCATAGCCGGCGTACTCGGTCAGGTCCCGGTAGAACTCCAGGACTTCCTCCGGCTGCACCACCTTGTAGCGTTGGGAGACCACCGACAGTGGCGTCCGGGTGTCGGAGCGGTAGAGCACCTTCTGTTCCGGGAAGGAGTGGATGCTGCCGAGGTGGCCGGCGCCATCGGCGATGAAGCGCACCGGGGAGGCCTCGATGTGCCAGTCCATGCCGGCCTGCTGACGCCAGACCTCCAACGGTTGATGTCGCGACAGCTGCTGCCCCAGGCCATGCCAGGGGGTGTCGCCGACGTAGGCCATTTGCTCGACCAGATGTGCCATAGGTCTATCTCCTTGATTCATAAAAGCACGGCATAGCGGCCCGCCACCCCATGGCAGCGGGCTGATGTATGTCAGGAAGGTTGGAAATCAAAATGATGTGGAGGGGGGGTCAGTCCCCCAGCGGGCGGAAAGTGTGGCTGCAATCACCACACTGATGATTTTCGAGCAGCGTGTCGTCGAGTTGTGCGCCAAGGCGCGCGCCGGTGACACCGCCTGCGGCACAGCCAATCAGGCCACCCATAACGGCGCCGGTGATGCTCCCGAGGCTGATACCGACCGGGCCAGCAAACGCGCCTACGAGAGCACCGGCCCTGGCACCACTCAGTGCCCTTGCCAATCCCGAGGCGGTGCCAACAGTAGCGCCTGCGACACCAAAGACCTTGCGGCCATGGTGCCGAAAGATGATATGGGTAGAGCCACAGCTTGGGCAGCTTGTGGACATGGCATGACCTCCATGATGACGGTTGAGAACATTCAGTCGTCTAGTGCTTCATGGAGGTAGTATGGGGCTGAGATTTTTTTGAATCATATTGAGACGGGATCTAACCCCGACAAGACGGGAGCGCATAACGCTAGTTTTCAATCGGTCTAAAGAAAATATTCCCCAGAAAATCCATGCATCGACTGAACGATCTCCAGGAAACACCCCTTATAGAAGTAAAAAGAATTTAGGATATATTTATTATTACAAACAAGAAGTCCTGTAAATAAACAGAACCCCTTCAGTGATCTAAGGATCACTCGGGGGAGAGTAAGACGATTGGGCTGGGAGTAAACATGCAAAGCGTAGATAGCCCTTCGAGCTGACGAGCAACGTCAGCGTCATGCGCAGCATGGGGATCAATGAGTTAAAAGAAAGATTAATAATATTCTGGGTGCATGTAATTTTTTAAAGCATGTGAGAATGTTAAGAGCGAATTCATTCACCCACACGAGATTTACCCATGACTCCCTTTGATGACGGCAACCTCACACCGTTGAATGACGATATCATCAGCGAAGACGCCATGCGGGCGATCATGCTGGAGGCTGCACCCTCCGACGAGCTTATTGGCATGACGACGGCTGCTGGAACCACGGAATACATCGAGAATGATCAAGCGTGGCTCAACGAATTGATTGCGGTCGATAAGAAACTCAAGGCCTGCTGCGTTGAGACCCGTTACCTGGATGTGTCCATGCTGGCCCAGCCGGTTGCGTACAATAGCGATAGCTATGCACTACGAGGCGACCCACTGCTCGACACTCTTATTGAAGCCTTCGTGGAGCTCGAGGAAATTTTTAATCGTTCATCGATTGGCCAGCTTTACCGTCCCAGTCCATACGCTGAAAGCTTTCTATGTTCTTTCAGGGGTTGTGTATTCCTGCACACCTGCATCGATACCGACATGCCCTTCATGTCTTGGACCGATGCCGAGAGCACGGTGAGCGATCTCAACAACCGGCTACGGAACTGGCGGGCTTACATATGGACCAAAAACTTCAAATACCAGTGCAATAAGGGCTATAGAAACAGTCGAGAAAATCGAAACAGCATGAATGGGTGGGTTAGCGATTTATTTCAAGTGAACGCCTACCTCCAGGTGATACGAGTTGACGTTGGCTACCGGAAAGAGATCGCGACCAGTGTTCCGTACGCGTTTGCCAATGACCACCGTGCGAAGCTGTGTAAAGCCATTCATTACCACCCGATATTTAAGCACATCATAGGCTATGCTTGGAAGCTGGAGTGGGGGAAAAGCAGAGGGTTTCACTACCACCTGCTGTTCTTCTTCGATGCATCAAAAGTTAAGAGAGATGTGATACGAGCTCAATGGATCGGCGAACTCTGGAGCAAGGCAATCACAAATGGAGATGGCACCTACTACAACTGCAATTTCAATGCTGAAAAAAAATACCGCTACAACGCACTCGGAAAAATGAGTTATTACGATGCTGAAAAGCGCGTAGGCCTCCAATACCTTATCAATTACCTGACCAAGGTCGATGAGTACGCCTCTTTAGCGGTTTCGGGTAAGACCTTCTTTCATAGCAGGACACCACAATTACCCAATGGGCCGTGCCGCGGACGGCCTCGTGAGTATCAGTCGGTATTTTAAGGCGCCGTGCCACGTCACATTTTTACTTCCCGGGACTCCGTCAGCCACGGACTCACTAGGTCATAACCCCCGAAAATTGGGAGTTATTCGCCCACGCCTATGGTATGGCACGACATTGCCGTCGTGCCTTACCCAAACCCAACAGGAGTTCATCATGACAGAAAGCTTTGCCGATCGCTGGGTACGCGACTTCGAAGCTAACCACCCTGAGAAAGCCAGAGCAAGATATACAACTTCCTCACCACTCGGCTCGTCACTTCCCTCGCCAGCGTGTCCAGCGCGACCAAGGGTGGCAACGACCTCTGCTCTACCGCCCTCTAGGAGTGGTGAGCCGTGGGATGCACAAACGTTCTCACCGACACCCCGGCCCGCCATACTTCCTGCTTGTCAAAACGCTCAGGCCATCGTCCAGGCGGCGATTGCGCTGCGCCATGATGGAGGGCTCACGCAAGCGGAGTTCGCCTGCCGGTTAGGGATCAACGTACGTACCTGGCAAGAGTGGGAGCAGGGTCGACGGCTGCCTTCGGGGGTCGGCCATGCCCTGCTCAGACAGTGGGTAGAGACCCACCAAAGCGATGGAGATTGAGACATCGAGGTGGAATATAAGCCAACATGGGCACCAAAAGATACCGGTTTGCATGTTTTTTGATTTTCTAAAGGCACAATGTCTAGCCTTGTACCTGTCCTCAGACTCTCGTTAGCCCATTGCTACTGCTGGCGAGACGCATCGCATGAGGCACGCCAGCGCCCATAGGGACCACGTTTCTCGAGAGGTACGAGCTGAATCCCGAAAGTCTCGAGCAAGGCCCGGCTCTGCTTGAACTTGGCCGCCAACCCTCGGGATGTGGCAGGCCAGGCACCTGATGGATCAGGTTCAGGGCGATAACCATCGAGCAACGCAAGCCAATCCTTGACTGTGGCCTCTATCTGTCCATCATCCGACTCATCGATGACACTCTTCACTGCCATTGCGATAGGATTCTCCTCCAGCTCATAATCACGACGACTTTGCTGGTTAGCCCGAAATTGTTGCCAGAATTCGTCAGTCTCTCGACCCAGTGCACCTGCCACCAACACACCTATCCGGCATAGGTCTCGCAAACCGCCATAGCGGTCGAATTGCCGATCATTTTCAACATGGCTCCAGAATTGGTTAACATGACCAAATACTCGGAGCAGGCCGTGAAAGATGGTTGCCTCCGCCATGTTGGGGGCTAGCTCAGGACGACCATGCGTGGATCCACTTTCCCCACTACAGATCTCTATACTTAGGGTGGAGTCTGCCAGAGGTGCATAGGTCGCCACACTCTCAACACTGTTGAGCATGACTGGACAGCGGACATTAATATCCACACCCGTTCGTTTGTCTTTGGTTCGCCATTCCACCACCTTACCTTGCATGAGGGTGAGCAGACCTTTCTGTTGTGTATCAGACAGCTTATCAACTTGATGGAAGCTCAGCAGATAATGGCACTGAGCACGAATATCCAACTGCTTGAGCGTTTTGGGAACTTCCCTCTCAAGCAGACAGCTTGCCGGGTCGAGCACGCGCTTGAGTATCTGCTGGGTCTCAGCTAATCCAGGAGTCGGTTCACCTAACAACTCAAGCATGACGGAAGAGCTATCTGATCGCCAGACCATGACCATCCAGGCGATCACCAACAGATCACTGCCCGTAGGGAGTAATGTGATATCGAATAAAGTATTAACTATGAGAGGGTGGGTATTCCCAATGTTCTCGGGCACAATTATCGGTAAGCTTTCGCGAGGCAAGACATGTGGAATATCCACCCACCTCTGGTAGGTAGGCAGACCCGGAAAAAAAACAAGGCAGTTATTCCCCGTAGCTAGATAACGTTTTCCAGTATATGAGTCAACACCTGCTCGGCCGTAGAACGGAAGATTTTGGGTTGGGTAAGAACTGTTAATAAAAATACTAATGGCCGACTTAATGACACCAAAAGAGATATCCTGCTGCCTCCCTGCGGATGCTCGCCAATAAGAAACTTTCACTCTCTCAAGAATTTTTTGGTCCGTATAAGGCAAGGTCTCCCCTGTATCCTTATCGGTTAAAAGCGAGTTTCGAGACTCATTTTGGGTCAGATAAAATTGACCTTGCAGCATAGAAACTACATCCGCCACTTGCCTGTCTCGACGGGTTTGCTTTAGCTCTTGGCTCGGCCCAGGAAAAGCCATACCCCCAGTTTCCGGATATATAGTCAGATCAGTACCTAGCGTTCTACCAGGCGAGGGGATATCTGATAAATTTTGTAAGTTGAAATCTCTCCACAAAGACTTTACAGCGACCGGAGGATCGACTGGGTCAGGCCGGCAGTAATGGTATGTCACTTCGGAAGATGGAGTATACAGATTGGCATCAGCCCTTGGTGAATCTTCTGAGACATCATCAGGCTTGTCAGATAACACCTGCTTGGCCATTTCACGCATATGTTCGCGCAGTCCATCCCTCCCCCTACGAAAACGAGCATTGCTCCCCTCGTCATCCTCAAAGGGAGCATCGCCGTTTTTCTGCCTGTGATCCGTCATCCCCTACCTCTTGCGTGCTGCGTCATCGAATATCACTCAAAGCCTATCACAGGGATCGCTAACATCGTCTCTTACTAAAGAAACGCTGCACAAATCCCGCCACAGCTTCCTGACAGTCGTCGGCGGGGTAACATCTGGCCACCCTGTCACCACCTGACCGACCCACCCGATGAAGCAGATCTCGTTCGCCTAGGCATACCAGAACAAGAATAAGATTACCCGTCGAGAGCGATTCCTGTCCCAGATGGAGGCCCTGGAGCCGTGGCAACGGCTGATCGAAGCGCTGTCGCCGTCCTACTTCCGAGCGCCGCCAGCAAAAGCGGGGCTGGCCGCCGATCGTTCTAGAGCGCATGATGCGCATCTACATTTCTCCAGCAGAGGTACGCACTGGATGACGAGTCGCTGAAAGATGCCATCTACAACATCCAGACCATGCGTGACTTCATCGGCATCGATCTGTCCATCGAGGAGTGGCCTGAGTTCGACTTCCACAGCACCCATGAGGTGGGCGCGACCTAATCCCCTTACCCCGAATGCCGACCTGAACGGTCCATGATGAACCATCAAGCCGATATCCCCGAGCGAGTTGCCGAGCGGCGGCAGTTCGATCATACCTTGTGCGTATCGAGGCCAACCTGGAGGCGCTCGACATGCGACTGGCGGCCTATGCTGATGACATCAAGGCGCAGAAGGAGTATCTCTGACGAGTCGCGAGGAGATTGACCATATCGAGAAGATCTCGGCGCGGGAATTCATCAAGTAGGTGGTGATGACCGACGACAACGCCCTGGCCCGACGCCAAAACCTCGAGAAGTTCCGGAGTTCTCCCTACTTCGAGCGCTTCGACTTCGCCCGGGGGGAAGGCCGCTCCGGTCTACATCGGCATTAACCACTTCCACAACGACCTACCGGGTGAGCCGCGTCTACAATTGGCGGGCGCCCATCCTCTCGCTGTTCTACGACTATGAGACCGGCCCCGCCACCTACGAGAGCCCCGAGATCCCGGTTACCGGCGAGACCTTCCTAACCCTGATATTGCACCAGACATGAAAAAGGCGGCTGAAAATCGGTTATAATTCAAGCTCCTACACAAGAATCAACCGCTTCAGCCGCCATGTCAAAATGTATCACGCCGACCGCTTACTTTCCACGCTGTAGAGGCCGTCAGATCATCGCCCGTTTCGATGGCGGTGATGTCACCTCTGACGGCGGTATCCTGCTGCTGCGGCAGCTGGATCGTGAGATGGGCCTGACCCGCGCCGTCGCTCGCCGGCTCAACGATGATCGCGACCCGCACCGCTGCCTGCATCGCACCGAAACTCTGGTCCGACAGGCGTGTTCGGCCTGGCGCTGGGCTATGAGGATCTCAACGACCATCATGCCCTGCGTCACGACATCGCCCTGCAGACCGCCGTCGACACCGATGGCGTGCTGGCCAGCCAGTCCACCCTGTGTCGCTTCGAGCAGCAAGCCGACCGGAACTGGGCGGTCACCATCCACGAGGAGATGATCGAGCAGTTCATCCGCTCGTTCCGGCGGCCACCCAAGCAGCCGCTCTACCTCGACTTCGATGCCACCGACGACCGGGTCCATGGCCAGCAGCTCGGCCGGCACTTCAACGGCTACTACGATCACTACATCTTCTTGCCGCTGTTCGTGTTCTGTGGCGACCAACTGCTGGTCAGCTACCTTCGCCCGGCCTACCGGGATGCCGCTCACCACGCGGGCGCCATCCTCGCCTTGCTGGTCCGGCGGCTGCGCCAGGCATGGCCTGAGGTAAAGGTCGTATTCCGCGGTGACAGCGGCTTCTGCCGCCCGCGGATCCTCAACTGGTGCGACCGCCACGGCGTCGATTACATCATCGGCCTCGCCGGCAACCAGCGCCTGGCCAAGCTGGCCCTGGACATCGACTACGCGTCGGCCCTCCGCTTCGAGAAGACCTGGGAGAAGCAGCGCGTCTTCGGCTTTATCGAGTACGCCGCCGAAAGCTGGAAGAAGCGCCGACGAAAGGTGATCGTCAAATCCGAGACCAGCGTGCGTGGCGTCAACACCCGCTACGTGGTCACCAATCTGCGCGGCTGCAGCGCCGAGTGGCTCTACGATCACCGCTACTGCGCCCGGGGCGAGATGGAGAATCGCATCAAGGAGCAGCAGTTCCTGTTCTCAGACCGCACCAGCTGCCACGAATGGTGGCCAGCCAGAAGGTAGGATTAGAGAAGGGTCTTTGCTTCAACGGCAACGGCTAGAATCGAGCAGTTTTTATCTAATGAAATCAAAGGGAAGGAAGGATTCAGTGGTTGAAGATAGCAATGCCCGCTATCTTCGATGAGCTTGCGGAAGGTGGGGGCTGGCGTGTCCGGAAGTTGAGCGAGCACCAGTTTGCCGGGCACGCTCGTCAATCCTGTATCGAAAAGCACTTTGGTGCCCTCAGGCAGGCTTGGAGACGCTCCAGGAGGGGCCGACATGGCGTCACCTTTGATCTCAAGCCAGAATCCAATGCCTTGTGCCTTGTAGCTACTTGATTCAAAAGAGTTTTTGTTGCGAATGACAGACGAGGTGATAGCGTCCAGTGTGGCCGTCTGACGCCATTCGAGAAAGGGGTAGTTGTATACGTGAGAAGCCGGTTTTTGCCTAGCATTGCTCATCGCATCAATAGCCAAGCCTACTGGAACCAAGACCGACCCCAAGGGGCCCAGTAGGGAGCCTGCTGCACTTATCTTGGCTCCAGTCCTAGTGGGACGAGGGGTGGTCTCCCCGTAAGCAAGATAGCTGGTGGAGGTGCCTAGAGCTTGTGCAATTTTCTCCAGATTGGAGCTTCTTGGTGATTTGCTAGTGCCGTTCAAGATGCGGTGGATAGTAGGTTGAGGCACGTCTGCACGGCGCGCGAGCTCGTTCTCACTCACTTGTGCCGCTTCCATGAGCTCGCGGAGTCTGGCGCCTATCGTGCTCTCATCGGTCATGTTCGGCTGGCTCCAAGTCAAGTCATTGCGTTATACGCAATCGTATTGATAGGGCGGGTCTTTGTCCAGTTTGGCTCTCGTTAAGTGATACTAAGCAAACTGATCCTTGACAGTCAGCGCCTGGGCCTCCTCGTTGCGCTGGATGGTGGCAACGATGTTCTTCATGCCCTCTTAGGGGGCGTGCCTCGGTACCTCCTGGAGCACGTCATCGACCACGTGCACCGCGCTGTCGATCAACAGTTCGATCTCGCCACCCTTTGAAGCGGAACTGCCGCTTTAGCCCGGATGTTGGTAACCGGCTGCTGAACACATCTTCCGCGGAAGGCCTTGTCCGGTGACATTAGGTGCCCACGTAACAATAGATGGGCACCTATTCATGACGTCCCCAAACACCGAGCGTGAGATCCGTCGTCGCCGTCGCTACGCCCCGTCGTTCAAGGCCAAGATCGTCGCGGCCTGCCTGCAGGGCGATACCTCCATTGCCCAAGTCGCCCTGCAGCATGGGCTCAATACCAACCTCGTCCAGACCTGGATCCGCAAGGCCAAGCGGCAGAGCCAACTGCCGGCCGTGCCGGATTTTGTGCCCTTGCCGGTGCCGCCAGGACCGGCCGATCTGCCAACGTCACCTTCCACCGCTGGCGAGATCTGCATCGAGCTGCCCTCATCACGGGGCACGATCACCGTGCGTTGGCCCGTCGCCGAGGCAGCCCAGTGTGCCCACTGGCTGAAGGGACTGCTGGGATGATCCGCATCGACGAAATCTGGCTGGCCACCGAGCCGCTGGACATGCGGGCCGGCCCGGATACCGCGCTGGCCCGGGTGGTGAAGGTGTTCGGCGCCGCGAGACCGCACTGCGCTTACCTGTTTGCCAACCGGCGCGGCAATCGCATGAAGGTGCTGGTTCACGATGGGCTGGGCGTCTGGCTGTGTGCCCGGCGCCTGAACCAGGGCAAGTTCCACTGGGTCGGTAACTGGCACGGTGATCGCGTCGAGCTCTGTCCCGAGCAGGTGACGGCGCTGGTGCAGGGGCTGCCCTGGCAGCGTCTCGGCGTCGGTGGCGTGATCTCATTGGTCTGATGCGTCAGGCCGGGAGCGGCACAGAAACTCCCGACTCGCTATTCGCTGATGCGCTAATCCCACTGCCCCCGGCGGGCTGGCATACTCGCCGGATGAATGTGCCTTCCGACCTGTCTCAGCTCTCACCCGATCAGCTCCGCCACCTGGCGGCAACGCTGATGTCACAGGTGGAGGAAAAGGATAAGGCGCTGCGTCACAGCGAGCAGGTCAACCAGAAGCTGACCTACGAACTGGCGCTGCTCAAGCGCCATGCCTTCGGCAAGCGCAGCGAGCAACTCAACGTCCTGCAGATCAGCCTGCTCGACGAGGTGGTGGATGCCGACATCGCCGCCATCGAGACCGAGTTGGAGGATCTCAACTCCACCTCCACGTCGCCGGCGCCCAAGAAGGCGCCCAAGCGCGCCCCCTTGCCGCCCGAACTGCCGCGCACCGAGATCCGCCATGACCCGCAGAGCGAGCACTGTGCCTGTGGCTGCAAGCTGCGGCGGATCGGCGAGGAGGTCAGCGAGAAGTTGGACTACACGCCGGGCGTGTTCCACGTCGAGCGCCATATCCGTGGCAAGTGGGTCTGCGACCAGTGCGAGACGCTGACTCAGGCGCCGATGCCGGCACAGATCATCGACAAGGGCATCCCCACCGCCGGCCTGCTGGCCCAGGTGCTGATCGCCAAGTACGCCGATCATCTGCCGCTCTATCGCCAGGAGCAGATCTTTGCTCGCGCCGGCGTGCCGATCCCGCGCTCCACCCTGGCTGAATGGGTCGGGATCTGCGGCGTACGGCTCCAACCGCTGATCGATGCGTTGCGTGATCTGCTGCTCGACGAGCCAGTGCTGCACGCCGACGAGACCCCGGTGCCGATGTTGGCCCCGGGCAAGAAGAGAACCCACCGCGCCTACCTCTGGGCCTACGCCACCACGCCCTACGCCGGCTTGAAGGCGGTGGTCTACGACTTCAGCGAAGGGCGCGGCGGCCAGCATGCCCGCGACTTCCTCGGCGAGTGGCGGGGCAAGCTGGTCTGCGACGACTACAGCGGCTACAAGCAGAGCTTCGCCAACGGCGTCACCGAGATCGGCTGCATGGCCCACGCGCGACGCAAGTTCGTCGACCTGCACGTGGCCGGCAAGAGCCAGATCGCCGGGCAGGCCATCGAGCTGATCGGCCAGCTCTACCAGGTGGAGCGCGAGGCCCAGTCACTGAGCGCTGATGAACGCCAACGACTGCGGGAGACAAAAGCGAGGCCCATCGCCGACGCGCTGCACCGCTGGATGCTGGCTCATCGCGAGAAGGTGCCGAACGGCTCGGCGACGGCGAAAGCGCTGGATTACAGCCTGAAGCGTTGGGCGGCGCTGACGCGCTACCTCGACGACGGCGGGTTGCCCATTGACAATAATCGGGTGGAGAACCTGATTCGCCCCTGGGCGCTCGGACGTTCCAACTGGCTGTTCGCCGGGTCACTGCGCAGTGGCCAGCGCGCCGCCACCATCATGAGCCTGATCCAGGGCGCCAAGCTGAACGGCCACGAGCCCTACGCCTACCTGAAGGACGTGTTGGAACGGCTGCCGACCCAGAAGGCCAGCCAGCTCCACGAACTCCTGCCTCACCACTGGCAGCACACCGACTGATCACTGGCAAGCGGTGTTGCCCGTTCGCTTACGGATGTTGCACCGGGCTGGTCAGATGTACCCAGATGTGGGGCTCGGTGGACATGATGGCTCTCGGGGCCTGAAATTGGCTACATATTGATCAATATTCTGGGCTCAGGACGCACTTCCCCCTACCCCCATGTGTTTTTTGTGCCGGGGACAGCACGGAGTCGCTATCCCGGCACCAGCTTGCTGGCCAGCGTCAGGAAGAGGTCCTGCTCCGGGTACTGGCTGCTCAGCATCAGCCGGACCGTGCGCGTGTTGCGGGTGATGACGGCACCGATCTTCAGCAGCTTCAGGCGGATGGTACTGACCTGGGCGTGGGCGAAGGTGGTGCGCTTCAGGTAGACCCGGCGCAGTCGCTCCAGCAGCAGGTAGGCCAGCCCTGAGAGCAGCAGTCGGTACTGGTTGGGCCACCCCAAGCCACCCCTCCGCTAATACGAAAACGTATTGACTGTCCAATTCGTTTGAGTATTATTAAGTTCAGCAACGCCTAACGATGGGACACAGATAGAGCGGGGGGAGGGCAAAAATGAAACGAGAACTGCTTCGCCCAGAACAGGTCGCGCAAAAGCTCGGCATGAGCTTGAGCTGGGTCTACGGACACAAGCACGAAATCGGCTTCATCCAGTTCGGCAGCGCGGTACGTTTTGATCAGGCAGAGGTTGAGGAGTACGCTCAGCGGTGCAGGCGCGGTCCTCAGCGGAAGGAGGACCGGAAATGGGATACACAGTCTCGCACAGGAAAGATCGTGACACGTGGGTCGTCCGCTGCACCGTCAACGGCCAGCGTACTCAGCGAACTTTTCGCTCAGAAGGAGAGGCAAGGCAGTATGCGCTGAAGGCGGAGGCTCAGCGTCAGGAGGATGAGTTCAACGGTGTCATGGGCCGCAAGCCCAAGTACACCTTCTCCGAGGGGCTGCAACGCATGGTCAGCGAGTACGATGTCCGCTCCCAGAAGCAGCACATCCTGCTGGTGGCCAGGTGGATGGATGAGCATGCTTCTGGCGTGATCATCGGGCAGGAGCTGCTGGACGCAGCACGCAGGATGCAGAAAACCCTCAAGGAGAAGGGACTGGCGCAGTCGACCATCAACAATCGTATTCAGGTCGTCAAGCGAGTCCTCTCGCTGTCGTACCGCGAATGGGACTGGCTCGACCTGCCGCTTGACGGCAAGCTACGCAAGCCATCGCCCAAGAACGAGCGCCATGTCTACCTGACCGAGATGGAGCTTGCCGAACTGCTTGAAGCAGTGCCGGAGCGCTACAGGGTCGAGCGAAAGGTGATCTTGCTGGCGATGCTGACCGGCATGAGGCGTGGAGAGTTGATGGCACTGGAATCAGGGAACGTCTACAACGGACGCATCGTGCTCCGGCCCAATCAGACGAAAAGCGGGAAGCCGAGGGTCATACCCCTTACGGAGGAAGCCCTACCGCTGGTGGAAGGTTTGCCGTTTGACACGACGGGAGACAGGGTGCGTGGTGCGTTCGAGAAAGCAAGGGAGAAGATTGGTCGCCCCGACATCCGCTTTCACGATTTGCGTCACTGCTATGCCTCGCTGCTGGCAAGCAAGGGGGAGGCACTGACGAGCATCAGGGACCTGCTCGGTCATTCGTCACTCACGGTGACCAGCCGCTATGCGCATGCCGACCCGGCAAGGTGGGAAAGCGTGGTGGCGAAGCTGCCGCGGATCAGCAACCAATCAGCAACCACACATTAGTGCGAACCGAGCCTTGGCCGCATAACCACTTGATTTCATTGGTGGGCCCAGCAGGACTTGAACCTGCGACCAAGGGATTATGAGTCCCCTGCTCTAACCAACTGAGCTATAGGCCCTTGCAGCGGATGGCGCCGAGCGGCGCCGCCGTATGATAGCGAATGGCGATGGAGGTGACCATAGCCGGCCGCCCTTGGCTGGCCGAATCACCCGCCGCGGCACTTCCTTCCCCGGCCGTGGTCTGCAGGGGGCCTGCCCTTCTGGAGATCGACCGGTGGAATCTTTCCCCTCTTGCCGTTTCCCTGCCCTTGGCACTGCCCTGTTCGCCCTGCTGCTGGCCCTGCCGGCGGCGGCCGCCTGGGAGCTGGACCCCGAACGCTCGCGGGTGGCCGCCACCGTGGTGCAGATCGCCCCGACAGGCCCCATTGCTCATCAGCACGAGATGCGTCGCCTAGCCGGCACCGCCGAGGCGGACGGCACCCTGCGCCTGCCCCTGCGGCTGGCCCAGAGCGACGTGATCGAGCGCCTGGGGGCGCTGCCGCCGTGGCTCTCCGGCCTCACCGAGCAACCCCTGGCCACGGTGACCACGCGTTTCCCGCCCCAGCGCCTGGAGGCGCTGGCCGTGGGCGAGTCGCTGGTGGAGGTGCTCGAGCTCTCGGTGCAGTCCGGTAGCGCCACCCACAGCGAGCCGCTGGCGGTGCGCTTCACCCGCGAGACGCCAGGCCGGGTGCGGGTCACCAACGCCGAGCGGGTAGCGCTGGATGGCCGCGAACTGATGGCCAACCCGACGCTGCGCTCGGTGCTGCTGTTGCTCGGTTACGAGCAGATCGGCGACGAGGTGCCGGTCTTTCTCGATGCCGTGCTGCTGAGGCGCTGAGCTGGGGACTGATCAGGTCGCGGAGACCTCGAGGATCGTGAAGGGCGCCTCGCAGGCGTGGCGCTCGTCGCGCTCGTCAACGCTGCCCAGGCCCAGGTTGCGGTCGTTGTCGTAGGCGACGAACAGGCGATCATGGTCCAGCACCGCCAGGCCCTCGGCCTTGTGCTCGAACTCCAGCGGCAGGCCCGCCGGGGTGGTCACCAGGGTCGGGCGCCGGCCGGCCCGGAAATCCTCCAGGCCGATCTCCCACAGGTAGCCGCCGATGCGCTCCTCGCCGGCCTCCTCCACCTCGAAGCTGTTCAGCAGGTAGAGCCGCGCGTGGTAGGGGTCGTACTCCAGGCTCGAGAGGCCGCAGTCGTAGCGGACCTCGGGATGCTCGCCCGGGTCGAAGGCATAGTGCTCGCGCAGCGCATCGAGGAACACCAGGTTGCCGCTCTCGCTCATCTCGTAGTGGGCCCCCACCACCCGACTCACGTAAGCAAAGTCGTCGTGAGACTGGCCCTGCTCGCGCACGCCGAACAGCAGCAGGCCGTCGCCCCGCTCGCCGGGGATCGCGGCGAGCCCCTCGATCTTGTAGTAGGGAAAGCCGATGGCGGCGTTCAGCTTGTCGCGCAGTTCCAGCGAGCCCGCCACGCCGTCGCGCGGGTCGGGGTCCACCACCTGCACCCGGTCCGGCTCGCCCAGCGGCCAGATCAGCAGGTGGTTGTAGTCGTTGAGGGCGTGGCTCTCGTCGTCGATGCGGTCGAAGCCGGTGGTGGCCAGCACGTGCCGGCCATCGGCGGTCAGTGCGAAGTCCTCGTACTTCTCGGCCTGCTTGACCAGCGGCTGGGTGAAGTAGGTCAGCCGGCTGTCGTCGGGGCCCTCGGGAGTGAGGGGCACGGCGAACACCGCCGAGCGCGCCTCGCCGGGGATCGGCTTGTCGCTGGCCAGCAGCAGGCGTTCGCCATCGTAGGCCACCGCCGAGACCTCGGCGTACACCAGCCGCCCCCTGGCATCCTTGAGGCCGGCGGGAAAGCAGTGGATGGTTCCCTGCTGCAGGATCCTGGCACTCACCATGTCGTCACCCTCTGGATTGATGGACGCCTCACCCTACTACGCTGGGACGCGCGCCGGGAACCGTCCGGGCGGTGACCGGAAAGCCATTATCGATAATGATTATTGTTTGTATAATGAAACTTTCCGCGGATCCGGTGGTCTCGCCATGCCCTCGTCCCTGGCCCGGCTCTATGTCGGCCCCCTGCAGCACCTCACCCCGCCGGCGATCGCGCCGGTGGCGCCCGACGGCATGCCAGCCCGCGAGCTCCTCGACCCGGCACGCCTGGCGGCGCTGCTCGAGCGCTTCGGCGCCCGCTACGATGAGGGCGACCTCCGGGCGGTGGCCTCGCTGTGGTCGAAGTGGCATTTCAGCCCCCTGATCGCCCACGGCCTGGCGGCCAACCTGCTGCTCGAGCGCGACCTGCCGCTGGACCTGTACGAGCTCCATCTCCAGCAATCGCCAGAGGGACAGACCACCGGCCTGGTGCTGCCCCATGCCGGCCGCCACCTGGCCGAACTCGCGCCCCATTCGCGCTTCGCCACCCTGCTCGACGGCCACCTGACGCCGCTGGTCGAGGCCCTGGCCACGGCCAGCGGCGCCTCGCCCAGGGTGTTCTGGAGCAACGCCGGCAACTACGTCGAGCACTTTGCCGGCGCCCTGGCCGACCATCCCATGGCCGCAGCGGACGTCGCTGAACCTGCCCGGGCGCTGCTGGCGAGCCGCACCCTGCCGGACGGCCGACGCAATCCACTCCATCGCCCGGTGCGCTACGTCGAGGGCGAGGACGGCCCCCCGCGGCGGGTGCGTCGCCTGTGCTGCCTCCGCTATCTGATCGACGAGCTGGGTGTGTGCGGCAACTGCCCGCTGGCCTGCCGCCGCAGGGCCCGCGCCGCCGAGACGCCCTGACCGCCTCACCAACGCCAGGGCCCACCCCGTTGCGGGATGGGCCCTGGTGGTACGCCTTGCTTCGGGCTCAGTAGCGCCAGGTCAGGTTGGCCATGACATGGCGCGGCGCGCCGTGGAAGGCCTGGTCCCACTTGAGGCTGGTCAGGTACGCCTCATCGGTAACGTTGTTCAGGTTCAGCGAGGCGGTCAGGCTGTCGCTGAAATCGTAGCTCGCCATCAGGTCGACCAGGGCGTAGGCATTCTGGCGAGTCTTGCCCTCGGCGAAGTCACGGTCGCGCTCGATATCGTCCTGCCAGCGCAGCCGTGCGCCCACCTTGAGGGCATCCAGGGCAGCCGGACGATAGCTGGTGGTGGCACGCACCAGGTGACGTGGAATGTAGGTGTTGGTGGCCTCGCCGTCAGCGTCCTCGATCTCCAGGTAGGTATAGCCGACGCTGGCCTGCCAGCCCGGGGCGATCTCGCCTGCCAGCGTAACCTCGACCCCCTCGCTGGTGATGCCGTCGGCCCCCGTGTAAACGTCTTGCGTTCCGCGCTTCTCGCCCGTCGGCTGGGCGACATTGTTCTGCTCGGTGCGGAACAGCGCCAGCGACGCATCGGCGCCGCCGTCGAACAGCTCGGCCTTGAGACCGACCTCCTGGCTGACGCCATCGACGGGGTCGAGGTAGTCGCCGTTGCGGTCGATCTCGGTCTGCGGATTGAAGATCTCGGTGACGCTGGCGTAGAGGGACGCCGAATCGGTGACGTCATAGATCAGGCCGGCATAGGGGGTCAGCTCGTTGTCGACGTCGGTCTCCTGGGAACTGCCGTACTGCTCGCCAACCGCGTCGGCCCAGCTCAGCCGGGCACCCGCGACCGCGGTCCAGCGCTCGGCGAGGTCCAGCCTGGCCGCGCCATAGACGCTGCGCTCCTTGACCGTGGCATCGCCGTCGGTGCCGGGGAAGGCCACCCAGGCATCGGGTTCGGGGTAGCGACCGTTCCAGTCGTCCAGCGGCGGCAGGCCCTGGCCGCCCGCATCGAAGTCCGCCGTGGGGTAGCGGGAGCGCTGCTGGTTGCGGCTCTGGCTCCAGTCGCTACCTACCACCAGCTGGTGGCTGCGCCCGAACGCCTCGACGTCGCCCTTGGCATGCAGGTCGGCCACCCACTGCTCCAGGTGGCGGTCGTAGCGGCTGAGGGTCAGCTGGTCGTCCGAAATGCGACCGGTGGCGGCATTGGGCGTGCCGTAGATATAGAACAGCTGGGTGTCGGAGCGCATGTCCAGGTGGGTAAGCGTGCCCTTCAGCGACCAGCGATCGCCGAGTTCCTGCTGTACCTCGAGGAAGCTGCGGTGGGTCTCCACGTCCCAGTAGGACCAGTCGGGCGCCGAGGAGGTCTCGACGTCGTAGTCGGTGGGGTTGCCGGCGGAATCATAGAGCGGCAGCGAGCCCCACATGTTGCCGTCGGTGTCGTTCTGCTGCCAGGTGTGGCCCAGGGTCACCAGGGTGCTGTCGGTGACATCGGCCTCCAGCACGCCGTAGAGCAGCCTCCGCTCGCGGCTCAGCCGGTCCAGGTAGGCGTCGCTCTCCATGCCCGCCGCCACCAGGCGCCCGCGGACGCGCCCCGCGTCGTCCAGCGGCCCGGCGACATCGGCCTCCAGGCGCCGCTGGTCCCAGGCGCCGACGCTCGCCGAGACCGAGGCCTGGGGCACGAAGGTGGGCCGCTTGCGCACGAAGTTGACCGTCGCCGCCGGGTTGCCCGAGCCCGACATCAGGCCGGTGGCGCCGCGCACCACCTCCACCCGGTCGTAGATCGCGGTGTCCATGTCGCCGTGCACGTTGTTGTAGGGCATCGGCACGCGCAGGCCGTCGACCTGGAAGTTGGAGATCTCGAAGCCCCGCGCCGTGTAGTAGGTGCGGTCCGTCTCCAGGCGCTCCACCGTCACCCCGGGGGTGCTCTCCAGGACGTCATTGGTGGTGTCGAGGTTGAAGTCGTCGATCTGCGCTCGCGTCACGGTCGAGACCGACTGAGGCGTCTCGCGGGGCGTCAGGTCGAGCCTGGTCGCGGTGCTGGTGAGCGGCACCCGGTATTGCTCCGTGTCCTCGGTAATCACCGACAAGGCCTCGGCCTCGACGGTGAGGGTCTCCAGGTCGGTGGCCGCCTCCGGGGCGGTCGCCCCCTGCTGGGCCAGGGCCACCGGGGAGAGCAGCAGGCTGCCGGCGGCGGTCAGGCCCAGGCAGCCACGGAAGGCGCGGAGCAACGGAGGGATGTCGCCGCGGCGGCGGGGAGGGAATGGCATGGGGGATGAGCCTCGTGTCATGGGTTCTAATCATTATGATAATGATTCGCATCACGTTTAACAACGATGATTCATCCCGCTCATGCCACGGGGCCATGCCGGCCCCGATGTCGCTATGCCAGAGGGGCGTCCGCCGCCTCGATCTCGCCGGTCTGCACCCGCCACTGGGCGGCATAGCGCCCGTTGCGCGCCAGCAGCTCGCCATGGGTGCCGCGCTCGACCACCCGACCGCCGTGGACCACGGCGATCTGGTCGGCATGGACGATGGTCGAGAGCCGGTGGGCGATCATGATCACGGTGCGCTGGTGGGCGATGCGCTTGAGCGAGCGCTGGATGGCCGCCTCGGTCTCGTTGTCCACGGCGCTGGTGGCCTCGTCCAGCACCAGGATCGGCGGGTCCTTGAGTAGTGCCCGGGCCAGCGAGAGGCGCTGGCGCTGGCCGCCGGAGAGGCGCACGCCGCGCTCCCCCACCGGGGTGTCGAGCCCCTGGGGCAGCGCCTGGATGAACTCCCAGGCCTCCGCCGTCTGCGCCGCGGCGATGATGTCGGCCTCCGGAGCATCCGGCTTGCCGTAGGCGATGTTGTCGCGCACCGGGCCCTCGAACAGGTAGACGTCCTGGCTGACCAGGCCGATGGCCCGGCGCAGCGAGGCCAGCTCGAGCTCGCGGACCGGCTGGCCGTCGATGCGGATCTCCCCCGCCTCGGGGTCATGGAAGCGCAGCAGCAGCTTGATCAGGGTCGACTTGCCCGAACCGGTGGCGCCGACCAGCGCCAGGGTATGGCCCGCCGGCACGGCCAGGTCGATGCCCTGGACCCCGGCCCCGGCGTCGCCGTAGCGGAAGGCCACCGCCTCGAAGCGGACCTCGCCGCGCACCGGCTCGGCCAGCGCCCGCCCGCCGTCGTCGCGCACGCGGATCGGCGTGGCCAGCAGGTCGAGGATGCGCCGCGTGCTGGCCATGGCGCGCTCGAAGAGGTCGATCACCTGGGCCAGGCCGGTCAGCGGCCACAGCAGCCGCTGGGTGAGGAACACCAGCACGCCGTAGGCGCCGACGTTGAGCTCGCCCTTCAGCGCCATCATCCCGCCCACGGTGAAGGTGGCCAGGAAGCCGGCCAGGATCGCCATGCGGATCACCGGGATGAAGGCCGAGCTGATGCGGATGGCCCGGCGGTTGGCCTCCACATAGGCCTCGCTGGCCTGGCGCAGCCGCTCGGCCTCGCGGGCCTCGGCGGTGAAGCTCTTGATGGTGGCGATGCCGGCCAGGTTGTTGGAGAGCCGGCTTGAGAGGTCGCCGACCCGCTCGCGCACCTCGGCGTAGAGCGGCCCGGCCTTGCGCTGGAAGTAGAAGGCGCCCCACACGATCAGCGGGATCGGCGTGAAAGCGAGCAGCGCGATCAACGGCGAGAGCACGAAGAACACCGCCCCCACCGCCACCACGGTGACGCCGACCTGGATCATGGCGTTAGCACCGCCGTCCAGGAAGCGCTCGAGCTGGTTGACGTCGTCGTTCATGGTCGCCACCAGCTGGCCGGAGCTCCTCGACTCGAAGAAGTCCATGTCGAGCCGCTGGGCATGCTCGTAGGCGTCCTGGCGCAGGTCGGCCTGCAGCCGCTGGGCGAGGTTGCGCCACAGTACCTGGAAGAGGTACTCGAACAGCGACTCCCCGGCCCAGATGAAGAAGGTCAGCGCGCCGAGGATCAGGATCTGCTCGCGGGCGGACTCGAAGCCGAGCCCCGCCACGAAGCTCTGCTCCTGGTTGACCACCACGTCGATGGCCACGCCGATGAGGATCTCCGGGGCGATGTCGAACAGCTTGTTGATGACCGAGCAGGCACTGGCGGCGATGATCCGGCGGCGATAGCCGCGGGCATAGCGCAGCAGGCGCGCCAGGGCCCGGAAGCTGGAAGTGGTGGCGTCAGGCATGGGGATCGGGGATCCTGGAGGGTGAAACGCCACAGCATACCGGTAAGGCGGCCGTCCCGAAACAGATCTTATTGATAACCATTATCACCAGGGGTAAGGTAGCGCCCATCGCCCACCCCGCCCGGGGCCCGCCGAAGGAGCGTCCTGCATGTTCGAACTGCGCGGAGCCGGTTTCACCGTCAGCGACCGGCCGCTGCTCGCCCCCACCGACCTGACCCTGGAGGGCGGCCGGGTGCATGGCCTGATCGGCCACAACGGCTCGGGCAAGTCGACCCTGCTCAAGCTGCTGGCCCGCCAGCAGCCGGCGAGCCAAGGCGAGCTGGCCTTCGCCGGGCGCCCCCTGGCCCGCTGGGGGCAGCGAGAGTTCGCCCGCCGCGTGGCCTACCTGCCCCAGCAGCTGCCCGCCACCGAGAATCTGCTCGGCCGCGAGCTGGTGGGCATGGGGCGCTACCCCTGGCGAGGCCTGCTGGGCCGCCACACCCGCGAGGACGAGGCGGCCATCGAGCGGGCTATTGCTGCGACCCACACCGAGGCCTTCGCCGAGCGCCTGGTCGACACCCTCTCCGGGGGTGAGCGCCAGCGGGTCTGGCTGGCCATGCTGCTGGCCCAGGGCAGCGACTTCCTGCTGCTCGACGAACCGCTCGCCGCGCTGGACATCGCCCACCAGGTGGAGGTGCTGGCGCTGATCCGCGAGCTCAGTCAGACCCTGGGGCTCGGCGTGGTCATCGTGCTCCACGACGTCAACATGGCGGCACGCTACTGCGACCACCTGGTCGCCCTGCACGGCGGGCGCGTGCTGACCCGGGGCACCCCGGCCGAACTGATGGACGAAGCCACCCTGGAGGCGATCTACGGCATTCCCATGCGCGTGATGGCGCATCCCACCGGCCACCATCCCGTCGCCCTGGTCCATGCATGACGCATGACGCGCCCGCCCGGCTGCTCCGCGGTCTCGTCCCTACGCTGCTGCTGGCCCTGGCACTCTTGCCGACGCCTCGCGCCCTGGCCGAGCCGGCCATTGCCACCCTCGACTGGACCCTGGCCGAGACCCTGGTGGCGCTGGGCGTCACGCCGGCCGGGGTCGCCCAGATCGATGCCTACCATGCCTGGGTCCGCGCGCCGCGCCTGCCCGAGGCCAGCGTCGATCTCGGCCTACGCAGCCAGCCCAACCTGGAGCTGCTGGCGAGCCTCGCGCCCGACCACATCCTGATCTCGCCGATGTTCGCCCACCTGGCGCCGCGGCTGTCGCGCATCGCCCCGGTAACGACCCTGCCGCTCTACGCCCCGGGCCGCGAGCCCTGGCCCCAGCTGCACGAGCTGACCCGCGAGGTCGGTCGTCTGGCCAAGCGGGAGGCGGCCGCCGAGCGGCTGATCGCCGAGACGGAGACGCGATTGGCGGCCCTGCGGCAGCGGCTACCCGCGCGGGTGCCGCCGCTGCTGGTGGTGCAGTTCATGGACGAGCGCCACGTCCGGGTGTTCGGCGAGGGCGGCCTCTACCAGGCCGTGATGGCCCGCCTGGGGCTGGAGAACGCCTGGCGCGGCGAGACCAACGCCTGGGGCTTCTCGCTGGTCGGCCTCGAGCAGCTGGCCGGCCTGGAGGCCCGGCTGGTGGTGGTCGAACCCTACCCGGTGGGGGTCGAGGCCGCGCTGGCCGACAGCGGCCTCTGGCAGCGGCAGCCCAGCGTGCGCGATGACACCCTGATCACCCTGCCCCCGGTATGGAGCTTCGGCGCCCTGCCCTCGGCGCAGCGCTTCGCCGACCACCTGGTGGCCGCCCTGGCGGAGGCGCCCCATGACGACTGAGACCGCCCACCGCCACGCCCCTGCCCTCGTCTGCCTGCTGCCGGGCCTGGCGCTGCTGGCCCTGATACTCGGCTCGCTCGCCGAGGAGGGGCTGTTCGATGGCCTGCGCGCGCTGACGACGGTGACGCCGGCCAGTGCAGAATCACTCGTGCGCCACTACAGCTGGTGGCCGCGCCTCGCCATGGCGTTGATGGCCGGCGGCGGCCTGGCCCTGGCGGGGGTGCTGATGCAGCAGGTGCTGCGCAACCCGCTGGCCGCGCCCACCACCCTGGGGGTGGCCAGCGGCGCCAACCTGGCGCTGATGGCCGCCACCCTGCTCGCCCCCGGCCTGCTGCTGGCCGGGCGCGAATGGGTGGCCCTGGCCGGCGGCGCCGGTGCCATGGTGCTGGTCTTCGCCCTGACCTGGCGCCGCGGCCTCTCCCCCGCGGTGGTGGTCCTCGCCGGCCTGGTGGTCAACCTCTATGCCGGGGCCCTGGGCATGGTGCTGCTGCTCTTCCACCAGGAGACCCTCAAGGGGTTGCTGATCTGGGGCGCCGGCTCGCTGGCCCAGAACAGCTGGCATGACGCCGCCTTCCTGGCCCCGCGGCTGCTGCTGGGCGGCCTGGCGGCCTGGCTGCTGCTGCGGCCATTGACGGTGCTCGAACTCGACGATGCCAGCGCCAGGAGCCTGGGCGTCTCGCTGAAGCATCTGCGCCTGGCGGGGCTGGGGCTGGCGGTCTTCCTCACCGGCTGCGTGGTCAGCGTGGTGGGGGTGGTCGGCTTCATCGGCCTGGCGGCGCCCAATATCGTGCGCCTGGCCGGGGCGCGCCGCCTGGGGGCTCGGCTCCTCTGGTCGACGCTGCTCGGCGCCCTGCTGCTGGCCACCACCGACCTGCTGCTGCAGCGCTTCGCGGGCACCCTGCCCACGCTGATCCCCACCGGGGCCACCACCGCCGCCCTGGGGGCGCCGCTGCTGCTGTGGCTGATTCCCCGGCTGCGCCTGGCGGCCGGCCGCCCGTCCGCCAACGCCACGGCCCTGGCGCCGCGCCACCCGGCCCCCGGGCGCCTGGCCGCGGGGCTGGCGCTGGGCCTGCTCGTCGCAACCCTGCTCGGGCTGCTGCTGGGCCAGGCGGCCGGCGGCTGGTTCGCGACCCTCGACGAGGCGGTGCTGGCGTGGCGCTGGCCGCGGCTGCTGGCCGCCGCTGCCAGCGGGGTGATGCTGGCCATCGCCGGCACCCTGATCCAGCGCCTCACCGCCAACCCCATGGCCAGCCCCGAGGTGCTGGGCATCAGCGGCGGCAGCGCCATGGCCCTGATCGCGGCGCTCTTCCTGCTGCCCGCTCCCGGCAACCTGACCCTGGTCGCCGCCGGCACCCTGGGGGCACTGGCCAGCCTGGCCGTGCTGGTCGTGCTCAACCGGCGCAGCGGCTTCGTGCCCGAACGGCTGCTGCTCAGCGGCGTGGCCATCACCGCCCTGTTCGACGCCGTGCGCGCCATCGTGCTGGCCGGCGGCGACCCTCGCGGCCAGCAGGTGATCGCCTGGCTATCGGGCTCCACCTACTATGTCGACCCGGTCAGCGCGGCAGTGGTCGCGGGCCTCGCCGTGGTGCTGGCCCTGGCGGCCCGCCCCTTCGCCCGCTGGCTGGATATCCTGCCGCTGGGGGCGGCCACGACCGCGGCGCTGGGCATTCGGGTCGAGCGGGCCCGGCTGGCGCTGCTGCTGCTGGTCGCGCTGCTGACCGCCTGCGCCACCCTGGTGGTGGGCCCGCTCTCCTTCGTCGGCCTGCTGGCGCCTCACATGGCGCGGCTGGCGGGCTTCTCCCGGGCCCGCGCCCACCTGCTGGGGGCCGCGCTGATCGGCGCCCTGCTGATGGTGCTGGCGGACTGGCTGGGCCGCCAGTTGCTGTTCCCCGCCGAGATCCCCGCCGGCCTGGTGGCCTCGCTGCTGGGCGGCGCCTACTTCATGTGGGGCCTCGGTCGCCGATGACCGGGCCCGCGGCGGGCTCGCCATTGAACTCGCCGGCCGCTGACCACACTAACCAGGTGAGGCGTCGACAGGCGCCATGGATCACAGGGCCCTTCACGGATCACAAGGAGTGAACGCATGGCCGAACACAAACCGCTGAATCACGCCATCAGGCAGGCCACCCTCGGGGCGCTGCTCGCCGGCGGTCTGGCCGTCACCGGCAGTGCCCTGGCCCAGCCCCAGGGCCTCTACTCGGCCGACGAACTGCTGGATGCCGATGTCTACGCCACCTCCGGCAGCGAACAGATCGGCGAGGTCGAGGACATCCTGCTCGACAACGACATGCAGGTCCGCGCCCTGGTCATCGATACCGGCAACCTGTTCGACTTGAAGGGCGACCAGCATTTCGTCATCGAGGCCGGCAAGTTCACCGTCGAGACCCAGAACGGCAACAGCCTCGAGGAGATCGACTACCGGGTGAATGTCGACCTCAGCGAGGAGCAGATCGCCCAGCAGCCGCAGTACACCAACGACTGGTGGCAGAACGCCCGGGAAGGGGCCCATCAGGCCTGGGAGAGCACCAAGCAGGGCGCAGCCAGTGCCTGGGAAACCACCCAGGAAGGGGCGTCCCGCGCCCTGGACCACATCGGCGAGGCCCTGGAGAACGTCGGCGAACGGACCCGCGAGGCCGCCGACCGACCCGCCGAGTAACCCCCGGCCGCCCTCTGCCTGCCAAGCCTGGTCATCGACCGGGCTTTTTGCTGGGCGCCAGCTACGCGTTCTACTCTGAAGAGGCTGGCGTTTCGATCCTTGGCCCCGGCTCGTGCCGGGGCCTTTTCATGCCGGCGTCACGCCGAAGTTGCCCCGAGGGGCCAGGATTCACGACAATACGTGGCCTTCTCCCACCGCCACGCAAGGATGCCGCCCATGCTCGCCGAACTCTTCGCCGTGATGGCGCCCGTGCTCACCGGCGCAGGGCTCGGCTTCATCTGGGTGCGCCTCGGCCACGACTTCCCGGTGGCCTTCGTCACCCGACTGGTGTTCAACATCGGCACCCCGGCCCTGGTGCTGGCCTCGCTTGCCGGCGCCGAGATCGACGCCGGCAGCTTCGGGCGCACCATGCTCGCCACGGCGCTGGTACTCACCGCCATGGCCGGCATGGCCTTCCTGCTGGCCCGGCTGCTGGGCAAGGACTGGCGGGTGCTGCTGGCCCCCACCATGTACCCCAACACCGGCAACATGGGCCTGCCGGTGGTGCTCTACGCCTTCGGCAGCGCCGGCTTCGCCTTCGGCATCACGGTGATGGTCACGGTCTCGCTGTTCCAGTTCACCCTGGGCACCCTGCTGGCGAACCGCGGCAACCCGCTGAAGGCGCTGGCCAAGACGCCGGTGGTCTACGCCATCCTGGTCGCCCTGGGGCTGCTGCTCACCGACACCGACCTGCCCCGCTGGCTCGCCAACAGCGTCGACCTGATCTCGGGCTTCACGGTGCCGCTGATGCTGATCACCCTGGGGGTCTCGCTGGCCAGCATCCATGCCCGCAACCTCGGCTCCGGCATCGGCTTCAGCCTGCTGCGCATCCCGGTGGCGGCCGGGATCGCCTGGGGCATCGGCACCCTGCTGGCGCTTCCGCCCATGGCGCTGGCCATCCTGGTGCTGCAGATGAGCATGCCGGTAGCGGTGTTCAACTACCTCTTCGCCCAGAAGGCGGGCCGCGAGCCGCAGTACGTGGCGAGCCTGGTGTTCTGCTCCACCCTGCTGTCGCTGGTCTACCTGCCGATCCTGCTGGCGATCCTGATGTAGCTTCCCGACGGCCAGTGGCTGGTCACCGAGTGTCCGGGCCGCCTGGTGCCCGCCGACTGACCATGACGAGGGCCGAGCGGACGCGGCCCGTCGTGGGCCAAGAGGTGGCCAGATTCGACACATGGGCCACCCTTGCGCCACCCTGAAGGGCTTCGATACTCGGGGTTTTAATTTGAATGATCATTCAAAAACCTCTAGGGTAGTCCCCACTCCATCGTCACCTGATGCCGCTGTCAACGCAGCAGCGTGGCATCATGACGTCATTTACTTACGTCACGACACTCGACCCTTCGGCGCTTCCCGCCCGGTGGCGGAGAGCCGACAAAAGGCAGAGCCAATGAACGAGAACCGAAACGTCAAGATTCGGGTACGCAACCTGAGCAAGGTCTTCGGCAACCAGCCGAAGAAGGCGCTCGAACTGCGCAACCAGGGCCTGAAACGTCCCGAGATCCTCGACAAGACCGGCCAGACGCTGGGCCTGTCGAACATCGACTTCGATGTCTACGAGGGTGAGCTGCTGGTGATCATGGGGCTGTCCGGCTCGGGCAAGTCCACCCTGATCCGTTGCCTCAACCGCCTGATCGAGCCCAGCGAGGGCGAGATCGTCATCGACGGCGAGAATATCCCCGAGCTCGGTGAAAAGGCGCTGCTGGAGTGCCGCCGTCGCCACTTCTCCATGGTGTTCCAGAACTTCGCGCTCTTCCCCCATCGCACGGTGCAGCAGAACGCCGAGTTCGGCCTCGAGATCCGCGGCGTGGACAAGCAGGAGCGGACCCGGGTGGCCCGCAACGCCCTTCACCAGGTGGGACTGGACGGCTGGGAGGATGCCTTCCCCAATCAGCTCTCCGGCGGCATGCAGCAGCGCGTGGGGCTGGCCAGGGCACTGGCCAACGACTCGACGGTGCTGCTGATGGACGAGGCCTTCTCGGCGCTGGATCCGCTGATCCGCGGCGACATGCAGCAGGAGCTGCTCGAGCTGCAGCACCGCATGCAGAAGACCACGGTGTTCATCACCCACGACCTGGACGAGGCGATCAACATAGGTGACCGCATCATCCTGCTCAAGGATGGCGAGATCGTGCAGATCGGCACGCCGGAGGAGATCCTCACCCATCCCGCGGACGACTATGTGGCACGCTTCATCGAGGGCGTGGACATGTCCAGGATCCTCACCGCCCAGCACGCCATGCGGCCGGTGCGCGCGACCGCCCGCGAGGAGGACGGCCCGCGCACCACCTTGCGCAAGATGCACGAGCACGGGCTGGACTCCATCTACGTCACCACCCGCGACCGCAAGCTACAGGGGCTCGTCGTGGTGGACGCCGTGGAGAAGGCCTCGAAGGAAGGCCGGGAGAGCATTCGCGATTTCATGACCCAGGACTTCCGCGCCGTCGGCCCCGAGGAACCGCTGCACAACCTCTTCGCCATGTTCAGCGAGAAAAGCTTCCCCATCGCCGTGGTGGACGACAGCCACAGGCTGCTGGGCGTGGTGGTCAAGGGCGCCGTCCTCGACGAGCTGGCCCGGGCCGCCGAGCCTGCTGAGGTGAGAGAAGACGGCAACGAAAAGGCGAACGAAAACATGGCAGCGGCAGGAGACGCATGATGGCTATCGAGATTCCGAGCATCCCGCTGGGCGATTGGATCGAGGGTGGCCTCGACTGGCTGACCAGCGAATACTCCGTCGTCACCCGCGCCATCTCCCGGGTGACCCAGACCGGCATCGACGGGCTCAACGATGGCCTGATGTGGCTGCCCGAGTGGGGCCTGCTGGCGATCATTGTCGGCCTCTGCTGGTGGGTGGCGAGCCTGCGCCTGGGCATCGGTGCCGCCCTGGGCCTGGCGCTGATCTGGAACCTGGGGCTCTGGGAGCCGATGATCGAGACTCTCACCCTGGTGGTGATCGCCACCTTCGTGGCGGTGGTGATGGCCCTCCCCGTGGGCATCGCCGCGGCACTCTCGGAACGGCTCTACAAGACCATCATGCCGATCCTGGACTTCATGCAGACCATGCCGGCCTTCGTCTATCTGATCCCGGCGATTCCTTTCTTCGGCATCGGCTCGGTGTCGGCGATCTTTGCCACGGTGATCTTCTCGATGCCGCCAGCAATCCGCTTCACCACCCTGGGTATCCGCCAGGTACCGGTGGAGCTGATCGAGGCCGCCGATGCCTACGGTGCCACCCGCAGCCAGAAGCTGTTCAAGGTGCAGCTGCCGATGTCGCTACCCACGTTGATGGCCGGCATCAACCAGACCATCATGCTGGCACTCTCCATGGTGGTGATCGCCGCCATGATCGGCGCCGATGGCCTGGGCAGCGAGGTGTGGCGCGCCATCCAGCGCCTGCGCCCGGGTGACGGCTTCGAGGCCGGCATCGCCGTGGTGATCCTCGCCATGCTGCTCGATCGCGTGACCCAGTCCCTGCGCAAGGGCCGCAAGTCCTGATCCATGAGGGGCCCCTTGAATTCACCCCGGGGCACCTCAAGGGTATGTGGTTGAACGCTAAATAAAGAGGTACACGATGAACAAGCACCCGCTGAACCGTCGCATCCGTTTCGCCAGCCTGGCCATGGTCGCCGGCACCGCGCTCACCGCCGGTGCCGCCCAGGCCCAGGACAAGGGCAGCGTGCACCTGGCCTACGTTGAATGGGCCTCTGAGGTCGCCTCCACCAACGTGGTGCGCGCCGTACTCGAGCAGCAAGGCTTTGAGGTGGAGATGACCTCCCTCTCCGCCGCCGCCATGTGGCAGGCCGTGGCCAGCGGCGATGCCGACGCCATCGTCGCCGCCTGGCTGCCCACCACCCACGCCGACTACATGGAGCGCGTGGGCGACGAGGTCGTCGACCTGGGTCCCAACCTCGACGGTACCAAGCTCGGCCTGGTGGTACCGGCCTACACCGACGTCGACTCCATCGCCGAGCTCGACGCAAACGCCGACGCCTTCAATGGCAAGATCACCGGCATCGATCCGGGCGCCGGCATCATGAGCCTCACCGAGGAGGTCGTCGAGACCTACGAGCTCGAGGAGATCGACCTCCAGAGCGGCAGCGGCGCCACCATGACGGCCGCGCTGGACAGCGCCATCAACAACGAAGAAGACATCGTGGTCACCGGCTGGACGCCGCACTGGATGTTCGCCCGCTGGGACCTCAAGTACCTCGAGGATCCGGAGAACGTTTACGGCGGCGCCGAGCAGATCCACACCATCGTCCGCCAGGGGCTCGAGGAGGAGATGCCGGAGGCCTACGCGATCCTGGACGCCTTCGAATGGACCCCCGAGCAGATGGGTGAGGTCATGCTGATGAACCAGGCGGACGACGCCGACCCCTACGAGAACGCCAAGCAATGGGTCGAGGAGAACCAGGACGTGGTTCAGGAGTGGCTGCCCGAATCGTAAGGGCATGCCGAGCTTCGCCTGTCCGGCGATGCTGACCGCATCGAGCGCAAGGGGAGGCACCGCAGGGTGCCTCCCCTTCTTGTTGTCGAGGCGGCCAATCTTGACGAGTTCTGTCGCCAAATGCAGACAGGTCCACTGCAATCCGCGGCGAGGATGGGTACGATGGCCACTCGAGATGTACAGTACCGCCGTTGAATCGTCGCCTGGCAAGGTGGCGCGGAACGGTCACACTGAACAGACTCGCAGGACCTTCGTGGCCAACAAGGAGATACAGGCATGTTCCACAAGATCATGGTGCCGGTTGACCTGGCACATCTCGAGCTGATCGAGCCGTCGCTGCAGGCGGTGGCGGATCTTGCTCGCCACTATGATGCCGAGATCTGCTACGTGGGGGTGACCGCCAATACGCCTGGCAGCGTGGCGCGTACGCCCCAGGAGTACACGCAGAAGCTCGAGGCCTTCGCCCAGGAGCGGCACAAGGTCCATGGCCAGCCGGTCAGCACCCATACCATCGTCAGTCCCGACCCGATCGCCGATCTCGATGACGACCTGATCGAGGCCATCGACGAGGTGGGCGCCGACCTGGTCGTCGTGCCGACCCATCCCCCCAAGCACCTGGACGTGATCATGCCGTCCCACGGTGGGAAGATCGCCACCCATACCAGGGCCTCTGTATTCCTGGTACGTCCCGGCGCCGGCGAATAAGCCGGATCAGCGAAAGCAAGCACATCAATAACTGCAAGGGAGATGTCTCGTGGCTCAAGATCCTCAAGACGAGAAACCCCAGGAGCCGAACACCGGCTCCGAGGGGATTCCCGCCCCGCAGGGGGCGGCGAATCTCATCGATACTGACTACGTGATCGGTCAGGACAACATCACCGCCTCGCCGCTGGGCGTGAATGTGGACCTGCACGGCAAGGTCTTCATCTTTTCCTCGCTAGTGATCCTGTTTTTCGTGATCATCACCCTGGCCCTGCAGGATCAGATGGAGCCGATCTTCAACAGCATGTTCAGCTTCCTGACCACCAAGTTGGGCTGGTTCTTCCTTCTCAGCGCCAACGTCTTCGTGATCCTGGCGATCGTGTTGATCTTCACGCCAATGGGCAAGGTGCGCATCGGTGGTGCCGACGCCAAGCCGGACTTCGGCTATCTCGGCTGGTTCTCGATGCTGTTTGCCGCCGGCATGGGCATCGGCCTGATGTTCTACGGCGTTTCGGAGCCGCTGACCCACTTTGGCACTTCCATGGGCGGTATCAGCATGGGCGAGGATGGTATACGTACCGACTGGGCCCCGCTGGGTGCTGCCGAAGGTAACCAGGCCGGCGCCATTAGCTTGAGCATGGCGGCCACCATCTTTCACTGGGGCTTTCACCCCTGGGCCGCCTACGCCATCGTCGGCCTGTCGCTGGCGATCTTCGCCTTCAACAAGGGCCTGCCGCTGACCATGCGCTCGATCTTCTACCCGATCCTCGGGGAGCGTGTCTGGGGCTGGCCGGGGCATGTGATCGATATCCTGGCGGTGTTTGCCACTCTGTTCGGCCTGACGACCTCGCTGGGTATTGGCGCTACCCAGGCGGCAGGTGGCCTCAACTATCTATTCGGCATACCCAACACCGATACCACCCTGGTGGTTCTGATCATGGGCATCACTCTGGTGGCACTGGGCTCGGTCATGCTCGGTGTCGACAAGGGCGTGCAGCGTCTATCACAGATCAACATGGTGCTCGCCGCCCTGCTGCTGTTGTTCGTGATCTTCGTCGGTCCGACGCTGATGATCGCTACCGGCGTGCTCGATAATCTGATCAGCTACGTGACCCACCTGCCGGCGCTCTCCATGCCGTTCGGGCGCGAGGATGCCAACTTCAGCCAAGGCTGGACGGCCTTCTACTGGGCCTGGTGGATCGCCTGGTCGCCCTTCGTCGGCATGTTCATTGCCCGCGTCAGCCGCGGCCGCACCGTGCGTGAGTTCCTGATCTCGGTGTTGCTGGTGCCGTCGATGGCCTCGGTGGTATGGATGACCGCCTTCGGCACCACTGCCATCGACCAGGTGATCAACCAAGGCATCACCAAGGTGCAGGATGCCGCGCTGGAGCTGCAGCTGTTCACCATGCTGGAGTATCTGCCGCTGACGGCCATCACCTCCTTCATCGGCATTGTGCTGGTGATCGTGTTCTTCATCACCTCGTCGGACTCCGGCTCGCTGGTGATCGACTCCATCACCGCCGGCGGCAAGGTGGACGCTCCCAAGCCCCAGCGTATCTTCTGGGCGCTGATCGAAGGGGCAGTGGCCATCGCCCTGCTGCTCGGCGGCGGCCTCGCCGCCCTTCAGACGGCGGCCCTGACCACCGGCTTGCCCTTTACGCTGGTGCTGCTGGTGGGCTGCTACGCCATCGTCAAGGGACTGATGAGTGAGCCGAAAGCCAAGTAACCCGGAATCCACCGGCCGCGATACGGCCAACAAGACTCAGCGAGGCGGTCCCAGGGCCGCCTCGCTGCGTTCAGGGGGGGATCACACGAATACCTTGCCGCCGATCAGCTCCAGAGCGCACTCACCGGCGTCGTCGGGCTGTAGTGGCGGGCCATCTGGGCCTGCAGCAGCTCGGCGGTGGCCAACGCATCGATCAGCGCATGGTGCCCCGCATAGACGGGCAGGCCATAGCGCGCGCGACTGTCGTAGAGGCGGATGGAGGCCGGCGGCCTGCCGATCCAGCGCTTGAAGCGGGCCAGCAACGACTGGCGATGAATGCGTGCCTCCAGCGACATGGTATCGATGACCGGGAACATCACGCCCTCCCCCACCCTGGCCTTCACCGCGGCGTCCAGGAAGGGCCGCTCGATATGCCGGTAGTGGACCACCACCAGGCGCCCCGCCAGGGCCTCGAACAGCTCGCCGAGGATCTCGTCGAGATCCGGAGCCCGGGCGATGTCGGCGTGGGTGATATGGTGAAAGGTCACCGACTCCTCGCTGAGCGGGCGCGGGGGCCGCACGACCCAATAGCGGCGCCGTGACAGGGCGATGCGCCCTAGGGTGAAGGGCACCACGCCGATGCTGACGATGGCGTGGCGCCGCTCGTCCAGTCCGGTGGTCTCCATGTCCAGGGCCACCATCGACGCCTCGCCGATGGGAGTCTCGGGGGCCGGTAGGCCGGCGGCGAAGTAGCGGGCCAGGCGTGGGTCTCTGACCGCCTCGGCGCGGCCGGCCAGGTACCCGGGCCAGCCCGGGGTGGGCGCGGAGGCGCGCGGGCGCAGGCGCATCACGGCCATGTCAGCGAGACCGGGAGCGCGACGGCATGGGATAGCGGAACTTGAGGAACTTTTGGGCGTTGCTCAACACCTGGAAGGCATCCTTGAGGTTGTGGCGCTCGGTGTCGGAGACGTTCTCCGGGTCGATGTTGTTGTCCGCTACCCGATCGTGCTCGATAGAAATCATGTGGTGGCGGATCCGCGACATCGAGAGAAACTCGAGGGCATAGCGCAGCTTCTGGTTCACCCCCGGGGCCAGCAGCTGGGTCCGGTCGATATCGTCGAGCCGCGCGAAGCTGTTCTGGGCCCGCGACCCGCAGGCCAGGGCATGCACCCGGATCAGGTCCGTCATCGGTGCGGTGCCGCGGCGCTTGAGGTTGATGGAGTTGTTGTGCTTGCCGTCCTTCTCCATCACGAAGGTCCGGAAGAAGCCCAGCGGCGGGGTGCGGTTCAGGGCATTGCGGGCCATGGCAGCCAGGAACAGCGGGCTCTTGGGGGCCCGGCTGGCCACCAGATCCTGGAGCTGTTCGACGAAGGCATTCTCGCCGTGCACGGCGTCCAGGTCGAAGAAGATCGAGCTGTGCAGCAGGCGCTCCGGAGAGGGGTGATCGATCCAGTCCTGGAAGTACTGCTTCCACACC
This sequence comes from Halomonas sp. 25-S5, assembly GCF_029889845.1. Taxonomy (GTDB): domain Bacteria; phylum Pseudomonadota; class Gammaproteobacteria; order Pseudomonadales; family Halomonadaceae; genus Halomonas. The sequence goes on from NZ_JARANV010000013.1 coordinate 92,312, forward strand.
GAGAGGGGCTGGCGCCAGCGGGCGTTGGTGGCCATGATATCGCCCTTGCAGTAGGGGTAGCCGCAGGCATCCAGGCCGTCGCTGACCCGCTGGGCCAGCGTCAGGAAGTAGGCGTCATGCTGGGCCGCGTCGAAGTCGTCGGCGAGCACCAGGGCGTTGTCCTGGTCGGTGACGATGGACTGCTCGTTGCGCGCCATCGAGCCCAGCGCCATGAAGCAGTAGCCCACCGGCGGGGGGCCCAGCTCCTCCTCAGCCAGTTCCAGCAGCCGGCGCGTGAAGCTGCGGCCGATGGTGGAGAGTGCACTGCCCACCATGCTTGAGTCGGCCCCTTCCCCGACCATGCGCACGAAGGCGGCACGCACGTCGGGTGCCAGCCGCGCCAGGCCATCGACGCTGGACTGGTGGAAGATGTTGCTCACCAAGTAGAGGCTGCTGCCGGTCTCGTAGCGGATGATGTCGGAGAGGTGCACGATGCCCACGGGATGGCGACGGTGCATCACCGGCAGGTGATGGATATTGTTGCGCAGCATGCACAGCATCGCCTCGTGCACCGACTCGTCGGACTGGATGGCGATCAGGCGGGGACCGATCACCTCCCCCACCGGCGTCTCAGGGGGGCGCCCTTCGGCCACCACCTGCTTGCGGAAGTCACTGTCGGTGAGAATGCCCTGCACCTGCCAGTGGCGATCCTGGCTGTCGCGGAAGGTATAGCGGGGGGTATCGCCGGGGGCGTCGAGCACCAGTACCGCCGAGGCGCCGGAGTCCGTGATCTGGCGGGCGGCCTCCTGCACCGTAGTGCTGGCCTCGACCATCACCGGGTAGCGGGTCAGCAGCTTGCGCACCCGGGTGATCATCATGTCGCTGTTCTTCTTGTCATCCTTGACCGTCGACTCGAGGCGCGGGCGCTCGAGCTCGACGAAATCGGCGAAGTTGTCGTCGACCTCGCAGAGCCGCTGGAAGGTGGACTCGGGGATGAAGTAGATCAAGCTGTCTTCCATGGCCCGAGCCGGGAAGCGAGCACGATGATTCCGCAGCAGGCTGAAGTGGCCGAAGATGTCGCCCTCTCCCAGGCGATTGTAGAGTTCACCACCGCGGCGGTAGACCTCCACGGCTCCGCTGCGGATGTAGCAGAATTCATGGACCTCCTGATCGAGCACCAGGATGTCAATGCCGGCCTTGAAGTAGGCCACTTCGATACTGCCTGCCACCTTGTCGAGCAGCTCGTCGGAGAGCCCGTCGAAGGGCGGAAAGCGTCCCAGGTGCTGGCGGATCTCAAGCAGTTCCACGTCCATGTCCTTGCTCCCGCCCGTTCATGTCTGGCCAACATTCTGGAATGGCCTGCCGGCGCTGTAAAGCAGGGCCGAGCCCGACGGGAGCGAACCCCTGCCCACGGCTTCTCGGTACGAATGCCATGACCGAGACCCGTCACGAAAAAGGCCACCCCATGGCATTCACGGGGCGGCCTTTCGGTGGCCTAAGGAACAGCCACTCTGCGGTGGACTGGTGTTACGAGTTCTGGCCGTCGCTAGCGGCGCTGGCCTTGGCCATTTCCTGAACACGCTGCATCAGTTCCGGGTCCTGCTGAATGGCCTGGCCGATGGCGTTGAAGGTATCCACCTCGAGACCGCTGTTCTGAACGGCCTTGACCATCTCATCGTTGGCCTCCTTGCGGACGTCCTGCTGGGCCTGCTTATCCTCTGCCGCCTGCAGCTGCTGGGTGTACTCCTGAGAGATCACGGCGATCTCCTGAGAGGCGTCGGCAAACTGCTGCAGCTGCTGGTCGGAGAAGTCCTGGGCCGGGGCAGTCGCCTGCGGCTGCTCTGCGTTGTTCGCCGCAGCGTCATCCTGCTCGGCCTGCGCTTGGGTGGCAGCGAGGCCGAGGGAGAGCAATGCGGCCGAGAACAGTGCAGTCATCCGTTGCATGAATACCTCCAGGGTGTTGCGTTATGAATGTGCCACCCTGTGACGCCCGGCGTCGCGGCGAGTTCACAGAGTGTTGTAACGGGTTGTAAGAAAAGGCGCTCCCCTTCAAGGAGCGCCTTCGATACCTCATCGGATCTAGCGCCTGACGTCAACCATAGGCCAGGTTGGGCAACCAGGTCACCAGCGCCGGGAAGAGGATCACCAACAGCAATCCCACCGCCTGGATGCCCAGGAAGGGGAAGGAGGAGCGGAAGATCTGCGCCATGGTGATATGCGGTGGACAGACGCCCTTGATGTAGAACAGCGCATAGCCGAACGGCGGGCTGAGGAAGGACATCTGCATGTTGACCAGGTAGATGACGCCGAACCACAGCGAGACATCGGCCGGGTCGACCCCGGGCAGGCCGAACACGCCGTTGAAGCTCAGGCCCTGGATCAAGGGAACGAATATCGGCACGGCCAGCAGCAGGATGCCGACCCAGTCGAGGAACATCCCCAACGCCACCAGCAGCACCATCATCAGCATCAGCACCGCATAGGGACCAAGGCCAGCGCCGGAGATCAGCTCCTGCACGAAGCTCTGACCACCCTGCAGGATATAGAAGCCGACGAAGATGCTGGCACCGAAGATGATCCACATCACCATCGCCGAAGCCACCAGGGTGGTCATGCAGGCGGCATGGAGGTTGGGCCACGTCAGGCGCCGGTGCATCGCCGCCACGATCAGCGAGCCGAAGGTGCCGATGCCGGCCGCTTCCACCGGGGTGGCAATGCCGGTAAAGATGACGCCCAGCACCAGGATCACCAGCACGATGGGCGCCAGCATGTTGCGCAGCAGCCGCAGCTTCTCCTTCATGTCGACCCGGTCCTCGACCGGCATCGGCGGCGCCATATTGATGTTCAGGGTGCCACGCAGCCAGCAGTAGAAACCGTACATGAAGGCCAGCATCAGGCCGGGGATCAGCGAGCCGAGGTAGAGCTCACCGACCGACTGCTGGGCAATCACGCCGTAGATGATCGCCAGAATCGACGGCGGGATCAGGATGCCCAGGGTCCCGCCGGCCATGATCGAGCCAATGGCGATCTCCGGGTCGTAGTTGCGCTTGAGCATCGCCGGCAGGGCGATCAGGCCCATGGTCACCACCGCGGCGCCGATCACGCCGACCATGGCGGCCAGCAGGGTCGAGGCGATGACGGTGGCGATGGCCAGCCCCGCCTTGAGGCCGCCCATCCACTTGTAGACGACATCGAACAGCTCCTCGATGATGCCGGCTTTCTCCAGCACCGACGCCATGAAGATGAACAGCGGGATGGCTGAGAGCTGGTAGTTGGTCATCATCGGGAAGATGCGCGAGGGCATCAGGTTGAGCATGGCCTGGTCGCCGATCAGATAGAGAAAGGCCACCCCCAGGCCGCCGGTAACGAAGGCCAGCGGTAGGCCCGCCACCAGAACCACCATCAGCGAGCCGAACATCACCAGCGTCAGGGCACCGATGCCAACGGAGCCGAGGCTGTGCTCGAGGCTGCCCGCCAGGCTGTCGTAGTCGGTCACCGCGATGTTGATCATCTCGAAGACCATCCAGGCCGCCAGCACGAAGGCGATGATCAGCAACACGCGGGCGAAGGTCCGACTACCGGCATGCAGGCGCCAGTGGTAGCGATACGCCTGGGCGTCACGTACCAGCTGGCCGAACCCCTGGAGCAGCAGCAACAGCGCACCGAAGAACATCATGAACTTCACCGGATAGAACTCGATGGCCCACTCGGTGAAGGAGGTCTCGTTGGCGTAACTGGTACCGAAGAAGAACTGGTCACTCACCGACTGGGAGAAGAACTTCCAGCCGGTCGTCAGCAGCGCGATGGTGAAGATGAAGAAGAACACCGAGGTCACCAGGTCCAGCGCCGCCTTGTTCAGGGGCTTGGCCCGCTGGTAGAGGATGTCGACACGCACATGCCCCCCCTCGCGCAGGGCATAAGCCCCGGCCACCAGATACTGCATGCCGAACATCAGGGTCATCGACTCATGGACCCAGTTGGTCGGCGAGTTGAAGGCGTAGCGCACCAGCACTTCGTAGGCGAAGGCGAAGGGGGCGATCAGCGCCCAGTAGGCCACATAGCGGCCGGAAAACCCGGAAACACGGTCGACAATGGTGGTGAACAGGTTGCCGGGTGGCTGGTAGCCAACCTCGACCTCCTCGCCGGCGGGCACTTCGGCGGTATCACCGCCATCGATGGTGCCACCGCGCCGGAAGCTGCGGTTGACGAAGAACATCACCACCAGCGGCAGCAACAGCAGCACCGACCAGTAGAGCCAGTGCGGAAGAACGAAATCAATCTCAAGATTCATGGATACTCCTCCGCGACACCATCACCTCCCGGCGATGGCAACGGAACATCGAGTCGACGGGATGCGGGATTAGTAGTGGTCACTCTACCCAAGCCGGGTGCTGCGGCCCGCAGGCAGCAACACCCGGCATGGTAGAGCAGGTCAGCTTACAGGTTAAGCTCGTAGTCCTTGATGTCTTCCGGCGTGATCAGCGCCACGGCCGGGTCCATCATGGTGTCGAGGTGTGCCTTGAACAGGCGCGCGGCGTCCTTGTCCTTGTTGGCCCACTTGAACCACAGCGGCACGGCAACCTCGCGGAAGCGGTCAGCGTCGTTCTCCGTGAGGTGGATGACCTCGACGCCCTTCTCCTTGTACTTCGGCCAGGCCTCGGCGTTGGCCTTCTGGATTGCCGCGTAATGCTCGCGGGAATAGGCGGCCACCAGATCGTGCATCAGGTCCTGGACATGAGGAGACATGCGCTCGAACACACGACGGTTGACGGAGATGTCCATGAGGTCGACGGCCTGGTGCAGGCAGGGCGTGGAGGGCGGCCCCATGATGATGTAGTCGGCGACCTGCCAGAAGCCCAGCTCGAAGTTGTTGGCCGCGCCGGTATAGTCGGCCGCGTCGATGGTGCCCTTCTCCAGGGCCGGATACACCTCGGAGCCCGGCAGCAGGGTGGTACGGGCGCCGGCGGCGGCGAAGGTCTCGGCGACGATGCCGCCCGGCATACGAAGCTTGACCCCCTTGAAGTCGTCGAAGCTGCGCAGCGGCTTCTTGGAGTGGATCAGGTTCATGTCATGGTGAACATAGCCCAGCAGCTCCTGGCCCTGCTTGCGGTACAGGTCCTTGGCGATGTCGAAGCCGCCGTAGGCGCCGAACATGATGTCCCACTGATGGGGCATCGACAGGCCCATCGGGTAGGCGGTCAGGAACACGCCGGCGGGCATCTTGCCCGGCCAGTAGACGGTGAACCAGTTCTGGCCGTCGAGCACGCCGTTACGTACGGCATCGGCGACTTCGAAGGCACCGGCCACGGCACCGGCGGGGAAGGGCTCGATGGTCACCTCACCGCTGGTGGCCTCCGCCACCCCCTTGGCCCACTGCTCGAAGATGCGATAGCCCGGCGTTCCTGGCGGCCAGGAGGACTGCATGCGGATACGGATGCCTTCCTGCGCCTGGACGTTGCCGACCCAGGGGGCCGCCACGGCCGCCGCCGACCCGACGGCCGCCGCCTTCAGGAAGTTACGCCGGCTCGGGGTCTTGAACTCCTTGAGGACTTTCGTGTTGTCGTTGTCGTTGTCGACGGATGAGATGCTTGACGGCTGCTTGTCGTCTTGCATGGCATGGTCTCCTGGTTGGGTAGCGAGCCCGCACTCGTGGGCGGGCATCAACGGGATCTTGTTGTTTTCTTCCCTGTGCCATCTCGCGTGCCAACTCATCCTGATGATCGGCCGGCACACACGACCCGCCATCCTTAGGGGCCTCCGGGAAGATTCCACTTATCTGGAAACGTCTTCCATAGCGAAAGTTAGCGAAAACCCCACCCCCGGCCAATAGCGGCTTTCAACGCAAGGCCACTTCAACCATTGGTCAGACCATGGACACTCTGAATCCAACATCCTGTTCATACTGGCAAAATCATGGTCTGACCAATTTTCCGTCGCGGGAACGCCTACGACCAAAGCACGAGCCGCGAGAGTGGCATCCGGTGCGCCTGACCGCGATGATGCCCCCACCCCCTGACCTTGGAAGCCTTTGCCATGACATCGGAACGTCACCACCAGGCCTGGCTGGCCACCATGCCCGTCCTCTTCGTGGCGCTGTGGAGCACCGGCTTCATCGGCGCCAAGTTCGGCCTGCCCCATGCCGAGCCCTTCACCTTCCTGTTCGTGCGCTTCGTGCTGACCCTGGCCCTGCTGGTGCCGCTGGTCGTGCTGCTGCGGGGCGGCTGGCCACAGGGGCCGCAGCTGTGGGGACACATCGCGGTATCCGGCCTGCTGGTTCACGGTGCCTACCTGGGCGGGGTCTTCTATGGCATCTACCAGGGCATGCCGGCGGGGCTGGCCGCCCTGCTGGTAGGGCTGCAGCCCCTGCTGACCGCTGGGCTCGCCGGCCCCCTGCTGGGTGAGCGGCTGGGGCGCCTGCAGTGGCTAGGACTGGTGATGGGACTCGCCGGCATTGCCCTGGTGCTGGGCGGCAAGCTCGACCCGGGCGAGATGCTGTTCCGGGGGTTCGGCCTCGGGGCGGTGGCCAGCGTGCTGGTGGCACTGGTCGGCATCTCGCTGGGCACCCTCTACCAGAAGCGTTTCTGCACCGGCATGCCGCTGCTCTCCGGCACCGTGGTGCAATATCTCGGCGCCGGGACGCTGCTGGGACTGGGCGCGCTGCTGTTCGAGACCCGGCAGATCGACTGGGCGCCCACCTTCCTGCTGACCCTGGCCTGGCTGGTGCTGGTGCTCTCCATCTCCGCCATCCTGCTGCTGATGGCGCTGATCAAGCGCGGCGAGGCCTCGCGGGTAGCTAGTCTCTTCTACCTGGTCCCGCCGGTGACGGCGCTGGAGGCGTGGTGGCTGTTCGACGAGCGCCTGCCGCCCCTGTCGCTCGCTGGCATGGCCATCGCCATCGCCGGCGTGGTGCTGGTGGTGCGAAGCGGCCCTCAGAGCCGCTCGAGATAGCCGGTGCCGCCGAGGTTGCGCATCTGCTGGCGGATCCAGGCGCTGCGTCGCTCCACCAGGGGGCCGGGGCGCGCCGCATCACGGCCACGGGGATCGGGCAGGATCGCCGCCAGGCGGCTGGCCTGAGCCTCGCTGAGCTGGCCCGCGGAGACGCCGAAGTAGTGGCGTGAGGCGGCCTCGAGGCCGAACACCCCGCTGTCCCACTCGACGATGTTGAGGTAGACCTCGAGGATGCGCTGCTTGGGCCACAGCGCCTCGATCAGCAGGGTGAACCAGGCCTCCAGCCCCTTGCGCACCCAGCTGCGCCCGGTCCACAGGAAGAGGTTCTTGGCGGTTTGTTGGCTGATGGTGCTGGCCCCTCGCAGGCGACCGCCGTTGCGGCTGGCCTCCCAGGCCCGGCGCATCTCGCCGAGGTCGAAGCCGTGATGTAACGGGAAGCGCTGGTCCTCGGCAGCGATCACCGCCAGCTTGGCGTGGTCGGAAAGGCGTTGCCAGGGCTGCCACTGGTGGCGGATGTCGAGGGACTCCCCGGCGACCCAGGACTGGACCTTGCGCTCCACCATCACCATGGAGCCGAAGACCGGTACCACGCGAAGCAGCAGCACCAGCAACAGGGAACACACCACGAAGCCCAGCACGGTGCGCCACAGCACCCGCCAGGCCATCTGCCACCACTCCCTCATCACGCCCCCTGCTCGGCCATGGGCTCCCCTCGCCCCGTCCTGAATACCCGCCAGTATAACGACGCTGCCTCCCCGAAGGGAGGCAGCCTGTCATACTGGCGAGCTCCTGCGCCCGATCAGCGCTTGTTCAGTCGCTCGGCATGGTAGCGCAGGTGATCCTCGATGAAGCTGGCGATGAAGAAGTAGCTGTGGTCATAGCCCGGCTGGCGCCGCAGGGTCAGCGGGTGGTCGTGCTCGGCGCACACCGCCTCCAGCCGCTCGGGGCAGAGCTGCTCCTCCAGGAAGTCGTCGGCCTCGCCCTGGTCGATGAACAGCGGCTGGCTCGAGGCCCCGCGGGCCACCAGCTCGCAGGTATCGTACTGGGTCCAGAGGCCGCGGTCCTCCCCCAGGTAGCCGGAGAAGGCCTTCTGCCCCCAGGGGCACTCGCTGGGATTGACGACCGGCGCGAAGGCCGACACCGAGCGGTAGTGACCGGGACGACGCAGCGCCATCACCAGGGCGCCATGCCCACCCATGGAGTGGCCGCTGATCGACTCGCGGCCGTTGACCGGGAAGTGCTGGCGCACCACCGAGGGCAGCTCCTCGGCCACGTAGTCGTACATGCGATAGTGCTTCTTCCAGGGCTCCCGGGTGGCATTGACATAGAAGCCGGCCCCGCTGCCGAAGTCGTAGCTGTCATCTTCGCCCGGCAGGTCGGTGCCCCGCGGGCTGGTGTCCGGGCAGACGATGGCCATGCCGAGCTCGGCGGCGACCCGATGGGCGCCGGCCTTCTGCATGAAATTCTCGTCGGTGCAGGTCAGCCCGGAGAGCCACCAGAGCAGCGGTACCCGCCCGGCCTCGGCCTGAGGGGGCAGATAGATGGAGAAGGTCATCTCGCAGTCCAGTGCCCGGGAGCGGTGGCGATAGCGCTTGTGCCAGCCACCGAAGCTCTTGTTGGCCGAGACCAGCTCGATGTGTTCGGTCATGGTCATGGGTCAGGCTCCTGAAGGCTCAGTAGTGGAGGACGGTGCGGATGCTCTCGCCCCGGTGCAGCAGCTCGAAGGCCTCGTTGATCTTCTCGAAGGGCATGTCGTGGGTGATGAAGTCATCGATGTTGATCTCCCCGTTCATGTAGCGCTCCACGTAGCCCGGCAACTCGGTGCGCCCCTTCACCCCGCCGAAGGCGGAGCCCTTCCAGACTCGGCCGGTGACCAGCTGGAACGGCCGCGTGCTGATCTCCTCGCCGGCACCGGCCACGCCGATGATCACCGACTCGCCCCAGCCCTTGTGGCAGCACTCCAGCGCCGAGCGCATCACGTTGACGTTGCCGATGCACTCGAAGGAGTAATCGACGCCGCCATCGGTCAGCTCGACGATCACCTGCTGGATGGGGTCGCTGTAGTCCTTGGGGTTGACGACGTCGGTGGCACCGAACTGCTCGGCCAGCGTGAACTTCTCCGGATTGACGTCGATGGCGATGATCCGCGCGGCCTTGGCCATCACCGCGCCCTGGATCACCGCCAGGCCGATGGCGCCCAGGCCGAAGACGGCCACGGTACTGCCCGGCTCCACCTTGGCGGTGTTCATCACCGCGCCGATGCCGGTGGTCACCCCGCAGCCCAGCAGGCAGATCTTGTCCATCGGCGCCGCCTTGGAGACCACGGCCAGCGAGACCTCGGGCAGCACGGTGTATTCGCTGAAGGTGGAGGTGCCCATGTAGTGATGCAGCATCTTGCCGTCCAGCGAGAAGCGCGAGGTGCCATCCGGCATCACGCCCTTGCCCTGGGTGGCGCGCACCGCGCTGCACAGGTTGGTCTTGCCCGAGAGGCAGAACTTGCACTGGCCGCACTCGGCGGTATAGAGCGGGATGACGTGGTCCCCGGGCTGGACGCTGGTGACGCCCTCGCCCACTTCCTGGACGACGCCGGCCCCCTCGTGGCCCAGCACCGCCGGAAAATTGCCCTCCGGGTCGGCACCGGAGAGGGTATAGGCGTCGGTATGGCAGACGCTGGTCGCGGCGATCTTCACCAGCACCTCGCCGGCCTTGGGGCCCTCGACGTCGATCTCGACCAGTTCCAGGGGCTTGCCGGCTTCCATGGCGACGGCGGCGCGTGACTTCATGGCTTCGTTCTCCTTGGGGATGTAATGAGCCTGACGACAGTTTAGGCAATTCGGTGCCTCGGGTTAAGCTCCCGCGACCCCCATCAATTGCTGCGCCTGCCTCACTGCGCACCAAGAAGACGGGCGCCCCGCGGGGCGCCCGATGGCGTTACGGCCACTTGGGCCTACTTGAAGTTCTTTTTCACCATCTTCTGGATCTCGCCGACGATGCCGCTGCGAAAGCTCAGCACGCAGACCACGAAGATCAGGCCGAGGATCACGCTCACCCAGTTGCCCAGCGGCGACTGCGCCAGCTGGGTCTGCAGGCTGACCACCAGGCCGGCGCCCATCAGCGGGCCGAACAGGGTGCCGACCCCACCCAGCAGGGTCATCAGGATCACCTCGCCGGACATGTGCCAGTGGGCGTCGGTCAACGAGGCCAGCTGGAAGACCACCGTCTTGGTCGAGCCCGCCAGTCCCGCCAGCCCGGCGGAGAGCACGAAGGCCACCAGCTTGTAGGCATCCACGTTGTAGCCCAGGGAGACCGCCCGCGGCTCGTTCTCGCGGATCGCCTTGAGCACCTGGCCGAAGGGCGAATGCACGGTGCGCTGGATGATCGCGAAGCCGATCACGAAGACCGCCAACACGAAGTAATACATGTTGAGGTTGTCGGCGAGGCTGATCAGCCCGAACAGCTCGCCGCGCGGCACGCCGTGCAGGCCGTCCTCGCCGCCGGTGAAGGGCGCCTGGATGAAGAAGAAGAACATCATCTGCGCCAGCGCCAGGGTCACCATGGCGAAATAGATCCCCTGGCGGCGGATCGACAGCACCCCGAAGAGGGTGCCGAGCACCACGGCGGCGAGGGTGCCAATCAGGATGCCCATCTCCGGGGTCAGCCCCGGGTAACTGGCCAGCATGATGCCGGTGAAATAGCCGCCGGTGGCCAGAAAGGCGGCGTGCCCGAAGGAGAGCAGGCCAGCATAGCCGAGCAGCAGGTTGAAAGCGCAGGCGAACAGCGCGAAGCACAGCACCTTCATCAAAAACACCGGGTAGATGGCGAGCGGCGCCAGCAGACCGATCACGATCAGCACCAGGTAGAGGCCATTGCGACGCAGCCGGGCGTTGCGCTGCCGCTGCATGGCGGGGGTCAGGTGGTGGGTGGTGGCCATCACGTCATGCCTCCTTGCCGAAGAGTCCCGCGGGGCGCATCAGCAGCACCAGGATCATCACCAGGAAGATCACGGTGTTGGCCGCCTCGGGGTAGTAGACCTTGGTGAGGCCCTCGATCAGGCCCATGGCCAGGCCGGTGAGAATGGCCCCCAGGATGGAGCCCATGCCGCCGATCACCACCACGGCGAAGACCACGATCAAGAGGCTCGAGCCCATGGTCGGCGACACCGGATACAGCGGGGCGGCCAGCACCCCGGCGAAGGCGGCCAGCGCCACGCCGAAGCCGTAGGTCAGGGTGATCAGTTGTGGCACGTTGACGCCGAAGGCCTGCATCAGCGCCGGATTCTCGGTGCCGGCGCGCAGGTAGGCACCCAGGCGGGTGCGCTCGATGATGAACCAGGTGCCCAGGCAGACCACCAGCGCCGCCACCAGCACCCAGGCACGGTAGATGGGCAGGAACATGAAGCCCAGGTTGACGCCGCCCTGCAGCGCCGCCGGTGTCGGGTAGCTCGAGCCCGACACCCCGAAGAAATTGATCAGGGTACCCTCGAAGATCAGGGCCAGGCCGAAGGTGAGCAGCAGCCCGTAGAGATGGTCGAGATGGGCGATACGCCGCAGGATCAGGCGTTCGATCACCATGCCCAGTCCGCCCACCACGAGGGGCACCAGCAGCAGCGCTGCCCAGTAGTTGAGCCCCAGGTATTGCAGGCCCATCAGCGCGGCGAACGCCCCCAGCATGTACTGGGCGCCGTGGGCGAAGTTGACGATCTTCAGCAGGCCGAAGATCACCGCCAGCCCCAGGCTGAGCAGCGCATAGAAGGCACCGTTGATCAGGCCCAGCATCAGCTGGCCCATGAACACCATCACCGGCACCCCGAAAATCATCGTCATGTCATGGACCTCCCGTTAGAGGGGCGGCGGCCGAGGCCGCCGCCGCTTCCGCTTCCAATCAGTTGTTGACCAGCTTGCCCTGGCTCTCGGCGAGCGGCCGGTAGGCCGCCGCGGCGGGCAT
>NZ_JARANV010000014.1 GCF_029889845.1 Halomonas sp. 25-S5
TGGGGCTCCCCGAGCCAGAGAAGAATTTCGGCGTCGATCTATCAACCTTCTGGGAGGATTAAGGGTTTGGAAGGGCTTGAGGGCCCCTTCAACCAGTTAATCCGGATACCCCTTTTTTAAAACTTCCTTTTCAATCCGCAGCTTACGAACTTCTTCGCGAAGTTTCTTGATCTCGGCATCCCGCTCATCCGCCTGGTCGTCAGTCACACCATCCTCCCGATCACGTTGCTGGCGACACCAGCGATCCAGCAGGCTGCGATCGATATCCAGCCGCCTGGCAGCCTCGGAGATGGCATAGCCCTCTCCTCGAACCATGTTGACCGCCTCAGCCTTGAATGCGTCGGAGTACCGACGTCGCGTCTTCTTGGTCATGAACACCTCCAATGCCTCCAGTATGAGGCTTACCGGGGTGTCCGCTCCAATTAGACCAGTTCAATTCCAGATGGCATGGAAGTGATGGACAGGACCATGGCCATCACCGACCTCCAACGAGTCGGCGGCAGCCAAAGCGGCCGTCAAGTAGTCTTTGGTCTCGCGCACGGCAGTCGGAACGTCCATGAGCGGCAGCAATGCGGTAATGGCGGCTGATAGCGTGCAGCCAGTGCCATGCGTATTACGCGTCACTATGCGAGGAGCTTCCAGTACACACGTCCTGCCTTTGCCATGCAGCAGGTCGATGCTATTTTGTCCATCCAAGTGGCCGCCCTTGAGTAACACCCAGTCTGCTCCCAATGCCTGAAGTGGTTCAAGCGCCAATCGCATTTCTTGCGTGGACTTGGGCTCGGACTGTTGCAGCAAATCACCGGCTTCCGGCAAATTGGGGGTGATCAGTGTGCAAAGCGGTATCAGCGTGTCACGAAGGACAGTCACCGCGTCGGGCGCCAACAGACGATCCCCGCTCTTTGCAACCATCACGGGATCGAGGACGATCGGGCATTGCGCACGCCCGCTCAAACGATCTGCGATGGCCACGGCTATCCCCGCGTTGGCCACCATGCCGATCTTGACTGCATCTACCCGAACATCATCGAACACCGCGTCGATCTGGTCGGCGATGAAATTGGGCTCCAGTGCTACGAAACTACGCACGCCTTGGGTGTTCTGCGCCACCGCGGCCGTGATGGCGCTCATGCCATAGGCACCTAATGCGGAAAATGTCTTCAGGTCTGCCTGGATGCCGGCGCCCCCTGTGGGATCGGTGCCAGCAATGCTCAGCACGTTAGCGATCATGAGTCGACTCCCGTGCGAAGCGATAGCGCGAGCCGGAAGGCGCGGCGAGCCACTGCGGCGATGTCGAAGCTCTGCGCCAATTCGGTCGAATCGAGATCCGCATCGGCGAACCAGCGCGCGTCCAGCGCGTCATCGCCGCCACGCGGCTCGCCGACGTGCCAGTCGAACAGCGTGGCAATGAGGATATAGTGCTGGTGCAGCACGTCGCCTTCGTCTGCCCGCTGGTCGAACACATTGACTGCATCGAACACCTGTACAGGTTTGCCCTGAACGCCGGTTTCTTCGAGCAGTTCGCGTTGCGCTGCGTCGGCGGCAGACTCTCCGAAACGGATCTTCCCGCCCGGAAACGCCCATCGCCCCGCGTCCGGCGGATTCGAGCGACGTATCAACAGAATGCGGTTCTCGCGGACCACGGCCGCAAGTGTCGCCACCACTGGCCGAGCCACGGCATGAGGATCGTTGGTCGAGGAAGACACGACGGCGGTTCCTTCATCAAAGGAGAGCCATCCAGCAGCAAGCGGCGAGCAGAAGAATATCCGTCCCTTCGCCGGTATGACCCGGATCAGGATCAAAGGGTAGCTGCGTTGTAAAACGCCTGGCAGTATCTCAGCCCGCTAGCCGGGGCCCCTTCGGTTCATTTGGTCGTTCCAGAGGAACGAGTCTTGTTAGTTTAGTGCATGCCAGCCAGCGCGCCCACTGCTAGGTGCCGAGGATCCGAGATAAGCGCTGTATTGGCGGTGGAGTCTGTCAAAGTTTGCTGCTTAATTAGTCACTTTTCTTACGGCATGCAAAAGGTCCATCGGGCTCATAATGTGACAGGAATTCCGGCGGCATGCCCTCCTTGGCAAACTCCGCGCGCAGAAGCTCCAGGGATCCGGGGTCTCGCTTCCCATAGGCCGCCAGCGCGAACAGTGACCGGGCTGTCTCGGGATTGTACCGCGCTTCTGTGAAGGCTTCGTTGATCGCCCTGACCACCTCCTTCCAGTTGTGAATAGGCTTCTGCTGTCGCTCCTTCACCGGCAGGCCGCTGTTGAAGCCGGCCTGCGATTCCGGCCAGAACAGCATCGCCTGCTCTCCGCGCGGGATTACGAGCTGCGATTCGACCATGGTGATGGCGGTGGCTGCCGCCTCCAGCATTTGCAGCTGCACCGCCGGTCCAGCGTAGGGACGCCATCGGTCTTGTCCAGCGCGTGGCGGCTGGCCACAGTGCTCCCAAACATAGCGAATGCTGCCGGTGAAGTGACCCCCTCCCGCAGTACGAGAGTGGGGTGTTCAGCTCATCCAGCACGGTGCGCAGCAACCGGAATCAGAGGCCGGCATGAACAAGGGCATAGAGATGCGTCGTCCCAGCCTCACCTTCGCCGAGGCAGAACGAAACGATAAGGCTTCAAAGATCCGCACTGCTGGGCAGGCAGTGATCGTCGGTAGTGGCGTTATACACACTTGATTAACATAGCTTTATTGAGGCCAAGAACTGCTCATGCTTTGGTTCATAATCAACCACATTAGCGAGTTGCTTGTGCTAGGGTATTTCCCCCTAACACCATGAGCACTCCCCCGCTGATGCGCTGGATAAGCCGAGAAGAATTGCCTTTTCTCTGAAGCCAACGCCTCAATGGACTAGCCAACATCACTACAACAACGTCAGCAATAGAAAACAGAAGATTAGTCGCAATACCCAACCATAGCAACTGCCAGGCAACAGGCACAGCACTTTCTGGCTGAACAAATTGAGGTAAAAATGCAACGAAGAAGAGTGCCGTTTTAGGATTGAGAACTTCTACCAAAACACTATCCCTCAGCACCCGCTTTGTGTTGACTCCCGGAACGCTTTCCCCTTGCAAAGGAACGCCTTTTCGCCATAGCCGCAACCCCACCCATAGCAAATAAACACCACCAGCGACTTTCATTGTTATATATGCGGCCGGTATTGCAGCGAATAGCAGAGCCAAGCCCAGCGCTGCCATGACCACATGTACGTAACATCCCAAATGAACGCCTGCGGCCGCTAACCAACCAGCTTTTTTACCCCGCCCGATTGTTTGAGCAGCGGTATACAGCATTGCCGGACCAGGCAGAAATGCAAAACCCATCGTGGCAATAAAAAAAGCAACCCACTGCATGACATCCCCACTTATTAGAAAAAATGATTCAAGGTAATTTCGGCATAAATACTACCACGATTCCATTCTTCGCACACCTTGCGACTCTCCATGATATTGATTGTATAGCGACTTTCAGAATCTGCAATTTTTAACGAAATCAAGAGCGTTTGAAACTGGCTAGGGCCACGGCGGCTGTCACAAACAGACCTCCGAATACCCGGTTCATCTGCCGCTGACGCCAGGGGGTAGTCAGGAACCGAAACAGCTGACTGGCCAGCAGGGCATAGCCAATCATGACCAGAATGTCCACCAGAATGAGGGTTGCGCCCATGGTGGCAAGTTGTGGGCCATGAGGTATCCCTGCCACAAGAAACTGGGGAAACAGAGCGATCAGAAAAATAGTCGCTTTCGGGTTAGTCAGGTTCACCAGAGCTCCGTTCCAGAACTGCTGTTTCTTACTGATGCCTGTCGGGGTCTCTCCCGTTGCTTCAACTGGTGACTCTCGCCATTTCTGAATGCCCAACCAAACCAGATAGGCCACTCCCATCCACTTGATCACTGACAGTGCGATATTTGAAGAGGCCACAATAGCCCCCAGCCCAGCACCGACCAGCACGATTTGCACACCGTAACCAAACTGTTGCCCAAGAATAGTTGGCATAGATTTACGTACACCGTGGCGCAACCCGCTACTCATGGAGTTTACCGCGCCGGCGCCGGGAGACATACTGATAAGGACTGCCGCTACCAGAAAGGTTATCCATATTGAAAATGTCATAGATTACACCTCTGAAAAACAGTTCGATCGACACCTTGCAGGTAAAAGCAGGATATTATTGTACTATTTTTCAGTTGGATTGCCAGTCTGATATTATAGTCATTGACCGACTTCGCCAGGTGACGACGGCCGTCAAAATTTGCTGCTTAATGAATCACTTATCTTACGGCATGCAAAGGGTACATCGGGCTCATAATGTGACAGAAATTCTTGCGGCATGCCTTCCTGGGCAAACTCGGCACGCAGACGCTCGAGGGAGTCGGGGTCTCGCTTCCCATAGGCCGCCAGCGCGAACAGTGGCCGGGCTGTCTCGGGATTGTACCGCGCTTCGGTGAAGGCTTCGTTGACCACCCTGACCATCCTCTTCCAGTCGTGAATGGGCTCCTGCTGCCGTTCCTTCACGGGCAGGCCGCTGGTGGCGCCAGTCTGCAGCGCTGGCAAGAATAACGCCGCCTGCTCCCCGCGCGGGATCACAGTCTGCGGTACGAGCAGGTCAAAGGCGGTGGCTGCCGCCTCCAGCATCTACAGCTGCACGGCCAGGTCAAGAGTCTCGAAGGGATGCCATCGGATTTTTCCGGCGCGCAGTGGATGGCCACAGCGTTCCCAGACATAGCGGATGCTGCCAGCATCACTCCCGCAGTATGAGAGTGGGGTGTTCAGCTCATCCAGCACGCTGCGCAGCAACCGGAACCAGAGGCCAGCATGAAGGCGCCGGCGCGGCAGCTCCACGTAGCCCATCGTCAGCGCCTGCCAGCTGCGCTGGTCCATCGCCGTAATCGCTTGGCTGGCTTCGCGAGGTGCAGGGTCGGCGTTCTCCCAGCCAAGATAATGCCCCGGAACGCCCCAATAGGAATCCAGCCAACAACCATGCTGCGGACAGCTCAGCATCAGGGGCATCTTCCAGGCGAGCAAGATGGCTTGTTCCGCCGAACCGTCCAGGCAGAGTGGGCAGGCCCGGCGGATCAGTTGGCTGGGGAGCCAGGCTCGCCAGCGGTTGATCGCTCTTGTCTTGCGGGTGCGCCTCGGCAGCAGTACCGAGAACTGGAACGCATAGGTGTCCAGCGCTGCCGGAACCTGGTCGTCCAGGCTGTCCAGCAGCCACGGCACCCAACCGACCACGCTCAGGCAACGCAGCCGGTCCAGCTCGATGCCGCTGCGCTGGGACAGCAGCGACAGCAGCGACAGCGGCGGTGCGATGTCCAGGTCATCGACCTGGCCGTGCCCGAGGTCATTCTCCAGAAGGTCGCGCGCGTCCATCTGGTAGCACGCCGCGACACGGAGGAGCCATGATGATAGGGCCTCTTAATGGCCTGAATTCAAGCAATAAGTGCAGCACCTGCGGTATTCAGGGCTCCTGAGTATTCCCCCAGAAACACCAGTGCCGGTGTCCGATAGCCGAGCCGTTTCCGAGGGCGGTCATTCAGCTTCCTGACCACCCTGCGCAACTCCGTATCGGTGACCTGGCGGAAGTCTGTTCCCTTGGGAAAGTACTGCCGTATCAGGCCATTCGTGTTCTCGTTGGTCCCACGCTGCCCGGAGCAGTACGGATCACAGAAGTACGTTGCCGCCGTCACCGCCTTGGACACGGCTTCGTGGTCGGCGAATTCCGAGCCATTGTCCAGCGTGATGGTCCGGACAGCGCCCCGGCGAGGCTTCAACAGACGGATCATGGCCGCTCTCGTCAGCTCCGCGGAGATCTTGGGCAGTCGTGCCGCCAGCAGATAGCCACTACGACGCTCGACCAGCGTGACCAGGCCCGACTGCTTGTGCCCCTGGATTACGGTGTCGCCCTCCCAGTGGCCGATGAAGCGCCGGTCATCAGCCTCAGCCGGGCGGTGCTCGATGCCTACCCGGTTAGGGATCTTGCCCAGCCCAGCGCTCTTGGCCTGAGCGCGGTGCTTGCTGAGGCGTTTGGGCTGGCGGAGATGCCGCCAGAGATCGCCACCCTGTGCCTTGTCATCCCAGATCAAGGAGTAGATCCACTGATGACTGACGCCTACGCCTGCCAGGGGCGCGATGAAGCCACTGATTTGCTGTGGGCTCCACTCCTCACGCAGCCGGCCGACAACAGCAGCAATCAGGCTTGGCAGGCGCTTGGTTCGTTTCCAGGCGGTACGACGCCGGCGATCACTGAGGGTCTGGGCCTGCTCGGGATCGTAGCCACCGGAGATGGCGTTGCGCCGCAGTTCACGGCTGATCGTGCTGCTGTGGAGACCCAGCTCCCTGCCGATCTGCCGCTGGCTCATGCCCACGTCATAGCGGGCGTGTATCTGGTATCGTTGGATCTGGGTCAGCTGTCGGTATCCCATGCTCTGCTTCACTTTGGTCGTATATGGAGTCCTCCCCGTTTGCAAGCATCTGGCACGGTGGCTGAAAGGTACGACTGCACACGTATATCCGGTCTTTCTAGTGATGCCAGGGGCATCGGACCCTAATGGGCTATCCGCACGTCAGGTCCCAGTTGGTGAGGCGAGCTACAAGCTCTTCGACCAAAACGGGGTTTCCTGGCGTCGGTTCGACCTGTTTGCCATCTTCCAGCATGCTCAGCAATCGTGGTGGCGGGTGGTGACCTCAGTGAAGTGAAACGGTGTCAACGGCTCGGTACAGCAGTTCGGGACTACGCGGCCTGAGCCGCCATGTCAGGATCGTAGGACGTATCATGGTGCGTGATGGCCCAGGCCATTCGAGCCGTCTTGTTGGCCAACGCCACAATTGCCACGTTGACGTGCTTTCGCTCCGTCAGATGTCGGAGCCAGTTGCTCAGGTTGTCATCCTTTGTTCCCGTGTAGCGCACCACCGCTCGGGCACCATGGACCAGTAACGTGCGCAGATAACTATCACCGCGCTTGCTGATTCCCAACAAGCGCTCGCGCCCGCCGGTGCTGTGTTGGCGCGGCGTCAGGCCCAGCGAGGCGGCAAAATCTCGCCCGCATTTGAAGGCCTTGGCATCTCCCAGGGCCCCGGCTAGAGCACTGGCAGTGATCGTGCCAACGCCCCTCAGGGTCATCAGGCGCTTGGCTACTGGGTCGGTAAGGGCATGCTGTTCGATGCGCTCGGTCATCGCGGCGATGCGCTCGTTGAGGTAACGCAGGTCGTCTGCGAGGCCTGCCAGCAGGATCCGGAAATCGTCCGTCAGCCCGTTCTCCGCATCCTCCAGCCAGCACGGCAAGGTGGCACGTAACTGCCCCATACCGGTAGGGGCTACCAGGCCGTACTCACTGACCAGGCCGCGAATCTGGTTGGCCTTGGCGGTGCGTTGCTGGACCAGTTCACTGCGGATGCGATGCGCCGCCTGCACGTCCTGCTGAGCGACTGTCTTGATGGTGACGAAGCGCATGTGAGGACGCGCCATGGCCTCACAGATTGCCTCGGCATCCGCCCGGTCATTCTTGTTGCTCTTGACGTAGGGTTTCACGAACTGGGCAGCGATCAGCTTGACGCGATAGCCACGTGCTTGAAGCGCGCGTGCCCAGTGATGGGATGAAGAGCAGGCTTCCATGCCTATCTCGGCACCTGCGGGAACGCGTTTGACGATGGCATCCAGCCACTTGTCGCGCTTGTACTTGCCACACCATGCGACCTGGTCGTGACGGTCCACGCCATGGACATGGAAGACGGATTTGGCAATATCGACACCAACACGTGAAATGCTCATGGGATGCTCTCCTCTGCCAGGGGCCTCACCCTCTCAGTTTGGCGCACTGGCGCCGGGAGGGTGGGGAGGACTCCATCCCATTGGTAAAGCAGGGAGGGTACCGGCGCTGGCCCTCCTGCCTCTACCGTGTGGCCCAAAGTGCTGCGGTTATTCTATGAATCCAGGCATTTAAGGTTCTTGAGGCGGTGCCCCTATATAGAGATAACTCCATTATCTCACCCCATACTAGAAACGATAAAGTTCCGTTGAATTCCTACAAGGGCGGCTGAATTCTTAATGTCATCACCAGTTCATTGCATTGTCCATGCATGGTCATAATGGGAAGCTAAATTATTGGCCGAGCGCGGTTCGCTATTAGCTGTCCCCGGAGGCTATGGGATGCCAATTCCATAACGCCAAGAAATACGTCGAGCCAGCCGAAAACACACCGAATCAAGAGACGAAGCGCATGACTGCCAGCATCCATGTAGAGGGGCTTGACAAATCCTTTGGACCTCGTGCAGCGCTGTGTGGCATTGATTTCACCATCGAAGCTGGTGAGATGGTCACGCTGATTGGCCCCTCCGGCTCCGGCAAATCGACACTATTGCGTCATCTTATCGGTCTGAGCCGTGCCGATCACCAATCGTGCAGTCAGGTCGAGGTGCTAGGCCGGACCGTACAGCGCTACGGCCGCTTGTTGGCCGCAGGCCGCAATCAGCGCCGTCGCAGCGGCTACATCTTCCAGCAGTTCAATCTCGTCGGTCGCCTCAGCGTGCTGTCCAATGTCTTGATCGGTTGCCTTGGTGCCATGCCGCGCTGGCGCTCGCTTACCGGCCGCTTCAACCAGAAAGAACGCGATCTGGCCCTGCGGGCGTTGGAGCGTGTTGGCATCGTTGGTCTGGCGCATCAGCGCGCCAATACCCTGTCCGGCGGTCAGATGCAGCGCGTCGCCATCGCTCGCACCCTGGTTCAGGACGCCGAAGTGATCTTCGCTGACGAGCCGATCGCCTCCCTCGACCCACGCAGCGCTCGCGAGGTGATGGAGATTCTACAGCGCATCAATCACGAGGATGGGCGAACCATTGTCGTCACCCTGCATCAGGTCGATGTGGCACGCCGCTATTGCCGCCGAGCGATCGCTCTCAAGCAAGGGCGGCTCTATTACGACGGCCCGATAGAGGGGCTGACCGATGCCCGTCTGCAAGCGCTCTATGAAAACGCCGGACTCGACGAACTCAACTCACACAACAGCCGACTGGAGCCTGCCGCACCGCTGCACGCGTTAGGCTGAGCGCCGTACGACCCTGACTCACCCCAACCCATCTCTTGAGGAGAACCGCATGAACCTTATCTGTTTTCGTCGTGCCACGCTGTCGCTGATCGCCAGTCTCGGTCTATTAAGCAGCGGTCTCGTCCAGGCCGCCGACGAGCCGCTGCGTTTCGGCATCACTTCTACCGAGTCGAGCCAGAACCAAGCCGGTCAGTGGCAGCCGTTCTTGGACGACATGTCCGACGCACTGGGGGTCGAAGTCGAGCCCTTCTTCGCCACCGACTATGCCGCAGTGATTCAGGCGATGCGTTTCGACAAGATCGATCTCGCCTGGTACGGCAATAAGTCTGCTATGGAAGCGGTCGATCGCGCAGGGGGGGAAATCTTCGCCCAAACAGTAGCCACCAGCGGTGCGCAGGGATACTGGGGTTTGATGATCGTCAACAAGAGTAGTCCCTACAACTCGGTCAATGACATACTCGAACACGCGAGCGAGCTGACCTTCGGCAACGGCGACCCAAACTCCACGTCGGGTTACTTGGTGCCAGGATACTACGTCTTCGCCAAGAACAACGTCGACCCCAAAACGGCCTTCAAGCGCACGCTAAACTCCAACCACGAGACCAACGCCTTGACCGTGGCCAACGGCCAGGTTGATGTCGCCACCTTCAGCACCGATAGCATGAAGCGCCTGGAAATAAACCATCCCGATAAAGCCGCCCAGCTCAAGGTAATCTGGAAATCCCCAATAATCCCGTCCGACCCGCTGGTCTGGCGCAGTGATTTGGATCAGGAGACTAAGGACGCGCTGCGCCAGTTTATTTTGAGCTACGGTGATACACCGGAGCAGAAGGCGGCTCTGGAGCCGATGAGCTGGTCTGGCTTTGCCGCATCCGACAACGACCAGCTGCTGCCGATCCGGCAGCTAGAATTGTTCAGGCAGCGTTCTCTGATCGCAGACGACGATTCGCTCGATGCCGATGACAAGCAATCACGTCTGGCTGAGCTAGACGCCCAGCTCGAATTGCTGAATCAGCGTATGGAAGCCCGCGAAGCAGAGCAGACCGACAACTCCACTGCCATGGTGACTCAGTAACCGTTACATCGATCGGGGGCAAACTGCGCCCCCATCGCTTACTTGCTCGGAGTCCACACATGATCCCGACCACCACGCTCGACACCCAGGTCCGGGCCAGCAAACGCAGCTGGCGACAATTGCTAGGCTGGATCGCTGCCTTCGCAGTGCTCTCTTGGGCCTGGCAGGGAGCCGAAATGGCGCCAGGACAGTTGATCGCCAATGCCGGCAATATGACGACTCTAACCGGTGACTTCTTTCCCCCGAGATTCGGCAACCTTGGGCACTACATCGACCAGATGCTGGTGACGATCCAGATCGCCATCTGGGGCACCCTGCTGGCGGTGCTATTCGCCATCCCGTTCGGCCTTCTCTCCTCTGATAACCTGGCGCCGTGGTGGATCAACCAGCCGGTGCGCCGACTGATGGACGCCTGCCGTGCGATCAACGAATTGGTCTTCGCCATGCTTTTCGTAGTCGCCGTCGGCCTCGGGCCCTTTGCCGGCACCATGGCGTTGTTCATCCATACCACAGGGGTATTGGCCAAACTGTTCTCGGAGGCGGTCGAAGCTGCCGACGCTGGTCCGATGGAAGGTGTTCGCGTCACCGGTGCGGGGCGTATCGAGGAGATCATATTCGGCCTGATTCCCCAGGTCCTGCCACTGTGGATCTCAGTCAGTCTCTATCGATTCGAGTCCAATATCCGTTCGGCCACAGTGCTCGGCATGGTGGGGGGTGGCGGGATCGGTGTGGCGCTATGGGAGACCATGCGCGGTTTCCAGTACACCGAGACCGCTACGATCATGCTGGTGATTATCGTCTCTGTGACGCTGCTGGACATGGCCTCGCAACAGATGCGCAAGCGCTTCATCTGATGCCTTTTCGTCCAACCTTAATGGCAGCTCAGAACAAGTACAGGCGAATACTGCGCACGCCACGCAATCGTGAGTTGGCAAACACCCATGGCTCATGAGATGCGAGTAGATTATGGCCCCGACGACCTGTTGCCAATCAAATGGCACGTGCAAACGGTTCACAGTCAATCTCCACACCATGCCTAGGTCGTTCGACGAGTTGGTGGCAGGATGATCATGCGGCATCAGGGTCATGGGGCCCAGGTGATTGATCGACGTCGCGATTACGCCGTCAGCACGGCATGATTCTCTTAGCCTTCGCCACCATAAGTTTCATGGCCAAAATTCTCGGATAGGATATCGAGAGCCTGGGCTGGAATAAAGTGGAAGAAGTGTGAACTACCGACGTCGTCTGGTGGAAAAAAGTGGAGCTACTTCAGACCATTAATCATCAGAACTATCAAGGAGAGGCGTAATGCTTGAGGATATTGGAAAAATATTGGGAACGGTCAAACATGCAGCTTATGAAGCCGGAGCATTGTTACGCGAGGGGCATCAGGCAGATGGACGAGTTGCCTTTGAGCACAAAGGGGCATCCGACTTCGTCACTTCCTACGACAAGGCCGCCGAGGCAGCCATCATCCGACACATTAGTAGAGATTTTCCCGAATTCGCTTTTTTAGGCGAAGAAAGTGGAGCTACGCAAGGATCGGGCAGTGACTACACCGTGGTTATTGACCCTCTCGATGGCACTAATAACTTTTTGCACGGTGTGCCTCACTTTTCAGTATCGATCGCCGTCACCAAGGGAGATGAACTACTGCTTGGTGTTGTCTATCACCCGGTACTTGATGAAATGCTCTGGGCTGGACACAGCATTGGGGCCTTTCTCAATGAAACGCGACTCACGATGTCGAGCCCCCGTCCTCTTTCCGAAATGCTGGTAAGCACCTGCCTACCCTATCATGCTAAGGGAGACTACACGACTGCCCTCAACCAACTGACCGCCCTAATGCCCCAGGTGGCTGGTATTCGCAGCCCGGGCTCTGCAGCACTTGAAATTGCCTATACCAGCCTCGGCCGCTTTGATGCATTCTGGTCCCAGGGCGCTAGACTCGACTTCTGGGACATCGCCGCAGGAATTGTCATTGCGCGAGAGGCAGGCTGCACGGTAACAGATCTCAACGGTGATCCAACTCCCGACCAATGGAGCAGCCTGCTTGCAGCGCACCCTGCGCGGCATGGGCAACTGCTCGAGTGCTTGAACCCTTGCGGATAAACGAACCACTCTTCATTGCGTAAAGTGCGTCTAGAAGCCATTTTTCGTCAAAAAGCCCTCTCCACTTTCATTAATCTCAAAATTCAGAGTCCTTCCTCTATAAGCGGGGCTCTACACAACTTTCAGATAACCCCGGCTTATTCATGAGGCCGACCTGAAAACGAAGATAGCAGATGGTATTCTCTTGAAAATTCAGTGTGTTCCGCCAAGAACCTGAACCAAGAGAGCCATCCGCTATGGGTGAAACCCTATCCACCTGGACGCCCTCATGCAACGGCGCTGTCCGTGTCGAGCTGAGCGGCCAGCGCACCACCAGCGACAGCGGCGCTCTGCTGCTGCGTGAAGCCCTCGACAACAGCGGCGTGATCGAGGCACTGGAAGACAATCTGGTCGACTTCCGCAACCCGCTACGCATCCGCCACCCTCTGGCCAGCCAGCTGCGTACCCTGGTGCTACAACGGGCGATGGGCTGGATCGATCTCAGCGATACCGACACGCTGCGCCGTGATCCGCTCTGGCAGCTGGCCTGCAGCGATGCACGGGGGATGACGCCCTTTGGCCCAGGTCCGGCAGTCTCAAGCCACGCTGTCGCGGCTGCTGACCTGCCTCGGGCGCAACGATAACATCGATGCTGTGAACGAAGGCCTGCTGCGGCTGGTGGTCTGGCGCCTGACCGCGCTGAAGAACGGTGAGCGTCCCAAGCAGCTGACGCTGGACATCGACGGCCTGCCGATCGAGGTGCATGGCCACCAGAGCGGGTCGGCTTATCATGGTCTTTACTGGGCCCGCATCTACTCGCCGCTGGCCGCCTCGCTGGCCGAAATCTGCGATATGGTCGGCGGCCTGCTGCGCGAGGGCAACGCTGGCCCGGCCGAGAATGCCGATACCTGGATCCCGCATCTGGTGCTGCGACTCAACGAGAGCAGCGGGGCCCAGGTTCGCGTGCGCATCGACGCCGGTTTCACCGACAACGCGACGCTGGAGGCTCTGGAAGGTCGCGGGATCGAGTATCTGGGCCGGCTGCGCAGTCACACTGGCCTGCAGAAGTTGGCGGCGCCACTTCTGAAGCGGCCACGGGGCCGGCCACCCGAACAGCCTCGCGAGTGGTGCCACGATCTGGCGTACCAAGCGAGCTCCTGGCCGGCACCGCGTCACGCGTGGTGCTGGTCTTGCAGGAACGCCCCGATGACCTGCTGCTGCATGCCTTCTTCCTGGTCACCAACCTCGGCAAGTTCGACTGGTCGCCGGAGAAGGTCCTGGCGCTTTACCGCAAAACGCGGCAGCGCCGAGGCCCATATGGGCGAGGTGAAGTCGGCGCTCGACGTGCACCCCTCGTCGACCGATCGCGGCGTCTCCACCGTTCAGGCCGCGATGGCACGCAACGAGGTGAGCCTGCTGCTCAGCCTCTACGCCTACCAGGTCCTGCATGGCCTGCGCTGCCTGCTGGAGCCGCAGACCCGGCAAGGCTGGAGCCTCAGCCGGATGCGCGAGCAGGTGCTGAAGGTCGCCGCCACGCTGAGGCTGCACGCTCGGCGAATCACCGTTCACTGGGTGCCACCGCCGACAAGTGGTAGCCGACGCTGCTGAAGGGTCTGCCGAAGCTGACCGCACTGAGCTGACGCTCCTGCGAGACCACCACAGCATCAGAAAGCGAGCGACCGGAGCAGCGGTCGGCGATCATGGCTGCTAGGACGGCCGCAATTGATTCCCAAGAGCTATAAGAAAGCGGGAAGAAAGCCGTGCTCGGGCATTATTCAACGGCCACCCGCGCTGAAGAGGCCGATCCTGATAAGCGATGCCACCAGCCAGCACCTTTAGACCGCTCAATCAGCACCCTCGTGAATGAGGCGGTCACTGCAGCGTTAGCGGCAGCTTGGCATAGAGTACATCAGTCAGCCGACAACAAACGCTCTATCTTTCTTTGCAAACGCTCATTTTCGCGTTGATAAAAATCAGCTTCCGCCTCCCACACGGCCATTTTAGAAAGTGCCTTTTCGTACTCTTTTTTTATCTGCTGCATCTGGATTCTCAACTCTTTATTAGTGATTCGCAAGGTCTTTCTCTGCGCTTGGCCGACTGAACCACTTTCAGCCTTCTCCCTCAACAGTCTGTTATGTTCAGAGATGGCTTCTTTAATGCTCGCATTCCATGGGCTGTCGAGTGCCACATTGCTTTTTAGGCCCGCGCCTTGCCAGACCTCCTTGAATGACCAAAGAGTGTCTGGCTTTTCTTTCCTCAATCGCTGAACTTGATTCCACAATGCTTCTGTATTCCGTTCTTTTGTCTCTTCTCGGTTTTTTAGCAACCCTTGATGGCTGCCTCTAGAAATTTTATTCATTGAGCCACCTCTACTAATTTGAGTTGATTGAGCAATTTATCAATTTCCTTATTTCTTTCTTTTAAATATGCGACCTTAAATGGTTTCCCTTTGAAATATTTAATAAGTCTGTCGTTTTCCATTTTGCGATAAATGAGCGTTTTCTTCTTCCCGGTGGACACCATGAAGGAATTATTGCAATCAGCCGGTCTGCAATTAGACTTATCACCTCCGCATAACGCTTTTTTTGCTCTATAGAAGCAAAGTCCATCATCAGTTTGCTCAACCAGTCCTTGAGAGGGAAGGGACTTAAGGAATTTCAATCTATCCTTTTTTGCCATACCTAAAAACTCTTTTCGGAGTTGATTGATTTCATCTGCACCACCGCCGATAATTGGGACTTGTGAGCCGACAAATTCCTCCATTAACTCCTCTGAAAGTATGAATTTCTCAGCTTGTAATTCAGCATAAAGGTTAGGGTCGCCGTATAGTTTTGTCATCTCAATGTCAAAATGCTTGAGCTGATCCTGCAGTGCTTTAAGCCCCAGGCCTTGCCTAACCATAATCCTAGCGAATTTTTTTCTAAATTGATGAGATGCTAAACTCCAAAGTTCACCTTTGAACTTGATGTCATGTCTGGCCGAAAAAATTTTAAGCCTGTGTCCGACAGAGCCTTTTCCCAATCTCGCAGTTGATTTTACGCCAGGGAAGAGCCAAGGATTACCATCATCATGATATCGTTCGTGAGCCTTTTCAAGTGCCTCTAAAGCGGTTTTTACAATAGGAACTGTTTGCCATTGGTATCTTGTTGGCTTTGCCTCAAGTTTAGTGGTTTTGCTTTTTACGAAATAAAGATTCAAAAGTGAGCCGTCTATCTCTAATTGTTCGGAACACCAGTTATTAGCATTGCCATATTGTATATTTAAGATCTCATGGAGTCGCATGCCCGTTAAAAGTGCTATTATCACATAGCAGGCAGCGGATAGCTGGCACTCAAGTGTACCCCTTTTTTGCCGTTCTATGCGGCCACTCCAATATCCATGATTTCGATATGCTTCCTCTCTAAAGCACACCCAGTCTTGATAGCCAAGTTCTTTATTTTTGTATTTTTTATCAATTTTATATATATCGAAAAGGCAGTCAGCAATTTTTAAATCAGATATTGCGCACTCAATTGCTTTCTTAGCAACCTCGTCCGGCATTTCTATAGTTCGTGATTCTGTGCGGCCTAATACTTTTTCTGCCGCTATTCGCGACCATTTGATACGGCCGCCATACTCCTCAAACATATTAAACGTAAGTCCATTTTTCATTTTTGGCTCTTGTTCAAAAAGCCAATCAACTCCTTCTACTCTACTTGCTAGAGTTCTGTTAGTAATAGGTTCTTGCTCTTTGCTTTTTATTCTGGTGGTGGCGACATACGCTAAATAATTTTCGGCATCATGTTTATCAATGTCAGAAAAGGTCCTTATTCTAGCCTGCTTCATATAACAAACTAAAAACTTAATTCCTCTATTTATAGCCCTCTTGTAGGTCGAGAATTTCGGTCTCGAGCTAACAGGGTCAGTTAACATCGTATAGTAGAAATCTTTAAGTTGTTCGAGATAGATTTCGTTGCTGTTTTCAGTTAACAAAGTTCCATCGCTGAGCTTGATTTCAAAGCTAAGAGTTGCCTCGCTGTCATTGTTGTCAGGAAACTCTGAGTGAAAGCTCCATTGGTTATCTTCATATAAAGAATTAACCGAGACTTGAAGGCGGCGTTTTTCACCGTTGCTGAGTTTTTTTATATCAACAAATTTAACCAAGGCATGTTTGCTTTGAAGGGATGTGATCTGATAGGTTGTTGGCTCTATCAGTTCGAGAACTTCTTCATTCTTCATTATTTATTATCCTCATAAAGCTTTGGATCCCAAATGGGTATTGGTGATGCCTCAGCTTCTGCTTTTAATTCTCTCACAAAATATTCAGGATATTTTTGCAAAATATATTCGTTCCAGAAGTGTTTTTTTCCAGAAACTGCTTTGTCAAATTCTTGCTCGGATATTTCACCAGTTGCCAGCAAGTGATCGTGAAAGTTAATATAACAAAAATGTTTTTTTATGTCTTCAGGAGTTATTACCAAGTTTTGGCAGCCGAGGCACATGTCGGTTGATGCAGTGCAGAGCTCCCCTCTACGCTGACCTGGAATAGGAGAGCTAGCTGGATCTTTGCAGTGATTAAGCAGGCCATCAAATATCCCATTAGCCTCATCTTTTGCGATAACTATTGAATCATTTTTGACCAAGTGTTGCTTTGCAAGCTCATCTTCTCCTGTAAGCCCTAGCAGCATCGCCTCGCTATGAATTGCCCTGCGGGCCCGGAACAGAGGGTCATTTAAACGTCTCAAGTATTCCGATGTTGTAGATGTTTTAGTGTGACCAAGAAGAGTTTGGAGATACTGAAGGTCCTCG
Organism: Halomonas sp. 25-S5; assembly: GCF_029889845.1. Classification (GTDB taxonomy): domain Bacteria; phylum Pseudomonadota; class Gammaproteobacteria; order Pseudomonadales; family Halomonadaceae; genus Halomonas. The sequence goes on from NZ_JARANV010000014.1 coordinate 16,996, forward strand.
GTTCTTAAATATTCATTCCAAGCAATTGTTGGCCTTATGTTTTTAGCATGAACTTTTACTTTCTCTCCAGACTCTGAGGAAAAGACAGGGTGTTTATCAAAAATGCGTCTTACACCTGCCTGGAAATATCCAGCTGAAAAAGGTTTAGGAATCTTATGATTGTTTGCATTGCTAATCCAAAGTTCCTTCATTCCTTTTGGACGAATTCTCGATGTGATGTTGATAACTCTTTCTATAATTGAAACGGCCCAAGTGTCGTTATTCTTTCTTTCTTCAGGTATGGTGCTGCCCTTTTTGTGTGCTCTATATTTTGTCCAATTAATATAGTTAAGCGTTGGGTCAACTGGGTCAGGCTGTATGCAGTCTATATCAAGGTTTTGCACAGTTGCAGGGTTGAGCCCTGTGCGAATAATAAGAAGTAAATAGTAAGGGGCTAGGTCGTAAGATGATATCCAGTGGCACGTATTCAGTTTGGCCATAACGCTATATGCCCCTGTCCAGTGCTCTCTCATTGCGGTTCTAAATTCTCGGAAATTGTCTTTTAATTCTTTTTCAGTATAGCTCTTTGAACCCATTTTGTTTTCCCAGTACCACACAACATATTCCCATTTTTTCCATGGCGTTATGTATTTTACGGGGCTTGGTTGGTTCAAATATTTTGGCTGATAGCAAGGGCCGGCCTTGATGTATTCATAAAATCCCTCAACGGTTTTGTATTCTTGGTGGGGGTGGTCGCGAGTAATGCTATACCAAAACTGATGGCCTTTCGGTACTTGTATGACATCCGAGTACCTAGTTAAAATTTGACATTTCATTTTGTTTTCGAAATACCATATTCTATACTCATGTGTGGCCCAAAGAACATACTTTCCTGTTTTTTTATTAAGGGTGGCCACGCCATCTAGCGGCGGCTCTGTACCTAAGTACTGTGGCTCATGCTCTATTTCTAGGCGTTTCTTTGACTCCCTCAAGCTTTGAATGACGGATTTTAAGATTTGTTTGAATTCTTTTTCATCATACCCGGGGTCTACCTTTTGTAAGGAAGTGGATTTGGGGAATGCATTCCTTGGTGGGCTGATGTTCTTATTGATTTTCGGATGACTGCCCATTTTGTTGAAAACAGGCCTTAATCCGCGATATACGGCTGCAGCTGTTGAGTACGACATGGTTGGATACCGTTTAAGCCATTCAGCGTATCTGGAGAATACCGCTGTATCAAGAAGCTCGGGGTCGTATATATCGTTTGTTTCTAAAAATTCAAAAAAACTGCTGCACTTTTCATAATAAGATGTTTTAGTGGTATTTCCAGTTCTGTTTCTAAGTTTGTAAATAGCCCAAACGAAAACCTCCATTATCGCGCGATTTTTTTCGGCAGCCTTCTTTTTAGAGAAATCAAATAATTTTTGAGTGTTTGTGTTTTTGCAAGTTGCTGTAAAAGCCAGATCTCTCTGTATGCGCTTTTCCATAGCATGCAACGCTTCCACGGATGCATATTTCTCGCTAGTCATAAATCTCCCCCAAGTGGGCGTCTATTCTACTATTCCACTCTGAGAAAGTGGATGCATAAGAAACTTTGGTCGCTGTGTCTACATAGAATTTATGGGTGGTTTGTACATTTTCATGCCCCATTAATTTGGAAAGGCCTTGTAAGTCTCTGTTCAATAAATAATGGTAAGTTCCAAAGGTGTGGCGAAGACTATGGGGGTGGGCGATAATTTCGGTGTGTTGCCCTGCTTTTCTAAATAGTTTTTGGATCCAGTTGGGTGTAAGCTTTGAACCTTTGTTGGAGATGAATAAGCTCGGTGAAACAGTATCTGGAGAAAACTTTCTTATTGTTTCACAAATATTTTCTCGGTCAATGTCGGTATACTCCCATAGTTTTAGTAAGAGTTCATTTGGGATGAGGATCACTCTAGCCTTGCCACCTTTTCCCACGCATCGAGCAGGTGTTAACTTTAAACGCTCTTGCACTTCTGGTAGGTCGGAAAGGGGGAAATTGCACACCTCCGAGATTCTCATCCCCGTCTGTAACATGAGCGCACCTACTAAGACGTTTCGATGCTTGACCTGCGGACTATTTCGCCCTGAAATGACTCCCAAAGCACTTATAAAGTTAAGCGCGTCATCCATCAGTAAAAATTTGACCGGTTCTTTAATTTGGCGTGACAGGTGCCTGCGGCTTTTGTATATTCCTTTTGCGCTATTGGCCACTAGGCGAGCATCATCGGGTTTTAAATAAGAGCAATAATCGCTGCTAGAAGCCCAGATTAAAAATCGATATGCGCCAGCCGTCCGAGCATTTACTGTATTCCAACTAAGCCCATCCCCATTGGACTTCTCGTACATGCATAAAGCTTCGATATAGTTATCGAAGGAATCTTCGTCTATGTCATCAAGTATAATTTCATTCAAAAATAGCCAAATAAGAAACTCCTTGAGGTGCTCTGCTTCTGTACGTAAGCTTTTCGGAGAAAGGCTCCGGGATTTTGTTCTCATGTAACGATTGGCAGCTTTTAATAGAGTTGCTTCTTCACTGAAGAATTGAGGTACAACCCTTAACCTTTTAACCCTTTCAACTTTAGATTCGCTGAAATCTACTTCGATACATCTGACGCCGTGCACCATTAATGTTCTCCAGAGTGCTTGGGGATGACATACATCTATTATGCGCCAAAAAAATGCTTAAGTCCCTGATTTTAGGTAATTATGTATCAAGTCCTTACTATTCTGTTTTTCAAAGGAAAAAGTGGCGGCGCGCGTGCATATATCAATGGAATGAGCAGGTCCTTCTAACACGGCATGGTGCAGCTCGGCTCCAACGTCGGCCGCACGGCGCTGACCTGGCGCCATGTCGATCTCGCCATGCTCGCCGCCTTCCTGCCGGGGGTGGTGCTGGGTGCGCTGGCCGCCGCCTGGCTGCTGGTGCGCCTGCCGGGCGGGGTACTGGAGCTCTGCATCGCTACCTTCGTGCTCTTCACCTGCTGGGGGCCGGGCCTGCCGCAGCGGGCCCTGGGACGGGGCGGCGTGCTGGTCGCCGGTGCCGTCACCACCCTGCTCTCCAGCCTGGTGGGCGCCAGCGGCCCCATGGTGGCCGCCTTCATCAAGCAGAGCCAGTTCGGCCGGCTGGCCAAGGTGGCCACCTTCTCCGCCTGCATGCTGCTGCAGCACCTGACCAAGGCCTTCGTGTTCGGCGTGGCCGGCTTCGTCTTCCGGGACTGGCTGCCGCTGATGCTGGTAATGGTGTCGGCGGGCTTCCTCGGCACCTGGCTGGGCCTGCGCCTGCTGCATCGCCTCTCGGATCACCGCTTCGACACCCTCTTCAAGTGGGCGTTGACGCTGCTGGCGCTGCGCCTGCTGTGGCTCGGCGGGCAGCGCCTGCTGGGCCACTGACGGGGCAGGGGTAGACCTTGGTCGCATGCTGTCTTCGTCCCTCCACCAGTGATCACGGGAGCCAGTGCCCTTGGATAGCGCGACGCGCCTTCAGCGACTGACGGGACTCGACCGGCAAGGGGTGTACTTCGGCGCCGCCACGGCCCTTGCCGCCTGGGCCTCCTTTGCCATTGCCTCCCTGCTGCACGTGCAGAACGCCTTCTGGGCGCCCATGGCGGTGTGGATCGTCGCCCAGACGTCACGGGGCATGCTGCTGGAGCGCGGGGTCCATCGCCTCGCCGGGACCCTGGTTGGCGCTATGGTCGGCTTCCTGCTGCTCACGAGCGGCCTGCCGACCCTGGCCTCGATCCTCCTTCTGGCACTCTGGACCGCCCTCTGCGGTGCCACCTCCCAACTGATTCGGGCCTCGCTGGGCTATGCCGCGATGATGGCGGGCCTGACCGCCAGCGTGGTGCTGCTGCCAAGCCTCGGGGATGCCGGCCAGGTCTTCACCCTGGCGCTCTCCCGGGTGGAGAGCACCCTGATCGGGGTGCTCTGCGTGATGCTGATGGGCTGGCTGATCCTGCCCCGGCCGCCCAGGCAGCAACTCCTCGAGCGGGTCCGGCGGCTGGCCGGCGAGGCGCTGGCGCGCCTCGCGTCCTCCGCGCCATCTTCCCGGGAAGACGGCGAGCTGCTGATGGCGCTGGTCGAGGTGGAACAGCAACTGGCCCCGACGTATGCCGGCCCCTTCAAGCCCTCACGGGGCGTGCGCGTGGACAACGCCTTCGTGGCGGGGACGCTGGGGCTGATGGCGGCGCTGCGTACCATGGCGGGGGCCGGCGGGGCGCCGGACCGGCGTGCCCTGCAGGAGGCCCTGACACGGGCGGCAACGGCCCTCAAGCAGCCGCTGGCGCGCGGCTCGGCCCGGGATGCCCTGGCCCAGGCGTCGGCCCTGGCCCGCCCCCTCGACCGGGGGCTCGCCGCGGCGCTGGACAAGCTGCTGATGGCGGAGCAGGCCGCGCTCGCCTGGCGCCAAGGGGAGGATCCCGGCCCCCTGCTGGCCCGGGGTGCGACCCTGGTCACCCGGCGTGACACGCGCTCGGCGCTGATTGCTGCCGCCGGTTCGGGGCTGGTCACCCTGGCCGGGGGGCTGTTCGTGTTCTATTCCGACTGGTCCAATGCCTGGATGCCGGCCATGGGGCTCTGCACCTTCACCACGGTGCTGTCGAGCATGGACCTGCCCCAGAAAGTCGCCCCGAAGATGGCCCAGGGGGTGGCCGTGGGGGTGACCCTGGCGGCGCTGTTCCGGCTGCTGCTGATGCCCCATGCCGGCTCCCTGGGGGAGATCCTGCTGATGCTGGCCCCCTTCATGCTGCTGGGTGGGCTGGCCCGGGCCAGCACGAGGACGGCCATCCCGGCCCTGGACGGCAACATGTGCTTCATGCTGGCCAGCCAGCCCTTCCTGTCGGCCTCCATCGCCGTGCCGGACGTGCTGGTCGATTCCGCGGCACTGCTCGCCAGTATCCTGCTGGTGGCTCTGGTCTACCGGCTGCTGCCCCGCGACCCGGGGCGCCGAGCCGGCCACCTGGCGCGGCTGATCCTGCGCGACATCGAGCGGCTCTGCGGCCAGCGCGGCGGGGGCCTCGACCGTCGCTGGCACGGCCGCATGTTCCGGCGCCTGCTGCGGTTGATGCTCCACCTGGGGCGCGCCGATCGCATGGGGATAGGCGAGCGTGCGGGGTTGCTCGGGGTCCTGAACCTGGCCCACGCGATCATCGCGCTGCGCGAGGAGCGGGTCGACCCCCGGCTGACGGCGCAGCAGCGCCAGGAGCTGGAGGCTGTCCTCGAGGCCCTGCGTCGGCTGGCCGGCGCGCCCGAGGATGCGCGAGGGCGGCTGATGGCTGGTCGGGAGCAGCTGGCGAGCGGCGGTGCCGACGCCGCACTGATGGGGACTCTGGATCAGGCCCGAGAGGCCCTGGATGACTGCGCCGGCCTGATCGGGCTGGCAGCGCCTGACCGCGGAGCATCCAGCTGCCGGTGATCAGGAAAGTCACGCCGAAGGCCACGCAGCAGTGCACGACGGCGAGGAGCGAGGTAACGCGGCGAAAAATCGGCAAAAAGTCCGGCCCCTGCCCTGTACAGCGCATCACAGACGGCCATAATGGCTAGCAGCAACGGTAAAAAACCTCGAGGGAACGCGACATGGTGCCAATCACAACAAACAACCGGCGCCGCAGAGGGGGCATCTTCGTGCTGCTGGCCTGCCTGCTGCTGGCCACCACGGCTGTCCAGGCCAATCCTCGCTATGCCGGTATCGTCATCGATGCCGACAGCCAGGAGATTCTCTACGCCGAGAATGCCGACAAGCTGCGCTATCCGGCCTCGCTCACCAAGATGATGACGCTCTATCTGATGTTCGAGGCCATGGAAGAGGGCAGGCTGAGCCTGAGCCAGCCGCTACCGGTCTCTGCCTATGCCGCCTCCAGGCCGGCCTCCAAGCTCTATGTGAAGGCCGGCTCGACGATTCCGATTGAAACCGCCATCCAGGCGTTGGTGATCAAGTCGGCCAACGATGTGGCCGTGGTGGTGGCCGAGGCCCTGGGCGGCAGCGAGACGCACTTTGCCCGTATGATGACCGACAAGGCTCGCGACCTGGGCATGCAGGACACCGTCTTCCGTAACCCCAACGGCCTGCCCGATGCCAGACAGGTCACCACGGCACACGACATGACGGTGCTCTCTCGGCACCTGATGCGCGACTTCCCCCAGTATTACCCCTACTTCTCGCGGACGAGCTTCAGCTGGAAGGGCAAGACCATCACCGGCCACAACCGCCTGCTCAAGAACTATCCCGGTGCCGACGGCCTCAAGACCGGCTTCATCCGCGCCTCGGGCTTCAACGTGGCCACCTCGGCGGTGCGTGACGGCCGTCGCCTGCTGACCGTGGTGATGGGTGGCTTTACCGCCGCCTCGCGAGATGCGCACACCGCCGACCTGCTGGATCGCGGCTTCGTGCGCGCCTCGCTGGCCGATGGCCGCGGCTGGCTGGCCAGTACGGACATCTCCGGTGGCCGGCTGATGCCGGGCGAGCCCCAGGCGCCGGGCCAGCCGGTGGGCGATCGGGTCCGCCTGGCCAGCCTCGGCGCACCGCCCCCGGGCGCCGCCTCGCCGCCCGAGGCCTCGGCCTTCCCGCCGGCCCCGGTGGAGGCACCGACGGCGACAGGGGGCGCCACGAGGCAGGCGACGGCATCGTGGGTGGCCCGCATCGAGACGCCGGTTGCCGGTGCGAGCGCGGGCCTGGCGCAGGGTTCGGCCGACGATCCCATCCGCGAGTTGATGGCCAGCACCCGTGCATCGGCGGATCCCGTCCGCGGGGGCGCCGTCCAGCGAGGGAGCTGGGGCGTGCAGGTCGGCGCCTTTAGCGATGCCGTCCATGCCCGCACCCTGGCCTCCCGCGCCGCCAGTCAGCTGGCCAGCGAGCTGACCGACGCCCGGGTCGCCGTGGCCAATGCCGGGAAGGCCGGCGTCTACCGTGCCCGGCTGCTGGACATGGACGAGGGCCAGGCCCATACCGCCTGTCGTCGCCTGGTGGCCCAGGGCATGGAGTGCATGGTGGTCCAGGCCAGCCTCTGACGCCTTGCCCTATGGCACGTCACCGACTAGCGTAGTGATTTCCCACCCCGCCGGCCCCAGGCCGGCGGGGTGGCTTTTTGAGGCTCGGCCAGGGGAGGGCAGGCGGCATGTCATCGTCATTCAGGGGCATCGGTTTCATGTGCCTGGGGGTGCTCTGCCTGGCCATCGGCGACGCCATCGCCAAGTGGCTGGGCGAGGTTCACTCGCCGCTGCAGATCATCTTCTTCCGTACCCTGGTCTCGCTGCCGCTGATCGCCGCGCTGGCCCACTTCGGCGGCGGCCTGCGCAAGCTGCGTACCCGACGCCCCGGGATCCACCTGCTGCGCGGGCTGATCTACACCGGCACCATGTTCTGCTTCGTGCTGGGCCTGACCCTGCTGCCGCTGGCCGAGGCCACCGCCATCGCCTTCGTGGCGCCGCTGTTTGTCACCCTGCTCTCGGTGCCGCTGCTCGGCGAGCGCATCGCGGGGCCGGTGCTGGCGGCCTCGCTGGTGGGCTTCGCCGGGGTGCTGATCGTGGTGCGTCCCGGCGGCGAGGCCTTCGACCCCGGCGCCCTGGCGCTGATCGGGGCGGCGGTCTTCTATGCGCTGATGATGATCACCGCACGGCGCTGGGGCGGTACCGAGCACCTCTGGGCTATGGTCTTCTACATGACCCTGGTGCCCTTCGTGATGACCGCCCTGACGCTGCCCTGGGTGTGGCAGACACCCCATCCCTGGCACTGGCTGGCCTTCGCGGGGTCGGGGCTCTTCGGCGTCGGGGCCACCGCCTTCATCACCCTGGCCTTCCGCCATGCTCCGGCGGCCATCGCTGCCCCCTTCGACTACACCGCGATGCTCTGGGCGGTGCTGCTGGGCTGGTGGTTCTGGGGCGAGATGCCGGATTTCTGGGTGTTCGTCGGCAGCGCACTGATCATCGTCAGTGGCCTGTCGATCGCCTACCACGAGCGGCGCACCACCCTGAAGCGCCGGCCGACCTCCTGAGACGCCGCCATGGGTGTGAGGGGGATTGAGCGCTTAAGCTTCACTTAAGCGCACTCCTTGATGATGGCCCTGTTGCGTTCCGGCGGCTGTCTCCGGAACGTGCCGCCGGCCACTGGGCAGGCGATTATCTACCACTGTCTTCTTGGAGTTCCAAAATGAAGCGCACCCTAGTGAAAGGCATCGTTGCCTCCAGCCTGCTGGCGACAAGCCTCACTGTTTTGGCCGAGCCGACCTGCACCGACGCGCCCGAGAGCGACTGGATGAGCCAAGACCAGATGAAGCAGCAGATTGCCGACGCGGGCTACAAGGTCAAGGAGTTCAAGACCACCGATGGCAGCTGCTACGAGATCTACGGCTGGGATGACCAGGAGCGTCGGGTCGAGATCTACTTCAACCCCGTCAACGGCGATATCGTCAAGAAGGAAGTCGACTGAGCGGAGGCCGTGCCATGACCGGCAATGCGAGCAGCCCACGGGTCCGCGTCTGGGACCCGTTGGTCAGAGTCATCCATTGGTCACTGGTGGCCGGCTTCCTGGCCAACTACTTCCTCACCGAGGCGGGCGAGACCTGGCACCAGTGGATCGGCTATGGCGTGGTGGCGCTGATCAGCGCGCGCATCCTGTGGGGGTTCGTTGGCCCCTGGTCGGCGCGTTGGGCGAGCTTCTGGCCGACGCGTTGCCGCCTGCGGGCCTCGCTGCGCTATCCGCCCGAAGGGAATGTCGACACGGCCTCGTCGTCGCCCGGTATCACCCATACCCCGCTGGGGGCGGTGATGATGCTGACGCTGCTGGCCCTGTTGCTGGGGCTGGGCGCTACCGGCTACATGATGGAGGAGACCGATCTCTTCTGGGGCGTCGAGTGGGTCGAGGAGGCCCACGAGCTGATGGCCAACGCCATCCTCGTCCTCATCCCGCTGCATGTCCTCGGAGCGCTCCTCGAGAGCCGCAAGCGAGGCGACAATCTCATCGCCGGCATGCTGCACGGCTACCACCGACACCCGGGGCATCCGCGCTCGGACGCCTGATCTCGACCTGCCCCGATCCACGCCGTCACCGCGCTTGCCGCGGTGACGGCGTCTTGGGTGGTCAGTGGCGAGGCGGCCGTGCAAAGGCCCGCGCGGCGGCTTCGGGGTCGGGGCTGCCGCAGATCGCCGAGATCACCGCCAGGCCGTGGGCGCCGGCCCGGTGCGTCGCGGCCAGGTGCTCGGCCTTGAGCCCGCCGATGGCCACGCTCGGCAGGGGGCTTTCGGCCACCAGGACGGCCAGGCCGTCGAAGCCCAGCGGTGTGGCGTGGTCGTGCTTGCTGGGGGTGGCGAACACCGGGCCCAGCCCCAGGTAGTCCAGCGCCGCCGGGTCGAGGCGGGCGAGCTGGTCATGGGTCTGTACCGAGAGCCCGAGAATCGCCTCCGGGCCCAGGGCGGCGCGGGCCTCGGCCACGTCGCCGTCGTCCTGGCCGAGGTGCAGGCCGTCGGCACCGGCTGCCAGGGCCACCTCCAGCCGGTCATTGATGATCAGTGGCACGCCGCTGCCGGAAAGCGCCGCCTTGAGGCGGTGCGCCTGGTCGACCAGCTCGGCGTCGCTGGCATGCTTGTCGCGTAGCTGCACTAGTGTCACGCCGCCACGCACTGCCGCCACCACGGTCTCCTCCAGTCCCGAGCCCGCGCAGAGCTCGCGGTCGGTGACCAGGTAGAGCGAGAGATCAAGGCGCATCGTGAACCTCCAGTCGAGTCCGTTCGGCCAGGGCCTCTGCATCCAGGTGATAGAGGGCATCGAGGAAGGCCACGGCGAAGCTTCCCGGGCCTCGCGCCACCTCGCCGGCCAGTTCGCCGGCCACGGCGTAGCAGGCCAGCGCCGCCACCGTCGCCTCGAAGGTATCATCGGCGCCGGCCAGGAAGGCCGCCACCACGCCGGTCAGCGCACAGCCCAGGGTGGTGACCCTGGGCATCAGCGGGTGGCCGCCCCGCAGGCGGGCGATCCGCCGGCCGTCGGTGACCAGATCCACCTCGCCGGTCACCGCGACCACGCCATCCGTCTGGCGGGCCAGCCGGTGGGCGGCGTCGAGGGCCGCTTCGGCCGGGTCGGTGCTGTCCACGCCCCGCCCGCCGCCGGCCTGCCCCGCCAGGGCGATGATTTCCGAGGCGTTGCCGCGGATCACGTCCGGTGCGAGCGCCAGCAGTCGCGCGCCGGTCTCGCGGCGATAGCGCGTGGCGCCCACTGCCACCGGGTCCAGCACCCAGGGCCGCCCCGTCTCCCCGGCGGCCAGGGCGGAGGCCTCCATGGCCTCGACCCAGTGGGGCGAGAGGGTGCCGATGTTGATCGTCAGGGCGCCGGCCAGCGCGGTGAACTCGGCGGCTTCCTCGCGGGCATGGACCATGGCCGGCGAGGCGCCGATGGCCAGCAGCACGTTGGCCATGCTGTTCATGGCGACATGGTTGGTGATGTTGTGGACCAGCGGGCTGGTCTCGCGCACCCGGGCCAGGTGCGCGGCGGGATCGATGGCAAGCATGGGGCCTCCCCGGCGCGGGAGGTGCGGCGCGGCGGCAGGGCCGGGGCCGCACGACTCCCTCCGCCGGCATTATCCGGGTCAGGTTCCGAGGGTGCGTCTCAGCCGTGGCGATGTCGCCGCGGCGCCCCTGTCGTCAGTCCCCACTATCCCTGCACGCTCCCTGGCTGTAAAGGCCCGGGGTTAGGCCAGCAGGTGGAAGCCGGAAGGAAAGCGGGTTCATCGCAGACTGGCGTGATCGTTGACCGCACGATACCGGCTATCCATCTGACCCCGTAGGCTCGATAAGCACCCGCGCACCGGGCATGGCGAGGGCACCATCGTCACGCCGGATGCGCCTCCGCGGTGAGCCGGCTCTCGTGGTGTCGTCCCCGACTAGCGGTGGCAGAGAAAAGAGCCCGGAGAAATCGGCGGTGTGGCCACCGCTGTGAGCCAGTGGAGTCAGAGGTTGATGGTGCCGTAATCGATCGGTGTATCGCGCAGTTGCATGGGGACGCCTCCTTGGTCGTGTCGGTTCACTCGCAATGGTGCGAGGCGATAGTGGGTGGAATATGAAGATACCGGGGAGTCGGCGCCATCGCGCTTGCGTCGCGCACTCCGCGCGGGATACTTGGCGCTCGTGAGTCGGCCTGCCATGACAATGGGCAAGGCACAGGTGACTGGAAGGAGTTCATGAGGCGACCGGGTATCACTGCGAAGCTGTTTCTCGCCATTCTGGGCGTCACGCTGTGCGTGGTCGTGCTCATGACCTTCGCGGTACAGGTGACCTTTCGCAGCGATTTCCTCGACTACGTCCGCGAGCGCGAGGGCGAGCGCATCGACACGCTGGCGTCGGTGCTTGCCGATTACTATCGCGAGGCCGGGGACTGGGAAAATCTATCCGAGGGCGGGCGCTGGCAGCGCCTGCTCCGGGAGGCGCTGTGGCGCCAGCGAGAGGCGGAGGCCGATCACCGCGAGCGCGACGAGGGCGAACACCGGGAACGGGATGGCGGGGACGACGACGATGACGACGACCACGAAAGCGACGGCTCCCGGCACCTGTTTACCGGCCCTGCCGGGGACGTGCCGTCCATGCAGGGCCCGGTCCGTTTCGGCCCCGCCCTGCTGGACGCCGACCGGCGGCACGTGGCCGGGCCGAAGGTGGTGTCGGGCCAGACGGAGTCGCGTTCGGTCGTGGTGGACGGCGCAACCGTGGGCTGGCTGGTCTACCGCCCGCCGGGGCGTATCACCGACGACCTCGCCCTGCGTTTCCAGGAGAAACAGTTCGACGCCGCCTGGATGACCGCGCTGGTCGTCGTGGTGCTCGCCACGGTGGTCAGCCTCCTGCTCGCCCGGGGATTCCTCGCGCCGGTACGCCGCCTCGCCGGTGCCACCCTGGCACTCACCGCCGGGCGATTCGACACCCGGGTGGACGAGTCACGCCGTGACGAGCTCGGCCAGCTGGCAAACGACTTTAACCGCCTCGCCGAGACCCTGGAACGCAACGAGCGCCTGCGCCGCGCATTCATGGCGGACATCTCCCACGAGCTGCGCACGCCGCTGTCGGTGCTGCGCGCCGAGCTGGAGGCCATGGAGGACGGGGTGCGTCCGCTCACCCGGGAGTCGCTGACCGGCCTGCAGGGCAGCGTCGCGACCCTGAGCAAGCTCGTCGACGACCTCTACGAGCTCTCCCTCTCCGATGCCGGTGCCTTGAACTACCGCATGGAGGGACTGGATCTCGCCGCGCTGGTGCGGGCGGGCGCCGAGCAGTGGCGCTCGAGGATGGCGGACGCCGGCCTGGTTCTGGCCCTGGAGGTGCCTGGCGTGCCGGTGACGGTCACCGCCGATCGCGGCCGCGTCAACCAGCTCCTGGGCAACCTGCTGCACAACAGCCTGTGTTATACCGACCGCGATGGCGAGGTGCGGCTGTCGCTCACCACCCGGGACGGGGAGGCCGTGCTGCGGCTGGAGGACTCCGCACCGGGTGTGCCCGCCGAGGCCCTGGAGCGGTTGTTCGAGCGGCTCTACCGGGTGGAGGGCTCGCGCAGCCGTTCCAGCGGCGGCGCGGGCCTCGGCCTTGCGATATGCCGCAACATCGCCGAGGCCCATGGTGGCTGGATCGAGGCGTACCCCTCGCCCATCGGCGGCGTTGGCATACGCCTGACGCTGCCGATGGCGGACCGGGTCAACGGGGCACGACAAACGGGGAGGGTATCCGGGGCATGAGTGCACGCATCCTCATCGTGGAAGACGAGCCCCGGCTGGCGGGGCTGCTGGCCGACTACCTGCGCAGGGCGGACTATGAGCCGCACCTACTCGATGACGGCCGCGACGTCGTGCCCTGGGTTCGCCGGAATCGGCCCGACCTGGTGCTCCTCGACCTCATGCTCCCCGGCGAGGATGGCATGAGCGTGTGCCGTGAGATCCGCGGCTTCAGCGAGGTACCCGTGGTCATGGTCACCGCCCGGGTGGAAGAGATCGACCGCCTCCTCGGCCTGGAGCTCGGTGCCGACGACTACATCTGCAAGCCGTTCAGCCCGCGGGAGGTGGTGGCGCGGGTGAAGGCCATCCTGCGCCGGAGCCGCACGGACCCGGGCGCCGATACGGGCCGTGGGCTCGTGGTGGACGAGGCCGGCTACCGCGCCAGCCTCGACGGCGAGCCCCTGTCGCTGACGCCGGTGGAGTTCCGGCTGCTCGCCAGCCTGGCAGCGCACCACGGCCGGGTGTTCTCGAGGGACCAGCTCCTCGATCACCTCTACGACGACCACCGCGTGGTCACCGACCGGACGGTGGACACCCACGTCAAGAACCTCCGGCGAAAAATGGCGGCGATCCGCGGCGACCAGGAGCTGATCCGCTCGGTGTACGGCGTCGGTTACCGTCTCGAGGCCGTGGACTAAGGCCCTCCGCCGCGACGTTCATACTCTCTCCCCGATTCGCCCATATTCCCTCCACCACCCGTGATCACAATCGTCTGCGAGGTCGCGGTCCGCCGCGGCCGCAATCCTCGCAGCAATTACGGGAGAAAACCCATGTATCAAGGCAAGCTCTTGATTGGTGCCACTGTTCTCACCGCCGCCGTTGCGGGCTTGGCCAATGCCGGTCCGGATCGGGGTTCGGGGGATGGTGCCGCCCCGCCCATGCAGGCTTCGGCGTCCGGGGAACGGGTCACGGCCCGCTTCTCCGAGGCGGACGCCAACGGCGACGGCCAGCTCGACGTCGACGAGATCCAGGCGCTGCTGATGCGCATACGTGCCGAGCGCAGCGTCCAGTGGCTCGACCGGGACGGAGACGGTGCGGTCAGCCAGGCGGAGTTTACTGGGCCGGCGGGAGGCCCCGGCGTGGGCATGGAGCGCGATACCGATAACCGCAGACGCTACGACGACGAGGGCTACGAGGACGAGGACGAGGACGAGGAGGACGACGACGGCGCCACCGCCGGACCCGCCCCCGCCGGCACTACCGCGCCCCCGGACAACGGCCTGTTCACGCCGGGCTCGACCCCGAAGGTGAACACCAAGTAAGGCCGAGGCAATGACTGTGGTCGCGAACCGCAAGGAGAAGACACGATGAAATCGATCCTCGTCCCCCTCACGCTGGCCGCTGCGCTGACCTTTCCGGCAATCGCCTCGGCGGCACCAGTGACGTTCACCACTCAGCTGAATCGTTACGGCGGCAATGGCGCCTACCTGGCCTATTACGTTACCGACGCCAGCGGCGCTTATGTCGGCAGTCTCTGGATGGCCGGTGAGAAGTCCAAATATTACAAGGACCTGACGGGCTGGTATCGCGCCACGAACGGTGACACGGCGCAGGTCGATGGCATCACCGGTGCCAGTGTTGGCGAGGGGCAGACCCTGGAATTCACGCTGGATCTCAACGAGGCGCTGTTCGAGCAAGGGTACACGTTGCATGTCGATGCGGCGGTTGAAGATAGGCGTGAGTCCCCGCGGGAAATCAATATCCCCTTGAACCGTGCCAATGCCGGCGAGGTGGTACGCGGTCGCCGCTACATCGCCAGCTTCAAGTACGAGATGTGAGGGTCCGGCCCGTGATTCGTGTGCTGCATCGGTGGCCGGGGCTGGTGGCCCTGGCCCTGCTCATCGTGTTGTCCGTCAGCGGTGCCGCCCTGGGCCTCGAGCTAGCGCTCACGCATCGGCCCCCGGGGTCACGCTACCCGCCATCTCACACTCGTTTCGCGTCGCGACTACGGCGCCGAGGTGCAGGCGCCCACGTCCATCCTGCGTTTTGCCCTGCCAAGGGAGTCGCTCTGGCAGCGCCTGACCGGGCACGGGTTCGGCCGGTTCAGCGCAGGCGATCTCCTGGGTATTGTGCCGGACGGCTCGGAGCTGCCGCGCCTGTACTCGCTGGCCTCGGGGCGCCGTGACGGCTTCATCGAGATCGTGGTCCGAAAGCACCCCGGCGGGCTGTGTTCCGGTCAGCTCGTGGGGCTCGAACCGGGTCAGACGGTGCGTGCGTTTCTGCGCCGTCACCCCGACTTCAAACCGGGTTCGGGCCATGCACCGCTGATCCTGATCGGCGCGGGCACGGGCGTGGGGCCGCTTGCGGGGTTCATCCGCGACAACACCGGGCGCCGCCCGGTGCATCTGTTCTTCGGCATGCGTCACCCGGACAGCGATTTCCTCTACGACAGGGAGTTGATCGAGTGGCGGGCGCAGGGACGGCTTGAGCGTCTCACCACCGCAACCTCGCGTGCGGCAGGCCCCCCTTACGCGCAGGACGCGCTGCGCGCGGAGGCTACGCCGGTTGCGGAGGCCATCCGCAGCGGCGCGCGTGTCGTGGTCTGCGGCGGACAGGGTATGGCGAGGGGGGTGTCCGAGGCCCTGGAGGAGATCCTCGCCCCAACAGGCTTGACACCGGCCGTACTGAAAGAGGAAGGGCGCTATGTCGAAGACATCTACTGAACCCGTGCGCCACGCGCTCAACGGCCCGACCATGGGCACGCGCTGGCAGGCGACCTTCCTGGCGGCGCCGGGGTTCGATCCGTCCCGCTTGCGGGTCGCACTGCAGGCGGCCGTGGACGAGGTGGACGGGCAGATGTCGACCTGGAACCCCGACAGTGACCTCATGCGGCTTAACGACGCGCCTGTGAATCAGCGCATTGCGCTACCCGCGCGCCTGCGGCAGGTACTGGCACTCGGCCTTGAAGTCGGGCGCGCTTCGGGCGGGGCCTTCGATATCGGCATGGGCGACGCGGTAACCGCCTGGGGGTTTGGGCCGGGTGGGGGGTCCGGTGAGCGAATCCGTACCGCACTCGCGGCACCCCGGCGGCCGGCCCACGAGGTGCTCA
Organism: Halomonas sp. 25-S5; assembly: GCF_029889845.1. Classification (GTDB taxonomy): domain Bacteria; phylum Pseudomonadota; class Gammaproteobacteria; order Pseudomonadales; family Halomonadaceae; genus Halomonas. The sequence continues at coordinate 32,773 of NZ_JARANV010000014.1, forward strand.
CCCTGGAGGAAGGCAGCGTGATCAAGCGCGCCCCGATCACCCTCGACCTCAATGGCATCGCCAAGGGCTATGGTGTCGACCGGCTCGCCGAGGTGCTCGCCGGCTTTGGCATCCGTGACGCGCTGGTCGGTATCGACGGGGAAATGCGCGCCATGGGCCTGCGCGGCGACGGTGAGGCATGGCGCATCGCCGTCGAGGCGCCGGACTCGGCGGCCCGTGCACCGCACTCCATCCTGACGCTCCAGGACGCGGCCGTTGCCACATCCGGCGATTATCGGCACTGGGTCGAAGCCCAGGGGCGACGGCTGTCCCACACAATGGACCCGGGGTGTGGTGCCCCGCTCGCGGCCTCCCCCGCGTCGGTGACCGTCCTCGCCCGGCGCTGTGTCGAGGCGGATGCGTGGGCAACCGCGCTCATGGTCCTGGGGGCCGAGCGTGGCCGCGTTCTCGCCGAGGCAATAGGACTGAATGCCCTGTTCCTGATCCGTGACCGCGGCTCCGACGGGGTTACTACGCTCGGGGTCGGCGAGCTGTTCTCCCCCGCGGGCCCGGAACGGCCACACCGGCGCAACGTCGCCGTAAGACCGTGGTGATGTTCACACTTTCTCCCCGATTGGCGCATATTCCCGCCATTGCCCATGGCTACAATCGGGTGAGATGTGGCGGTCCGCCGCGGCCGCAATCTTCGCGGTAATCACAACAGCCATTATGGGAGAAGACCTATGCACAAAGGCAAGCTCTTGATCGGTGCCACCGTTCTCACGGTCGTTGTGGCCGGCGTCGCCAACGCCAGCCCGGAGCGGCGTGGGGGCTACGGCGGGCCCATGATGTCGGGGGTCACCCCGGACGACCTGCCCATGAGTGTCCAGGACCTCAAGGATCGCCAGGCGGGCCGCTTCTCCGAGGCGGACGTCAACGGCGACGGCCAGCTCGAGGTCCGGGAGATGCAGGCGCTGATGATGCGCATGCGTGCCGAGCGCCGCATGCAGAGGCTCGACAGCAACGGCGACGGTAGCGTCAGCCAGGACGAGTTCGCCTACCCGATGGAGCGCCGGCTGATGTGGATGGACCGTAACGGCGACGGCCGCATCGAGCGCAACGAAATTGGTCGTGGCTGGTACGATGATGATCGCCGGGGTACCTACGGCGAGCATGGGGAACGCCGTGGGCATGGAGAGCGCCGGGATGGCGACGACAGGTGAGAGGCGCCGGGGTACCGCGCGCGGTGCCCTCATACTTATGAGCGGACAGGGCGTCGGCCCGTTCCGATAAAGGAGGGTGTATGAGTACGGAAGAAGAGAAAGGTGACGCCCGCGCCGGAAAGATGGTGCAGGTGTGGGATCCGGTGGTGCGGCTTTTTCACTGGTCGCTGGTGGTGGCCTTCACTGTCGCGTATTTCTCCGCCGAGGAGGAGAGCATGGTTCACATCTACGCCGGGTACATCGTGCTGGCGCTGATCGTCGTGCGCGTGATCTGGGGGGTGGTGGGCTCAAGGTATGCGCGTTTCGCGGACTTCGTGCGGCCGCCGGGGGAGGTCTTCGCCTACCTGCGTGGGCTGGTGTCCGGGAAGCCGCGCCACTACCTCGGCCACAATCCGGCCGGTGGCTGGATGATCATCGCCCTGCTCGTGGGCCTGTTCGTCGTGACGTTGAGCGGCGTGATGCTCGACACGGCCGAGGGCGGTGTGTTTACCGCGGCGGCCGGTAGCAACGGTGGGGCGGTCATCGCCACAGCCCGCGCGGAGGAAGGCGAGTACGGTGAGGCCGGCGAGCGCGGCGAAGGCGGCGAAGGCGGCGAGGAGTTCTGGGAGGAGGTCCACGAGGTGTCGACCAATGCGACGCTCTTTCTCGTATTCCTGCATATCGCGGGCGTGATCGTCTCAAGCCGGCTCCATCGCGAGAACCTGGTGCGCGCGATGGTGACCGGCCGCAAACACAGGGCCTGACCGCGGGCCCGGGTCGGCCGCCCGCTTTGCGGGTAGTGGGCGGCCGGGCTGTCGCGGCGGGGGGCTGTATTGCGGGTCAGCCCCTCGCCGCCGGCAGGTTCAGCATCACCACGCCCGCAACGATCAGCGCGATCCCGCCGGCCTTGGCGAGCGGGAACGTCTCGCCGAAGACGATTACCGACGGGCCCGGGCGGGAGAAGCCCTCGGAGGCCTTGAGTGCGGTGGTCGCGATCACCTCGCTGGTGATCGCGACGGCGAGCCAGATCAGTGCGTTCATGTCCTGCCTCCGTCATGCCGTCGGGCCGTCCTCGCAGCCCGGCGCCGCCAGCCCAGGGGGTTGTTGATCCCGGGGCCGTGCCTGGCCCGGGACACCGCCATGGTGCCCACGGGGTCAATGCCCGCGCCGGCGCGCCCGGTTCGCCCTACCACATGAGGTCGTCCGGGACGGGGTGCTCCGCATAAGCGGGATCGTCCTCGCCCTCGGCGGCGCCGCCGCGGAAGGCGATCAGAAACGGCGCCATGGGCTCGACCCGGTCGGCGACCTCCGCGGGGATCAGCCGGTAGCGCCCGCGGGTGCGCGCGATCTCCAGCTCGCCACGCGCGAGCCGGGCCTGTTGGGCGCCGGTGACATAGAGCCGCTTGATGCGCGCGCTCTGGCGCCTATCTTCGCTCGCGCCATGGCCCTGGCGCCGTGCGCGCGGCCACAGCTGTCGACGAACCCGAACTCCCGCAGAGCCGATCCCGCGAGCGCCGTGCGATGCGCCTCGGGCGCTTCGCGCATCAGCGCCTGCGCCCGGGCGACGCCTGCGGGCTCGCTCAACGAGCGTTTGATCTGGCTCTGTGCCCGCATGCCGAGCACAGTAGCCAGCCACTACGCGTTTGTTCAGCCCGAGATGTGGGAACAGGGCAGGACTAGCGCGGTGCCGCCGCCCTACCTTTGAGCCTGCGCAAACCCTCGGCGGCCGCGCGGTGCTACGGTAACGCACCGTCTCGCCGCCGCGAATGGGAGTCCTCTATGCGGTTGCACGCCCTTCTGCCCGACGGCCGCGCGGGTACTCAGCCGGAGCGTACCGATTGGCCAGCAGCGTGCCGTCATCGAGGATGTGCTCAATCATGTGCTCGCTGAGGCAATCACGGAGGGGCGCTTCGACTTCCTGGAGGCACGGGTGCTCGCCGTCGCCGCCGACGACGCCTTCGGGTTCATGGTGGCCTGGGAGGTGATGTCGCTGTCCTCCTATCTCCTGGTCGCCTTCCACCACGAGCACGGCGCCAACCGCCGCGCCGCCTTCCTCTACCTGCTCATGGCTCCCCGAGGCCCATCCGGTGGCCCCATCGCATATCTCGGCGCTGATGTCGGGCGTGATGCTCAAGGTGGCGGTCTACGGCTTCATCCGCTTCTTTTTCGACCTCATCGGGACCGTCCACTGGCAGTGGGGCGTGGCCGTGCTCGCCGTGGGCAGCATCTCGGCCCTGATGGGGGTCCTCTATGCCCTCATGCAGCACGACCTCAAGCGCCTGCTGGCCTATCATTCGGTGGAGAACATCGGCATCATCTTCATCGGGCTCGGGCTGGCCCTGCTTTTCCTGGCCACGACGGGCCATCCGGTCCCGGGGGTCCTCGCCCTCGTGGCCGCCCTGTACCACACCGTCAACCATGCCCTGTTCAAGGGCCTGCTGTTCCTCGGCGCCGGCGCGGTGCTGCACAGCGCCCACGAGCGCGACCTGGAGCAGATGGGCGGGCTGCTGCGGCGCATGCCGTGGACCGGCCTGATCTTCCTGGTCGGCTGCATCTCCATCTCGGCGCTGCCGCCGTTCAACGGCTTCGTCTCTGAGTGGCTGACCTTCCAGTCCGCCCTGCAGGCCTGGCAGCTGGACAGCGGCGTGCTGCGCAGCCTGGTGCCCATGGCGGCGGCGGTACTGGCGCTCACCGGGGCGCTGGCCGCGGCCTGCTTCGTGAAGGTATACGGTGTGGCCTTCCTGGGCCGTGCCCGTAGCCGCCATGTGCGCCGCGCCTGTCGGGTGCCCTTGGGCATGCGCGCCGGCCAGGCCGTGCTGGCCGCGCTGTGCCTGCTCTTCGGTGTGCTTCCCACCGTCGTAGTGGCCATGTTGCAGGCCGTCCCCGAGCAGCTCCTCGGACAGGGGCTGCCGCAGGCGACCGGTGGCGGCTGGCTGTGGCTCTCACCCCAATGGCACCGGAGACGGCCAGCTACAGCGCGCCGTTGGTGGTAGTTCTGCTGGCGGTTCTGGCCCTCGTGGCCGGCTGGGCATGGCGCCGCGGCGCGGTGCGCCGCGGTGCGCCGCGGTGCGGCCCTGCGACGCGTGGGACTGCGGGTTCGCGCCACCCAATCCGCGCATGCAATATACGGCCACGGCCTTCGCCCAACCCATCCGCCGCGTGTTCGGTTTGCTTTTTCGTATCGAGGAAGCCGCCGAGTTCACCGCGCTGGCCGGCGCCCTGACGATCAATATCGGCACCCTCTCACCCCACTGGGTCGAGGCCATGGAGGCCGCCGCCCTGGCCGCCGGGGAGACGGGGCGGCCCTGTCGTCAGTCCCCACTATCCCTGCACGCTCCCTGGCTGTAAAGGCCGGGCCAGGGTCGCCAAGACGAGTCGGCGTTAGTTGTGTGCCCGCCGGCGCGCCTCTTCTCCGGCGAGCCAGCGCAGGGCTACCCTTCGGGCCTGTGCCAGCTCTCGGCACCAGGTCAGCCGGCCGGCCGTGCGGCGGATGCCGGCGCGGCGCAGCTTGACGAGGATCCGCGTCGGCAGGCCGACCAGCACCAGGGCGACTCCCTGGCGGCGCATCTCGTCGATCAGGGTCTTGAGGGCCACGATGGCGGTGCCATCCATGCTCGGTACGTCATGCATGTCGAGGATGACGACCCGCACCTTCGGGTCCACCAGGTGCAGCGAGGTGAGTGCCTTCTCGGCGGCGCCGAAGAACAGCGGGCCATCGATGTCGTAGAGGGCGACCTCGCCAGGCAGCTCGCCGATGCTGGCATGGGATCCGGCGTCGACCCGTTGCGTCTGGGTCAGCAGCGACATGCGCCGGATGAACAGGGCGGCGGCCAGCCCGATGCCCACGGCCACCGCCAGCACCATGTCGAAGAACACGGTCAGGGTGAAGCAGGTCACCAGGATGGCCACGTCGCCCGGCGGGGCCGAGCGCAGGGTGTGCAGGAAGTGGCGGGCCTCACCCATGTTCCAGGCGATGATGAACAGCAGCGCCGCCAGCGCGGCCATCGGCACCAGCCCCAGCAGGCCCGCCAGGGCGACCACCGCCAGCAGCACCACCAGCGCATGCACCACCGCTGCGATCGGCGAACGGGCGCCGCTGCGGATGTTGGTGGCGGTCCGGGCGATGGCGGCCGTGGCGGTGATGCCGCCGAACAGCGGTGCGACGATATTGCCCAGCCCCTGGCCGATCAGCTCGGCGTTGGGGTCATGGCGGGTCCGGGTCAAACCATCCGATACCACCGCGCACAGCAGTGACTCGATCGCCCCCAGTATGGCGATGGCGAAGGCGGGACCCAGCAGGGCGCGAATCAGTTCGAAGTTCAGTGCCAGGGGTTCGCCATCCGCGCCGGGCAGCCGCCAGGGGGCCACGAAACTCGGCGCGATCGGGGGGATGCCGCTGCCCGTCTCGCCATGGGCCTCCCAGGTGAAGCGCGAGGCGATGGTCTCCACCAGGTTCCCCGTGCTCGGGTCGCCGATGCCATGATTGATCGTATAGGCGGACAGCGCACCCACTATCAGTCCGATCAGGGGTGCCGGAATCGGCACATGCAGGCGCGGCCAGAGCAGCATGACGCCCAGGGAAAAGGCCCCCACCCCCAGCTCGAGCGGATCCAGGCTCGGTAGCGAGGCGGCGATCCGTCCTAGATTCTCGACGAAGTGCTCGCCCAGCTGTCCGACCTCGAGCCCCAGGAAGTCGGGCACCTGCAGCACCGCGATCACCACTGCGATCCCCGCCGTGAAGCCCAACACCACCGGATAGGGCACGTACTGGATGAGGCGCCCCATGCCGGCGATGCCCAGCGCCACCAGGATCACGCCGGCCATCATCGAGGCGATCAGCAGGCCGCCCAGGCCGTACTGCTGGACGATGGGGAAGAGGATGACGACGAAGGCCGCCGTCGGCCCCGAGACATTGAAGCGTGAACCGCCGGTCAGCGCGATGATGGCGCCGGCGACGATCGCCGTGTAGAGCCCGTGCTGGGGAGGCACGCCGGTGGCGATGGCCAGTGCCATGGAGAGCGGCACCGCCACGGTGCCGATGGTCAGCCCGGCGAGGATGTCGCGGCGCAGGTCGTCCAGGCCGTAGCCGTCTCGCCAGGCCGCGCGCAGGCCGGTGGCAATGCTGGGAAGGGGTGGGGACGGTCGGTGGCGTGCCATTCGCGGGGTCCTCCCTGGGCTAACTGGTCGCGTGGATGGGCCGGTAGCCACACGCCCGGTGGGGTTCGTGCCGGTTGACTATGTGAATAATATTAACATGTCGTTAGTATTTTCGACAAATGTATCACCGGCATTGCCCAGGCTGGCCGCGGACATTAACATTTGATGATAATACTGACGGAGAATCGCGATGGAGAAGAAGACGGCACGCCTGACTCTGCTGATCGACCCGCACAAGAAGCGGGCCTTCGAGCAGCTGTGTGCGGCCCAGGACCTGACTCCTTCCCAGGTGGTGCGACAGCTGATCCGCGACTACCTGCGTGACCATGGCGTGGAGTACGAGTCGCGCCCCGACCTGGCCACCAAGGACGCACCGGGGCGGGAGTGAGGGCTCGCCCCGGCCGGGAGGACGTCAGGTGGCAGCGGCCATGGGGGAGCGACACGCCTGGCTGATGTCCATGTTCGGGTCACGGATGCTGCTCTCGACGCCCAGCACGCCGAGCAGGCTATGAAAGAGATGGCCGTGACTCAGTGGCTGGTCGGCCCGGCTGGCCAGGCAGTCGCGCTCGAGCCCGGCGGCCTGGTCGAATGCCCGGGATGACCACCAGGTCATCGGCACCCGAGTCTGCTCATCCGGGGCGATGGCGTAGGGCAGGCCGTGCAGGTAGATGCCGTTCTCGCCCAGGGATTCGCCATGGTCGGAGACATACAGCATCGCCGTGGCCAGAGACGGCTGCTGCTCCAGCACGCCGATGAGGTCATCCAGCACGCTGTCGGTATAGAGGATCGCATTGTCGTAGCTGTTGACGATCGACTCCCGGGAGCACTGGGCCAGGTCCGAGGTATCACAGGTGGGGGTGAAGGCCCGGAAGGCTTCGGGATAGCGCTGGAAGTAGCTGGGGCCATGATTGCCGAGGGTGTGCAGCACGATCACCGTATCTTCGCGTATCGAGCCGATGCGCCGGGAGAGCTCCTCGGTCAGCACGCCGTCCCGGCAGTCATGCCCGTCGCACAGCGCCGGATAGGCCTGCGGGTCCGGCGAAAAGTGCTCCACCCCGTCGCAGACCCCCTTGCAGCCCGACTGGTTGTCGATCCACTCCACCCGGTAGCCTGCCCGCTGCAGCACGTCCAGCAGCGACTCGTGGCTCCTGATGTAGCGTTCGTCGTAGTCGGCCTTGCCGATGGGCGCGAACATGCAAGGTAGCGAGACGGCGGTGTTGGTGCCGCAGCTTGCCACGTCGGTGAAGTTGATGAGGTCACGGCCCGCCAGGCGTGGCGTCGTCTGGCGCGAGTAGCCGGATAGCCCCCAGTCGGCGGCACGCACGGTCTCGCCGACCACCAGCACCAGCAAGCGCGGGGTGCCGGTGGCACTGGCCTGGCGAACGGCATCCTCGCCGATGGGCAGGCGCTCGTCCGGCAGCGGGTCCTCGGCCGCCATGACCTGACTGGTCGAGACGATGGCGTTGCCCGGCGTGATCAGATAACGCAACTCGTGATGATTGCGCATCAGCGAGGACAGGCTCTGGAAGGAGAACAGCAGCGACACCACCAGCACGGCTATGCCACCGGCCAGCCACAGCAGCGATATGCCCAGCCCCCGCGGCCAGCTGCGCCGTCGCAGCGGCCAGCGCCATATCACCAGCATCGGCAGCCCGGCGAAGAGCAGCAGGTAGAGCGCCAGCCCCGGGGTCAGCAGCTCGCCCGCCTCGCGGGTATCGGTCTGCAGCACGTTGTCGATCATGTGGGTATCGAAGTAGGCCCCGTAGTGGCCGGTGAAGTAGCTGATTGATGCCGCCAACACCACCAGCAAGGACAACAGCGGCTTGACGCTGATGCGGTTGACCAGTGGCAGAAAGACCACGAAGTGCAGCGCGGTCATGGCCACGCCATAGCCGGCCAGTCGTCCCCAGTCGGCGAGGCCGCCGGGGGGCGCAGCGTCGATCACCGCGGACCAGAACCGCTGGTTGTAGAGCAGCGTGAAGGCCAGGCTGGCCAGCAGGGTGAGCGCCTGAGGGGACAGGGCCGGCAGTCGCGAGGGGGGGATGGCCCGCCCCAGGCGCGTGAGGGAAATCGCATCAGGCATCGGGGGATGTCTCGTCAGTGTTGGGCGGCAGGGTCAGGCGACGTTGCGGGAGATGCCATGCCGGCAGCAACCAGCTTGCCAGCAGCGTGCTGATCGTCCAGCAGAGCATCAGCGTCCAGAGATCATGGGACAGGAAGTGGGCGCCCCGCAGCTGCTGGGCGATGCCGAAGGCGAGCCCCAGCCCCAGGCCGGTGGCCAGCCCCAGCCAGCGCCAGCGAGGCCAGGTGGCGGCCAGGAAGAAGTAGAGCGCCAGCCAGGCATAGCCGGCACTGGCGTGGCCAGCGGGAAAGCAGGCGGTGTCCGGCATCCCGCTTGGCCGCCATGCCAGCAGGCCGACGAAGGGCCAGTCGCCGCCATAGCGGGCCAGGTCCCAGGGGCACTCCATGCTCACCAGCTGCTTGAGGATCGAGATACTGAGTGTCGAGGTCGCCACGGCCAGGAACAGGAACAGCAGCGCTCGCCGCCAGCGGCGCAGCGGGGTCGGCAGCAGGCTGGCGAGCAGGGCAACAATGACCCCGGCTCCCATCCACTGGCTGAGCGTCCGGCCGCCTTGGTGCAGCCAGTCCTGCAGCAACACATGATCCTGCAGGGCCCACTCGCCGCCCTGCCAGCGGTAGAGAACATCGGCGAGCGTGAAGTCCAGCCCCAGCCCGTATATCACCAGCATCAGGGCGAGAAAGCCGCACCAGGCCAGGGCCAGGCGGTAGGGGAGGGAAACGGGAAACCTCGGCACTGCGCCGGAGCGCATCGTCGCCAGGGGTGTCAGGTCGGGCATGGCATCGCCGTATCGAGAAGCGGAGATGCCATACTGGCCCGGCCAGCTTAACGCCGCCTTATGGCGGAATGGCGGTCACGCTGCCCGGTGCGTGCGCGGCAGCACGACCTCCACCCTGAGCCCGCCGTCCGGGGCGTCGTCGAGTCGCAGGCGGCCGGCGTGGCGCTGCAGCAGCCGGTCGACGATGGAGAGTCCCAGGCCGGCGCCGGCGCCCGGCCCGGCCCGGTGGAAGCGCTCGAGGACCTCGAGGCGCTGGTCAGGCGGGATGCCGGTCCCCTGATCGTCGATCGTCAGCGACAGGGCGTGGTCGCCGGCCGCCAGCCCCACCGTGACGGTGCCCCCCTGGGGGGAGTGCTGCAGAGCATTGCCGGCCAGGTTCTGGATCAGCGTATCGATGGCCCCGGGCTCGACCGACAGCCTCCAGTCGGTGGCCTCGTCGGCCTCCAGCTGTAACTCGATGCCGCGCTCGGCGGCCAGTGGCGAGAGCTTGGCCAGCGCCTCGCGCACCTCGACCAGCAGGTCGGCGGGCTTGCCGGCCAGCGGCGACTCCTCCTCCGGGTCCAGGCGGGCCAGGGCGAGCAGCTGGGTGACCAGGCGAGTGCTCCGGGCCACGCCATCGCGCAGCTTGCCCAGCGCCTCGCGGCGATCCGCCGGGTCCTCGGCGGCCAGGGCGTTCTGGGCGTGCAGGTCGAGCACCGCCAGCGGCGTGCGCAGCTCGTGGGCGGCGTCGGCGATGAAGCGCTTCTCGCGCACCCGCAGCGCGCGGATGCGCTCGAGCAGGCGGTTCAGGGCGCCGGCGATGGTCTCCAGCTCCCGCGGCAGCGGGTGGAGGATCAAGGGCTGCAGGGTGTGGGGATCGCGACGGCGGATCTGTTCGGCCATCCGCGACAGCGGCCGCAGCCCCCAGCCGGTCGCCCACCACAGCAGGAAGGCCAGCACCGGCAGCCCCAGCAGGTCTGGCATCAGGGTGCGCAGGGCGATCAGTGTCACCAGCTCGCCGCGCACATCGCCGCGCTCCCCCACCACCACGCGCAGCGGGGATCGAGGCGTGCTCAGCGCATAGACCCGCCAGGTGCGGCCGGCCAGCCGAGTGTCCTCGTAACCCTCGCTCAGTGCTGTGAGTGGTGCCGGCGGGGCGCTGTCCGAGCGCAGCAGCAACTGGTCGCCTTCCCACAGCTGGAAGGCCAGCTTGCTCTCGTAGCGGTGGCCGGCGATCTGCTGGTCGGCCTGTTCCACGCGCTGCAGGGAGGCTTTCAGGCTTTCCAGCAGGGCCTCGCGCTGCTCGCTCGCCAGCGGAGCGCGCATCAGGCCCTCGAGCAGGCGGGCATTCTGGGCCAGCTTGGCATCGAACAGCTCCTCCACCTCGTGGGCGGCATCGCGGTAGCTGGTCAGGCCGATGACCAGCATGCTCAGGCCGAAGACCAGCAGCACCACGCCGAGGGTGCGGCGACGGATCGACATCAGCCCGTCCTGTCCGGCGCGGGGCTGTCGAGCACATAGCCGATGCCGCGCAGGGTACGAATCAGCTCGGGGAAGAACTTGCGCCGCAGGTGGTGCACATGCACCTCGATGGCGTTGCTCTCCACCTCTTCTTCCCAGCCATAGACCAGCCGGGTCAGGGTGTCGCGAGTGAATACCCGGCCGGGGTGGGCGAGGAACTCCTGGAGCAGGGTGAACTCGCGCCGCGACAGCGACACCGGCTCGCCGTGGTAGCTGACGCTGTGGGTGGCGGGATCGAGGCGGATGCCGCGGGCCTCCAGCACGCTGCTGGCCTGCCGCTGGCTGCGGCGCAGCAGGGCCCGCAGGCGGGCCTTCAGCTCCGCGACCTGGAAGGGCTTGACCAGGTAGTCGTCAGCACCGGCATCCAGGCCGGCGATGCGGTCGTCGATGCCGTCCCGGGCGGTCAGCACCAGCACCGGCACGCGGTTGCCCCGGCGGCGTGTCGCCTCCAGCACCTGCATGCCGTCGAGCCCGGGAAGGCCCAGATCGAGGATCACCGCATCGAAGGGCTCGTTGCTCTCGAGGGCAGCCAAGGCCTGCCGGCCATCGGTCAACAGGTCCACGGTGTAGTGTTCCGGCTTGAGCGCCAGGCGGATGCCCGCCGCCAGGCTGGGGTCGTCCTCTACCAGCAGGATGCGCATGGGGTGGGGGTCACTCCTCCAAGGGGCCGATAGTGGCCCCGTTCATGCCGATGGTCGCCTCACCCGCAGAGCCTGTCGAGCCCCACGAGGCGAGCGCGCCTGCTGCGGCCGTGGCCGATCATGGCAGATGTCGCGTCTCGCTTGCGTCGGGGCCAGTCTCGCCTGCCGGGGCAAGGAAGCGGCGGATCACCGGCAGCTGGCGCAGCAGGGCCTGGTCGACCAGGCGCGGCAGCAGGCTGTTGAGGCGGGTGAAGAGCTGCTCGGGGCCACCCAGCTGGGTTTCCTCGCGGCCATGCTCGATGGCGCGGCGTACCGCCGAGGCGACCCGCGCCGGGGTGTCCATGGCGTTGCCGAGCGCCTGGTTCATCGCCTCCACCTCGGGTGCGTTCATGGCGGTACGGGTGGCCCGGGGGGAGACATGCAGCACCCGCACGCGGGTATCGGCGAGCTCCCGGCGCAGGGCCTGGCTGAAGCCGCGCAGGGCGAACTTGGTAGCGCAGTATCCGACCTGCCCAGGGTAGCCGATGGTGCCGAAGGTCGAGCCCAGGTTGACCACCCAGCCGTGCTCGGCGGCGAGCAGCTGCGGCAGCAGCGCCCGGGTCAGCTGCAGGGTGGCAGTGAGGTTGAGGGTGACCAGCGCCTCGATCTCCTCGTCGCTGCAGGACTCGAACAGCCCCACGCGGTTCACCCCGGCGGCGTTGACCAGCATGTTGCAACCGGCCTCGCGGCTTGCCATCACCAGCCGGTTACGGTCCTCGGCGCGGGTCAGGTCGGCGGTCATGGCCGTCACCTGGCCCGGATGGCGCGCGACCAGGGCCTCGAGGGCCTCGTCGCGGCGCCCGGTGATCAGCAGCCGTGCCCCGGCGGCGGTGAGCTCGTCGACCAGCGCCTGGCCGATGCCGCCGCTGGCGCCGGTGATCAGGATCCGCTGGGCGGGCCAGCCCCCCTCGGGCAGGCTGACGCGGCGAAACACCCTGTCAGACCAGCGCATCGGAGAGCTCCCGAGTGGCGCTGCCACCGTCGCAGCGGGCCACGATGCTGCGGAACATGGCGCCATAGAGCCGATAGACCATCCGTGCGGTGTCGATCACCGCCGCCAGGTCGTCGCCCTCCAGGCGGTTCACCAGCCCCTCGAAGAAGGCCAGGTGGCCGATGTCCAGGCTGCCGTGGGAAGTCAGGTAGCGTACCGCGTCGTCCGGCAGCCCGAGGCTCGCCTGGAGTCCCTCGGCGGCCTGGGTGGCCAGCGCCGTGCTGGTGCCCTCGAGCACCTGCACCATGCCGAAGAAACCCACCGGGTTGCCGTGTTCGATCACGTCGCGGACATGCGAGACCATCAGCCGCGTGGCGGGGTCGGGCTCGGCGGCGGCCGCCGCTTCGGGATCGCCACCGGTGGCGCGGATGTCATCGAGGATCCATTGCTCGTGGCCATGCTCCTCCTCGATGTACTCCACCAGGGCGCTGCGCAGCCAGCCGAGGCGGTCGGGCAGGCGCGCCCCGCAGGCCATCATCAGTGGCACCGTGAAGCGCACATGGTGGTAGGCCTGGCCGAGGAAGGCCAGGTACTCGTCGCGGCTCACCTCGCCGCTCAGGGCGCGGGTCAGCATCGGCGCGGCCAGCAGCCAGTCGCGCTCGGCGTGGGTGGCGGCCTGGAGTTGCTGATAGGGGGTCATGGGTCACTCCTCCGTGGGAAGGGGGTTGTCGGTGGCGGCAGTGGGCGGCGCCAGCAACCAGTCGCGGTAGCGTTCATGGATGGCGTCGCGGCGCAGGCGGCCGTTGCCCGTCAGCTGCTGGTTCTGCAGGGTGAAGGGCGTGGCGCGGCGCCACGCCTGCACCCGGGCATAGTCGGGAAGGCCGGCATTGGCGGCGGCGATCGCCGTGGCCAACCGGGCATCGTCGAGCCCAGGTGCGGCGGGCACGACCAGCGCCCGATTAGCGGGCAGGGCCTCGCCGAAGACCAGCGCCTGGGCGATGGCGTCCTGGGCGCAGAGTTCGCCCTCGACCCACTGGGGGTCGACGTTGCGGCCGTAGGCGGTGATGAAGACCTCCCGGCGGCGGCCGTCGAGCGCCAGGGCCTCGCCCTGCCAGTGGCCCAGGTCGCCGCTTTGGTGCCAGTCGCCGGCGGCCGGCTCGCCCAGGTAGCCGAGCATGGTGGCCCCTCGGACCTGCACCTCGCCGCTATCGTCGAGGCGTACCTCGGCATGGGGCAGCGGTCGGCCCACGCCACGGGTGGCCTCGCCGGGACGGTTGAGGCAGACCACCGAGGCGCATTCCGAGAGCCCATAGCCCTCGAAGACCGGCCAGCCGCCGGCCTGCGCCTTGGCGAGCAGCGCCGCCGCCACCCGGGCGCCGCCCAAGGCGACGAAGCGCAGGCTGTCCGGGGCCTCGGGGCTGGCCGCCACCAGGGCCTGGAGCAGCTGGGGCACCAGGATCAGGCTGTGGGGGCGGAAGGCCTCGATGGCCGCCAGGGCCCGGCGGGGATCGAAGCCACTGGCGCCCTGCCAGCCCAGTTCGGCGACCGGGGGCAGGCAGGCGGTGGCGCCCAGCCACAGCGGGACGTAGAGGCCGCCGATGTTCTCGAGCAGGGTCGCCAGCGGCAGCATCGCCAGGTGGCGTTCGATACCGAGCGGTTCGACCACGGCGGCGAGGCTCTCGGCCACCGTCAGCGGGGCGCGGCCGTCGAGGCAGACGCCCTTGGGGGTGCCGCTGGTCCCGGAGGTGAAGGTGATGCGGGTGGTCCCGGCATGCAGGGCCGGGGGCGATGCCACCCGCCGGGTGGCGATGGCCGGGTCCGGCGTGGCACAGAAGCCGAGCGCCTCGCCGCCAGGGCCGAGCCAGGCGTCCAGGCCGGCGCTCGCCACCAGGTGACGACGCTGGGCGTCGCTGAAGAAGGCGGGCACCGGCACCGCGACCCGCGCGTCCCGCAGCAGGGCCAGGTCCCACAGCGCCCACTCCAGGCCGTTGTCCAGCGCCAGCGCCACCCGGCGGGCGCCGCTTTGGGCGAGGCGTCGACAGCGGTCATCCAGGGCGGCGGCCAGCTCGCCGTAGCTCAGCCGGCGGTGGCCGTCGTCCAGGGCCGGTCGCTCGGGGCGCTCGGCGGCGTGGCGGGCCAGCCGTGCGAGGAAAGCCTCAGCGCAGCGGGACATGGCCGGCCTCCTGTGTGCGCCTCGGGTCAAGCAGGCGGCGCTCGGTGAGTACGCCGTGGGCCAGGCGCAGGTCGCCGGCCATGACCCGGGGATGGTGCTCGTAGTAGCGGCCCCAGCATGCCTGCTCCTCGCCCAGCCGCGCCGGGTCGGCGAGCTGGAGGGGATGCAGCTCGATGCCCAGCCGCTGGATGCCGTTGGCCACCGTCGGGGTCGCGGTGAACATCACCCAGTCGAGCCCCTCGGCGACCAGTTGGTCGATCAGCTGCACGAAGAGGCGACGCTGCAGGCCGCGGCGCAGGCTCGCCAGGTTGCCGATCTCGGCGATCGCCTCGCGGGCTACCGGACGGCCGAGGCGCCGCGAGAGGAAATGCTCGGCGGAACTGTCCAGGTAATGCTCCTGGAAAAGCGACCCCTCGCTGGCCAGGCCCACGCCGATCGCCGCCAACGGGATCCGCCCCTGCCAGAGCCCAAAGAGGCGCGGCAGGAAGTGGGTGATGCGGGCGCCATGTTCGATGGCGAAGCAGCGGCGCACCAGGCGTTCCAGGCGGCGGCGTTCATGCCACCCGCCGCCCTCCCGCCACTCGAGCGGGGGCGCGCCGGCCATGACGGCCGGCAGGGCCGCCGGGGGCGGTCGACAGGGGGCGGGGGAGTGAACGGGATCGGGGGGTGGCATCGGGGCGTCTCCATGACGTTTCCCCGATACTCTGGCCCCGGCAACTTAACGCCTGCTTAAGGGAACGGCAGACTCCTCGGCCCCGCCGCTCAGGCGCGGATATAGGCCCAGCCCTCGGCTTGCCGCTCGGCCAGGGTGACAACCGCCGCTTCGACCTCCGCGAGGCCTGCGCTGTTGTCGAGCCCCTGAGCGGCCAGGGAGTTGCGGCACAGCCGCAGCAGGGGGTCGGTCTCGTCGGGGGTCGCCAGGGCCGCGGCCACCGCCCCCGCGTTGGCCAGGATCAGCACCTCGGCATCGGGACGGGCCTTGCCCAGGTTGCGGGCGTTGCGCCGAGCCCGGGCGAGGGCCTCGGCGGTGGGGGCATGCAGCAGGACGCGCAGCGCGGCCATGGGGCCTCCTGGTTTTCGGGGGGTGAGGGCGGCGGATGTCGGGAGTGAGGGGGCGGGACGTCAGTGGGCGCCCCCGATATGGCGCTCGACGGCTTGCAGGCAGTCGGCGAAGCCCGGGTGATCGCGGCGGTCGTCCAGCGGCAACGGGATATCGAGGGTTTCTACCACGCCTGCCGGCTGGGCCGCTGCCTGGCCACCCAGCACCATCACCCGGTCGGCGAGCAGCACGGCCTCCTCGATGTCGTGGGTGACGAAGACGATGGCGGCCTCGGTTCGGCGGCGCAGGTCGACCAGCTCCTGCTGGAGGCGGCGCCGGGTGATGGCGTCCAGCGCCGAGAAGGGTTCGTCCATGAATAGCACCCGCGGGCGCACGGCCAGGGCCCGGGCGATGCCCACCCGCTGCTGCTGGCCGCCCGACAGGGTATGCGGCCAGCGCTCGGCGAGCTCCTCCAGCCCCACCAGCGCCAGGGGCTCCAGCGCCCGCCGGCGTCGCTCGGCCCGGGAGAGGGCCAGCCCCTCCAGGCCCAGTTCCACGTTGGCGCGCACGCGACGCCAGGGGAAGAGCCGCGGTGACTGGAAGACCATCGACCAGGCCCGGGTGTCGCGGGCCCGGCCCTCGGGAATCTCGACCGTGCCTCCTTGGGGGGCGAGCAGGCCGGCCAGGGCGCGCAGCAGGGTCGACTTGCCGACCCCCGAGGCGCCCACCACGGCGACGAACTCCCGGGGATGCAGGTCCAGGTCGACGCCGGCGAGCACCGAGGTGGCGTCGAAGCCCAGCCGGAGGCCTCGCGCGCGAAGCACCGGGGGCAGGGTCGTCTGGGAAGCGGTCATGGCTGCCACCTGAGCAACCGGCGCTGCAGCGTCATGAACAGGAAGTCGAAGGCCGCATAGAGCCCGGCGATGGTCAGCATGTAGACCACCACGATGTCGGTGGCGAGCAGGCTGGAGGCCTCCATCATGCGCTGGCCGATGCCCGGAATGCCGAACAGCTCGGCGGCCACCACCGTCATCCAGCCCTGGCCCAGGCCGGCACGCAGCCCGCCCAGGATACCCGGGGCCGCTGCCGGCAGGCTGACCTTGGTCAGCCGCGCCAGGAAGCCGCCCTGGCCGAAGGCCCGGGCGACCTCGTCATAGCCCGGGTCCACCGAGCGCACCGCGCTGACGCTGGCGAAGTAGTTGATCCAGAACACGCCGATGCTGATTATGAACGCCGCCGCCGAGGGGTTGATGCCGAACCAGATGATGGCGAAGGGGATCCAGGCCAGCGGCGGAATGGGGCGCAGCAGCCGGGCCAGCCAGGCGTGCAGGGCATCGAACACGGGCAGCATCGCCGCCGACACGCCCACGGTGATGCCCAGCAGCGAGCCCAGCAGCAGGCCCACGCTGTAGTGGGCGAGGCTCGCCGTCACCACCTCGAGCCAGATGCCGTCGGCGATCTCGGCGGCCAGGACGCCGGGAATCGTCGAGGGCAGCGGCACCAGGCTGCCGGGCAGCAGGCCGCTGCGCAGGGCCAGTTCCCAGAGCAGCAGGAAGGCGGCCAGGCCCAGGGCGCCGAGCAGGCTGCGGCGATAGCGCGACAGGACCGGTGTCATGATCCCGCGAGCTCCTCGGCCACCGCATCGTAGAGGTCGGTGTCGAACAGCGCATCCAGGTCGACGCGTTTCCTGAGCGTGCCCTGGGCGACCTGGAAGTCATGCATGGTGCGGGTGGCCTCGCGGATGGCATGGGGGTCGGCGAGGTAGTTCGAGGAGGGCGAGCGCAGGGCGGCCTCCACGGTATCGAGCCCGATCAGTCGCTTGCCGACGAACTCCCGCACGTGGGGTGCAGCGCGCTCGGGCTCCTCGCGCAGTACCTCGGTGGCGCGCAGATGCAGGGCCATCAGCTTACGCATGGCCTCGGGGTGCGCCTCCAGCACTTTCTCACGGGCCGCCAGCACGGCGCCGGGCTGGCCGGGCAGCATCTCGTCGGCGCGGGCCACGACCCGGGCGCTGTCGTCGCGCTCCTGCACGGTGGTGAGGATCGGCTCGAGGATCGAGGCGCCATCCACCGCCCCGGCCAGCAGCGCCTGCTGGACCCGGTCGGCACCCATGGCGACGATCTCCACGGCCTCCTCGCCCACGCCCAGTTGCTCGACCAGCCAGTAGCGCAGCACGGTGTCGGGCACCGAGCCGCGGGGGAAGGTGGCGATCTTCGGCTTGCGGCCCTGCGCCTCGGTGAAGCGGGCGATGGCCTCGGCGGGATCTTCGACGCGGGCGAAGGTGTCCGCCAGCTCGCCGCGGGCGACTAGGCCGATCTGCTCGCGGATGCTGGCCGCCAGCACCTTGATCGGCACGCCATTGGCGCGAGCCACCATGGCCGGGCCGATGCCGAAGTACATGACGTCGAGCTCGCCGGAGGCCAGGGCCTGGACCATGGCCGGGCCGCTGGAGAAGCGGGTCAGCTCGAGCTCGAGGCCGGCCTCGGTGGTCCAGCCCTCACCTTGCATGACGAAAAGCTGGGCGACCGGCAGGATCGGCATGTAGCCCACCTCGAGGCGGGTGATGGTGTCGGCGGCCTGGGCCGGGCCGGTGGTGATCAGCAGGGCCAACAGTGGGGCCAGCAGGCGGGGGACGCGGGACATGGGCACTCTCCGGGCGTGAATCATGACCCTTCATCCTAGCGCTTGGGGCTCTTATGTCTGAAATATTTATATAAAAGGATTTTTTATACACATATGTTATTTGATGCGGTGCCCCCTGCCCCTCTCTGGCGTGGCGTCAGGGGGCGGGCGCGGCAGCACCTCAGCGAAAGGCGATCCGCGTGCCGCTGGCGAGCAGCTCGTCCGGCGAGAGGGCGTGGCCCGGCACCCCGATCATCTCGTCACCGCACTGGTCGCCCCAGGTCAGTACGCCATGGGTCAGGCCGATGCCGCCGAGCAGGTCGCGGATCTCGCCGGTGCCGAGGAAGGTGCGGGTCCTGCCCTGGTTGTCGGAGAGCTCCGAGACGTCGTTGGCGTGGTGGAAGCGCACCGTGTAGATGCCATCCATCGATTCGACCTCGACGATCGGCGTGAGGCCATGGGCGACGGCATTGGCGATCTGCTTCAGGGAAACATGGTCACCCAATTGATAGGCCGGGATGGACATGGGGCTACCTCGTGTGGGTTCATGGGTGTACAACGAGTGTAGAAGGCGTTTCGGCCATATCAAGCGCGTCGCACGCTGGTGGCGGCCGATGGCGTGGCGGCGAACGCAATGTATGTATATGCCTTATAAAGGAAGTGGCGGCCTGAGGCAGGCGCACGCCGTCCCGGTCTTTGCCTTTCACGGCTCCCGGGGATAAGGTCACGGCCATGTTTGTTCATGGCATGACCTGCCAAGGAGACCCGATGAAAGCACTCGATCGCCCCGTGACCCTTGCCCTGGCCGGTGCCCTGCTGGCCGTGCCGCTGGCCTGGAGCTCCGCTGCCCTGGCCGAGGAGCCCGCCCAGGTGCGCTTCTCCGTGCCCGCCTGGCCCGGTGTGACCGTCAAGACCGCCCTGGCCGCCCAGCTGCTGGATGCCCTGGGCTACCAGACCCGCCAGCAGGAGCTGGGCTCCACCATTACCTACGAGGCCCTCACTCAGCGTGAACTGGATGCCTTCCTGGCCGCCTGGCTGCCCGGCCAGCAGGGCATGTACGACACCACCATGGAGAAGGGCCTCATCGTCGACCTCGGCAACAACGTCGAGGGCGCGCGGCTGGGCTTCGCGGTACCGAGCTATGTCTATGAGGTGGGCCTGACCTCCGCCGAGGATCTGGACAAGGAGGCGTTCGCCGACCGGCTCGAGCGCACCATCTACTCCATCGAGGTCGGCTCCGGCATGAGCGAGATCCTCAACGGCGCGGTGGAGGAAGACACCTATGGCCTCGGCGACTGGCACCTCTCCGAGACCTCTACGCCCGGCATGCTCAGCGCGGTGGACGCGGCGATCAACCGCGAGGAGTGGATCGTCTTCGCCGGCTGGACCCCCCACTGGATGAACATCGAATACGATGTGAAGTACCTGGAGGATCCCCAAGACATGTGGGGGCCGGAACAGGGCAGCAGCGACGTCAAGACCCTGGTGACCAGCGACTTCGCCGAGGCCGCCCCCAATGCCACCCGGCTGCTCGACCAGATCCGCTTCAGCGCCGATGACCAGAGCGCAATGATCCTCGGCTTCAGCTACGAGGAACGCGAGCCCGAGGCGGTGGCGCTGGACTGGATCCGCTCCAACCCCGGCAAGGTGCAGGCCTTCCTGGAAGGGGTCACCACGCGCGACGGCGAGCCGGGCTGGCCGGTGGTGCAGCAGGCGCTGGAGATCCCCGACGCCTGATCCTGCCGCGATGAGTGACACGACGAGGCCGCCCCATGGGGCGGCCTCGTTCATGTGCGGCGTGGCGATTCACCTGGCGCCGCGGTTCTCAAGCGAAGGCATAGAGGTCCATGGCCAGCACGCCGTGCGCCACGCTGTGGTGCAGCCGCTTGCCCGGCCCGCCGGCCCCCATGGCCACCAGCAGCGGCTGAAAGTGCTCCGCGGTGGGGTGGTTGCGCCGCGCCTGGGGGGCGCGCTGCCAGTCGAGCAGGGCCGCCCGGTCATCGGCCTCCAGGCGGGCATGGACCCAGTCGGCGAACTCGCCGACCCAGGCCGGCATCGGCGCCTCCAGGGCCTGCATTTCCGCCAGGTTGTGGGTCAGGCTGCCCGAGCCGACCACCAGGATGCCCTCTTCGCGCAGCGCGGCCAGCTTCTCGCCCAGGGCCACCAGCTCGGCGTTCGTCCACCCCACCGGCAGCGACAGCGAGACTACCGGGATCTTGGCCTCGGGGTACATCAGCGACAGCGGTACCCAGGCGCCGTGGTCCAGGCCGCGCTCGGTGGGGACGGCGTTGAGCTCACGGGCCAGGCGCATCGCCAGCCCGGGTTCGCCTGGGGCGGGGTACTGGCACTCGAAGAGCGCCCGGGGGAAGCCGCCGAAGTCGTGGATGGTCTCGGGACGCTCGCTGGTGCTGACCAGCAGCTGGCGGCTGGCCCAGTGGGCCGAGACCACCAGGATGGCCTTCGGTTGCCACTCATGGCCCAGCCGGCGCAGGAAGTCGTGGGCCGGCCCCGGGGTCAGGGCCAGCATCGGTGAACCATGGGAAATGAACAGGCTGGGAAGCATTGGGGTTCTCCGTCGTTGAGTCGTCTCAGTAGCCGGTCATCTCGAGATAGCCCCGCCCTCGCGGCGCGCCGCTGGCGTGGTCGAAGACATTCACCTCGCCCTCCCAGTAGCTCACCGTGGTGGCCATCCAGCGATCGGCGTGGGGTGCTTCGACCGTCAGGTCGAGGTCATGGTCCGGAAGCCGCAGCCGCCAGCGGGTGGGCAGCGTCCGGCCGGCCACGGTCGAGGTGGCCAGGGGGGTGAGGGCAAGGGCATCGTCTTCCAGGGGCGTTGTCTCGCCTTCGGGGGTGATCCAGCTGCCCGAGAGGTAGTCGCCGCCCTCGCCGCCGCCGCGCAGGCGGAAGGCCATCAGCCGGTGGCCATCGGCCAGGTGCAGCGAGAACCAGTCCCAGCCCGCCTGGTCGGGGCCGAGCAGCTGGCTGCTCCACTCGCGGTCGAGCCAGGCGCGGCCCGTCACCCAGCGCGGCTCGCCGTCCAGGGTGACCTCGCCGCTGACGCGATAGAAGGGCTGGCTTAAGTAGATCGAGCCCTGGCCGTCGGCGGACTTCTGGCTGAAGCCGTTCTCGCCGTGGCGTACCAGGGGCCCCTCGGCGTCCAGCGACAGCCGGTAGCCGAAGGGAGCGCCGTCATGCTCGGCCGTGGCGGCCAGTTCAAGCTGTGACAGGGCATCCAGGTCGCTGTCGTCGACGCGGCTGGTCAGCGTCCAGTCGTCGAGCCAGGCGCGGAAGGGGGCCGCGGTGACACCCGCCTGGTCGCGCACGGGATCACTTTCCCGCGAACCGCCCCGGGCGAAGCGTTCGGCCACCCGGTGGGTCTCTCCCTGGGAGACGGCCATATGGGCCATCCACAGCTGGTCGGCGGCCCAGGGGCCAGATGTCTCGGGGCGCTCGGCCGGGGGCTGCTGGGCCTGGCGGAACAGCGTCCACTGCACGCCCAGCGGTTCGCCGCTCTCGTCTTCCAGATTGGCGGTCAGGTACCACCACTCCAGGCGGTAGTCGGGGTGGGGGCCGTGGTCCTCGGGAAAGCGCAGCTGCGTGCCGGGTGAGGCCTGCCGGAAGCCGCCGGCCTCGGCGCCCAGCCCCGCGAAGCCCTGGGAGGCAGGGGGCGCCTCCCCCTCGCAGCCCGCCAGCCCTGTCGCCAGTACGGTCGCCAGCAGGGCCACTGGCAGCCAGGTCAGAGCCCGCCTCATGTCGCCTCCTCCTCGGCCAGCAGGGTGCGGGGCGGCGTGCGCCACAGGGTCAGGGCCGGCAGGGCCGCCGCCAGCAGCGCCACCCCCAGGGCGGTGGCCAGGGTCAGCCCGATCTCGCCGGGAAAGACATGCAGCGGCAGGCGCCAGCCGAAGGCGGCCACGTTGATCACCGCCACGAGACAAACGGTGATGGCGATGCCCAGCGGCACGGCGGCCAGCCCCGTGATCAGCGCCGCCCCGCCCAACTGTGCCAGCTGGATGCTGGCCAGGCGCCCGCGGGTCACGCCCAGCGCCCACAGCGGCGCCAGCCGGCGGCGGCGCTCTCGGGCTTGGGCCAGCAGGCTGGCGAGCAGGGCCAGGGCCGCCACGGCCAGGGTCAGGGCGTTGAGGGCCCGGGTGATGGCGAAGGTGCGCTCGAAGATCTCGGTGGAGAGCGCCTTGACCTCGCGCTGGTCGCGCAGCGCGTCGCGGCCCAGCGCGAAGCGGGTGGCGAGCGCCCGGGAGAGCGACTCGACCCGGCGCTCCCCCGGCGGGCCCGCATCAGTGAGCACGATGCCCAGCGACCCCGGCGCGGCGGAAAAGCGCTCCCGCAGCGCGGCGGTGGCCAGCAGCACCTCGCCGCGGGGGTTGCCGTAGTCGGGATAGATGGCAGCCACCGTCACCCGCTGGTCGCCGCCCGGCGAGCGCAACACCAGCCGCTCCCCGGGGGCGATGTCCTGGCCGAGGGCCAGCTGCTCGTTGATAAAGGCCTCGCCCGCCTCGAGGGCGGTCCAGGCCGCGTCCCGTCCGGCCCGGGTCTCGAGCAGCGGCCAGGTCGGGGTGAGCCGGGCGCCCGGGGTGATGCCGAACAGCGTCACCGGCACCGCGAGGCGCTGGCGCTCGCCTCCGGCCTGCACCGCGAGCAGGGTCGACTCGGCGTCGGCGGTGGGCAGCAGTTCGGCGACCTCGTCGCGCGCGTCCAGCCAGGTCTGTACCGCGTCGAACTGCCCGGCCGGCGGGCGCAGGTAGAGGTCGGCGGTCAGCCGCTGGTCGAGCCAGTCGAGGAAGGTGAGGCGAAAGCCGCCGACCATGCTGCCCACCCCCAGGTTGGCGGAGAGCGCGATCAGCAGCGCCATCAGGGCAAGCGAGAGACGCGGCAGCTGGAGCTGCAGGTCGGCCAGCGCCCACTGGGTCAAGGGGTGTGACCGGGCGAGCCGGCCCAGGCCGGAAAGCCCGGCCGCCAGCAGCGGCGACAGCCAGAGGGCGCAGGCCAGCATCATCGCTCCCACCAGCACGAAGCCGGCGACCAGCCCCTCGCCGGCGGGCTGCGTGGCCAGCCAGGCCCACACCGCCAGCGCCAGCAGGGCGGCCAGGGTGCTGGCGATGGCCTGGCCACGCAGCTGGCGCTGGAAGCCCGCGCGCCACGCCTGGGCCTGGCCGAGCCCCAGCACGCCGAGCCGCGCGGCTCGCCAAAGGATACCGCTGCCGGCAACGAAGAGCCCGCCCAGGGTCACCCCGAGCCCGCCCAGCCAGTAGTGCCAGGGCAGGCGCAGCTGTGTGCCCACCGCGGCGCCGTAGAGGCTCTGCAGGGTGGCCGCCACGTCCGGCAGCAGGGCACTGGCCAGCCAGGCGCCGCTAGCGATGCCCGCCAGGGCGCCGATAAGGCCCAGCAGGGCCAGCTCGAGGGCCAGCAGGGTGACCAGGGTGCGGCCCGGCACGCCCAGGGCGCGCAGGGTGCGCAGCAGCCCCAGGCGCTGTTCCAGCGCCAGCCCCAGCGCCGCCTGGACGATGAACAGCCCGACGATCAGCGCCAGCAGCGCCATGGCGGTGAGGTTGAGGTGGAAGCTCGCGGTGAGCTCGCCGGGGTCGACCAGGGTGGCGGCGCGGCCGAGCCGGTAGCCCTCCGGGGCCGAGTCCAGCGCGCCGGCCGCGGTCACCAGCCGGCTGAGCGCGGTGCCCCGTTCCAGCAGCCGGGCCGCGACGGCGATGTCCACCACCAGGGTGTCCGGCGGCAGGGCCGGGGCGAGGACCAGCGGCGGCAGCCGTTGGCCATCGGCCAGCGATGGCTCGGCGCCCGGGGCCGCCTGCCGCTCGAGCCCCAGTCGCGGGGCGGTATCCGGGGCCAGCCGGGTCTGCCAGGGCGGCGTGAAGAAGGCCGTCAGCTCGCCCGGGTTTGAGGTGGATGGGCTGCCCGCCGTGGCGAAGGCGCTGTCGCCGGGCAGGGTCAGCGGGTCGATGCCGATCACCGTCAGCCGCTCGCCCCGCGCGGTGATCACCGTGCCCTCCAGCAGCGGCGAGACGGACAGGCCCTGGCGGCGCAGGGTCACGAAGTCCGCTCGGTCGAGGGGCTCGCCGTCGCGGCGCTCCAGACGGTCCAGGCCAGTGGTGAAGAGCGCCTCGGCCCGGGCGTAGCTGTCGCGGGCCGAGGCGTTGATCGCCTGCACGCCGCTCCACAGCGCGCCGGCCACCCACAGGCCCAGCAGCAGCATGGCGAGCTGGCTGGGGTGACGGCGATAGTGGGAGAGCAGGGTCAGCAGGGCAGTGAGCATGGGGGCACGTGGCTGGCGAGCGAGCGGGGCGGTATGCCCCCTCGTGTCGGTATCGTCTCATAGAAGCGACAGGGCAGGGGAGTGGCCGGTGCCCGCCGAGGCACCGAGCCCCGGCTACTCTCCAGGCGGCTCGTCGTCGAGATGCAGCCAGCGGGCCAGCCGGGAGTGGCGGCGTCGATGCAGGTACCAGGGCAGCAGGGTCATTACGCTGAGGATAACGACGGCGGCCGTGATCGAGAGCAGCGGGTTCAGCTCGAAGGCGCGCCCGAGGCTGGCGAACACCAGGGTCATGGGCAGCATGCCTATCACCGTACCCAGCGCGAAGCGTACCGTGGTGATGGCGGTGACCCCGGCGGCGTAGCTGACCAGCGCAAACGAGAAGATGGGTACCAGGCGCGTGACCAGCACGGTCAGGAACAGCAGGCGCTGCGAGCCCTGGGTACCGAACAGCGGATTGGCCGGCAGCCGGGTACGCAGAGCATCCCGCCCCAGCAGACGGGCCAGGGTGAAGGCGATCATGGCCCCGGTCATGGCACCGATGATCGACAGCAGCACCCCCGGGAGCAGGCCGAAGGCCAGCCCGGCGGCCGCGGTGACCGGCAGGGTGGGAATCGGGCCCACCACCACCGCCAGCATCATCAACAGCAAGAGCAGTAGGGGCCCCATGTTGCCCTGGCTGTTGAACCATTCGGCGATGCCGGAGGGGGAGAAGCTCATGGGCAGGCCCAGCGCCTGGAGCAGCCACCAGATGCCGGCCATGATGGCCGTCACGGTGACGAGGAGCCCGGCCCTGAAGGCCCATACGGCGTGGGTGGTCACGATGTCGGTATCCTGGCCGCGCTGAATTGGCCGAGATGGCCATGGGTGAGGTGCAGGCCGCGGTCCAGGGGGGTGGCTACCCGGGGGCTGTGGGTGACCATCAGCAGCGCGCAGCCTGTGTCGCGTACCAGGGCCAGCAGCAGGTCCAGCACCTCGTCGGCGGTGCCCTCGTCCAGGTTGCCGGTGGGCTCGTCGGCGAGCAGCAGGGCCGGGCGCGGTGCCAGGGCGCGGCCGATGGCCAGGCGCTGCTGCTGGCCGCCGGAGAGCTGTTCCGGGTAGCGCTTCGTCAGCCCGGCCAGGCCCAGCCGCTCGACCAGCTCGGCCGTCCAGTCGGCCTGCTCGCGGCCGGCGAGGCGCGCCTGCAGGCGCAGGTTGTCGAGCACGGTCAGGCTCGGCACCAGGTGGAACTGCTGGAACACCAGGCCCAGGGTCTCGCGACGCAGCCGTGCCCGGCCCACCTCGCCGAGCGTCGAGATGGCGCGGCCGGAAACCCTGACCTCGCCGCGGTCGGGCAGGTCGAGGCCCGCGGCCAGGTGGAGCAGGGTCGACTTGCCGCTGCCCGACTCGCCCATCAGCGCCAGACTCTCGCCGACGGCCAGGCTCAGGTCGACCCCGGCCAGCACCTCGAGGGGCCCCTGGGGGGTGGCATAGGCCTTGTGGACCTGGCGGAACTCGAGCATGGCGGCTTCCCTGGCGTTCGATGGCCCGGTGATGGTGGCACAGCCGATGGTTCAGGCGAAGGTGCGGTTGAACTCTTCCTCGAAGTCCCGGCTGGCGGGCGGGATGCCGAGCTGCTCGGTGCACCAGATGATAAGGCGTCGAGCGGCATGAAAGAGCACTGCGGAGAGTTCATGCAGCAGGTTGAAGTGCTCCGCTATGTCCGCGTAGTTGGTCGCATATTCATGGGCGGCCATGTTGCGAACTGCACGGCAGCGCTGCCAGTCGCTGGTGGCATCTATGACGCCTTGTTTCTCGAAAAAGACCAGAACCTTGAGGAAGTTGTCGGAGGACTCTCCCGCGAGCAGGGCACTGTGACGCATGGCGGATGCCAGTGAGTCCTGCAGCTTGGCGAACCGCTCATTGATGGCAGCGAGTGTCTCGAAGAGGTCAACATCCTTCTTGTGTTCTACCAGCCACTCGGGAAGGATGGGCCAATCGATCTTGGCTTCGGACTGGTGGAGAAACCAGGCACAGCGCTGGATGGCTTCCATGAGTTGAGCCAGATGGCGCTGTTGCGCTTCGAGAATATCGTGGGTCATGCAGCATCCTCTACGTGGACTGGCCGAGAATGCTTTATTGCGATGGCCTGGAAAGGCGTCGGTTCATGGCCTTGTGTATAAGTCACGATATCCACAGGCAGTTGCAGGCGTGCCTCGAGTGCCTGCTTCAACTCGGCGCGGGTGAGGAGCGAGATGGGACTGAGGGACACCAGCAGCAGATCGAGATCCCCGCCGCGGCGGGCGTCATCGAGACGCGAGCCGAAGACACGTACGTCGATATTCTCTCCGGCGAACTGACGAATGCAGGAGACGATGGTTTCTCGTTGGGGACGCGTGAGTCGCATGCTGCATGGCTCCTTGCAGTGCCGGGTATTCTGCGCCCGGGATAGCCAGAGTCTAGCATTTCTTGCCGTTCAGGCAGCTCAGGTATCGGCCTTGCAGAGCGGCGCCACAAGGCGTCCTGATCGCTGATTCTTGAACGTTCACTCAGTGTTCATGGCCGTGCACGTCGCCGCCTTCGCTCTTGCCCGGCTCGGCCAGGGCATCGTGCAGGATGCGGGCGTTGTGGCGCATCATGCCCAGCCAGCTGCTGGCCTCGCCGTCGCTGGCCAGGGCATCGGCATAGAGGGTGCCGGCCACCGGCAGGCCGGTCTCCTCGGCCAGCTGGTCGATCATCGCCGGGCTGGTCATGTTCTCGTGGAACAGCGCCTGGACATGCTTCTCGCGGATCACGTCGATCAGCCGGGCCATGTTGGCCGCGCTGGGGTCGGCCTCGGTGGTGAGTCCCTGGGGCGAGAGGAACGCCAGGCCGTAGGCGCGGGCGAAGTGACGGAAGGAGTCATGGCCGGTGATCACGCTGGTGCCGGCGGGAATCTCGCCGAGCCGCTCGCGTAGTTCGCTGTCGGTGGCGGCGATCTCTGCCAGGTAGCGCTCGGCACCGGCCCGGTAGGCCACGCTGTTGGCCGGGTCGGCTTCGATCAGGCCCGCGAGGATGTTGTCCACGTAGAGTGGCCCCATGCTCAGGTCTTGCCAGGCGTGGGGATCGATGGGGCCATGGCCGTGATCCTCCCCATCGTCGTGGTCATCATGGCCGTCGTCCTCCGCGGCGGCGATCCGTGCCGCGATGCCGTCGGTGGCCACTACCAGGGGACCGGTGAAGTCGCTGGCGTCGATCAACCGCTCGATCCAGCCCTCGAACTGCAGTCCGTTGAACACCACCAGGTCGGCCTCGGCCAGGGCGCGGGCGTCGGTGGGGCGCGGCGAATAGACATGGGCATCACTGTCGGGGCCGACCAGGGCCGTCACCTCGACATGCTCGCCGCCGACGTTCTCGATCATGTCGGCGAGGATGCTGAAGCTGGTGACCACCTGAATGCGCTCGGCGGCCAGGGCGGCGGGCAGGGCTAGCAGGGTGGAGACCCCGGCAAGCAGGGCGCAGAGGCGTGAAAGGCGCATGGCAGGATTCCTCGGTGGTTGTGTCAGGGGTGCCGTGTCAGTCGTGTTCGGGGGCGCCCAGTGGCGCGGCATGGCGGCGCCACTGGGCAGTCAGGCTATGGTGGCGGCCGAACAGCGCGGAGAACACATAGCCGCTGCCGGCCAGCAGGATGATGGCCGGCCCCGAGGGCAAGCTGAGGTGGTAGGAGAGCAGCAGGCCGCCGGTGCTGGAGACCAGGGCGATGGCGATGGCGATGGCGATCAGCCCCTCCAGGCGCTGGCTCCAGAAGCGTGCCGTGGTGGCGGGCAGCATCATCAGGCCCACGGCCATCAGGGTGCCCAGCGTCTGGAAGCCGGCTGTGAGGTTGAGCACCACCAGCCCCAGGAAGATGCCGTGGATCAGGCCGCCACGCACCCCTTGGCCGCGCAGGAACAACGGGTCCAGGCACTCCACCACCAGGGCGCGGAAGACCACCGCCAGGATCACCACGATCAGGCTGCTGATAGCGGCGATCAGCACCAGGGCGGTGGAGTCCACGGCGAGAATCGAGCCGAACAGCACATGGGTGAGATCCACGCTGCTGCCGCCCAGCGATACCAGCATTACCCCGGCGGCCAGCGAGATCAAAAAGAAGCTGGCCATGGCTGAGTCCTCCTTGTGGCCGGTCATCTGCGACACGCTGCCGGCGAGCACCGCGATCAGCAAGCCCGAGAGGATACCGCCCAGGCTCATCATCGGCAGCGAGAAGCCGGCGGCCAAAAAGCCCAGCGCCACCCCGGGCAGGATGGCGTGGGCCATGGCGTCGCCGATCAGGCTCATGCCGCGCAGCATCAGGAAGACCCCCAGCGGGGGGGCGGCCAGCGACAGCGCCAGGCCGGCCACCAGGGCACGCTGCATGAAGCCGTAGTCGAAGGGGGCGAGCAGCCAGGCGTCAAGCAGTGCCAGCATGGGAGGCATCCGGAAAGGTCAGGGGCAGGCGCGGTGCGCGGGGCACCAGGCCGCTATGGTGGTCGAGCAGGGCATCCGGGCTGACCCAGCGGCCATGGCCGCCGGAAAGCAGCAGCACGTCGTCGGCCAGGCGGGCGAGCTGCTCCATGTCGTGGATCACCACGATGATGGTGGCGCCTTGCCGGGCCATGTCGCGCAGCACCTCCATCAGCACGTCCACCGTCTCGATGTCGACGTTGGCGAAGGGCTCGTCGAGCAGCAGCAGCTCGGCCTCCTGCATCAGGGTGCGGCCCAGCAGGGCGCGCTGGCGCTGGCCGCCGGAGAGCTCGCCCAGCGGGCGGTGAGCCAACTGCGAGATGCCCAGTCGCGCCATGATCTTGCGACCGCGCCGATAGTGGGGGCCGCAGTAGCCCTTCAGGGCACCGTGGCTGGGCCAGGTGCCGCTCATGATCAGCTCTTCCACGCTCATCGGGAAGCTGAGGTCCAGCGCCAGCTGCTGGGGCAGCCAGGCCCGGCGCTCGCGGGGCACCCGGCACTCCACGCTGCCGGCCACCGGGGCCAGCATGCCCATGATGGCGGCGATCAGGGTGCTCTTGCCGGCGCCGTTGGCGCCGATCAGGGCGGTGATGGCGCCGTCCATGAAGCGGCCGTCCAGGTGCTCGAGGATCGTCTGGCCGCCGCGGGCCAGCTGCAGGTCATGCAGTTGCAGGCGCGACATCAGGACCACCACCCCGCGGCCCAGGAGACCGTCAGCCACAGGGCGGCGAGCGGTGCGGCGACCAGCAGCAGGCGGCGAGTCGCGGAGAGCGACATCAGCGAGAAATGGCAGGGCCCTTCCGGGCGATGCCGGTGTTGGTGGTGAGCCATGGGGGAGCCTCCGGAAAACTGGCGGAGGTTATAACATAACAATACGGGCGCTGACCACCGCCAGACGCGCCGCCGGGCTGGAAGCGGTTCACCGCCGCCATGGCCGCTGTTCGGATCCCCGGGGCGCGATGCCGCGGCCTGGAGGGCCAGGGGGAGTGTGGTAACCTCCCCTGACGCCTGACTGGCAAGGAGGCCGCGCATGACCCCGACCCGCTCACTGATGATCTTCCTCGGTTGGCTGGTGCTGGTGATGCTGGCCGCGCTGAGCGGCATCGCCACCCCGCCCGGCGAGTGGTACGCCGGCCTGGCCAAGCCACCGCTGACCCCGCCGAATCTCGCCTTCCCCATTGCCTGGAGCACGCTCTACCTGCTGATGGCGCTGGCCGCCTGGCGGGCCACCCTGGCCGCCCCGCCCGCTGCACGCTGGCACATCCTCTGGCCCTTCGTCGCTCAGCTCGCCGCCAACGCGCTCTGGTCGATCCTGTTCTTCGGCCTGCACGGGATGGGCCTGGCGCTGCTCGACCTGCTGCTGCTGTGGGGGCTGATCGTGCTGACCATCCGTCGTTTCGCCGGCGTCTCGCACCTCGCCGCCTGGCTGCTGGTTCCCTACTTGGCCTGGGTGAGCTTCGCCGCCTACCTCAATGTCGCCACCTGGTGGTTCAATGGCGGCTAGCGGCCTGTCGGACTCGACGCTGACCGGCTGCGAGCGCCGGCCGGCCTAGGCCGGGCGCTTGCGGGCGATGAACTGCACCACGGCGCCCAGGCCGGTATGGCCACGTCCCTCGACCACCTGGCGGTCGAACTCGCGGCTCGAGAGGATCTCGAAGTCGGCGAAGGCCGCCTCCAGCTCCGCGGCCGTGGGGGTGCGGTCCGGGGTGTCCGGCCCGCCGGTGTCCCGCGGCACCTGGGCCGGGGTATAGGCCTCCAGGATCAGGATCCCGCCGGGCTTGAGGGTGCGCGCCACCTGGCGGTGCAGGTGCGGGCGGCCCGCCTCGGGCACGTGGCAAAAGATCGACACCACCGCGTCGAAGGCCTCGGCGGCGAAGTTGTGCTCGGTGAGGTCGGCGACCCGGGTCTCCAGGGGCACGCCCTGCCGCTCGGCCAGCCGGGCCGCCTTGCGCAGGCCGACCGCGGAGGCATCCACGGAGAGCACACGATGGCCGAGCCTGGACAGGTAGACGCCGTTGCGTCCCTCGCCATCGGCCAGACACAGCACCTGCCGCGGCGGCTCGCCGATCATGCCCACCTGTTCGCGCAGGAAGTCATTGGGCTCGGTGCCGTAGACGTAGTCGTCGGTGTCGTAGCGTTCATCCCACATGGCAATCCCCCGAACATGGTTATCAATATAGCCACCGAGAATACCAAGGGTCGGGGGCGGCGTCTGCGGGAGGGCGCAGGGTGCAGAGGAGTAAGGGCGAGCCGGATCAGCGGCGCCCCAGGGGGACTGCCCGCCACCTGACCCTGTCCGGGCGTCATGATCGTAGGCCGTGCCATGCTAGAATCGACCGCTTGCTCGTCATGAACAGAACATCGGACAGACATCGTGATACCACCCGCTCAACGCCCACGCCCCGGCCTCTTCCTCACCTGGCTGCGCTTCCTCGTGGTCCTCACGCTGATCACTGGGGGCCTTCGCCTGGTGTCGGATGCCGTGATGACGCCCGAAGGGCTCTGGCCCACCGCCTGGTGGTGGGGGCTGCGCTTCGACCTGGCCATCTCGGCCCTGCTGGCCGGCCTCACCACCCTGGTGCTGTGGCCAGCCTCCCGCCTGCTAAAATGGCTGCCCCGTCGTGGCTGGCTGGTGCCCGCCGGTGCCCTCCTGCTGTTTGCCCAGCTGGGCGACTGGCTCTACTGGCAGGAGACCGGCCGCCATGTCGGCTATGAGGCGGCGGAGCTCGCCAACTCCGCCGGCAGCCTGGGCGGCATGCTCATCGCGCAATGGCCCTACCTGCTGGGCATCCTCGCCTTGCTGGGCGTCATCGCGCGGGTTCCCGTCGCCGAGGCTCGCCTGCGAGTGCGCTTCGCGCCCGAGCTGGCCATGCTGGCGGTGATCGTCGCCACGGTGCCGATCGTGCGAGGCGGCGTGAGCGGCGTACCCCAGAGTCCCGACGATGCCCTGAGGCTGGGCAACCCCGAGGCCGCCACCGCCGCCCTCAACGGTGCCTACGCGGCGCTGCACGGCCTGCAGCGTGGCCAGAAGTATGCGCTGGAGCCCATGCCACTCGAGTGGATGCGTGACGACCAGGCCCGTTCACGGGTGAATCGGCTGTATCCCGACGCTGCCCTGGCGAGCGGCGAGCCCCGCCGGATGAACGTGGCCTTCGTGCTGCTGGAGAGCTGGGCTAGCGTCTTCATGGCGCCCCTCGACGACGGCCGCCCCGTGACGCCGCGCTTCGACGCCCTGGCCGAGCGCTCACTGCACAGCGAGGACCTCATCGCTGGCGGCCGGCGCACCACCGAGGGGATGTTCAGCCTGTTCTGCAGCTACCAGAACCCGCCCGGCCAGACCATCGCCCAGACCGACCTGGCCCGCCACGACTACGACTGCCTGCCCGAGCGCCTCGCCCAGGCCGGCTGGCAGACCGCCTTCTTCCAGGGGTCCCACGAGAACACCAGTGGCACCGGCGCCTTTGCCCAAGCGCTGGGCTTCCGGGAGAGCCTTGGCAAGGAGGCCATCGAGCAACGCCAGTGGCCCGAGAACTACTGGGGCGTCTACGACCGGGACCTCTATCGCTTCGTCCTGGAGCGCATGGGGGACATGCGCGAGCCCATGCTGGTCGGCATCAACACCAACACCACCCACGACACCCAGGTGCCACCCGGCATGACCCCGCTGATCGACAGCGACTCACGTGCCGCGGGGATCCGCAACACCCTGCACCTGGCCGACGAGGCGGTCGGCGACTTCGTCGAGGCCATCGAGTCCCGCGACTGGCAACATCCCTGGCTGATCGTGCTGGTGTCCGACCATACCTCGCGGGTGGAAGGCTCGATCCTCGAGCGCTCCCGGCTGCCGTTCCTGCTCTATGCGCCGGGCATCGTCGAGCCCGGCCGTCCCTCGCGCACCGGCCATCAACGCGATGTGGCGCCGACCCTGGCCGACCTGCTGGACCTGCCCTTTCCCGGCGCCATGGGCCACTCGCTGCTCGACCCGGCCGCCCCCCAACTCGCCGAATACCATCAGGCGGGTACCCTGGGCTGGGTCATGGACGACCAGGTGGTGGAGTTCTCGCTGCTCGACCCGACCCGGCAGCGTTGTTTCGCCTGGCAGCCACCGTCAGCGCCGGGCCCCGAGCAACCGTGCGACGAGCGCGCCCGGCAGGGCGTGAAGGACGCCTATGCTCTGACCCAACAGGCCCAGCGGCACCTGTTCGATGGCACCACCGCGGAACTCGCCCGACAGGCTCGCCATCACGACAGCCGCCGCTCACTCGCCGCCGGAACCCCGCCATAGCCGAACTCCTCGGTGTCGACCTCCGCCTGCTGGGCCTCGCCGTAGCGGGCCCCCGCCACCTGGTCCGGGGTCATCATGGCGTCCAGCCGGGTCAGCGCGCCCACGCTCTCCTCGATGGGCAGGCTCTTGTCCCAGCGGTGCAGGTAGTAGAGGTCCAGATGGTCGCTGCCCAGCCGCGCGAGGCTCGCCTCGCACTGGCGGCGCAGCGTCTCGGGGCGCTCGTCGATCACCTTGCGGCCGAGTGCCGGGTCCATGGCCATGCCGCACTTGCTGGCCAGCAGAATCTCGCGACGCTTGCCCGCCAGCGCCTTGCCCACCAGCCGCTCGTTGGCGGTGGCGCCGTAGAGGGTGGCGGTATCGACGTGGCGATAGCCCATATCGAAGGCTGCGTCGAGGGCGCGCAGCGCCTCGCGCTCGGGAAGCGGGCTGCCGTAGCCGTGGGAGAGGTTCATGCAGCCCAGGCCGATGGCGGGTGAAGCGACGGCATTCAGGCGAGTAAAGAGGGTCGTCATGGGGTTCCTTTTGATTCCTCGATCACATGAGGCGATATCACCAAAGAATAGCAGCCACCCGTCGGACGCGGCCATCGCCCGCGGTGGCGATACTATCGAAAATCGAAGTACTCATAGGCCAGGTTGCGGCGCGGAATGCCCAGCTCCTCCATCTGCTGGCTCACCGCCTCCTTCAGCCCCTGGGGACCGCAGAAGCGGATCTCCACGCTGTCGGCCGGCACCTCGCGGGCGATCTCGGCCAAGCGCTCACGGAAGGCCGCGCTGTTTGGCCCGGCGGGTACCGGTACCAGCTCCACCCAGCCCCAGCGGCCGGCCAGGATGGCCGAGGTAGCCATCAGCGCCAGGGCCGCCACCCCCGCCGCCAGGCTTAGGGTGGCCGAGGTGGCCCAGGTCGAGGCGGGCACTTCCCAAAGCACCAGTAGAAAGCTAACGGCGACCGTGATGCCCACGGCCTGCCAGGGTTTCAGTACCTTCATATCTTGCCTCCTTCAGTGACTGTCACGGTGACGCCGGGGAGGGGGGAGGCTTGCTCTGTTATGTGGGGATTATCTGCGTCAAAGCTGCAGCGAAGGTGCAAGAAGCGAGAAAACAAAGGCGGCTAACGAAATGGGGGGCGGCGTGATGCTTGTGGAACGCAGGATGCTATAGTAACGAGCAACACGGCCCCGATCGGCGGATCCGCTCTGCGGTGAAGCTGCTGAGAAGTTTTTTGATTCCGGGTGGCTGGGGCGACGCCATGATCGATCGTGAGGGAGTCGAGCAAGGGCCGGGCCAGGTTATCGATATTGCGGGCTGGGACATCCATCAGGAGTACGAAGTCTTCCCGGTGGGCGCTCGGGACAAGTTATTGCTGGTCTGCCCGGACCCGGCTCCCTTTGACTTCTCCAGGGGGTGATAGGCGGCGCCTACCCCTGATCGAAGGAGTCGCCGAGTACTGTCGGAACTTTCCCCATATCCGACCGATACTGATAGAACGGCTGCAGGGATGGTGCGAAGATGACTTGCAGGCCATGCTGCACCGCCTCACACAGTTTGACCTTCCGCATCCACTGACAGTGCAACGTGCTGAGTTTATTGCCTTCCTGACGCTGACAAGGAGAGCGCGCCTGCTGGAGGCACTGGAGAACTGACATGACCCGCTTTATCGAACATCTGGTGGAACCACAGCGGCTGCTGCTCTACTGGCAGGCCCGTGAGAGCAAGAAGCGCTCTCGCTACCGTGTGGGTCAGCTGGTGATGAAGGGCGGTCAGATAGTGCTTCAGTACGACCATGGTCCCGAGATGGCAGAAGCGAGAAAAATGGGCTTCGAGGGCTATCCGGCGTTCCCGCTGAAGCAGGTGGAGCACAGCCACCAGGTGATTGAGGCCTTCAAGCGCCGGCTGCCGCCGCGAAGCCGAGGGGATTTCAGTCGCTATCTGGAGCTGCGTGCCATTCCCTCCGATGCCGAGATCAGCGATTTCGCCCTGCTGGGCTACAGTGGTGCCAAGCTGCCCAACGACGGGTTCGAGCTGGTTCACCCCTTCGATGACCCTCCTGAAGCCTTCGAGGTGC
This sequence comes from Halomonas sp. 25-S5, assembly GCF_029889845.1. Classification (GTDB taxonomy): domain Bacteria; phylum Pseudomonadota; class Gammaproteobacteria; order Pseudomonadales; family Halomonadaceae; genus Halomonas. The sequence continues at coordinate 68,001 of NZ_JARANV010000014.1, forward strand.
TGGTGGAGATAGCAGGCTTTCGCCACGAGGCCGAACTCAACGCGGCAGAGCTGAGTGAGGGTGACCCCGTTCAATTCGTGCCGGAGCCCGAGAACTCGGTTGAGGCGCAAGCCATCAGGATGGAGAGCGCCGGACACAAGTTGGGCTATGTTCCCAGGGGGCACTTGGATATGCTGCACCGCATGCTGGACCGGGGCGCTGAGTTGGACGGCGAAGTATTCCGCACCAATGGCAACCCCGAGCGCCCCTTGGTCTATGTGCTGACCCGTATCCGACTGGATGACCGGCCGGCTATGCCGGCCAATGCGCTCAGGATGCAGGCCTGAGCCTAATGGGCTCAGCGCCCTCAACCTTGTGCTTTAATACGGCACCCACCTCCTGGCCCTCACGAGCCTAGGCGGGGGCTGTTATGTGCGTTCGTCGCTGATGCGCCATACCTGCATCAGGCGCTCCACGGTGTGGGACCAGGTGCTCGGTATCGTCGTCGTCCTTGGCCGGGTCGATCTGCGAGTAGCCTTCGGTCAGCGAGCTTCCAGCCTTGTTCGATCGCCATGTACTCTCCTAGCCCCAGTGGATCCAGGGTGCCAGTGCCTGGGCATTGGCGATCTCGACCTGCTGGGCCCGTGGTTCGGTCTCGACGTGATGGGGATTCACCCCCACCTCGCGTAGCGCATACAGCACCAGCGGGCCTCGGCACGACAGGGCAAGCTCACCGTTCTGCATGCCAAAGTCCCCCGCGATGAGCGCGCGCTCCCGCGGTGGCAGCCGACGGTCGGGAATCAGGCGCACCTCGACCCGGGTATGCCAGGCCATGTCCTCGGCGATGCCGTGTTCGCCCAGCATGTCGCCACACGGTTCAGGCACGCCGCGGAAGCGGCTCAGCACGAAATCCCGGTAGTCGCGATGCTTCTCGCAGAAGGCACGCACGTGCCAGCGCCCGGCGGCGAACACCAGGGTATGCGGCACCAGGATGCGGTCTTCGCCCGCGGGACTGGTGAAGGACGCGTAGGTGACCTCCAGGCGCTGCTCATCACGCGCGGCCTTGACGATCTCGCGCACGACCCTCGGTGAGACCTTGCGGCTGGGCAGCGGCAGCGATTCGGTGGTGGCCGAAGCGAGGCTCAGCCCGGCAAAGGGCGACGCCGGCGCTTGATCGGAACCCATCAGGTGCAGGTACTCCTCAACCCGGCCCCGGACGAATCGTGGTGCAAAGGACTCGGTAGGCAGGAACCCCTTGCGCGATTCGTCGTAGAGGAGGTTGCCCGGCGCCACGGCGCGGTACTGGCGCAGCACCTTCTGCGCCTGCTGTCGCCCGATGCCGAAGGCCTCGCCTAGCTGTGAGGCCACCACCCGACCTTCCCACAGCGCCAAGATCTCGATCAGCCGGTAGCGGGCCAGGGTATCCCAGGCGAGTGCCGTGGCTTCGGGCATGGCGAGACGCCTCCTTCCGTGGTGGAGACCTCAGCATGAACGAAGTCAGGACCGGGTTGAAGGGTACGGTGGTTGGATGCACAGGGGTGGCGGAGTGGGGTTAGGGGTGTTTGGATGAAAGACGAGGATGCCATTCGGAGAGACAGGGATGTCATATCACCGCTACTGGGGAAAGGCGAAGCCGGCTGCTGAAGGGGAGCAATGCCATTTGCTGCCCTATCACAGTCTCGATGTGGCCGCCGTGGGTTGGCACCTTTTTGCTCCCGAATACTCCTTGACTCGGCGCCTGGCAACTCAGCTCGAGATGTCACCCGAGGCGTTGCGCTGTTTCCTCGTTTTCCTGCTGGGCCTGCACGATCTCGGCAAGTTCTCGCGGGCCTTCCAGGGTCTGGCGCAACCCGAAGGCGTCGACCTGGTGCCCGCCATCGAGCGGCTGGTCTACACCGAACGCCATGACCGGCTGGGTGCCTTGCTGTGGGATCGGTGCTGGATAGCTTGGCTGCGCGAGGGGGTGTTGCGTTGGCCTGATATCCGGCTGGAGCGCAGCTCGCGCCGGCAACTCGGCGAAGCCATGAAGGCCCTGATGACGCCGATGTTCGGCCACCATGGCCAGCCGGTCGAGGCGGACCAGTTGGCGCTCGATCGCTTCTTCGACCGGGATGAGCGAGGCGATGACGTCGAAGCCGCTCACCGGTTCGTCGCCGAGTGGGCGGCACTTATCCAGGTCGAATGGCCCGTTGAGCAGTTGCTGTCGGCTGCGTGGCTGGAGACCTTCCGGTCGCTGAGCTGGACCATCGCGGGCTGGGTGACGCTCAGCGATTGGCTGGGTTCTCATCAGCAGCACTTCCCGTATTGCCAGTCGCCTAGGCCGCTTGCCGAGTACTGGGAGCAGTCTGCCCAGCCGGGAGCCGAGCGGGTGTTGCGCGATACCGGGTTCGATCGACTGCCGCAGCCATTGGCCTACGCTGGGCTGGCGCCCTGGTTCAATGGCCAGCCGGTCACGCCGACGCCCTTGCAGCGCGAGGCCGAGTCGATCCCGCTCTCGGCGGGAGCGCAACTGTTCCTCCTCGAGGACGTTACCGGCGCCGGCAAGACCGAGGCCGCCTGCATCCTCACCCAGCGGCTGCTGGCCGAGGGGCATGGCGAGGGCCTCTACTTCGCCCTGCCCACCATGGCGACCTCCAACGCCATGTACGAGCGTCTCGGCAATCTGCATCGCCGCTTCTATACCGCCGATTCTCATCCTTCCTTCGTGCTTGCCCATGGGGCCAGCCGCTTGAACGAGGCGTTCACCCTGGCGATCGACCGGCCCCAACCCGGCGACCGCGACTACGAGCCGGGGGAAGCGACGGCCACGGCGCAGTGCAATCGCTGGCTCGCCGACTCGCGCAAGAAGGCGCTGCTCGCCGAGGTGGGAGTCGGCACCATCGATCAGGCCCTGATGGGGCTGCTACCGTTTCGTCATCAGTCGCTGCGGCTCTATGGCCTGGCGCGCAAGGTGCTGATCGTCGATGAAGTGCACGCCTACGACCAGTATATGCAGACGCTACTGGGCCAGCTGTTGAGCCATCATGCTCGCCAGGGCGGCAGTGCCATCCTGCTCACCGCCACACTACCCAAGGCGATGCGCGAATCCCTGGCCGCGGCCTGGTGGACCGGGCTTTCCCGTGAGCCTATGTCTCTGGTGCGAGACGATTTTCCGCTTTTGACGCAGATAACCCCCGAGGGACCGCGGGAGGTGGCATTGGGCTCGCACCCTGAGGTGTCGCGCGAGGTTAAGGTCGACTGGCTGACGCAGGAAGAGCAGGCCATCGACATCCTCCTGGCCGCCGTCGAGGCCGGTGAGTGCGTCGCCTGGGTGCGCAACACGGTGGATGATGCCATTCGCGCCTTTGAGGCGGTGCGTGAGCGCCACCCCGACCCCGAGCGTTGCCTACTTTTCCACAGCCGCTTCGCCATGATCGACCGGCAACGCATCGAATCGCAGGTCATCGACCGGCTGGGCAAGGCGTCCTCGCCACAGCGGCGTAGCGGCCAGGTGCTGATCAGCACCCAGGTCTTCCAGGAATCCCTGGATTGCGACGTCGACCTGATGGTCAGCGATCTCGCCCCCATCGACCTGCTGGTTCAGCGCGCCGGTCGCCTGCAACGGCATGCGCGTGGCTTCAGGCGTCCGCCCATCCTCAAGGTGCTGGCTCCCGATTGGTCGGAGGATCCGGATGAACAATGGCTGAAGCGTGCCTTGCCCGGCACCAATGCCGTCTACCGTGACACCTCGCTGCTCTGGCTGACTCAGCGGGTGCTGCGCGACCGGGGCGCCATCCGCATGCCCGAGGAGGCGCGGCCTTTGATCGAGGGGGTCTATGGCGAGGTGGCCGATCAGGTGCCGGACGGCCTCCAAGGCGCGCGCTGGGAGCAACGCGGCATGCAGGGAGTCGCCGAGTCCATGGCGACCTTCAATGCTCTGGAGCTGGAGGCCGGCTATATCTGGGATCGACACAAGTGGCAGGAAGAGCAGGAGATCGGCACACGACTGGTCGATGAGCCGACGGTCAATGTGGCGCTGCTCGCGTGCGATGCCGAGGGTTCTCTGAGGCTATGGGCCGAGGGCGAGCGGCATGCCGACATGCTCAGCCAGCTCAAGCTGCGCCAGAGCCAGGCCCGCAAGCTGGCTGCCCTTTCTGGGGAGTGCCAGGCCCAATGGGAGGCCCTGCAGGAGCGCTACCCGGCGCTGCGCTTCGTTCAGCCGTGGCTTGCCGAGTCCGATCCTGGCGGTGGGTACAGCCCGCAACGTGGGGTGGAATTCTCACGCTGATCGCCGGGTCAGGGGGAATCCTCGGGAGTGAAGGTCATCGCTTCGTCGAAGCTGTAGAGGCATTGCTCCGGAAAGGTATCCAGGTCCAGCTCGGCCTCGATGGCGGCGGCCCGTCGGGCATCGTCATAGGCCTCGGACATCAGCTCGCCCAGCGAGCCCTTCAGGCTCGGGTTTTCGCTCAACAGCCTTGTCACCTTGACCTGGGCATCCTGGATGGTCAGGGACCAGCTGCGCGAGCGGCGTTCGGGTTGGTGGTCCCACTTGAGCAGGTGGATGAAGAGCCGGGCCAGTTGGCTGACCAAGGCACGACGTTCGCTCTTGCCCATGCTCTCGATCTCCTCGGCCAGGTGCTCGGTGTCGAGTTGGTCCAGTTTGCCGCGGCGCAGCAGAGAGGCCTGCTCCAGAGCCCAGGCATAGGCGTCCTGATCATAGTGCGTCGGCATTTGAAGGCTCCATGGGTCCCGGTTTCAACGACCTTGGGACAGCATAAGCCCCGAGTCGTCATGGAACCACCAGGAGAAGCCCCGCTAGGGCGGGGAGCACATATCCCAGTAGGCAGTTCACTGCTCTTCTTATGGGTCATCCTCTCTGAGGAGAGGAACCTCGTTTCGATTATCGTTTTGGGTGTTGTGATGTCAATGCTCTTCTTCCTTTGTGTGATGTGGCTTTCTGATCTAGGTTGAGTGAACCGTCATTTGCAAGGAGTGTGACGCATGAACTTGTTATGGGCCTCATGGCTCCCCTTCCGTGCCAGGGATGGTAGCGTCGCCTACCGCCCACCCTCGGCCATCGCCGATCCGGATATCGTCGACCTGGCATTGCCACGCGCCGATTTCCAAGGGGCGGCCTATCAGTGGCTGATCGGCCTGCTCCAGTCCGCGCTGGTGCCGAAGGATCACGATGAGTGGCTGGATCGCTTCGCCGACCCACCGGTTGGTGAGGCATTGGAGACTTCCTTCACGCCCTTTTCTGCGGCCTTTGCATTGGATGGCGAAGGGCCGCGTTTTATGCAGGACCTTGATCCGTTGGCGGAAACCGAACCGGCGACGGTGGCGGGACTTCTGATCGACTCGCCGGGGGCCAATGGCGTCAAGAACAACACGGACCTGTTCGTCAAGCGCGGTCGGGTCGATACGATCTGCCCGGATTGCGCAGCGTTGGCTCTCTTCACCATGCAGGTCAATGCCCCCGCTGGTGGGGCGGGTATTCGGGTAGGCCTGCGCGGCGGTGGCCCGCTGACGACTCTGGTGCTGCCGGACGACGCTGAGGCCAGCCTGTGGCAGCGTCTGTGGCTGAATGTGTTGCCCCTCGCCTCGATCACCCGGCGAGGCCAGGAAAGCGCTGCGCCGCGAGCCGATGACGCCACCCTCTTTCCCTGGATGGGGACGACCCGAATCAGCGATCGCATGGGTACCGAAGTGTTGCCGGAGCAGATGCACCCCCTGCATCCGTACTGGTCGATGCCGCGTCGCTTCCGCCTACTGGTGGAAGATTCCTTCTGCCGATGCGACCTCTGCGGCAGGGAGTCTCAACGAAGCGTTCGTGAGATTCGGGCTCGAAAGCAGGGCATCAACTATGCCGGCCCCTGGCAGCATCCGTTGACCCCCTATCGCCGTGATCCCAAGAAACCCCAGGAACCGCCTCTTTCCCTCAAGGGACAGCCGGGCGGCTTGGGGTATCGCCACTGGTCGCACCTGGTGCTAGAAGACCCAAAGAACAGTGGCTCCTTGCCGGCGGGTGTGGTGCACGACTACCTCCATGGCAAGGCTCCCGCTAACCGGCTAGCCCGGCAGTGGGGTGACGACATCAAGGCACTGCTCTCGCATGCCAGGCTATGGGCCTTCGGCTACGATCTCGACAAGATGAAGCCCCGTGCCTGGTACGCCGTGGAGATGCCGCTGGTGGCGGTGTCACCGGAGCAGCAGGAGACGCTCAGGGCCTGGGTGCAATCCTTCACGGAGCTGGCACGCCAGGTGGCTTGGACGGTGCGCAATCAGGTCAAGGCTGCCTGGTTCGCTCGCCCCGGTGATGCCAAGGGGGACATGAGCCCCATCGACAGCCAGTTCTATGACGCGACCGAGCCTAACTTCTTCCGCGCGCTATTCGACATGCAGGTGGCCCTGCAGCAGGGCGAGGGTCCGCATGTGCCGTCGCGGGTCGCCAAGGCGTGGTATCAGGCACTCAAGTTCGAGGCGCTGCGACTGTTCGATGACCAGTCCCTGAGCGGTCCGCCGGTCGAGCTGGACATGAAGCGTGTGATTCGGGCCCGCCGACACCTGCTGGCCTGGTTGGCGGGAGGCAAAGGGGGAACGGTTGTGAAGAACTTTGCCGAAGAGGGCGGTTTCCCGCTCACGGCAGCCCAGGAAGCCACACCCACCGAGGAGGTTGCGCCATGAGCGAGGAGACGATCATGGGGGGTACGCAGAAAGAGCGCGCGGTTCCCGAACGTTTGCTGGCACTGCAGCCAGACGAGGCCTTTGAGTTGCGCCAGTGGTGGCAGCGCCTGACGCTCTCCTCCGAGGAACTGAAAGCCTTCACCACGGTGCCGCCCTGGCCGAAGGGCGTGCGTGCCCGACTAAAGCGTTGCGAATCCTCGGAGGCCGCCATGCTGACCGAAGGCTTTCGCCATCTCTGGCAGCGGCTACCCGGGGCGTCGGTTCAGCTGCGTGACGAACGACTCCAGGCCTGGAGCTGTATTGCCCTGGTGCTGACGGAAGTTCGCGGGGACAAACCGAATGCCACCTTGGGGAGCCGGCTGGGCAAGGAGAAGGAGAAGACCGGCAAGCCGCTCATGAGCGAGCTGCGTTTCCAGCAGTTGATGGGTTGCCGCACACCGGAAGAGCTGGTGCAGCGACTGCGGCGTGCCCTGGCGCTGATCGACAGGAAAGACGTCAGCGTCGTCTACCTGGCCGACAACATTGCGCTCTGGTGGCGGGAATACCGCGGTGGGCTGGACTCCCGGCCCACGAAACGGCTCGGCTTCGTCTGGGCCAACGACTACTTCGGGGCGCTGCCACATAGCGGTGCATGAGCGCCCATTTTTGCCATCACGACGACAGAGACTTTCATCATGAGCCATTTTCTCCAGCTTCATCTGCTGACCGCCTATCCGCCGGCCAACCTCAACCGCGACGACCTGGGACGGCCTAAGACCGCCATCATGGGAGGCGCCAAGCGCCTGCGGGTCTCCTCCCAGAGCCTCAAGCGTACCTGGCGCACCTCGGCGCTGTTCGAGGAGGCGCTGGGGCAGCACCGTGGTCAGCGCACCAAGCGGGTAGGAATAGAGGCTGAGCAGCGCCTACTCGAGAAAGGTATCAAGGCAAAGGACGCCCGCGCCTGGGCAACCGAGATTGCCAAGGTCTTCGGCGACGTGGCGAAGGGCGAGCTCGCGACCAGCCAACTGGTGCATATCGGACCCGAGGAGCAGGCGGCGGTGGATGCCCTGGTCGAGACACTGGTCACTGAGAACCGGGCACCGGCGGAGGCGGATCTCAAGCTGCTGCGCCATAAGCCCGCTGCAGCGGATATCGCCCTGTTCGGTCGTATGCTGGCGGCGGTTCCGGAATATAACGTCGAGGCAGCCTGCCAGGTGGCCCACGCCATCACCGTTCATGCCGCCGAAGTGGAGGACGATTACTTCACCGCCGTGGACGATCTCAACACCGGCGATGAGCACCGCGGGGCCGCCCACGTCGGTGAGGCCGGTTTCGGTGCAGGCCTGTTCTACAGCTATGTCTGCATCGATCGCCAGCAACTGATCGACAACCTCCAGGGCGATAGCGAACTGGCCGATCGAGCCATCGCCGCCCTGGTGGAGGCCGCCGTGCGGACCTCGCCCAAGGGCAAGCAGAACAGCTTCGGCTCCCGTGCCCACGCCAGCTATGTGCTGGCCGAGAAGGGCGATCAGCAGCCACGCTCGCTCTCGGCATCTTTCCTGCGCCCGGTCACCGGTCAGGATCAGGCCGAGGAGGCCGTCCGGCGCCTCGAGAAACAAGCGAAGGCATTTGACACGGCATACGGGCCCTGTGCCGAGCGGCGCTATGTCCTCTCTGCGCTGCCGGATTACCCTGGCCCTTCCTTCGAGGGAGAAGCCGTCACCGGCAACCTCTCTGGCCTAGTCGAGTTTCTCAAGGCCGATCGGTAAGGAGCCGTCATGACGGAATATCTGGTCTTTCGGCTCTATGCGCCGCTCGCCAGCTGGGGGGAGGCCGCCGTGGGCGAGACTCGCCCCACCGCCACCCATCCCGGGCGAGGGGCGATCATCGGTCTGCTGGCGGCGGCTCTGGGCATCAAACGCGAAGACGAGGCGGAGCAACGGGCCCTCTGTGACAGCGTGCATATCGCCATCAAGCAGCGTTCTCCCGGCATCCTGCTGCGCGATTATCACACTGCCCAGGTGCCGGCGGCCCAGGCCAAGGTGACCTATCGCACGCGGCGGGATGAGCTGAATGCCCCTCGCAAGGTCCTCAACACCATTCTTTCCAGCCGTGATTACCGCTGCGACGGCCTCTGGACGGCGGCGGTATGGCTCACCGAGGGGGCGAATCATACCCTCGAGGCCCTGGAGACGGCCTTGCGTCGACCGAGCTTTCCGCTCTACCTGGGGCGCAAGTCCTGCCCCCTGGCCGCCCCCCTGGCGCCTCGCCGGGTCGAGGCCGAGCACTTGCGGGGAGCCCTTGATAGCGTGTTCGACGAAGTGGTTCCCGGCGAAAAGAGAGTCCTGCGGCTTCCCGATGACGTGCTGTATGCCTGGGAGGGTGGCCCCGAGCGACTGGACGGCCACGATCAAGTCAGTGGCGTGCAGTCTTCCGAGGTCTGGGACCGGCCCCTCAACCGCCGGCGCTGGCAATTCGGGCCGCGCGTCGAGTTCCGGCGCCTGGAACACCACGGGGAGAAGCGCTGATGTATCTCTCACGCGTTCGTGTCGATCTCAACGGGCTCACCCGTGAGACCTTGTTCGAGATCCTGGAAGGCGGTGCCTACGGGGCACACCAGTTGTTGTGGCGACTGTTTCCCGATCTCGATGCACCGCGCCCCTTCCTGTTCCGCCAGGAAATGGAGGAGGCGGATGGCACTCAAGGGAAAATTCCCAAGGGGCTGCCATTGTTCTACGTGCTATCCGACCGGGAGCCGGTCGCCATGGCGGACTTGCTTGACGTGCAGAGCAAGCCGTTCGCGCCCACGCTCGAGCCTGGAGATCGCCTGGCGTTTCGGCTCCGCGCCAATCCTACCGTGGCCAGGCGAGTACCGGGCGCCAGGCATTCACCGCGCAGCGACGTGTTGATGACGGCGAAGAAGCCGTTTCCGCCAGGACAGCGCACCAGCGCTGACTGTGTTCACGCGATGGATCAGGCTGCACGAGACTGGTTGGTCGAACGATCGGAAGGATTTGGCTTTCATCTCCCGGTTCCGCCGGAGGTGGGCGCCTATCGTCAGCACGCGCTGCAGAAACCCGGCCGGCGAGACGCCATCCAGTTCTCCAGTGTGGATTACGAAGGGCTGCTGGAAGTCGTGGATCCGGGGCGCCTGGTCGAGACGCTGGCGCGGGGAATCGGGCGTGCCAAGGCCTTCGGTTGTGGGCTGATGCTGATCCGCCGGCCATAGGCATTCTTCAGGGGTAGGGAGGCTGTTATGGGGTTCGTTCCACTCAAGCCGATTCCGGAAAAGGACCGCATGTCGATGATTTTCCTTCGCAAGGGGCAGATCGATGTGCGTGATGGGGCCTTCGTCGTCATCGACGAGGTGAACGGCGAACGTATGCACATTCCCGTGGGGGCGGTGACCTGCTTGATGCTCGAACCCGGAACCCGGGTTTCGCATGCTGCCGTCAAGTTGGCCGCGACAGTCGGTACGCTACTGATCTGGATCGGCGATGCCGGTGTGCGCCTCTATAGCGCTGGCCAACCGGGGGGAGCACGTTCCGACAAGCTGCTCTATCAGGCACAGCTAGCACTGGACGATTCGCTGCGCCTGAAAGTGGTGCGCAAGATGTTCGAGCTGCGCTTCGGCGAGCCTCCGCCGTCACGGCGCAGTGTCGACCAGTTGCGCGGCATGGAGGGGGCCAGGGTTCGCAAGACCTACCAGTTGATTGCCAAGCAGCATGGCGTCAAGTGGTCGGGTCGCCGTTATGACCCGGCCCAGTGGGATGCCTCCGATGTCGCCAACCAATGCCTTTCCGCCGCAACAGCTTGTCTCTATGGCCTCACTGAGGCGGCCATACTGGCGGCGGGTTATGCACCGGCCATCGGCTTTCTGCATACCGGCAAGCCGAAGAGCTTTGTCTACGATATTGCCGATATCGTCAAGTTCGATACGGTGGTGCCAGCCGCCTTTCGAGTTGCAGCGCGCAACCCGCCCATGCCGGAGCGTGAAGTGCGCATTGCCTGTCGGGATGCCTTCAAGCAGGCCAAGATTCTTCAGCGGTTGATTCCCATGATCGAAGAAGTCTTGGCAGCCGGTGAGATTGAACCGCCACCTCCCGCCCCCGAGGCCGTGCCCCCGGCGATACCCGAACCGTCTTCCATCGGTGATGCCGGGCACAGGAGTGGATAATGGCCATGCTCATGGTAGTGACCGAAGCCGTACCCCCGCGCCTGCGAGGCAGGCTCGCCATTTGGTTACTGGAAATCCGTGCGGGGGTTTATGTCGGTGATGTCAGCAAGCGCATTCGGGAGATGATCTGGGAGCAGGTCAACGCCCTGGCCGAAGATGGCAATGTCGTGATGGCCTGGGCCAGTAACCATGAATCCGGTTTCGAGTTTCAGACCCATGGCACCAACCGCCGCGAGCCCTGGGACCATGATGGCTTACGCTTGGTGCGCTTTATGCCGATTGAAGCCAAGTAGTTGATAAGTTTGGCTCTTTAAAAAACCAGGCTGAACAAAAAATAGGCAAAATCGCTGGTGGAAATTCCGCTGGCGATTTTCCTTTTGCAGGACAAGTGGTTACGATTAGTCCGATCCCCGCAGGCGCGGGGCTCAACCGTCTGCAGGGTCATAGCTTCCAGCGTGCCACAACCGATCCCCGCAGGCGCGGGGCTCAACCGGCCGATGGCCGGTCTTGACCTCACCCGCGATCCCGATCCCCGCAGGCGCGGGGCTCAACCGCTGTAGGTCAGGTCGCGCACGATGGTGCCGCGCCGATCCCCGCAGGCGCGGGGCTCAACCGCTGCTCAGTGAGACGGACACCAGCACCGAGAACCGATCCCCGCAGGCGCGGGGCTCAACCGTCATCGACAAGGCCCGCGATGCCGAGGGGCAGCCGATCCCCGCAGGCGCGGGGCTCAACCGGCTAAGGAGAAAGGCCGATGGACCGTGCTCTGCCGATCCCCGCAGGCGCGGGGCTCAACCGCCCGAAACCGCCTTCTATCTCTGCGAGCACAACCGATCCCCGCAGGCGCGGGGCTCAACCGATCAGGCCATGGACACCGGCAAGGGTGGCCGCCCGATCCCCGCAGGCGCGGGGCTCAACCGACTGCGGTGGACAGGCTACCGTGGCGCGGCGGCCGATCCCCGCAGGCGCGGGGCTCAACCGTTCATCAAGCAGCGCCGCCACCATCTGACCGTCCGATCCCCGCAGGCGCGGGGCTCAACCGTCTGGGCTTCGAGGCGGTCAACGCGATCCTGGCCGATCCCCGCAGGCGCGGGGCTCAACCGGTGGCGATGATGCGATGAGCGGTGGTGGTGGCCCGATCCCCGCAGGCGCGGGGCTCAACCGGTTACGCGCCAAGGGGTGATGGGCTTGATGCCCCGATCCCCGCAGGCGCGGGGCTCAACCGTTCCCGAGGCGCGGGCGGTTCGCCGAGACCCGCCGATCCCCGCAGGCGCGGGGCTCAACCGGCCGATGATTCGATGCTCTGTTCCTCCGTAGGCCGATCCCCGCAGGCGCGGGGCTCAACCGCGTATCCGCCGATGGTGGTTGGCTCCGATGTGCCGATCCCCGCAGGCGCGGGGCTCAACCGCCCACGGCGTTGACCACGCCGGCACCGGTGCCCCGATCCCCGCAGGCGCGGGGCTCAACCGTACATGCCCTGGGCCGGCGGATAGCTCTCGCGCCGATCCCCGCAGGCGCGGGGCTCAACCGTCGGTGGCGTCGGTCTCGTGGCGGGCGATCTGCCGATCCCCGCAGGCGCGGGGCTCAACCGCACGATCTCGCCGGGGTTGCTGTACAGCTCGACCCGATCCCCGCAGGCGCGGGGCTCAACCCGCCGAAGGCCGCCAGAAAACTCCTCCCGTAACCCGATCCCCGCAGGCGCGGGGCTCAACCGTCTGCCGTGCAGAGTGCATCCAGCAGCTCGTTCCGATCCCCGCAGGCGCGGGGCTCAACCGCCATAGACCTGTTCGCCGGAGCCGGCGGGTTCCCGATCCCCGCAGGCGCGGGGCTCAACCGATCGCCCTAGATCCGTGGAATGATTGGCAGCTCCGATCCCCGCAGGCGCGGGGCTCAACCGGTCGGCCTGGGCGGCTATGTGGTGGGCCGTAGCCGATCCCCGCAGGCGCGGGGCTCAACCGTTCATCGGCCTGACCATAGGCGGCTACAGGGCCCGATCCCCGCAGGCGCGGGGCTCAACCGTCCTTGCCGTTGAAGCGAGTCTTCTTGAAGCCCCGATCCCCGCAGGCGCGGGGCTCAACCGTTGCCGTTCACGCCACTGTCGCCGCTGTAACCCCGATCCCCGCAGGCGCGGCGCATCGGCCTGACGCTGTTCCTGCTCGCGATGGCCGGTTTTGCGCTGGATCTTCATCTGAAGCAAGCCTGTTCACGACAGCGCCGCCGGGTCCAAGACCTGGCGGCGCTGTCTGCCATGGGGATCATCAGGCCGGCTGGGGCTCCAGCGCCTGGCTGTGCAGGGCGTTGCCGGCGGAGTCCATCAGGGTGACGGTGAGGGTCTCGCTCTCGCCGTCCAAGTCCACCTGGCCGAAGAACTGGTAGCCGTCGGAGGGCGGCAGGTTGGACTGCCCTTCCGGCGGGGCCTTCTGGAACACCACCTCGGGGCCGAAGGTGCCATCCAGCTCGCCGGGGCCGAAGGTGCCGGCGTGGAGCGGGCCGCTGACGAACTCCCAGAAGGGCGCGAACTCCTTGAAGCTGGCGCGCTCGGGTGAGTAGTGGTGGGCGGCGGTGTAGTGCACATCGGCGGTGAGCCACACCACGTTGTGAATGGCTTCGTCACGGATGGCGCGCAGCAGGTCGGCGATTTCCATTTCGCGCCCCAGCGGCGCGCCGTGATGGTCGTTGGCAATGGCTTCAAAGTGCTCGCCGTCGCGCACGATCAGCCCGATGGGCATGTCGGCGGCGATGATCTTCCAGGTGGCGGTGGAGTGGCGCAGGCCGTCGAGCAGCCAACGTAGCTGGTCCTGGCCCAGGAAGGTGGCGGCCTCGCCGTCGCTCTGTCGGTTGCGGCTGTTGGCGGCGCGATAGCTGCGCATGTCCAGCATGAAGACCTCGAGGCCGGGGCCGTAGGCGAAACACCGGTGGATCCTGCCGGGGGCGTCGGGCATCTGGCGTAGCGGCATGTACTCGAGGAAGGCGCGGCGTGCGCGTGCCGCTAGCAGGCTGGCGTTCTTCTCGGTGTAGCGGCTGTCGTCGAGGAGCTCACCCGGGTACCAGTTGTTCAGGGTTTCGTGGTCGTCCCACTGGGCGAGCATGGGTACCTCGGCATTGAATTGCCGCACGTTGGCGTCCATCAAGTTGTAGGCGAACTGGCCGCGGAACTCCTGCAGGGTTTCGGCCACCTTGCGCTTCTCTGGGGTGACCAGGTTGCGCCAGATTTCGCCGTTGTCCAGCGTCACGCTCTCCTCAAGGGGGCCGTCGGCGTAGACGGTATCGCCGGAGTGGATGAAGAAGTCGGGCCGCTGCCGGCGCATGGTGGCGTAGGTGGTCATGCCGCCGCGGGACTCGTCGATGCCCCAGCCTTGGCCGGCGGTGTCGCCGGACCAGACGAAGCGGACGTTGCGACGCGTGGTCGGCGGCAGGCGCAGCTGCCCGGTAACTGGCTCGCTGATCGCGCGATGGTCATCCAGGGCAGCGAAGCGCACGCGGTAGTGGGCGGTATCCATGTCGGCCAGGCCGGTGATGTCCAGCTTGGCGGTCAGGTCGGTGGCGGGCAGCACCTCGGGGCCAGTGAGCTGGCGAGCACCAAGAAACTCGGGGTTGTCGGCGATCTCCACCAGCATGCGTGAGGCACGGTCGGCACGGGCCCAGAGCATGGCACGGTCATGAAGCATGTCGCCGCTCATCACGCCGTAGGGCAGCACCGGGCGCCGGCCTTGGGCCAGCACGATGGAGGGGGCGGCCAGGCAGGCGCCGAGAGTGGCCCCCCCCTTTATACCGATCTTGAGGGCATCGCGACGGGTGAAATTCATGAGAGCCTCCGAGGATGATGAGTTCCGCAGGAGCATCATCCTGTCTCCCGATGACAGCACCTTGTCGGTTCCATGACACGCCTGTTTCCTCTACCACCTCGGGCGAATATGCCAATCTCTACGCATCATCTCCGCTACGATGCCAGCGAGATGATGCGGACTTCCGTATCGGCGGCGGGCGGCTGAGGGAGATCCGCCGCAGTGGCCTGCTGTGTGGCGACAGGGGGTAGAGATCGGGATGGGACTGACCTGGCTCAAGGCGGCCCCGCCGGGTGGCAACTACGCTTTCCAGGGCTGAGCACTTGGAGTGCGAGCCACCAGAGGAGACAGACCATGCTATTCCCCCTATCGAGCCGTTCGTTGACCCCCGGCCGTGGCCGGCGGGTCGCCCTAGCCCTGGGCACCCTGGTCGCGCTGGTGGCCAGTGCGTCCAGCCTGGCCGCGGAGCCCGTCCGGCCGGACCTGACGCCCAAGCTGCAGGGCCTGTTGCAGAAGGAGATGATCCAGGTCGAGCTGGCCATGCACGAGGTCTACAGCGCCATCATCCAGGGGCGCCACGCCGTGGTGGCCGAGAAGGGACAAGCGATCCATGACAGCTTCATCCTCTCGCAGTCGTTGACCGATCAGGACCGTCAGGACCTGAAGGCCGCTGTGCCCGCGGAGTTCCTGGAGATGGATGGCTATCTGCACGAACTCTCGGCGTCCCTGGCCGAGGCTGGTCGTGCGGGAAATACCGCCCGGCAGGTGGCGCTATACGGGCGCATGACCGAGTCCTGCGTGGCGTGTCACAGCACCTACGTCACCGATCGCTTCGAGGGGCTCGAAGGCGCCGACATCCCGGCTGGCTGGGGAAGGGCCTCCGGTCAGGGCAACGATCCACAAGATTGACCTGCATGGGGTTTTGCTTCAGAACAGGCGGATATCTCGGCCCGGTGGCGTGATGGCCACCGGGCTGGCCAGCTTGTTCCACACGGAGGCTAGACCCATGCCCCTTTCCCCCCTTGATCAGACCCTCGCCGCCCTGGACGCCCTGCATGCGGAGGACCCGCGCCGTGTAGAGGTGGACGGCGAGCCGTTGCCCCAGGAGCTGTGGCATGCCGGGCGCATGAGTGCTTGGCTGGAGCGCCTGCATGAGCACCCCGACGCGTTGATGTGGTTGGCGGTGCGCGGCCAGCACCTGCAGCGCTGGCAGGTGCCGCGCAGCGACTATCCCGAGGGGCGGGTGGGCTATCTCACCTGGCGGCGCGACCAGGGCCAGCGCGCCGGCGAGACCACCGCCCGGCTGATGCAGGCGGCGGGCTACACCGCCGAGCAGGCCGAGGCGGTGGCACGGATGATCCGCAAGCAGGGCCTGGGGCGCGACCCGGGCACCCAGGCGGTGGAGGACTGCGCCTGCTTGGTGTTCCTGGAGAACTACTTCGGCGACTTCTCGAAGCAGATCGACCATGACCACCTGATCCGCATCGTGCAGATGACCTGGAAAAAGATGTCGCCGCGGGCCCATGAGCTGGCGCTGGGGCTGCCGATGACGGCCGAGGCGCGCGGCCTGGTGGAGGAGGCGTTGGCAGGGTGAACGCCCGCCCGGCGGGGCCGGGCGGTCACTCGGCGCCAAACTGCACGGTCAGGCTCTCGTCACTCTCGCAGGGCTTGCCGTGGCGCAGCGTCAGGCGACGTTGGGTCAGGTTCATCACCACCGAGAACAGCGTCTCCATGCGCTCCTCGGGGGGCTGGTCGGGATTGAAGTGGCGGCAGATGGAGAGCGGGGCGTTGTCGTGGTCGCTCAGGATGGCGAACAGCTCGCCCTCGCCGAGCTCGCCCTCGGCGGGCAGCCGCTCGCGCAGCAGGCTATCCAGCCGCGCCAGGCGCGGGCGGGAATCGGGCCGCGGGAAGTCCTCGACCTGGCGGGTGGCGGCGCGGGCATAGAGGTGGTTGGTGTGGGTGACCAGGCCGCCCTCGGGGGCCAGCCGGCCGGGCTCACCGGGGTGCACCTCCAGGCCGGCGGCCTGGTCCCCCTCGTTGCCGCCCTGGGCACTGGCGATCAGGAAGTGGGCGGGCGAGCAGACCCGGTCGCGGCTGGCCACGGCCACGGCGCCTTCCATGTCGGCGCTCTCGAGGATCTTGCGCAGGGCGACGTGGATGGGCAGCCCCTCGCCGCAGGTCCGCGAGCGGATGGCGTTGAGGCACACGCCGATGCCGTGTTCGTTCATGCCGATCTTGGCCACCATGCCGGCCTCGCCAATGCTGATCAGGGCGGGGGCGTCGAGGCCGCTGATCTCGAGCGCCACCACGTTGTGCAGCTGGTCGGTGCGCCAGTCCCAGTTCTGGGCCAGCCACTGAGTGCCGTTGTGGTTCAGGGCGAAGGCGGAGCAGCCGCCGCTGGCCTGGGTCAGCGAGATCTCGCTGCGGCAGTTGAGGGTGAGGATGTCCTCGAAGTCGAGCCCGGCCCCGTGGGCGATGCCTTGCATCTCCTCGAGGATGGCCGGGAAGCCGCGCTCGATCATCGGCAGGAAGCGGGCGGCCGTGTGGCGCGCCCCGGCCCAGTCCAGGCCCACGAAGTCCCGGAACAGCCGGTCATAGACCTCGAGGCTGTGGGTGATCAGCCCGGCATGGGCGCGGCCGTGGGCCTCGCCGATCTCGGCGCGGCTGCCGGAGAGGGAGGTGATATGCATGGTTACAGCACTTCGTCGAGCATGCCCTGGAAGGCGGACCAGGACTTCTCGTCGGCCCGCTGCTGGTAGCGGTCGCTGCCGAAGACGGTGAAGGCGTGGGGTGCGCCGGAGTAGATCTGGATCTCGTAGGTGACGCCGGCGGCCTCGAGCTTCTTGCCCAGGCTGGCGACGTCGCCCAGGGAGATCGACTGGTCGGCGCCGCCGTGGGCGATCAGGATCGGGGCGGTGTCGCCGCTGTAGGATTGGCCCTCGGGAGTCGCCAGACTGCCATGGAAGGTGGCATAGCCGGCCACATCGTCGGCCGCACCGGAGCGGGCGAGCTCGAGCACCACGGCGCCGCCGAAGCAGTAGCCCATCACCACGGTGGGCCGGGCGGCCCCCTGCTGGCGGGCCTCGGCCAGGCCAGCCAGGGTCAGGCGGCGCATGCGCTCGCGGTCCTCGTAGAGCCGGGCGGTCTCGGCCTTCTTGGCGGTGGTTTCCGCCGGGCGATTGCCCTGGCCGTAGAGGTCGATGGCGAAGGCGTCATAGCCCTGTTCGGCGAGCATGTCGGCGCGCTGGCGCTCGTAGTCATCGAGGCCGTCCCAGTCGTGGATGACCAGCACGCTGCCGCGGGCCTCGCCCTCGGCAGTGGCGAGGTAACCTGCGAAGGCCTCGTTGCCGACGTCATAGGTGACGTCCTGGCCGGCGGGCTCGAAGGCGAAGGCGCTGCCGGTGGCGAGGCCCAGGGTGGCGGCCAGGGTCAGGGTGGCGTGAAGCGGATGGATCATGGTGTGCCTCCAGCGTTGATGGACACCAGTCAGTATAGGCCTCATCGCCAGGAGCGTTGGCGAGGGGAGCTTGTGTTCTGCGGAGAAGGGTTCCAGATTGTGTAGGTGTGTTACTCAAGCAACCTGAGCGAGACAAACAATCATGAAAAAACACGTACTGGCGATGGCAGTCGCCGCGTCCACGGTGGCCCTTTCCGGCATGGCCCAGGCTGAGGTGAAGATCGGCTTCTTGGGGGGCTTCACCGGTCCGATCGAGACGTTGACCCCTCCGGTGTATGATGCCGCGCAGCTGGCCGTGCAGCACGTCAACGAGCAGGGTGGACTCCTCGATGGCCAGATGATCGAGATGCCCACCGGTGACACCACCTGCTCGGACGCTTCGGCGGCCTCCAACGCCGCCGACCGCCTGGTCAACAGCGAACACGTCACGGCCATCGTCGGGGCACTGTGCACCGGTGCGACCATCGCGGCCGCCAACAACGCGGCTATTCCCGGCGGTGTGGTGATGGTCTCGCCGGCCTCCACGGCGCCGGCGGTGAGCGAGCTCGCGGACAACGACCTGGTGTTCCGCACCGTGCCCTCCGACGCCTTCCAAGGCGAGGCGCTGGCCAAGATGCTGCTAGCCAAGGGCATCGACGAGGTGGCGGTCACCTACGTCAACAACGACTATGGCCGCGGGTTGGCCGACGCTTTCGTGGCCACCTACGAGGCCGAGGGCGGCACCGTGGCCGAGAACTTGGCCCACGAGGACAACCGTGCCGATTACCGCTCCGAGCTCGGCACCCTCTCGGCGACCGGCGTGCCCGACCTGGTGGTGCTGGCCTACGGCGACACCTCCGGCCAGACGGTGGTGCGCCAGGCGTATGAGAGCGGCATGTTCACTCAGTACATCGGCGCCGATGGCATGGTGATCTCCGGCCTGCTCGACAACGTGGGCGAGGAGGTGCTCAACGACAGCTTCATCGCTACTCGCCCGGGCAACCCGGACACGCCGGGAACAGAGCGTTTCGTTGAGCAGGCCGAGGCGGGCGGCATCGCCCACGAGGCGGTGTTTGCCGGCCAGGGTTACGACGCCACCTTCCTGCTGGCGCTGGCCATCGAGCAGAACGGCAGCGCCGAGCGCGAGGGCGTGGCCGCGGCGCTACGCAGCGTCTCCTCCGCCCCGGGCGAAGTGATCCTGCCCGGCGAGTGGGAGAAGGCCAAGGAGCTGATCGCCGCCGGCACCGAGATCAACTACGAGGGCGCCTCCGGCAGCCACGAGTTCGACGAGAAAGGCGACGTGCCGGGTGTCGTCGAGGAAATGGCGGTCGAGGACGGCAAGTTTGTCAGCAAGGGCTTCCTGGACAAGTAAACGCGAACCAGGCCCGTCAGCACAGAGGCCCCGGCGGGCAACCGTCGGGGCCTCGTTCGTATGGGACTTCGTCTGCGTGACGTCGAGGCACTTAGCCGTGGTGGCGAACCTTCTCCGGCAACAGCCCCTTGGGCGCATAGCGCAGCACCAGGGTGATCAGCAGGCCGATCACGAACACCCGCGCCTGCAGGGCCCGGCTGTCCAGGTTGGTAGGCGCATCCCAGCCGAAGGCACCCTCGCCGAAGGTGACGGCCAGCTCCATCAGGAACAGCGCCAGCGGCTCGGACATGATCCAGATGATGTACACCGCCACGGCGCCGAAGATGGTGCCCAGGTTGTTGCCGGGCCCGCCCAGGATCACCATCACCAGCACCAGGAAGGTGTGGTTGAGCGGCAGGTAGCCCTGGGGGTCGAACATGCTGTTGAAGCTGGCCAGGGCCGCACCGCCGATGCCCATCAGGATGCAGCCCAGCACAAAGATCTCCAGGCGCCGCTTGTTGATGTCCTTGCCCATGGCGGCGGCGGATATCTCGTTGTCGCGGATGGCGCGGATCATCCGCCCCCAAGGGGCGTGGTAGGCGCGACTGAGCAGGAAGAAGATCGCCGCGATCACCACCGCGGTGATCGAGAGGTAGAGGGCCCGGGCCAGGGTGAAGCCGACCTCGGCCGGGCCCGGCACCGGCCAGGGCAACGGCGAGACGGTGGCGGTGCCGCGGGTTAGCCAGTCGGAGTTCTTGAGGAAGGCCTTGATGATCTCGGCGATGCCCAGGGTGGCGATGGCCAGGTAGTCGCTGCGCAGCCCCAGGCAGACACGGCCGATGAAGTAGCCCACCCCGCCGGCGAGTGCTCCGCCCACGACCCAGCCGATGCCGACCGGCAGGCCGAGGCCGCCGATGAAGCCGGCGCGCGACTCGATCTGGTCGGTCACGCCGCGGAAGGCATTGACCACTACCAGGTAGAGCACCACCCCGAGGATGACGGCGATCAGGGTGCGCAGCTTCCGCGGCACGCCGAGTCGGTCGAGTCGGGTGGCGCCGAACACCACCAGCACGGCAGCGATCATATAGAGCAGCACCAGGCCTAGCTCGCCGGGCAACTCGCTCCCCCAGAAGGCCTCGTTGACCGGGATGCTGAAGAACATGGCACAGAAGCCGCCCAGGGCCACGAAGCCCATCACCCCGGCGTTGAACTGGCCGGCATAGCCCCATTGGATGGTCAGGCCCAGGGCCAGGATGGCGTAGCAGGCGGCCTCCACCAGCATGCGTGTGCTGTAGGCCGCGCCCATGGCGACGTAGACGCCCAGCACGGCCATTAGCACGGCAGCGAAGAGAACGACCTCGCGCATCGGGAAGCGGCGCGGTGCGGCGACGGTATCGGCTCGTTTGGTGTCCATCAGATCACCTTGCCCTTGAAGATGCCGGTGGGGCGCCATACCAGGATGGCGACCAGGATGAAGAAGGGCACCACGATCTTGTACTCGGTGCCGACGAAGGCCAGGTTGCCGGACTGGGTCAGCCATTCCGGCAGGCTGTCGCGAAAGGGGCGCAGCAGCACGCTCCAGTTGAAGACGGCGAGGGTTTCGGCGAAGCCGACCACGAAGCCGCCGGCGACCGCGCCGTAGGGGTGGCCCACGCCGCCGACGATGGTGGCGGCAAAGATCGGCAGCAGCAGGAAGAAGCTGAGGTCGGGCTTGAAGGTCACGTCCAGCGACAGCAGGGTGCCGGCGATGGCGGCAAGCCCTCCGGCGATCACCCAGGTCACGGCGACGATGGTATTGGTGTTGATGCCCGAGGCTTGGGCCAGGTCGGGGTTGTCGGACATGGCGCGCATCGCCTTGCCCAGCCGCGAACGGCTGAGGAAGAGGTGCAGGCCGATGACCGCGACCAGGGTAATCACGAACAGATAGAGCTGCGGTTCGGTGACCACTACAGGGGCCCGCACGCCTTCGAAGGGCAGGGCGAGGCGGAAGATCTCCTTGCGGTCATCGATGTAGAGGCTCTGGCCGCTGGTGCCGGCGAACAGCCGGATCAGGCCCTGAAGCATCAGGGTCACCCCCAGCGAGCCGATCACCAGCACGATCGGCTTGACCCCGTGGGCGCGCAGCGGCTTGTAGAACGCCTTGTCGATGCCCACCGCGAGCAGCGCGGTGAGCGCCATGGCCAGCGGTAGCAGGACCAGCGCGGAGGGCACGCCGAAGGCGGCTCCCGCGCCGGGGAAGGCGGTGGTCAGCAGCAGCACCATGAAGGCGCCGAAGGTCATCATGTCGCCATGGGCGAAGTGGGCGAAGCGCATGATGCTGAAGATCAGCGTCACGCCTACCGCGCCGATGGCATAGATCGAGCCGCTCACGCTGCCTGCGATCACCACGTTGTTGATAAAGAAGACCAGTTCATTCACTTCGGTACTCTCCCACCTTCTCTTTCTTACCTTCAGGGCTAGCCGCCCAGGAAGCTCTTGGCGACTTCCGGGTCGGCCAGCAGGGCGGCGCCGGTATCGGTGAAACGGTTCTGGCCGGCGGCCAGCACGAAGCCTCGGTCGGCGATGGCCAGGGCCTGCTTGGCGTTCTGCTCGACCATCAGGATGCCCACGCCGGCCGAATTGACCAACTTCACATGCTCGAAGATCTCGTTCATGTAGAGCGGCGAGAGGCCGGCGGTGGGCTCGTCGAGCAGCAGCAGGCTGGGCTCGGCCATCAGCGCCCGGCCCATGGCCACCATCTGGCGCTGGCCCCCGGAGAGCTCGCCAGCGGGCTGGTGCCGCTTGTCATGGAGTGGCGGGAAGAAGTCGTAGACTTGCTTGAGCATGCGCTTGACGTTGCCGGGCTTGAGGAAGGCGCCCATCTCCAGGTTCTCCTTCACCGTGAGGCTCGGGAAGACGTTCTTCTCCTGGGGGACGAAGCCCATGCCCTTCTGCACCAGCTTGTTGGGCGGCAGGTTGTGGATCGGCTCGCCACGCAGCAGGATCTCGCCCTGGTTGACATGGAGCAGGCCGAAGATGGCCTTGAGCATGGTGGACTTGCCGGCGCCGTTGGGGCCGACGATCACGCCGATCTCGTTGGCCTCGATGGCCATGTCCACCCCGTTGAGGATGTTCATGCCGCCGTAGCCACCGTACACGTCGCGTGCGTCGAGTAATGGCATTGTCAGACGTTCTCTGGGTGCGTTCTCGTTGTTGGAAAGCGCTGGAATGCGCTGGCCGGGTGCCTGCCCTCGGGCGGCGGCTCTCCCGTCAGGACGCGGCGCCGAAGTAGGCCTCGATGACCTGGGGGTTGTTCTGGATCTCCTCGATGCTGCCCTCGACCATCACGCTGCCTTGGGCGAGCACGATCACCGGGTCGCAGAGCCGGGCGATCATGTCCATGTCGTGTTCGATGACCAGGAAGGTGAAGCCCATCTCGCGATTGAGCCGCTCGATGTTGGTCACCAGGTCGCCGAGCAGGGTGCGGTTGACCCCGGCGGCGATCTCGTCGAGCAGCACCACCCGGGCGTCGGTCATCATGGTGCGGCCGAGTTCCAGCAGCTTCTTCTGGCCGCCGGAGAGGTTGCCCGCCAGCTCGTTGCGCACATGGTGCAGGCCGATGAAGTCGATCACCTCCAGGGCGCGGCGACGCACCTCGGTTTCCTGCATCGTCACCAGGGAGGGCTTGAACCAGGCATTGAAGAGGGTCTCGCCGGCCTGGGCCGGCGGCACCATCATCAGGTTCTCCAGCGCCGTCATCTGCGAGAACTCGTGGGCGATCTGGAAGGTGCGCAGCAGCCCCTTGTGGAACAGCTCGTTGGCGGGGCGGTTGGTGATGTCCTCGCCGTCGAGCAGGACCCGGCCGCTGTCCAGCGGCAGGGCCCCGGCGATGATGTTGAACAGCGTCGACTTGCCGGCGCCGTTGGGGCCGATCAGGCCGGTGATCGAGCCCTGCTCCACCTGGATCGAGCAGTCATTGATGACCCTGAGGCCACCGAAGGCCTTGTGGACGTGCTGGACGTCGATGATGGCTGCCATGTCAGGTTCCGTCGGTTGTTATTCTACAACGTGTGGATGCCGAGGCCGACGCCGGTCAACAGGAAGATGCCCTTGTGGGTCCAGACGTTGTGCGTGCTCTTGGAGATCCAGGGTTGTCTTGATGGCCTTGTGGGCCTGTCTCGCCAACTTTGCGGCACAAGCCCCCTTCCTGGCTAGTCGACTTGCGTTTAGGGGCCGTTGGCGGCGGGGATGGTATCCGCGCGCGGGATCATTCCTGGTCTTCCTCCGGGTGGCTGGGCTCGGGCTCCAGGGCGCGGCAGGCATCCGGCAGGCGCACGGTATCGCCGAGCGCGAGCTTGCCGTGGGACTTCATGCGCCGGCCGTTGTCGGCGGCGATCAGCGCCGCCACCTCGCCGATGCTGGTGCCGTCGACCCAGGCCTCGACTTTCACCCGGACGATGGTGCCCTGGTAGCGGCCCGAGAGGATGTCGCCGGGACGCGGCTCGACGAGCTGCTCGGGATGGCTGGCGTAATGCGCCAGCACGCTGTCGCGGCCGGGGTCGTCCCACTCCACGTGCTTGTGCATGTCGGCTCTCCTTCGGGGGTGGACTTCCAGCCTCCAGCATAGCCGCCGATGCAGTGAACGACAGCCTGCCGCGGGCACAAACGAGAGAGCCCGCCGGGGGCGGGCTCTGACAGGCTGCGCAGCGAACGTTACTTCTTGCTGGCGCGCTTACGCTCGTTCTCGGTGAGGTGCTTCTTGCGCAGGCGAATGTGAGACGGCGTGATCTCGACGAGCTCGTCGTCGTCGAGAAACTCGATGGCCTGTTCCAGCGAGAAATTCACCGGCGGGGTCAGCACGATGTTCTCGTCGTTGCCCGTGGAGCGCATATTGTCGAGCTTCTTGCCCTTGGTGGGATTGACCACCATGTCGTTGGCACGGTTGTTGATGCCGATCAGCATGCCTTCATAGACCTCGGTGGCATGGTCGATGATCAGCTTGCCACGCTCCTGAAGGGCGAACAGCGCATAGGCCAGGGCCTTACCGCCGACCATCGAGACCAGCACGCCGTTGCGACGCTCGACCGCCGCGTCGGGCTTGAGCGGCCCGTAGTGATCGAAGCGGCTGGTGAGGATGCCGGTGCCGGAGGTCAGGGTCAGGAACTGGCCACGAAAGCCGATCAGTCCGCGGGCGGGGATGATGAAGTCCAGGCGCACGCGGCCCTTGCCGTCGGGGTTCATGTTGGAGAGCTCGCCCTTGCGATAGCCGAGCTCTTCCATGATGGCGCCCTGGTGCTGCTCCTCGCAGTCGATGATCACTTCCTCGTACGGCTCCTGCTTGACGCCGTCGATTTCGCGGATGATCACCTCGGGGCGGCCCACGGCCAGCTCGAAGCCTTCGCGGCGCATGCTCTCGATCAGCACCGAGAGGTGCAGCTCGCCGCGCCCGGACACCTTGAACTTCTCCGGCGTTTCGCCCTGCTCGACACGCAGCGCGACGTTGTGGATCAGCTCCTGCTCCAGGCGCTCCTTGATGTTGCGGCTGGTGACGAACTTGCCGTCCTTGCCGGCGAACGGCGAGTCGTTGACCTGGAAGCTCATCGAGACGGTCGGCTCATCCACCGACAGCGGCGGCAGCGCCTCGACGTGGGCGGTGTCGCAGATCGTGTCGGAGATCGCCAGGTTGTCGATGCCGGTGATGCAGATGATGTCGCCGGCGGTGGCCTCGTCGGTCTGCACGCGCTCCAGGCCCATGTGGGTCATCACCTGGCCGATCTTGCCCTTGCGGACGTTGCCTTCCTTGCTGATGATGCTGACCTGCTGGTTGGGCTTCACCGAGCCGCGGCTGATACGCCCCAAGCCGATGACGCCCACGTAGCTGGAGTAATCGAGGGCCGAGATCTGCATCTGGAAGGGGCCGTCGAGCTCGACCTTGGGTGGCTCGACGATATCGACGATGGACTGGAACATGGGGGTCATGTCCTCGGCCAGCTCATCGGGATCCGGCCCGGCGACGCCGTTGAGTGCCGAACAGTAGATGATCGGGAAGTCGAGCTGCTCGTCGCTGGCGCCGAGGTTGTCGAAGAGATCGAAGATCTGGTCGATGACCCAGTCGGGGCGGGCGCCGGGGCGGTCGATCTTGTTGACTACCACGATGGGCTTGAGGCCCTTGTCGAAGGCCTTCTGGGTGACGAAGCGTGTCTGCGGCATGGGGCCGTCGACGGCGTCGACCAGCAGCAGCACGGAGTCGACCATCGACATGACGCGCTCGACCTCGCCGCCGAAGTCGGCGTGTCCGGGCGTGTCGACGATGTTGATGTGGTAGTACTCGCCACCCGGGGCCTGCCAGCGGATCGCCGTGTTCTTGGCCAGGATGGTGATGCCGCGTTCCTTCTCCTGGTCATTGGAGTCCATGATGCGCTCCTGCCCCTCGGCCTTGCGGTCCAGGGTGCCGGACTGGCTGAGGAGCTTGTCGACCAGGGTGGTCTTGCCATGGTCGACGTGAGCGATGATGGCGATGTTCCTGAGAGCGTCTATATTTGAAGGACTTACGGTCGTGCTCATAGGATATGACTCGCTGATATGTACGCACCTATGTACACGTTTTGGAAAGTACCCTAGGCGCGGGGCAGGGATGTAGGGCGCGCATTGTACAGACTACCGGCGCCTAGGAGTAGCACGTTCAGTCGCTTCCCCAAGGCAATCGCATGAACAGAATAGTTCTCATCGGGGTAAAGGGTGAAATGCGCTTTCGGCCTGGTGGGAGCCCTTCTCTCCTTCGTGTGCGACGGCCCGCTCAGGTGCGTGCCGTTGTGGGTTCCGTCGGCCATAGCCGGCTGGCAGCCAGGGTGGCGATCAAGGCCACCGCTGCCAGTGCCGCGAACGCCGCCATCATGCCCATCGAGCTCCCCAGCCAGCCGGCCAGCGGATAGGCGATCAGCCAGCAGGCGTGGGAGAGCGAGAACTGCGCGGCGAACAGTGCCGGACGCTCTTCCGCCTGGCAGGACTGCTTGAGCAGCCGCCCGGTGGGGGTCATCACCATCGAGGCGCCGGACCCCAGCACGAACCACAGCAGCAGCAGGGTGATGAAACCGGGCTCCAGCAGCCCACCGAACAGGCTGAGACTCATGAACACGCCACCGGTCAGCATCACCTGCCGCTGATCGAGTCGCTCGAGCAGGGCGGGTAGCAAGAGTGCTACGACCATGGAGCCGCCCCCGGCTGCCGCGAAGGCGATTGCCACGCTGGTCTCGCTCATGCCGAGCAGATGGCGCACGTAGACGACGGTGTTGACGATCTGCATGGCGCCAGCTGCGGCCACGGCCATGTTGAGGGCCAGCAAGCCCCGCAGGCGTGGGGCGCGCAGGTAGATGCTCATGCCGTGCGTCACCTTGGACCAGACGCCACTCACGAGCGGCTCAGGGTGCGGTGAAGGGAGAGCCACGCTGACGACCAGCGCGGCAGAAAGCAGGAAAGCCACGGCGTTCAGGACGAATAGCGCGTCGAAGGACATCACCACCAGCAGCAGCGCGGCGAAAAGCGGGCTGAGCAGGTTTTCCAGGTCATACGCGAGCCGAGACAGCGACAGCGCTCGCGTGTAGCGCCGTTCGTCCTCGAAGATGTCGGGAATGGTGGCCTGGAAGACCGGTGTGAAACCCGCCGAGCAGGCGTTGAGCAGAAAGATCAGGAGGTAGATCTGCCACACCTCGGTGACGAATGGCAGGCTGACCACTACCGCACAGCGCAGCACGTCAAGGGTAACCAGCAGCGTGCGGCGCGGCAGCCGTGACGCATAGGCACCCGCCACCGGGGCGATGCCCACGTAAGCGATCATCTTGATGGCGAGTGCCGTGCCCAACACCTCGCCGGCACGCTCTCCCGCCAGCTCGCTGGCCAGCAGCGCCAGGCCAACGGTGGTGAGGCCGGTGCCGATCAAGGCGATCACCTGGGCGGTAAACAGGTGCCGATAACGTTTGTCGCGAAAGAGCTCCATGCGTGCTCCCGGTCGGAATCTTTGATGGCAAGCCGCTAACCATATGGGAAGATCGGATCCTTTGACCCTATCCCCCCGGGGGGGATAGGGTCAAAGGCGAGAGGCTCAAGACAACGAGGACATTTGATGCAGGACACGCCACATCGACATCAAAGCCATGACGACGTCGTCAAGCGGCTTAAGCGGGTAGATGGCCACCTGCGTCGGGTCATTGCCATGATGGAAGAGGGTCGGCCCTGCGTGGATCTGGCGCAGCAGTTACATGCCGTCGAGAAGGCGGTGTGCCAGGCCAAGCGCACCCTGATCCAGGATCACCTGGACCATTGCCTGGATGATTCCGTGGCGGCGATCGCCCAGGGTCAGTCGGTCTCGCTCGATGAGTTCAAGCAGATCACCAAGTACCTGTGATCGGAGGAGGTGAACGCGTCGCTGGTCGGTTCAGCAGGAGGTGACGTTGCAGCGGTGAGTCGTCCCCGGCTCACGCCACGATGGCGCTGATCCTGGCCTGACAGGCACGCAAGCGCTCGATCAGGTCGGGCAGGGCGTCGGCGTCGAGTGCCGGATCGCAGCCACCGATGCGCTCGAACCAGGCCCGCGAGACACAGAGGGTGTCCGCGGGTGTCCGGTGGCGCAAGCGTTGCCAGAGCTGCACCAGCCGGCCGCTGCGCGAGGTGGTCAACACCACGGCATCCCGGCTGTGCTGCTCGATGTCCGCCAGCGCCTTGACGAGCCAGCCGACGGGGATGGCGCGCCCTCGGGCCGGGAATAGCAGCGCCTGTCCCTGGCTGTGGGCCACGGCCGTGTTGAGGCGATCCCCCAGCGGGGTCCCCTCGGTGGTCACCAGGCGCGCGTCATGTCCGCTCGCCAGGCGCTGCAGGCGCGGGTCCTCGGTGTCGTCGGCCAGCACCACTTCCAGGCGCAGGTCGGGCCGTTGACGGAGCGGCCTCAGGGCCGCCAGGCGGCGGGGCAGGCCGGCACCCGCGGAGCGGGCATCGAGGAGGATGCTGCAGACGATCATGCTCGTGCCGGCTCCAGTGAAAAGTCACGCGATCGGACTGACATGGCGCCATCTCCGGAACCCGCGCCTTACCTCGGCCGGCGCCGCCATGTAAGTGAGTGTAGTTTTTGGTTGTGAAGCGTATCAATGAGGCGCCGGACTGATATTTCTGTGCGCGAACCATGACCTATCCGGCCGCCTCGGCATGAGGCGCGCCATCAGCGGGCAAGGGGGGGGCAGAATGTTTCAATGTGGTGCGTTAGAGGATCTTTGTGCACCTTTATGGTGCAACGAGGTGTGCGAGGCCCCGGATTTCCGCGTCGAGCTGCAGATGCTGGTACATGGACTGTCCGGGATCGAGGTGCGAAAATCGATAAAAATCAGAATGATATGAGGCAGGTGGAATGAAGCGGTGCAAGATTGGCACGCTGCCTGCATTGCTATGGGCAGTGCCATGTTCGTGCATGGCTTCCGTGGGCAGCACTGCCGCGGCATGTTACAACACGTGCTGGTATTGCCAGCGCCATTGCATTACATCAGCCAACATTTCGAGCCTAGCTCACAGCGGAGGACACCATGTCTGCCAAGACTCTCGCCCTGATTGAAGAACACGACGTGAAGTGGGTCGATCTGCGTTTTACCGACACCCGCGGCAAGGAACAGCACGTCACCATCCCGGCCCGTGACGTCGACGAGGAGTTTTTCGAGAATGGCCAGATGTTCGATGGTTCCTCCATCTCTGGCTGGAAGGGCATCAACGAGTCGGACATGATTCTGCGCCCGGAGGATGGCACTGCCTTCCTCGACCCCTTCACCGAGGACGCCACCCTGGTGCTGCGCTGCGACATCATCGAGCCGGCCACCATGCAGGGCTATGAGCGTGACCCGCGCTCCATCGCCAAGCGTGCCGAGGCCTACCTGCAGTCTTCCGGCCTGGGTGATACCGCCTTCTTCGGTCCAGAGCCCGAGTTCTTCATCTTCGACGAGGTGCACTGGAAGTCCGACATCGAGGGCTCCATGTACAAGATCACCTCCGAGGAGGGCGCCTGGTCCACCGACCGTTCTGTCGAAGGCGGCAACCTGGCCCACCGTCCGCGGGTCAAGGGCGGCTACTTCCCGGTCCCGCCGGTGGACAGCTTCCACGACATGCGCGGTGCCATGTGCAACACCCTGGAAGTCATCGGCCAGTCCGTCGAGGTGCATCACCACGAGGTGGCCAACGCTGGCCAGAACGAGATCGGTGTGAAGTTCAACACCCTCGTGAAGAAGGCCGACGAGGTCCAGGAGATGAAGTACGTGATCCACAACGTGGCTCACGCCTACGGCAAGACCGCCACCTTCATGCCCAAGCCGCTGGTCGGCGACAACGGCAGCGGCATGCACGTCCACCAGTCCTTCTGGAAGGACGGCGTCAACCAGTTCGCCGGTGACGAGTACGCGGGCCTCTCCGAGATGGCGCTCTACTACATCGGCGGCATCATCAAGCACGCCCGTGCCCTGAACGCCTTCACCAACGCCTCCACCAACTCCTACAAGCGCCTGGTGCCGGGCTTCGAGGCGCCGGTGATGCTGGCCTACAGCGCCCGCAACCGCTCCGCGTCGCTGCGCATTCCCTACACCGCGAGCCCCAAGGGCAAGCGCGTCGAGACCCGCTTCCCGGACCCGACCGCCAACCCCTACCTGGCCTTCTCAGCGATGCTGATGGCCGGCATCGACGGCATCAAGAACAAGATCCATCCCGGCGACCCCATGGACAAGAACCTCTACGACCTGCCGCCGGAAGAGGGCAAGGCCGTGCCGACCGTGGCCCACAGCCTCGACCAGGCCCTGGAGGCGCTGGACGCCGATCGCGCCTTCCTCACCGAGGGCGGCGTGTTCACCGACGAGATGATCGATGCCTACATCGAGCTGCTCAGCGAAGACGTGGAGCGCATCCGCATGACCACGCACCCGATCGAGTTCGACATGTACTACAGCTGCTGATCGCCGGCGGCCGAGCGCCCGGACCGGCCGGTCCCGGGCCCGGGGGGTATTGACCACAACACGCACCCCACACAGCGGAGGGGAGAGTATGA
>NZ_JARANV010000015.1 GCF_029889845.1 Halomonas sp. 25-S5
CCGGTGGGGCGACACGGCGGTATCCAGGTGCTGGTCCTTGAGGATCCAGGGCGCTTCCAGGCCCAGGCCGAGGGTCAGAATCTGGGTGCCGTCCATGTCATGCCTCCTGTCGTCGTGGAGGTCATATCCTGGCCCAGCTCAGAGGGCGAATTCCACACCCAACGACGAAGAGCCCATATGACCATGCGCAAAGCTCGCTTCATTATCGTCCTGTTCGGAATCGTCCTACCTTATTTGGCGCGGTTGCCTCGCGGTACCGAGTGGTTGGGGCAGTATACGGATATGGGTGTTGGTGGCTGGCTGTTTTTTGGTGCTTTAAATGCGATAGCCTGGGGTTGCATCCTCGCTTTAAGCTTCATATATGAGCGGCCTGTTTCGTTGTTGGCGCCATGCATACTTGGTTTTGGCTTCTTGGCATGGGCGCATGGCACATTAGATTTGAGTGCGGACCCACAAGCAGCTATCGCATTGATCATGATTCCAGTCTATGCGCTTGTGCCGATCGCGGTAGGCGGTGCACTTGGTTACGCCTTGGACTGCATGCTACGGCGTAAAAAAGCCTAACCAATAGTTGCAGTTCGTTACGGGCCTCGCGGCCCTCCACCGGACGCCCTTTTCTCTGCTGCGCTGCAAAAAGCCGCCGCTAACCAACGCGTTATGTGCTTGTGCGGTAGGCTTCTGGCCTCATATCGGACCTGTGCTAAAATAAACGGTGAAAGTCCTTGCAAGAGTCTTACGCGATGGAAATTCAATCACTTACCGTTTCTGAGCGGATTCTTCTCGCCGAGACCCTTTGGGATAGCGTGATTGCTGACGATGCCGAGATCGACGTCACAACACCTCAGCGGCAGGAGCTCGATCGTCGATTGGCTACATTCGAAATCGACCAAGATCCGGGCTCAACCTGGTCGGCCGTCAAAGCTCGAATTCTGTCCAAGTAGATGGTGTATACGCTCACAGTCCGGCCAGAGGCTGAGTTTGATATTGATGAGCAGTACACGACGTACGAAAGTAAGCGAGTCGGCTTAGGTCACGACTTCGTTCTGTGCGTAGAGGAGGCCTTGGATAAACTGCTCAGAAACCCTCTCATCTACCGTAAGTTCCATAAGTAATTGCACGCGACCAGCACCGCTGGCGCGTGAATAAGGGCGTTAATCCGCCTATAGACACAGTGCCCGCGCCATCCAAATGGCGCGGGCGCTTTGCGTTGGGGCGAGAAAATTACTTGGCAGCCAGTGCCACGCCCACCTTGGAGTGGTTGGGCCGGCCGATGGCCTGGGTGATCCAGGTGTCGGTGGCGGCCAGGGCGACCAGGTCGATGCCGCTCTCGATGCCGAGGCCGTCGAGCAGGTAGACGACGTCCTCGCTTGCCACGTTGCCGGAGGCGCCCTTGTGGCTATAGAGCGGGCAGCCGCCAATCAGCGGCTGGCCAGCGCCACCCCCACCTTGGAGCGGTTGGGCCGGCCGATGGTCTGGGTGATCCAGGTGCCGGTGGCGGCCAGGGCGTTCAGGTCGATTCCGGTCTCGATGCCGAGGCCGTCGAGCAGGTAGACCACGTCTTCGCTAGCCACGTTACCGGAGGCGCCCTTGGCGTAGGGGCAGCCGCCGAGGCCGGCGACTGAGCTGTCGACCACGGCGATGCCTTCCTCCATCACCGCGTAGAGGTTGGCGAGCGCCTGGCCGTAGGTGTCGTGGAAGTGGGCGGCGAGCTGGGTCATTGGGATGTCGCGGCTCACGGCCTCGATCATGCGCTTGGCCTTGAGCGGGGTGCCGGTGCCGATGGTGTCGCCCAGCGAGACCTCGTAGCAGCCCATCTCATACAGTGCCTTTGCCACCTCGGCCACCTTGGCGGGGGCGATCTCGCCCTCGTAGGGGCAGCCCAGCACGCAGGAGACATAGCCGCGCACCCGTACGCCGGCCTCACGTGCGCGCTCGAGCACCGGCTCGAAGCGGGCCAGGGACTCGGCCACGGAGCAGTTGATGTTCTTCTGCGAGAAGGCCTCGGAGGCGGCGCCGAACACCGCGACCTCCTCGACGCCGCACTCCAGCGCGCCCTCCAGCCCCTTGAGGTTGGGGGTGAGGGCGGCATAGGTGACGCCGTCCAGGCGGGCGAGGTTCTTCATCACCTGGCGGTGGTCGGCCATCTGCGGCACCCACTTGGGCGAGACGAAGCTCGCCGCCTCGATGTAGCGTATGCCGGCTGCGCCGAGGCGCTCGATCAGCTCGAGCTTGGTGGTGGTGCTGATCGGCTCGGGCTCGTTCTGCAGCCCGTCGCGCGGGCCGACCTCGACCAGGCGTACCTGCTTGGGAAATGCCATGAATCTTCTCCTGTCTTTCTCAGGGCGAACCGATGAGGTGACTATTAGCCGCGGCTTGTCCGGCGACAGGTCTTCGAGGGGGCGCTGTGAACCCCTCCCTGGGCGCTACCGATGCCATCCCTGGCATAGGACCCCCTCTACGACCTGTCCCCGGCGCCGCTAGCATTGGAGGATAGCGTTGCGGCTTAGCCTTGAGCTCGGCGCTCGGCGCTCGGCGCTCGGCGCTCGGCGCTCGGCGCTCGGCGCTCGGCGCTATTCGTCGGGGGCGAACTCGAGCAGCACGTCGCCCTGGCCCACGGTATCACCGGCCTGGAAGTGGAAGCTTGCCACATGGCCATCCGCGGGGGCGGACATGGTGTGTTCCATCTTCATGGCTTCCATGACCATCAGCGGCATGCCCTTCTCGACCTGGACGCCGGGCTCCACCAGCAGCGCCACCACGGTGCCGTGCATGGGCGCGGTGAGGGTGGACTCGGCCTCGTGGTGGCCGTGGTCGATGGCGTCGATGCGCCGCCAGAAGAGGCGGGTCTCGCCGCGCGGGTCGACCATCACCACCACGTTGCCGTCGCGGCGGGCCTGCAGGCGGCGGCGGTGGCCGTCCAGGGTCATGGCCACGGCGTCGCCGGCCAGCGGGTCGAGGCGCGCGGTGAGCGTCTCGCCGCCGATGGTCAGGTGCCAGGGGCCGGCGTTGTCCTCGCGGGTGCCCTCGACCACCACTACGCCTTCGGTGTCCGGCGACTGGGTATGGGCCTGGTTTTGTGTAGGAGGACACAGGGCGATGCGGATGGTGTGCGGGGCGTTGACGCGAAATCCGTCGTGGCGGTCCCAGGGCGAGTCGCTCTCGCATTCGCGGGACAGCTGGTTGAGGCCCACCAGGGCGGCTCCGGCATACTCCTCGATGCTGTAGCGGCGCGGCGCGAACAGCGTCTCCTCGTGCTTCTCGATAAAGCGGGTGTCCAGGTCCGCCTTTCGGAAGGCTTCATGCGTCGCCAGCCGCTGCAGGAAGGCGCGGTTGGTGACCACGCCCTGCACGTCCAGGGCGGCCAGCGCCCGGTTGAGGGTCGCCAGCGCCTGGGCGCGGTCGTCGCCGTGAACGATCAACTTGGCAAGCATCGGGTCGTAGTGCATCGAGACGGCATCGCCGGTCTCCACGCCGCTGTCCAGACGCACGCGCGCGGGGTCCAGGCCGGCGCCTTCCAGGTCCATGGCGAAGCGGGTCAGGGTGCCGGTGGCGGGCAGGAAGTCCTGCTCCGGGTCCTCGGCGTAGAGCCGCGCCTCGAAGCTGTGGCCGGT
The DNA here is from genome assembly GCF_029889845.1 of Halomonas sp. 25-S5. Taxonomy (GTDB): domain Bacteria; phylum Pseudomonadota; class Gammaproteobacteria; order Pseudomonadales; family Halomonadaceae; genus Halomonas. Next base: position 3,612 of record NZ_JARANV010000015.1, read on the forward strand.
GATGGTCAGTTCGTCCTGGGCCAGCGGCAGCCGCTCGCCCATGGCCACGCGCAGCTGCCACTCGACCAGGTCCTGGCCGGTGATCATCTCGGTGACCGGGTGCTCCACCTGCAGGCGGGTGTTCATCTCCATGAAGAAGAACGAGCCGTCCTGCTCTTGTGAAGAGCTCGGTGAAGCGTCCAGGAGAAACTCCACGGTACCGGCGCCCACGTAACCGATCTCCTTGGCGGCGCGCACGGCGGCCTCGCCCATCTCGCGGCGCAGGCTCTCGCTCATGCCCGGGGCCGGGGCCTCCTCCAGCACCTTCTGGTGGCGGCGCTGCACGGAGCAGTCGCGCTCGAAGAGGTAGACGCCGTTGCCGTGGCTGTCGCAGAACACCTGCACCTCGACGTGGCGCGGCTGGGTCAGGTACTTCTCGATCAGCATGCGCTGGTCGCCGAAGGCGGCCTGGGACTCGCGGCGGCAGCCGTCCAGGGCGGCCTGGAAGCCGGCGGCGGCCTCCACCACGCGCATGCCCTTGCCGCCACCGCCGGCGCTGGCCTTGAGCAGCACCGGGTAGCCGATCTTGTCGGCCTCGGCCTTGAGCAGGGCGTCGTCCTGGTCGTCGCCGTGGTAGCCCGGCACCAGCGGCACACCGGCGTGGGCCATGCGTGCCTTGGCGGCGGACTTGTCGCCCATGGCGGCGATGGCCGAGGCGGGCGGGCCGACGAAGACGATGCCGGCCTTGTCGAGCGCCTCGACGAAGGCGCCGTTCTCGGAGAGGAAGCCGTAGCCGGGATGGATGGCGCCGGCGCCGCTGCGGCGCGCGGCCTCCACCACGGCCTCGACCTTGAGGTAGCTCTCGCGGGCCGCGGCGGGGCCCAGGCGGATGGCCTCGTCGGCCTCGCGCACGTGGCGGGCGTTGGCGTCGGCGTCGGAGTAGACGGCGACGGTACGCAGGCCCATGGCACGCGCCGTGCGCATCACGCGGCAGGCGATCTCGCCACGGTTGGCGACCAGCAGGGTGTCGAAGGTGTTGAGGCTCATGAGCGTCGCTCCGTGGCGGTCGTGTCGCTATCGTTTCTGGCGGTGCCTTGGGTCCAGGCGGGTCGGCGCTTCTCGAAGAAGCTGGCCAGGCCCTCCTGGCCTTCGGCGCTGACGCGCAGCTCGCTGATCACCCGGCAGGTGTGCTCGCGGGTGGCCTTGCTGTCGGGCGCGCGGGCCACCTCGGCGAGCAGCGCCTTGGTGGCGCGCTGCGCCTGGGGCGAGCCGCCGAGCAGGGTGTCGAGCATCTCGGTGACGGCGTCGTCGAGCGTCTCGGGCTCGACCACCCGGTGGGCCAGGCCCAGCGCCAGGGCGGTGGGGGCATCCATCACCTCGGCGGTCAGCGCGTAGCGGCGCGCCTGGCGCTCGCCCAGGGCGCGCTGCACGTAGGGGCTGATCACCGCCGGCGAGAGGCCGATCTTCACTTCGGAGAGGCAGAACTTGGCCTTCTCGGAGGCGATGACGATATCGCAGCAGGCGGCCAGGCCCACGGCGCCCCCGAAGGTGGCTCCCTGCACGCGGCACAGGGTGGGGCAGGGCAGGGTGTCCAGGCCGTGCATCAGCGCGGCGAGCTTGCGCGAGTCGGCGAGGTTGTCATCGACGTCGTACTCCACCATGCGCTTCATCCAGTTCAGATCGGCACCGGCGGAGAAGCTCTTGCCCTCGGAGCCCAGCACCACGGCGCGCACGTCACCATGGCGGGCGGCCTCGTGGAGACGCTCGAGGTGAGCATTGAGCTCGGCGATCAGGCTGTCGTCGAAGGCGTTGTGGACGTCCGGGCGTTCCAGGGTCAGCCAGGCCACATCGCGGTCGTCGAGCTCCAATTTTGAGTAGGAAGGGGTATCTGACATCTCGAACCTCGTTAACAGAGCTTGAAGCCGGAAGCTGGAAGCTTGAAGAACCCGCCAGGATCTTGCCCCCAGGGCGTGCGGAGGAGACTTCCAGCTTACAGCTTCAAGCTTCCAGCTCCCTTGCGCAGCAAGGGGACTACATCCGGAACACGCCGAAGCGGGTCTCTTCCACTTCGGCATTCATGGCGGCGGCCAGCGACAGGCCGAGGATCTCGCGGGTCTGAAGCGGGTCGATCACGCCGTCGTCCCACAGCCTGGCGCTGGCGTAGGTGGGGTGGCCCTGGTGCTCGTACTGCTCGCGGGTGGGCGCCTTGAAGGCCTCTTCTTCCTCCGCTGTCCACTCGCGGCCCTCGCGTTCGAACTGCTCGCGCTTCACCTGGGAGAGCACGCCGGCGGCCTGCTCGCCACCCATCACCGAGATGCGGGCGTTGGGCCACATGAACAGCAGGTTGGGCTCAAAGGCGCGGCCGCACATGCCGTAGTTGCCGGCGCCGAAGCTGCCGCCGATCAGCACGGTGAACTTGGGCACCTTGGCGCAGGCCACCGCGGTGACCAGCTTGGCGCCGTGCTTGGCGATGCCCTCGTGCTCGTACTTCGAGCCGACCATGAAGCCGGTGATGTTCTGCAGGAAGATCAGCGGGATCTTGCGCTGGGCACACAGCTCGATGAAGTGCGCGCCTTTCACTGCACTCTCCGAGAACAGCACGCCGTTGTTGGCGACGATGCCCACCGGGTAGCCCTGGATATGGGCGAAGCCGGTGACCAGGGTGTCGCCGTAGTAGCGCTTGAACTCGTCGAAGTCGGAGTCGTCGACGATGCGCCCGATCACCTCGCGCACGTCGTAGGGCTTCTTGAGATCGGTGCCGACGATGCCGTAGAGCTCGCTGGGGTCGAGGCGCGGGGGCCTGGGCGCCTGCATGGCGAGCTGGCCACGCTTCTGCCAGTTGAGCCGCGAGACGCAGCCGCGCGCCAGCTGCAGGGCGTGGGCGTCGTTCTCGGCGTAGTGGTCGGCCACGCCGCTCACCTTGGCGTGCACGTCGGCGCCGCCCAGGTCCTCGGCGCTGATGCTCTCGCCGGTGGCGGCCTTCACCAGGGGCGGGCCGCCGAGGAAGATGGTGCCTTGCTCCTTGACGATGATCGACTCGTCGGCCATGGCCGGCACATAGGCGCCGCCCGCGGTGCAGGAACCCATGACCACGGCGATCTGCGGGATGCCCTCGGCGGATAGGGTGGCCTGGTTGTAGAAGATACGGCCGAAGTGGTCACGATCCGGGAAGACCTCATCCTGGCGGGGCAGGAAGGCGCCGCCGGAGTCGACCAGGTAGAGGCACGGCAGGCGATGCTTGCGGGCGATCTCCTGGGCGCGCAGGTGCTTCTTCACGGTGAGCGGGAAGTAGGTGCCGCCCTTGACCGTGGCGTCGTTGGCGACGATCACGCACTCCACCCCCGAGACGCGGCCGATGCCGGTGACCACGCCGGCGGCGGGCACCGCGGAGTCGTAGACCTCATGGGCGGCCAGCGACGAGAACTCGAGGAAGGGCGAGCCCTCGTCGATCAGGTGGTCGATGCGGTCGCGCACGAACAGCTTGCCGCGGGACTCGTGGCGCTCGCGGGCCTTCTGGCCGCCGCCTTGGGCGATGGCCGCGGTCAGCTCGCGCAGCTTGCCGATTTCATTGCGCATGGCGGCGTCGTTGCCCTGGAAGACGTCGCTGCGCGGATTGATCTGGGTATTCAGGATTGCCATACATCTCTCCGAGATGAGCCGGAAGCTTGAAGCCGGAAGCTGGAAGAAACCCCGGGGGGAGAGTCGTCGCCTCTTACAGCTTCAAGCTTCCAGCTTCCAGCTTATTTTGATTCGTTGAAGATCTCGCGGCCGATCAGCATCCGGCGGATCTCGCTGGTGCCGGCACCGATCTCGTAGAGCTTGGCATCGCGCAGCAACCGCCCGGTCGGGTACTCGTTGATGTAGCCGTTGCCGCCGAGCAGCTGGATGGCGTCCAGCGCCACCTGGGTGGCCTTCTCGGAACAGAAGAGGATCACCCCGGCGGCGTCCTTGCGCGAGGACTGGCCGCGGTCGCAGCCGGCGGCCACGGCATAGAGATAGGCGCGGCAGGCGTTCAGGGTGGTGTACATATCGGCGATCTTGCCCTGCACCAGCTGGAACTCGCCGATGGACTGGTTGAACTGCTTGCGCTCGTGGACGTAGGGCACCACGATGTCCAGCGCCGCCTGCATGATGCCGATGGGGCCGGCGGCGAGCACGGTACGCTCGTAGTCCAGGCCGCTCATCAGCACGCGCACGCCCTTGCCGACCTCGCCGAGCACGTTCTCCTCCGGCACCTCGCAATCCTCGAACACCAGCTCGCAGGTGTTGGAGCCGCGCATGCCCAGCTTGTCGAGTTTCTGGGCGGTGGAGAAGCCCTTGAAGTCCTTCTCGATGATGAAGGCGGTGATTCCCTTGGAGCCGGCCTCCGGGTCGGTCTTGGAGTAGACCACCAGCACGCTGGCTTCCGGGCCGTTGGTGATCCACATCTTGTTGCCGTTGAGGATGTACTTGTTGCCCTCCTTGCGCGCGCGCAGCTTCATGGAGACCACGTCGGAACCGGCGCCCGGCTCGGACATGGCCAGGGCGCCGACATGCTCGCCGCTGATCAGCTTGGGCAGGTACTTGGCCTTCTGCTCGGCACTGGCATTGATCTTGAGCTGGTTGACGCAGAGGTTGGAGTGGGCGCCGTAGGAGAGGCCCACCGAGGCGCTGGCCCGGGAGATCTCCTCCATGGCGATGCAGTGCGCCAGGTAACCCATGCCGCTGCCGCCGTCCTCGTCCGATACGGTGATGCCGAGCAGGCCCATGTCGCCGAACTTCTGCCAGAGGTCATTGGGGAATTCGTTCTTCTCGTCGATCTCGGCGGCGCGCGGGGCGATCTCGTCGCGGGCGAAGGCGTTGACCTGGTCGCGCAGCATGTTCAGCTCGTCGTCGAAGCCGAAATCGAGGGGCTTATAGGGCGTGTGCATGGCGGGCTCCCGTTCTCGTCAGGTGAGGCGCCGACCGCTCGGGCGAGGCGCCAAAGGCAAACAGATGTCATCAAGATGGCAGATGGCACAAGACTAGGCGAGGTTGACGTTAACGTAAAGTGCAGGTTTTCGCGCCTACGACGAATGTAGAAGAGGTGTGATACCGGCCACCCGGCTGAGTGCGCCGAGCGGCGTTTTCTGAGCAGCGAGCTAGAGGAACTGCTGGCGGGACTGGGGCGGCCCCGTCAGCAGGGTGACGGGACCGAACCGAAGGGTTACTGCGTGGCGTTGGGGAAGAACAGCTGCTGGCCCTTGACCTCGAAGTCGGCGATGGCCTGCTGGCCCTCGTCGGAGAGCAGCCAGTTGTGCCACTGCTCGGCCAGGTCGTGCTTGAGGTGCGGGAAGCGCTCCTGGCTGATCAGGAGGCTGCCATACTGGTTGAACAGTGCATCATCCCCCTCGAACAGCAGTGCCAGGTCCTGCGGGTTATCGAAGGCGACCCAGGTGGCGCGGTCGCTCATCACGTAGGCGTCCATGCCTGCGGCGGTATTGAGCGTGGGGCCCATGCCGCTGCCGAGCTCGCGATACCACTCGCCGCCCGGCTCGACGCCGGCGGAATCCCACAGGCGCAGCTCGGCACGGTTGGTGCCGCTGTCGTCGCCCCGCGAGGCGAAGGGTGCCTCGGCTTCGGCAATCAGCGACAGGGCCTCGGCCACGGTCTCGGCATCGGCGATGCCGGCCGGGTCGCCCCCCGGGCCGATGAGCACGAAGTCGTTGTACATCACGTCGGCGCGCTCGGTGCCATAGCCCTCTTCCACGAAGCGCTCCTCGCCGGCGGTATCGTGCACCAGCAGGCTGTCGGCGTCGCCGCGACGGGCGATCTCGAAGGCCTGGCCGGTGCCGACGGCGACGACGCGGACGTCGATACCGGTTGTTTCAGTGAACTGCGGGATGATGGCGTCGAACAGCCCCGAGTTTTCGGTGGAGGTGGTCGAGGCCAGGGTGATATAGCGCTCTCCATCCTGGGCCTGGGCCGCCATCGACAGTCCCAGCAGGCTCACGGCGGTCAGTGCGATACGTGCCTTGTTTTGCATGGTTGCTTCCTTTTGGTTGCTGCATGACGCGATGGGACGCAGGCGACGCTAGAGCACCAGATCGCCCCGGATGAAAGCCCGCGCCTGGGAAGAGGCGGGGGCCGTGAAAAAGGTCTCGGTCGGGGTATGCTCGATCAAGCGGCCACGGCACAGGAACAGTACGTCGTCGGCCAGGCGGCGGGCCTGGTGCAGGTCATGGCTGCTCATCACGATGCGCGTTCCCCGGTTATGGAACTCCTGAACGGCGTCTTCCACTGCCTTGATGGCGGCGGGGTCCAGCGCCGAGGTGGGCTCATCCAGGAACAGTACCTCGGGGTCGAGCAGCCAGGCCCGGGCCAGGGCCAGGCGCTGCTGCTCGCCCCCCGAGAGCACGCGGGCCGGGCGCTTCTCCAGCGCCGCCAGGCCGAAGCGCTCCAGCGCCTGGCGGGCGCGAGGCTTGCGGTCGCGGCGTGGCGTGCCGTTGACGGCCAGTGCATAGGCCAGGTTGGCCAGCGCCGAGCGCCTGAGCAGCACCGGCCGCTGGAAGACCATCGCCTGGCGCGGGGGGCGCCCCTCCCAGTGGACGCGCCCGGCACTGGGGGTGAGCAGGCCGTGGGCGAGGCGCATCAGCAGGCTCTTGCCGGCGCCATTGGGGCCCATCACCAGGGTGCGCCGGCAGCCGGTCAGGTGCAGGTCCAGCGGCTCCAGCAGCCGCTGACCACGGTGGATGAAGGTGACCCCCTGCATCTCGAGCGGGGGGGCGTCGGTGACCGGCAGCGTCGTCATGTCGTTCATCCCAGCCGCCTCCTGGCCGTCTCGCTCATCAGGTAGGCGGCGGCATTGACCAGGGCCACCAGCGACAGCAGCACGAGGCCCAGGCCCAGCGCCAGGGGCAGGTTGCCCTTGCTGGTCTCCAGCACGATGGCGGTGGTCATGACCCGGGTGACGCCGTCGATATTGCCGCCGACGATCATCACCGCCCCGACCTCGGCGCTGGCCCGGCCGAAACCGGCGAGCACGACGGTGACGAGACCCAGGCGGGCGTCCCAGAGCAACGTGGGGATCATGCGCAGGCGCGAAAGCCCCAGCGAGGTGAGCTGCTCGCGGTACTCCTGAAAGAGTTCCTCGACCTGCTGACGGGCCAGGGCGGCAATGATCGGTAGCACCAGGATGATCTGGGCGATCACCATGGCACCAGGGGTGAAGAGCATACCGAGTTCGCCCAGCGGCCCGGCGCGTGAAAGCAGCAGGTAGACGCTGAGCCCCGCGACGACCGGCGGCAGCCCCATCAGGGCATTGAGTGCTACCACGATCACGCTATGGCCGGGAAAACGCCATAGTGCCAGGGCCGCGCCCAGCGGCAGGCCGATCAGCGCGGCGATCAGCACGGCTGTCAGCGAGATCTGCAGCGACAGCACCACGATCCCGACCAGGTCGGGGTCGCGCCCCAGGATCAAGGCCAGGGCGGTCTGGAAGGCGTTGGCATCGTCGGACATCGTGCGCTCCTGCGGTCTCCCTGCATCATGTGCGTTAAAACGCGGAGACGCATCCAACGCGGTAATTCATGCAGTAACATGCAGGATAACGACAATACTAGCGCCAGAGTTCTATCGCCATGAGGGCCTTGTACCATGGATACCGACCGGGGGAGTGCATCCCGTGCCTACCTGACCACCGCCGAGGTGGCCGACTACCTGCGCCTCAAGGAGCGCAAGGTCTATGACCTGGTGCGCCAGGGGGCGATGCCCTGCGTGCGCGTCACCGGCAAGCTGCTCTTTCCACGCCAGAGCATCGACCTCTGGCTGATGAACCACCTGGAGGGAGATCGGGCCAGCAGCCGGCCGGTGCCCGTGGTGCTGGCGGGCAGTCAGGATCCGCTGCTGGAGTGGGCGGTGCGCGAGAGCGGGGCGGGATTGGCGCTGCTCTGCCATGGCAGCGGCGATGGAGTGCGACGCCTGCTGGCTGGCGAAGCGATGGTCGCGGGGCTGCACCTGCTGGACGCGCATAGCGGCGGCTACAACCGGCCCGAGGCGCTGGGGCTCTCCGGCATGCGGGATCTGGTGATGGTGCGCTGGGCGACCCGTCGCCAAGGGCTGCTGCTGGCGCCGGACAACCCCCTGGGCATCACCGGCCTCGAGGATCTGGCCGGGGACAAGGTACGCCTGGCCCATCGTCAGCCCGATGCCGGGGCCCAGCGACTGCTGACCTGGCTGCTGGCCCGGGCGGGGATCGATGCCAGCCGGCTGCGGTTCACTGCCCACCCTTCGCTTAACGAGGATGATCTGGCGCTGGCGATCCATCAGGGTGAGGCGGACGCGGGGCTGGGGGTCGAGGCCGCGGCCCGCCGTCAGGGGCTGGCCTTCGTACCGTTGCACCTGGAAGCCTTCGACCTGGCCCTGCGGCGGCGCAGCTACTTCGAGCCGCCGATCCAGCGGCTGCTGTCCTTCGCCAGGGAGACGCGCTTCGCGGAGCGGGCCGAGGCGCTGGGCGGCTATGACATCAGTGAGCTAGGGCGGGTGGTCTACAACGCCTGAGGGCGTCAGGCCCTGGCGCCCTCGGCGGGAGAGCGCTCGATGGGCGTCTCGCGGATGAACGCATGCAGGATGGCAGCCGCCACGGAGAGCAGGATGGCGAGCCGCCACACCAGGTCGTAGTCGCCGTTGAGGTCGTAGAAGTAGCCGCCCAGCCAGACGCCCATGAAGGAGCCGAGCTGGTGGAAGAGGAAGACGATGCCGCCGAGCATGGAGAGGTGGCGCACGCCGAACACCGAGGCGACGATGCCGTTGGTCAGCGGCACCGTGGAGAGCCACAGCAGGCCCATGGCGATGCCGAACAGGTAGGTGCTGGCCGGGCTCAGGGGAACGACGAGGAAGACGGTGATCACCATGCCGCGGATCAGGTAGAGCCAGGTCAGCAGGCGCGGCTTGGAGAGAAAGCCGCCCAGCCAGCCGGCGGTGTAGGTGCCGACGATGTTGAACAGCCCCACCAGCGCCAGCACGGTGCTGCCTACCTGCACGGCGATGCCGCTGTCGACCAGGTAGCCGGGCAGGTGGACGCCGATGAACACCACCTGGAAGCCGCAGACGAAGAAGCCGATGCAGAGCAGCCAGAAGCCGCGATGCGCGGCGGCCTCGTCGAGCGCCGCCCGCAGCGAGAGATCGCTGGCCTGGCGCGGCGACGGACGATCGCGCAACATCCCGCCCAGGGGCACCATCAAGGCCGCCAGTGCGCCCATCACCAGCAGGGCGGCGGACCAGCCGAGCCACTCCAGCAGCCCCAGGGTGCCGGGCAACATCGCGAACTGGCCGAAGGAACCGGCGGCGCTGACGATGCCCATGGCCAGGCTGCGTTTCTCTGGCGGCACGGCGCGGCCCACGGCGCCGAGGATCACCGAGAAGGTGGTGCCCGAAAGCCCCAGGCCGATCAGCAGCCCGGCACTCGTCGACATGCCCAGGGCCGAGTCCGACAGCCCCATCATGGCCAGCCCCAGAGCATAGAGCACACGATCCGCGCGGCCCCGAAGCGGTCGGCCAGTGCCCCGCTGAAGGGCTGGGATAGCCCCCAGATCAGGTTCTGCAGGGCCAGGGCGAAGGCGAAGACCTCCCGTCCCCAGCCCAGATCACTGCTCATTGGCTCCAGGAACAGGCCGAAGCCATGGCGCAGGCCCATGGCCAGCGAGATGACCAGGCTGCCTAGGACGATGATCAGCAGGGTGTGGCGGCGCAGCGCATTCATGGCGACGGGTTACCCATTGGCAGACGAATTGCGCGCTACTATCGCGCATCTGCGATGTTTCGGACACACTGGAATGAGCAACAGGCTGACACCCGTGCCGTAATATCATCCCCGGGCGGGTCGCGAGCTCAGTGGGCGTCCTGCTGGTGGGGCGGCACGATGCCCTGGCGCTTCATGCGCCGGTAGATGGTCGGCCGCGACAGGCCCAACTCGCGGGCCACAGCACTGATGTTCCAGTGATGCCGGCGCAGGGTCTCCTGCAGCGGGTCTTCGCCGCGCAGCATCACCCCGGGGGCGAGTCCCTCGGGTGCCCTGGCGGCACGTGCCGCGGGGTGGGCCAGGTGGCCGCTGATGCATTCTTCCGGCAGGTCTCCGACCACCACCTCGTCGCCCTCGCAGGTGGCCAGGGCATAGCGCAGGGCGTTGTGCAGCTCGCGGATGTTGCCCGGCCAGGGATAGGCGAGCATGGCAGTGGTGGCGTCGCCGCGCAGCCGGGTCCGCGACTCGCCACGCTCGGCGCGAAGCTCCTCGAACAGCTTGCGGATCAGGTAGGCCTGGTCGGCGCGCTCGCGAAGCGGCGGCAGGCGCAGGCTGGCGCCGTTCAGGCGATAGAAGAGGTCCTCGCGGAACTGGCCCAGATCGATCAGGCCACGCAGGTCGCGGTGGGTGGCCGCCACCACCCTCAGGTCGACCTTGACCGGCCGGTTGGCGCCGATCGGCAGCACCTCCCCCTCGGCCAGTACCCGCAGCAGGCGGGTCTGCAGTTGCAGCGGCATGTCGCCGATCTCGTCCAGGAAGAGGGTGCCGCCGTCGGCCTGGGCGATCAGCCCTTTCATCCCCTTGCTGTTGGCGCCCGTAAAGCTGCCAGGCTCGTAGCCGAACAGCTCGCTCTCGATCAGCGACTCGGGCATGGCCGCGCAGTTGATGGCCACGAAGGGCTTGTCGCGGCGAAGGCTGGAATCATGCAGGGCACGGGCCATGCGTTCCTTGCCGGTGCCGGTCTCGCCGATCACCAGGATATTGATCGGCTCATTGCGCAGCCGGGCGGCCCGGGTCAGGGTATCGCGCATCGCCGGGTCGTCATCGGCCAGCGCCTCCAGTGGCGCCAGGCTGGAATCCCGCGGGTGCGCCGTACTCCCTGCGGGATGACGACGCTGTGGCTCGATCAGGGTAGCGAAGTGCAGCTCGCGGTGGCGATGGGTCAGGAAGGCGCGCACCCGGTCGTCGCAGTAGCGCTGGATGTTGAGCACGTCGTCGACCTCGGCATCCAGCAGGTCCTGGATGTGCCAGGCCCGAAAGGGACGGGCCTCGCCGGGTCCGGGTAACGGCAGCTCGTGATGACGCAGCAGCTTGCGTCCGGCGGTGTTGGCGGCCAGCAGGGTCCCGTCCTCCTCGATGGCGATCAGGTAGCGCCGGTTGATCAGCACGAACTCCCGGGAGCGGTCCAGGCAGACGATGTGGTAGCCGTTATAGCGTTGCAGGAAGTAGGCATCCTCGATCATTCGCGCATAGTGCTTGACCACCTGCAGGGCGAAGGTCTGGGAGGTCTTGGACTCCGGCGAACGGTAGGCGGAGATGTCGAGCACCGCCAGCAGCTGGCCATCCGGGTCGAAGACCGGCGCCGCCGTGCAGGTCAGGTTGATGTGATGGGCGCTGAAATGGTCGCTGTGGTGACAGGTCAGCGGCAACTCCTCCTGGATGCACGTACCCACCGCGCAGGTGCCGGAATGCTCCTCGCTCCAGTTGGAGCCGAGGTAGAGACCGGTGCGCTGATGTTCGCGATGGGCACTGCTCGCGCCGAGGAACTGGACAGCGATGCCCCGGGCATCGGTGAGCAGCACCACGTACTCGAGGGGATGGACCTGGCGATAGAGCTGTTCCACGCCGGCCCGGGCCACCTTGATGAGACCATCGGCCTGGTCCTGATGCTCGCGCAGGGTCTGGTCGGGAACGTAGCGGGGTGGGCTGGGCCTGGCGGGATCGAGTCCGTAGCGGTCGATGCAGCGGCGCCAGGAGCGTTCGATGACCGCCTCTTCTCCCCCTCCTCGGGGATGCTCCAGGGAACTCAGGATCGTCTCGACGTGCTCTCGCTGTGCCTTGGCAATGTTCATGGCCATGTCCTCAGCGCCGGAGAGAAGGCGCTATGCAGGATGCGAATGTCCGTTGATGACCCTACGCCTCCGGCTCACGGCGCGTGATGCGATCTTCGTCGCCCCCTATTACACCTGTAACGCTCCTATGTAAAGCGGAGTGTCACGTCGCGTGTAATGCTCGCCGGCCCTGGTGCGGCGACGGGCACAGCCTTACTCCTCATCTGCAACCAATTTCCCCTTGAATAACATGATTCTGGGTCTTTTGACCCGATTCCTGGCACGAAAGCTGCCTGGGAAAGGTGTGCGACCGACGGGTCGCCCTGGCTGATCACTCAGCAAGACGAGGTCTTGCATAACAACAGGAGCCAAGCCATGAGCCATTCCCAAAGAGCGTCGACGGTCACTCGGCGTCGCTTTCTCACCCTCTCCGGGCAAGGCGCCCTGCTGGTCGGTGGCATGGCGCTCGGCGCCGGCAGCCTCTGGCCCCGCTGGGCCCTGGCCGAGCCCGATCTGGCCGCGGGCCTGCTGCGCATGGGCCGTGACATCTACCCCCACGATGCCATCCCTGACGCCTTCTACCTCACTCCCCTCGAGCCACTACTGGAAAACAACCGGGCATTGATCGCCGATGGCCTGGCCGACCTCAACCGCCGGGCCCGTGATGCCCACGGGACGGACTACAGCGACATCAGCGAGGAGGCTGACCGGGCGGCGCTGTTGCGCGAGATTGAGGACGGCGACTTCTTTCAGACGGTGCGCGGCACCCTGGTGGTAGGGCTCTACGACAACAACGAGCTCTGGGAGCTGTACTTCGGCTACGAGGGGTCATCGTGGGAGCAGGGCGGATACCTCTATCGCGGCTTCGATGACCTGGAGATCGACTGGCTGTAACCCCCGCTATCCCTGTGTGACACGACAACAATCGAATCGAGAGGAGACACGCCATGGCAACCCGTTTCGACTATGACGACGACAGCGTGGTGGTGATCATCGGCTCAGGGGCTGGCGGCGGCACCCTGGCTCAGGCCCTGGCGAAGAAGGGCATCGACAGCGTGGTGCTGGAGGCTGGCAAGCGCTACCAGATGAATGACATCGAGAACGACGAATGGGAGATGTTCAAGAAGATCTCCTGGCTCGATGAGCGCGTCACCGCCGGCCCCCGCCAGCTCACCGAGACCTTCCCCGGTCTGCCGGCCTGGATCGTCAAGGCGGTGGGCGGCAGCACCATCCACTGGGCCGGCGTCTCACTGCGCTTTCAGCCCCATGAATTCAAGCTGCACAGCGAGATCGGCGATCTCGAGGGGGCCAACCTGCTCGACTGGCCGATCTCCTACAAGGACCTCGAGCCCTACTATGTGAAGGCCGAACGCCACATGGGGGTGACCGGTGACTCCACCGGCATGCCATATCACCAGTGGAACAACAACTTCAAGGTGCTGGCCGCCGGCGCCGAGCGCATAGGTTACAAGCAGCTGCGCTCGGGTCCCATGGCCATCAACACCGAGGAGTATGACGAGCGCGGCCGCTGCATGCAGGCGGGCTTCTGCATGCAGGGCTGCCGCTTCGGCGCCAAGTGGTCGACCATGTATTCCGACATTCCCCGCGCCGAGGCCAGCGGGCACTGCGAGGTTCGACCGCGCTCCATGGCGCTGAAGATCGAGCACGACGATCAGGGGCGGGCCACGGCAGTGGTCTATGCCGATGGCGACGGCAATCAGCATCGCCAGCGGGCCAGGGCGGTTTGCGTAGCCGGCAATTCCATCGAGTCACCGCGCCTGCTGCTCAACTCTCACTCCTCGATGTTTCCTGACGGCCTGGCCAACTCCTCCGGCCAGGTGGGGCAAAACTACATGACCCACGCCACCAGCTGCATCTTCGGCGTGATGCCCAAGCCCGTACACATGTATCGAGGCACCACCTTCGCGGGCATCATCTCCGACGAGGCGCGCCTCGATCCGTCGCGGGGCTTCGTCGGCGGCTACACTCTGGAGGTGATGTCGCTGGGCGTCCCCTTCTTCGCCAAGTTCATGGATCCCAGCAATGCCGGCTGGGGCCGCGATGTCACCACCGCCCTGGACAAGTACGACCACCTCTCCGGGGTGTGGATCTGCGGCGAGGACCTGCCGATGGAGCAGAACGGCATTACCCTGCACGACACCAGGAAGGACCAGTACGGCCTGCCGGTTCCCGTCGTCTACAAGGGGGATCACCCCAACGATGCGAAGGTGCGCAGCCATGGCCAACAGCAGGCGCGGCGCTGCTACGAGGCCGCAGGTGCCGAGCGCATCTTCAAGGTGCCGGACTTCCCCACCAGCCATAACGTCGGCACCAACCGCATGAGCGCCCGGTCCGAGGACGGGGTGGTCAACCAGTGGGGGCAGAGCCACGACATCGACAACCTGTTCGTCTCCGACGGGAGCCAGTTCACCTCGAGCGGGGCCGAGAACCCGACCCTGACCATCGTCGCCCTGGCGCTGCGTCAGGCCGATCACATCGCCGAGCGCATGCAGCGCCAGGAACTCTGAGCGGAGGATTCCCCATGCAACCGACCAACGACCAGCGGCTGTGGATGTACCGTCAGATGGTGACCAGCCGTCATCTCGAGGAGTGCATCGAGACGATCTACATGGAAGGCAAGACGCCGGTCTTCAACATGGCCAAGGGGCCGATTCCCGGCGAGATGCACCTCTCCAATGGCCAGGAACCCTGTGCGGTGGGGGTCTGCGCCCACCTCGACGCCGAGGACGTCGTCGTCGCCACTCACCGGCCGCATCATATCGCCGTGGCCAAGGGCGTCGACCTCAACGCCATGGTCGCCGAGATCTTCGGCAAGGCCGGCGGCCTCTCCGGTGGCCGTGGTGGCCACATGCACATCTTCGACCCCAGCGTGAACTTCTCCTGCTCGGGGATCATCGGCGAGAGCCTGGGGCCGGCGGCGGGCGCCGCCCTGTCCCGCAAGATGCAGGGCAAGCCGGGCGTGGCGGTGGCCTTCCTGGGCGAGGGGGCCGCCAACCAGGGCGCCTTCCACGAGGCCCTGAACCTGGCGTCGGTCTGGCAGTTGCCCGTGGTGTTCGTCATCGAGGACAACGCCTGGGGCATCTCGGTGGCCAAGCAGGCCGCCACCGCCGTGCCGCGCAACGACCTTCGCGCCAGTGGCTACAACATGCCCGGGGTGCATGTCGCCGATAACGACGTCGAGGGCGTGTTCGCCGCCGCCGGCGAGGCCATCGCCCGGGCCCGGGACGGCCAGGGACCGACGCTGATCGAGATCGAGACCTCGCGGCTGGCCGGTCACTTCATGGGTGACAGTGAGGACTACCGCCCCGAGGGCGAAAAGGCCGGCCTGCAGAGCCGCGACCCTATCCCGCGCTACCGCCAGGCGTTGATCGAGGCCGGGCTGCTCGACGAGGCCGCCGATACCGCCCTGGTCGACGAGGCCCACGAACGGGTCGAGGCGGCCATCCGCTTCGCTCGG
The DNA here is from genome assembly GCF_029889845.1 of Halomonas sp. 25-S5. Classification (GTDB taxonomy): domain Bacteria; phylum Pseudomonadota; class Gammaproteobacteria; order Pseudomonadales; family Halomonadaceae; genus Halomonas. Next base: position 18,877 of record NZ_JARANV010000015.1, read on the forward strand.
GAGAGCGACTTCCTCCCCCCCGAGGCGGCCCTCGAGACCGTTTTCGTCTGATTGCCACGATGAACCGAAAACGACAATCAGGAGTAAAGTCATGAACATGATGCAAGCGGCAGTCTGGTACCGAGCCAAAGACCTTCGCGTCGAAATGGTCCAGGTCCCGACCCTCCAGGAGCCGCACCAGGTAAAGGTGAAGATCGCGGCCTGCGGCATTTGCGGCAGCGACCTTCACGAGTATAGCGCCGGCCCCATCTTTATCCCGGTCGATGCCCCGCATCCTCTTAGCCAGCAGCAGGCCCCCATCATCATGGGCCACGAGTTTGCCGGTGAGGTCGTGGAAGTGGGCAAAGGTGTCACCCGAGTCAAGCCGGGGGACCGAGTCGCCATCGAGCCCATCCTTTCGCCAAATCGAGATGGCCACTATCTCATGGAGCGCTACAACCTGACGCCGTTGCTGGGTTTCCATGGTCTCTCGGGCGGTGGCGGCGGATTCTCAGAATATACGGTCGTCGGCGAGCACATGGTTCACCTCCTGCCTGATGACCTCTCCTATGAGCAGGGGGCACTGATCGAGCCGGCTGCCGTGGGCCTGCATGCGGTGCGTCAGAGCGCGCTGAAAGCCGGTGACAGTGCCGTGGTCTTCGGTGCAGGCCCTATCGGTTTGATGATCATTGAGGCGCTCAAGGCCGCCGGGGCTGCCAGCATCGTGGCCGTGGAGCCTTCGGACTCGCGCCGGCACAAGGCGAGCGAGCTGGGTGCCCAGGTGGTGGACCCCCGAGAGCAGGACGCGGTAGAGCAAGTGCACGCCTTGACGCAGGGTGGCGCCGACTTCGCCTTCGAGGTGACCGGCATTTCCGCCGTGCTGGACCAAGCAATCAATGCCACCCATGCCGGCGGCGAGACAGTGATCGTCAGCATCTGGGAAACCGAGGCGGCCTTCCAACCCAATGACCTGGTGATCAAGGAGCGCACCCTGAAGGGCATCATCGCCTACCGGTATATCTATCCCGCCGTGATGGCCCTGATGCAGCAGGGCTATTTTCGCGCCGAGGACCTGATTACCGCACGTATCGTGCTGGACGATGTGGTCGAGCAGGGGTTCGAGACCCTGCTCAATGACAAGTCGCACATCAAGATCATTGTACGGCCCGGCCAGCGGCTGGGCGAAGGAGTCATGTCATGAATACTGCCACCGGCTCTCGCAAGCTGACCATCGCCCGGGCCATGGCCGAGGCCACGGCCCAGGAAATGCGCCAGGACCCGTCGGTCTTCGTGATGGGCGAGGACGTGGGCCCACTCGGCGGCGTCTTCGGTAACACTCGGGGCCTGCATGAGGAGTTCGGGGCCGAACGTGTGCGCGATACCCCGATCTCCGAGACCGCCTTTATCGGCGCCGCAGTGGGAGCGGCCTCCGATGGCATGCGCCCCATCGTCGAGTTGATGTTCGTCGACTTCTTCGGCGTTTGCATGGACGCCATCTACAACATGATGGCCAAGAATACCTACTTCTCCGGCGGCAAGGTCAAGGTGCCGATGGTGCTGATGACCTCCACCGGTGGCGGCTATTCCGACGGCGGCCAGCACTCCCAGTGCCTCTATGGCACCTTCGCCCACCTGCCGGGCATGAAGGTGGTAGTGCCGAGCAACGCCTATGACGCCAAGGGACTGATGACCGCGGCGATCCGCGACGACAACCCGGTTGTCTTCATGTACCACAAGTCGTTGCAGGGCATGGGCTGGCTGGGCACCGAGAAGGGCGCCACTGTGGCGACGCCCGAGGAGAGCTATACCGTCGAGATCGGCAAGGCCTCCGTGGTCAAGGAAGGCGGCGACCTTACCCTGGTCAGCCTGGGTGCCGGCGTGCATCACTGCCTGCGCGCCGCGAAGGCGCTGGGCGAGGAGGGCGTCGAGGCCGAGGTGGTCGACCTGAGGAGCCTGGTGCCGCTGGACCGCGAGACGGTTCGCGCCTCGGTGGCCAAGACCGGTCGACTGATCGTGGTCGACGAGGACTACCACAGCTATGGCGTCAGCGGCGAGATCATTGCCAGCGTGGTCGAGCACGACACGTCCTGCCTGAAGGCGTCCCCCCGGCGAGTCGCCTACCCGGATATTCCGATCCCCTTCGCGCCGACCATGGAGCAGTGGGCGCTGCCCAATGCCGACAAGATCGTCGATACCTATCACCAGATGATGGGCCAATAACAGGAGACACCGCTGATGAGTACCGCGATTACCGTACCGGAGGATCTCTGGGAAGGCGACAATGAGGGCGTGATCACCGCCTGGCTGGTCGATGATGGCAGCCAGGTGAAGCAGGGTGACCTGGTGGCCGAGGTGATGGTCGAGAAGGCCCAGTACGAGATCGAGGCCCCGGCCTCCGGAGTACTGACCATCGCGAAGCAGGAAGACGAGGTGGTCGCCAAGGGCACCTCCATCGCCAGCCTGGAAACCTGAGGAGTTCCTCCATGCCACTCGACACCCAGAATGCCGCCGCCCCCGAGGGGGCGGCTTACTCGCCATCTGGCGGAAGACGTGAGCCCCGCGAGATCCCGCTGCGCGGCATGCGCGGCATGATTGCCACCAAGATGCGCGAGAGCCTGCAGGCGTCGGCCCAGCTGACCCACCATGCTGGCGCCGAACTCGGTGCCCTGCAGGCCCTGCGTCGCCATTGTCGAGCCGTCGGGTTGACGCCACCCTCGGTGCAGGACCTGCTGCTGCGCCTGGTGGTGCAGACGCTGGCCGAGTTCCCGGCGCTCAACGCGACCCTGGAGGACAACCGCATCACCGAGCACCCCGAGGTGCACCTGGGACTCGCCGTGCCGCTGCCTGACGACCTGCTGGTGGCCCCGGCGCTGTTCGATGCCCAATCAGTCGAACTGGGGGCGCTGCCCGGCGCACGACGCGACCTGGTGGAGCAGGCCCTCGCCGGGAAGCTATCGGTCCGTGAGCTGACTGGGGCCACCTTCACCGTCTCTAACCTGGGGCGCTCACGGGTGCACCATTTCACGCCGATTCTCAACCTCCCCCAAGTGGCGATTCTTGGCATCGGTGGTATCGAGGCGCGGGTGGTGCCCGACGAGGCGGGCGGCGTTCGGTCGGCCGAAGTGATCGGCCTGTCGCTGACCTTCGATCATCGTGCGGTCAATGGCGCGCCGGCGGCGGCCTTTCTCGATGGTCTGGTCGAGCGCGTCGAGAGCATCGCGCCCGATGCCTTTGACCATGAACTGCGCTGCTGACCCGGGGGAACCATGGCCGTTCCGCTAGAAATCTCCAGCATGACCTTGCAATGCCCCACGGTGGAGGAGGGGCTGGCCGCCGAGGAGGCCCTGCTCGACACGGTCTGCCAGGGGGAGGCATCGATCGGCTGGCTGGCCTGGTCGCCCACCGACCGCGCCCTGGTGATGCCCCGGCGCCACGAGCGCCTGGCGGGCTTCCCCGATGCTCGGAACCGACTCGCCGCGATGGACTGGCCAGTGCAGTTTCGCGCCACCGGCGGCACGCCGGTGCCTCAGAGTCCGGCAGTGGTCAACCTGGCGCTCGCCATCCGCTGTCGGGTGGGCGGTTCGGCCGCCCACCTCGAGTGGGGCTATCGCCGCCTGGGCGATCCCTGGTGCGATTGGCTCGGTGTTCTGGGCCTGTCGGACGCCGACCTCGGCCCGGCACCCGGCGCCTACTGCGACGGGCGCTACAACGTGCGCATCGCGTCACGCAAGCTGGTCGGCACCGCCCAGCGCTGGCGGCGGGTGCGGGGCTGTCGCGACATGGCCCTGCTGGTCCATGGCGCCATGCAGGTGGACGATACCCCCGAGGCGCTGGTCGCCGTGGTCAACGCCTTCCAGGCGGCCATCGATGATCCCCAGCGCTTCTTGGCTGGGAGTCACATCGCCCTTCGTGACGTCTTGCCCCAGCTGCAGCTAGCATCCGCCATTCCCGGTCTGGTCGAACGCCTGATGACGTGGCAGGCCCCTCCTGAAGATGGCACATATTGCAAGTGAGCGTGCCAGCTGGCACTAGACGCTTGGCGGTGTCAAGCTCGCAGATGTTGTGGCCCCTGACTGCTGGACGGCTTGTGCAATCTGCACAATTTGCGTGTATAGCCTCAGTCGTAGAGAACGCAGAACCCTGCTAAGGACGCTCCCCATACCGTGTGCGCCGCGCTCACCGCAGGGCGTCTTCCAAGATCTTCAGCCGACCCGGCACCAGGGCATCCTCCACGGCGGTGATGCGCAGCACCTGGCCGAGGTCCGGATGGGCCGGGCGAGCAATCAGCCGCCCGGCCTCGAGCAGTTCGCGGTTGACCCGCTCGGCGAGCTCGGCGCTGGGCAACCGGATGCCGATGAAGTTGGTGGCGCTGGGCAGCACCTCGGCGCCGAGCGCGCGGAAGTGCTTGGCCAGGCGCTCGCGGCGCTTGAGTACCGCGGCGATGTGCTCGCGGGTCTCGTCGGGATGGTCAAGCACCACCTCGGCGGCGGCCAGGGTCAGGGTCGAGACCGCATAGTGGATGCGCACCTTCATCATCATCGCCAGGGTCTCGGGCTCGGCGATGGCATAGCCGATGCGCAGCCCCGCCATCCCGTGGGCCTTGGAGAGGGTGCGCAGGCGGATCACGCCGGGCAGGACCTCGCGGGCGAAGGGGGACTCGGCATCCTCGCGGAAGTCGTGGTAGGCCTCGTCGAGCAGCAGCCAGCAGTCGTCGGGTAGCGTCTCGCGCAGGCGGCGAATGGCCGTGTCGTCGTGCAGGTGGCCGCTGGGATTGTCGGGATTGGCCAGATAGACCAGCCGGGCCTGTTCGCGTCCGGCAGCGGCCGAGAGGGCCTCGAGATCGGGGGCGAGGCGGCCCGGCGCCGCCTCGTAGGGCACCTCGACCAGCCGGCAGCCCTGGCCCCGGGCAAAGTAGCCAAAGGTGGGGTAGGTGCCGGCGGTGGCAACCACGGCGATGCCGGGCTCGGCCACGGTGCGCAAGGCGAGGGCAATCAGGCTGTCGGCGCCGGCGTCGACCAGCAGGGCCTCGAGCGGGATGCCCTGCTGCTCGGCGAGCCGCCGGCGGACGCCCAGCGCCTCCGAATCCCCGTAGCAGTAGGCATGCTCGACCATGGCGTCACCGAAGTGCGCACGCAGCGCACGGTGAGGCATGTCGAGCCCCTCGTTGGAGCCCAGGCGGTGGGGGATCTCGCGGCCCAGGCGGCGCTCCAGCACACGGATCCCGGGGAAGGGATTGGTGGGACCGTCGCCGGTCAGGTGGTCGGGAAAACGGGGCATCGTGAACTCCCAGTCAGGTGTGGTCCGAGGGCATTTCGTCGCGATCGGTCGGAGGCGGATCTTGTTCAGGGCGGCGCCTGCCGAGCATGACGACGGCAATCGCCGCCAGGATCAGCAGCAGGGCTATCACCACCTGCAGCGTCAGCGGCTCGCCCAGCAGCAGGCTGGCGCTGAGAACACCGACGACCGGAATGATCAGGGTGCTGATGGTGGACTGGCCCAGGGTGAGACGGTTGACGTTACGGAACCATAGCATCTGCGCCAGGCAGATCGAGAACACCAGATGGTAACCGAGGGCCAGCCAGGTCGTGTCGAGCCAGTCGCCGGGCGGGGGCGGCGACTCTTGCCATGCCGCTAGACCGATCATCGGCACAGCACAGAGCGCGAACTGCCAGCCGGTGATCACCACGGGGTGACTCTCCCAATGACCTCGTCGCTTGATCAGCACGGTGCCAAGCGCCCAGGAAAGAGCAGCACCGAGCACGATGACGGGCCCGACGAGGTCCTCGGTCCGGGCTGCCAGCGCCGCGGGCCCGAGCAGCACGACCAGCCCCAGCTGGCCGGTGGCCAGACCCAGCCACTGGCGTGGCCTGACGCTTTCGCCGAGCAGCCCCCACGCCATCAGCAGCGCCCAGCACGGCATGGTGAAGGCGATGATAGCCGCCTGTGAGGTCGGCATGCGCAGTTGGGCAAAGGCGGTGGCCAGGTTGAAGCCGAGGATGGTGAAAAGTCCGGTGACGGCGAGCCATGGCCACTCCTGGCCCGTCACACGTAGTGGCAGGCCACGCCATCGGGCCCAGCCCAGCAGCACCAGTGCACCAGCGGTAAAGCCGATGGCGCGCAGGCTGAAGGGCGGCAGGTCGCGGAGGATGAAACGCACCGCCGGCCAGTTACCGCCCCAGAAGAGCCCGATGGCGAGGATCAAGGCCAGCGAGGCGAGTACCGGTCGGGCAGCCAGCAAACGGGGCAGGCGGTCAGCGAGTAAGCGTGCCATCGAGCGTTCAGCCCTCCTCCGGAGCGAGTACCTTGTGGCGATTGAGCAGTCTGTGCGGGTCGAGGGCTCGCTTGAGGGTGTGCATCAGTGTGATCTCCTCGGGGGTCCGCGAGAGGGCAAGGTAGTCGCGTTTTTCCAGGCCGATGCCGTGCTCGGCCGACACCGAGCCGTCAAGCTCGGCCAGTGGCGTATAGACGAGCCGTTCGACGGCGCGACGGGCCGCCGGATCGTCGCTGCCGACGGTGATGGAAATATGCAGGTTGCCGTCGCCCAGATGGCCAAAGGTGACCATGCGCCCCCGAGGCCAGTCGCGGGCCAGGGCCTCTTCCAGCCTGGCGACATAGCGATCCATCTCGGGGATCGGCAGGCTGACGTCGAAGGTGAACAGCGGCGAGAGGGCCTGGATCAGCCCCTCGATGTCCTCGCGGATCGCCCAGAGGGACTGGCGCTGAGTGTCGGACTGGGCGATGGCCGCATCACTGATCAAGGCGTCTTCCAGGGCGCGCTCCAGGGCCAGGGAGAACTGGGCGCCATGGCTCTGCGGGTCGCTCCCCAGCGACTCGAGGATCACGTAGAAGGGCGCCTCGGGCGACAGCGGTGGCGTGTGCCGGCCGCTCTCCTCGGTGAGCAGGCGATAGTGGCTCTGCCACATCGCCTCGAAGGCCGCCAGGCTGCCTCCCAGGTGCCGGCCCAGATGGCCCAGCAGGCCGGTCAGAGCCTCGAAGGAAGGGCAGGCGACCAGCGCCGTCTGCACGTCCGGGGTGGGCGGCTGCAGGCGCAGCACCGCCCGGGTGACGATGCCCAGCGTTCCCTCGCTGCCGATGAACAGCTGCTTGAGGTCGAAGCCCGCATTGTTCTTGAGCATGCGGTTCATCGAGCTGACCACGGTGCCGTCGGCCAGCACCGCCTCCAGCCCCAGCACCTGCTGGCGCATCATGCCGTAGCGGATGACCCGGATGCCGCCGGCATTGGTGGCGATGTTACCTCCGATGGTGCAGCTGCCGCGGGCGCCCAGGTCCAGGGCAAACTGGAGGCCGATTGCCTCGGCGGCCTGCTGGACGCTCTCCAGTGGCGCACCCGCCTGCACGGTCAGCGTGGCACCGACCGGGTCGACGGCTTCGATGGCGGTCATGCGCTCGAGCGACACGGCCAGCTCCTCGGGATCCGCCTCGGCCCCATGCACCAGCCCGGTGAGGCCGCCATGGGTGACCACCGGCTGGCGAGCGGTATGGCAGGCACGCATCACCTCGGCTAGTTGCGAGGTCGATCCCGGTCGCACGATGGCCCCGGCGCGGCAGGGCGCACCGGTCAGCCAGTCGACCCGTCGGGCGCCGACATCCTCGCCGGTGAGCACGTTGGCGGCGCCGACGATGGTGGTGATCTCCTTCAAGAGGGCGTCCATGACAGGGGCGGGCTCCGAGTGGCGTGGGTCAGGCGGTGGCCAGGACGTGTGCCCTGCCGGGGATGGCTTCGAGCAGTTCGCGGGTGTAGGCCTCCTGTGGCGAGAGGAAGACCGCTTCGGCGGTGCCGTGCTCGACGATACGGCCGTACTGCATGACGATGATGTGGTCGCAGATCTGGGCGGCGACGCGCAGGTCGTGGGTGATGAACAGCAGCGACAACGAGAGCTTCTGCTTCAGATCCTCGAGCAGCTCGAGGATCTGCGCCTGAATGGACACGTCCAGCGCCGAGACGGCCTCGTCGGCGACGATTAGCTCGGGATTGAGGGCCAGCGCCCGGGCGATGCCGATGCGCTGGCGCTGGCCACCGGAGAATTCATGGGGGAAGCGCTCGGCCGAGGCAGCCCCCAGGCCGACCAGGTCGAGCAGATCGCCGGCCTTCTCGAGCGCCTGTTGCCGGGGCACGCCGTTGGCGATGGGCCCCTGGGCGATGGCCATGCCGACCCGGGTGCGCGGGTTGAGCGAGGCATAGGGGTCCTGGAAGATCATCTGCACCCGCTTGCGTTCGCGGCGCAGGGTCTCGCCCTTGAGACTGGTCAGATCGACGCCGTCGAGCAGCAATTCACCGCTGTCGGGCCGCTCCAGGCGGACCACGCAGCGCCCCAGGGTCGACTTGCCGGAGCCCGACGCGCCGACGATACCCACCGTCTCGCCGCGCGCCATGGTGAAGCTGACATCATCCAGGGCGTGGACCTCACGCGAGGGCTTGAAGAGGCCACCGCGGGAGCGGAAGACCTTCTGCAGGTGACGGACCTCGAGCAGCGGGGCGGTCTGGTCGGCCTCGCGGGCGGCGGGCATGGCGTTGCTGGGAATCGCCTCGATCAGCGCCCGGGTATAGGCATGCCGGGGATGCTCCAGCACCTCTCGGGCCTCGCCGAGCTCGACGATGCGTCCCTCGCGCATCACGCAGACCCGGGTCGCGATCTCGGCCACCACCCCGAAATCGTGGGTGATGAACATCACCGCCATGCCGTGGCGCCGCTGAAGATCGCCGATCAGGTCGAGGATCTGCGCCTGGGTGGTGACGTCCAGCGCCGTGGTGGGCTCATCGGCGATCAGCAGCTCGGGTTCCAGGGCCAGGGCCATGGCGATCATCACCCGCTGGCGCTGGCCGCCGGAGAGCTCGAAGGGATAGGCGCGGATGGCCTTCTCGGGCTGGGGAATGCCCACCTCGATCAGCAGCTCCAGGGCGCGGTTCTGGCGCTCGGCCGGGGTGAGGCGGTTGTGCGCCTCGAAGACCTCGCCGATCTGGGCGCCGACCCGCATCAGCGGGTTCAGCGCGGTCATCGGTTCCTGGAAGATCATGCTGATGCGCAGCCCGCGTAGTTCGCGATGCTGTTTCTCGGTCAGCGTGAGCAGATCCTGGCCATCGAACACCACCTCGCCCGCGGTGGCTCGTACCCCCTTGGGCAACAGACCCATCAGGGCATTGGCGGCCATGGACTTGCCGGAGCCGGACTCACCGACCACACACATGATCTCGCCGCGCGCCACGTCGTAGCTGACGTCCTCCACCGCGAAGTCGCGGTCGGCCCCGTGCGGCAGGGCAATGGTCAGGTGGCGAATGCTCAGCAGGGTGTCACTCATGGAGTTCTCCTTGGCCGCCGTTCATGAGCGCTCGCGGGCGAGCTTGGGGTTGAGGGCGTCGTCGAGGCCTTCGCCCACCAGGTTGAGCGCCAGCACGGTCAGCAGGATCGCCACGCCGGGAAAGAAGCTCAGCCACCAGGCCTGACGGATCACCGTGCGGGCCGCGCCGATCATGTAGCCCCAGGACATCACGTTGGGGTCGCCCAGGCCGAGGAAGGAGAGGGCGGACTCCAGCAGGATGGCCGTGGCGACCATCAGCGAGGCCAGCACGATGATCGGCGACAGGGTGTTGGGCAGGATCTGGCGCAGGATGATGGTGGCGTTGGTCTGGCCGACCAGGCGGGCCGCCTCCACGTACTCGCGGTGCCGCAGCGACAGGAACTCGGCGCGCACCAGGCGGGCCACCGGCGGCCAGCTGACGATGGCGATGGCCAGCACGATGGAGGTGATGCTGGGCTGCATGATGGCGACCAGCACGATGGCCAGGGCGAAGTTGGGGATGGTCTGGAAGAACTCGGTGAAGCGCATCAGGCCATCGTCGACCAGGCCACCGTAGTAGCCGGCGATGGCGCCCAGCGGCACGCCGATGGCCAGGGCCACGGTGGTCGAGACCAGGCCGATCAGCAGCGAGACCCAGGCGCCGTGCATCAGGCCGGCGGCGACGTTACGGCCCATGGTGTCGGTGCCCAGCGGGAAGCCGTCCGCCTCGAGCGGCGCCAGGAAGGGGCGCTGCACCATGCGCCAGGGCGATTCGGGGAACAGCAGCGGAGCCAGGATGGCCATCAGGATGATCGCCATCAGGATGATCAGGCCCACCAGGGCGCCGCGGTTCTGGACGAAGCGGGCGAAGAAGCTCATGACGCCTCCTTGATGCGCGGGTCGGCCAGGCGGTAGACGAGGTCGGTGATGATGTTGAAGACGATCACCAGGGCCGCCGAGAAGAAGAAGATGCCCAGCAGCAGGTTGTAGTCGCGTTGCTGTAGCGCCTCGAACATCAGCCGGCCGATGCCGGGCCAGGCGAAGACCGTCTCGGTGAGGATGGCCCCGCCGACCATCTGGCCCGCCTGCAGGCCGGCCAGGGTGATGATCGGCAGCAGGGCGTTGCGCAGGATGTGGCGTCGCTGGATGACGCTGTTCTTTAGGCCCTTGGCGCGGGCCGTCTTGACGAAGTCCTGCTGGGCGGCCTCGAGCATCGAGGCACGCGTCATGCGGGTGTAGATGGCCATGAAGAACAGCGCGAGCGTGGTGGCCGGCAGGATCAGGTGCTTGGCGACGTCCAGAGCGAAGGCGAACCCTTCAAGGCCGGCACCCACGGTGTACATGCCGTAGGCCGGCAACCAGTCGAGATAGACCGAGAACAGCACCACGGCCATCAGCGCGACCCAGAACAGCGGGGTGGCGTAGAAGACCAGCGCCAGGGCCATGATGATGGAGCCCGAGGGCCTCTTGACCCGGGCCGCGGCCAGCGAGCCGGCGACGATGCCCAGCACCAGCGACAGCACGAAGGCGGTGCCGGTGAGCAGCAGGGTGGCCGGCAGGCGGGCCAGTATCAGGTCGAGTACCGGCACCTGCTGGCGGTAGGAAAAGCCGAAATCGAGCATGGCCACGCCGGAGACATAGCGCCACAGCTGCACGTGCAGCGGCTGGTCGAGGCCGAAGCGCTCGGTCAGCTGGCGCAGGAACTCGGCATCGGTGGCCCCGGCCTCGCCGGCCAGGATGGCGGCCGGGTCGCCCGGCGCCATCTGGATGAGGAAGAAATTTAAGATGATGATCATGAACAGCACGATCACGGCCTTGAACAGCCGTGACGCGATCAGCCTGGCATAGAGCATGCCATTACCCCCTGGCGACATGAGACGCGGTGGAACGTCGCAGGGGCGGCCGACAGGGCCGCCCCGCCTGGCTTACCTGTCGAGCCAGGCGTTCTTGAAGCCGTCATTGACGCCCACGCCCGAGGTCACCAGGTTCTTGACGTCGCAGCGGTAGATGGTCGGGAAGCCGAGCTCCAGCAGCCAGCCCACCGGCACGTCCTCCTGGAGGAGCTCCTGGACCTCGTGGTAGAGCGCCTCGCGCTTCTCCTCCGGAAAGGCCGTCGCGGCCTGGTTGAACAGCTCATCTACCTTCTCGTTTTCGTAGCCTTCGACGTTGTTCCAGGGCGAGCCCTTGTCGATGTTGCTCGAGAGGTAGGTGCGCGAGATGCCCAGCGCCGGGTCGCCATACTGATAGAGGTAGGTGAAGGCGAGGTCGTAGTCCCAGTCGCCGAGGCGCTGGTTCCAGCCGCCCACGTCGGTGGCCTCGGTGCGCACGTTGATGCCGACCTCCTTGAGGTTCTGCTGTACGGCCTCGGCCCAGCGTGTCCAGGTCTCGCCATAGGGCAGGGGCAGCAGGCGGACCTCCTCGCCGTCATAGCCCATCTCGTCGAGCAGTTCACGGGCGCGGTCCGGATCATGGTTGTAGGACGCCAGATCCTCGTTCTGGAACTTGGCGTTGGAGCCAAACGCCCCCAGCGGCACCTTGCCCAGGCCATTCCACAGTACGTTGCGGGCGAACTCACGGTCCATGGCGTACATGACCGCCTGCCGGAAGCGCTTGTCGGCGGTGGGGCCCTCGCGGTTGTTCATCCATAGCATGGCGAAGGGGCTGAAGTATTCGTGGCCCTGCTCGGTCACGCAGGTGTTGTCCAGTTCGGTGAGGCGCGGGATGTCGAAGTTCTCGACGGTGCCGTAGGGCAGCACGTCGACGGTGCCATTCTCGTAGGCGACCGCGCGGGAGGCCCCGTCGGGGATGATGTGCCAGTTGATGCCGTCGAGGTAAGGCAGGTCCTCCTCGTAGTAGTCCTCGTTCTTCACCAGCTGGATGACGGTGCCGCGGTCCCAGTTCTCGAACTTGAAGGGACCGGTGCCGATGGGATGGTTGTTGGCCGCGTTGTCGCGGAACTCGGTGCCTGCGTAGATGTGCTTGGGCACCATGGTGAAGGTCCCGGCCTCGAAGGAGAGCAGGAAGGGGCCGAAGGGCTTCTCGAGGGTGAAGGTCACCGTATGGTCGTCGACGGCCTCGATGGCGGTCACGTGCTTCAGAACCGCCCGGGCGCTGGGGTTGAGTTCGCGGTGGAAGACATCGGCGGAGAACACCACGTCCTCGGCGGTGAAGGGCTCGCCATCGTGCCAGGTGACATCCTCGCGCAGGTGGAAGGTCCAGGTGCGCCCGTCTTCGCTGACCTCCCAGGATTCTGCGAGCTGGGGCTGGGGTTCCAGGTCGGTGGTATAGCGCAGCAGGCCTTCGTAGATGTTGCCGGCGACCGTGCGGGTCGGGGCGTTCTGGATCATGCCCAGTACCAGGCCGGGCGGCTCGGGCTGGATGATGGTGTCGATGATCCCGCCGGCTTGGGGCTCGTCGGCGAAGGCGGAGGAGGCGGTGATGGCCGCGGCGGTAATGGCGATGGCCAGTGGTGTCTTCATGATGCTGTCCCCGTTGTGGCGATTGTTGTTGGTGATTGTTGTTGGCAATGGGCAGTCACCTGAATGAAGCTAGCAGGCACCGCTCAAACTGTCGACAGTCGTCAATCGACGGTCGACAAGCGACGCCCATTGGCCATACTGGGGGGAAGCCATCCCGATACGAGTCCGAGCCGCATGCCTGCCCCCCCAGCTGCCACACCCGCCGCGTTCATCCAGCAGCGAAACCTGGTGGACCAGGTGGCCGACTACCTGACCCAGGCCATCATCGGCCAGCGCTTCGCCCCTGGCGAACGGCTGTCGGAGGTGCAACTGGCCCGCGATCTGGGGGTGAGCCGCGCGCCGGTCCGCGAGGCAGCGCGGCTGCTGGAGAGTCGCGGCCTGCTGGTCTCCCAGCCCCGGCGTGGCTTTTTCGTGCGAGCCCTGGATGCCGGCGAGCTCGCCGACATCTTCGATCTTCGACTCTGCCTGGAGCGCCATGCCATGGAGCGGCTCGCCGGGGCCTGTCCGCCCGAGGCCCTGGCGGCACTGCGCCGGCAGGTCGAGATGCTGTGCGAGGCGTCGGGCAGCGGTGACGAGAGCCGGCGCATCGAGGAAGACCTGGCCTTCCATCGCCTGCTGATCGCCTCGGCGGGAAACCGCCGTCTGCTCAGGACCTTCGAGGACCTGGCCCACGAGCTGCGGCTGTGCATCACCCTGATCACCAAGACCCACGAGGCGCCGGACTCCATCGCCGAGAGCCATCACCTGTTGCTTGATGCGTTGGCCAGCGGCGACGGGCCACGCTGTCGCGAGGCCATCGATTACCACATCGGCGTGGCACGGGACTCCGTGGTCCAGAGCATCGAGGGGGCTCGCGAGTGACCGAGAGGTCCTGGCCCCCGACTTGCTTTCCATCTTGCGTCACGCCATGTTGACGCTGTCGATGGCGACTGGAAGGCGATACCCCCGATGACCCTGCTCGATCTTCGCGCCGCCACCCTGGGCCAGGAGCACGTCGCCCATGCCCATGACCACCATCAGCTCATCCTCGCCACCCGCGGGGCCACCGAGCTCTCCATCGAGGGGCAGGGGGGGCGCATCACCGGCAGCCGGGGCTGTCTGATCCCCTGCGGCCGCCATCACGACTACCGGGGCGATGGTCGCAACCGCACCTTCGTGCTCGACATTCCTGCCGCGAGCCTGCCGGCCCTGCGCGATGGCGAGGCCATCGAGCGCCTCTTCGAGCGGCCACGCTTCTTCGCCGTGCCGCCGCGTCTCAATCGCCTGGCGGCAAGCCTGATGCAGCAGCTCGAGTGCTGTCCGGCCCTGCACAGCGAGATCGCCGCGCTGCTGCTGCGGGCCCTCTATCTGCACCTCGAGTCCGCGCCGCTGCCGGCGGATGCCGGCGTGGCCGCCAGCCCGGGCTTCAGCGAGCGCCTCGACCTGGCGCGCCTGGACGCCTGGATCGACCACCACCTCGCCGACGAGATCCGGGTCGAGCAGCTGGCCGCGCTCTGCGCCCTGAGTGCGGGGCACTTCCATGCCTGTTTCCGGGAGCTGACCGGCGCGACCCCGTTGGCCTATGTCCAGCGGCGGCGACTGGAGCACGCCCGTGCCCTGGTCACCCACAGTGGCCTGAGCCTCGGCCATATCGCCTCCCTGGTGGGCTTTCGCGATCAGGGCAGCTTCTCCCGCGCCTACCGCCGCCGCTTCGCCGTCTCGCCCTCCCGGAGCCGCCGGGAGGGCCGGGCATTGCCGAGTCTCGGGCAAGAGCAGCGCAGTTCCGGGCAAGCAGATGGGCCCGAGTCGACCTAGTCTGAAGGTCAGCTGTCTCGTTGTGTCCTCTGCAGGGAGGGCGAGATAGGCTCATGACAATGACAAGACGACACGAGGTTGACCATGAAAGCGAAGACACTCCCCGGCGCCCTGGCCCTGGCCGCGCTGCCCCTGGCCATCGCCAGCACCCAGGTGCAGGCCCAGTCCACGGAAATGGCCATCGCCACCATCCTCCCGGAGAACATGAGCAACAATGAGGTCTACCCGGCACTGGTGCACTTCAAGAACCTGGTCGAGACCCGGACCGATGGCGAGGTCACCGTGTCGATCTTCGGCAACAGCCAGCTGGGTTCCGAGGTGGAGACCGCGTCCGAGGTCCAGGGTGGGCGTACCCTACAGTCCACCATCATTACCACCGGTGCCATGTCGTCCTTCTATGACGACTATCAGCTGATGACCGCCCCCTTCATCTTCGACAACTGGCGCCAGGCCTGGGCCTTCTTCGACGGGGAATGGTTCGCCGACTTCATGTCCGGCACCATCGAAGAAACCAACATGCGCTACCTGGGTACCTTCGATGACGGTGGCGGCTTCGTGGCCTTCACCAACAACAAGCGCCCGATCAAGACCGTGGAGGACCTCGAGGGGCTGAACATCCGCACCGAGGAGAACCCCGGGCACGTGGCCATCATGAAATCGCTGGGCGCCTCGGCCACGCCGCTGCCCTGGGGCGAGGTGATCACCGCCCTGGAGACGGGCCTGGCCGACGGGCAGTTCAACGCCCCGGTGCTCAATGTCACCTATAACTTCGACGAGGTGACGGACTACACCACGCTCACCGGCCACGTCTACAACAGCGCGGCCTGGCTGGTCAGCGAAGATTGGTTCCAGAGCCTGACCGAGGCCCAGCAGGAAGCCATCGTCACCTCCGCCCGCGAGGCCGTCGCCATCGGCCACGGCATGTCCGGGGCGCTGGCTACCGCCAGCTGGGTGGAGTCCTGCGAGCGCTTCGAGGAGTGCTACATCATGCCCCCCGAGGAGCGGGCACGCATGGCGGAGATCGCCACGCCGGCATGGAAGGACTGGATCGTCAACGACTTCGGCATCGAGGCTGAGACGGTCGATGGCTTCCTCGCCGAGGTCGCTCGGGTTGGCGAAGAGGTCGTCGAGAACGACATGGCCAACTATGGCCAGTGAGAGTCGCGAGTGAGTGAATGGCCCGAGTGATCCCATGGGCCAGTGAGCCGGCAGGCGCCCAGGCGCCTGCCCCTTCGGACGGTTGACCTGCTGGTCGGTCGTCGTTCCTCCGAGGTACTCCGATGCCACTCCTTCAGCCTTTGCGCCGCCTGAGTGATGCGGTGAACCAGGCGGCGATCGTGATATGTGTGGCCTGCGTGCTGGTCATGCTGGGCATCTCCTTCACGGCCTTCCTCTACAAGCTGGCCACCGGCAGCACGCTGAGCTGGACCTACTCCCTGGCCCGGCTCTTCCTGCCCTGGATCGGCTTTCTCTCCATGACCATATCGTTGCGCTACGGCGAGCATGTGGCCATGACGCTGCTGGTGCGCAGCCTGCCACGCGTGCTGCTCAAGGTGGCGGCGGGGCTCTGCCTCGCCGTCATTGCGCTGTTCGCCTTGATGCTGGTCTGGTATGGCTGGGGCTACTTCCAGGGGGCCTCCCAGGTGTACATGGTCTCCGACCAGATCCAGATCTCCGCCAAGTTCACCGCCATCGTGATTCCGATCAGCGGGGTCATCATCCTGCTGCACCTGGTGCAGGGCTTCGACCTGCTGGAACACTTCATCGATGACGACACCGTGATCGATGAGCTCATCGAGACCGCCGACGGGGAGAACCGCCCATGACGCCCGCGATCATTGCCTTCGTCGTGCTGCTGCTGATCGGCGCTCCGGTCGCCGTGGTGATGGCCATGTCGGGACTTGCCGGCGGCTTCGCCATGGGCGGCGAGCGCATGCTCGGCATCATCGCCGACCGGATGTTCGCCGGCGTCTCCGGCTTTCTGCTGATCGCCGTGCCCTATTTCATTTTCACCGCCGAACTGATGAACCAGGGCGGCCTGACTCAGAAGCTGATCGCCTTCAACAATGCCTTGTTCGGCCGGGTGCGCGGGGCTCTGTCTCACGTCAATATCTCGGTGTCGGTGTTCTTCGCCGGCCTGACCGGGGCGGCGATCACCGATACCGTGGCGATCGGCAAGATCATGATTCCGGAGATGAAGAAGCAGGGCTATGACGCCGAGTACGCGGCGGCGATCACCGCCTGCTCGTCAATCATCGGGCCGATCATCCCGCCCAGCGTGGTGATGGTGGTCTATGCGACCCTGCTGCGTGACATCTCGGTGATCGACCTCTTTGCCGGGGGGATCGTCCCCGGCCTGCTGATGGCCCTCGCGCTGCTCGCGGTGAGCTTCTTCCTGGCCTGGAAGCGGGGCTATCCCAAGCAGGCGCCTACTCCGCTCAAGGCGGCGGCGATCGCCTTCCTGGTGGCCCTGCCGGCGATGGTCGTGCCACTGATCATCCTCGGCGGCATCCTCTCGGGGATGACCACCATCACCGAGGCCTCGGGGTTCGCCGCCGTCTATGCCATCGCCATCGGGGTCGTCTTCTACCGCACCCTCACCTGGCGCAAGATCTGGCACGCGCTGGTGGTGACGGTGCGCTTCTCGGGGGTGGTGTTCTTCCTGCTGGCGACCTCGGCGGTGCTCGGCTGGTTCGTCACCCGCTCCGGCATCGCCCGGGACGCGGCGGGCCTGATCACCACCTTCAGCGACTCGACCTTCCTGCAGCTGTTGCTGGTCTGTGCCTTGCTGATCCTGGTCGGCACGGTCATGGACGTGTTGCCGGCGCTGGTGGTGGTGGCCCCGGTGCTGGTGCCGGCGATGATTCAGCTGGGCGTGGATCCGCTGCACTTCGCCATCCTGATGATCGTGGTGCTCAACATCTCCAACGTCACGCCACCGGTGGGGATGACGCTGATGACGGCGGCGAGGATCGCCAACGTGCCCTTCGAACGGGCGATCATTGCCTCGCTGCCGTTCTACGTTGCCTTCATCGTGGTGATCCTGCTACTGGTCATCTTCCCATCGCTCTCCACCTGGATCCCCTCGCTGCTGGGCTAAGGAACCCCCTCATGAAGCTCTTCTACCATCCCGACCAGGAACGCCACGCGCCGCCGACCTTCCTGCTGCGTGGCCGGCCGGTGGACTCGCCGGAAGGGCCGTTGCGGGCCGAGCTGCTGACCCGTGGGCTGGCGTCCATGGGCCTCTCCATGACCCTACCCACCGCGGTCGACAGTGCGCGGCTGAGAGAGCGCCTGGCCAGGATCCACGCCCCGCGCTATCTCGACTTCCTCGAAACCATCCATGCCCGCTGGCGGGCGCTGCCGGATGCTGCGGCGATCGTGGCGCCCAATGTCCACCCCTGCGGGGGCGGGCACCACTATCCCCGGCACCCTGTGGGGCTGGTGGGCTGGCACATGCATGACATGGCCTGCCCGATGACCGTCGACAGCTTCATCGGCATCTTGGCCAGCGCCGCTAGCGCCGAGGCTGCCGCCGATGCCGTGCTGACCGGCGACCCCTCGGCCTATGCGCTGTGCCGGCCACCGGGTCACCATGCCGGCCCTGAGCGAGCCGGGGGCTTCTGTTTTCTCAACAACTCGGCACTGGCCGCCACGGTGCTGCGTGAACGCCATGCGCGGGTGGCGATCCTCGATGTGGACCTCCACCACGGCAATGGCACCCAGGACATCTTCTATCAACGCGGTGATGTCTGGACCGGCTCGCTGCATGCCGACCCCGCCGACTTCTATCCCTTCTTCTGGGGCGGTGCCGATGAGCACGGCGAAGGAGACGGGCAGGGGGCCAACGTCAACCTGCCGCTGCCCCTGGGCAGCGATGGTGCGACCTTCCTGGCCACCCTGGAGCACTTGATCGAGCGCTTGGTCGCCTTTCGTCCCCAGGCCCTGGTGGTGGCGCTGGGGCTGGATGCCCACAAGGACGACCCGCTGGCCGGGCTGGCGCTGGAGACCGACGACTTCACCGCCATGGGGCGGCGCCTCGCCGCCCTGGAACTACCCACCGTGCTGGTGCAGGAGGGGGGGTACCCCACCGAGCACCTGGGCGACAACCTCGCCGCCTTCCTGGGCGGCTATACCGCAGCCTGACTGCCATCCCGACGAGAGACCACACCATGACCGTCACCTATCACGACAGCAACGCCCGCATGAGCCAGATCACCGTGCACAACGGCACCGTCTACCTGGCCGGCCAGGTGCCGTCCGACCCTTCTGCGGACATGCGCGGCCAGACCGAGCAGGTGTTGGCCCGCATCGATGACCTGCTGGCCAAGGCCGGCACCACCAAGGAGCATCTGGTCGCCGCCCAGATCTGGGTCACCAGCATGGCCGAGTTCGACCAGATGAATGCCGCCTGGGATGGCTGGGTGGCCCCGGGGCGCCCGCCGGTACGCGCCGCGGTCGAGGCCAAGCTCGCCAAGCCCGAGTGGAAGGTGGAGATCATGGTCACCGCGGCGCTGCCGGAGGCCTGAGATGCGCATCATCACTGCCGAGCAGGTGTCGGCCTCGCTGGCCTGGCCGGCGCTGGTCGAGCGGCTGGCCACCACCTTCCGCGAGGGGGTGGAGTCGCCGCCGCGACATCACCACGCCATGCATCGCCCCGATGGCGAGGCCACCATGCTGCTGATGCCGGCCTGGGAGCGGGCCGGCTACATCGGCGTGAAGATGGTCAACGTCTTCCCGCAGAACGCCGACCATGGGCTCCCGGCCATTGCCGGCGTCTATCTGCTCAGCGAGGGTGCCCATGGGCGTCCCCTGGCCTGCATCGACGGCAGCGAACTGACCCGGCGGCGCACCGCGGCGGCCTCGGCCCTGGCGGCCCGGGAACTGGCCCGGGACGATGCCGCGACCCTGCTGGTGGTGGGCACCGGCAAGCTGGCGCCCATGGTGATCGAGGCGCATGCCGCGGTACGGCCCATCACCCGGGTGCGGGTCTGGGGGCGCAACCCCGCCAAGGCCGAGCGGCTGGCCGCCGACTATGCCGACCGCTTCGACAGCGCCGCGGTCACTGACCTCGAGGCGGCGACCCGCGAGGCGGATATCATCAGCTGCGTGACGCTTTCCAGTGAGCCGCTGATTCGCGGTGACTGGCTCGCGCCCGGCACCCACCTCGACCTGATCGGTGCCTTCCGGCCGACCATGCGCGAGACCGACGCCGAGTGTCTGGCCCGCAGCGAGGTGTTCGTCGACACCTATGCCGGGGCGCGGGGCGAGGCGGGCGACATCCTGCAGGCCGTCGACGAGGGGCGCTTTGCCTTCGACGCCATCCGTGGCGAGCTCGCCGAGCTGCTGCGCGGCGAGCGGACGGGACGCTCCTCGGCCGATGCCATCACGCTGTTCAAGTCGGTGGGCGCTTCGCTGGAGGACCTGGCCGCGGCCATCGAGGTCTGGGAGCGCCAGGAGGTCCGCGAATGACGGTGGCTCGCACCGGAGCGCCGGCCGCAGGCTTCTTCTGGCATGAGCGCTGCTTCTGGCACGACCCGGGCGCCATCGGGGTCTTCTCGGCCCCCGGCGAGTTCCTGCAGCCGCAGCCGGCCTCGGAGAGCGCCGAGAGCAAGCGGCGGCTGAAGAACCTGCTGGAGGTCTCCGGCCTGATCGACGAGCTGGCGGTGCGCAAGCCGCCGCCTGCCCACCGCGAGGATCTCGAACGCTTCCATTCTGCCCGCTACCTGGCGGCGCTGGCGGCCGGCGATCGGGGCCGCGGTGGCGACGGGGGCGACTGTGCCCCCTTCACGCCCGGCAGCCTGGCCGCCGCTCGCCAGTCGGCGGGCCTGGCCATCGCCGCGGTGCAGGCCGTGGCCAGCGGGGAGCTGGCGCGCGCCTATGCGTTGTGTCGTCCCCCCGGGCACCACGCAGAGGCCGACCGCGGGCGGGGCTTCTGTCTGCTCGGCAACATCCCGGTTGCCGTGATGCGGGCGCGTGCCCTGGGCCAGGTGAGACGCGTGGCGATCCTCGACTGGGACGTGCACCACGGCAACGGCCAGCAGGCGGCGTTCTACGCAGACCCCGACGTGTTCACGGTCTCGATCCACCAAGCGGGCAACTACCCGCTGGACACCGGCACGTTCGCGGAGCAGGGGGAGGGGGTCGGCGAAGGCGCCTGCCTCAACCTGCCGCTGCCGCCCGGCTGCGGCCTCGGGGCCTACGATCACGCCATGACCGAGCTGGTGCTGCCGGCGATCGAGGCCTTCGCGCCCGAGCTGATCGTGGTCGCCTGCGGCTATGACGCCTGCGCCAAGGATCCGCTGGGCAAGATGCTGCTCAACAGTACGGCCTTCGCGCGCATGACCCGCCAGGTCCGCGCGCTGGCCGAACGTAGCGGCCAGGGGCGGCTGGTGATGGTCCACGAGGGCGGTTATTCGGAAGGCTATGTTCCGCTGTGCGGCCACGCGGTCGTCCAGGCCCTTGCCGACAGCGACATCACGGTGCCCGACCCCCAGGACGAGGAGATCGCCGCCTGGCCCTATCAGGCCCTGCAGCCCCACCAACGCGAGCTGATCGACGGCTGGCGCGCGGCCTGGGCCGCGGCCGGCCGGCTCTGAGCCCGTTTTCGATGACCGATTTCTTCACAACAGGAACCCAGGCCCATGACACCGCTCTATGATCGCGACGGCTGGCTCTGGCATGACGGCGAGTGGCTGCCGTGGCGCGACGCCCGCACGCATATGCTGACCCATACCCTGCACTACGGCATGGGCTGCTTCGAGGGCGTGCGGGCCTACGCTGGCCCGCGTGGCACGCACCTGTTCCGGGTGGAGGAGCACACCCGCCGGCTACTGGATAGCGCCCACGCCCTGGATATACCGTTATCTTTCGATGACGAGGCGCTGATCCAGGCCCAACGTCAGTGCCTGGAGCGCAACGGCCTGGCCAACGCCTATCTCAAGCCAACGGTCTACCTCGGTGCCGAGGGCCTGGGGCTGCGCGCCAGGGGGCTGACCGTGCACGTGATGATCGCCGCCTGGGACCTGGGCGACTACATCTCGCCGGAAGCGGCATCGATCGGCCTGCGGGCGCTGACCTCCTCCTGGGCGCGCCACCATGTCAATATCAGCCTCTGTCGGTCCAAGACCAACGGCCACTATGTCAACTCGATGCTGGCGCTCAACACCGCCGTGAAGGCGGGTTTCGATGAGACGATCATGCTCGATCCGGAAGGCTATGTCGCCGAGGCTTCGGCAGCCAATGTCTTCCTGCTGCGCGACGGCGTGCTGCATACCCCGGAGGTGACCTCCTGCCTGCAGGGCATTACCCGCGACAGCGTGATTCGTCTGGCACGTGAGGTGTTGGGTATCGAGGTGCGCGAGCGGCGCATCACCCGCGACGAGCTCTACATCGCCGACGAGGCCTTCGTCACCGGCACCGCGGCCGAGTTGTTGCCGTTGCGCGAGCTCGATGGTCGGCATATCGGCGCCCGGGCCGGGGCCCCGCCGCCGGATCGGCCGATCACCGAGGCGTCGCTGACCGCCCGGCTGCAGCGGCTCTACCACCGGGTCACCCGGGGCGAGCTCGGTGATGACCTGCAGGGCTTCGCTGGCTGGCTGACCGGCGTCTGAGGCGCCGGCCGCCCAGGTTGGCATCCGGCCCTGTCGGTCGTGGTAGCCTCGCGCTATCCCGCTCGCAAGGACGACGATGATCATGGCCCTGCTGGATGACATCCTGTGCCTGGCGCTGCTGCTCGCGACCCTCTGGGGGGCGCTGGCCCTGGGCCATCGCCTGGCGCTCCCACGGCACGCGCGGTGGCTGGTGGTGGGGCTCTGGCTGCTGGCGGGGGGTGTCTGGCTATGGCTGGCCTGGCAGGGCCCACGGCTGGGGCCGCTTGCCGCCATGGCGGTGCAGATGACGGCGCTGCTGGCCTGGTGGCGGCGCCTGACCCCGGCGAAGGACCTGGTGTGGGCCGAGGATGTCGCCTACCTGGCGACGGGGGACGTCGAGGGGCAGCGGCTGACCCTGCACCGGGTACGCCATTTCGACTGGCAGACCCCGGACGATGCCCGCGGGGGCTGGGAGCAGCGCGTCTACGACCTGCGTCGGCTGGACTCGGTGGACCTGTTCGTCTCGAGTTGGGGCCGGCCGGGTATCGCCCATGTGCTGGTCTCCTTCGGCTTTTCCGCCGAGGGGGCGGCCGAGGAGGACTTCGTGGCCTTCTCGGTGGAGGTGCGGCGCGAGCGCCACGAGCGCTTCTCGGAGATCGGCGGCTTCTTCAAGCAGTACGAACTGGCGATCATCGCGGCCGACGAGCGCGACGCGGTACGCCTGCGCAGCAACGTGCGGGGCGAGCGGGTCACCCTCTACCATGTCACCCTCTCGCCCGACGCCCGTCGCGACCTGCTGCTGGCCCTGGTGGCGGCGGCCAACGATCTGGAGCGTGAGCCGCGCTTCTACCACACCATCACCGCCAACTGCACCACCCTGATGTTCGCCATGATGCGCCGGATCATCGAGGGACTGCCGCTGGACCATCGCCTGCTGCTCAGCGGCCTGCTGCCGGGCTACATCCATGACCATGGCGGCCTGGTGGACGGCTATACCCTGCACGAGCTGCGCCGTCTGGGGGATATCACCGAGCGCGCCAGGCAGGCCCATGACGCCCCCGATTTCTCCCACCGGATACGCCAGGGGGTTCCCGGCTGGACGTCGCCTGACCGCCGCCCATGAAAAACGCCACGACGCGGACGTCGTGGCGGCATGTCTCTCCTCCCTGGACATCGTCCCGATGCCTTTCTCCCTGGGGGGCCTCCAAGCCCCCACGCGTCCCTGGCGACGTGCCCGGCAGTGTCCCTTGCCTGTCTCCCACGTTATCGCTGATCCCCGTGACAGCGGTGTGATGGCCGGGTGACGGTTGCATGACATCCCGGACGCGGCGCGCCGGCAGGCCAGGCCGCCTTCTGGTAGAATCCTGCGCCGTTTCGTCTCAATCCAACTCTTTTTTCGGGAAAGCTGTCATGAATGCAGTAATCATTGCGGTGCTGGTGATGGTGGGCCTGTCGCTGGCACGGGTCTCGGTGGTCTTTGCGCTGGTGGTCGGTGCGCTGGTCGGGGGGCTGGTCGGCGGGCTCTCCATCGAGGCGACCCTGGCGGCCTTCAACGACGGCGTGGGCGGGGGCGCCAAGGTCGCGCTGGCCTACGCCACCCTCGGGGCCTTCGCGGTGGCGATCTCGCGCTCCGGGCTGCCGGACCTGCTGGCGCACCGGCTGATCCGACTGCTCGGCCAGGAGGCCTCGGCGAGTCGCCAGGCCACCGTGAAGTATCTGCTGCTCGGCACGGTGCTGCTGGTCTCGATCTCCTCCCAGAACCTGATTCCGGTGCACATCGCCTTCATCCCGATCCTCATCCCGCCGCTGCTCAAGGTGATGAACCAACTGCGCCTGGATCGCCGGGCCGTGGCCTGTGCCCTGACCTTCGGCCTGACCGCCCCCTACATGCTGCTGCCGGTGGGCTTCGGGGCGATCTTCCTCAATGACATCCTGCTGGCCAACATCAACCAGGCCGGCGAATCCCTGGGGCTGGAGATCAGCCGCGGCATGGTGCCCCTGGCCATGGGCGTGCCGGTGGCCGGCATGGCGCTGGGCCTGCTGGTGGCGGTGTTCATCAGCTACCGTCGGCCACGGGATTACCAGGCGCTGGACGTGGCCACCAGCAACGTGCCGCACCACCACCCGGAAACCCACGAGCCGCACGCCCTGGGGCTGGTGATGTCGCTGGTGGCGATCGCCGCCGCGCTGGGCATCCAGCTGTATACCGGCTCGATGATCCTCGGCGGCCTGGTGGGCTTCGCGCTGCTGTCGGTGGGTGGCATCTTCAAATGGCGCGAAGCCGACGACCTCTTCACCAGCGGTATGCGCATGATGGCGCTGATCGGCTTCATCATGATCTCGGCCTCGGGCTTCGCCGCGGTGATGACCGCCACCGGGCAGATCGAGACTCTGGTGGCCGCAAGCGTCGAGGTGATTGGCGACAACCGCGGCCTGGCGGCACTGCTGATGCTGCTGGTGGGGCTGTTCATCACTCTGGGCATCGGCTCGTCGTTCTCCACCATCCCCATCATCGCGGCGATCTTCGTGCCCCTGGCGGTGCAGTTCGGCTTCTCGCCGCTGGCCACGGTGGCGCTGGTGGGGACTGCCGCGGCGCTGGGTGACGCCGGCTCGCCCGCCTCGGACTCCACCCTGGGGCCGACCTCGGGCCTCAACGTCGACCGCCAGCACGACCACATCTGGGACAGCGTGGTGCCGACCTTCCTGCACTACAACATCCCGCTGATCGCCTTCGGCTGGCTGGCGGCGATGACCCTCTGATCGCGCTCCCTGCGAGAACGACGACGGCGGCCCGGAGGCCGCCGTCGTCGTTTCTGCCCGTCACGCATTGGGCAGGTGACTTTCCAGGGAGGCGAGCAGGCCGCGCAGCAGCGAGAGTTCCTTGCGATTCGGTCGGGCGCGGGCGAACAGGGCTTCGAGCTGGGCCTCGGTGTGGGCGTGGGGTTGGTTGATGAAGCCGCTGCGTTGCATCACCCGCGAGAGGTGCGTCTGGAAATGGCCGAGCTGCTCGCGTGAGGGCTGGCGCTCCTGCGCCGGCCGCGGTGAGCGGTAGCCGCTGTCGGGGCGGCGCCGCCAGGCGGTGAACAGCTCGTGGGCCAGGACCTGTACCGCCTGGGAGAGGTTGAGGATGCCGTAGTCGGGATTGGCGGGGATGCTCACCTGGTGGCTGCAGCAGCGGATCTCGTCGTTGGTCAGGCCGAAGCGCTCGCGGCCGAAGACCAGCGCCACCGGATCCTGGCTGGCCTGCGCCACCAGTGCCCGGGCCATCTCGTCGGGCTCGTCGAAGTGGGGCAGCGGCAGGCTGCGCAGCCGCGCGCTGGCCCCGACGACCTGGACGCAGTCGCTTACCGCCTCCGTCAGCGAGCCGACCACCCGGGCGCTGTCGACCAGGTCCTCGGCGCCCGCGGCCAATCGCGAGGCCTCGGGGTCGGGGAACTGCCGGGGGTTGACCAGCACCAGGTCGGTCAGGCCCATGGTCTTCATGGCCCGGGCCGAGGCGCCGATATTGCCGGGGTGGTAGGTCTGGACGAGGACGATGCGGATATTGGACAGCATGAGTCGGCTCTATGCGAGATGAGCGCGTAGTGTACTGATTGGGCGGAAAGCTGTAAGCCGTAAGCTATAAGCTGTAAGAACCCCTCGGGCTCGAGTCATTCGCCCGAGTCGTGGTCCGGTCAAGATTGTCTTCCAGCTTAAGGCTTATGGCTTATAGCTAAAGAGACCCCCGCCGGTCTCCCGGCGGGGGTCTCGATCAGGCAGTGCCTGGGGCAGGGGGCTGGTTTACATCATGCCGCCCATACCACCCATACCACCCATGCCGCCCATGTCCGGCGCGGCTTCCTTCTCGTCCGGGTCGTCGGCGATCATGGCTTCGGTGGTGATCATGAGGCCGGCAACGGAACCAGCGGACTGCAGGGCAGAGCGGGTTACCTTGGCCGGGTCCAGCACGCCCATCTCGAACATGTCGCCGAACTCGCCGGTCTGGGCGTTGTAGCCGTAGTTGCCTTCACCTTCCTTCACCTTGTTGAGGATGACGGAGGCTTCCTGACCGGCGTTGGTGACGATCTGGCGCAGTGGGGTTTCCATGGCGCGCAGCGCCAGGGCGATGCCGTGGTTCTGGTCCTCGTTGTCACCCTTGAGGCCGGCCAGCTTGGTCAGCACGCGCACCAGGGCCGTGCCGCCCCCGGGCACCACGCCTTCCTCGACGGCGGCGCGCGTGGAGTGCAGGGCGTCCTCGACGCGGGCCTTCTTCTCCTTCATCTCGATCTCGGTGGCGGCACCGACACGGATGACGGCGACACCGCCGGCGAGCTTGGCGACGCGCTCCTGGAGCTTCTCGCGATCGTAGTCGGAGGAGGTCTCCTCGATCTGCGCGCGGATCTGGCCGACGCGCGCCTCGATGTCACCGTCCTGGCCGGCGCCATCGATGAGGGTGGTGTTCTCCTTGGACATGGTCACGCGCTTGGCGGTGCCCAGGTGGTCCAGGGTCGCCTGCTCGAGGGTCAGGCCGACCTCCTCGGAGATCACGGTACCGCCAGTGAGGATGGCGATGTCCTGCAGCATGGCCTTGCGACGGTCACCGA
The DNA here is from genome assembly GCF_029889845.1 of Halomonas sp. 25-S5. Taxonomy (GTDB): domain Bacteria; phylum Pseudomonadota; class Gammaproteobacteria; order Pseudomonadales; family Halomonadaceae; genus Halomonas. The sequence goes on from NZ_JARANV010000015.1 coordinate 45,601, forward strand.
AGCCCGGCGCCTTGGCGGCCGCGACCTTGACGATGCCACGCATGGTGTTGACCACCAGGGTAGCCAGCGCCTCGCCCTCGATGTCCTCGGCGATGATCACCAGCGGCTTGCCCGCCTTGGCCACGGCTTCCAACGTCGGCAGCAGCTCGCGGATGTTGGAGATCTTCTTGTCGACCAGCAGGATGTAGGGGTCTTCCAGCTCGACCGCCATGGTGTCCTGGTTGGTGACGAAGTAGGGCGACAGGTAGCCACGGTCGAACTGCATGCCCTCGACGACATCCAGCTCGTCCTCGAAGCCACGACCCTCGTCGACGGTGATCACGCCTTCCTTGCCGACCTTCTCCATGGCGTCGGCGATGATCTCGCCGATGCGCTTGTCGCCGTTGGCGGAGATGGTGCCGACCTGGGCGATGGCCTTGGAGTCGGTGCAGGGCACGGACAGCTCCTGGACGCCCTCGACGGCGGCGGCTACGGCCTGGTCGATGCCGCGCTTGAGGTCCATCGGGTTCATGCCCGCGGTCACCGCCTTCATGCCCTCAGTGACGATGGTCTGCGCCAGCACGGTGGCAGTGGTGGTACCGTCGCCGGCCACATCGGAGGTCTTGGAAGCGACTTCCTTGACCATCTGGGCGCCCATGTTCTCGAACCTGTCCTTGAGCTCGATCTCCTTGGCCACGGAGACGCCATCCTTGGTCACGGTCGGTGCACCGAAGGACTTCTCCAGCACCACGTTGCGGCCCTTCGGCCCCAGGGTGACCTTGACGGAGTTGGCCAGGAGGTCGACGCCGCGTGCCATGCGCTTGCGTGCATCATCGGAGAACTTGACTTGTTTTGCTGCCATTTTCGTATGCTTCCTGTGAGTTCGTGAACGTCAGTATCGAGCAGTTGCGGGTCGTGTCCGGGGTCAGCCTTCGACGACGGCCAGGATGTCGGACTCGCTCATGATCAGTACTTCCTCGCCGTCGATCTTCTGCTTCTCGACGCCGAAGCCATCCTTGAAGATCACGGTGTCACTGACCTTGACGTCGAGCGGGCGGACGTCGCCGTTATCGAGGATCCGGCCGTTACCGACGGCCAGGACTTCGCCACGCGTCGGCTTTTCCTGGGCGTTTCCCGGAAGCACGATGCCGCCAGCGGTCTTCTGTTCTTCTTCAACGCGACGGATCACGACGCGATCGTGCAAGGGACGGATGTTCATTGCTCACGTTCTCCTGATGGTTTGCTGTGCCCGAGCATTGCCCGGGCGGTTTTCATCATCGACCCGCCATCATGCTGCGGGGTGAAGGCGGGGTTCGCCTTCCTTGTCGATGGCTCGGGGGTTACCCCCGTGCCGAATCCTGATGCTGTCGGTTAAGTGGGGCTCGGCATTGGGCTTTCAAGGCCCCGCGTGAAAATTTTTTGCGCCCCGCTCACCGCGAGTCGTCACGCGAGATGAACTCGCCTTCCAGGGGCGCGTCCGGTCGGTCGCCGTGCGGCTCTTCGTTCTGCTCGTCAGCGCCCCGCTCCTCGCGGGATTCCCGGCGCGGGCCGGCCTGCTGCCAGTCGGCATCGGTGCCCTGGCGTGGGCGGTAGGTCCGGGCATGCAGGTGCAGGCCCTTCATGCGTACGCCCACCCAGCCCAGCAGCCTGGCCAGCAGACGCCGCGCATTGGGGATCAAGCACATGAAGCCCAGCGCGTCGGACAGGAAGCCGGGTGCCATTAGCAGCGCTCCACCGAAGATCAGTGCTGCCCCGGTCATAAGCTCGCCCGAGGGAATCTCCCCCTGGGCCATGCGCTCCTGGGCACGGGCGAAGGTGGCCACGCCTTCTCGGCGGATCATGTGCAGGCCGATGAAACCGGTGGCGAGGACCAGCAGCAAGGTGCTCAGCAGCCCGATCTGGCTGCCGACCGAGAACAGGATGACGAAGTCGAGCAGGGCGAAGAGGGTGAAGATGACGAGAAAGGGCATGATGACTCCGCGTATGACCGTTGCGCAGGTGATGGGGGCGGGGCAGGGGAATTCAAGCCATCGCCGTGGGGCGCGGGAGTGATGGAATATCTTTCCATGATTCGCTATGGTAATGGTGCAGCGCATCATAATAAGGGTCAACTGCCGGTCCCCGAGCCGGCGATTGCCCGGCAAGCGCGCCGACAACGCGATTTCCCATCCCTTGGAGAAGCGCCCATGAAACTCGACAATACCGTTATCGCCATCACCGGCGGCGCCCGCGGTCTCGGCCTGGCCATGGCTCGGCGGCTCGGTGGTCAGGGGGCGAGGCTCGCCCTGATGGACATGGACGGCGATGCCCTGGACCATGCCGTCTCCGCCCTGCACGCCGACGGGATCGAGGCCCGCGGCTTTGTGGTCGACGTGGCCGACGAGGCGTCGGTGACACAGGCGTTCCGTGACATCGCGTCATCGCTGGGTCCGATCCACGGCCTGGTCAACAACGCAGGCATCGTCCGCGACGGCCTGCTCGTCAAGGCCCGGGATGGTAAGGTGGAGAAGACCCTGCCGCTGGAGCAGTGGCAGCAGGTGATCGACGTCAACCTGACGGGCGTCTTCCTGTGCGGGCGCGAGGCATCGGTACAGATGATCGAGGCGGGCCACCGCGGCGTCATCGTCAATATCTCGAGCATCTCGCGGGCCGGCAACATGGGCCAGAGCAACTATGCCGCGGCCAAGGCCGGGGTGGTGGCGCTGACCACGACCTGGGCATCGGAACTGGCACGCTACGGCATTCGCGTCGGGGCGGTGGCGCCGGGCTTCATCGAGACGGACATGACCACGGCAATGCGCGAGGACATGCTCGACAAGCTGACGGCAGGGGTGCCCCTCGGACGGCTCGGCCAGCCCGAGGACATCGCCGAGAGCGTGGCCTTCATCATGACCAACGACTACTTCACCGGTCGCGTGGTCGAGTGTGACGGTGGCTTGCGGCTCTAGCCGACCATTTTAGGTTGAGAGGGTGACGCCGGCCGTGCGGCCGGCGTCGTCGGCGCCAACAGACGCAGGTCTGGTCAGAAGGTCACCTGGTCGGCGAGCCCCTCCACGGTTGCCTCGCCGATGCCGCTGACCCGCGTCATCTCCTCGGCGCTCGCGTAGGGGCCGTTCGCTTCCCGGTCCTCGACGATCGCGGTTGCGCGCGTCTCCCCGATGCCGGGCAACTCGGCGAGCAGCTCGGCGCCGGCACTGTTGACGTTGATCGGTTCCATCTCCTGGGCCAGGGCCTGGCCGGCAGTGAAGGTGGCGAGGCTCAGCAGCATGACTAGCAGCAGGCCGGTCAGGCGTCGCTTGATGGCGGTGTTCATGATCACTCTCCTTGTTCCTGGGTAATCGCGGCCGACACCGCGGAGCGCCGGCCTGCCCCTTTCAAGCTAGTGGGTTCGTGGCAGAGTTCGTGTCATCGAATGCGGTCATTTCATGTCAGCGATTGCCGAAGGCGCCTCGGCGACTTTGCGGACATGCGCCGTAGGCCATGGCTGATATACTGGGCCGATCACCCGTCCCGCCAGGAGTCTGCCTGTGCCCACCGCTTCGCCCCTGATCATCGCTCTCGACTATGCCTCCCTGGATGCCGCCCTGTGCATGGCCGATCGCCTCGATCCGGCGCGGTGCCGGCTCAAGGTGGGTAAGGAGCTCTTCACCCGCAGCGGGCCCGAGGTGCTCGATGCCCTGCACGGCCGCGGCTTCGAGGTGTTCCTGGATCTCAAGTTCCACGACATTCCCCACACCGTGGCCGGGGCGATCCAGGCCGCCGCCGAGCAGGGCGTATGGATGGTCAATGTCCATGCCGGCGGTGGCCGACGGATGATGGAGGCGGCCCGCGAGCGCCTGGACCGTCAAGGGCTGGCGACCCGGCTGATCGCGGTGACGGTACTGACCAGCATGGAGGCCGCCGACCTGGCGGAGGTGGGCATCGAGGCGTCGCCTGCTGACCAGGTCGAGCGCCTGGCCGTGCTGGCCCGAGACAGCGGCATGGACGGGGTGGTCTGCTCGGCACGGGAGGCGTCGCGCCTGCATGAGCTTTGCGGCCGCGACTTTCTCAAGGTGACCCCGGGCATCCGGCCGAGCTTCGCCGTAGCGGATGACCAGCGTCGCATCATGACCCCGGCCGATGCCATGGCGGCCGGCAGTACCCACCTGGTGGTGGGACGCCCGGTGACCCAGGCGGAGGAGCCAATGGCCGCCCTGGCCGCCATCGAGAGCGAGCTTTCCGGCGGCTGAGCGCGGCTACTGGCTCTCGATGCCGGTGATTGGCTTGGTGGTGCCCCAGTTGCGACAGCGGGGGCACTGCCAATGCAGCCGTTCACCAGAGAAGCCGCAGCGACGGCAGCGGTGCCGGGGCATGGCCTGGACCAGGGTCTGGGTGTGGCGCTGCAGCAGCGCGAGGCGCTCGTCCTCCTCGCCGCTGTCGTTGTGCCGGTAGAGGGTTAGCAGGTAGTGCATTGCGCCCAGGCTCGGGGCATGGTCGAGCTGCTCGGTGACCAGCACCAGGGCCTCCCGGTCATCGCCGTGATGGTGGCGCAACGTCTCGGCCAGGCGGATGATCACGCTGGTGCAGGGTGCCTGCTCGAGAAGCTCCTGCAGGCAGCGGATCAGGCCCTCCTCGTCATCCAGCAGCTGGTAGGCGCGGGCCAGGGGCTCGAGGATGGTGGGGGTGAAGGCGGGGTCCTGGTCGGGAATCCGCCTGAGCAGCCGGATGGAGGCCTTGTACTGCCCGGTATCGTGCTCCATGGCGGCCAGCAGCAGGTTGGCGCGCACGCATTGCGGATCGGTGGCCAGTGCCTGGCGCAGGTGGCGCCTGGCCAGCGCGGGGCTGGCCGAATGACGCTCCTGTTCGGCCAGCTCGCAGAGCCAGTGCGCCGCCGCGCGGCGGATGTCGTCGTGCTGGCGGACCAGCCTGGGCAGGGCGATATCCAGCGCGGCCTGCCATTCGCCCTCCCGTTCCAGCAGGTCGACCAGCAGCCGCCTGGCCGCATCGCGCAGCTCGTCATCCTGGCTGTCGCGCACCAGGCCCTGCAGCAGGCGCTCGGCGCGGTCGAGCAGTCCCAGGGCGAGGAAGTCGCGGGAGAGCTCGAGCTGGACCCTGTCGCTCTGCCCGGCGGTCAGTGTCGGCCGGGCGAGCAGGTTCTGGTGGATCTTCAGCGCACGGTCGGCCTCGCCCCGGGTGCGGAAGAGGTTGCCCAGCGCCAGGTGGGTCTCGATGGTGTCGCTGTTGACTTCCAGCGCGCCGATGAAGGTCTCGATGGCCCGGTCCTGCTGATCATTGAGCAGGTAGTTGAGGCCGACGAAGTAGTCCCGTGCCAGCGCCGGCGGCTGTGATGTCCTGCCGGTGCCCTGGCGCTCCCGGCGGCCCAGCCACCAGCCGATGGCGACGGCCACCACCAGCAGGGCCAGCAGGAAAACATCGGGCATTCTAGGGGAGTTCCTTCATCTCCTGGACGCGCAGGCGGTCGAGCTCCTTGCGCTGCTGCTGGTTGTGCCGTTGGGCGCGGGTCAGCAGGGTGCGCAGGCGCAGGTAGACGCCGCTCATGGCGAGCATGCCCAGCAGCACGCCCATGGCCAGCGAGGCCAGCAGCCAGACGGAGAGCGAGACGGCAGGCAGCTCGATCCAGATCAGGTTGAGGGGCAGGGCCTGCTGGTTGTTGACGGCAAAGAGGATGCCGATCAGCAGCACCGCCAGCAGGATGATGGCCAGGATCAGGCCTTTTAGCCAACGCATGTGCTTGTTCCCATGTCGGTTGAAGGAGAGACGGCGTCGCGGGGCGCCGCTTAGTAGCCGAGCGCGCGGCTGGCATCCACCTGTTCGCGCAGCTCCTTGCCGGGCTTGAAGTGTGGCACGAACTTGCCGTCGAGTGCGACAGGTTCCCCCGTCTTGGGGTTGCGACCCACCCGGGGCTCCCGATAGTGCAGCGAGAAGCTGCCGAAGCCGCGGATCTCCACGCGTCCCCCCTCGGCCAGGGTGTCGGTGATGTCGTCGAGGATCAGGCGTACCGCCGCCTCGACCTCCTTGACCGACAGCTCCGGCTGTCGCATGGCGATCTGTTCGATCAGTTCGGACTTGGTCATTGGCTCTACTCCATGCGGTCCTGCCTGGGTCGACGCGATCCCGGCGTTGTTGTTTTTCCAAAGCATACTGTGCAAGTCTCGATAAAACAACGCACTACGACCTTTTCTCGCGTTGGCAGGGAGTGAAGGGCCGGCGGGCTGCCGGCGGGGCGGGGCTCGGGTATACTGGCGCGACACTCATCCGACTCAACGAGGCCGATCTTGAACGACGATTCGTCACCGGAAGCGACACTGCGCAAGCGCCTCTACTGGCACTCGCGTCGCGGCATGTGGGAACTGGACCTGCTGCTGATTCCCTTCCTCGAGCAGTGCTATGGCGATCTGGACGAGGCGGACCAGGCGGCCTTCCGGTCACTGATCGAGGAGGAGGATCAGGACCTGTTCGCCTGGCTGATGCGCCGCGAGTGGCCCGAGGACCCGGCGCGGCGGCGCATCGTCAAATTGATCGTCGAGCATGCCGAGACCACCGACAACGATCGCTATCGCAACCTCTAGGCTGTCGCTGGCCGCGCATGGGCTCTCGGCTGCGGCGGTTGCCGGTCTGGTGGCAACGGTAGCACCGTCTTGGGCCGGTGGGCTCGCGGCGGTGGCGCTGGGTGGGGTGCTGGTCACGCTGGCCAGGCAGCGCCCGCGTGGCGAGCTGCGTGGCACGCCGAAGGCGGCGGGTGGCGTGGACTGGTCCTGGCGCGACAGCGCCGCCCGGGCCTGGCGCCCGGTGAGCCTGCGTTGCGACTACCTCGGTCCCTGGCTGATCGGGCTCAGGGTCGAGGGGAGGCGCCTGTGGCTGTGGCCCGACAGCAGCGACACCGAGTCGCTGCGTCGCCTGCGCCGGGAGTTGCTGCCGCTGCCCTGAAGGCCCCGACCACCGCTCAAGGGTCGCGGGATCAGATCGCCTCCAGGGCCTGCAGCCGGATCCGCGAGGGTTGCGGGGTCGCGTCGCCGTGGATCGGGCAATCCGGGTTGAAGTGCAGGCCGCGGGACTCGCGCCTTGCGCGGGCGCAGGCCACGCTGAGGCGCGCCAGGCGCAGCGCATGCCAGAGGTTCGCCAGGGGTACCGAGGGCGCGGCGTCCCTCATCCGGGGGGCGAGACGCCGATGCAGCTGCGCGAGGCCGCGGGCGGCCACGGCCAGCCCCTGGTCGGTGCGCACGATGGCCACGCGGGCACTCATCAGTTGGCGCATCGTCTCGCGGATCTCCTCGATGTCGTCCAATGAGACCCGCTGCTGGCCCCAGTATGCCGGGGTCGGCTCGGCACCCGGCGGCGGTTCGGCGCTGCGCAGCCGTCGTGCACAGCTGCGGGCGTAGACCAGGCACTCCAGCAGGGAATTGCTGGCCATGCGGTTGGCCCCGTGCAGGCCGGTGCAGGCCACCTCGCCGATGGCGTGCAGCCGCGGGACCGTGGTGGCGCCCGCGAGATCGGTGGTGATTCCGCCGCAGCTGTAGTGGGCGGCCGGCACCACCGGGATCGGCTGGTGCACGATGTCGAGCCCGCGACTGGCGCAGTGGGCGTGGATGGTCGGGAAGTGGTGGCGGATGGCGGCTTCGCCGAGGTGGCGGATGTCCAGGTAGACATGGTCGCTGCCGGTGCGCTGCATCTGGGCATCGATGGCCCGGGCCACGATGTCGCGGGGCGCCAGCTCGGCCCGGGAATCCACCGCCGGCATGAAGCGCTCGCCCGCGGCGTCGATCAGCAGCCCGCCCTCGCCACGAACCGCCTCGCTGACCAGGAAGGCGGGGCCCTCGGGGTCATAGAGGCAGGTGGGGTGGAACTGCTGGAACTCCAGGTTCATCAGTTCGGCGCCGAGTTCGGCGGCCATCATCATGCCCTCGCCGCTGGCCGGCTGAGGGCTGGTGGTATGGCGATAGAGGCCGCTGGCCCCGCCGGTGGCGAGCACGGTGTCCTCGGCCAGCAGTTCATGCAGCCGGCCAGCGGCGTCCAGGCAGCGTGCCCCACGGCAGTGGTCCTCGCCGTCGCCGATCAGGCCGATGGCGGTGAGGTCGCCGCGCAGCGTGATCCCGGGGTGGGCGTCCACGTGCTGCCGCAGGGTCTCGACCACGGCGCGGCCGGTGGCATCGTCGGCGTGGATGATGCGTCGTGCGCCATGGCCGCCCTCGCGGGTGAGGTGGTAGGGATAGCCGGCATCGGCACTCGCGTCCGGCGTGAAGGGCACGCCCAGTGACAGCAGCCACTCGATGGCGGACGGCCCCTGCTCCACGGTGAAGCGCACCGCCCGCTCGTCGCACAGGCCATCACCCGCCACCAGGGTGTCGGCCACATGGGCCTCGATGTCGTCCTGGGGGGAGAGCACGGCGGCGATGCCGCCCTGGGCCCAGCGGCTGGCGCCCTGGTCGTCGCTGGTCGGGCGCAGCAGCGTGACCCGGCGATGGTCGGCCACTTCCAGTGCCAGCACCAGCCCGGCGACCCCGCCGCCGATGACCAGCACCTCATGCTTGCCGTCTGTCATCTGCCTTTCCTTCTTGCGTTGGGGCTCGCGCGATGGCCGAGGGATCCTCGGTGAGACCGTGGTGGGGCGCCCGGCGACGCAGCCGCCGGCTGGGAAGGCGCTCGAGGCCGCCCAGACGCTGGGTGAGGTCGGCGGTCAGGCGCGCCAGTTCCCGATTGAGCCACAGGTAGCCACTGGGGCTGAAGAGCATGCGGCCATCGCCAGACCGGGCATTGCCGGCCAGTTCGGCGTGGCGCTGCAGCTCGAAGGGCGTGATGGTCACGTCGACCGGCTGGCCGGTGCGCACCTGGAAGGCCAGGGTGCCGATGCCGCGGGCCAGGGTGTGCTGCTCCTCGCGGAGTCCGCTCATGGCGTCGATGCGCTCGTGCCCGTCGCGGCTGGTCCAGTGGGTCTCGAGCAGCAGCTCGATGGTGGAGAGCATGCGCCGCTGTAGCGAGATCAGGTCGTCCAGCTCGTGGCGGCTCAGCCGTCGCTCGCGATGGATGGCATCCACCAGGCCTCGCTGCTTGACCAGCAGGCTGCTGGTGGCCTTGAGCAGCTCGCGGGCATCGATGTCGGGGGCTGCCGTGGCCGAGGTATGGGCCTGGTAGAGGCGGGCCATGCGGTCCAGGTTGTCGGCCAGCATGAAGCGCATCATGTCGGTGGCTTTCTGCGGCAGTACCAGCACCGTGACGGCGATGCCCACCAGGGTGCCGAGCAGTACGTCGAAGGCGCGCCACAGGGCGATATCGAGTTCCTGGGTGCCGTCGCCGACCACCAGCAGCAGGCTGATCGTGAACATCAGGCCACTGTAGCCGTGCCGGTTGCTGAAGGTCAGCCAGGTGGCGGTGGCGATGCCGGCGAGGGTAGCGAGGGGGACGAGGGGCGGCCAGGGCAGCGGCAGCAGGATCAGCAGCAGGCCCCAGCCGGCACCGAGCAGGGTGCCCAGCAGGCGCTGGCGCCCCTTGTCGAGCACGCCGCCGATGTGCGGCAGGTTGCCCATCACCATGATGGTGCTGACCAGCGCCCAGCCACTGTGCTGGATGGCAAAGAACTCGATGACGGCGAAGGTGAGGCACAGGGCCAGCATGATGCGCAGCACATGCAGCTTGCGCCGATGCTGGTAATTGACGTAGGGGTCGCGCAGGCGCGGCAGAATCATGTCATGGCGTCCCGTTTGAGGGTCGCGCCCGACGCTTGCCGGAAGGGTGCGGGAAATCTGGTGCCCGGAGCCGGGCTCGAACCGGCACGGTGTTGCCACCGAGGGATTTTAAGTCCCTTGCGTCTACCAATTTCGCCATCCGGGCGGCACGGTTCCGAGCGGGCAGCTAGGGGGATGATGGAGGCTGGAGTCGGAATCGAACCGGCGTGCACGGAGTTGCAGTCCGCTGCATAACCACTCTGCCATCCAGCCTCATGAGTCGTGCCATTCGTGGGGAATGGAGCGGGAAACGAGATTCGATGGGGCTGCCATCAGTCGGACCGGCGCACCGGCTCGCGACCCTCGCAGTCGCACGCATTGACTCTTGTTACTTCTTCGAGTCTGGAGCGGGAAACGAGATTCGAACTCGCGACCCTCGCCTTGGCAAGGCGATGCTCTACCACTGAGCTATTCCCGCCTGACTCGAGAGCGAATTATACGGATAAGTCGGTGACTGTCAAACACTTTTCGCCACCCCCTCAGCGCATCGAGCTGCTCAGGTGCGGCCATGCCGACTTGAGGTAGAGGAACATCGACCACAGGGTCAGCAGCGCCGCCAGATAGAGGGTCGCCACGCCCAGCAGGGCCAGGGGAGTGCCGGGGGTGAAGGCCAACAGCACCAGCAGGGCGACCATCTGCAGGGTGGTCTTGACCTTGCCGATCCACGAGACCGCCACCTGGCCGCGCTTGCCCATCTCGGCCATCCACTCGCGCAGGGCCGAGATGACGATCTCGCGGCCGATGATCACCAGTGCCGGCAGGGTCAGCCAGATGGCCTCGTAGCGCTCGATCAGCAGGGCCAGGGCCACGGCCACCATCAGCTTGTCGGCCACCGGGTCGAGGAAGGCGCCGAAGGGCGTGGATTGATCCCAGCGCCGGGCCAAGTAGCCGTCGAGCCAGTCGGTCACCGCGGCCAGCGCGAACAGGGTGGCGGCCAGTGGCATGCTCCAGGCGAAGGGCAAGTAGAACAGCACCACCAACAGCGGAATGAAGAGGATTCTGGCCAGGGTGAGCAGGTTGGGTATGTTCATCGCGAGGTGCAGTCCTTGCCTTGGGAGATACCGGAAACCCCCTCATTCTATCCGTCGGGGCCCAACTCATCCATGCAGGGCGCGATGAATCGTCTCGGCCATTGTGGCGCTGATGCCGGGGACCCGGGCCAGCTCCTCGCGGCTGGCCTGCCTGACCCCCTGCAGGCCGCCGAAGAAGCGCAGCAGCTCGCGTCGGCGGCGCGGCCCCACGCCCGGAATGTCCTGCAGGGTGGACGTGCGCCGCGTCTTGTCGCGCCGTGCCCGATGGCCGGCGATGGCGAAGCGGTGCGACTCGTCGCGAATGTGCTGGATCAGGTGCAGGGCCGACGAGGCGCCGTCGAGGTCCAGGCGGCGATCGACGGTCTCGACGAACAGCGTCTCGAGCCCCGCCTTGCGCGTGGTGCCCTTGGCCACGCCGAGCAGGGTGACGCCGCTGACGCCCAGTTCGGCGAACACCTCCCGGGCCATGTTCAGCTGCCCCTTGCCGCCGTCGACGATCAGGATGTCCGGGCGTTCGCTTTCGCCCTCTTTGATCCGCTTGAAGCGGCGGGTCAGTGCCTGGCGCATGGCGGCATAGTCGTCGCCGGCGGCCACGCCCTCAATGTTGAAGCGCCGGTAGTCGGACTTGCGCGGCCCGTTCTCGTCGAACACCACGCAGGAGGCCACCGTGGCCTCGCCATGGCTGTGGCTGATGTCGAAGCACTCCAGGTGGCGGGGGGTGTCCTCGAGTTTCAGGGCCTCGCGCAGGGCCGCGAAGCGCTTCGAGAGCTGGGTCTGGCTGGCCAGTTGGCTGGCCAGTTGCTGTTCGGCATTGGTGCGGGCCAGCTCCCGCCACTGGGCGCGATGGCCGCGGACCTGGCCGGTCAGGCGAATGCGCTTGCCGGCGCGTTCGCCGAGTGCCCGGGCGATCAGGTCGGCATCCGGTACCGGGTGGCTGGTGATCACCTCCGTCGGAATCTCCCTTGCCTGGCCCAGGTAGAACTGGCTGATGAAATCGCCGAGCAGCGCCTCGGGGCCCAGGTCGAGCCCGTTGGCCGGGGCATGGTGCCGGGCCCCCAGCAGGCGGCCCTGGCGTACCGTGAGCACCGAGATGCACAGCGCCCCGGGGCGGCTGGCCAGGGCGAAGACATCGGCATCGCCGCCGCCGGTGTCGACGAACTGGCGCTGCTGCATCTGGCGCAGGTGCTGGACCTGGTCGCGCAGCCGGGCGGCTTCCTCGAAGTCGAGGCGCGCGCTGGCGGCCTCCATGGCGTCACTCAGCTCGCGGGTCACCGCATCGCTCCTGCCCTCGAGGCACATCACCGCATGCTCCAGATCGCGTCGATAGTCCGCCTCGCTGATATGGCCCACGCAGGGGGCGCTGCAACGCTGGATCTGGTACTGCAGGCAGGGCCGGGTGCGGTGGGCGAAAACGCTGTCCTCGCAGTTGCGGATACGGAAGATCTTCTGCATCAGCGACAGGCTCTCACGCACAGCGCCGCTGCTGGGGTAGGGGCCGAGGTAGCGGCCGTCGTCGCGGCGCACCCGGGCGCGCTTGTACTCCAGGGCGGGGAAGGGGTGGCGATCGGTGACGAAGACGAAGGGGTAGGACTTGTCGTCGCGCAGCAGGATGTTGTAGGGCGGGCGCAGCTCCTTGATCAGCGTCTGCTCGAGCAGCAGGGCCTCGGTCTCGCTGTTGGTTACCGTCACCTGGATATCGGCGATGCGGCCGACCAGGGCCTGGGTCTTGGTGTTGAGCGCCCCGCGAAAGTAGCTCGCCAGGCGTGCCTTGAGGCGACGCGCCTTGCCGACATAGAGGGTCTCGCCGTGCTCGTCGAGCATGCGGTAGACCCCGGGGGATTCGCTGACGCTGCCGAGGAAGTCGCGGGAATCGAAGCTCATGGAAACGGCGTGCCGGGAACGGGAAGCGGAACCCCCATTCTACCAGATCGGGACCCTCGGCAAGGCGCTCAGTCGGCGTCGCTGAAGCCGTCGACCAGGCCGTGGCGCAGGCCGAGGTGGGTCAGCTCCACGTCGGAGGTCACGCCGAGCTTCTCGAAGATCCGGTAGCGATAGGTGTTGACGGTCTTGGGGCTTAAGAACATGCGGTCGGCGATGTCGGCGACGCGCTGGCAGTTGACGACCATCAGCGCGACCTGGAGTTCGCGCTGGGAGAGCTGGTCGAAGGGATTGTCCGTCGCATCGATGCGCGACAGCACCAGCCGCTGGGCGATCTCGGGGCTGACATAGCGCTTGCCGCCGAACACGCAGTGGATCGCCTCGACCATCTCGTCGTGCTGGCAGCCCTTGCTGATGAAGCCATGGGCCCCGGCCTCGAGCAGGCGCTGGGCAAAGGTCTCCTCGATGAAGGCCGTCAACACCAGGATGCGGATGTCGCTGGCGAAGCGGTTTATCTTGCGGGTAGCCTCCAGGCCGCCGATCCCCGGCATGCGGATATCCATCAACACGATGTCCGGTTCGAGCTTGCGCGCCTTGGTGATGGCCTCCTCGCCATCGGCGGCTTCACCGACCACGCGGATCCCACGCTCGGCATTCAGCAGGTGGGCGATGCTGATCCGTACCAGGTGATGGTCATCGGCGACGAGAACCCTGATCAACGCAGACGCTCCTGAAAACGTGGTGGGTGAGTGCCGTTCCGAGACGGGTCCTGGCGAAGAGGTCGCCAACAAGCCGGCCGGCACGAAATCAGTCCCGTTAGGGTGGCACATCCCGTCCCTAAGAGGAATTGGCACGAGGCAGAAGAGTGAAATTGGTACCCCTGAGGTTGACGTTTCCGCTAGGACTGCGTAATATTTGCCTCGTTCTCGCAAGGCGGGAGCGGCGTGGGGCCTTAGCTCAGCTGGGAGAGCGCAACACTGGCAGTGTTGAGGTCAGCGGTTCGATCCCGCTAGGCTCCACCAACAAGACATCTAGAATCAGCCGCTTAGCGCACCCCGCTAGGCGGCTTTTTCGTGTGCCCGCCCTCGCTCGTGACGCGGTGCCTGATGATAGGCGGCATCCGGTATTTTGGTGGTAGCGCTGAGGCCTGTTGCGATTGCCTGACGTGTTCGGTCAAATGGCATCCTTGTATCAACACGTCGAGGAGCCTCCGTGTCAGATTCCCGCCTTGCCGATCACACCATGACGATGTGTCGTGCTCTCTATCAGACTGACTGGCAGAGCTTTTTCGATCCTGGAGCCCTTGAGCGCGGCAGACGCTATGCCAAGCAGGGCCGGGTGATGGATGGCCTTGGCCTGGAGCTCGACGCCGATATGATCGTGCTGACGGCACAGGTCATGGGCAGCCGGAAGCAGGCCTACCATACCGAAGTGGCGATATACGTGGACGTTTCCGATGATGCGCTCTTTAGCGACTGCAGCTGCCCGGTCGGCGTCGGTTGCAAGCATGCGGTGGCGCTGATCCACACCTTCCTGGACGAGATGGGTGAGGGGCCGGCAGCCCTGGCTGACGTAGCGTCGGCGCAATCTGCGCTGCCCGAGTCGGCCGGAACTCCCGACAATAGTGACAAGCTGGAGCGCAGCTGGGAGGCCTGGTTGGCGCAGTTGGAGAACCCGCCAGGCCCTGTACTGGACGGAGAGCGTATCGGTGAGGAGTATCGGCTGGGGCTGTTCCTGGATACCTCGACCCGTTTTGCCATCGAGCCGGTGCTCAAGGTGTTGCCGGTGTGGCTGCGCCCCTCGCGTCAAAGCAAGCGCGGCAGTGGGTGGGTTTCACCGCGGGTGATCGAGGCGCGTAGTGCGGGGGAGCTGGTACCAGCGCCCGAGGCTGGTTGGAACCCCGAGCAGGAAGAGGCGCTTGACCTGCTGCTGCACGGTGAAATCGACACTCTCTGGGGAAGTGACCATCGCCAGTGGGCGGTGGTATCGCACGCCTTCCAGGCGCGCGCCCTCTGGTCGCTGCTGGACAGCGAGTTGCCGCCGCTGCTGTTCTTTCGCAAGCAGACCGGCCAGCAGCTCGAGCCGGGCCCCGGCTGCCGGCTGGCGCCGAGCTGGCAACCCGATGCTCAAGGCGTGCAACACCTGCGGGCCGATACCGATCCGGAGGGGCTGCTGTCGGCGGATGCGATCATGGCCAGGGCAGGGCGTGAGCTCTGCTATCTCGATTCCGAGCGTGGCCGTTTCGGCCGCCTGGAGGGTGACCCTGAGCTGCTGGTGAGGCTGCGTCGATCGCCGCCATTGCCGCCCGAGATGAGCGAGTGGTTGGGCGAGCGGCTGCGCGGGACGTCGGCGCTGGCTAGCCAGTTGCCGGCGCCGAAGCGGGTCGAGGAGCGCGTCCTGGAGGACGTTTCACCGCGTCTCAAGGTCACCATGCGGGTAGCGGAAGGGCAACTGGGCTTCCGCGACGGGGTGCCACTGCCGCGCTGGATCCGTGTAGGTGCCGGGGTCGTGAGCTTCGACTACGACGGCGTTGAGGTGGCCCCCGAGGCGGGTGATACCGCTCAGGCCTTTCGCGATGGCCAGCGGCTCACCATCCAGCGCGATCCCGAGGCGGAGGTGGCGCTGATTCACGGCCTGCCACCGGGCATGGTGACCCTGGAACGGTTGCATGAGATCGAGGCGGTGCCGGCCTATCTGGATCTGCCGCCCTGGTCGCTGTTGCTGCCCACCCGCGGCGAGCCGCCGGCCAGCGCCGCCGAGTGGCCGACCCATCTGGCAGGAACAGAAGGCTGGTGGGAGATGCTTGCCAGGCTGCGCGAGGCGGGTTGCCTGGTTGAGCTCAGAGAAGCGTTCCCCCCGGAGCCGCGCTATCTCGAGCCGGAGGCCTGGCACGGCGAACTGGAACCGGCCGGCAACGGCTGGTTCGATCTGGCGCTGGATATCGAGGTAGAAGGCCAGCGCATGAACCTCCTGCCGATCCTGCGCCATCTGCTCAAGGATCCGGATTTTCCGCTGGAAGCGCCGCGAGACGAACCCCAGGAGGCGAGTTGGGCGTTGGCACTGGATGACCAGCGCCGCTTGGTATTGCCGCTTTCCCGGCTGCGGTCGCTGATGGCGCCGATTCTCGACTGGCTGAATGATGAGAGTGACCCTGAGGCGGCGCTGCAGCTGCCGGTGAGCGCGGCCGAGCGGATCGCGCCGCTGGCCGAGCACGAGCGCTGGGCGGGGCGCGAGGATGTGGCGGCGCTGGCCCAGCGGCTCAAGGCACTGCCGGCCAGCTTGCCGGCGCCGGCAGGCTTCATGGGCGAGCTACGCGACTACCAGGCCCGCGGCATCGCCTGGCTGCGCTTTCTCTCCGAGCTCGGCACCGGCGGCATCCTGGCCGACGACATGGGCCTGGGCAAGACGGTACAGGTGCTGGCGCATCTGCTCGACGAGCGTGTCCGCGGCGCGCTGGAAGGGCCGGTGCTGGTGGTGGCGCCGACCAGCCTGGTGGGCAACTGGTGCGCCGAGGCGGCGCGCTTCGCCCCGGGGCTGGAGGTGCTGGCCCTGCAGGGCGGCAAGGCCCAGCGCCAGCATCAGATCGAGAAGGCGCTGCCTCACGCCGACCTGGTGGTGACCACCTACCCGCTGCTGATTCGCGATGTGGCGCGGCTGCGCGAGATGGCGTTCGGCCTGTTGGTGCTGGATGAGGCCCAGGCGATCAAGAACGCCGCCAGTCAGACCGCACGCGCCGTGCGCGAGCTCGACGCGAAACGGGCGCTGGCGATGACCGGTACGCCGCTGGAGAACCATCTGGGCGAGCTGTGGGCCCAGCTCGATGCGGTGGCGCCAGGGGCGCTGGGCAGCCAGCAGTGGTTCGGCCAGCATTTCCGCACGCCCATCGAGAAGGAGGGCGACGTGGCGCTGAGTCAGCGTCTCTCGCGGCGCATCGCGCCGCTCATGCTGCGCCGTACCAAGCAGCAGGTGCTCACCGAGCTGCCCGACAAGACTGAGAGTTGCCGCGAGATCACCCTGGCCGGCAGCCAGCGCGAGCTCTACGAGAGCCTGCGCCTGGCCCAGCATCAGCGGGTCCAGCAGGCCATCGCCGAGCGCGGCCTGGCCGGTTCCGGCATCGTGATGCTCGATGCGCTGCTCAAGCTTCGCCAGGTGTGCTGCGACCCGCGGTTGGTCAAGCTGGAGAGCGCGCGCCAGACGAAGCGCTCGGCCAAGCTGGAGCAGCTGCGCGAGCTGCTGCCGCCGCTGATCGAGGAGGGGCGGCGCATCCTGGTCTTCTCGCAGTTCACCGAGATGCTGGCACTGATCGGCGAAGCCCTGGAGAAGGATGGCATTCCCTTCACCTCCCTCACCGGCGACACCCCGGGCAAGACCCGTACTCAGCGGGTGGCGCTCTTCCAGCAGGGCGAGATTCCGGTGTTTCTGATCAGTCTCAAGGCCGGCGGGACCGGCCTCAACCTCACTGCCGCGGATACCGTGATCCACTACGACCCCTGGTGGAACCCGGCAGTGGAGGCCCAGGCCACAGGTCGCGCCCACCGCATGGGCCAGCAGAACCCGGTGTTCGTCTACAAGCTGGTGTGCGCCGGCACGGTGGAGGAGCGTATTCTTGAGCTGCAGGCGCGCAAGGCCGATCTCGCCGCCTCGATCCTGGAGAGCGGCAGCGAGCGTAGGAGCGACGGCCCGCTGTTCGACGAGGAGGACCTGGCGCTGCTGTTTGCGCCGGCGGTGTAGCAGGTCAGGCCCCCGGCTTCGTTGCTAAGTGCGTGCCTGGCCGACATCCACCGTTACGCACGATGAACAGTGCAGTACCCTGTAGCTCGGGTCCGGTCATCAGGGAGAGGCCATCGTGGGGTATCGCTTCCAGCGTCACATTCGTCTCGCACCCGGTGTGCGACTCATTACCTGCAAGCTGCGTCCCGGGCACTCGGTCGGACCGCCCGGCATTCGCCTGCAGCTGGCCACTGGTGAGGGGGCCGAAGGCCTTCCGGTGCAGCTCGATATCGCCGCCAACGGGGAGATCCGCTATCGGCATCCCGATGGCCGACGGATCCCCGACGCTGAGGCCCGAGCGCTGCGGCGCCATGGCGAGGCGAAGATCCGGGAAGCGCTCGAGTCGCACTGCGAACAACTTAATGCCGATCTCGACCGGCTCGGCCGCCTGCACGAGCAGACGCCGCCACCAGGGGCCGCCGGCTATCAGCCGCGCAGCTACCCGGTGTCTCCCCCCTCGCCGGTGACCCTGGAACAGCCCGACTGGCGGCATGCCCTCTGGCCGGCTGCCCGGGTACGGCTCGATCGGGAGAACGCGCGCCGCGAGGCATCGCATGCGCAGGCCTATCGTGCCTGGGAATGGGAGAAGGCCGAGTTCGATGCCCGCGAGTTCGAGCGTCAGCAGCGCGAAGAAGTGGCGGCCTGGGACGATCCCGACGCCATGCAGCAGACGCTGGTCGAGCGGCTGGATGAGCTCGCCTGGCCGCGTGAGACGCTGGTCGACTTCGACCTGAGTGATGACTGTCGCACCATTGTCCTGGACATCGATCTGCCGAGCGAAGAGGAGCTGCCCGACCGCTACTGGACGATGCCCGCCAAGCGCCTCAAGCTCTCGCCGCGCAAGCTCGGCGTCACGCGGCAGCGCGAGCTCTATCGGCGTCACGTGCACGGTGTGGCTTTCCGCGTGCTGGGCACGGTCTTCGCCCGGCTGCCGCGAATCGAACGCGTGCTGCTCTCCGGCTATCGCCGGGTCAAGGACCCGGCCAGCGGTGAGCTTCGGGGCCAGCACCTCTTCAGCGCCAAGGTCACCCGCGAGGCGTGGGAGCGCGTCGACTTCGACCGACTGGCGCGACTCGACCCGGCCCAGGCCTTGGCGGTCTTCCCCCTGCGGCGCGAGATGACCCAGTCCGGCACCTTCCGCGATATCTCGCCCTTCGAGCTCGACTGGCGCCGGCGCTGACGCCGGCCAGTCTGTCGCCCGCCGGGCGGCGTTCACTCGGACGAGGCCTGGCCGGCGCTGAGGATATGGTGCAGGCTGGCGCACGCCACCAGGGGGTCGTCGCAGTTGACCACGATGTCGGAGCGGGCCAGCACGTAGCTCTTGCCGGTGATGGTGTTCTCCACGACCGTATGGGTCCCTTCCTGTCGCGTGCCGGTGAACTCGCCGATGAAGCCGGTTTCGCGCAGCGAGACGGTTTCCAGCTTGTCACCGGGCTCGATGGTGCCCTCGTGGCGCATCAGCGCCAGGCGCGCCGAGGTGCCGGTGCCGGTGGTGCTGCGGCAGATCACGCCGGGATGCACGTAGGTGGTCGAGCGGGAGCGGTAGAAGTCGTCGGCGACCTGTTCGACGGGGCCCATGAAGTGCAGGAAGGGCAGCGGACCCACGTCGCCCAGGGTGTAGTGGGAGAAGCCGCGCTCGGCCTGGATCGCCTCGACGATCCGGTGGGCGCAGTCGGCCAGCTCCCGCTCCTCGTCGCGGTTGAGGTGGAAGCCCAGTTCGGCGGCGTCCACCAGGGCGTAGAAGCCGCCGCTGTAGGCGACGCTGTAGGTGACGTCGCCGAGGCCGGGCACATGGATGCTGGCGCGGTAGGTGTCGATATAGCTGGGCAGGCCGCCACAGGTGATCGCCTCCACCACGCCGTTCTCGACCAGGGCCTCGATCTGCACCAGTCCTGCCGGCGACTCCAGCTTGAAGCGCTGGCGTCCCTCCTGCTTGGGCACCAGGCCGCTCTCCAGCACCGCCGTGGCGGTGCAGATGGTGTTGGAGCCGGAGTAGATGGGGTAGCCCATCACCTCCATGATGATGTAGCCCACCTCGGCGGCCGGGTCGGTGGCGGGCACGAGCAGGTCCACTGACATCTCGGGAATGCCGTAGGGTTCCTCCAGCAGCAGCCTGCGCAGGCCATCGGCGTCGTCGCGCAGGTAGTGCATCTGGTCACGCACCGTGGTGCCGGGGAGGGGCTCGATGCCGCCGACCACGATCCGGCTGACATCGCCGCCGGCATGGGTGTCGATCAGTTGCAGGGTCAGTTCCTGGCTCATGAGTGTCCCTCGAGGGCGAAGGGCGCGCCATGCTCGTCCCACTGGCGGTCGGGGACGATCACGATCTTGCCCAGGAAGTTGCTGCCGCGGCTGACGAAGTAGCGCTCGGCCTGGTGGAGGTCGGAGAGCCTGAAGGCGGCGTGCAGTACTGGCCTGAGCCCGCCGGAACGGATCCAGGCGATCAGCTGCTCGGCCTCCTCGCGGGTGCCGTGGGAGACGCCGAAGATCTGCACCTGGTAGAGGTAGATGCGTGTCCACAGGATCTCCGAGATGTTGCCACCGCTGGCGCCGGCGATGGAGAGCCGCGGGTAGGTGGTGCGCGCCTTCATGTCCTGGATCATGGTGTCGATGAAGCGGTCGGTCATCTCGCCGCCGACCAGGTCCATCACCGCGTCGATGGGCGCGCCCCCGGTGGCCTCGAGCACCCGTTCGGCGAAGCCCTCGAGGTCGCCGCGGTCGATCACCGCCTCGGCGCCCAGCGCCTTCAGCGCCGGTGCCTTCTCCTGCTGGCTCACCGCGTAGGGAATCGCACCGACGATGCGGCACAGCTGGATCAGCGCGGTGCCCACGCCGCCGCTGGCCCCGCTGACAAGAATCCGTTCTCCCGCACTCACCCGAGCCGACGTCATCATATGGTAGGCGGTCTGGTAGGAGCACATGCCCAGGGCGGCGAGTTCGGCATCGGCAAGCTCGGGGTTGGGCACGTGGTGGAACTGGTCCGAGGGCACGGCGACGTATTCGGCGAAGCCGCCGTCGGCACCGTGGCCGTAGTAGTCCGGGGTCAGGTTGATGTCGCGCCGGGCATCCGGGTAGAGGTTGAAGTCGAGCAGGCCGCGCTCACCGATCCGCGAGGCCTCGACCCCCTCGCCTACCGCCACCACGCGCCCGGCGATGTCGGCGCCCTGGATGCGCGGGAAGGTCAGGGTCGGCTCGCCGCCCATGGCAAAGGAGGTCACCTCGCCTTTCTTCACCGGGTAGAGCCCCTCGCGGGCCTTGCGGTCGGTGTTGTTCTTGGCGGTGGCCGTGACTTTCACCAGCACCTCGCCGGGTCTCGGCCGCGGGGTCGGCACGTCGTCGTGGTAGACCAACGTGTCGACGTCACCATGCCCGGTCAGCAGCATGGCGGCCATGGTTGCGGGAAGGGTCTGGCTGCTCACTGGGTGCCTCCTTTCGTCTACGGGGTCGACTGGGTTAGACGATAGCAGACTTCCCCGTCCCGACGTCATCCCCCCGGCGGCGCGTGCGGAGGGGAGCAGCGCCAAGTCAGCCGTCGTCGCGGTGCCAGAAGGGCTGTCCCACCGTCGGCGTGCTGGGGCTGGCGGTCTGGCGCTGCTGCATCAGCCCGGCCAGGTAGGCCTTGCGGCCGGCGCGGATGGCCTCGGCGAAGGCCTCGGCCATCAGCGGCGGGCGATGGGCGCGGGCCACGGCGGTGTTGATCAGCACGCCGTCGAAGCCCATCTCCATGGCTTCGGCGGCCTGGGATGGCGCGCCCAGGCCGGCATCGATGATCAGCGGCACGGCGAGGCGCTGGCGCAGGGTCTCGAGGGCGTAGCGGTTCATCAGCCCGCGACCGGTGCCGATGGGCGAGCCCCAGGGCATCAGCGCCTGGCAACCGGCGTCGCGCAGGCGCTGGCAGAGCACCAGGTCGTCGGTGCAGTAGGGCAGCACCTTGAAGCCCTGGTCGATCAGTTCCCGGGCCGCCTCCAGCAGACCGAAGGGGTCCGGCTGCAGATTGTAGTCGTCGCCGATCACCTCGAGCTTGATCCAGGGCGTGTCGAAGAGCTCGCGGGACATCTGGGCCAGGGTGATGGCCTCCCGGGCCGAGCGGCAGCCGGCGGTGTTGGGCAGCAGCCGGCAGCCGCTGTCGCGCAGGATCTGCCAGAAGGCGTCGCCGTCGCCGGCGGCGGGGTTCTGGCGGCGCAGGCCCAGGGTGACCATCTCGCAGCCTGAGGCCCGGATCGCCTCCTGCATCACCGTCGGCGAGGGGTAGAGGGCGGTGCCGAGCAGGAAGCGACTGGCGAAGGCCTCGTCGTAGAGCGTCAGGGTGTCGTCGTGTAGCGCGTCCATCAGCCACCTCCTACCGGGGCCACGATATCGATGCGGTCGTCGTCCTGCAGGACCCGCCCGGCATAGGCGGAGCGGGGCACGAACTCGCCGTTGACCGCCACGGCGACCCGGCGGTCGGCGTAGTGCCAAGCGTGCAGGGCGTCGGCGAGCGGAGTGCCGGCGGGAAGGCGGGCGGTCTCGTCGTTGAGGCGCAGGGTGATCTCGTTCATGCAGTGGCCTCCTGCGGCGGGTGTGCCGCCAGAGTGTCGGCGAAGGGCCGGTCGCCGTGGCCCCGGATCCCGGCCAGCAGGTGGCAGACCACGGCCGGGGCCAGCAGGTAACCGTGCCGGAACAGGCCGTTGGCGGTGATCAGCCCCTCCTGGTGGGTGACATGGGGCAGGTTGTCGAGGAAGGCGGGACGCAGGTTGACCCCCTGCTCCAGGATGCGCGCCTCGGCGAAGGCCGGGGACAGGGTGTAGAGGGCGCTGCCCAGCTCCAGCGAGGACTGCAGCGACATGGGCGAGCGGTCCTCGCTCTCGATCTGGGTGGCCCCGATGACGAAGCGATCCCCCGGCTTGGGCACCACATAGAGCTGGTAGCGCGGGTGCATCAGCCGTACCGGCCGCGAGAGCCGGATCTCGGCGGTCTGCACGTGCAGGGTCTCGCCGCGCACGCCGCGCAGGCTCGGGTGGCGCTGCCGGGCGCCGGTGCCTCGACAGTCGACGACCAGGTCGAAGCGCCGGCGGCCGTTGGCGGTGACGACCTCGCCGGGGAAGGTCTCCACCGGGCAATGGGCATGGCACTCCCCGCCCAGGGCGCGGATCTCGTCCAGCAGGCGGGTGAGCAGGGTACGGTTGTCCAGGTGGGCCTCGTCCGGCAGGTAGAGGCCCTGGCGGAAGCCGGGGGCCAGGTCGGGCTCCAGCCGATGGATCTCACTGGCGTCGAGGGCCCGGCAGGGTGAGCCGCCGCCCAGCGCATGGTCGAGGTCGCGGCGGAACTGGGTGAGTTCGCCCAGGTCCTGGGGGTGCGCCACCATCAGGCTACCGTGCTGTTGCCACAGCGATGGGGCGTCGAGGGCCTCGAGCCACGTCGGCCACTGGGCCAGGGCGAAGCGGCCCATGTCGTGGACGCAGCGCTCGGAGATCGCCGTCTCGCAGAGCGGGGCGACCATGCCGGCGGCGGTCCAGGCGGCGGCGGGCGGGGTGTCCAGGTCCCCGGCGTCATAGAGGGTGACGGCGTGGCCGTCGGCGAGCAGCTGCCAGGCGACCAGGCGCCCCAGCAGGCCGGCACCGGCGACGGCGATGTGATCGGTGGTGGGTGTCAAGTTAGCGGCCATCCAGCGGGAGACATGGCTGACCAGGCGGCATAATGGAAGGAGGCGGGCAGGTGCGCCACGCGCTTGTTCCCTCCGCAGGCATCAACCTGATCAGGTTCAACGGGTTCGGCCGTACCGATCTCAGCCCCCGTGCACGGCTTGCTGCGCGTACCGGGGCTCCCCGACAAGTCCTGCCAACTTAACCAAAGATGCCCGGGCACGCAATCTCGTCGCGTGCCCGGGCATCAATCAGTGTGGATGGCGTCCACTCCGGCTCAGGCGCAGTCGGCGGCCCCCTCGCCGAACATGTCGAACAGCAGCTCGCGGCCGAGGCCGGTCAGCACGAAGCGCTGCTGGTCGTTCCAAGTGGCGGCCTGGCTGGTCTCGAGGATGTGCTGGCAGGGCGCCCAGTCACGGTCGGCATCGCCGAGCGCCTTCAGGGCGGTGCGATCGAGGCCGCGGTGCGGGACGGTGACCGTCTCGAGGACATGCCCCTGGCGATAGAGCAGGGCGGCCATGTTGGAGAGGCACTGGCGCAGGCTACGCTGCATGCCGGTGGTACTGGGGGTGTCGTGTGTCATGCTGCCGCATCTCCTTGAGGGATTATGCTGCAGCGCATTATACATGCGACGAAGGTCGATGTCATACCAAGGTCTAAGATGTTCTGGTCTGCCGCAGACGGTGGCAATGCTCGAGGCTATTCCGGCGACAGGCCCCGGAGCGCCGGACCGTCGGGGAGGCGCTGTGAACCCCTCCATGGGCGCTACCGACGCCCTGCGGCGCTCTCGCGTCCTGCTCCGCTTGCAGGGCCGGTGCTGGCCATCCATGGCCAGCCCGTTCGAAGCAATGCTTCTCACCCCTGGCGTAGGACCTCCCCTACGACCTGTCCCCGGCGCCTCTCGCTTCAGTTAACTGCAATTGCCCTGCTAAGACGCTATCCCCCATCTCAGCCTTCCACTCGCCCCAGCAGCAGGAATTCGATCAGCGCCTTTTGAGCATGCAGGCGATTGCCGGCCTCCTGCCAGACCACCGCGCGCGGGTCATCGAGCAGGGTCGTGCTGATCTCCTCGCCGCGGTGGGCGGGCAGGCAGTGCAGGAAGAGCACGTCGTCCTTCGCCCGGTCGAGCATCGTCTCGCTCACCTGGAAGCCGGCGAAATTGGCCTCGCGCCTGGCCTGCTCCTCTTCCTGGCCCATGGAGGCCCAGACGTCGGTGGTCACCAGGTCGGCTTCAGCCACGGCCTGCAGGGGGTCGCGAAGGATGCTCACCCGGTCGCCGGCGGCGGCGAGGATGTCCTGGCGCGGCTCGTAGCCTTCCGGACAGCAGATGCGCAGCTGGAAGTCGAACTGCCGGGCGGCGTTGATCCAGGAGTGGCACATGTTGTTGCCGTCGCCGATCCACACCGCGGTGCGGCCCTTGACGCTGCCGCGCAGCTCGGTCCAGGTCATTACATCGGCGAGCAGCTGGCAGGGGTGGTAGTCGTCGGTGAGGGCGTTGATCACCGGCACCTTGCTGGCGGCGGCATACGCCTCCAGGCCCTCGTGGGAGAAGGTACGGATCATCACCGCGTCGACCATCTCCGCGAGCACCCGCGCGGTATCTGCGATGGGTTCGCCGCGGCCGAGCTGGGTGTCGCGGGGCGAGAGGAACAGCGCATGGCCGCCGAACTGCGCCATGGCGGTCTCGAAGGAGACCCGGGTGCGGGTCGAGGACTTCTCGAAGATCATCGCCAGGGTGCGGTTGGCGAAGGGCGTGTAGGTCGGCCCGTGGGTCTTCAGGCCGTTCTTGATCGAGATGGCGCGCTGGATCAGGTAGCGCAGCTCGTCCGGACTGAGGTCAAGCAGGGTGAGGAAATGGCGGGTGGCCATGGTGTCGCTCCACGGGAAAAAACGACCATCCTAGCCAGCCCACGGGGGATGCGCAACGCGACCGTCATCAGTAGAATGGCCCTCATCCACAAGGCCGACCAGCATACTCGGGTATTGCCCGGGCGCTTGCCGGCCTCGAACTATCGAGGCCCGGGCCATCGAGACCCGGCCACACGAGAAAGGGAGATGTCATGAGCACCACCGTCGAGAACATCCAGCGCCAGATCGGCGAGAACCCCATCCTGATCTACATGAAGGGCACCCCCCAGCTGCCGCAGTGCGGCTTCTCCGCCCAGACCGTCCAGGCCCTGATGGCCTGTGGCGAGCGCTTCGCCTTCGTCAACGTCCTGGACAACCCGGACATCCGTGCCG
This sequence comes from Halomonas sp. 25-S5, assembly GCF_029889845.1. Lineage (GTDB taxonomy): Bacteria > Pseudomonadota > Gammaproteobacteria > Pseudomonadales > Halomonadaceae > Halomonas. Next base: position 70,840 of record NZ_JARANV010000015.1, read on the forward strand.
AGCTGCCCAAGGTGGCCAGCTGGCCGACCTTCCCGCAGCTGTGGGTCGAGGGCGAGCTGGTCGGCGGCTGCGACATCGTGGTCGAGATGCATCAGAACGGCGAGCTGGAAAAGCTGGTCAAGGAAGCCGCCGCCAAGCACAACCAGACTTCGTCTGGAGCTTGAAGCCATAAGCTTGAAGCTTGAAGAAAAAACACCCCCGTAGCAGTGCTGCGGGGGGGGTGCTATTGGGGGCAAGCTTATGCTGCTTTCCAGCTTCCAGCTTCCAGCTTCCAGCTTACGGCTTACGGTTCCTCGTCCAGCCCCTGCTCCTTCTGGGCCAGGGCCCAGCCGCCCAGGTCCTTGTAGCGGTTGACCATGGCACAGAACAGCTCGGCGGTGCGCTCGGTGTCGTAGCGCGCCGAGTGGGCGGCGCTGTTGTCGAACTCGATGCCCGCGGCGCGACAAGCCCGGGCCAGCACGGTCTGGCCATAGATCAGGCCGCCGAGCGATGCCGTGTCGAAGCTCGAGAAGGGATGGAAGGGGTTGCGCTTGATGCCGCAGCGGTTGACCGCCGCATTGAGAAAGCCGTGGTCGAAGGCGGCATTGTGGCCGACCAGCACGGCCCGGGTGCAGCCATGGGCCTTGATGGACTTGCGCACGGGTCGGAAGATCTCGCCCAGTGCCTCGGCCTCGCTGACGGCCACCTGTCGGCGCAGCGGGTCATCCAGCCGGATCCCGGTGAAGTCCAGCGCCGACTGCTCCACGTTGGCCCCCGCGAAGGGGGTGACATGGTAGGCATAGGTGGCGTCGGAGATCAGGTTGCCGTCCGGATCCATGGTCAGGGTGACCGCGGCGATCTCGAGGATCGCGTCGCCCTCGGGATTGAATCCGCCGGTTTCCAGGTCCACCACCACGGGCAGGAAGCTGCGGAATCGCTGCGCCATGAGTTCGCGGGCGATCGCCTCGCTCATGCACCCCTCCTTGTCTGGGCCATCGTGTCTCGAAACCGCGAAAGTCTAGCAGCTTGCCCTCCGCGAGTCGCGTCGCCGGTATTCGCTGCAGGCTCGGCGCGCTATAATCGCCCCTTCGAGAACGTTACTAGAGGAGCCTCAGCATGTCCGATGTCAAGAAGGTCGTGCTCGCCTATTCCGGCGGCCTGGACACGTCCGTCATCGTCAAGTGGTTGCAGGAAACCTATGACTGCGAGGTCGTGACCTTCACTGCCGACATCGGCCAGGGCGAGGAGGTCGAGCCGGCCCGTGCCAAGGCCCAGGCGCTGGGCGTCAAGGAGATCCACATCGAGGATCTTCGCGAGGAGTTCGTGCGCGACTACGTCTACCCGATGTTCCGCGCCAACACCCTCTACGAGGGCGAGTACCTGCTCGGCACCTCCATCGCACGCCCGCTGATTGCCCGTCGCCTGATCGAGATCGCTAACCAGTCCGGCGCCGATGCCATCTCCCATGGCGCCACCGGCAAGGGCAACGACCAGGTGCGCTTCGAGCTCGGCGCCTACGCGCTCAAGCCAGGCGTCAAGGTGATCGCGCCGTGGCGCGAATGGGACCTGACCTCCCGCGAGAAGCTGATGGCCTACTGCCAGCAGCACGACATCCCGGTGGACTTCTCTTCCAAGAAGAAGAAGTCGCCGTACTCGATGGATGCCAACCTGCTGCACATCTCCTACGAGGGCGGCATTCTCGAGGACCCCTGGGCCGAGGCCGAGGAGGACATGTGGCGCTGGAGCGTGTCGCCGGAGGCCGCGCCGGACACGCCCACCTATATCGAGCTGACCTTTGATCACGGCGACATCGTGGCCATCGACGGCGTGCCGATGAGGCCCCACGAGGTGCTCGAGAAGCTCAACATCCTGGGCGGCGACAACGGCATCGGCCGCCTCGACATCGTCGAGAACCGCTATGTGGGCATGAAGTCCCGCGGCTGCTACGAGACCCCGGGGGGCACCATCATGCTGCGCGCCCACCGCGCCATCGAGTCGCTGACCCTCGACCGCGAGGAGGCGCACCTCAAGGACGAGCTGATGCCCAAGTATGCCGAGGTGATCTACAACGGCTACTGGTGGAGCCCGGAGCGCCGCATGCTGCAGGCGGCCATCGACGAGACCCAGAAGAACGTCTCCGGCGTGGTGCGCATGAAGCTCTACAAGGGCAGTGCCACCGTGGCGGGCCGCAAGTCCGACGCCTCGCTCTTCGACGAGTCCATCGCCACCTTCGAGGACGATGCCGGCGCCTACGACCAGAAGGATGCCGAGGGCTTCATCAAGCTCAACGCCCTGCGCCTGCGCATCGCCGCCGGCAAGGGCCGCAAGCAGGACTGAGACCGACCTGCATGCCTTCCTCGACGCCGGCCTGCCGCCGGCGTCGTCGTGTCGAGGGCTGCCACAAGCGAGGAGAGCACCATGTTCAAGAAACTGTTATCCGGCCTGTTCGGCGGTGGCGAGGGCAAGTCCGGCAACGCCGCGGCCGCCGAGCCGGTGGAGTACAAGGGCTATTTGATCATCTCCGAACCCGCCGATCAGGGCGGCCAGTACCGCGTCAGCGGCTGGATCCGCAAGCCGCTGCCTGCCGCCGACGGAGAGGACGGCGAGATGCTCGAGCATCGTTTCGATCGCTCCGACATGCTGCCCGGTCGCGAGGCCTGTGACGCCTTGATGATCAGCAAGGCACAGCGCTTCATCGACGAGGTCGGCGACGAGATGTTCTCGCCGCGCTGAGACTCGCTTTATACTTCAGGACATGCCGATCCGTCCCGTGACCCGGAGTCGCCATGCGCCTGCTGCACCGCTTCTCGCCCTGGCGAGAACTCTTCGCCACCGATGCGCTGCCAGACCCCGGCGGCTGGCCGTCGCTGCTGGCCCCCCTGGGCCAGGCCTTGGTGAGCCTGGGGCCCGCTCCCTCCCTGGCCGAGGCCCACGCCTGGCAGGGCCAGCTGGTGGAGGCCCTGGACCGGCTCGATCTGCCCGCCTGGCGCATCAGCCAGCTGATCAGCGACCACAACGACTGGCTCTATCGGCGCGCCATCACGCTCTCCCTGGAGGAGATGCGCGGCCTGGGCTGGGGGGCGCCGCCGGTGGCCTGCTGCGTGCTGACCCTCGGTTCGGGGGCGCGCCATGAGAGCCTGCTGGCGCCGGACCAGGACAACGCCATGATCATCGCCGACTACCCCGACGAGCGGCATACCGAGATCGACGGCTACTTCCAGTCCCTGGGCGAGCGCTTCACCGCGCGCCTCGATGCGGCCGGGATCCCGCTCTGCCAGGGCCATGTCATGGCCCGCTGGCCGATGTGGCGCAAGCGGCTCTCGGAGTGGGCGGCACAGCTCGAGATCTGGACCGCGGAGCGCCGCGTCAAGCGGGTCCAGCAGGCCAATATTCTGCTCGACTTTCACCCGGTCCACGGCAACGCCGCACTCGCCGAGGCCCTGGCCGATCGGGTGGCCCGGCTGCTGCCGGGCGCCCACCTCTTCCTCGATGAGATGGCGAGCCTGCTCGATGAGCTGCCGCTGGCCCTGGACCGGCTCGGCCGGCTCAGCGGCGACGGCGAGGGTGCCCCCCATGAACGGGCCATCAACCTCAAGCGCCAGGGAATGCTGCCGCTGGTGAATGCCGTGCGCCTGCTGGGCGTGCGCCACGGGGTGCGCCCGCCGGATACCCGCTCGCGACTGGTGGCGCTGGTGATGCAGGAGGCGCTCGACGCCGAGCACGCCCGAGCCCTGACCGCGGCACACGAGCGGCTGCAGGCGCTGATGCTCGACGAGCAGCGCCGGGCCCTGGCCGAGGGGCGCAGCCCCGATGGCTGGGTGGACATCGCCCGCCTGGGTGAGGAGCAGCGCCTGCTGCTGCGCCATGACCTGCTGCAGATCCGCGCGCTTCTGAGAATCGCGCGCAAGCCGTAACCGGGCTTCGCCCGGAGCTGTAAGCTTTAAGCTGTAAGAACAAACCCTTGCTATCACATAGCTGAGCGGCAGCACTGCGGCTTACGGCTTACGCCGGCGCTTCCGGCAACTCCATCACCAGGCAGGCACCGCCCAGCCGCGGCGCCTCCTCGACCCACAGTCGCCCCCCCAGGTGGGCAACGATGCCGCGGCTGATGGGCAAGCCCAGGCCGCTGCCGCGGGGGCGACCGCGGGCCTCGCCACCGTCCTGTCGCTGGATCTGGTGGAACTTCTCGAAGACCCGCTCACGCTCGTCCTCGGCGATGCCGGGGCCGTTGTCCTCCACGGCGAGGCGGTAGTGATCCTTGTAGCGCTCGAGGCGCAGCAGTACCTGCGGGTCGTCGTCGTCGGCAAACTTGCCGGCATTGTCGAGCAGGTTGATGATCACCTGTTCCAGACGGTCCGGATCGCCGATGACCGTCGCGGTCTCCGGCACGATCTCGACCTCCAGGGTCACCCCGCGGTTCTCCTGCAGTCGGTGCACCGCATCCACGCCGTGGCGGGCCAGGGTCACCAGGTCCAGGCGCCGGGGCTCCAGGGTCAGGCGGCCGCTCTCGAGTCTTGCCAGGTCGAGGATCTCCTCGATCAGCCTCGAGAGCCGCTGGCTCTCGCGCACCACCACGTCGAGGAAGTGGTGGCGCTTCTCGTCGGGCAGGTCGCTGCTGTCGCGCAGGATCTCGGCAAAGGCGCGAATCGAGGTGAGGGGCGTGCGCAACTCGTGACTGACCATGGCCACGAACTCGTCCTTGAGGCGGTCGAGCTCGCGCAGGCGCTCATTGGCCGCGCGCAGCTCCTCGCTGGTGCGTGCCAGCTCCCGGGACTTCTGTTCCAGGCGACGGTTGACCTCCAGGGTCTCGGAGGTGGTGTCGAGGATGCTGAGGATCGATTCGAGGTTCAAGGCCTCGCCGCGCACCACCGAGTCGATCAGTACCCGCGCCGAGGCGCTGCCCAGCGAACCGGCCAGGGCCTGTTCGGCGCGGGCGGTCAGCCCCGGCGGCGCGGGCTGGCTGTCGTCGGCTTCGTCGGGGTGGGTGGCGAAGACGCGGGCGGTGGCGGCGCCCCCCAGGTAGCGATCGAGCAGGGCGCGCAGTTCGCCACGCGTGGTCTGGCCCTGCCACAGCGAGGTCTGAACCAGGCCGGGGTGCATGGCCTCGGTGAACAGCGCCGCCTGGGTCTGCTCCAGCGGTGACTGGCGGGTGAACAGCGAGATGCCCACCAGCAGGCCGACATTGGCGGCCAGGCTCCACAGCAGCGAGTGGGTATAGATGTCCCAGCCCTCGAGCCCGAACAGCGCATAGGGCCTCAGCCAGGCGAGCCCCCAGGGGCCCCGGTCGAGGAAGCCGGCCTCCAGCCAGCCGGACTGGGCAAAGCCCGGGATCAGCAGGGTCCAGGCCCAGATCAGGAAGCCTGCGCTCATGCCCAGTCCGGCCCCCAGTCGGTTGGCGCCCCGCCAGTACAGGCCGATCAGCAGCGCCGGGGCGAACTGGCAGGCGGCGGCGAAGGAGACCAGGCCGATGGTCACCAGGCTGTAGGCGTCGCCGATCAGCGCATGGTAGAGGTAGCCGAGCAGCAGGATCAGCAGGATGGCCACTCGGCGGATGCGCAGCAGCCAGCCGGCGAGCTCGCCCCGGGTGCTCAGGTGGAGGTGGCGCGAGCGCAGCAACAGCGGCATCACCAGCTGATTGCTGACCATGGTCGACAGGGCGATGGTCTCGACGATCATCATGCCGGTGGCGGCCGAGAGTCCGCCGATGAAGACCAGCAGCGGCAGCCCATCTAGCCCGGCCGAGAGGGGCAGGGTGAGCACGAAGCTGTCCGGGTCGCCGCTGGCGTCGCCGAGCAGCAGCCCGGCCAGGGCGATGGGGATCACGAACAGGTTGATCACCAGCAGGTAGAGCGGGAATAGCCAGCTGGCGCGCTTGAGGTGTCGCTCGTCGACGTTCTCGACCACCAGCACCTGGAACTGCCGCGGCAGGGTGAGAAAGGCCAGGAAGGCCAGCACCAGCATGCCCACCCAGCCCAGGGCACCGCCGGGCACGGCCTCCAGGCTCATCAACCGGGTCAGTTCGGGCATGGCGCCGACCCGGGCGAAGAGCTCCGCCGGGCCGTTGAAGAGCACGAACACGGTGAAGACCCCCACCGAGAGGAAGGCCACCAGCTTGACCAGCGACTCGAAGGCGATGGCCGCCACCATGCCCTCGTGGCGCTCGCTGGCGTCCAGGTGGCGCGTGCCGAAGAGGATGATGAATACCGCCAGTACCAGGGCGACCCAGAACGACTTGTCGGCCCAGAAGCTCTCGTCGGCCAGGCGCAGCTCGGCGGCCTGGGGGTAGTTGACCAGCACCGCGTGGCTGACGGTGATGGCCTTGAGCTGCAGGGCGATATAGGGAGTGATGCCGATCAGGGCGATCAGCGCCACCAGCGCCCCCAGGCTCGAGCTCTTGCCGTAGCGGGCGCTGATGAAGTCGGCGATGGAGGTGATGCGCTGGGCACTGGCGATGCGCACCATCTTGCGGATCACGAAGGGGGCCATCAGCATCGCCAGGGTCGGGCCCAGGTAGATCAGCAGGAAGCTGGGGCCATACTGGGCCGCGCGGCCGACGCTGCCGTAGAAGGTCCAGGCGGTGCAGTAGACGGCAATGGAGAGCGCATAGACGGTGGGCGACCCGATCAGCGAGCGCCCCTGCTCGGCGCGGCGATCCCCCCAGGCGGCGATGATGAAGAGCAGCGCCAGGTAGCCGAAGGCCACGGTCAGGACCACGACGCTGCTTCTCATGGCGTGTCAGCCTGCATCCGGGGTCACTCCTCGTGATGGTGTTCCATCAGCCAGGCCATCAGGGCGATTACCGCGGCCCAGGCCAGGAACAGGTAGGCCACCAGCCAGGCGGGGGCCGTCGGGGCATGGTCGGCGATCAGCAGCAGGGGCGGGGAGAACAGCAGGGCCGCCAGCACGATCAGCGCGACCAGGCGCTCCTTCAGGCGCGGCATGTTCACGAGGCGAAGGCGTCCTGCTTGTCGAAGGCGCTGGCCTGCAGCGCCAGCGCCTGCTCCAGCGTCTCGATGCCACGCGCCTCCAGCCGGGGCAGCAGCGAGAGCCACAGCTCCGCGGTGACCCGGGCGTCGCCCAGGGCGGTATGGCGGGTGCCGGGCGGAAAGCTCAGGTCATAGCGGTCGGCCAGGCTGTCCAGGTCATGGCCGTCGAGGCTGTCGTCGAGTGCCCGGGAGAGCAGCAGGGTGTCGAGCACCGGCATGTCGAACGCGATGCCGCCGCCGGGGGGCTGGATGGCCAGCAGGTCGAAGGCGGCATTGTGGGCCAGGATCACCGCTTCACCGATGTAGTCGCGAAAGCGCGGCAGGGCCACGTTGAGCGGGGGGCCCCCGGCCACGTCGTCATCGGTGATGCCATGGATGGCGGTGCTGGCCGGCGGGATGGGCCGTCCCGGGTCGACCCGCAGGTCGAAGGTGTCGCTGGCCAGCAGTCGCGCATTGACGATGCGGCAGGCGCCGATGCTGACCACGGTGTCGCCGCGGCGCAGCTCCAGCCCGGTGGTCTCGGTGTCGAAGGCCACGACCTCCAGGGTCTTCAGGGGCCGGGCCGCCAGTTCGGCATCCGGCGGGGGCATGTCGGCGATGCCGAAGTCGTGGAATTCCGGGCGCGGCGGGGTGCGCGGGCGCGGCGCGCCGACCCGCTCGGTGGCCGGCAACGGTAGGCGCAGGCGGGCATGCTCGCCGTCCTCGTCGGCGATGCTCCAGGCATCGCTGGTGTGCTGGCGCAGCACGTCGCCGACCCGGGGGGCCAGGGGCAGGGCGTCCAGGCGCTCGGCGCGCCACTCGTCCAGTACCTTCTCGCCGAGCGGGCGCCCGCGCCAGATGAGGTCCAGGTAGACCCGGCGGTTGCCCAGGCACACCTCGCCCTCCAGCACGGCCTGGCCGGAATGTGTTGCCAGGCGAGGGAGCAGCGAGTCGAGCAGCGCCAGCAGGGCCGGGGCGTCGCCCTTCAGCCAGGCGGGCATGCCGATGGGGGTGATGCGCAGCGACGCGTTGCCCTGGCGCTCGCCGAGGGCCGCCCAGAGATCATTGGACCACAGCGGGACCAGGCGCTCGCCCTCGCGGTGCATGTCCTCCATCAGCCGGCCCATGCGCTCGAGCTGGGCGGCCAGCGCCCGGCTCTCCTCGTCGATCACCGCCTCGAGGCGCTTCCCGAGCTCGCCGGCCGCGGCATCGTCGCGCACGCCGACCAGGGCGTCGGCGGCACTGGTCAGGCTGGCGCTGTGGCGGCGCAGTACCGGCAGCATCTCGGCGATGTCGGCACGGGCCCCCATCTCGCTGGTCCAGGCCGCCGTGGTGTCGGTCAGGGTCAGCAGTGTCTCGTGGTGGCTGTCGGGGACGCGGCGCAGCACCACGTGCAGCCAGCGCTCGTTGCAGGGCACCAGAATCTCCCGCGGCGCCCCGTCGTCGGGCAGCTGGCTCAGCGCATCCGCCAGGCTGGAGATCGGCAGCAGGGCATCGAGGCGCTTGCCGAGGCCCAGGCCGGGATGGCCCTCGAACAGCGTCTCGGCGGCCTGGTTGAACAGCAGCACCCGCCGGTGGTGGTCGCAGAGCAGCAGCGGCGTGTCGAGCACCTGGAGCAGGGTCTCGAGCTCCTGGCGGATTCGGGCGGCACTGCGCGCGCCCTCGGCATGGGCGGTGGCCAGGCGCTCGCGGTCGGCCCGCCAGGCCTCGCGAATGCGCATCAGGTCGGGGCCGAGCCCCCGCAGCCAGCCCTCGGGCGGGTAGTCCTGGCGGGCATCCGGGTTAGCCACCAGGCGGGCCAGCTGGACCTGCAGGTGTCGCAGCGGGGTGAACAGCTGGCGCTCGAGCAGCAGGCCGACCAGGAAGATGGTGCCGCCCCCGGAGAAGCAGCCCAGCCACAGCAGCAGCCGCGCCGTGCCCTCGAGACCAGCGAGGCCGTCCAGCCACAGCGCGAACACGGCGCCGCCGAAGATACTGATGCCGCTGAGCAGCAGCCACAGGCCGATCAGCCGCTGGCGGCGGGGCAGGCGGGAGCCATGCTTGGCCATCAGGACACCTCGGCGAGCAACGTCTTGACCTTCTCGACCAGCGCCTGGGTCGAGAAGGGCTTGGTGACGTAGTCGTCGGCGCCCAGGGCCAGGCCCTTCTCGCGCTCCACCTCGCGCCCATGAGCCGTGAGCATGATGATCGGCAGCCGGGCATGGGCGGGGTCGTTGCGCAGGCGCTCGAGGACGTCGAAGCCGCTGATGCCGGGCAGGCTGATATCCAGCAGGACCAGGTCCGGGGGCGACTCGGCGATGCGCGACAGGGCACTCTCGCCATCCTCGGCGGTGTCTACCTGGAAGCCGGCCTGCTGCATCAGGAATTCCAGGGACAGGACGATGTTGGGTTCGTCGTCCACCACCAGCACCTTGGCCATGGTGCCCTCCTATGAGTGTGCGGTCGTTTATGCATGGTTACCGATCAGTCTAGTGGCCGGCCGGGTGGTGGCAAAGACGACCTTGGCAGGAGGCGCACGAGCGCTACCGTTTCTGGCTGCACCATGCCGAAGGCTCCGCCATGCCGCCGCTGGTGATGCGTCTGCTGTTCGCCTCGCTCGGCAAGCCCCCGGTACCGGCGCTGGCCCGGCCCCTCGGCCGGCTCTTCGCCCGAGGGGTGGAGCAGCAGTTGCTGGGGCCGTGGCTACTTGCGGTGCCGCCCGCGTCTCGGACCCAGCGGCCCCAGCCACAGCCAGACCTGCAGGATCACCAGCACCGGCAGCCACCAGGCCGGCGCGCCGGTTACCCAGTTGAGCACCAGGTGGATGAAGAAGGCGGTGATGCCGGCGACGAGGCCCACCAGCGGGAAGAGCAGGGGGCGTTCGCGGCCGGGCCAGCGCGTCAGCCGGCACAGCGAGCCGACAAGGGCACCGAAGGCGGCGGCCAGGGAGAAGGGAATCAGCAGGTCCAGCATGTCGAGCCTCGTGTCGAGAAGGCGGAACGTAGCGGCCAGCCTAGCGCCTCAAGGCAGGCATGGCGCTTCGACATTGGGGTCAGTCACCGCGTCGCAGCAGGTGGTTGCGCAGGGCCAGTTCGGCCCGCCCCAGCCACTCGTGCAGGGCGCGGCTGCTCTGGTGGAGGTGGTAGGCACGCGGGATAATGGCCTGAATACCCGGCGGTGGGGCGCTTGCGAATTCGGTCGGCGCGGCCGTGACGGACAGGCCGGCGCGCTCGAATTCCGACACCGCCCTCGGCAGGTGCCAGGCCTGGGAGACCAGCGCGACATGCTCGATACCCTCGCCCCCCAGCATCTCGGCGGTGTAGCGGGCGTTCTCGGCGGTATTGCGGCTGCGCCCCTCCATCCAGCGCACGGGCACCTCGAAGACGTCGCGCAGCGCCGCCGCCATCAGGCTCGCCTCGGCGCTGTGCTCGTCATGCACGCGCCCGCCGCTGACCAGAATCGGCAGCCGGGTCTCTCGGTGCAAGTGGGCGCCATAGGCCAGCCGGCGCCAGCTGGCATTGGAGGGGGTATCGCCCCAGCCGAACTCCGGCGAGGCGTAGTCGCGTCCGCCACCGAGGATCACGATGGCCTGGGCCTGGCGAAGCTGGGCGGGGCTGGCAAGGGCCGGTGGTTCCAGCCCCTGGCGCAGGGCGTGGCTCACCAGCGGGGTGGAGAGGGCCAGCAGGCTGGCCAGCCCCAGGGTGACCAGCAGGCCGCCGCTCAGCCGGCGAGCGCCCAGGACCAGGCCGGCGAGGATCAGCAGGGCATTGATCACGGGCGGCAGCAGGAGATACTTCAGGGCTTCCATGGGCGGGTCTCGTTGGCGGTCATGCGGCTAGTGAACCAGCCGGCGGGCACTTGTGCCAGCCAGAGCGCTCACTCCGGCGGGTCGCGAGGCATGCGGCGCCGCGGCAGGCCAGCGTGGGCGCCGGTCACAGCTCGGTCTTCTCCGGGTACTCGCAGAGGTCCTCGATGATGCAGCTACCGCAGCGGGGCTTGCGCGCCAGGCAAGTGTAGCGCCCATGGAGGATCAGCCAGTGGTGGGCATCCTGGCGGAACTCTTTCGGCACATGGCGCAGCAGCTTCCTCTCGACCTCGACCACGTCCTTGCCCCTGGCGATCCCGGTGCGGTTGGCCACGCGGAAGATATGGGTATCCACGGCGATGGTGGGCTCGCCGAAGGCGGTGTTGAGGATCACGTTGGCGGTCTTGCGGCCGACGCCCGGCAGGGCCTCGAGGGCCTTGCGGGTGCGGGGCACCTCATCGCCGTGCTGCTCGACCAGGATCCGGCAGGTCTTCATCAGGTTCTCGGCCTTGGTGTTGTAAAGGCCGATGGTCCGGATGTGCGCCTTGAGGCCGTCGAGGCCCAGTTCAAGGATCGCCTGGGGCGTGTTGGCCACCGGGAAGAGCCGGGCGGTGGCCTTGTTGACCCCCACGTCGGTGGCCTGGGCCGAGAGCAGCACGGCGGCGAGCAGCTCGAAGGGTGTGGTCCAGTGCAGTTCGGTGGTCGGCTCGGGGTTGTGGTCGCGCAGCCGCGCGAAGATCTCGTGGCGTTTCTGGGCGTTCATCGCATTCCCCGGCAAAAGCGAGGGGCGCCGGGGGCAGGGTGAAGAGGAGGTCCTACGCCAAGGATGGCGTCGGTAGCGTACAGGGATGTATTCACAGCGCCTCCTCGATGGTCCGGCATTCCGGGGCCTGCCGCCGGATCAGCCCCGAGCGGTAAGCAGTCAGTCTAAGTCTCGAATCATTTAAGAGCGCTTAGCGCCTTTCAGCGCCTTTCGCGCTTCAGCAAGCAGCCGGCTAGCGCTATCGACCTGCCCCCGGGCCGCCTCGACCGCGCTGGCCTCGCCCTGGCGCTCGGCGTGGGCCAGCTGCTGCCTGGCCCGGCGCAGGGCCTGTTCGGCGGCGTTGACGGCCATCTGACCCTGGCGCTGCGGGCCCGGGCCGGCAGCGCTGCCCGGCCCCGACCGCTGGCGCTGCCGAATCAGCCGCTTCTGGCGCTCCACGCGCCTCTCCCGGGCCTCCCGGGCCAGGCGCTGCTGGCGGGCGCGATGGCGGCGACGACCCAGCGTGGCGCGGCGTGCCAGGTAGGCGTCGCGCTCTTGATCGGTTTCGGCGGCTTCCCAGGCGGGGTGAGGCAGCAGGTCGATGCAGTCCACGGGGCAGGGCGCCACGCACAGCTCGCAGCCGGTGCATTCATCGACGATGACCGTGTGCATGCGCTTGGATGCCCCCAGGATGGCATCCACCGGGCAGGCCTGGAGGCACTTGGTGCAGCCGATGCACTCGGCCTCGCGGATCCACGCCACCAGCGGTGGCTGGGCGGGCTCGGCCAGTGGCTGCGGCGCGCGACCGGTCAGCGCCGCCAGTCGCGCCACGGTGACGTCGCCGCCGGGTGGGCAGCGATTGATGGCCTCGCCGTCGACGATGGCCTCGGCATAGGGGCGACAGCCGGGCTGGCCGCACTTGCCGCACTGGGTCTGGGGCAGCTCGGTATCGATGGCCTCGATCAGCGCGGCCCGGGGGCGGGCATCGGTCTCCGTCACGGCGGCGCCTCAGCGCACCCGCTGGCCCGGCTCGGCGCCGGAATCGGGGCCGAGCAGATAGATGCCGTCGTCGTTGCCGGCGGCGAGCACCATGCCCTCGGACACGCCGAAGCGCATCTTGCGCGGCGCCAGGTTGGCGACCATCACCGTCAGCCGTCCCTCCAGGGCCTCCGGGGCATAGGCGGCACGGATGCCGGCGAAGACGGTGCGGGTCTCGCCGCCCAGGTCCAGGGTCAGCTTGAGCAGCTTGTCGGCCTTCTCGACATACTCCGCCTGGGCGATGCGGGCGATGCGCAGGTCGACCCTGGCGAAGTCGTCGAAGCCGATCTCGTCACCAATGGGCTCCTCGGCCAGGGGGCCCTTCGCCGTCTCCTTGAGTTTCTGTTCTTCCACCAGGTCCTCCTTCGATGCCGCCATCATGGCATCGATCTTGTCACGCTCCACACGGGTCATCAGCGGCTTGAACTTGGCGATCTCGTGGTCCACCAGCAGGGTGTGGCGGCTGTGCCAGTCGAGGGTGTCGAGCCCGAGGAAGGCGCGGGCCTGCTCGGCCATGGCCGGCACGACCGGCGCCAGGTAGACCATCAGCTGGCGGAACAGGTTGATGCCTACCGAGCAGATCTCCAGCACCTCCTGTTCGCGGCCCGGCTGCTTGGCCAGCACCCAGGGCTCGGCCTCGGCGATGTAGGTGTTGGCCTCGTCGGCCAGCTCCATCACGCGGCGCATGGCGCGGCCGAACTCGCGGGCCTCGAAGTCCTCGGCGATGGCGTCACCCGCGGCGATGAAGCGCGCCACCCTCTCGGGCTGGCTGCAGTGGCCGGCGAGGCGAGAGCCGCCGAGCTTCTTGACGAAGCCGGCGCAGCGGCTGGCGATGTTGACCACCTTGCCCACCAGATCGCTGTTCACCCGTGCCGCGAAGTCCTCGAGGTTGAGGTCCAGATCGTCGACCCGCGAGGTCAGCTTGGCGGCGAAGTAGTAGCGCAGGTACTCGGGGTTGAGGTGGTCGGCATAGGTCGCGGCCTTGATGAAGGTGCCGCGCGACTTCGACATCTTGGCGCCGTTCACCGTGACGAAGCCATGGCAGTTGACCGCCGTGGGTGTCCGGAAATCGGCGCCGTGCAGCATGGCCGGCCAGAACAGGGCGTGGAAGTAGACGATGTCCTTGCCGATGAAGTGATAGACCTCGGCGTCGGAGTCGAGTGCCCAGTAGGCGTCGAAGTCCATCCCCTTGCGGTCGCACAGGTTCTGGAAGCTGGCCAGGTAGCCGATCGGGGCGTCGAGCCAGACGTAGAAGTACTTGCCTGGCGCGTCGGGGATCTCGAAGCCGAAGTAGGGGGCATCGCGGGAGATGTCCCACTCGTTGAAGCCCGACTCGAACCACTCCATCAGCTTGTTGCGGATCTGCGGCTGGACATGGTCATCGTCGATCCAGGCCTTCAGGAAGTCGGCGAAGTCCGGTAGCTTGAAGAAGAAATGGGTGGAGCTTCTCACCTCGGGCGCGGCACCGGAGATCGCCGAGACCGGCTCGATCAGCTCCGCCGGCGTGTAGGTGGCGCCGCAGGCCTCGCAGTTGTCGCCGTACTGCTCCTCGGCCTTGCACTTCGGGCAGGTGCCCTTGATGAAGCGGTCGGCCAGGAACAGGCCCTTCACCGGGTCGAACATCTGCTCGATATCGCGAGTGGCGATATGCCCCTTGTCGCGCAGCCGAGTGTAGATCAGCTCGCTGAAGTGGCGGTTCTCCGGGGAATGGGTCGAGTGATAGTTGTCGAAGGCCACCCCGAAGCGGGAGAAGTCGGTCTGGTGGTCGCGGGAGACCCGTTCGATCAGCGCCTCGGAGGTGATGCCCTCCTGCTCTGCACGCAGCATGATGGCCGTGCCGTGGGCATCGTCGGCACACACGTAGTGGCACTCATGCCCGCGGCTCTTCTGGAAGCGCACCCAGATGTCGGTCTGGATGTACTCCAGCAGGTGGCCCAGGTGGATGGCACCGTTGGCGTAGGGCAGGGCGCTGGTGACCAGGATCTTGCGCGAGGCGCGGGCGGTGTTCGACATGGCGGCTCAGGGTATCCTGTTGAAAATCAGGCCACGATTGTAGCCATCTTCGCGCATGGCTGCATCCGCGCCGAGCGCCCCGCCGACCCGGAGAAGCGCGTCGAGGATCTCGGCTCCTACTGCGTCGAGGTCAGCGAGACCTGGAACGCCCACGGCACCACCCCGGACGGCAAGAGTCTCTGGGCCAAGGACACCGCGCGCCGCGTGGTGCCCTGCGAGTGAGCAATCACCCGTCCCATGCCCCGCATGGGCCGGAACCTTTTGGCCTCCCGACATCAGTGATGCTTCCGCCGATTGCCCGCCCCATCCCGAGGCTGGCGGGGTGTGGTTGGGCGAATTCACGACAAGATAACGTCGTGCCAAAATTGTCTCACCGCGTGGGGTGGCCGCCGCTACACTCAAGAGCGTACTAAATCCTTCGTTCTTGAGGGTGTTAAAGATGTCAACCGCTAATCAAGTGTCCAGGGATCACTCGACTCCCGAAGTGACCCCCGAAATGACTCACGCGGCGCCTCACTCTACCGTCACCGCTTTGCCGGCGGGTGTCGCCGAGGCCTCGCAGCCGGTGTTCGACTGGTGGATGCATCATTGGATGGACGCCTCGCATCCGCTGGCCAGGCTGCAGCGTGCCTGGATGGAATCCGTGCTCGAGGCCGTAGAGGTCGAGGCCGAGTTCCTGAATGCCTACGCGATCTCGAATGCCAAGGTCTGGAGCTGTCTTGCCGATGCCAAGTCTCTCTCGGATTCCGCTTCCTTGCACAGCTGTTACCACGAGGTCGCCAAGGACATGGCCAACGCCCACCTCTCGCGTCTCGGTCGGGTGGCGGAACTCCCCGAGGACTTCCAGCAACGGCTCTGGGAAGAGATCTGCTAGCGGCTGAGCACCAGCAACCTGGCCAGGGTGGCCGGGCGATCACGGCTATCGACAGCGGCGGGCGGGGAAGGCGGTTGTCTTCCTCGCCCGTTTGCTCGTAGGGAGTGCCCGCCCATGTGCCACCCCGGCAAGATCCGCCTGCAGATGGCATCTTTTTGTAGTGTCGCCGGATGCCGGAAAAAGTGGCTCAGCCGGGCAGAGAACATCTCCGCGAGCGCCGCTCGTGCGGCGGCTCAGGAGGCGTAACGAAGCACGCCGAAGTGGGACATGCCGCGATCCATGAGGTGCAGCGCCTGCATGCGGCTCATCACCCCCTGGTCACAGTAGAGCAGGTAGTCGCGGTCGCCGGGCAGGGTCACTGCCTGGTCCTGCAGCTCGTAGAAGGGAATCGCCAGGCAGGGCACCTCGGGAAGCTCGAGCGGTGCTGCCTCGCGCTCGTCCGGGGGGCGGATGTCGATCACGCTGACCGCCGGCATCCGGGCCAGCGTGGCCAGCGAGTCGATGACGGTCACCTCGCCGGGTTGCCGCTGGCCCTCCAGCAGGCGGTTGGCGCGGGTCACGGTGGCGGCCTCGATGGCGGCATCGAGTACCGTGAAATCGAAGTCGGCCTCGGCGGCGAGCACCTTGTCGGTGGGCGCCCGGGTGTGGGGGCGGCGCGAGATGACCCCGCAGTATTCGGGCATCCGTTCGGCGAAGCGCGCCGTATCGATCCGGCGGGCCGTGTCGATGATCTCCTGCTTGTCCTCGGTGACCAGTGGGCGCAGGATCGGCAGCTTGCTGGCCGCGTCGATCAGCGCCAGGTTGGTGAGGGTCTGGCTGGAGACCTGGGCGATGGCGTCCCCGGTGACCAGTGCCGGGATGCCGGAGCGGGCGGCCACGCGGCTGGCCACCCGCACCATCATTCGCTTGAGAATCACCCCCATCAGGCCATCGGGAATGCTGCGCAGGATCTCCGCGACCACGCCCTCGAAGGGCACCGAGGTGAAGTCGACGTTGTGGGACGCGCTGTAGCGCTGCCAGAGGTGGTGGGTGACTTCCCGCACGCCGGTCTCGTGGGCCGGGCCGCCGAGGTTGAAGAACAGGTAGTGGGTCTTGATGCCGCGGCGCAGCATCCGCCAGGCCGCCACCGGCGAGTCGAACCCTCCCGAGACCAACGCCAGGGCCTGGCCCTGAACCCCCAGCGGGTAGCCTCCCAGGCCCGGCCGGCGCGAGCGGATCAGCTGCAGCCACCGGTGGGTCAGTTCCACCGACACCACGACCTCGGGGTGCTTCAGGTCGACCCGTGCCGAGGGCTCGGCCGCGAGCAGGGCGCTCCCCAGGTGGCGCTCGAGATCCATGGAGGAGAAGTCGTGGTCCCCCCGGCGCTTGGCCCGGACCCGGAAACGATGCCCGGCGATGGCCGCCTTCCAGTGCGGCACGATCCAGGCGGCGGCCTCGTCGAGTGAGGTGCAGCGCACCGTCTCGGTGGCCAGCATCTCGTGGATGCCGGGGATTCGGGTCAGGGTGTCCTCCATCTCCGCTATACGGCCGGCGGGAAGGGTGTCGGGCAGGCTCACGAGCAGAGCGTCCCAGCCGCTCTTGACGCGCACGCCTTCATCCAGCTGGCGCAGGGTGTTGCGCACATTGCTGGCCAGGCAGCGGATCATGTGCTGGCGGACGGAGCGGGACTTGATGGTGATCTCAGGGTGGAGCTTGAGCAGATAGGTCATTCGACAGGAACAGCAGCAACAATGTGTGCTGCATTCTACCAAGGGCGGGCGGCCAAGGGCAGGTCTGCCCGTAACTGGGGACGTGGAGGCCGCTTTAAGCCACTCTTTCGCTTTAAGCCACTCTCTCCCGAAAGAACTCTCTTGAAAGCCCTCTCCCGGCTCGGTGGCCGGGGGAGAGGGCAGAGCACAGCACAGCGTGGCGGGCCGGGCGTCAGTAGAGCGCCTGCTCCTCCTTGACCACTTCCCTGAGCAGCTCAAGGAAGAGCCGGTCGGCCTCGGAGTGGTCCTGGGGATCCTCGGGGATGTGCACGCTGGTGGTGTCGGAGATCTGGTTGGCGATCCGCGCCATCACATCTCCCTCACCGGGCTCGCCGAGCTGGCGGCGGGTGATCTCCAGTGACTGCTCGAGGATCTTCGGGTCCTGCAGAAGTTTCTTGATGAAGCCCCGCAGCTCCTTGATCACGCGGGTCTTCTGGATTTCCGATGAGGCCATAGACGTTCTCCTTGGGTGACCATGCCGTTTCGGGGACCGGTCAGACGATACCACGTTTGCCGCCGGGCGTGGCTTGCCGGCGCGGTTGCCGTAGCGGCCGGGGCGGTGCCGCCTTGTCGGTCTTGTCCTACATCAAGCGTCGATCTTCTCCTGCCCGCTTAGCGCTCTTCAGCAGTGGACAAATTCTCTTGTTCGGTTACGCTGGATTACAAAGCGACACCTCATGAAATGGCATGAGGTGTCTGACGCTTTCGACCGATCCTGAGCCTGGCCGATGGGGCGCCTCGGGAGGGTCGACATAGGAAGTCGGGAAGGGATGCGCCATGGGACTGCGACGTCGACCCATGGGACCCGCCACAACAAGAAGACCATCTCATTTCCTGGCAGGTCTGGTTTTCAGAACACCGGGCCATTAGCCATCATGAAAGGGAACACCCATGAAACGCACGACTGACGCATCTAGCAGCCCCTTTGTTCGTCGCCTTGCTGGCTCTCTGGCTCTGGGGACTTCCCTGGCACTGTTGCCGCTCGTCTCGGCCGTGGCACAGACGCTGCCGGCGGGACTGGCGGCCCCGGGAAGTGCCGACCTGCGCCAGGTGGTCCAGCAGGCGATCACGACCAACCCCGAAGTGCAGGCCGCATGGAGCAACTTTCGCGCTGCCGGTAATGATATCGGGGTGGCGCGCGGCAACTATCTGCCCAGCGTCGATGTCTCGGCCGCTATCGGGAGGGAAGACCGAGAACTCGACAGTCGCGGCAGCTACGACACCAGCTATGCTGAACTGACCATCACCCAGATGCTCTGGGACGGCTTCGCCACGGCCAGCGAGGTCGAACGCCTCGACCGCGCCGAGCTGGTGCGCTACTACGAGTTAATTGGGGCCAGTGAGAAGACCAGCCTGGAGGCGACTCGCGCCTACCTGGATGTGCAACGCTACCGCGAGTTGGTGCGCCTGGCCCAGGATAACTACCGTGAGCACCTGCGCGTCTACAACCAGATCGAGGCGCGCGTGATCTCCGGGGCGGGGCGTCGCGTCGACCTGGAGCAGATTAGCGGCCGCCTGGCGCTGGCTGAGTCGAATCTGATGACGGAGGCCTCCAACCTCCACGACGTGACCGCGCGCTATCAGCGTATCATCGGCGACCTGCCGGCGGAGAACCTGGCCCCGGCCCCGCAGATGGACGAGCGTCTGCCGGCGGATGTGAACCGGGCACTGGACCTGGCTTTCCAGGGCAACCCCGAGTTCCATGCCGCCATCGAGAACATCGAGGCCTCACGCGCCGAGCAGCGCGGGACCCGCTCGGCCTTCCAGCCGCGCCTCGACCTGCGTGGCCGCACCGGCACCTACGAGAATGACAGCGGCAGCTTCGATGCACTCACCAATGGTGAACGCCGGGATCGCCACAGTATCGAGCTGGTGGCCAGCATGAACCTCTACAACGGCGGCAGTGACCTGGCTTCCTTCCGTGCCGCCAGCAATCGTGTCGAGCAGGCCGTGAATCTGCGCGAGAAGGCCTGCGTCGACGTGCGCCAGACCACCCAGATTGCCTACAACGATACCCAGCGCCTGCGCGAGCAGCTGCAGTACCTCAACGAGCATCGCCAGTCCATCGACCGGGTGCGCGGCGCCTACGCGCAGCAGTTTGACATCGGCCAACGTACCCTGCTCGACGTCCTGGACAGCGAGAACGAATATTTCGAGGCCAGTCGCGCCTACGCCAATGCCCGCTATGATGTGGCGCTGGCAGACGCTCGTACCTTGGCCGCCATGGGTCAGCTGATGCAGACGCTGGAGGTGCGTCGAGACGACCTGCCGACCCTGGCCGAGCTGGGCAGCGACGGGGTAGAGATCAACCCGGACGTGATCTGTCCGGCCCAAGGCCCTCAGGGCTTCACCCTGGCCGACTTCACCGGCGGCATCGAGGCCCCGGCCCGGGCGCCGGACGTCATTCTCTCGGCCGATGCCCTGTTCGAGATCAACAGTGCCGAGCTCTCCGCCGAGGCGCGTGGCGAGCTCGACGGCCTGGCGGCCGAGATCCGTGGCATGACCAACCTCGCCCGGGTGTTCATCGCCGGGCATGCCGATATCACTGGCTCCGATGCCATCAACGACCCGCTCTCCCAGGCGCGCGCTGACAGCGTGGCGGGCTACCTGGTGAGCCAGGGGGTCGAGCGGGGGCTGATCGAGACGCGCGGCTATGGCTCGCGGCAGCCGGTGGCCAGCAATGCCACGGTGGACGGACGCCGCCAGAACCGTCGCGTCGAGGTGACCCTGGAGCGTGTCGGCGAGAACCTGGATCTCAGTGGGAGCGCCTTCAATGGCAGCTATGCGGTGAGCGGCTGACCCATGACGCATCACGCCGGCAGGCGCGGTCTGCCGGTCTGTTTCGCCCTGCCGTGATCACGGCAGGGCGTATCGATTCTCGAGGTGGTTGTGTCGCAGAAAGAAGATCTGGACCCGGGCCCGGGTCCCTCCCGGTCGGCGGTGCATGACGAGCTGCTCGAGTGCCTGCAGACCATCGCGCAGGTCCATGGCCATGCGGTCACGGCCGAGTCGCTGACCGCCGGCCTCCCCCTGGAGGAGGGGCGCCTGACCCCGGGTGTCTTTGCCCGCGCCGCGTCCCGTGCCGGGCTCACCGCCCGGATCATCCAGAGCCGCCTGGTGCAGCTCAATCCCGCCCTGTTCCCCGCCGTGCTGCTGCTCGAGCCGGGACGCGCCTGCGTGCTGGTGGCCCTCGACCTCAAGGCGCGACGCGCCCGGGTGATATTTCCCGAGCTGGGGGATGCCGAGACCGAGGTGAGCCTGGATGGCCTGCAGGCGAGCTACAGCGGCCAGGCCATCTACGTGCGGCCGCGCTTCCGCTTCGATGTCCGCGGGCCCGAGGTCAACCGGCAGCGTTCGCGCCACTGGTTCTGGGGTGTGATCCGCGAGAATCGCAAGCTCTATCGCGACGTCATCGCCGGCTCGGTAGTCATCAACCTCTTCGCGGTGGCGATGCCGCTGTTCGTGCTCAACGTCTACGACCGGGTGGTGCCCAACCACGCCACTGAGACGCTGTGGGTGCTCTCGGCGGGGATCTTCATCGTGCTCTGCTTCGACCTGGCGCTGCGACTGATGCGCAATGCCTTCGTCGACCTGGCGGCGAGTCGTGCCGACGTCAAGCTCTCGTCGTCGATCATGGCCCGGGTGCTGGGGCTGCGCATGGAGGCGCGACCGGCTTCCACCGGCTCCTTCGCGGCGACCCTGCAGTCCTTCGAGTCGGTACGCGCCTTCATCGGCTCGGCCACGGTGGTGGCCCTGGTCGACCTACCCTTCGTGCTGATGTTCGCGGCGATCATCGCGCTGATCGGCCCGCCGCTGGTCATCCCGGTGCTGGTGGGTATCGTCTTCGTGCTGCTCTATGCCATGGCCGCCCAGGGCAAGCTCCATGAGCTCTCCGAGACCACCTGGCGAGTAGGCGCCCAGCGCAACGCTACCCTGGTCGAATCGCTCTCGAACCTGGAGATGGTCAAGACGCTGCGGGCCGAGAGCCGCATCCAGGGGACCTGGGAGAAGGCCTCGGCCTTCCTGTCGCGCACCTCTGCCCAGCTGCGCCTGGTCAGCTCCTCGGTGTCCAGCGTGGCGCTATGGGCCCAGCACAGTGTCGCCGTGTGCGTGATCATCATCGGGGTCTACCAGATCATCGAGGGCAACCTGACCCAGGGGGGGCTGATCGCCGCCTACCTGCTGTCGTCGCGGGCCATGGCCCCGATCAGCCAGGCCGCGGCGCTGCTGGCGCAGTACCACCAGTCCTCCACGGCCCTGCAGTCGCTCAATGCGGTGATGGAGCGGCCGGTGGAACGCCCCGACGGCAAGACGTTCATCGACCGCCCGGTGGTGCGTGGTGAGATCCGTTTCGACAAGGTATCGCTGCGCTATCCCGAGGCGGAGCGCGAGGCACTGCATGACGTCTCGGTGACCATCGAGCCGGGCGAGCGGGTGGCCCTGCTGGGGCGCGTGGGCTGCGGCAAGACCACCCTCAACAAGCTGCTGCTGGGGCTCTACCAGCCCACCGCCGGGGCGGTGATGATCGACGACGTGGACATTCGGCAGTTCGATCCCCTGCAGCTGCGCCGCCATATCGGCTATGTGCCTCAGGATGTCAGCCTGTTTTTCGGCTCGTTGCGCGACAACATCATCGCCGGTGGTGGCAGCGACGGGGTCGATGACGAGGCACTGCTGCGCGCCATCAAGCTGAGCGGCCTCGACAGCCTGGTCAATGCGCATCCCCAGGGGGTCGACCTGCCGGTAGGCGAGCGCGGCCAGATGCTCTCCGGCGGCCAGCGCCAGTCCGTGGCCATCGCCCGGGCGCTGGTCCATGACCCGCGCATCCTGCTGCTCGACGAACCCACCAGCGCCATGGACCATGCCAGCGAGGAGGCCTTCAAGGCCAACCTCAAGGCCTACGGCCAGGGCAAGACCCTGATCGTCGTCACCCACCGCACCTCGTTGCTGTCGCTGGTCGATCGCATCCTGGTCATCGATGCCGGCAAGGTGGTCGCCGACGGGCCGCGGGACAAGGTGGTGGAGGCCCTGCGCAAGGGCCAGATCGGGAGGGCCAGCTGATGGCAGCCCCGGACAAGACCGCCGAGCAGCAGGGCTTCGAGGCCATCGGCCGCTTCTCCGAGGCGGGTGGCAGGCCCTTCCGGCCCTTCATCGACCGGCTCTTTGCCAAGCGCGTCACCGCGGCACACCTGAGCCGCGACTGGGCGAGCGACGCCGACTGGGCCCGCCTCCAGCAGGACCCAATCCGCGCGCGCGGCTTCCTCTACGTGGTGGTGCTGGCGGTTGTCGCCCTGCTGGTGTGGGCCAGCTTCGCCTCCATCGACGAGGTGACCCGCGGCACGGGCCGGGTGATCCCCTCCAGCCAGCTGCAGCGGGTGCAGTCCTTCGATGGCGGGGTGGTCCAGGAGATCCTGGTCGAGGAGGGGCAACGCGTCGAGGCGGGGGAACTGCTGATGCGCATCGACCCCACTCGCTTCGTCTCCAACTTCCGCGAGAACCGGGCCAAGGCACAGTCCCTCCAGGCGCGTGCCGAGCGGCTACGCGCGCTGGCCACTGGTTCGCCGTTCAGCCCCTCGGACGAGCTGGTCGACAAGGCCCCCGAGATCGTCGACCAGGAGCGCGAGCTCTACCAGAACGGCCTCGACAAGCTGGCCGAGGAGAAGAGCATCCTGCAGGAGCGCCTCTCCCAGCGGCGCGCCGAGCTCGAGGAGGCCCAGTCTCGGCGTGACACCGCCGCCAGGGAGCTTTCCATGGCCAGTCAGGAGCTCAACCTCACCCGGCCGCTGCTGCAGTCCGGCGCCGTTTCCGAGGTCGAGGTGCTCAGGCTCCAGCGGGAGGTCTCCCGGGCCAGCGGCGATCGTGCCCAGGCCGCGTCCCAGGTGGAGCGCCTGCAGTCGGCGATCGAGGAGGCCCAGGCCCAGCTTCGCGAGGTGGAGCTGGACGCGCGAAACGAGTGGCGCAGCGAGCTCTCGCGGACGTTGGGCGAGCTGGCGGCCCTCGATGAATCCAGCACCGGCTTGCAGGATCGAGTGCGGCTGTCGGAGATCCGCTCGCCGGTGGAGGGCGTGATCCAGCGCCTGAATGTCACCACCCTTGGCGGCGTGGTCCAGCCGGGGCAGGAGGTGGTCGACATCGTGCCCACCGACGATGCCCTGCTGGTGGAGGCACGCATCGCCCCGCAGGACATCGCCTTCCTGCATCCCGGACAGCCGGCGACCATCAAACTCACCGCCTACGACTTCGCCATCTACGGTGGGCTCGAAGCCGAGCTCGACCACATCAGTGCCGATACCATCACCGACGACGAAGGCAACACCTTCTACCTGGTGCGGGTGCGCACGGCAGAAGACGCCCAGACGCATCAACGGCTGGACGTGATTCCGGGCATGACCGCCCAGGTGGACATCATGACGGGCAAGCGAACCGTGATGCAGTACCTGCTCAAACCCGTGCTGCGGGCCTGGGACAATTCCATGGGAGAACGATGATGGCACAGCTCTTTGTCTGTCACGGGCCTGACGAGAACCCGCGCTGGCGCGCAGCCTTCGGCGAGGCACGCCTGGTCATTCCACAGCAGGCGCGCGCCCAGGCTGGGCGCGGCGACGGCGTGTGGATCATGAGCAACCTCGAGGGGTGGCTGGGCTTGGTTACTCTGCTCGTCGGCCGCGGAGCTATCGTCAACGTACTAAGCTATGCGCCCAGCTCGCTGGAGGCCCTTCAGGCACTGAACGCTGGCGCCCGGGGCTATGCCCATGCCCTGTCGCCACCCGAGTTGCTGCGGCAGATGGAACTGGTGACTAGCCACCAGGGGATCTGGGTCCTGCCCGAGCTGTTGGCCCAGGTGATGGGCGGCGCCTACCGGGCCCTGGGGGGTGAGTCGCATCAGCAGGATGAGGCCCTCTCTGTGCTGACCCATCGCGAAAGGGCCGTAGCGCTGGCCGTGGCGGAGGGGCAGAGCAACAAGGAGGTCGCACGCCGGCTCGAGATCTCAGAACGGACCGTCAAGGCGCACCTCGGCGCCATCTTTCGCAAGCTCGGCGTGCGCGACCGGCTGCAGCTGATCCTTCGATTTGCCCAGCGGGAAGCCGTGTGAGACTCCGCGGCTCCTGACCATGCCGTTGGCTTGACGCATGTCAAAGGCAGGGCCCGTCCCTGCCCAAGAGTACAATATTCCTCCCCCGGCACCTGGCCTAGCCTAATGATATAAACCGTCCTTCCGTGGGCGGCATCACACGCGTTTCGTACGCAGGGAGTCATCTCATGACCATCGCAACCATCATCTCCATCAGCGGCCAGGCCTGGGCACGCGACGAGGCCGGCAATCTTCGCGAACTGCGGGTGGGTGACACCCTTCAGGAAGGCGAGACGCTCGTCACCTCGGACAATGGCCGGGTGCAACTTGACTTCGGGGACGGCCTTGACCCCACCGTGATCGACGGGGGGCAGGAGGTCGTCATGACTCCCGACCTCGATACCGAACAGCCGGTGGCTGCAGAGGATGCCAGCGTCCAGGATGCCGATCTCGAGGCTCTGCTCACGGCCCTCGATGAAGGCGAGGGGGATATTCTCGAAGACCTCGCTGCCACCGCGGCCGGTGCCGGGGGCGCCGGCGGTGAAGGCGGCGGGCACGACTTCGTGCGTCTTGCGCGGATCACCGAGAACGTCAATCCGCTTTCCTACGAGTACGGCCTGGCGTCCCTCGGCGCGATTCCCGATGTCGAAGGGCAAGCCATCGAGGAACTGGCGCCGGATGAGCCGGACTCCTTCCCGACCGTCGACACCATCGACCTCGACGGCGATGGCGACATGGTCTGGGAGTCGGCCCTGCCGGACGGCAGCGGCGGTGGCTCCCTGACGACGTCGGGCACGTTCCAGATCGACACCGGCACCGACCTGCTGGCGCTGATCGAGGTGCAGGATGCCGCCGGCAACTGGATCGGGATCGGCGCGGACGGCACCCAGGTGACCGGCGCCTACGGCATCCTGACAGTGAATACCGACGGGAGCTGGTCCTACACCCTGACCCAGAGTGCCGACCACCCGGCGCAGGGCGAGACCGGCGAGGTCGACCAGCTGGCCGACACCTTTGCCGTGCGGGTGACCGACGATGATGGCGATGTCTCCGCGCCCGCCACGCTCGCCATAGATATCAACGACGATGCCCCGACGGCCCAAGATGACACGGCTAGCCTCCAGGAAGACGGCGAGATTGACGTCGTCAGCGGCAACGTGCTGACCAATGACGCCTCGGGCGCCGATGCGCCGGCGAGCTTCGTGGGCTGGGGCGACAACAGCGCCGCTCTGGCCGAGCTGGGCAAATACGGCACCCTGACACTGGACGCAAACGGCGACTACCGTTTCGAGCTGGACAACAGCGATCCCGATGTCCAGGCGCTGAGCGCCAGTGACAGCGTCAGCGAGACGCTGAGCTACACCATGGCCGATGCCGACGGTGATACCAGTCCGGCCAGCCTGACCATCAGCATCAGCGGGGCCGAGGACAGCGCCCAGGTCACGGTAGCGGCCGAGGGAGCCGACAGCACCGTCTATGAAGCCGGCCTGTCACCGGATGGCTCGGATGCCGCAAATGACAGCGAGACCGACACCGGCAGCTTCGGCGTCTCCGCCACCGATGGCATCGCCAGCGTCACGGTAGGGGGGACCACCTTCACCCTGGCCGAGCTGCAGACGTTCACCAGCGCCTCTCCCTCCTCGGTGATCGACACCGGCGAAGGCTCGCTGGTCATCACCGGCTACAGCACCACTGAGGGTAACCAGAGCGCGACCCTCAGCTATGCATACACCCTCGACGCGAGCCAGACGCACAGCGTCCAGGGCAATGATCGGGTGAGCGACAGCGTCGCGGTCTCGGTGAGCGGGACCGGCGGCTCGAGTGCCAGCGGCACGCTGACCATCGACATCGTCGATGACGTGCCGCAGGCCGCGAACGACACCCCGCTTGTGCTGGTCGAGGATGGCGCGACCGATACCGTCAGCGGCAACGTGCTGGCCAATGACGCCTCGGGCGCCGATGCGCCGGCGAGCTTCGTGGGCTGGGGCGACAACAGCGCCGCTCTGGCCGAGCTGGGCAAATACGGCACCCTGACACTGGACGCAAACGGCGACTACCGTTTCGAGCTGGACAACAGCGATCCCGATGTCCAGGCGCTGAGCGCCAGTGACAGCGTCAGCGAGACGCTGAGCTACACCATGGCCGATGCCGACGGTGATACCAGTCCGGCCAGCCTGACCATCAGCATCAGCGGGGCCGAGGACAGCGCCCAGGTCACGGTAGCGGCCGAGGGAGCCGACAGCACCGTCTATGAAGCCGGCCTGTCACCGGATGGCTCGGATGCCGCAAATGACAGCGAGACCGACACCGGCAGCTTCACGGTGTCGGCCAGTGACGGCATCCAGAACGTGGTGATCGGCGGGACCACCTTCACGCTGGCCCAGGTCCAGGCATTTGATGGCTCGCAGACAGTAAGCACC
>NZ_JARANV010000016.1 GCF_029889845.1 Halomonas sp. 25-S5
GCTGCTAGGTTACAGCTTTGATGATGGTGCTCTTGTCCTCGAACTGATGGCCCTGGGATCACACGAAAACTTCTACCGCGATCTAAAGCGGAAGAAATGACGTTGTAACGCTAAGGTAACAGGCGCCGGAGCGCCAGCGGAGGGGACCAAAAGCGGTACGCTTTTGGCATCCGGTTGACCGCCTGGTTATACCTAAACTTCATCCAAAACCGCTTTGCCAAAGGCCTCAACGGCAGCAATCCAATTGACGACTGTTCCGTGGCCAATTGATGTGACCCTATGATTTCCTCTTCCTGCCGCCTCATCATCCTGATCTGCTCGGTGGACTATTTGATGGCGTCTGTCCATGACTGGTTGAATCTGGCCAAAATGGGGTCGTATCTGCTCGACATCAATTTGAACACTTGAAAGAAATGTGGCGACTTCATCTGAATTGTTGTAGTTCGAACGTTCCAAGTATCCATTAACTGATGACTCAATAACTTCGTCTACAGTTTTCCTCGGTGGGCAGATAAAGCTCCCAATGTGAACTTCGTGGCTGGAGCCGACGAGACCAAAGGAATATTCTGCAATACCTGAGCAGACGCAGAAGGGAGCTTCCAGTATGCAATGCTGCGTAGGAGGTCTTCCATTGATGCGTGTAGCATTACAACTGCGGCTCTCAAAACATCAGTCTTTGAATGCCCCCGCCTGCCTGGACCATCTCCCATCAAGTAGTCTTTGTAGAGGTCGGCAAGGTTCTGCACTCGCTCAATATTTTGGTTAAAACGGGACTCGATGGTCGCTTTCATTCTGATCCTTTAGGTATAACGCCGCAAATCACCGGCGCAAAAAAGCAGAGCGAAGCGGCGCTTTTTGGCGTCTGAGTGCATTTGCCTTGTTAGGCCATTTTCGTTCGTTACGTTCAGTCTGTCCGCATGCATTCTTGCTTCCATGGGGAATAAATCACTTCATCGAAATCAGCGAAGCCACCATATGTTTCCATTTCATATCTTGGTTTCTTGAAATCGATATCCAAGACATGTACTGGGTGCCACACGGTATCAATTTTCTCGTAATCACTATTTAACCAAGAAACAACAACGCGTAAACCATCCCTGGATCTCCAGATAGGCAGCAAAACTGACCCTGAGGGCATAAACCATTCTGGGCCAGATATTTTCTTGTAAATAACTGATTGCTTGTCAGCCGAGAAAGTAAAAGTAAATATTGTTCTGTCTTGTTTGAAGGCTTCGCCTTCTTTAACCGTGTACCGCTCACATTGCAGTGTTTTATCTGCAAAGGCATTTGTTGCAAACAGTAATAAGGCTATGAAAAGTGTTCTCATTGTTTGTTCCTTGTGGCCTAACAGGTATTAGACGGCGCGTTCTATGATTGGATCAACGTGCCGGCACGTTTTATTGAAAAATGCTGCTTGCAAAAGCGCTTTCAATCTCTTAATTCTCCATAATTTTAATTAAAATTAGGCTACATATCCAAAATTCGCGCTCCTGCTGCATTTGCCGGAAAGGCCGCTTTGGGTCGATAGCCGCCCTTCGACCAATACAACCCATCGGCCACAGGCTGACGGGCAAGGGGCGAAATTCCCAGTCTCGGGGCACGCTACCGCCGGAAGGCGCACAAGGGGCTGCCATCCTGGCGGTTGCGGGATATCAGCGTCGCCATCCCTGCGAACATCGAATCACTTCACGTTAGCAAAGATTGCTTCGGGTTGTATCACCGCAGCCTGATGAAAAGGTCGTAGGTTTCTGGTGCCAATCGGTGGCCTGCCTAAGCCGCTGGCGGGGTCTCGATGCGAACCCGCAGCGGTCATGGGGAGCTGGCCTGCCTTCACGGCAGGGCCCTGCGTGTCTGCCGGCATCGGGGCCCGGGAAGTGGTCAGTCGAGGCCGTGGCGCGCCCGGAAGGCCTCGACGACAGAGCGCAGCTCGGGGGCGAGTCTGGCCAGGGTCTCCTTGGCGATCGGGGCCGGCACGCCGCCGTGGAAGGCTTCCGCCATGCCGCCGGCCATGCAGGCCAGGGTGTCGGCATCGCCGCCCAGCGAGACGGCGTTGCGGATGGCCTCCTCGACACCGTCCGCCTCCAGGAAGGCGATGATGGCCTGGGGCACCGAGCCCCGGCAGGTCACGTCGAAGCGGTAGCCGGGGCGGATATCGTCGAGGCGCGGCGCGAGGTCGTAGTAGAAGCGCTCCTCGATCTCGGTGAGGATCTCGAGCCGCGAGGCGCCGTGACGGGCCAGGAAGATGACGGCCGCCACGGCTTGGGCGCCACGGATGCCCTCGGGGTGGTCGTGGGTGACCTCGGCGCTGCGTCGGGCCAGCGTCAGCGCCTCGTCCAGGGAGCTGGCCGCGAACCCCACCGGACTGACCCGCATGGCCGAGCCATTGGCGAGGCTGTGATAGGGGCGACGCTCACCGCTTATCGCCCACTGGCGGAAATGGCCACCGAAACCGGCCTCCGGGTAGCGGTGATAGTAGGCGTGGAAGGCCTCGGCGAAGTCGCCTCCCTCGAGCAGCACCTCGGCCACCGCCACGCTCAGCACGGTATCATCGGTGAAGGTGCTCCCGGGCGTGAACAGCGGGAAGTCGCGGGTCTTGGTCCCCGCTTGCTCGTGGACCGAGCCGATGATGTCGCCGGCGATGGCTCCCAGCATGCGTCACCTCCGTCGTCCGGTGCCTCCAATCCCCGCCCTCTCCCGCAGTATAGTCCGGCACGGAGCGGGGGCGCGGCAGGGGCCGGGAAATCAGGGGGTCAGGACATCAGCGCGGGCTCGGCGCCAGCGCTTCGCCGACGGTAATCGTCTGGCCCTCGCCCGCCAGCAGGATGGCGTTCTGGCCGAAGTAGCCGCCGGGGGCCAGGCGGGTGCTCATCTCCACCAGGGTGCGCAGCGGCTCGCCGGGCACGGCGATCTTGCCGGTCGCCTGGTCGACGGTGGTGATCTTGCAGCGCTGGCAGGGCTTGCGCAGCCCCAGCCGGACCGCGCCCTCGTGGAGGGAAAGCTCGCCCCAGCCGTCCTCGGCGAAGGGCTCGTCACCGTCCACGACGATACTGGGCCGGAAGCGCGCCATGGGCACCGGGGCGAGGCCCTTGGCCTGCAGCGTCCGGTTGACCTCGGCCAGCGAGGCCTCGGAGACCACCAGGAAGGGATAGCCATCGGCGAAGGCGGTGTGGGCCAGTTCGCCGGGCGCCAGGAAATGCGTGTCGACCGCACGACGCTGGTCCGGCGCGAAACGCACCAACCGCAGGCCACTGCCCTTGAAGTCGCCCAGCACGGCGCCGAGCCACGCGGCGGCCTCCGCCCCCTCGTCCAGTGCCTGGCACTGGTCGTCCCAGACATACACCGGCAGTCGGGGCTGGTCGTCACGCCGAAGCGAAATGCGCAGCGGCGCCGCCTCGGGGTATTCCAGTATCAGCGCCTCGTCATCCAGGCGCACGACGATCCGCGCCATGTGCGGCAGCTGGCGCTGGGTGACGAAGCGGCCGATGTCGTCGACCACCATCCAGTGGCGGTCATAGGTCAAGCCCCGGGCGCCCAGTTCGGCCTGGCCGAGCGTGATACCGCCCAGCGATTTGACGGGATAGATATGAAGTTCGGTGATCCTCACGGGCGGCTCCTGAGGCGGGAAAGCCCCAAGCCTAGCCCAGCCAGAAAGCGATTACAGCCGGCGGGTCTCGACCACGTAGCCGATGATCGGATAACCCGCCTTGCGGGCGGCCTTCTCGGCTTCCAGCTGAGCCTCGACCTTGGAGATGCTGGAGGAGACGTGCTCGAAGACGCTATCGAGCTCCAGCGGCTTGGTGCGCACCGCCAGCTTCACCAGGTGGCCGGTCTTCGGCGCGCCGGATGGCTTGCTGCGCGTGGCCTTGGGGGCAGGGTTCGCGTCGGCGGGCCATTCGGGGGGCGAGGTCGCCGCCTTGCGACGGGTCTCCTGCTCGTTATCCATGAAGGCGTTGATCTCGCGACGCATCTGCTGCTCGAATTCATTCAGTTCCGTTTCCATCGTGTCTCCGTCAACCACAGGGATGGCGCGAGTGTACCAGAACTCTCGCGGAAGCCATGCCTCCGCCAACACCCGCCCCATGGCGCATGCCGGGTTGGCGGTCCCTCGCCGCCCCCTGTTTCAGGACCCTTTCTCGCGTTCGGTAACCCTCACGACACCTCGAGGGCGACCTTCAGCACGCCGTCACGCTGATGAGAGAAGAGGTCGTAGGCATCGACGATCTTCTCCAGCGGGTAGCGGTGGGTGACCATCGGGCCGAGATCCAGGCGGCCGCTGTCGATGATCTGCATCAGCCGGCGCATGCGCTCCTTGCCGCCGGGGCACAGCGAGGTGACGATGCGATGGTCGCCCAGGCCCGCGCAGAAGGCGTCCAGCGGGATGGTGAGGCTCTCGGAGTAGACCCCGAGGCTCGACAGGGTGCCGCCGGGCTTGATGACACGCAGCGCCTGCTCGAAGGTCTGCTGCAGCCCCAACGCCTCGATGGAGGCATCCACGCCGCGCCCGCCGGTGAGCTTGAGGATCTCGGAAACGACGTCCACCTGGCGGAAGTTGAGGGTCACGTCGGCGCCCATCTTGCGGGCCATCTCGAGGCGCTCATCGACGCCGTCCACGGCGATGATCAGCCCCGCGCCGCGCAGCCGGGCGCCGGCAGTGGCGCACAGGCCGATGGGGCCCTGGGCGAATACCGCCACGCTGTCGCCGATCTTGATGTTGGCGGATTCGGCGCCGGCGAAGCCGGTGGACATGATATCGGGGCACATCAGCACCTGGTCGTCGGTGAGGCCGTCGGGCACCGGCGAGAGGTTGGCCTGGGCATCCGGCACGCACAGGTACTCGGCCTGGGCGCCGTCGATGGTGTTGCCGAAGCGCCAGCCGCCCATGGGCTTGTAGCCGTGGGCGTGGTGGCCGCCATCCTGGGAGCTGCAGCCATCCTGGCAGGCGTAGGAGGTAAAGCTCGGGCAGATCGCCCCAGCGATCACCCGCTGCCCTTCCCGATAGCCCTGAACGTTGGCGCCGAGCTTCTCGATCACCCCCACCGGCTCATGGCCCACGATCAGGCCCGTCTCCACCGGGTACTCGCCCTTGAGGATATGCACGTCGGTGCCGCAGATGGTGGTGGTGGTCACCCGGATCAGGGCATCGTTGGGGCCGATGTCGGGAATCGGGCGGTCGTCGATCTCGATGCGGCCGGGTTCAACGAAGACGGCGGCTTTCATCATGGCGGGCATGACAGACTCCTGGCGCGTGAAGGAAAAGTACCCTTCAGCTATAGCAGGAGTTCTCCGACTCCACCTTTGATCCACATCAACGTCATGCTGCAACGCCGTATTCCGTGCCCCGTGGCATCACGGCTTCCCATGGCCCTTGAGCCGCCGTAACCTTCGGGTTCACCCGAACGCGCTTTCGCTCTCCAAAGGAACTGGAATGTCACCCGCCGATACCCTGCGCCTGCTGCTGCTCTCCTCGTTGTGGGGCCTGTCGTTCATCTTCATGCGGGTGGCGTCACCCGAGTTCGGCCCGGTGCCGCTGGTGCTGGTGCGCATGGGGGTTGGCGCGGCGCTGCTGGTGCCGCTGCTACTCAGCGTTCACTACCTCAGGCTGGTGCGGGAGCATGCGGGCAGGCTCTTGGTGCTGGGATTGATCAACCATGTGCTGCCCTTTTCGCTGCTGGCACTCGCCACTACCCGCCTGGAGGCGGGCTTCACCTCGCTGATCAATGCCACCACGCCGATCTTCACGGCACTGCTCGGGGCGCTGTTCTTCGCCACGCCCATCCAGCGCCAGCAGTACCTGGGACTGGCCATGGCGCTGTTCGGGGTCTATGTGCTCTCGGCCGACCAGCTGGACTTCGCCCTGGGCGGCGATGGCTGGTTCATCCTTGCTGTGCTGGGGGCGACCTTCTGCTACGGGGTGGCCGGCAACTACTCGAAGACCTATCTTACTCACCTGCCGGTGCGGGTGCTGGCCGCCGGCAGCACCACCATGTCGGCGCTGATCCTGCTCGTCCCGGGGCTGATGCTCTGGCCCGCGGAGCCGATCAGTGGCCTGGCCTGGGCCAACGGCCTGGCGCTCGCGGTGCTCAGCACCACGCTGGCCTTCCTGCTCTACTTCGGGCTGATCGCCAGCGCCGGGGCCACGGCCACCTCCACGGTCACCTTCCTGGTGCCGGTCAGCGCTCTGGTCTGGGGCTACCTGCTGCTGGGCGAGCGTCTCAGCCTGCAGATACTGGCCGGCATGGCGATCACCCTGGCCGGCACCGCCATCGCCACCCGCATGATCCGGCGTCGCCGTCGCCGAGTCGCCTAGACTGACCCTGCAGATACCTCGAGCGGGAAACGCCATGGCCCATGCCGAGTTCCGGTTCCATGACCGGCTGAACGATTTCCTGCCGACGGCAGCGTGCGGTAAGCCCCTCTCCCGTGACGTGTCGCGTCGGGCCGCCATCAAGGACGTGATCGAGTCGCTGGGAGTGCCGCATACCGAGGTGGACGTCATCCTGGTCGACGGAGCGCCGGTGGGCTTCGAGCACATCCTCGCCGGCGGTGAGCGGGTGGAGGTCTACCCCTGGACGGCAGCCCCGCCGGCGGCCCGCCACCTGCGCCCTCGCCCACCGGCATGCCCACGCTTCCTGCTGGATGCCCAGCTGGGCAGGCTGGCCCGCTACCTGCGCCTGCTCGGTTTCGACTGCGACTATCGCAACGACATCGGCGACGCCGAACTGGCCGCCCGGGCCGAGGAAACGCAACGCGTGCTACTGACCCGCGACCGCCGGCTGCTCAAGCGCAAGCGCATCCGCCTCGCCCACTACGTGCGCGCCGACGCCCCCTGGCAGCAGGTCGAGGAGGTGTGCCGGGAGTTCGACCTCGTCCCGGCCTTCGCCCCCTTCACCCGCTGCACGCATTGCAATGGACGTCTCGTCTCAGTGGCCAAGGAGGCGGTGATCGACCGGCTCGAGCCACTGACGCGGCAGTACGTGGACGACTTCCTGCAGTGCGAGGCGTGCGGCCGGCTCTATTGGCACGGCAGCCATGTCTCGCGGATGGAGGCGATGGTGGAGCGTCTGCGGCGGCGGGGGCTCAACCGTCGGCGGTCCTGACAGACTCGCGCACCGACTCTCGCACCACCAGGCGGGGAGCGAGCTGCAGTAGCCGCCGCAGGGGCCGGCGATGCTCCAGGCGCTCGATCAGTTGGATGCTCGCCATGGTACCGATTTCGTAGATGGGTTGCTGCACGGTGGTCAGGGCCGGGCTGAGATAGCGGCCCAGCTCGATGTCGTCGTAGCCCACCACGGAGAGGTCATCGGGCAGTGTGAGGCCGTGCTCGCGGGCCGCTCGCATGGCGCCGATGGCCACCAGGTCGTTGAAGGCGAACAGCGCCTGCGGGTAGGGGCGCCGCTTGAGGAGATGCCGCATGGCGTCGTAGCCACCGTCGGCGAGCAGGTTGGTGGCGACGATGCGCGACGCATCCGGCCGGATGCCGGCGGCATCCAGCGCGGCCAGGGCGCCGGCCAGGCGCTCCGCCGACCGGGGATGGGCCACCGGCCCGGTCAGCAGGGCGATGTCCTCGAGCCCCCGCTCCAGCAGGTGGCCGATGGCCAGGCATGCGCCCAGGCGAGAGTCGTCGTTGACCACGGCGATGTCGTCGCCGTCGGGCGGGGCGGCATCCATCAGCACGGTCGGCAGGGGCTGGCGGGCCAGCGCCTCCAGGAAGTCGGGACCGCTGTGGGCGGTCATCACGATCAGGCCGTCGACGCGCTTG
Organism: Halomonas sp. 25-S5; assembly: GCF_029889845.1. Taxonomy (GTDB): domain Bacteria; phylum Pseudomonadota; class Gammaproteobacteria; order Pseudomonadales; family Halomonadaceae; genus Halomonas. Next base: position 7,760 of record NZ_JARANV010000016.1, read on the forward strand.
TCGCGCAGGGCCTGCAGGTAGGTCAGCTGCCGGGCGTCCGCATCGCCGGTGTTGCACAGCATCAGGCTGTAGCCCTGGGCGAAGCAGTGGTCCTCGACCCCGCGGATGACCTCGGCGAAGAAGGGGTTGTTGGCGGCCGTCACGATCATCCCGATCGTGCGGCTGCGGTTCGACTTCAGGGCCCGGGCGATGCTGTCGGGGCGGTAGCCCAGCTCGGCGATGGCGCGCTGCACCCGATCCTCGGTATCGGGGGCAACGCGCCGCGTGCCGTTGACCACGTGCGACACGGTAGTGACCGAGACGCCCGATTGCCTGGCGACGTCCTTGAGGCGAATCATGGCCCTGTGGGGATTACTCCTGGGTCACCAGCTGGAGGGGGACCGGGACGTTCTCGTCCACGCTCTCGCCCCTGATCAGGCGGTCGGCGGTGATCACCCCGAGCTCGCCGATGCGCGCCGGCTGCTGGGCGATAGTGGCGGCCATCTTGCCGTCGTTGACGGCCTGGATGCCGTCATCGGTGCCGTCGAAGCCGACCAGGACGACATTCTCCAGGCCGCCCGCCTGCAGGGCACGCTGAGCGCCGAGGGCCATCTCGTCGTTCTGGGCAAACACCGCGTCGATGCCCTGGTGGGCCTGCAGCAGGTTCTCCATGACGTTGAGGCCCTCGCTGCGGTTGAAGTTGGCCGGCTGGGTGGCCACCAGCTCGATGCCGTCGACGCCCTCGATGGCAGTCATGAAGCCTTCCCCGCGGTTGCGCGTGGCCGAGGCGCCGGGCACGCCCTCGAGCTGCACGACCTGCCCCTCGCCGCCGAGCTGCTCGATGATGAACTCGCCAGCCAGCTTGCCGCCGGCGACGTTGTCGGAGGCGATGTGTGAGACCACACTGCCGCCGTTGGCGCTGCGGTCCAGGGTGATGACCGGCACGTCCTGGGCGTTGGCGGTCCGCACCCCCGAGGCGACGGCGTCGGAGTCGGTGGGGTTGATCAGCAGCACATCGATGTCACGCGCCAGGGCATCCTCGACGTTGGAGAGCTCGCGCGCGGCGTCGTTGCCCGAATCGAGCACGATCAGCTCGTGGCCGAGCTCCTCCGCCTCGGCCTGGGCGCCCTCCTGGAGGGTCACGAAGAACGGGTTGTTGAGCGTCGAGATGACCAGGGCGATACGGTCGGCCATGGCGCTCTGGGCCGTTCCGAGGCCCACTCCGGCGGCCACGGCGGTGGCCAGGATCAGCTTTTTCATGTGGCAAGGCTCCTGAGGTCTTGTTGTGGATGTCCGGGCCCGGGCCGAGCTCAGGACGAGGACTGCGAGCGGCTGTCGATCAGCACCGCCAGCAGGATGACCGCCCCCTTGGCGATCATCTGGAAGTAGGACGAGACGCCGAGGATGTTCAGGGCATTGTTGAGCACGCCAATGACCAGCGCCCCCACCAGGGTCCCGAAGATGCGGCCGCGCCCGCCCATCAGGCTGGTGCCGCCGATGACCACGGCGGCGATGGCGTCGAGCTCGTATGTCATGCCGGCATTGGGCTGGGCCGACCCGAGGCGGGCCGTCAGCACCACGCCGGCCAGGGCGGCGCAGGCCCCGGCGATGGCGTAGACGCTGACCTTGATGCGGTTGACGTTGATGCCCGACAGCCGGGCGACCTGCTCGTTGCCCCCGACAGCATAGACGTGGCGGCCGAAGCGGGTGTGGTGCAGCACGCTCCAGCACAGCACGAACACGAAGAACATCAGGTAGATGGGAATGGGGATCCCCATCCAGTAGCCGCCGCCAAGCTGCCAGAAGGCGTCGGCAACGTCGCCGCCTCCGATCGAGATCGGTCGGCCATCGGTATAGACAAGGGCCGCGCCCCGGACGACGGTCATGGCGACTAGGGTAACCACGAAGGCCTGGATCCGCCCGAAGGCAACGAAGAGCCCCGACACCATGCCCATCGCCGCCCCGGCGGCGATGGAGCCGGGCACGCTGAGCCAGGGCGCCAGCCCCGAGGCGGTCATCGAGGCGGCGAAGGCCCCGCTCAGCGCCAGCACGGCGCCCACCGACAGGTCGATGCCGGCGGTCAGGATCACGAAGGTCACGCCCATGGCGATGATGGCGTTGATGCTGGTCTGCCGGAGGACGTTGAGCAGGTTGTCCGGGGTCAGGAAGTTGTCGCTCATGGCGGCACTGACCGCGACCAGGAGCATCAGGGCCAGGAAGGCCTTGTTGTCGATCAGCATGCGCATCGCCGATCGGTTCATGGTGATAGCAGTCATGGGGTCAGGTCTCCATCGGCGTGGCGACGTGTGCCGCCGCGGTCATGATCTTTTCCTGGGTGGCGTCGTCACGCTGGAACTCGCCGCTGACGAGCCCGTTGGCGAGCACGAGGATTCGGTCGGACAGGCCGATCAGCTCCGGCATCTCGGAGGAGATCAGCAGGACGCACTTGCCCTCGCGCTTGAGCCGGTTGATCAGCAGGTAGATCTCGCGCTTGGCGCCGACATCGACGCCGCGGGTGGGCTCGTCGAGGATGACGATCTCAGGCTCGGGCATCAGCGCCTTGGCCAGCGAGACCTTCTGCTGGTTGCCGCCGGAGAGGGTCTGGGCGGGCTGGTCGGGGTCGCTCAGCTTGATGCGGAAGGCGTCGATGTAGTGGGTGACGGCCGAGCGCTCGCGGGCGTGGCGGATGAGGCCGAGCGGGCCGCAGAAGGCCGGCAGCGCGGTGAGGGACATGTTATCGGCCACCGAGTGATCGAGCACCAGGCCCGACTGCTTGCGGTCCTCGGGAACATAGACCAGGCCAGCCTTCAGGCCCTGCTGGGGCGAGGTGAACCGCACCTCGCGGCCGTGCACCCTCACTCGACCGGCGTGACGGGGCACGTCGCCGCACAGGGCCCGGCACATCTCGGTGCGCCCGGCGCCCATCAGTCCGCCGAAGCCCAGCACCTCGCCAGCCCGGGCCGAGAAGGAGATGTCCTGGACCCCAGGCGCCACGAGGTTTTCGACCTCGAGCACCACCTCGCCCGCCCGGGGAGGCTCGTAGGGATAGCGGTCGGCCAGCTCCCGCCCGACCATCTGCTGGATCAGCCGGTCCTCGTTGGACTCGGCCGTGGGGCCCTGGTGGACCAGGCGGCCGTCGCGCAGCACGGCCACGTCGTCGCACATGCGAAAGATCTCGGCCAGCCGGTGGGTGATCAGCACCAGCGACTTGCCGGCGGCCCGCAGGCTGGCCACCACCCGCTCGAGAACCGCGGTCTCGACGTCCGTCAGGGCGTCGGTGGGCTCGTCCATGACGATGATCTCGGCGTCCAGGGAGAGCGCCCGGGCGATCTCCACCATCTGCTGCTGGCCGATGCTCAGCCGCGAGACCAGCGTGCGCGGGTCGATGGGCTGCTCCAGTTCCTCCAGCAGCGCGGCCGCCTCGCGGAACAGGCGCCGCCAGTCGATGCTGCCCCAGGCCGTGAGCGGCTCACGGCCGAGGAAGATGTTCTCGCCCGCCGACAGGGTCGGCACCAGGTTGAGCTCCTGGTGGATAATGGCGATGCCCGCATCCATGGCCTGGCGCGGGGTGGCGAAGCGCACCTCGTGTCCGCGCAGGTGGATCACCCCGGCGTCGGCCTGGTGGACGCCGCTCAGCACCTTCATCAGGGTCGACTTGCCGGCCCCGTTCTCCCCGGCCAGCGCCAGCACGTGGCCGGTATGCAGCGCCAGGTCGACGTCCTGCAGCACCGGGACCCCACCGAACGACTTGCCGATCCCCTCCAGCGCCATGAGCGGCGCCGAGGCCCCGGCCTCATGCTGCACGGGGCTCAAAACGGCACCCCGCTGCGCAGCACGACGTTGGCGAAGGGCGTGCACTCGCCGGTGCGGACCACAGCCCGCGCCGAGGGCAGCAGGCGCTTGAAGTCCTCATGGGCGACCCGGGTGCGCCCCAGCGTGACGCCGTCCCGCACCTCCAAGGCCGCGAGCCGCGCCTCGAGCTGCGCGTGCAGGTCGGGACTCGCCTCGAGCATTTCGCTGGCCAGGGTCGCCTCCTCCACGCAGAGCTCGCCGGAGAGAGCGTCGAACACCTCGAGGAAGCCGGGCAGGCCTGGACGCAGCGCCAGGTCGACGCGGGGCACGCCCGGCGGGATCGGCAGCCCGGCATCGGCGATCACGAGGGTGTCGGTGTGGCCAAGTTCGGCGATGAGCTTGGCGAGGGGGGCATTGAGCAGGCCTTGGCGTTTCATGGCACATCCAGGCGTGGTTTCGCAATAATGCGCTTCAGCGTAGGACGCAAACGTTTGCGGACGCGATTATCCATAAGTCTAACCGAGCGCATGACATCCTTGGCACATGGCCATGTCCGTCGCGTTCTTCCAGGGGATGCCAAGCGTCGGCCGGCTCTATTGGCACGGCAGCCATGTGTCGCGAATGCAGAAGCGCGTGGCGCGACTGCGGCTGACGCTGGCACACCCTCCGGGATAAACCTCCCGGCCATACTGACTCGTGGGTTGAACTCTCGCGGTCTCGACCCGAGAGTACCGAGGAGTGAAACGCATGCGGGAACCCCTACCCACTGGCGAACCAGCGGATTGGCCCGGCACTGTTCCCCCCGTTTCCCCATGGGACATTCGGGATTTGCGTTACTGGAATCACGAGGAGGTTTCCCCATGGTGGAGCATCTCGACCCCTATCCCACTCGCCTGACCGAATACCGTGCGCCACTCCCTTGCCGCACGTCCGGGGCTTGGCGAAACCGCCCTCAGGGGGGCAGACTGACGACGTCATACCCCAAACCAAGGAGCCCGCCATGACGATTGCCATCGGCGACCGAATTCCCGACGTGACCCTCAAGACCAACGGCCCGGACGGCCCCCAGGACCTATCCACTGGCGAGCTGTTCGCCGGCCGCAGGGTGGTATTGTTCGCGGTGCCCGGCGCCTTCACTCCCGGTTGTTCCAACACCCATATGCCGGGCTTCGTGGTCAATGCCGACAAGATCCTCGCCAAGGGCGTCGACGCCATCGCCTGCCTGTCGGTCAACGACGCCTTCGTGATGGGTGCCTGGCAGCAGGACCAGAACGCCCAGGCCTTCACCATGCTGGCCGACGGCAACGCCGAGCTGACCCGGGCGCTGGGGCTGGAGAAGGACGCGACCGCCGGCGGCATGGGCATTCGCTCTCAGCGCTTCGCGATGATCGTCGATGACGGCGTGGTGACGTCACTGGGCATCGACGAGAAGGGCGTCGACAAGAGCAGTGCCGAGACGGTGCTGGCCCAGCTGTAGGCCTTGGCCACCCGACACGTCAGGCCTCCATGAGCCTTTCCCCTTAATATCAATACCCCCTTCGAGCGCCTGGAGAGGGTGACGGTGATCACCCGCCGGACGCAGCGCGGCCGTGGCATCCATGCCACGGCCGCGCTGTTTCTGCTTGCCAAGTTGATGACGGCTCAGAAGTTCGGCTTGCGCTTCTCGACGAAGGCGCTCATGCCCTCGGTCTGCTCGTCGCCGGCGAAGCAGAAGGCGAACAGGGCATTCTCCAGCGCCAGGGCGCTGTCCAGGTCCTGGTCCATGCCGTCGTGGATCGCCTGCTTGGCGGCGCGCACCGACCGCGGACCATTGCCGCCGATCTGCTTGGTGAGCTCATCGACGTAGCCCTCGAGCTCGGCCTGGGGCATCACGCGGTTGACCAGACCGATGCGCAGCGCCTCGGCAGCGTCGATCTTGCGCCCGGTGGTGCACAGGTCGATGGCCATGGCCGGGCTGACCCGACGCGGCAGGCGCTGGGTGCCGCCGAAGCCGGGGATCACGCCGAGCAGCACCTCGGGCTGACCGAAGATGGCGTTGTCGCTGGCCACCGCCCAGTCGCAGGCCAGCGCCAGCTCGCAGCCCCCGCCCAGGCAGAAGCCGTTGACCAGCGCCACGGTGGGCACTGGCAGGGTCTCCAGACGCTTGAAGGTCGCCAGCGCCTGACGGGCGAAGTCGCGGGCTTGCTCGGGTGTCTTCTCGCGCATCTCGGCGATATCGGCACCGGCCACGAAGGACTTCTCGCCGGCGCCAGTGATCAACACGGCACGCAGGTCGTCGCGGGCCTCGAGCTCGGCCAGCACGCGCTCCAGCTCGACCAGCACGTCGCTGTTCAGGGCATTCAGCGCCTTGGGACGGCTGATGGTCAGGCGCACGATGCCGGCGTTTTCTACAACTTCAATCGGGGACTCGCTCATTTGGGGGCTCCTGGCGTTGTTCTTGAAGGGTAGACCGCCCAACCCTAGCGAACGCTTGGTTGGGCGGCAATCCCCTCTTCGGCGTATCAACGAGAAGGAAGCATTCGATTCACGCCACGAGCGAAGATAGGCTGGTTGCCGCCGGACCGCAGCTCCCGGAGTGTAGCCTGCTACATGAGGAGAGCGACGGTCCGACGCTTCGGGACCGCCGGCGGCCAGGATATCGAGCGCAGTAGTGAATCGTCGCTTCCTAGTAGACGTGGAAGCCGCGGCCACTCTTCCGCCCCAGGTAGCCGGCGGCCACCATGCGCTTGAGCAGCGGGCAGGGGCGGTACTTGGGATCGCCGAAGCCATCCTGCAGCACCTCCATGATCGCCAGGCAGACATCCAGGCCGATCAGGTCACCCAGCGCCAGCGGGCCCATCGGATGGGCGGCGCCCAACTTCATGGCCTCGTCCACCGCCTCGGGGGTGGCAGCGCCCTCCTGCACCAGGAAGGCCGCCTCGTTGATCATCGGCACCAGCAGGCGGTTGACCGCGAAGCCGGGCGAGTCGCCCACCGGCACCGGCGTCTTGCCGAGGTCGGCAGCCAGTTGCTCGATGCGCGACACGGTAGCGTCGGACGTCTGCTCGGCGCGAATCACCTCGACCAGCTTGAGCACCGGCACCGGGTTGAAGAAGTGCATGCCCACCACCCGCTCGGGGCGCTCGCAGACGGCGGCGAGCCGCGTCAGCGACAGCGAGGAGGTGTTGGAGGCCAGTATCGCCTCGTGGCTCAGGCGGCTCAGGTCGCGGAACAGCTTCTCCTTGAGCGCCGGCTGCTCGGGGGCGGCCTCGATGATCACCTCGCAGTCACGCAGGGCGTCCAACGCCGTCGTGGTATCCAGGCGCGCCAGGGCAGCCTCCCGGTCGGCATCACTGAGCTTCTCCTTGGCCACCAGCTTGCCCAGGCCCTTGTCGATGGCCGCCCGGGCACGCCCGAGCTGCTCGTCGGCCACATCGTAGAGCTTGACGGCGAAGCCGCTGGTGGCCAGGACCTGGGCGATGCCCTGGCCCATGGTGCCGGCGCCGACCACGCCGATCGGTTGATCACTCATTGCACTCTCCTGATGATTTGTCTTGATCTGCCATGGACTGTCGCTCGAAGCTTTTTCCGGCGACAAGCCTGAAGAGGGCCTTGACCCCGAAGAGGGCCTCAGTGCTCCGCCAGACCCATCGCGATGCAAGCATCGCTCCCACAAACCCCTGCGCCTCTGCCCATGTCATAGCCGGCCAAGGCCATCGCAATGGGAGCATCGTTCCTACTTGCGCGCTTCTTCGCGCAGCACGAACTTCTGGATCTTGCCGGTGGAGGTCTTGGGCAGCTCGCTGAAGATCACCGCCTTCGGCGCCTTGAAGTGCGCCAGGTGCGCCCGGCAGTGGTCGATGATCTCCTGCTCGGTGACCTCGCCATAGCCGACCTTGAGCTTGACGAAGGCACAAGGAATCTCGCCCCACTTCTCGTCGGGCTTGGCCACCACCGCGGCCTCCTCCACCGCTGGGTGCGAATAGATGGTGTCCTCCACCTCGATGGTGGAGATGTTCTCGCCGCCGGAAATGATGATGTCCTTGGAGCGGTCCTTGATCTCGAGGTAGCCGTCGGCATGCCACACGGCGAGGTCGCCGGTATGGTACCAGCCGCCCTCCAGGGCCTGCTCGGTGGCCGCCTCGTTCTTCAGATAGCCCTTCATCACGTTGTTGCCACGCATCAGGATCTCGCCGAGGGTCTGGCCGTCCTTGGGCACCGGCTCCAGGGTGTTGGGGTCGGCCACGCAGAGCGCCTCCAGCATGGGGTAGCGAACCCCCTGACGGGACTTGATCCTGGCCCGCTCTTCCATCGGCAGCTCATCCCAGGCCTCACGCCAGGCACAGGAGGTCACCGGGCCGTAGACCTCGGTGAGGCCGTAGACGTGGGTCACGTCGATGCCGAGCTTCTCCACGCCGGCGATCACCGAGGCGGGTGGCGCCGCCCCCGCGGTGGTGACCTTGACCGGGTGGTCGAAGGCGCGCTTATCCTCCGCGGGCAGGTTGACCAGGCCGTTGAGCACGATGGGCGCGCCGCTGAAATGGCTCACCTGCTCGTCAGCGATCAGGTCCATCACCTTCTTCGCCTCCACCTTGCGCAGGCAGACGTTGGTGCCGGCGGCGGCGGCGATGGTCCAGGGGAAGCACCAGCCGTTGCAGTGGAACATCGGCAGGGTCCAGAGGTAGACCGGATGGTGGGGCATCGCCCACACCAGGATATTGCTGGTGGCATTCAGATAGGCGCCGCGATGGTGATAGACCACGCCCTTGGGCTTGCCGGTGGTTCCGGAGGTGTAGTTGAGCGAAATCGCCTGCCACTCGTCCTCGGGCAGCCGATAGGGATAGGCGGGATCGCCCTCCGCCAGCAGCGCCTCGTACTCGAGATCACCAATGGCTCGACCATCGGGCACGAACTGCGCGTCCGCCACGTCGATGATCAAGGGTTTGTTCTCGAGCTTGGCCACCGCGGCCTCGATGACATCGCTGAACTCGGGGTCGACGAGGATTGCGCTGGCCTCGCCGTGCTCGAGCATGTAGGCGATGGCCTCGGCGTCCAGGCGGATGTTCAGGGTGTTGAGCACGCAGCCGGCCAGGGGCACCCCGAAGTGAGCCTCGAACATCGCCGGCACGTTAGGCAGCATGGCGGCCACCGTCTCGCCGGGCCGGATACCGCGCTGCTCCAGCGCCGAGGCGAGCCGCCGGCAGCGCTCCCAGGTGGTGCCCCAATCGCGGCGGGTCTCGCCGTGGACCACCGCGGGATAATCCGGATAGACCGAGGCGGTACGCTCGATGAAGGTCAGTGGCGAGAGCGCCACGAAGTTGGCGGGGGTCCTGGGGAGGCCCTGCTCGAAGATGCTCTGGCTCATGGTTGACTCCGTAGCGTGGTCTGAAAAGCACGCCGCCGGCGCGAGGCCGGCGGCGGGAAGATCACTGGGTGGCCGCGTCGAAGGCGGCGAGACTCGCCATGCCGGCCTCGATCACCGCCCGCTGGGCGCGGCCCACCGGTAGCCATTGGCGAATAGCGTAGTCGGCGCTCTGGCATTTGGCCCGATAGAACGGGTCGTCGCTACCAGCGGCCTGGGCGGCGCTAGCCGCCAGCGCCGCCCGGCCCATCTGCCAGGCGCACAGCACGTGGCCAGCCAGCGACAGGAAAGGGGTAGCATAGGCCTGGACGGCATCGGCGCCGCGCTCGGGGTCGGCGCCCGCCTCAAGCACTCGCGACATGGCGGCGCGCAGGTCCGCGGCGCCCGCGGCCAGGCTCTCGCCCAGCGCGGCCAGCTCGGCGTTCTCCTCGAGCGTCGCGGCGGTGGCCTCAACGTCGTCGATCAGGCTGGCCAGCGCCGCGCCGCCATTGCGCTGCAGCTTGCGGCCGGCCAGGTCCAGGGCCTGGATGCCGTTGGTGCCCTCGTAAATGGGGGCGATGCGGGCGTCGCGCAGCAGCTGGGCGGCGCCGGTCTCCTCGATGTAGCCCATGCCGCCGTGCACCTGCACGCCCAGCGAGGCGATCTCCACGGCCTGGTCGGTGGAGAAGGCCTTGACCACCGGGATCAGCACGTCGACCCGCGCCTGGGCGGCGGCGCGCTCGCTCTCGTCGGCGGCGTGGCGGGCCACATCGAGCAGGGAGGCGCAATAGAGCGCCAGGACGCGCAGGGCGTCGGTACGGGCGCGCATGGAGAGCAGCATGCGCCGCACGTCGAGGTGATCGCTGATGGGGCAGTCGCTGCGGCCGGAGCGCGGGCTGCGGCCCTGGGTCCGGTCCAGGGCGTAGGCGAAGGCGTGCTGACAGGCCCGCTCGGCCACGCCGATGCCCTGGATTCCCACCTTGTGGCGCGCCTCGTTCATCATGGTGAACATGTGGTTGAGGCCGCGGCCCTCCTCGCCCACCCGATAGCCGATGGCGCCGTCGTTCTCGCCGAAGCTCAGGGTGCAGGTGGGCGAGCCGTGGATGCCCAGCTTGTGCTCGATGGAAGCGCAGGTGACGTCGTTGCGCTCGCCCAGGGTGCCATCGGCGTTGACCAGGGGCTCAGACACCAAGTACTTCGGCACCAGGAACAGCGAGATCCCCTTGTTGCCTTCCGGGGCATCGGGCTTGCGCGCCAATACCAGGTGGATGATGTTCTCGGCGGCGTCGTGCTCGCCCCAGGTGATATAGATCTTCTGGCCGAAGAGCCGGTAGCTGCCGTCCTCCTGGGGCACGGCACGGGTGCGCACCTTGGAGAGATCCGAGCCCGCCTGGGGCTCGGTGAGGTTCATGGTGCCGGTCCAGCTGCCATCCACCAGCTTCGGCAGGTAAATGGCCTGCTGCGCCTCGCTGCCGTGGTGGGCCAGGGCCTCGATGGCCCCGGCGGTGAGCATCGGGCACAGGCCCAGCGCCATGTTGGCGCCGTGGAGCATCTCCTGGACAGCGCTGGCCACCACCTCGGGCAGGCCCTGGCCGCCCAGCGCCTCACTGACGCCGATGCCGTTCCAGCCGCCCTCGGCGTAGGCGCGATAGGCCTCGATAAAGCCGTCGGGAACGGTCACGCCGCTGTCGTCGCGGCGGATGCAGCCCTGGCGGTCACCGCTGGCGTTGAGCGGCGCCCACATCTCGCCGGCCAGCCTGGCAGCCTCCTCCAGCACGGCCTCCACCAGGTCAGGGCTGGCCTCCTCGAAGCCAGGCAGGGCGAGCGAGCCGTGCTCGAGCATCTCCTCCAGCACGAAGCGGACGTCGCGGACGGGGGCGGCATAGGGGGCCATGGGTCACCTCGGGGAAAATGATAACGGCGATAGTAGATTCACTACTTTTCGCTGGCTATTATCCCAAAGTCTTAGTCTCCTCAGGCTCGTCGAAGTAGGCGATACGGGCCTCGTCGCGCGGTGGTGGCCCCACCAGCGGCTCGGCCACCTCCACCTCGGACACGGCCCCGGAGAGGTCCTCCACGTGCTCGTGCTCCAGGGCCCCCTGGACCCATTCCTCGGTGACGGCGAGCTCGGCGCCTGCCGCCGACATCGGCGTACTGGCATGGAAGGGCGCCACCGGCAACGGTGCCGGACGCACGCTGCGCCGCCAAACGAAGAAGGCCACCAGGAAGACACCGACGGCACCGAAAGCCCAGAACAGGCCGGCATCGCCCAGCACGCCCATCACCGGCGAGATCAGCGGTGGGCTGAGCGCCGAACCGATGGCGTTGATCAGCAGCAGGCCCTGGCTCATGCGCACCAGGGCACCGGCCGGGGCACGGTCGGCGGCATGGCCCACCGCCACCGGATACAGCGAGAAGACGCCTCCGCCGAGCAGGAACAGCAGCCCGGCCAGGAGCCACGAATTCATCGGCAGCCACAGCACCGCCGCGGAGATCAGCGTGCAGAAGGCCCCGATCAGGATGAGTACCTGCTGGCGATCATGGCGGTCCGACCAGCGCCCCACCGGATACTGCAGCAGCATGGCACCGAGCACCACCACCGCCATCATCTGCCCGATCCGGTCGACCGAAAGGCCGGTGCGCTGGAGGTAGAGCGGCAGCAGGGAATAGACGGCCGCGACCAGCAACCCCGAGCCGAAACTGCCCATCACCCCGGTAGGGGTCAGGGTGATCAGGCGCAGCGGCGAGAGCGGCTCGGCCTTCTCGATCAGCGGCGAGACCCGCGGGATCATCGCCATGGGCAGCACCGAGAGCGAGGCCAGCATGCCGATCACCATGAACGACGCCGCCCCGCCCATGGCCTCGGTGACGCCGAGCAGCAGCTGACCGAGCACGCCGGCGGCATAGAGCGAGATCATGTAGAGCGCCAGCAGCCGGCCGCGCACCCTGGCATCGCCAGAGGCCAGCAGCCAGCTCTCGATCACCAGGTAGACGCCCACCGTGGCCCAGCCGCCGACCAGGCGCAGGGCGAACCAGGCCCAGGGCTCGGCCACCAGCCCCTGCAGCAGCACCGTCACCGCTACCAGCGAGGCGAAGCTGCCGTAGGCGCGGATATGGCCGATGCGCAGCAGCAGGCGGTCGTTGAGCATGGCGCCCACCGCCAGGCCGATGAAGTAGGCCGAGGAGACCCAGCCGATCACCACCGGCGACTCGCCGGCAGCGTCCAGGCGCAGGGTGATCACCGTGGCCAAAAAGCCATTGCCGATCCCGAGGATGAAGAGCCCCAGCAGGGGGGCCAGGGCCATGGCCAGCAATTGCCGTGACATGAAGGGCCTCACAGCAGCAGGTGATAAGGGAGAAGCGTGGCAGAGAGTGCCGTGGAGCGCCTGCTCGCGGCATCGTGAGCGCGCGAATCATACTCCCGGCCGACGGCGAGTCAATCGATTTATCGACGCTGCAGCAGTGCCACGTCCGCCGCAGAAAACTCGACCCGCATGTCCAGGTGGCCGGCCAGCCACACGAAGGTCGCCTCGCTGAAGAAGGCAACATGGGTGGGATCGAGGATGTAGTGCCAGCGCGTGAAGGCCTGGTGGTCGGTGACGCGCTTGGTCATCAGCCCCAGCCAGCCGCCGGACGGAAGCATATCGGTCAGTCTCGCCAGTTCCCGACCGGGCTCGAACAGATGCTCGACCACCTCGGTGGCGGTGATAAAATCGTATTCGCCTACCAGCACGCTGGCATCCGGCGCGTAGAAGGGGTCATAGATTGCCATGGGGTGCCCCGCCTCCTCGAACATCACCGACAGGGTCGGCCCGGGGCCGGCACCGAAGTCGAGCCCTCGGGCGCCGGGCGGCAGCCGCTCGCGTAGCGGGTCGAAGAGCCGTGACAGGAAGCGGCGATAGCCGGGGTCGTCCGGGGCGTTCTGGTGCCGGTCGTAGACCGCCCGCTCCGCTGCCGGTCCGAGCCGCTGGTCGGGAGGCACGAACACCAGCGCACAGTGCCGACAGCGGTGGTAGTCGCGCCGGCCATCACGATGAAAGTACCCGGTGTCGGTGGACGTACATAGCGGACAAGTCAGCATCATCGTATCCTGCTCTCTCCAGAACCCCGCAAGGAGACCCGAATGCTGTCAGGTCTGGACCATCTGGTCATCACCGTGACCGACATTTCCCGTGCCGTGGACTTCTACTCACGGGTGCTGGGACTGGAAGTGCGCTACCGCGACCGCGAGCGCGTCGACCTGATGCTGGGCGATGTCGCCCTACGCCTGCACTGGACCGCCACCGACGTCACCCCGCGGGCCGCCACGCCCACGCCCGGCAGCCTGGATCTCTGCCTGCGTAGCCTGCTGCCGCTCGACGAGGTCCAGCGCCATCTGGAGGCGCTGGAGGTCGAGGTGGAACTCGGCCCGGTGGCCCGACAGGGCGCCACCGGCGAGATCACCTCGCTCTACCTGCGCGACCCGGACGGCAACCTGCTGGAACTCAGCCGCCCCGTGAAGCCCCGGACCGACTGAGGCCCGGTGGCATTGTCGTCCTCGACCGGTATGATTGGCGTCAGCGATTCGCTCTACGAGGACGCCCCATGAACGACCAGCTGCCACAGGACGACGACCGCGCCATTGCCAAACGGGGCTCCGCCCCCGACACGACCCTTCCCATAGTGGTGTACGTGCTGCACCTGGCCGGCATGATCACCGGCGGCCTCACCTCGCTGGTCGGCGTGGTGATCGCCTATGTCTACCGCGGCAAGGGGCCGGCGTGGCTCGACGAGCATTATCGCTACCAGATCCGGACCTTCTGGATCGCCCTGCTCTACTTCGGCATTTCCGGCCTGCTGACCCTGGTCCTCATCGGCTTTCTCACCTGGCTGGCCGCGGTGGTGTGGCTGGTGATCCGTTGCGTGAAGGGGCTCAAGGCCCTCAACGAGCAGCGTGCGCCGGACAACGTGGACAGCTGGTGGGTCTGATCCATGGCAAGAGGTGAGTCCAGCTGGAGTACCCTCCAGGCCCGTGCCATCGCCACCCTGTGGCGCCGCCTCGCCGGTCGCCGCCTCGCCACCCTGTGGCGGCTGGCCCGACTGGTCGGCCCGCTGGTGGAGCAGCTGAGCCGCCGGGAGCGTCGGGTCACCCGCACCAACCTGGCCGAGGTCTACCCCTCCCGCAGCCCGGCCGAACGTCGCCAGCTCTCCCGGCAGAGCCTGACTCACTCCACCGCCACCATGCTCGAGCTGGGCTTCGCCTGGATGGGCGACCCCGACCGCGTCGAGGCCTCGATCCTCAAGGTCCACGGCCGCGAGCTGCTCGACGAGGCCCGCGCCGAGGGGCGCGGCGTCATCGTGCTGGCCCCCCACTTCGGCAACTGGGAGGTGCTCAACTTCTGGCTCTCCGGCCACTTCCCCTTCACCGCCATGTACGAGCCCCCCAAGCTCGCCCCGCTGGACCCGATCATCCGCCAGGGCCGCGAACGCCAGGGGGCGAGCCTGGTGCCCACCAACTCCCGCGGCGTGGCCGCCCTGCTCAAGGCGCTCAAGCGCTCCGAGGCCGTGGGCATCCTGCCCGACCAGGAGCCCGACTGGGGCAGTGGCGTGTTCGCGCCCTTCTTTGGCCGGCTCGCCTACACCGCCACCCTGCTGCCCAAGCTGGTGGCGCGCACCGAGGCGCGGGTCGTCACCGGGGTGGCGCTGCGTCTGCCCGGCAAGGGCTTCGCCCTGCATTTCCTGGCCGCCGACGCGCGGGTCTACGACCCTGACGAGGTCACCTCAGCCACCGGCGTCAATGCCAGCGTGGAGGCCGCCATTGCCCTGGACCCGGCCCAGTACCAGTGGGAATACAAGCGCTACCGCAAGACCCCGGAGGAGGCCGAGGGCCGCCCCGACTTCAAGCGTTTCCGGCTCTATTGATCGCCACGGAGACCCGATAGCCCGCCTTGCCGGGCTGGCAATGGTGTCTCTTCCTGCTACAGTAGAACCTCGCTTGACGGGGTGCCGTTGAAGACGGCTGAGATCATGCGCTTTCGAGCATGGATCCCGTTGAACCTGAACTGGCTAGGACCAGCGTAGGGATCAAGCGACACGCCTCCATGGCACCCCACGCCTGGCGGCCCCTGTCCTCCCTGCTGTCCTCCCTGACAATCGCAAAACCCTCAAGGGAGAACACCATGAGCAAGACCGCCCGTTTCCTCGCCGAGACCGCCCGCGTCGACGCGGCCGCCGTCCAGCCGCTGCCCGGCTCGCGCAAGATCTTTGTGACGGGCTCACGCCCCGACATCCGGGTCCCGTTCCGCGAGATATCGCTCTCGCCCACCAGGACCTCCGGCGCCTATGAGGAGAACCCGCCGCTGCTGGTCTACGACACCTCCGGCCCCTACACCGACCCGGCGGCCGAGATCGACCTGCGCCGCGGCCTGCCCGCGCTGCGCCACGCCTGGATCGAGGCGCGCGACGATACCGAACTCCTCGACGGCCCCACCAGCGACTACGGCCGGCGCCGGGCCAACGACCCGCTGCTCGCCCCGCTTCGCTTCGACCTGACCCGCACGCCGCGTCGCGCACGCCCTTCACAAGACGGCCAGGCAGGGAACGTCACCCAGCTGCACTATGCCCGCCAGGGCATCATCACCCCGGAGATGGAGTTCATCGCCATCCGGGAAAATCAACGTCGACAAGCCCAGGGGACGGCAGAGGTGGAGCGCATCCTGGGCCACCAGCACCCCGGCGAGAGCTTCGGTGCCCGGCTGCCCGAAGAGATCACCCCGGAGTTCGTGCGCGCCGAGGTCGCGGCGGGGCGGGCCATCATCCCCTGCAACATCAACCACCCGGAATCCGAACCGATGATCATCGGTCGCAACTTCTTGGTGAAGATCAACGGCAACCTGGGCAACTCGGCGGTCACCTCCTCCATCGAGGACGAGGTCGACAAGATGACCTGGGGGATCCGCTGGGGGTCGGACACCATCATGGACCTCTCCACCGGGCAGAACATCCACGAGACCCGCGAGTGGATCATCCGCAACGCCCCGGTGCCCATCGGCACCGTGCCCATCTACCAGGCGCTGGAGAAGGTGGGCGGCGTGGCCGAGGACCTGACCTGGGAGGTGTTCCGCGACACCCTGATCGAGCAGGCCGAGCAAGGCGTGGACTACTTCACCATCCACGCCGGGGTGCTGCTGCGCTACGTGCCGCTGACCGCCAAGCGGGTCACCGGCATCGTTTCCCGTGGCGGGTCGATCATGGCCAAGTGGTGCCTCTTCCATCACCAGGAGAGCTTCCTCTACACCCACTTCGAGGAGATCTGCGAGATCTGCAAGGCTTATGATGTGGCCTTCTCGCTGGGCGACGGCCTGCGCCCGGGCTCGGTGGCGGACGCCAACGACGAGGCGCAGTTCGCCGAACTGGAGACCCTGGGCGAGCTGACCCATATCGCCTGGCGGCACGACGTCCAGGTGATGATCGAGGGTCCCGGCCATGTGCCCATGCACCTGATCAAGGAGAACATGGACAAGCAGCTCACCGAGTGCGACGAGGCGCCCTTCTACACCCTGGGGCCGCTGACCACCGACATCGCGCCCGGCTACGACCACATCACCTCCGGCATCGGCGCGGCGATGATCGGCTGGTACGGCTGCGCCATGCTCTGCTACGTGACTCCCAAGGAGCACCTGGGCCTGCCCAACAAGGACGACGTCAAGACCGGCATCATCACCTACAAGATCGCCGCCCACGCCGCCGACCTCGCCAAGGGCCACCCGGCCGCCCAGCGCCGTGACAACGCGCTCTCCAAGGCGCGCTTCGAGTTCCGCTGGGAAGACCAGTTCAATCTAGGCCTCGACCCGGACACCGCCCGGGAATACCACGACGAGACCCTGCCCAAGGACTCGGCCAAGGTGGCCCACTTCTGCTCCATGTGCGGGCCCAAGTTCTGCTCGATGAAGATCAGCCAGGAGGTACGTGACTATGCAAGCGAACATGGCCTGGACGGCGATCAGGACGCCGTCATGAAGGGCATGGAGGAGCAGGCCGAGAAGTTCCGCCGCGAAGGCAGCGAGCTCTACCGGGAGGTATAAGGCTCGACGCGGGCCTTGAAAACGGAATGTCCCGTTGCTACTTGGTAGCAACGGGACATTCTCCAAATGATATGCCGACCCGGGCGCCCGCGCGAGTCAGAACCGAAAAGTCAGGCCGAGGCTGACCGCCTCGAAGTCGATATCGGACGTGTCCAGATAGTGCATGTAGTCTGCACCGATGGCCAGGTTCGGTGTCACGTCATAGCTGGCACCGGCACCGTAGGAAACATCACTCTCGCTGTCCCTCGTCCCGTCGAACTCCACTTCAGTGGCCCCCAGCACACCATGGACCTTGAACTCCGGGGTGATCGGCAGCATGCCCTTGACATAGCCCCCGGCAAGATAGTCGAGGTTCGCCGGGCCATCGGACCCGCCGGTGCCCAGATGTCCCTCGATGGCCAGGTAATCGTTGAGTTCGACGCCACCACGTAACCTCACACCGACGCTGTCGAGGCCATCGCGGTACCCACGCCGGTCGAGCTCCCAGAACATGGCATCGACACCCGCATAGGTGGTCGGCTGGTAGGCCAAGGGCCCGCTCTGCGCCTGAACTGCCCCGGTGAAAAGCAGCGCTGCCAAGGATGCGGCGCCAATGACTGACGTCTTCATGGCCATCTCCCTTTGATTGGCTTGCCCACTTTGTCGTCGACGCCCGTGGTGCCTTACGAACCCATCCGGGCACTCACCTCCACGGCCATGTCAGGCCAGTACCGGCCCGCTGACGCGATGCAGACAGGTGGCTGCGGGACGGGCGCGGCATCCTCCAACGACAAGCGCCCCCGCTGGAAACCCGGCGGGGGCGCATTTCAGGGCATGGCGGCGTGGAACCTGCCCGGAGATCAGAAGCGGAACGTCATCCCGAGGCTGGCGGCGTCGAAGGTGTAGTTCGACTCGTCCAGGTAGCGCATGTAGTCGGCTCCCACGGCGAGGTTGGGCGCCACGTCGAACTCGGCCCCGGCGCCGTAGGAGAAGTCGCTCTCGTCATCGGTGTCGAAATCTACCTCGCTGAAGCCCGCCAGGCCGTAGAGGCGGAATTCCGGGGCGATTGGCAGGGTCCCCTTGGCATAGACGCCGGCCAGGTAATCCAGCTCGGCCGGGCCGTCGGAGCCACCGGTACCGAGATGGCCCTCGAGACCAAAATAGTCGTTGAACGCTACGCCACCGCGCAGGCGCAGGCCGGTGCTATCGAAGCTGCCACCTTCATCGGGGTCGAGTTCCCAGAACATGGCGTCACCGCCGAGGTACGGGCTCGGCTGGTAGTTCATCGGGCTGCCCTGGGCATGAGCGGTGGCCGCGGCCAGCAGCAGGGCGGCGGAGACGGCGGAAATCGTGATGGTCTTCATGGTGAACCTCCCAGTTAGGAAACAGTGTTTCCTTATACAGGATTCATTCTGGTACAGCTTCGACCAAAGTGCAAGATGTTCCGCCGCCAGCGCCCTGCCAGGGGAGAGGGAGACGGCAGGGTGCCCGGCATCAAGCCGTCCAGGTCACTGCATCCCGCACTGCAACATGCTAGATTCCCCTTGCCCGAGGGCCATTCGCCAGGCACCCCCTGGCCGCAACGCCCGCGCCCCCGACACCCCTGACAGGACGCGCCATGAACGACCCGATACTGGTACTCAACTGCGGCTCCTCGTCCATCAAGTTCGCCCTCGTCTCCACCTCTCCCGACCAGCCTCGCCTGGCCGGCCTGGCCGAGCGCCTGGGCGGCGAGGAGGCGCGTCTCACCGGGGTCGACGGCGCCGGCCATGAATTCTCATGCCCCCTGCATGGCGCCAGCCACACCGAGGCCATGGCGGCCATCTTCGAGCGCCTGGAGGGGTTGCACCCCGTGGCGGTGGGACATCGCATCGTCCATGGCGGCGAACAGTTCACCCAAGCGGCAAGAATCGACGATGTCGTAGTGGCGGCCATCAAGGCGACCACGGCCCTGGCCCCGCTGCACAACCCGGCCAACCTGGCGGGGGTCAAGGCGACCCTGGAGCTCTTCCCCGACCTGCCTCAGGTGGCGGTCTTCGATACCGCCTTCCACCAGACCCTACCCCCTCGTGCCTATCGGTATGCGCTGCCGGAAGGGCTCTATCGCAACCACGGCATCCGCCGCTATGGCTTCCATGGCAGCAGCCACGCCTATGTGAGTGCCCGGCTCGATGCCCTCAGTGGGCGGCTCCATGGCGGTTGGCTCATCGCCCACCTGGGCAATGGCTGCTCCACCTGTGCGGTCTGGCAGGGACACAGCGTCGATACCAGCATGGGGCTGACGCCCCTGGAGGGGCTGGTGATGGGCACCCGCAGCGGCGACGTGGACCCGGGCCTGCATGCCCACCTGGCCCGCCAGCTGGGCTGGTCGCTGGAGCGCATCGATACCCTGCTCAACAAGGAGAGTGGCCTACTGGGACTCTCCGGCCTCTCCAACGACATGCACCGTCTCGAACAGGCCGCCGCCGAGCATCATGCGGGCGCCGAGTTAGCCATCGAGGTGTTCTGCTACCGCGTGGCCAAGTCCCTGGCGGCCCTCTCCTGCACGCTGCCCCGCCTGGATGGCATCGCCTTCACCGCAGGCATTGGCGAGAATGCCAGCGCCGTACGCGCGCGGGTCATCGAACAGCTGCCCCACTTCGGCCTGCGGCTGGCCGCCAAGGCCAACGCCGCCACCGTGGGCGGCCGCGAAGGCCGCATCGACCTCGACCAGGGCGGACCCCAGCTATGGGTCATCCCCACCGATGAGGAAGGCCGCATCGCCGAGGAAACCCGCCAGCTGCTGCAGGAGCACCCGTATGACGCCACTTGATCACCGTCCCGAGCCCCGCAACCTGCTGCTGGTGCCCACCGACAGCGGCGTGGGCCTGACCTCGGCCTGCCTCGGGCTGATACGCGCCCTGGATACCCTCGGGCTCAAGGCCGGCTTTCTCAAGCCGTTCCGGCAAGACGAACTCAACGGCAACGGGCCGGACCGATCCTGTGCCCTGGCCACCAGCACCCTGGGCCTGTCGCCTCCCGAGCCGCTCTCCCAGGCACGGCTGGAGCGCCTGCTGCGCGAGGACAGCAGCGACGAGCTGATGGAGGAGGCCGTGGAGCGCCATGCCCGGGTCGCCTCCCCGGACGCCGGCCAGGCCCCCGAGCTGGTGGTGATCGAGGGGCTCGCGCCCAGCCAGCACAGCAGCTATGCGACCCAGCTCAATGCTCAGCTGGCGCATGCCCTCAATGCGCGCATCATCCTGGTCGCCGACGGTGACCTGAGCGCCCCCCAGGAGCTGGCCGAGCGGCTCGACATGCATGCCCAGGCCTTCGATGGCGTGGACTCGCCGCGCACCCTGGGCTGTATCCTGATGCGGCTGCGCCCGCTGCCGAACGGCGACAGCCACACGCCCCTAGCGGCCCCGGAGCTCACCGCCCAGCGTGACGCGCAGCTGATCGCCCGCCTGCGCCGCTACCTGCCGGCCCTGGGCGGCGAGCGCTTCCAACTGATCGGCGCCGTGCCCTGGCATGCGGCCCTCTCCGCCCCGCGGGTACTGGACGTCGCCCGCGCCCTGGAGGCACGCTTCCTGCACGAGGGCGAGGCCGCCAGCCGTCGTGTGCTGGGCACCAGCCTGTGTGCGCGTAGCGCCTCCCATGCCCTGCACGTGTTCCGCCCCGGCCGCCTGCTGGTCACCCCCGGCGACCGCGACGACATCCTGCTTGCCGCGGCGCTCGCGACCATGAACGGCGTGCCGCTGGCGGGCATCCTGCTGACCCATGGCGAGCTGCCGGATGAGGCCATGATCGAGTTCTGCCGCCCCGCGCTGCGCAGCGGCCTGCCAGTGATGGCGGTGGACTCCGACAGCTTCGCCACGGCCCAGCGCCTCGATCGCATGGCCAACGACATCCCCATCGACGACCCGGAGCGGGCCGAGCAGGTGACCCGCTTCGTCGCCGGCCACCTCGACCTGCAGTGGCTCAAGGAGAACCTCAGTCGCGGCTATCCAAGCCGTCTCTCCCCCGCCGCCTTCCGCCACCAGCTGGTGAAGACGGCGCAGCAGGCGGGCAAGCGCATCGTGCTGCCCGAGGGCAGCGAGCCGCGCACCGTGGAAGCCGCCGTGATCTGCCAGCGGCGCGGCATTGCGTGCTGTGTGCTGCTGGCCAAGCGCGAGGAGGTCGAGGACGTCGCCCGCCAGCGCGGCATCGAACTGCCCGAGGGCCTCGAGATCCTCGATCCGGCCGAGATCCGCCTCTCCTACGTCAAGCCGATGGTCAAGCGCCGTCCCGACAGGCTCAATGCGCTGACGGCCGCGTCGCAGCTACAGGACAACGTGGTGCTCGGCACCATGATGCTGGCCGAGGACGAGGTCGACGGCCTCGTCTCCGGGGCGATCCATACCACCGCCAACACCGTGCGCCCGGCCTTCCAGCTGATCCGCACGGCGCCGGGCTATCGGAAGGCATCGTCGATCTTCTTCATGCTGCTGCCCGAGCAGGTGGTGGTCTATGGCGACTGCGCGGTGATCCCGGATCCGGACGCCGAAGCCCTGGCCGAGATCGCCATCCAGAGCGCCCGCTCCGCCGCGGCCTTCGGCATCGAGCCCCGAGTGGCCATGATCAGCTACTCCACCGGCGAGTCTGGCAGCGGCGCCGACGTCGATAAGGTCCGCGAGGCCACGCGCATCGCCCGGGAGCGCGAACCGTCGCTGTGCATCGACGGCCCGCTGCAGTACGATGCCGCCGCCATCGAGAGCGTGGGCCGCCAGAAGGCCCCCGACTCCCCGGTGGCGGGGCGCGCCACGGTCTTCATCTTCCCCGACCTCAACACCGGCAACACCACCTACAAGGCGGTGCAGCGCAGCGCCGGGGTGGTCAGCGTCGGCCCCATGCTGCAGGGGCTCAACAAGCCGGTGAATGACCTCTCCCGTGGGGCCTTGGTCGACGACATCGTCTACACCATCGCCCTAACCGCCATCCAGGCCGCGCAGCAGGGCTGAGCGCGCGCCTCACCTTGGATCCGCAGCCCGGCGAGCCCAGGGTTGACCGCGTCGCTGGCCCGACACCGGGAATCGGAATATCCTCTGGAGACGAGCGGCCTGTTCACGACAGGCCCTGCCCCCCAACACGGAGAACGAAATGGCCGGACTGCTACCCGATGTCGACCCGGATGGACTGCTCGAGTACTCGGTGGTCTACACCGATCGCGCACTGAACCACATGTCAAAGAGCTTCCAAGGTGTGATGCGCGACGTCTCCTCCACCTTGAAGGAGGCGTACCACGCCCACTCGACGGTGATCGTTCCCGGCAGCGGGACCTTCGGCATGGAGGCCGTGGCACGCCAGTTCGCCAAGGAGCGTCGCTGCCTGGTGATCCGCAACGGCTGGTTCAGCTATCGTTGGAGCCAAATACTGGAGATGGGCAAGATCCCCTCCGAGGTCAGCGTACTCAAGGCGCGTCGCCTCGACGAGGATGACCCGACCGCGCCCTTCGGCCCGCCCCCTATCGAGGAAGTGGTCGCGTCTATCCATGACCAGCAGCCCGATATCGTCTTCGCTCCCCACGTGGAAACCGCCTCGGGCATGCTGCTGCCGGACGGTTACCTGCGCCAGATCGCCGACGCCATCCACGAGCAGGGCGGGCTCTTCGTGCTCGACTGCATCGCCTCCGGCACCCTCTGGATCGACATGCAGGACATCGGCGTCGACGTGCTGGTCAGTGCCCCGCAGAAGGGCTGGAGCGCCAGCCCCTGCTGCGGCATGGTGATGCTCTCCCGTCAGGCCCGGGAGATCATCGAGGAGACCACCAGCACCAGCTTCGCCTGCGACCTGAAGAAGTGGCTGTCGATCATGGAAACCTACGAAGCCGGGGGCCACGCCTATCACGCTACTCTGCCCACCGACGGCCTGCGCCAGCTGCGCGACGTGATGCGCGAGACCCAGCAATACGGCCTCGACAAGGTGCGTGACGAGCAGTGGGAGGTCGGGCGCCGGGTGCGCGAGATGCTCGCCGAGCACGGCTTTTTCAGCGTGGCGGCTCCCGGGTTCGAGGCGCCCGGCGTGGTGGTCTGCTACACCGAGGACGAGGGCATCGTCGGCAAGTTCCTGGCGGCCGGTGTCCAGGTGGCCGCGGGGGTCCCGCTGATGTGTGACGAAGGCGAGGACTACCGTGCCTTCCGCATCGGCCTGTTCGGCCTCGACAAGCTCCACCATCCGGAGCGCACCCTCGAGAGCCTGGAAACGGCCCTAGCCAAGGTGCAGGGCGCCAACGACTGAGTCGCCACACCACATCACCGGGCGCGGGTGTCGCGCCCGATCGTTCCTGACCATTAAAGAAAGCGGGGCGGCCATCTGGCCGCCCCGCTGTCGCATGCGCCGGGACGCCGCGGCTTCAGTAGCCGCCCATGCCCCGGGGCATGAAGCCCAGGTTGTTCTCCACCTCCGTCACGCCGCCGATGTTCTCCGCCGCGACCTGCACGGCCTGGCGCTGCTCCTTGCTGTCCACCAGCCCCCAGAGCTGCACCTTGCCCTCGGCCACGATGATGTTGAGCCGGTCGACCATCACCCCGGTGTGCTCGTCCACCTCCTTGAGGATGGCATCGCGGATCGCGCGGTCATCACCGCCACCGGCAGGCTGGCGGTTCACCGAGAAGCCGCGCAGCAGATTGGAACGGCTGACGATGCCCACCAGCTTGCCATCTCGCACCACCGGCACCCGCTTGATGCGGCGCTTCTCGAGCAGCGAGGCGATGCGGTGCAGCGGCTCGTCCTCGGTGACGGTGAGCGGATGCGGCGTCATGATCTCGCTGGCCTTGCGGCCGTGGCTCTTGACGTAGTCCACGGCATTGCCGCCGCTGAAGAGCTTCAGCCACCAGGACTTGTGCTGGTCGGTGTCGTTCTCGACCCGGCGCATCAGGTCCCCCTCGCTGACGATGCCGAGCACCTTGTCGTCGGCATCCACCACCGGCACGGCGCTGATGCCGTGTTCCAGCAGCAGGCTGGCGATCTCACTGACTTCACTGTCGGGGGTGACGGTGATCACGTTGGGGGTCATGACATCTGCGGCTTGCATCGACGTTCTCCAGCAGGTTCAGGGGCTTGTAGAACCAACATAGCAATGCCCTGTGCTCTTCGCCTTGATCCACGCCAAAAACTGTCAACGTAGCCCGGGGATACGGTCGAAGCCTGACAGCCCGGCAGGTGTCGGCGGCAGGCGTCATGCCGGCCCGCCTTCCGCGGCGAGCGTGCCATCGGTGATCACCTCGTCGACCTCCTCGAGCCCGGCGAAGCGCGCTGGCCGAATCACCCCCAGCTTGCTCTCGTCCACCACCAGCAGGCGATGCGCCGCGGTGGTGATCGCCGCCTGCTTGGGGAGCACCTCATGGAAGTGGAAGCAGCTCAGGCCCTTCTGCCGGTGCACGCCCGCCGCGGAGAGAAAGGCCTTGTTGATACCGAGGTGCCGGATGGCATCGCCCATCGCCTCGCTGGCGAAGGAGCGCGACGAGCCATGGTAGACCCCGCCCAGCAGGATCAGCCGCACCCCGGGCAGCACGCTCACCGCATCGGCCACGTTCAGGGCATAGGTCACCACGGTCAGCGACTGGTCGGCCGGCAGGCCAGCGGCCAGCGGCATCAGCGTCGTGCCGCAGTCGATGAACAGGGTGTCGCCGGGCTCGATGCGGCGGGCCGCCCGCTGGCAGAGCCGGCGCTTGGCCTCGGCATGGCGGTCCTGCTGGGCCGCCAGGTCGTAGACCGGCGCATAGCGCGGGTCGTCACTGCGCACCAGGTGGCCCCCCATCAGCCGCAGCCCGCCCTCCCCGGCGGCCAGGTCGCGGCGAATGGTCATCTCCGACACCCCGCACAGCACCGCGGCATCCTGCAGGCGCAGGCTCCCGCCGCGGGCCAGGGCATCACTCAGCCGGGCGCGGCGCCGGGCAGTGCGTTCGTTCATCTCCTGCGGCTCTCCTGAGGGCCCGATGATGGAAATATGTTAGAAAAATAACACTGAATGTTATAGATTTCACCTTACACTCATCCGCATGCCTGCCGCCCCAGGCCGCCCAGCCAGATAGGTGCCCCATGACCCTCCTCATGAGCCTGGTCGGGATGATGACGCTGATCGCCATCGCCCTGATCTTCTCTTCCAATCGCCGCGCCATCCGACTGCGCACCGTGGGCGGCGCCTTCGCCATCCAGGCCAGCATCGGCGCCTTCGTGCTCTACGTGCCAGCCGGCCAGACCGTGCTCGCCACCGTCTCCGATGCGGTCAGCCAGGTGGTGCTCTACGCCAATGACGGCATCGGCTTCCTGTTCGGCAGCCTGGCCGACGTCGAGTCCACCGGCTTCGTGTTCGCCTTCAAGGTGCTGCCGGTGATCATCTTCTTCTCCTCGCTGACCGCGGTGCTCTACTACATCGGCGTCATGCAGTGGATCATCCGCATCCTCGGCGGCGCCCTGCAGAAGGCGCTCGGCACCTCGCGCACCGAGTCGCTGTCGGCCACGGCCAACATCTTCGTCGGCCAGACCGAGGCGCCGCTGGTGGTGCGGCCCTTCATCGCGCGGATGACCCCGTCGCAGCTGTTCGCGGTGATGTGCGGTGGCCTGGCCTCGGTGGCCGGCTCGGTACTGGCCGGCTATGCGGCGCTGGGTATCCCCATGGAGTACCTGGTGGCCGCCTCCTTCATGGCCGCCCCCGGCGGGCTGCTGTTCGCCAAGCTGCTGATGCCCGAGACCGAGACGCCCGAGGACAGCGTCTCCGCCGCCGAGGAGCGACTCGAGGAAGAGGAAAACCATCCCGCTAACGTGCTCGACGCCGCCGCCTCCGGGGCCAGCTCCGGCCTGATGCTGGCCGCCAACGTCGGCGCCATGCTGCTGGCCTTCATCGGCCTGATCGCCCTGGTCAACGGCATCCTCGGTGGCGTGGGCGGCTGGTTCGGCATGGAGTCGCTGAGCCTGGAGATGCTGCTCGGCTGGCTGTTCGCGCCGCTGGCCTTCCTGCTCGGCGTGCCCTGGCAGGAGGCGACCCTGGCCGGCTCCTTCATCGGCCAAAAGCTGGTGGTCAACGAGTTCGTAGCCTACATCAATCTGGCGCCCTACCTGGACGGCGAGCAGGTGGTAGCCGCCACCGGGGAGGCCCTGTCCGGGCATTCCGCGGCGATCCTATCGTTCGCACTGTGCGGCTTCGCCAACCTCTCTTCCATCGCCATCCTGCTCGGGGGGCTGGGCAGCATCGCCCCCAGCCGCCGCCACGAGATCGCCCGCTTCGGCCTCAAGGCGGTGCTGGCCGGTACCCTCTCCAACCTGATGTCCGCCACCCTGGCCGGCTTCTTCATCGCCCTCGGGGCATGAACCGGCGACGCCGCGGCCCCGGCCGCGGCGTCAGGCTTCTCTACAGGACTCTTTTCTATAGGACCATGTCATGACCGATCTGCAACGCGCCGCCCGCCAAGCCCTGTCGCTGATGGACCTCACCAGCCTCAACGACGACGACACCGATGCCACCATCGAGGCGCTGTGCCAGCGGGCCAAGACGCCGATGGGCGCCCCGGCGGCGATCTGCGTCTACCCGCAGTTCATCGTCCCGGCCCGCCGGGCGCTGACTGCCCACCGCCTGAACGACAACGTGAAGATCGCCACCGTCACCAACTTCCCCGACGGCGGCGATGACGTCATGCGCGCTGCCCGGGCAACCCGCGAGGCGGTAGCCTCCGGCGCCGACGAAGTCGACGTGGTCTTCCCCTACCGCGCGCTGATGGCTGGCGACGAGGCCGTGGGCCAGAAGCTGGTCGAGATGTGCAAGGCCGCCTGCGGCGACGCCACCCTCAAGGTAATCCTGGAGACCGGCGAGCTGAAGGACCCGGCCCTGATCCGCCGCGCCGCCGAACTGGCCGTGGAGGGCGGCGCCGACTTCCTCAAGACCTCCACCGGCAAGGTCTCCGTCAACGCTACTCTGGAGGCCGCCGAAATCCTGCTCGAGGTGATCCGCGACAGCGGCGAGGACGTCGGCTTCAAGGCCGCCGGCGGCGTGCGCACCACCGAGGACGCCCAGGCCTACCTGCAGCTCGCCGAGCGCATCATGGGCGCCAACTGGCTCACCCCGGCACACTTCCGCTTCGGCGCCTCAGGCCTGCTCGACGACCTGCTCCTCACCCTGGGCGCCTTCGAGGGCAACGCCGGCCCCGAGGACGGCTACTGATGCTGCCCCAGGAGCTGATCCGCGCCAAGCGTGATGGCCGCGTGCTGGGCCGCGACGCGATCCGGCAGCTGGTGGCCGGCATCGCCGACGGCAGCCTCTCGGATGCCCAGGTGGGTGCCCTGGCCATGGCGGTGTTCCTGCGGGGCATGGAGGCCGAGGAGACAGTGGCATTGACCGAGGCGATCCGCGACTCCGGCGAGGTGCTCGACTGGTCCGGCCTCGACCTGCCCGGGCCGGTGCTCGACAAGCACTCCACCGGCGGCGTGGGCGACCTCGTCTCGCTGGTGCTCGGCCCCTGGATCGCCGCCTGCGGCGGTCACGTGCCGATGGTCTCCGGCCGCGGCCTGGGCCACACCGGCGGCACCCTGGACAAGCTCGAGGCGATCCCCGGCTACTCGGTCACCCCGGACACCGCCACCTTCCGCCGGCTGGTCAAGGAGGTGGGCGTGGCGATCATCGGCCAGACCGCCGACCTGGCGCCGGCCGACCGGCGACTCTATGCGGTGCGCGACGTCACCGCCACCGTGGAGTCGCTGCCGCTGATCGTCAGCTCGATCCTCGGCAAGAAACTGGCCTGTGGCCTTGATGCCCTGGTGATGGACGTCAAGTGCGGCAGCGGGGCCTTCATGCCCACAGAGGAAGCCGCCAGAGCGTTGGCGCAAACCATCGCCGAGGTAGCCAGCCAGGCCGGGACCCGCACGACGGCACTGGTCACCGACATGAGCCAGCCGCTGGCCCCCTGCGCCGGCAATGCGCTCGAGGTGCGCGAGGCGCTGCGCCTGCTCGGCGGCGAAAAGCGCCACGGCCGCCTGCTGGCGGTGACCCGCGACCTGGCCACCGAGCTGCTGCTGGCCGGCCGCCTGGCCGATTCCCGGGACGCCGCCATGGCGCGGCTCGACGAGGCGCTGGCCTCGGGGGCGGCCGCCGAGCGCTTCTCCCGCATGGTGGCGGGCCTCGGCGGGCCCAGCGACCTGCTCGAGCGCCCCGACCACCACCTGCCCGAGGCGCCGGTAACCCGCGCGGTACATGCCGAGCACCCGGGCCGGGTCCAGGCCATGGATACTCGCGCCCTGGGCCTGGCCGTGGTGGCCCTGGGCGGCGGCCGTCGCGCCCCCGGCGAGGCCATCGACCCCGCGGTCGGGCTTTCGCACATTGCCTCCCTGGGCGAAACCGTGGACGCCGAGCGCCCGCTGGCGCTGGTTCATGCCGCCAGCGCCGCGGACGCCGACCGGGCCGCCCAACAGCTCCGCGAGGCCATCCAGATCGGCGACGCCCCCGCCACGCCCCCATCCCTGATCCATGACGTCATCCGTCGGGAGGCCCCATGACCCGCGCCATCGTGCTCGTGCTCGACTCCTTCGGCATCGGGGCGGCGCCCGACGCCGCCCGCTTCGGTGACGCCGGTGCCGACACCCTGGGCCATATCGCCGCCGCCTGCGCCCGTGGCGACTGCGACCTTCCAAGGGGCCCCGAAACAGGCCCCAGCGCGGGCCGCCAAGGGCCGCTTCACCTGCCCCACCTGGCCCGGCTGGGCCTCTTCCATGCCCACCACGCCAGCACCGGCCACTGGGCCGAGGGCGTCGCGGTGCCCGACGCGGTCACCGGCGCCTGGGGCCACGCCGCCGAGGTCTCCTCGGGCAAGGACACCCCCTCGGGCCACTGGGAGATCGCCGGGGTACCGGTGCGCTCACACTGGGGCTACTTCCTCGAGGAAAAGAACAGCTTTCCCGCCGAGCTGCTCGAAGTGCTAGTGCAGGAGGCGGAGCTGCCCGGGGTGCTCGGCGACTGCCACGCCTCCGGTACCGAGATCATCGCCCGGCTCGGCGAGGCGCATGTGGCGAGCGGCAAGCCCATCGTCTACACCTCGGCGGACTCGGTGTTCCAGATCGCCGCCCACGAGGAGGCCTTCGGCCTGGAGCGGCTCTACGCGCTCTGCGAAGTTGCCCGCCGCCTGCTCGAGCCGTACAACATCGGCCGGGTGATCGCGCGCCCCTTCGTGGGCGACGCCACCGCGGGCTTCACGCGCACCGCCAACCGCCGCGACTACAGCGTCGAGCCGCCCGCCCCCACGGTGCTCCAGAAGCTGCATGACGACGCTGGCACGGTGGTGGCCATCGGCAAGATCGCCGACATCTACGCCCACTGCGGCATCACGCGCACGGTGAAGGCCAGCGGCCACGACGCCCTGATGGATGCGACCCTCGAGGCCCTGATGGATACCGGCGAGCACAGCCTGATCATGACCAACTTCGTCGACTTCGACATGGTCCACGGCCACCGCCGCGACGTGCCAGGTTATGCTGCGGCCCTGGAGGCCTTCGACGCCCGACTGCCCGAGCTGCTGGACAGGCTCCGCGACGATGACCTGCTGGTCCTCACCGCCGACCATGGCTGCGATCCCACCTGGAGGGGCACCGACCATACCCGCGAGCACGTCCCGGTGCTGGCGCTGGGCGCGGGCCTCGCCCCGGGCTCGCTGGGTGCCCGCGAGACCTTCGCCGACATCGGCCAGAGCCTGGCCACGCACCTGGGCCTCGCGCCCATGGACGACGGTGCCAGCTTCCTGCCGCCCGCCTCGTCTTCCACCACGCTATCCAACGCTACGGGAGGCCACTGATGGCAACCCCCCATATCAACGCCGAACGCGGCGACTTCGCCGATACCGTGCTGATGCCCGGCGACCCGCTGCGCGCCCGCTACATCGCCGAGACCTTCCTGGACGAGGTCCGCCAGGTCAACACGGTGCGCAGCATGGCCGGCTATACCGGGCGCTACAGGGGCCGGCCGATCTCGGTGATGGGCCATGGCATG
This sequence comes from Halomonas sp. 25-S5, assembly GCF_029889845.1. GTDB lineage: Bacteria > Pseudomonadota > Gammaproteobacteria > Pseudomonadales > Halomonadaceae > Halomonas. The sequence goes on from NZ_JARANV010000016.1 coordinate 37,875, forward strand.
GGCATCCCCTCGGTCTCCATCTACGCCAAGGAGCTGATCACCGAGTACGATGTCAGCACGCTGATCCGCGTCGGCTCCTGCGGCGCGGTGCGCGATGACGTGGCGGTACGCGACGTGGTGATCGGCCTGGGCGCCTGCACCGACTCGGGGGTCAACCGCACCCGGTTCGGCGGCATGGACTTCGCCGCCACCGCCGACTTCGCCCTGACGCGCGCCCTGGCCGACGCCGCCCAAGGCCTCGGCGTGGCGACGAAGGTCGGCAACCTCTTCTCGGCGGATCTCTTCTACGACCCTCGCCCCGAGACCGCCGCGCTACTCAGGCGCTACGGCATCGTCGGCGTGGAGATGGAGGCCGCCGGCCTCTACGGCGTCGCCGCCGAGTTCGGCGCCCGGGCCGCCACCGTCTGCACCGTCTCGGACCATATCCTCAGGGGCGATTCGCTCTCCAGCGCCGAGCGCCAGAGCACCTTCGACGAGATGATGGAGATCGCCCTGGAGAGCGTACTGCGCGACGACGCGGCCCGGGAGGACGAGGCATGAGCGAGCCCATGACGCCTGACGCCATTCCACAGGAGATCGTCGCGGCACTGATCGCAGTGCGCGAGAGCGCCTATGCGCCCTATTCGCGCCATCCGGTCGGCGCGCTGGTGATCGGCGAGAGCGGGAGGCGCTATGCCGGCGCCAACGTGGAGGTGGCCCACTACAAGGGGATCTGCGCCGAGGCCTCGGCCATTGCCGCCCTGGCCAGCGCCGGCGAGCGTCAGCTGCGCGAGGTCTGGGTGATCGGGCCCGGCCGGCACCTCTGCACGCCCTGCGGCGATTGCCGCCAGCGCATCCGCGAGTTTGCCACCCCCGAGACCCGCATCCGGGTGGTGGACGCCGAGGGCCGGCTGCTCAAGGAGTACGACATGGAAGCGCTGCTGCCGGACTCCTTCGGGCCCGAGAACCTGAGCCACGAGGCCCTGCACGATTAGTTCACAGGCCCCGGTTTGGCGGTCACGACTGTAGTCGTGCGACGGTCTCCTCGGTACTCCACAGGGCATTGGCCATATAGCGGAAGTTAGTCAGGGCGGCGAGGTAGCCGTCACCTTCTGGAAGCTTGGCGGCAGCCGTGGCATCGCGCACCACCACCACCTCGAAGCCTTGTTCCAGAAGCTCGCGCATGTGGGCCTCGACACACAGGTTGGCTGACATGCCGGCCAGGATGACCTGGTCGACGCGCTGTTTCCTCAGCTGCAGCACCAGGTCGTTCTGCTCGGGACCGTAGATCTTGTGGGGGGAGGTGATGATGGTCTTGCCATCCTCGATGAACTCGCGGTACTCGGGCATGAAGTCCGCTCCGCTGTCGCGCTCGAGTGCCGCCAGGGTATCGGGGCGATCGAACATGCCGATGTTGTGCATCAGCTTCTCCAGCGGGCCATTGAACTGCCAGCGGTGGTCATGCGGGTAGTAGTAGTGGGGTGAGACGGCCACGGTGATGCCGCGCTGCTTGGCAGCGGCAAACAGGCGTCGAATGTTCTCGACGGTCCCGTGTTCCCGGACGCTCTCGCCGACCACTTCCCAGGTGACGCCGTCAGGGCTCAGGAAGTCGATCTGTGGATCGGTCACCACCAGTGCGGCTCGCGCAAGGTCGAGCTCGAAGCCGGCAGCCGGCAGGGCGGCCTTCTCGGGCGGAGCGTAGGGATCGCCGGCATGCGCTTCGGCAGCGCTGGGCAGGCCACCCAGGGTGGCGGCAGTGATGCCCGCCAGCCCGCCGGCGAGCAGGCGACGGCGGTCCTTGTCGACGACGTGGAAGGTCGGCTCGGTGGCCGCGGAATGAGCCTTGTGATCGCACATGGTGTATTCCTCTCAGGCGTGGACGGTACGATGTCAGGCTAGCGCCATGCCGGTGCGATATTGTTCGCAAAGGGTGCCATTTCATCCGTTTCCATCCGGAGCCTGCATGCTCGACCAGCTGCTCAAGCGCATGACCATCGAGGTGAGATCCTTCGCCGTCTGCGAGGTGCGTCGCGGCTGGCCGCTGGAGACGCCCCCGCTGGGAAGCGTCTCGCTGCATTACGTGCTGCGTGGGGAAGGCTGCCTGCGCGACAGCTCCCATCGGTCGTTGCCGCTGGCGCCGGGCAGCCTGGTGATCTGTCCGCCGCACCAGCGATTGACCGTCAGTGAAACGGCCGGTGACCCCTTCCAGCTGCCTCACTGCGAGCCCGCCAGTGGCACCCTTGAGTGGCTGCGCAGCCAGCGTGACGACCGGCTGCCCGGGGTATTGATCCTCTGCGGGATGCTCGATGTCGGGACGCCCGAGCTGGCTGGCTCACCATTCGACCGGCTGCAGGCGCCGGTACGGATCGCCTCGGGGAACACGGCCATCTCGCCACTGTTCGAATCGCTGTTCGAGGAACTGTCCACCCAGGCGTTGGGCAGCCAGGCGATGATCGACGCGCTGATGAAGCAGTGCCTGGTGCTACTACTTCGGGAGCTCGAGGCCGGCACGACGCATCCCGCCTGGCTGCTGGCGCTGCAGGACCCGGCACTGGGGGCGGCCGTCTCGGCAATGACCGAGGACCTCGGGCGTCGCATCGGCATCGAGGGGTTGGCAGCACTCAGCCACATGAGTCGTACGACCTTCATCGCCCGCTTCAAGAAGGCCTACGGGGAGCCGCCCCAGCGCTTCCTCGCCGAGCGGCGCCTGCGCCTGGCACGTGACCTGCTGGTTAACTCATCACTTCCGGTCAAGCAGGTGGCCCTGCGCTGTGCCTACCGAAGCCGGAGCCAGTTCAGCGCCGCCTACAAGTCGCGCTTCGGGCAAGACCCCGAGCACTACCGGCGCGAGCAACGTGACGATACCCGCTGAGTCGCCGGTTGCCGGCTACTTCCCGGGGCGGCTCGTCGTCAAGATGCAGCCAGCGGGCCAGGCGGGAGTGTCGCCGTCGGCTCAGGTACCAGGGCAGCAGTGTCATCACGGCGAGTATGACCACAGCGGCCGCGATCGAAAGCAGCGGATTGGTCGGCAGTCTGACGTGCAGGGCATCCCGCCCGCTTGGAGGGCTTCCGGGCGAAATCTAGGACCATGCCTTCATGGCGTATCCGAGCGCACGCTGGCCACGGCATCGAACAGCAATGATGGTCGCTGCCACAGGGAATTGACGAAGATGGCGGTCACACTAGCGGCCATGGCCACCATGGCCCACACCGGGTAGATCAGGCCGGTGGACGCCAGGGGGATACCGATGCCGTTGAACAGAAACGCCAGCGCGACGTTCTGCAGCATCTTGCGATACCCCCAGTGGCTGATCCGCCAGGCGGTCACCACGCTGCTCACCCGTGCGTTGAGGATGATGATATCGGCGGCGTCGATGGCGATATCGGTGCCGCTGCCCATGGCGATGCCCACGTCGGCCTGCATCAGCGCCGGGGCGTCGTTGATGCCGTCACCGACCATGGCCACCCGCCCTCCGTGCTGCATCTCCCGCAGCACGTCGGCCTTTTGCTCGGGCAGTACGCCGGCATGGACGGTGTCGATGCCCACCAGGCCGGCGATATGCCGGGCGGTGCGTTCGTTGTCGCCGGTCAGCAACGCAGTATCGATGCCCAGGGATTGGAGCCGGTGCACGGTCTCCGCGGCATCGGCCCGCAGGCCGTCGCCCAGGGCGATAGCGCCGAGTAGCTGTTCGCCACGGGCGATGACGATGACCGTCTGGCCCTGATGCTCGGCGCTTTCGATGCCATTTCTCACCGGTGCCAGATCGATGCCCTGTTCGGCGAGAAAGGCTGGACTGCCGACCGACACCGGTTCGTCGTCCACCCGGGCGGTGACGCCTCGGCCGGAGTGTGCCTGGAACTCGGCGACATCGGGGATTGCCAGGTCCCGTGACAGAGCCGCTTCGACCACGGCACGGCCCAGGGGATGCTCCGAGGCGGACTCGACCGCGGCAGCCAGCGACAGCAGCGTGCCTTCATCGCCATCGACACTGATGACCTCGCGTACCGCGGGACGGCCTTCGGTGAGAGTGCCAGTCTTGTCGAACACCACGGTGGTGACGCGCCGCAGGGCCTGAAAGGACTCACCGGTGCGCATCAGCACCCCCTGATCGGCCGCCTCGCCGGCGCCCCGCACGATAGAGAGCGGGGCGGAGATGCCCACCGCGCAGGGATAGCCCATCACCAACACGGTCAGAGCGGCAAACACGGCCCGTTCCAGATCGGGCTCGGCTCCCCACAGCAGTGGCGCACTCATCCAGAACACGAAGGCCAGCGCGGAGACGACCAGCACCGTAGGGGTATAGACCCGCAGCACCCGGTCCACCAGATGCAACAGGCCCGGTTTGAGCGCCCGGGCATCCTCCAGACTGCGGACCACCTGGTGCAGAAAGCTCGACTCGCCGGTGGCCGTCACCCGCACCACCAGCGTGCCGCTGCCATTGATGGCGCCGCCGACCACCGAATCGCCTACTCCTTTCTCAATCGGCAGGGGTTCACCGGTGACCAGGGACTGATCCACGGCCGAGTCGCCCTCGGTGACCTCGCCGTCCACCGGGATACGCTCGCCGGGGCGAATACGCACCCGCATACCGGTTTCCACCTGCGCCACCGGCAGGTCCCGTTCGCCGCCCTCGTCGAGAACGTGGGCAGTCTCCGGCTGCAGATCCAACAGGCGGCGGACCGACTGGGAGCTGCGGGTCTTGACGATCAGCGAGAGCCACTCGGAGAAGAGATGATAGGTCAGCACCATGACCGAGACGGCGAAGAAGGCGGCGGTGGGGTAGCCGTCGGGCCGCAGCACCAGGCCGATGCCACCGCCGACCAGGCCCGCGAAGGCACCGATTTCCACGAGTACGTGTTGGTTGAGAATGCCACGGCGCAGCGCCTGATAGGCCATGACCAGCATCTGCCGGGCGATACCGAACACCATGGCGAGCGCCAGGACCGCGACCAGGAGCGCCTCGTGGCCCGCCAACAGGCTTCCGGCGCGTAGCCCGAACAGGACCAACCCACCCAGGGCCAACAGGGCGCTACCGCTCAAGGCGGCTCGGGTGCCCTGGCCGCGAAGCACGGCATAGCCGAAGATCACCAGGCTGACGTAGACCAAGGTGGAGAGCCCCAGGGTCCAGGGCGAGGTGGGATCGACGATCAGCCCCACTGCCGCCAGGCTGGCGCCCAGCGCCACCAGGAAGCGGTTGCGCTCACGAGCCAACTCGCGCTCCTGGTTGGCGTAGGGTTCGATCTTGCGAGGATCGCTGAGGGTGTAGCCAATGGCCTGCAGGGTGCCCATCAGCGTCTCGGCGCTAGTCTCGCGCGTGTCGTATTCCACCAGGGCCTGTTCGTGGGTGAGACTGACAGCCACGCGGCGTACGCCCGGCTTCTGTCCCAGGGCGCGCTCGATGGTCCCGGTGCACAGCGAGCAGTGCAGCCCGCCGATATGCGCCCGCACCCGCTGGATCTCCGGCTCCCCGGTGGCTTCCAGGCTCCATGGGTGGAGGCCTTCCTCCGGTGCGGCTGCGGCTGTCGCTTTCGTATTCATGGCCTGTCCCCTTGATGTAAATGGGCTCATGCGTCGAGGATAGGGGCCGTACATTGCTACGGGGTCAAGCGTCGGCGAGGATCAAGGCAGGATGGTATGAAGGTCTAGAAGAGGGGAGCCGGTCATGCCTTCACGTCGAGGAGAAGGCCAGCCACAGTGTCCAGGCTCCCAGCCCCACCAGTACGGCACCCGTCCAGCGCGGCATGCGGCCGGCGAGTCGTGCGATGGCCTCGAGCCAACGCCGGCCACGGGCGGTATAGACAGCCAGCACCAGGGGGCTGGAGAGTGTCAGACCGAACACCAGAAGCGTGACGGCGCCGAAGATGATGCCCCCACCGGCCGCGGCTCGTGCGGCCGTATCACCAAGCAGCACCGCCAGCAGAGGGGCGGCACAGGCCGGCACATTCAAGCCGAACAGCACGCCCAGCCCCAGGCTGCCCGGGGTGCCGGAGAGGTGTGGCAGTAGGCGGTTCACGCGGGCCAGGAGCCAGGGCGCGCCTCCACCGAGGTACAACAGTCCCACGCCCGCATAGAGGCTCCCCAGCAGGGCCCAGATAGCGTGCTGAAGCCCCGTGAAAACGCTGCCGATCAGTGCCGCGAGCACCCCGAGCCCGGCCATCAGCACGGCCCGGGTCAAGGTGAACAGCAGCGTCTGGACGGCCCGCATCCGGCGAGGCAGCCGTTCGAGATGGCGGATAAACAGCAGGTGGCTACCGACCGAACAGGGCTCGACGAAGCCCAGCAACCCGAGTCCGGCGGCCAGCGGCAAGGCCGTTGAAAACTCCAAGACGCTAGTCTGCCTCTGTCACCAGGCTTGCCGAATACCCGGCATCCTGTACCGTCTCGGCGAGCCGCTCAGCGGAAATCTGACTGGTGTCGACAGCCACCTTGGCCTCGCCGTTCTCATGAGAGACCGAGCACCCCTTGACGCCCGGCTGCTGTTCGAGAACATGGCGGACAATCTCTGCACAGCCGTTGCAGTGCATGCCCTTGATCGTGAGTCTTACGGTTTGCATGTCAGGCTCCTTTCGCTTGGCTGTCTCGTCGTTTGGCCCCGTGTCATGCTCCAGGGCGTCGATGATGGAGCAGCACCGCAATGGCCCTTCTCCGGGGCAACGGTCGAGCAGCGTCATCAGCCCTCGGCGGATATGCTGGAGCCGCTCGATCTTACGATCCACATCCTGGAGTTTGGCGGTGGCGCGCTGCCAAACCTCTCTGGCATCGGTATCGTGGTCGGTACGCAGCGAGAGCAGCTCGGCGATCTCGCGTAGGGAGAACCCGAGCTCCTGGGCGCGGCGAATGAACTGCACTCGCTGCACCGTCTCATCCGAATAGACGCGATATCCTCCACCCCACGGACGAGCTGGCTGTTCGATGAGCCTACGTCGCTCATAGAACCGGATCGTCTCGACCCCGACGCCCACTGCTTCGGCCACTTTGCCGATGGTCATGTCACTCATGGCAGCCCTCACGCAGTGTCCGAGAACAACTTACCGGCCGTACCATGGTACGGGGTCAAGGGCGCAGTCATGTCGGCTACGCTGTCGCTTATCCAGCACAACAGGACAACTGCGTCACATCCTTGGTGAAGGTCTGCGCACAGAGCTTGAGGCCTTCCACCATGGTCAGGTAGGGAAACAGCTCGTCGCCGATCTCCTCGACTGTCATGCGCGCCCGCAATGCCAGCGCCGCCGCCTGGATCAGCTCGCCGGCTTCTCCTGCCACCGCCTGCACGCCCAGCAAGCGCCCGGTATCACGTTGAGCGACCATCTTGATGAACCCCAGGGTGTCGAAGTTCACCAGCGCTCTCGGCACGTTCTCCAGGTCGAGCACGCGGGTATCGACGCTAAAGCCTTGCTCGAGCGCCTCGGCTTCCGTCAGGCCGACGGTGGCGACCTGGGGATCGGTGAAGATCACCGCCGGCATGGCGCTGAGGTCCAGGGTAGCCTTGCCCCCGGTCATGTTGACGGCGGCCCGGCTCCCCCCGGCGGCGGCGACATAGACGAACTCGGGCAACTCGGTGCAGTCACCGGCGGCATAGATGTCCGGCACCGTCGTGCGCAGGCGATCATCCACCCGAATTGCCCCCTGTGCGGTTGTCACGCCGATGCTCTCCAGATTCAGAGACTCGGTGTTGGGGGTGCGGCCGGTGGCAACCAGCAACTGGTCCGCCCTCAGGGTGCCAGCGTTAGTCTCCAGTACGAACTCGCCGTCGACGTGGTCAATACGGCCGGACTGGGTTTGCTTGAGAACCTCGATACCCTCGCGCCTGAACGCTGTCTCGACGGCCTCGCCGATGGCAGGGTCCTCGGCGGAGAGCAGGCGGCTGCGGGCCAGCACGGTGACCCGACTGCCCAGCCGAGCGAAGGCCTGGGCCAGCTCCAGGGCGACGAGGCCGGCGCCGAGCACGATCAGTCGTTCAGGGATGGTGTCGAGTCCCAGGGCGCTGGTGGAGGTCAGGTAGGGCGTGTTGGCAAGCCCTGGCACCGGCGGCTCAGCCGGGCGAGCACCGGTGCCGATGAAGGCACGATCGAAGTCGATGATGCGCTCACCGCCGTCGTTCAGCGTGACCGCCAGGCGGTGGGCATCGAGGAAACGCGCCTCACCGCTGAGCACCGTGATCGCCGGGTGGTCGCGCAGAATGCTCGCGTACTTGGCGTCACGCAGTTCCTCGACACGCCCCTGCTGCTGCGCGAGCAGCTTCGCCCGGTCCACCACCGGCGCCTGGGCGCTCAATCCCGTGTCGAAGGGACTTTCCCGGCGCAGATGGGCGACATGGGCGGCGCGGATCAGGATCTTCGAGGGCACGCAGCCGATGTTCACGCAGGTCCCCCCCAGGGTGCCGCGTTCGATCAAGGTGACCCGAGCGCCGCGCTCGACGGCCTTGAGGGCAGCGGCCATGGCCGCTCCGCCGCTGCCGATCACGGCGATATGCAGGGTCTTGTCATCACTCATTCGGGGAGCTCCTTGAACCTCTGGACGTACTGCGACAGCAGGCGTCGGTTTGTTTCTTGCGCCACAGCGCATAGGCGGTCAGGCCGATGAAGAAGGCCAGGGCGGGAAGCAGCACGACGTCCAGATAGCCGGTCAGTCCCGCCAAGCCGACGGAGACGAGCAGAATCACCAGGATCGGCGTAAAGCAGCACAGCGCTACCAGCACGGTGCCGGCCACGCCCACACGCAGCAGCACCTTGTCCCTACCGGCAGCCACGGGACCACGTCCCGATTTCGATATCGTCATGCCGTCTCCCTTCCATATGCCATGTTGGTTGGGATAAGGTTACTTCCGTAGTCAACTACGGAGTCAAGGCGCATGCTGAACAAATTGGACATGTTGACCATTGGTGGCCTGGCGAAGGCAGCGGGCGTTCATGTGGAAACCATTCGCTATTACCAGCGGCGCGGCTTGTTGACGGAGCCCGAACGACCTCCGGGGGGCATTCGACGCTATGGCGCCGCCGATATCGACAGGCTGACGTTCGTGAAGACGGCACAGCAGCTGGGCTTCAGCCTCGACGAGGTCGGTAACCTGCTCCGGCTGGAAGATGGCACCCACTGCCAGGAAGCCAGCGAACTCGCCGAGCATAAGTTGCGGGACGTGCGTGAAAAGCTCGACAGGCTGCAGCAGATCGAGAAGGCCTTGAGTGACATGGTGGCCCGATGCCACGCCCAACAGGGCAAAGTCACCTGCCCGCTGATTGCGTCATTGCATGTAGGGATAGGGAAGGCCTGACACCGTCGATAAAGTGATCTGGGATTTTCTGTACAATCCCCCGATTGATTCATGAAGCGGGCTGACGGAGGAATGGATCCGGCCTCAATGTGCGGCGGCTCAGCCCCCCGACGTGGCCTCGTGCCCCGGCCCCTCCTCATGAACCAGCTCCACGTCGACGATCCGCGAGCGGCTCATGACGATCTTCCAGCGCTGCAGCAGCGGCGCGCCGTCGCTCTCCACCTCGCGGATCACCAGGTTGATCAGGTGGCGCTTCTCCACCGGCTCGCGGACCACCTGCCCCTTCTCCTCCAGCCGATAGACATGGTGGCTGCCCTTGTCCATCAGCCGCGCCAGCGACGAGAGGTCCAGGGTCAGGGTCTCGCGGGTGCGGTCATAGCCGCTGAGGAAGCGGGTGGGCGACATGCGCGAGCTGGAGCGGTAATGCAGCACCACCTCCTCGCGCTGGGCCAGGTTGCGCTTGCGCACCCGACGGATCTGCTCGTCGAGCCAGGCATAGCGCTGGTAGTCGAACCACTCGAGCTGGCGACCCAGGACGGCATTGCTGGTCGGGTCCAGGTACTGGCGCCGCCACTTGGGACGGCCCCGGCGCAGCCAGCGCCACAGGGTGATGCGCAGGTCGTCCTTGAACACTTCGCGCAGCGCATAGATCACCGCCAAGGTCAGCACGAACAGCGCGGTGAGATCGCCCAGGGCCGCCCGGGCCTGCAGCAGGCCCAGGGAGACGAACACCATCACGACCGCCGTGGCGAAGGCCTTCACCGCCTTCTGCTCGCCGCCGCCGAGCTCCTGGCTGCGCTGCTTGAGGGTCACCGGATACTCGATCAGCCGCCTCAGCAGGCGCATCTTGTTGGACATCCGGGTAGGGTCGCGGGTGACCCGCTCGGAGTTGTACTCCCGGGCCCGGCGATGCTCGACCTCGTCACGGCAGATCGCCAGCAAGCGCTCGCGGATCGCCCGGTAGCCGCTGCCCCGCGGCAGGTGGGCGACCAGCGCCAGCAAGTTCTGCTCGGTGAACCAGGAGAGGTAGTTGTCGATGTTGGCGTAGTAGCGGTGCAGGCTCTCGTCGTTGGGTTCCTGGCGGCGCAGCCGCCTGAGAATGCCCCGGGCCAGGTCGGCAGCCTCCTCGAGCTGGATACGCAGCCGGTCGGCCTCGTCATCGTCCTGCGCCGTGCTGTTCCGGGTGGGCGCCGGGTCCTTCGCGGGCTTGTCGTCACCGCGCTTCTCTGCCCTTCGTGCACGACGCGACAGCTCCAGCAGCGCCTGGGTGGAGCGCTCCAGGGCCACCACGTACTGGTAGGCATAGAGGCTCAGCCCCAGACGGTACTGGTCGGCGTCGAGCCGCTTGCCCGCCAGGCGGCTCATCACCAGCGGCAGCCGGTGGCGGTCGCTGTAGTAGGTGCGCTTGACGTGGATGGCGCCATGGTAGAACGCCTCCTCCGAGAGCACATGGGGGGTGAGGCCCAGCTCGGCGGGCACGAAGAGGAAGACATCCAGCCGGTGGGAGGTCTCCTCGCGGAGCAGGCGGGAGACCTTGAGGTGCAGGCCATCCAGGCGCTCGACCGTGATCTGGTGGGTCGCCATCCGGACTAGCCGGGGTCCGGGGCGCCGCCCCGGGCACTGGTGTCGCCGGCAGGGTCGGCGACCCCCGCCTCGCCGGGCCGCCGGCCGCTGGCGTCGCGGGCCTCGGCGCCTTCACCGGTCCCGTCCAGGCGGCCCCCGCCACGCCCTTCCATGCTCACGCTGAGCCGCGGCACGCCGAGGTCGACGGACTGCGTCTCCATGCGCTGCTTGAGCAGCAGGTTGAAGGCCCGCGCCACATCCCACTGCATCTCCGGGGCGGTCCGGAAACGCATGCGCAGGATGGCGCAACCGTCCTCGAAACTGTCGATGCCCTGCATCTCCAGCGGCGACCAGATGTAGTGGCGCATCATGGGATCCTGGCGCAGTGCCTGGGCGGTCTCCTGCATCAGGGTGGTGGCATCGTCGATCTTCATGTCGAAGGGGATGCGGACCCGCATCAGGGCGACGCCGAACTGGCGCGACATGTTGTGGATGGAATCGATGCGGCTGAAGGTGATGATATGGACGATGCCGTCCAGGTCACGCAGGCGCACGGTGCGCAGGGTCAGCCCCTCGACGGTGCCCATGTGACCGTTGATCTTGACGAAGTCATCCACCGCCAGCGAATCCTCGATGAGGATGAAGATGCCGGTGATCAGGTCCTGCACCAGGGTCTGGGCGCCGAAACCGACGGCCAGGCCGATCACCCCGGCACCGGCCAGCAGCGGGGTGACGTTCACCCCGAGGTTGGCCAGGCCGACGATAGAGGCGATGATCACGATGGTGGCGAAGATGATGTTGCGAATCATCGGCGTGATGGTCTGCGCCCGAGCCAGGTTGACCCGCCGCCCGCGGGCTCGCGCCGGGCTGGTCAGGGCGCGCTGGATGGCGGTGTCGGCGAAGATCCAGATCAGCCAGGCCAGCAACACGGTGAAGCCGATGGCCAGCAGGGCCTGTCCGATGCGTACGCTGGCCACCCCCTGCTGGCCGATGCCGATCAGCGAGCCTCCCCACACCTGCAGCGAGAGCTCGGCGAAGGCGATCCAGGCGAGCACATGGGCCAAGGCATAGCCGAAGCGTTCCAGGCGCCTGCGGTAGTCGCTCAGCCGGCGGCGCTTCGAGCGACCCTCGCCGTGCCGGCGGATCAGGCCGGTGACCACCAGGGTCAGCACCAGCAGCGACGCCGAGATGATCGAGCGGGCCAGCGCCGTGCCCACGTCGCCCACGGTGATGAAGATCGCCAGCAGCGAGCCCCCCACCAGCAGCAGGGCCGGCACGTGCCACAGGCCGCCCATCAGCCGGACCACCTCGGAGGCGCTGCCCCTGTCGCGCCGCACGGAATAGGGGCGGTTGCGGATCAGGTGCTTGATCGGACGCTTGAAGCGCAAGATGAAGCGCCCGCTGATCATCGCCGCCACCACATTGGATAGCACCGACATCAGGCTCGCCAGGTCGCTACCCATGATCCCCGAGAGACGAGTGGAGTTGAAGGCATCACCCAGCGCGATCAGCGCGCCGATGACGAACAGCGGCCTCAGGCTCTGCTGCTGCAGGATCTGCACGGCGATGAAGCGATGGCCGCTGGTGAAGACCGAGATCACCGTCTCCACCACCACCGACAGGGTGCGCCCGCACAGCGCCACATAGGCGATCACCAGGGTCGCGGTGCGCCCCGAACTCTCCGGCACCAGCTGGGCGATGCCCAGCACCAGCGCAAAGGCCAGCGCCCAAGGCAGCATGCGGCGCAAGAAATGCACCACCAGCAGCCAGGCCCGGGGCTCGCGGGGCAGGTCCAGGGGCCAGCCCCGACGCCGGGCCAGCAGCCGCCCCAGGGCGATCAGGATCACCAGCAGCCCGGCCCAGATCACCAGCAGCACGGTCAGCTCGATGACGAAGCGCAGCAGCTCGGCGTTGCCGGTCTGCACCACCAGGGCCACCAGGTCGGACCCACCCTGCCGCAGCTGGCGCCGCCACTCGTCCACCGGCGACCGGCCGGCCTCGGCCTGTGCGCCGAGGTCGCTGATGGTCTCCGCCAGGGCACCGAGCAGCCCCTGGGGACGGGTGATGCCGGTCTCTTCGGCGGCCGGGTCGTGGGCCTGCTGCAGCTGGCGCAGGTTCTCCAGCAGCGCCTGGCGCTGGTCGGCATCCTCGAGGGTGGCGATCACCTCGTCCAGCGAGGCCTGGAAGGCCTGGGGATCGTGGGCGGCCGGCTCATCGCCGCTCCCCGGCGTCAGGCCGGACAGGGGCAGCGGCTGGGCCGAGGCCGCCGTCGACAGCAGCAGCGTCAGTAGCAGCCACAACAGCAGGCCGCGAACGACAACGAACAGGCGGTTCGCTTCAGGCACTCTCGCGACTCCCCCTCTCTCGACTCCCTGGCATTTCATCTCCCTGGTCTCTCGTTTCTCTGGCGTACGGAGGGCGGGCGTACCGCATCCAAGATTCCCGAAGCAGTGTGATAGGCTGCCGACAACATGCCTACAGGATGCCGACATGACGCCGCAACCGCCACCCGAAGCCCGCAATGCCGACGGCGAGACGCGTCGCGTCGGCGTCGAGATCGAGTTCGCCGGCCTGCCGCCACGGGAAACGGCCGAGCTGGTGCGCGAGCTGTTCGGCGGCGAGGTCGAGGTGCTCAGCCCCCACCGCCTCAAGGTCGCCGGGAGCCGCTGGGGCGAATTCGGCATCGAGCTGGACACCCAGTACGCCCACCCAGACCAGACCGTGGTGGATGCCGAGGCCGCCGGCGACAGCGAATGGGAGCGCATGCGCCTGGACTTCCACGCCCGGACCCGCGAGCTGATCGGCGACGTGGTCACCGGCCTGGTGCCCACCGAGATCGTCTGCCCGCCGGTGCCCTGGGACGAGCTGGAGGAGCTCGACGCCCTCTTCGAGGCGCTGCGCACCCACGGGGCCAAGGGCACCGAGGCCAGCCTGCTCTACGGCTTCGGCCTGCACCTCAATCCCGAGGTACCAAGCCTCGAGGCCGAGAGCCTGCTGGCCTACCTGCGCGCCTACCTGCTGAGTGCCGCCTGGCTACGCGAGCAGATCCACGTGGATATCACCCGCGAGGTGCTGCCCCATGCCAACCCCTTTCCCCGGGCCTATGCGCTCAGGGTGCTCGACCCGGACTATGATCCGGACCTCGACACCTTGCTCGACGACTACCTGGCCGACAACCCGACCCGCAATCGCGAGCTGGATCTCTTTCCGTTGTTCGCCTATCTGCGCCCCGACCATAGCCATGCGCTGCTGAGCAACAAGCTGGTCAAGGCACGACCGACCTTCCACTACCGCCTGCCCAATGCCCAGCTCTCGGAACCCGGCTGGGGGGCAGTGACGGAGTGGAACCGCTGGCTGGAGGTCGAGCGCCTGGCCACCACCCCGGAGACCCTGGCCGAGCGCAGCGCGCAGTTTCTCGCCCGCCACCGACCCTCGGCACCGCGCCGCTGGCTGACCCGCCTGCGCCGCTGGGTATCTCGCCAATGAGCCGCGCGACGCGTCCACTGATCGGTATTACCACCTCCGACGCCAAGAGCCGGATTGCCTGGTGGTTCGACTGGTTTGCCGTATGGCGCCACGGCGGCCGACCGCGGCGGCTGTCGCCCTCGCGCCCTTTCCCCGAGGCACTCGATGGCCTGATCATCGGCGGCGGCGACGACATCCAGGCCCACCTATACGGCGACGAGATGCGCCTGGACGTCCGCGTCGACCCGCAGCGCGACGAACTCGAGCTCGAGCTGCTGGAATGCTTCATTCCCCTGGGCAAGCCGGTGCTGGGCATCTGCCGCGGCGCCCAACTGATCAACGTCTACCAGGGCGGCACCCTGGACCCGGACATCTATACCACCCACGAGGGGCTCAAGCGCCGCCGTACCGTGCTGCCGCGCAAGACCGTGGACATCGTCGCCGACAGCCAGCTCTACCGGATCCTCGAGGTCACCTGGTGTCGCATCAACAGCCTGCACCATCAGGCGGTGCACCGGACGGGAAAGGGCATCGAGATCGTCGCCCGGGACCGCCATGGCCTGGTGCAGGGCATCGAGTCCCGCGAGCACGATTTCCTGATCGGCGTGCAGTGGCACCCCGAATGGCTGATCTTCAACCGTCCCCAGCAGCGGCTGATCCGCGCCCTGGTGGAGGCCGCCCAGCGCGGCATCGCTTCGCCCGCACCTTAGCTCCCCGGGACAAGTGCAGCGCCCGGGACAAGAGCGACACCCGACACAAGACGCCGGGGCCACCCTATGGTGGCCCCGGCGCGATGCTGCCCGGTCCGGCCGATCAGGCCGGGGCCGGTTTCAGCCTTCCAGTTTCGCCGACAGGCTGATCTCGGCGTTGAACAGCTTGGAGACGGGGCACCCCTCCTTGGCCTTGTCGGCCGCGTCCTGGAAGGCCGCCTCGTCGGCACCGGGGATCTTCGCCACGGTGTCGAGGTGGATGGCGGTGATGGCGAAACCGCCCTCGACCTCCTCCAGGGCCACCTTGGCCTCGGTGGCGATGCGCTCGGCGGTCAGGCCGGCCTCGCCCAGGATCAGTGACAGGGCCATGGAGTAGCAGCTGGCATGGGCGGCGCCGATCAGCTCCTCGGGGTTGGAGCCCGCCTCGCCCTCGAAGCGCTTGGCGAAGCTGTAGGGAATGTCCTGGATCACGCCGCTCTGGGTGGACACCGTCCCCTTGCCGTCCTTGAGGCCGCCCTGCCAGACGGCGCTGCCGGATTTCTTGATGCTCATGTCGACTCCTTCTCGTTATCAGGGGTAAAGCGTTGCCTTTTCACCATACACCATGGGGATGCCCCCCTCCTGGTGCAAGGGAATCGCTGCCCACATACCGGGGGCGAATCGCCCATCCGATGGCCGTTGACCTTCGCCTCTCCCCGTGCCATCTGCAGCCAGGCATGGCGGAGGGTCGGCGTCTTCGCCTGTTCACCGGCATCGAACAGCCCTGCATAGAGGTTGACGTCCTGGTTCACGCTGACAGCGCCGTCACGCCCCTCCTGGGAGACGACCAGGCGCCACTGTCCCTGTCGTTCCTGCGCAGGAAAGGCCTTCTGTTGGTAACTGGGGGCGATGCCGTGTTGCTGCGGCTCGATCCAGATCTGCAGGAAGTGGAGTTCCTCGCTGGAGGAGTGATTGAATTCGCTGTGCAGCACACCTGTGCCGGCCGACATGCGCTGTACATCGCCAGGGCGCATGACCGCCCCGTTCCCCATGCTGTCCTTGTGGGCCATGGTGCCCGACAGGACATAGGAGATGATCTCCATATTCCGATGCGGATGGGTACCAAAGCCCGCACCACCCTGGACGCGGTCTTCATTGATGACACGAAGCCTCCTGAACCCCATATGGTCGGGGTCGAAGTAGTTGGCGAACGAGTATGTTCCTCCTTTCCTGAGAGCGGGATACGTCCTGTCACTACGAGACAACTCGCTCATTGGTGGATGGGTCAATGTTCATAAAAAATCGGCAAGGCCCCACCTTGACCAGGACCTTGCCGACTCGTTGTTTTAGGGGCTTATCGGGAGATGATACTGAGCGTCAATCGTTGGCCTTGAGTCGCGCTGCCACCTTGGCCACGGTCTCGCCCTGGAAGCGGGCAATGGTCAGCTCACGATCATCGGGCTGGCGAGAGCCATCACCTCCAGCGATGGTGGATGCCCCATAGGGGGTGCCGCCGCCGACCTGGGAAATATCGAACAGCTCCGGGGTGGCATAGCCGATCGGCACGATGATCATCCCGTGGTGCGCCAGGGTGGTCCAGGTCGAGGTAATGGTCATTTCCTCGCCCCCTCCAGTACCGGTGGAGGTGAAGACACTGGCCACCTTGCCCACCAGGCCTCCATTGGCCCATAGACCCCCGGTCTGATCGAGGAAGGTGCGCATCTGGCCGGCCATGTTACCGAAACGCGTTGGCGTGCCGAAGATGATCGCATCGTAGTCGGCCAGCTCCTTGGGAGAGGCCTCCGGGGCCTGATGGTCGGACTTGCCACCGGCGGCCTTCAGCGCTTCCGGGTCCATGGTTTCCGGTACGCGCTTCACCGTCACCTCGACGCCGTCCACCTGGCGTGCACCGTCGGCAATATTGTTCGCCATCGTCTCGATATGGCCGTACATGGAGTAATAGAGAACCAGTACCTTGGTCATGGGTTGTACCTCCTGGGTGGTGCTGCGGGCTTTCGGTCTTCCAAACAAACGGGCAATTGCCTCGGTCAGCGATGCCATGGGGCGTCTCCGGTGAGTCCGTGAGGCTAATCCTGATGCCAGTCTTCTCTACGAGCGCCCAGCAAAGGCACCGTAGCACTAGCCTGGCATGAGACCTGGAGAATTGCTGATACCAACTGAACGAATACGTCGATCAACTCCTTGCAGCAATTCTGGCTAGGCTAGGATGTCGCTCTTATTTGGTCGCTTTTCGGGCCGGGGTCAGCGGGCCGCCAGCCAATTCGATGGCTTGTGTGTGATGGTCTTTCGCGTTCAGGGTAGCGCGGGCTTTCGCCAGGGCAGTGCTGTTTCCGTCATTCCCGATAGCGCCGGAAATATCCATCATCGGGACATGCGCTTCGTTACCCTGGCGTGTTGCCTGGCGGGAAGTGGACAGTGGTTCGTTCAACTGCAGGGTGAGCACGGATGCCTGCCCGGCCTGTGCGGCCACCGGGATCGCGGCGATCATCAGGGCTGAAAGGATCGGCTTGAGTTTCATGATGTGTTTCCTTTGCTTCGATTCAGAGAGAGGCTCTCGACTGGTGACAAGCATGCTAATAGATCAACCATTTCGAACAAAAGAGACTTGTATCGCATTTATCATTCGACAATATCGATTATTTTGACGTCTTGGTCGCGACAGCCCCGCGGAGCTGAACACTCGAGCCGACCAGAGCCGAATTGCAGCGGTTGCCGAGGTCGATTGCACCGGCGAAGCTCAACGACCAGAATAATTGAAAAATATTTCCAAAATTATTCAGACGGGAGAACCCCATGCCGACATCGCCCAGCGTGCGACTCGCCGCCACAGACCGTGAAGCGGCCCGCGAACTGCCGGCCATCGGCCAGGGCACCTGGTACTTGGGCGAGGGGCTGGCCCCTCGCCGCGACGAGGTACGCGCCCTGCAGCATGGCCTGGCCCACGGACTCACCCTGATCGACACTGCCGAGATGTACGGCGATGGCGGCGCCGAGGAGGTGGTGGGCGAGGCGCTTGCGGATCGTCGCGATGAGGCCTTCCTGGTCTCCAAGGTCTACCCCTGGAACGCCGGGCGCGACAGCGCCATCGCTGCCTGCGAGGCGAGCCTCAGGCGTCTCGGTACCGACCACCTCGACCTCTACCTGCTGCACTGGCCGGGCAGCGTGCCGCTTGCGGAGACCCTGGAAGCCTTCGAGCGGCTGCGCGAGGCGGGCAAGATCCGCCGCTTCGGGGTCTCCAACTTCGACGTGGACGAGATGGCGGCGCTGACCGCCCTGCCCGGCGGCGCGGCCTGCGCGGTGAACCAGGTGCTCTACCACCTGGGCTCGCGGGGCATCGAGCACTCGCTGCTGCCCTGGCAGCGCGCGCAGGGCATCCCCACCATGGCCTACTGCCCGCTGGCCCAGGCCGGCAGTCTACGCCGCGACCTGCTCACTCATCCGGAGGTGACGGACATTGCCGCGGCGCACGGCATCACCCCGGCCCAGCTGCTGCTGGCCTGGGCAATTCGCCCCAGCAACGACAAGGCAGGCGATGTCGGACGCGACGTGATCGCCATTCCCAAGGCCACCCACCTGGCGCACGTGGAACAGAACGCCGCCGCGCTGACGGTCAAGCTGGATGCCGAGAGCCTGGCCCGCCTCGACGCCACCTTCCCGGCACCGAGGCGCAAGACCCGGCTGGATATCGTCTAGGCTCTCGGCCCTGCAACCTAGCCGCGCAGCCTGGCCAGCGCCTCGGAGAGCACCTCGTGGCCCAGCTCGCGCATCACCGCGATATTGCGCTCGGGAATGCCCGCCGGGTCCGCGTGATGAGCCAGGGCCCGTTCCAGCCCCGCCTCGCGCAGCAGGTGCCACATCGGGAAGGGTGAACGGTTGGTGAAGTTGGCGGGGTCCTCCGGCTCGGCGTCCGCGAAGACGTAGTCCGGGTGAAAGCTCGCCAGCTGGTAGGTACCCTCGTAGCCCTGCTCGGCCAGTAGCGCCTCGGCGACGTCCAGCAGGTCCAGGTAGTCGTCGAAGGCCTCGAGTCCCTCGGTGAGCACCAGCAGGGTGGTCTCCACCTCGGGCGTCTCGTCCAGGTGGCGACACGCATCAAACAGCGTCAGCAGTGCCGCCTCGCGGTCGTGGGCCGGCACCGCCAGGTAGCGGACGCTGTCGCGGGCCACCTCGCGGCCGGCGAAGGGACAGACGTCGCGGGCGACCACGAAGGTCTCCACCCAGGCACGGGTGGCCGCGAGGGGATCGGGGCGAGAGGCGTTCATGGCGGGCATCCAGGCAGGGAAGGGGCCGCCATGGTCCGCCGCCCGACCGCGGTTGGCAAGCCGCAGACCTGTCGGCGGCTGACCGGGCTCATCTTTGTCATTTTCCCCGCTTCTGATCACGCCGCGAGGCCAGGCGATCCGCCAGCCGGGTCGGCTCCGGTAGCTTGGTGCGCCCCAGGCAACGGGTGACCCACTCCAGCGCCGTGGGCAGCGACACCCGATGCCCTGGCGAAACGAAGATCGGCTTTACCTTGACCCGCGAACGCAGCACCGCGCCGATCACCTCGTCATCCGGGCCGTCCACCAGCGGCGTCCAGTCGCCCCTCGCTGGCCCCGGCTCGCCGTGGCGGCCACACAGCCGCGACTTGGCCACGCCGATGGTGGGCAGGTCGAGCCACAGCCCCAGGTGGCTGGCCACGCCGATGCGCCGCGGATGGGCGATGCCCTGGCCGTCTACCATCACCAACTGCGGTGTCACCTCCAGCCGTTCGAAGGCCGCCAGCGCCGCCGGCACCTCGCGAAACGACAGCAGCCCCGGCACATAGGGCATGCGCGTCGGCTCGCGATGCACCACCCGTTCCACCACCGTGAAATCGCCCTGGGCATCCGGCGGCCAGGCCAGCACCACCACCGCCGCCCGGGTGATCGCACCATTCTGCTCGAAGCCGATATCCACCCCGGCGAGATGGCGCACCGGGTCCAGGCGGTCGGCACGTTCCACGCGACCGGCCAGGCGCTTCTGCAGCGCGATGGCCTCGCTCGGGGCGAGGTTCCAGTCGTGCAAGGGGAAAATGGACATCGGGGCTCCCTGATTCATCGGCGTCGCTCGGGTTAGACTACGGCTTTTGCCGCGTGACGGACCACCGGGGAGCCGATGCTGAGACTGATCCATACCGCCGACTGGCACCTGGGCCAGAGCTTCCATGGCCAGGAGCGCCACGTCGAGCACCGCGCCTTCCTCGCCTGGCTGCTCGACACCCTGATGGCGCGCCGTGCCGACGCCCTGCTGGTGGCCGGCGACATCTTCGACGTGGTCAACCCCTCGCTGGCCGCCCAGGCGCTGCTCTACGACTTCATCGTCAGTGCCCACGAGCGGCTGCCCAAGCTCGATATCGTGCTGATCGCCGGCAACCACGACAGCGGCAACCGCATCGAGCTGCCCGCCCCACTGATGCGCCGGCTGCGCACCCACGCCCTGGGCCGGGTTCACCGGCGGGACGACGGCACCCTGGATGCCGAGCACCTGCTGGTGCCGCTCACCGACGAGGACGGCGAGACCCGGGCCTGGTGCCTGGCGCTGCCCTTCCTGCGCCCCGCCGAGGTCACCGGCGCGTCGCTGGCAGGCGAGGCGACCGACGAGCAGGCACCCAACGACTATGTCACTGGCATCAGCCGCGTTCACACCCAACTGATCGAGGCCGCCCGAGCCCGGCGCGAACCCGGCCAGGCGCTGGTGGCGATGAGCCACGCCCACCTGCACGGCGCGGCGGTCTCCGAGGCCAGCGAGCGGCCCATCGTGATCGGCGGCGAGGAGTCGATCTCCGCCGCCCTCTTCCCGCCGGAAATCGCCTACGTGGCGCTCGGCCACCTGCACCGCGCCCAGCAGGTCGGCGAGGCGCGCATCCGCTACAGCGGCAGCCCCCTGCCGCTGGACTTCAGCGAGGTGGCCTACCCCCATCAGGTGGTGGAGGTCACCCTCGACGGCGAGGCGCTGGCCACGGCCGAGACGATCCCCGTGCCGCGACCGGTGGCCATGCTCCGCATCGGCCCCGGGCCGCTCGACCAGGTGTTGGCCGAGCTCGAGGCCCTGGAGGACGACAGGGAACTGCCAAGAGAGCAGTGGCCCTGGCTGGAGGTGCGCGTCGAGCTCGACGCCCCGATCCCCGACCTGCGCGCCCGAGTGGAGGCGGCCCTCGAGGGCAAGGCGCTGCGCCTGCTGCGCCTCGAGCGCCGCCTGCCCAAGGTCGAGGGTGAGGCGGCGTCGGCACGGGTCGACCTGGAGAGCCTCGGCCCGCGCAAGCTCTTCGAGCGTACCTGGGCGGCACACTGGGGCGAGCCACCGGAGGCGGACGTGCTCGCCGACTTCGACCGGCTCTGCCAGGACGTGCTCGACGCCGACGATGCCGGCGCGGCAGGTGACCAGGAGGAGCGCCCATGAGGATCCTCGCCCTGCGCCTGGAGAACCTGGCCTCGCTGCCCGGCCCCCTGACGCTCGACTTCACCGCCGCCCCGCTGCGCGATGCCGGCCTCTTCGCCATCACCGGCCCCACCGGGGCCGGCAAGAGCACCCTGCTCGACGCCCTGTGCCTGGCGCTCTATGGCGGCACGCCACGGCTGCGCCAGGCGCCGGCCCGCGACAGCCAGATCGACGACACCCCGGACTCCACCCTGACCACCAGCGACCCGCGCACCCTGCTGCGCCGCGGCACCGCCGCCGGCTACGCCGAGGTCGACTTCCTGGGCCGCGACGGGCGCCGCTACCGCGCCCGCTGGGCGGTGCGACGCGCCAGGGAGAGGGTCGGGGGCAAGCTGCAGAAGGCCGAACAGTCGCTGCGCGACCTCGACGACGACCGCCTGCTGACCACCCAGAAGCGCGAATTCGACCGCCTGCTGCCGGAGCGCCTGGGGCTCACCTTCGACCAGTTCACCCGCGCCGTGCTGCTCGCCCAGAGCGAGTTCGCCGCCTTCCTCCAGGCCGACGACAACGAACGCAGCGACCTGCTCGAGCGCCTCACCGGCACCGCCGAATACTCGGCGATCTCCATGGCCGCCTACCACCGCGCCAGCGAAGCCCGCAAGGCCGTGGAGGCCCTGGAAGCCAAGCTCGCCGACGACCGGCCTGCCGAGCACGAGGCCCGCGCCGAGCTGGAGCACGCCGCCAAAACCACCCAGCAAGCACTCACTGACCTGCAGAGCCAGGCGGAATCGCTCAAGGCGCAGAGCCGCTGGCACGACGACGATGCCCGGCTGCACGAGGCCTATCATCAGGGCCTGGCCCAGCAGCAGACGGCCGAGGCGGCGTGGCAAGCGCTCGCTGACCTGCGCGCCGACCGCGAGTGGCGCCGGCTGATCGCCCCGCGACGCCACGCCCTCACCCGCCAGGCCGCCCTGCCCGAGGAGATCGCCGCCCTGGAGGCGAGCCACGCAGAGACGAAGCGAGGGCTGAGCGACGCCGAGCGCACGCAGGAACAGGCCTGCCAGGCCAGCGAGACCACCGAACGCGCCCTGACAGAGGCCGGCGAGGCGCGGCGAGAGGCCGAGCCCGCCCTGCGCGAAGCCCGCGACGAGGCCCAGCGGCTGGCTACCCGGGAGAAGCAGCTCGCCGACCTGGAGGCGACCCGCACCCGACAGCAGACCCAGGCCGATACGCTTGCGCGCGAGCACCGCAAGGCCGAGGAGGCCCAGCAGGCCCGACAGCGGCAACGCGACGACTGGCAGGCGACCCTGACGCGGTTAGTGGGCACTCACTCTCACCTGGATGACGCCCGCCAGGCCGCCCAGCGGAACCACGACCAGGCCGCCCAGCGCCACCTGGCCCTGGGCGAGCTGGCCAGCCGCTGGCAGGAGCTCGGCCGCGCGGAGCAGACCCTGGCCCAGCTAGTCCGCCGGCTCGGCGACGACGAGACCCGAAGGAACAAGCTCCTGACCGAGGGCCAGAGCGCTCGCCAGGCCTTGGACCAAACCCAAGCGCACCTCGACAGCGTCGGCGCGCTGATCGATCGCAGCCGCGCCGTGCGCAGCGAGAGCGTGGTCCAGCTGCGCGAGGCCCTGCAGGAAGGCGAGCCGTGCCCCGTGTGCGGCGGCCTCGATCACCCCTGGCGCCAGCACCCGCCGGCAACGCCGGAGGCCGCCCAGATCAAAGCCCAGGAAACGGAGGAGACACGCCAGCTCGGCGAGGCCCGCGAGGCGCGCGATGCGGCCCAGCGGCAGCGCGACGAGCTGCTGGGCGAGTACCACGCCGTGGAGGCCGCGCTCCGCCGGCACCGTCAGGATCGCGAAGGGGCCGAGCGGCAACGGGACGCCGCCCGCCAGGCCCTGGAGACGCACCCCCTGCAGCAGGAACTCGCCGTCATCGAGGCGAGTGAGCGCGACGCCTGGCTGCAGGCCCAGCGCAAGGCGAGCGAGACCCTCCGCCGAAAGGCGCGTCAGCAGCTGGACGAGCTGGCCCGAGCCGAGGCCGAGTTGGCCCCGCTGGCGCAAGCCCTGCAGGAGGGCCGGGTGGCGTTGGCGCGCCTGGAGGCCGAGAAGGCAGGTGTCGACAAGCAGCTGGCCGAACTGGACGAGCAGCTGCCGCCGCTACGGAAACAACGCGACGAGCTCGCCCGCGCCCTCGCCGCCCGGCTCGGCGAGTACGCCTCGCCGGACGCCTGGCAGCAACAGCTCGACGCCCATCAGGATCAGGCCCGCCAGGCACGCGACAATACCCAGGCACGCTGGCACGCCGCCCAACAGGAGCAGCAGCGCCTCGCCCAGCGGGCCGAGCACGAGGCCGACCGTCTCGAACGACTGCGCCAGGAGCTGGGAACCCTCACCCGCGAGCTTGCCGACTGGCGAGCAGCGCACCCCGCGCTCACCGATGCCACCCTCTCGCGACTGCTCGCACAGACCGAGGAGGACGCCCGCGACGAGGAGCGGCGCATCGCGGCGACCGACCAGACCCACCAGCGCGCCGCCGCCACCCTGGCCGAACGGCGCGACGCCCTGCTGCGCCACCGCCGCGACCAGAGCTTGATCGAGAGCATCCACGACGAGGCGCTGATCAGCGACGCCGTGGCCGAGGAACTACGCCGCCGCCGGGAGGCCCTGGAGGAGGCCCGGGCCGAGCTGGCGCCCCGCCTGGAGGAGGCCCAGCGAGCCCGCGACAGCGCGGCCTTCGCGCTGAGCGACGACAACCGCAAGCGCGAACGCCGCCAGGCCGGCCAGGCCGAGCTGGAGGCCGCCCAGGCCGAGTTCCGCCGCTGGGGCCAGATCAGCGAGTTGATCGGCTCCGCCGACGGCAAGGCGTTCCGGCGCATCGCCCAGGCCTACAACCTGGAGCAGCTGCTGGAGCACGCCAACGCCCACCTGGCCGGCCTCAGTCGACGCTACCGGCTGGTGCGCGGCGGCAGCCCCCTGGGCCTGCTGGTGGAGGACTTCGATATGGGCGACGAGCGCCGCTCGGTGCACTCCCTTTCCGGCGGAGAAACCTTCCTGGTCTCCCTCGCCCTGGCCTTGGGGCTCGCCTCCATGGCCTCGGGAGAACTCACCATCGAGTCGCTATTCATCGACGAAGGCTTCGGCAGCCTCGACCCGCAATCCCTGGCGCTCGCCATGGAGGCCCTGGACGGCCTGCAGGCGCTGGGCCGCCGCGTAGGCGTGATCTCCCACGTGCAAGAGATGCACGAGCGCATTCCGGTGCAGATCCAGGTGGAGCCGCTGGGCAACGGAACGAGTCGGGCGAGGTTGGTCAGCGTTTGAAGACTCGAGCCGTTCGCGCCCCCACCATCATCGCCTTACCGCGAACGCCGGAACGCCTTGCCGTCGGCGGCCTGCTCAGCGCTGATCAGGCCACCGAAGTTGACCATGCGGGTCTTCACGTAGCCGGGGTGGATTTGGGCCACGGCGATGCCGCGGGGCTCGAGATCCACCGCCAGCGACTTGCCGAAGACGTTGAGGACCGCCTGGAGGCGGCTTGGTAGTGGCGAGCCAGGGCCAGGCCAACGCCGCGCTTGGCGCCGGTGATCAGTACGGTGGAAGTCATCTCAACTCCAGGGTGGGAAAATGGTGACACCCGACAAGGTGGGGCCGGGGGACGCAGTTCAACCCGGCGCCAAAAGCTGCAAGGTCAGGCCCCCAGCGGCGCCAGCGCCATCACCTCGTCTCGCAGCGCCTGCTTCTGTTCCTCGAGGGCGCTGCGCCAGGCAGCGCACTCCTGCTTCCGCCTGGGGGCGTTGCGAGAACTTGCGCTGAAGGCATCGATCCAGGCCTGTCGGGTACACAGGTCCTGAACGTCGCCGAGCAGGCTCTGGCGGCGCTTCAATCCCGACAGGAAGGCGCGGTGGCGTTTCGGGTCCAGCTCGGCCAGATAGCGGATGCGCTTCATGCTCTTGCGCAGCTCGTGGAAGGCGGCGTCAGCGGAGTCGCAGGAGAGTGCCGCCAAGTCGCCATCATGGCGGGCGATGCGCTCGGCCAGTACCGCCTCGATGCGCTTCGACGAGAGCTTGCGCAGGGCCTTACGAAAGTCCCCGGAGGCGATGAAGCCCTGCCAGGCCTGCATCTCCTCGGCATAGTCGGAGGCGCTTAACTGCTGGCACAGCGCCTCATGCTGCCCGCGGTGGCAGGCCTGCAGCCAGCGCTGCAGGGCCTGGTGGGAGCGCGGTGAAAGCGGCGGCGGGGTCTCGGCCAGACTCTCCAGGAACACGTCCAGGTCGCGCAGCTCGCTGGTGGCCTGGGCGCGTCGCTTGAGCCGTTTCAGCCTCTTCTTGAGGCCAGACACCTTGGTGGTGGCCAGCACGGATTCACCGATCGCCCGGCTGCGGCGAAGATTGACGCGGTACTGGTGCAAGAACTCGGGATCGACGCCGGCCGTCACCCCGGGCTCCAGGGCCCTGACCATCAGATACTGGTGCTCCAGCAGGCCGCGAATGCGCCTGGCCAGGCCGGCCTTGTTCAGGTCAGGTGGTGCAGGTGTGTTGCGTTTGAAGAGTGCATGGCTGGCCTCCTCCGGGGTCAGGCTCGCCGCCAGCTCGGCACAGTGCTGCTCCAATGCCGGCCAGGGCGTATCCGGCAGGGTGACATGCAGCAGACTGCCGGTGGGCAGCGCTTGTGGGGCCTCCCCGCAGAGCCAGTGGGCCAGCTCGAGCAGGGCCGGATTATGGCCGATCACCAGCACCCTGTCGGCCTCGTCTGGCAGGGCCTTCAACCACGCCAGCAGCGCCTGGCCATCGAAGGTGTAGAGGGCCTTATTGAAACGCGCCCGTTCGACCAGGGAGAGTTCGGGAAGCTGCCCGGCGATCTCGTCAAGGGTCTCCCGCGTGCGCGCCGCATCGCTGACATGGATCTCGCCCTCCGGCGCCTGCCACCGCTGTAGCGCCTGAGCCATGGCGGCCGCTTGCCGCCTGCCCCGCTTGCGTAACGGCCGCTGGTGATCGGTCATGTCGCCACGGGCCCGTTTGGCCTTGGCATGACGCATCAAGTAGAGCTCCGGCATCTCGACCTCCCAGACGCAAACCGACCCGAAGGAGTGACCCGACGGGTCGACTCGACCCACGGGGCGAACCTATACCACACGATGCGGAAGCAGCCACTGCTTTAGCTGGGATCAGGCCCGCCTGGCGAGCGACCTCGTGACCGCCGCGGAACACCACCCACCAGGGTGGGGATGCTGCGAATCACGAAGCGGCCGGCCAGCGCCCGCTCGGCCTCGGTATCCAGCTTGGCAAAACGCAGGCGCGGCTCCAGTTCACGGGCCGCCTCGGCGAAGATCGGCGCCATCGCCTTGCAGGGGCCGCACCAGCTCGCCCAGAACTCCACCACCACCGGCAGGCTGCTGCGCTCCACCAGGGCCGGGAAGTTGGCCGCTGTCAGCGCCAGCGGCTCGCCGCTGAATAGCGGCTTGTGGCACCTCGTTCAGCCGCGCCTGGCTGACGCGATTGATCGCCAGGCAGTGTGGGCAACCGAGGGTATAGGCATCGCACATGACAGATTCCGACGCATCATTGCGGCGAATATGGCGGAAAAACGCCGCGACGTACAGTGGGACGGCACCGTCCTGCGACCGACGACTACCAACCGGCGCTCAGCCTCCTGAACGAGAAACTCGAGGCGAGCCATGAATTTCAATATGACGGCTTGCGGCCAGCAGCGGACGATCCGGCGAGCCTGATATAACGCCACGCGTCAGGCACGCGGGTGCCGCGTCACCTGCACGCGGTTGTTCGGAAGCTTTGGGACTCTCCTCAATAACCTTCTTGTACAGACGCTCCTCTTTCAAATTACACAAGAGCCAGCCGTCCCGCGTCCGAGATCATCCACCAACAACTTGGTAGAAGGTCGGCGTGGGATTACCATCAAAGAGCGGTCTTACTTTGTCGCCTGCCTCGTCATGGATAGCACTCCCATGCATTGCTTGGAATGCGGCTTGATCTTTGAATTCAACTATGGCCGCATAATTCCCTCCATCTACAGGCTTCAGAAGTCTTCTACTTATGAAACCGGTAAATTTGCTGAATGCTTTACCTGAAGAGGCAAACCATTGTTGAAAATCGGCATCTCTACCTTCCTTAATCGGTGGAAATGATATGATAACGATAAACATGGGGCATTTTCTCCTTTGTGTTATAAATAACTTCGTTCTAAGTCCAAAACTGTAGGCAAGAATCTCTGTGTTGACCTCCTTTCGTTGGTTGGACCGAACGCCCGGCTCACCGAGCAAATTTTTGATGGCGGCTTTTGTGCGTGTTTTTGCACAAAAGGTGACAGCAGAAATTTGTCCGGTGCAGCCGTTTGTTAGCTGACGACCACTACAGTATGAGAAACACATTTTCTTTACCGAATGCCATTTTCATACCTGTGTCTGTAACACCAGTGTATACAGTTGAGTCAAATTTCAAAATACTTACAGTGTGCTCTATACCAGAAAGGTCTTTGACAATAACTTTTGAGCCAACCTCAACTTCTTTTTTAACCAAAATTTTTCCTGAGCCCATGAACGGAATATTTTCAAGATTTGATACTTGCAGATTTTTATTTACTGACATGATTGCTCCAGTGGTTTATATGTGTTTTCGTTGTTATTCCAAGTTTGTATGCAGCCAGACCAACGATCAGCTCTGACCTCAAAACCAAGCCTTGTTCCCATGTACTCATAGCGGAACATAACAGCGAAAACAATAATTCCTAATAACATCATGAGTGCCATTATTGATATTGGGTGCTTCACTCGTAGCCTCCCTTAAGGCAGCTAACGTCAGCATAACCGGTGGAGCAAGCTGACGCGCGTTTTTGCACACAAGATGCGCACCAGCTTGCGGAGTCCGAGTTGATGCTTTTGTTAGCTTTTATGCAGCTACAAACATCCCCTCATTCGGACGGTCAGAATCAGAGCGGTCATCTTTCTCAGCTGCATAAGTTGACTGTGCTGTACTTGTTGATGCGCCTGATCCATAAATCTTTTGAGCATCAGGATTTGAAGGAGTCCAATTCCATTCATCTTGAACAATCTCATCGTTACTTGGAGCTTCTAGAAACTTAGTAGCGAATACTTTCATTTTTCACTCTTCTCCGTTGATAACATAGTCACAATTGAATCTGATATACCTATCCCAGTTAAGTCTTCAATCCATAACCATTGCCCCATTGTGTTAATTTCTAAAAAAAACCACTCACCAGATGGCGTCACAATAAAGTCTAAAGCACCAAATTCAAGGTCTAAAGACTTCATAAACTGATTAACTTTCTCTCGAATTTCGGTAGGAGGCTCGATTGAATAGTGTGGTGTATTTGGAATGTCATACCTCCTCCAGTCAACTCTTGCTAATTTTGATTTTTGTGATTGAATTTGGCATACATGATGATCTGTGCCGACTACAGTGTACCTAACCTCGTAATCTTTTTCTACATATGCCTGAAGAACAATTGGGTTTTCATCAATATTACCAAAATCACAAATTTCAGACTCCGAAATTTTATTTACATACAAGCCCTTAAAGCTTCCATCTGCATCCTGATAAAACTCCTGATTCATGAGCTTCATCACCACATCACCATACGTGTCGATAAATCTGCAAAGCTCTTTTTTTTCATTGCTCACAATTAGCGGTGGCAATATAAATCCGACATTTCTTGCTATATCCATCTGTAAGTATTTATTTTCGGCTTGATATGACTTTGCTAATGGATTCAGCCATTTCGCAGTTTTTAATGTATTGTACAATCCAAGTAGTGTTTTATTCCATTCTCCACGCCATATTTTAAATCCTGGCTCATTTATGTTAGCCTCCTCTAAAGAGACTTCAACGAAAGGTCTCCTTACCCAAACCTTATCTATCTGGTCTGAAATTATAGAAAGGTCATTCTGATTAATATTCCATCTTCCCTGAAAAAACGTAATGTGTGAAGACTTCAGTGAGTCTGTGTCCAAATCAAATCTAAAGTATTTTTTATTACTCGAACCCAGCTTACTGCATACAACATCAGCATGTTTGTCAAATTTATCACTCAATATCAATATCATTCTCTTTCATTTTCCTCTGAGCTAAGTTCTGGCAAAACTAACGCCAGCCAGCATGCGCGCCTTTGTAGTGGAGGCGAAGCCGCAACGAAAAAGGCGTCGCCGTGCCTGGCATGGTTATACAGACTTTGCCACCAACATTTCGGTAGCACCTTTTTGAAACCGGTAGCTTACAGGCTGCAATGAGACATCAATCCCACTGGCGGATAATGCCGTCATGACCTGATCTAAATGCTTCGAGGCCTCTCCGTCCAGCGATACAACAGGAAAGACACGGACTTCGGACGCGACTCTGCATAGCTCCCGCATTGATTCCAAGTGAGCCGCCCCATCTACATGGGCACTGTAGAGAAAAAGGTAGTGGGAGCAGAGTGCTAAATCGAATTCGGAGTCAGAAAACGGCAGCGAAGGCAACGATGCTGATACATACCGCCCTTGCCGGCAACCCGCATCAAAGTCGGACAGGAACCGCAACATGGCCTTCATCCGGACCTCGCCAAGCTGCTCGACGCTACTCAGTGACTCCCAGATATAGTTGCCTGCCCCCTGCCGCATCTTAGTCATGATTTCTGGGTACACGTCGTCAATCCGGCGGCGTATTTCGTCGACTTGAAACTGGTAAACCGGATCACAAGACGTGACTTGGCACCCACGGTCTGTTGCCTCTACATTGAAGCTCGCAGGACCATCACCACAGCCAAGGATTCGCTTGCTCAGGTCACCCTCGGATAATCCGAACATCGCCTGATATTCTTCAAAAGAACGGCCCCATGGGACTACGTTGGTTAACTCCAAACCTGACTCTCCCTAGTCTGTATAACGCTGAGGTAACCGGCGCCGGAGCGATAGCGTAGGGAACCAAAAGCGCCACGCTTTTGGCGTCCGGTTGACCGCCTGGTTAGTGGCGGGTTCTGACACTGCCCGTTCCCTGGCACTGACCATGACGGCCCACTCCGTAACCCGGCACCGGCATAAGCCGATGCACCGTAATTGAAAACGCCACCAACGATGCGGTGAAGGAACCTGAACCCGAAGGTAGCAGATCCAGAACCAGTTTTCGGCGGACGGCCCCACACGGTGAACACCGGAATTGCTACCAACACCGCTGATGATCGAAGCAACCAAATCAGACGCGGACTCCGACGGCCTTGGTGCTCACCCAATTGGGCGGGTTTGACTGCCAGACCCGGCACCAAGGCCACTGGCACACAGCCACCCCAAAGGGCCGAAGCCTTTGCCACTAACGCGGAGCGCACCGGTGGCCTTTACAGAGCGGAGCGGCGTAAAGGACATCCGTGTGACGCGTATTGTTATACCTGCCCCAAGACACAATCGATCTCCGTCTCTACGAGCCAATCCGCATTAATGAAGCTACTCACTTCAACAAACGTGCATGCGGGCTTTATTTGAGAGAATAGCTCACCATGTGCCTTGGCCGCCTCCTCCCAACGAGATATATCAGTAAGCATGATACGGGTTCTGATTATATCAGTCGGGCTTCCACCAGCTTCCTCAATAGCTTGGATAGATAACTCCAGGCAGTACTTTGTCTGCCCATAAACGTCCCCGACGCACGTAGTTTCCCCATTCTTTATGGGTGCCGTACCAGAGACAGCAACCATGTTCCCAACTCTGCATGCCCTGGAAAATCCAATTGGTTCTTCCAGAGGAGAGCCTGAACTTACCAGCTTTCTCATCTGCTCCTCCTTGAGGTATAACAGGTATTAGACGGCGCGTTCTATGATTGGATAAACGTGCCGGCACGTTTATCCAGCAAATGCTGCCTGCCAAGATCCTCGCAAGCCTCTGATCCTTCAGGAAATTAATTAAAATTAGGCTATATATCCAAAACTCGCTCACATGTCGCCTTTGGTCGATAGCGGCCATATTCCTCTCTCCTCCACCGTGCCGATCAGATTGGTCGAGGTGTGGCCCGGCAGCTGCTGTAATTCTTGTAGTCGCCGTATCATCGTTTTGTCTCTGTGCATCCCGTTGGCCCGCCGCCATGGCGTCGCAAGCCGCTGCGTAATGATTACCTCTAGCCTGCCACCAAAGCCCGCTGAGGGCCAGCCGTGCATCGCGCGAGGGAGTCGCTCCGCCGGGGCTGGCCCGCCAGCCGGTGAAGATCTCCGCCTCGTGGTCGATTTCCATCGGGTAGCAGATGGAAGATGTTGTGCATCCTGGCGTCTGAATTGCCCAGCGCATTCATTGACGGACAAAAGCGGTGCGCATAGGCTATGCGTATAGCCTATGCAAGGCCCAGCCCATGTATCAGCCCTACAACGTACAAGCGCCGAAGAAGCCGACGAACGTCAGCATCAATAGTGAACTTCTCGAGCAAGCGAGGCGCCTGGGCATCAACCTGTCCGCCGCGTTCGAGAGTGCCCTGGCGGAAAAGGTGCGGGCTGCGCTGCGCGAGCAGTGGCGGCAGGAGAACACTGATGCTATCCAGGCCTATAACCGCTTCGTGGATGAGAATGGCACCTTCGGCGATAGCGAAAGGCAGTTCTGATGGCTCAGTTCTGCGTGTACGCGAACTGCAATCCTGCGTCGCGTAAGCGCTATCCCTACCTGCTGGATATCCAGAGCGATCTGCTCAGCGAGCTCCCCACCACCGTGGTGGTGCCGCTCTGCCCTGCCGGCCAGGCCGAAAGTATCCAGATCTCACACCTCAATCCGAGCCTGGCCATCGATGACAACGTCTATATCGCCATGACCCAGGAGCTTGCTGGCATCGAACGTCACCGGCTTGGGAAGGAAGTTCATGATCTTGGCCAGTTTCGTGAACCGATCCTGGCGGCCCTGGACTTCATGATCTCCGGTATCTGAACGCCGGCTGCATGCCTGCGTTATTCGCAACCGGTTGATCCTGTCTCGTTGCTCAACTCGCGCAGCCTGACCTCGAGATCATGGCGCCGGTAGTCGCTATCGAAGGCCATCACCGCGAAGACGCTAGCATCGCGCGGGCCGACCAGCCTGGGGCTCGAGTGGTGAACGAATGTCTCGCCATCCACCGTCAGTTGCAGGCGCGGCAGGCCATCCTCGTCGTAATCCAGGCGCAGTGACTCGAAGCGCCAGGCCAGCGGCGGGTCATCGGCACAGCTCGGCAGATCCAGCGGAACACCCGGCGTGAGCTCGAGGCGCTGCCGCTCCAGTTCGCTGCCTTCTGAATCGGTCACCACCAGCCGGTAGGTGCGCGGCCCCGCGTAAGGCTCGCCCTGTTCGGGTAGCTGGGCCTGCAAGGCGGCACGGACGGGCTCCACCGGAAACAGCGGTGGCTGATACGGCAGTTCCCGCCCCGGGGCAGGACGATAGACGAAGCGCAGCGAGAACAACCGTTCGCTGATGGCATCCAGCCCCGGTACCGAGCCGGTCATGGCAGTTACCGTCTCAGGCTCCCAGGCCAGCTTGGCGTAGCGATCTTGCGGGGTGCGCAGGAAGAGCGTGCCGGGGGTGTCATCCAGCGTCAGCCGCGACGCCGAGGGCGGCTCGGGCGAGGCATCCAGGTAGCGCAGCAGATAGTCCCAGGAGGCGTGGGCGATCCCCTGCTCCTCGGCCGACACGAAGTGAAGCCCGCCCCCCTCGGCCGCGGCCAGGGTGACCGCGAAGGGCTCGCGCTGCATGGCGACGGGGGTGAGATCGGCAAGCGCCAGGGCACGCGTCGGGGCGTCGTCGATGAACGACCAGCCGAAGGGCTCACCATCTTCATCCCAGCCGAGATAAGCGGTGCCACCGGGCAGGCGCTCGTCGCGATTGGCCACCGTCTGCAGGACCAGCTCCGCCCCCGGCGGCACGTAGCCGGCCTCAAGAGACTGAAATCCCGCCGCCTCGGCCTTCAATCGGCCAGAGCCGCTGCCCAACAGCCATACCGGGCCGGGCATGGGCACGCGAAAGTGCCCGTTGGCGTCGGTGGTCGCGGTGGTCGAATAGCGCTTGTCCCATATCAGCTGGCCGTCATGGTCGCTCAGGCCCCAGCCCTGACGGCGCACGGTGATGGTGGCACCGGCCACCGGCGCATCATTGTGGTACTCGACCAGCCGTCCCGAAACGGGCGCCGGCGACAGCCACCACAGCGCCAGCCATGCCAGCAGCGCCAACGCCGCCAGGGTGCCGATCAGCACCACAGCAAGGCGACGGAAGAGCCGCGAACAGCCGCTCATGGCGCTTCACGGGCCGGTGCGCCGCTGAGATAGCGGACGGCGTGGACCGCCACGCGCGGATGTCTCGATCTCAGCACGATGTTCGTCGGGCCAAGCAGGGTGTGAAGGTCCGCCTCCAGCAGTGTCTCGCCACGGAAGGTGACGGCAAGGCGCTCGCCCAGGTGAGAAGCGAGCAGGCCATGGAAAGCGCCGAAACAATCCGGCGTTTCGGGCATATCGAAGCGCAGATACACGAGGTCATCCTCGACGACGGCATGGTCGACCCGCTGGGCGCACGCCGGGGTCAAGACGTAGCGCTCATCGCCCATGTCGAAGACCATGCCGGCCTCGTCGGCCTGGGCCATGGGCACCGGCAGGAACAGCGCTGCCAACAGCAGAAGGTGATGCATCTCTCTCACGCTCCTCTTCGCATCGCTCGCCTGGCTGAACGCATCAACAAGCGCACCCCGTGTATTGGCAGCTCACGCTGTCACTCGCAATGTCCCAGTTCCGACGATCACCGCTTGCCCGGCGATACGGATCGCCAGACCGTTTTTATCGCGTTCGGCCTCGGCAAAGATACGGCTCGGGCGCCCCATCTCGATGCCTTGTTCGATTCGCCAACGCCACAGATCGCCGCCCTTCTTGCTCGTCGCCAGTTTTCCCGCCAGGGCTGCGGCGGCGCTGCCGGTAGCCGGATCTTCACGCACACCTCCCTCGGTGGAAAACATCCGGGTTCGCAGCACCTCACTATCTGCGGATTCATCCCCGGCAACGTAGAGGTAGATCTGCTCATGGCCGCTGGGTGACACCCATTCCGCCCAGGCGCTCGGCGCGGGCCGTGCCCTCTCGATGGCTTCCAGCGAATCGAGCTCGATCAAGTGATAGGGTAACCCGCAGGAGGCAAGCACCGGCTCTCCGACGACCTGGCCGGATTCAAGGCCCAGCAACTCTGCAGCAGCAACCTGGTTCAGCGTACTGGCCAGGATGCTGACCGGTTCTGCCGTGGTAAAACTCGCCAGCGCCTGATCAAACGCCACCACCAAGGGCCCGACGCGGGCTTCGAGGGTCAGAGGCCTATCACGCTCGGCCATGCCCAATTCCATCAGCAGATGGGCCGTACCTACCGTCGGGTGGCCAGCGAAGGGCAACTCCATGGTGGGCGTGAAGATACGCATGGGGTAACGGTTCGGGCCGCTAGCCTGTCCGACAAACACCGTCTCGGAAAGGTTCAGCTCGTTGGCGATGGCCTGCAACGTAGCGGTATCCAGGCCTTCCGCTTGCGGAAAAACCGCCAGCGGATTCCCGGAAAAGGCTCGGTCGGTGAAGACATCGAGCAAGGTGTACTCATGGCCTTTCATTGCGATCCCTCTTGCAAATCTCTACCCCTCAGAGTGGATAGGAGCATATCCCCCATGCCCGCCTCACCTGCTGCATGCACCAACTCCACGATTATAGCTTCTCAGCCGAAGCGCTCCCTGAACCCTTCCCTTGCTTCGCCGATGATAGGAAGTAGCTTGTCCTCGGGAATATAAACTACACTAATGCCCAGCCTCTTTGCTTCAGCGGCCAAAAGCGTAGCCGGCTGTTCGCTCGGCACAAAGAGCTTTTTTGGCCCCTTTTTCTTATGCGCTTTCCCCTGCTTCAGCAGGCGCCGAGACTCTAGCTTGCTTGGCTCGTCACTCTTTGCTGATACTGGCGAAGAGCTGAGAATGAAACAGCTTGCGGCATCGATGAGCGCAAAGAAGTTGAAGTCACCATCCTGGTCCGTGTGGATTGGCTGATCGTTCAACTTGAATACGATCCACGCCTCGTTGACTTTAAACTGATTCGGTTGAAGCATTACATCTCCTTGTTGAAAATAACGATAAAGTCAGTCCCGCCAGTGCTATAGATCGGTTTTTTCCTTGGCAGAAAGCGAACGCCCCTTTCTTGATTCTTTCTTCTGGTTTATTGTCTTGTCAAATGATCGCGGAGGAGCGGCTATTTCATCGCATTTTCCAAGACATCGCACAGGTAATCCAACTCTTCCACCAAGGAAATCCGTCGGACTTCCTTGATTGATATACTAAGATCTCCCACTATCTTCTCTAGCCAAAACCTGCCGATCACCACTTGGTAGCAACCCTTTTTCCCTGCAACCGCTTCAAAAGCGGACGCCTCATCCAGGTGGCGCGGCTCGCGCAGACGGGTCTGAGCGTCGGCGTAGATGGCGGCGATCAGCCGGTCGTCGCTCTGGGTCATGGGGTGTCCTGATTGAGAATGTCGATGTAGCCTCGGTAGGCGTAGATCCGGTTGCGCTTCTGCCCGGTGGCCTCGGGGAGGTCGTTGATGAAGTGCTCCAGCGCCGACCAGCCGTCGGCGATGCTGTCTACGTAATGGCCTGTGAGTCCACGGTCCATGGGGCTTCACCTCACCGATCGAAAGCGGGCCTGAGTAAAATAGCGTCACGCCTTATTTTAACTTATGCCCGAAATTAAAATAAGACTCGGCGTTATTTTAACTTCGCCGCTCTGTTTGCCGGCCAACGTGTCGATGCTATCGACATGTGGCCACGACATGTTTAATGAATGCCATTTTTTCGACACGTCCCGCAGACATGTCGATGAGATGGACATCCGGCGGTGGGTTGTCGGCCATGTCGCCCAGGGTGGCGATATTGTAGATCTGCGACAGCCGGTGGTTGTGCTCCAGCGGCGCCTCGTCGAAGGCGTCCAGCGCCTGCTTGCCCAGGGCGTTGCGGTCGACCAGGAAGAGCACGTCAGGGCGCCTGCGGCGCCATCGCGCTGCAAGCAGCGCTCCCACAGGAGGCGCCATTCGCGCTGCAAGAGTGCTCCCACAGGAGGCGCCATCGCGCTGCAAGCAGTGCTCCCACAGGAGGCGCCATTCGCGCAGCACGCAGTGCTCCCACAGGCGCGTGGCATGACGAGGCGTCAGCGCCCCAGATGCGCCTCGAATACCTTCATCAATTCGCGCTTGTCCTCGAAGCCGATGCCCGGCACCTGCGGCAGGGCCACCTGCCCTGCCTCGATGGGCGTGGAGTCGGCGAAGCCGCCGAAGGGGGCGAAGACCCGCGGATAGGACTCGTTGCCGCCCAGCTTGAGGCCGGCGGCGATGTTGAGGGCGAACTGGTGGCCGCCATGGGGAATGCACTGCCGCGATGACCAGCCGTGGGCGCGCAACACCTCGAGCATGCGCAGGTACTCCACCAGGCCATAGCCGAGCACCGGGTCCATCTGCAGGATGTCGCGGTCGGGGCGCATGCCCCCGTAGCGCAGCAGGTTGCGCACGTCCTGGTGGGAGAAGAGATTCTCGCCGGTGGCCATGGGCGGCGCATAGTGCTCGCTCAGTTGCTGCTGCAGGGCGTAGTCCAGGGGGTCGCCGGCCTCCTCGTACCAGCGCACGCCATAGGGCGCCAGGCCATCGCCGAAGGCCAGTGCGGTGCGCAGGTCGAAGCGGCCGTTGGCGTCCACCGCCAGGCGCCCCGCGTCTCCCACGATGTCGATGGCGGCCTCGACCCGCGCGAGATCCTCGGCCAGCGGCACCGCGCCGATCTTCATCTTGGTGCAGGTGTAGCCCAGGTCGAGGTAGTCGCGCATCTCGTCC
Source organism: Halomonas sp. 25-S5 (assembly GCF_029889845.1). GTDB lineage: Bacteria > Pseudomonadota > Gammaproteobacteria > Pseudomonadales > Halomonadaceae > Halomonas. The sequence continues at coordinate 75,078 of NZ_JARANV010000016.1, forward strand.
TGCAGGCCCTGGACCTGCTTGCCCGGATGGTAGTAGCCGCCCGCCGCATAGACGGCGACGCATTCGTCGGGCCGGCCGTCGCCGTGGCGCTCGGCCAGCAGCCGCGCCAGGGGCTTGTTCTCGACCTTGGCGACGATGTCCCAGATCGCCATGTCGATGATGCCTACCGCCACGCTCCGCTCGCCGTGGCCGCCCGGCTTCTCGTTGGCCATCAGTACCGACCACACCTTGAAGGGGTCCAGGTTGTGGCCGCTGTCGTCGAGCAGCGCGCTAGGCTCGGCGTCGCGAAGTCGCGGCAGGAAGCGCTCGCGCAGCAGCCCGCTCTGGGCATAGCGGCCATTGGAATTGAAGCCGTAACCCACCACCTGGCGGCCATCGACTTTGGCATCGGTATAGATGGCCAGCACCGAGACATCCATCTTCGAGAAGGAGATGTAGGCGTTGGCGATGTCGGAGGCGATCGACACGCGGGCCTCTCGAATATCAGTAATCCTCATTCGATATTTCCTGTAGTTTTGCCGTCATGTGCTGGCGCTGGCGCTAGAACCATTTCCCGGTCGGCAACCTGACGCTGAGCACCTCCGTAAAGGCCAGATAGAAGACACCGATCAACACCGCCATGATGGGAATCCACATCAGCAGCCGTCGTAGCGATACGTGGCCTTCCACGGAAGCCAGGAACCAGGTGAAGCCGAAGAAGGCGATCGAGGTCGCCACCAGAAAGCCCAGCCAACCGATGGCGTACCACCACGCGATCAACCCCAGGATGGTCACGACCAATCGCCCGACACTACCTTCGATCTCGACCTCACGGACGCCAGGCTTGATAATGCCCTTGACGATCAAGGCGATGCCCAGCAGTACCGTCATCAGCAGGACCGCGCGCGGGAAGATGATGCTCAGCCGACCCATTTCCTCGCGCGGCAGCCACAGGCCCGCAGAAAACACCAGACCCAGGATGCCCGCGACGATATCGGTATTCAGTCGCACGACCATCAGCTTGTTTCCTCTTCCGAACCCGCCTTTTCCAGGAGCCCCTTACGCGCCAGCCAACCAGGCAGCAGCGCCGTGGCCGCGCTGATCAGCACCAACACCGCCAGCACCTTGGAAAGGGTGTTGTCCACTAGCCGCAGCCAGGGAATCGGGTCGACCACTGCCGCCAGCATGGTCTGTACATAGCCCTGTTCGGCGATGCCCCCCAGGATCATCCCCAGCACGATCGGCGCGGCATGAATGCCGATCAGTCTCAGGAAATAGCCCGCCACCCCCAGGATCAGCATGATGCCGACATCCAGCAGACTGTTACGCAGTGCATAAGTCCCGAGTATCGTGACCATCGCAATGGTCGGCAGCAGGAAATAGAAGGGTGTCTTGATGACCACGCGATGGATCAGGCGGCCACCCAACAACCCGACCGGCAACAGCATGATCGCCGCGAAGCCCATCGACAGGATGAAACCGTTGGTCAGCACGCCGGTCTCGGTGAACAGGTCGAGCCCAGGTCGCAGGCCGTGCATCAGCAGCACGCCGAGGATGATGGCATCCGGTGGCGCACCAGGAATACCCAGCGTCAACAGCGGCACCATGCTACCGGCGACCATCACGTTGTTGCTCGACTCGGATGCAATGACGCCATCGACATTGCCCTTTCCGAAGGAGGATGGATCGCTGGAGAAGCGCTTGGCTTCGTTGTAGGCCACCAGGCTGGTCACGTTACCACCCGCCCCGGGGATAATGGCGATGATTTGCCCGATGAGGCAGGAGCGGATCAGGTTGGTCGGCCGGAGAAAGATATGCCGTCCCATCTTGCGGATAGATGCGAGGGCACCACCCTCCAACTTGTTGCTTTCCTTCAGGGAGCCATGTCCCTGAGCCGCCATCGAGAGCAGTTCGGGCACGACGAACAGACCGATCAGGGCCACGATCAGCACGATGCCTCCCTGCAAGGGCGGAAAATCGAAGATGAAACGGGTTTCGCCGCCGATCGGCGAAACCCCGATCGTGCTGAGCAAGATGCCGATACAACCACCCATCAAGCCCTTGAGCAGGGAGCCCCCTGCCAGGCTGGCGACCAGGGTCAGGCCCAGCATGGCGACCCAGAACATCTCCGCTGGTCCGAACACCACCGCCAGGCGGGCCAGTGGCGGCGCCAGCAACAGCAGAAACGCCACCCCGACGATGCCCCCCACGACCGAGGCGATCGTGGCTGCGGCCAACGCCTCGTAGGCTCGTCCCTGACGAGCCATGGGAAAGCCGTCGAAGGTGGTGGCGATCGACGATGGAGTACCGGGTGTATTGATCAGGATGGCGGTGAAGGCGCCACCGTAGATAGCGCCCATGTAGACGGCCCCCAGGGCCATCAGCCCCTGCAACGGGGACATCGTGAAGGTGAAAGGCAATAACACCGCCAGGGCCATGGTGGCGGTCAACCCCGGCAGCGCCCCGATGAATAGCCCTGCCGTTACCCCGACCAGAATGGTAACAAGCCCCTCGAGCGTCAGGATCGACAGTAGGGCCTCAACGAACATTTCCATGATAACGACCTCGTCTGGCCCTCACCGCTTGGCCGTGAGACGACAGGGACAGGAATATCCTGCTAAGGCCACCCAGGCGGGCGGCCAAAGCCAGACATCCTGCCCTACCCTTCACTGCTGCGTTTGAGCGTCCTCGAGGATCGGTTGGTAGGCTTCCTCCAGGTCCTGGATCACCTGGTCGACCTCATCATCGGTGATGTAGGTCATGACGAAACCGAGCGGCTCCTGCTTGTCGGTGATACGGCGATTGGTCTCGGCGAAGGCCTCCTCGAGCCGGTCGACGACCGCCGTGGGGGTATCCTTCGGAACCGCGACACCACGGTAGGCACCGCCGACGATGTCATAGCCGAGCTCCTTGAAGGTCGGCACATCCGGCATCGCCGGTACTCGTTCCTCGGAGGCCACGGCGAGCACCTTGGCACTGTCCTGCATCTGTACCCCGAGCATGGAGTAATTGAAGATGCCGGACACATGATTGCCTTGCACTGCGGCGGGTAGCGGCCCGGTACCCGTGAAGGGAATGTAGGTCACATCGATGCCCGCCTCACGTTCCAGGCGCAACACCCCCAGATGGTTGGCGCTATAGGTACCGCTGCCACCCAGTGTAACGGCCTGGGGATTCTCCTTGGCATAGGCCACGAGATCGTCCAGCGTATCGAAGGGGCTTTCCTTGGGCACGATCAGGGCATTGGGTGTGAAATGAAAGAAGGTGACGATCTTCCAGTTGTCGGTCTCGAAACCGGCATTGGACCGCATGATTGGCTGGGCAATGATGTGCGGGATATTGACGCCGATCATTTCGTAGCCGTCGGGTGCAGCACTGTTCTGGAACTCGCTCCAGGCCACGGCTCCGCCGCCACCGGGACGGTGAGTCACGTTGACGTCAGTACCCAGGATCTCCTCCAGATGCGGCTCCTGGAAACGCGCCGTGACGTCTGACTCACCACCGGGATCAAAGGGAATCGTGTAGGTGATGGGCTCTTCCGGGTACTCGGCCTGAGCCAGGCCGGCAAGGCCCATGGCGGCGACGGCCGTCACGGCCATCGTCAGCGTCTTGTAGGTGAAGGTCATGGCATGCTCCGACTTAGTTATATTGTCTTGTGTAATGTTGTCTTCATCGTTGACGGTAGCCGGGCCAGTTCATGGACTTGTTAGGGTCTGCCTGCGGTCTACCGAGGCGCACCAGCTTCAACCAGCGTGGACGACCTCATTGCTCAAGCTAGCCGAGTTGTAAAAGTTGTCAAGTTACTCACCCCTCGAAGACCCGCCGCCGCGAATTGCGCAGGTGCCGTTGCATGCATCGGCCGGCCCGCTCGTCATCGCCGGCCAGGATGCTGTCGTGGATGTCGCGATGCTCTTGCTGGACCTCCGGGACATGATGCTCCGGGCGCCTCAGGCCCAGCCCACGTGCCAGGTTCTGGCCATAGGTGATCGCCGCCTCGAGCGAGAGCAGGGTGTCGGAGAAGAAGCGGTTGTGGGTGGCCTTGGCGATGGCGAGATGGAAGCCGAAGTCGGCATCCACCCCCAGGGCGTTGTCGCGAATGCGCTGTTCGAGCAGTGCCAGCGCCCGCGTGAGCGCCGCCCGGTCCTCGCCGGTGGCCTTGAACGCCGCCAGGCGGGCGGCTTCGGACTCGACGGCGATCCGGAACTCGAAGCAGCGCTGGATGTCCGCCAGGCTCTCCAGCGGGGCGAACTCGAGCATGGCGCGATCGGGGCGACGCTGGACGAAGCTGCCGGAGCCGCGATGCGAGCGCACCAGGCCATCATCCCGCAGCCGGGCCAGGGCCTCGCGCACGATCGGGCGGGACACGCCGTAGCGGCTTGCCAGCTGCTCTTCCGAGGGCAGACGCTGGCCCTCCGCGATGTCGCGATTGATGATGCGATCGATGATGTCGCCGTAGACCCGATCGCTGAGCTTCTCTCCCTTGCGGCATGGCTCGCCGTCCGGCGAGTCGTCGGAGGCGCGCGTCTCCACTCGTGAATCCATGGTCGTCTCCTGCGGCTTTCCCATAGCATAAGCCACCCCTCGCCCGGAGAGGAGCGGTCCAGCTGCCCGACCCGCCATGGTAGGCTTGGCGGATACTTGTTAGCCGGGAGCCTGATCATGACCGCCGCCGAGATACTCGACCGCCTGGTGGGCTTCGCCACTGTCTCGCGGGATTCCAACCTGGCCTTGATCGAGTGGGTCGAGGGCTTGCTTGATACGCACGGCGTGGCGCACTGGCGGGTGGAAAGCGACGATGGCCGCAAGGCTAACCTGCTGGCGCGCATCGGCCCCGCCGAGGCCGGCGGCGTGGTGCTCTCCGGCCATACCGACGTGGTGCCGGTGGACGGGCAGCCCTGGTCCAGCGACCCCTTCACCCTGGTCGACAAGGGTGACGGCCGGCTCTATGGCCGCGGCAGCTGCGACATGAAGGGCTTTATCGCCTGCGCGCTGGCCGAGGTGCCGCGCTGGGTGAAACAGGAACTGGCGACGCCGATCTGGCTGGCGTTCTCCTACGACGAGGAGGTGGGCTGCATCGGCGCCCCGCGGATGATCGAGCGGCTGCTGGCCGACCACCCTCGCCCGGCGGCGGTGATCGTCGGGGAACCGACCATGATGCACCCGGTGGTGGCCCACAAGGGGGCGACCAACCTGCGCACCACCGTGACCGGCCGTGCCGCCCACTCGAGCCAGGTCAACCAGGGGGTCTCGGCGATCCACGTGGCCGCCCGCCTGGTGACGCGGATCGAGGACGTGATGGCCGAACTCAAGGCCGAGGGGCGCGTGGACGAGGCCTTCAACGTGGTGCACTCGAGCCTGCACGTCGGCAAGATCCAGGGTGGCACGGCCATCAACATCATGGCCCGGGAGTGCACCTTCGAGTGGGAGATCCGACACCTGCCCAGCGACCGCTTTGAGGAGCTGCTCGCGCGGGTGAACGAGACCACGGCCGGCCTGGAGGCCGAGATGCGAAAGCGCGCGCCGGACGCCGCCATCGTCACCGAGGCGCTGAACACCACCGTGCCGGCGCTGGCCGACGACAACAACGCCGAGGTGCTGGCGCTGTGTTGCGACCTGCTCGACGAGCGCCCTGCCGGTGCCGTGGCCTATGCCACCGAGGCCGGCCAATTCCAGCGCGAAGGACTGCCCACGGTGATCTGTGGCCCGGGGAGCATCGGCCAGGCCCACCAGCCCGACGAGTATCTCGACATCGAACAGCTCGCGGCGGGAACGGCCTTCATGGTGGCACTGGGCGAGCGGCTGCAACGCCGACAATAAATGGCGTTACCAAGGCACGCCGTCGGCGCCTTCACACCACAATGCGATGATCCACAATGCATTGTGGGATGATCCATGAAAAAGACCCCCACACCTTGCGGTGCGGGGGCCGTTTGCGTTCCGGGGCCGGACTCAGGCCCAGCCGGGATCAGGCGCTGGTGCGACGGCGAATCGGCGCGTCACCGTCCTGGCGACGACGCGGGGCGCGCTCCGGCGCGCCCTTGTCCTCGCTGATCTCCAGCGGACGACCGGCGACGCGGGCCCGGGCCATCTTGGTCAGGATGCTTTCCGGCAGCGAACTCGGCAACTCGACCACCGAGAAGGCGGTGCGGATGTCGATGCGGCCGATGCGGCTGCCCTCGATGCCGCCCTCGTTGGCCAGGGCGCCGACCAGCTGGCCGGGCTTGACGCCATCCTGGTGGCCCACGGCAACGCGATAGCGGGTCATGCCTTCCCGCGGCGCCCGGTCTTCACGATCACCGCGACGCTTCGGGTTGCCGTCACGCGAGTTGCGGTCATTGTTGCGCTCGGCACGCGGCGCCTGCACACGACCGATGGGGGGCTCGTCGGCACGCGCCATGCGCGCGAAGGCACAGGCCAGCTCGATGGGGTCGTGCCCCTCCTCGACCATCCGCTCGACCAGGGCGCGCTGCTCGTCGGCACCGGCGGTCAGGGCGGCGACCACGCGCTGGTGGAACATCTCGTCGCGGTGGGCGCGGATGGCGGCCTCGTCGGGCACCGCCATTTCGCTCATCTTCTGGCCGGTGGCCTGCTCGAGCCAGCCCACCTTGCGGCCCTCGCGGAAGCCGACGAAGGTGATGGCGATGCCGGTGCGCCCGGCACGGCCGGTACGGCCGATGCGGTGGGTGTAGGCTTCACCGTCCTGGGGCAGGTCGTAGTTGATGATGTGGGTCAGGCGCGACACGTCCAGGCCGCGGGCGGCCACGTCGGTGGCGATCAGAATGTCGATCTTGCCACGCTTGAGGCGCGTGATGGTGCGCTCGCGCAGGCTCTGGTCCAGATCACCGGAGAGGCTGGCGACGTTCATGCCGCGGGCAGAGAGCTGCTCCATCAGGGTGGTGCAGGCGGCCCGGGTACGCACGAAGACGATGGCCCCGTCGACCGGCTCGACCTCGAGGATGCGCGCCAGTGCCTCCTGCTTGGCCCCACCGTCGACCCGCACCATGCGCTGTTCGATGCTGGCGGCGGTCCCGACCTTGGATTCGATGGCCACCTTGACCGGATCGACCAGGTAGCGATTGACGATGCGCTCGATCTCGGCCGGCAGGGTGGCGGAGAAGAACACCCGCTGGGCGTCCTTCGGGGTGTCGGCCACCACGCGCTTGACGTCGTCGATGAAGCCCATGCGCAGCATCTCGTCGGCTTCGTCGAGCACCAGGGCGGAGAGGCCGTCGAGCTTGAGGCTGCCGCGATCCAGGTGATCGATGACCCGGCCCGGGGTGCCCACCACCACCTGGGCGCCACGCCGCAGCGCGGAGAGCTGCTCGCGATACTCCTGACCGCCGCACAGGGTGGCGACCTCAAGACCCTTGAGGTTCTGGCCGTATTTGCTGAAGGACACAGCCACCTGCTGGGCCAGCTCGCGGGTCGGCGCCAACACCAGCACCTGGGGCTCGCGGCGGGTCAGCTCGAGGCGGGACAGCAGCGGCAGGGCGAAGGCAGCGGTCTTGCCGGTGCCGGTCTGGGCCTGGCCCAGCATGTCACGTCCTTCCAGCAGCGCAGGGATGGTCTGCGCCTGGATCGGCGACGGGGTCTCGTAGCCCTGGGATTTCACGGCAGAGAGAACGTCAGGCAGCAGGGCCAGATCGCCGAAGCTCGGCGAGGCGACAGAAGTCGAGGTCATTAATCACACCTTGGTAGGCCGACGGGGCCGGCAGAAATTCAGTGGCGTCCCTGACGCGTGCAACACGCTCAGGCATCTACGTTCCGTCCAACGGAGCGTCGGATGAGCAAATCGGAGTCGGGGACGCCGGTCGCACCTGGCATTCGGTCCACGCCATCGGGGATGGCCCATGAACCGCTGTGGCGACCGTTTGCGCCGATCTCGCCCGGGTGGCGTGATCTTGGTGGCGCTCCATCTACACAATTCGAACGCGTGTGGGCCAGTTCTTGCGTCACTGAGCCCGGCGTTTCGGCGCCCACCTGCCTGAGGCAGCGTGGCGTCGTCATGATGGTGGGGTCAACACATGCGAGGAGCGCGCATGCTACCATCGTCGACTGCCACTGACCAGCCTTTTTTCGAGGCCCCTATCCCGCCGGGAGTGCTGCATGCCGAATCTGTGGGTCGATGCCGATGCCTGCCCCAGGGTGGCGCGCGAGATCATCGTGCGCGCCGCCGAACGTACCGCCACGCCGACCTGGTTCGTAGCCAACCACGCCGTGCCGCTGCCGCCCTCGCGGTGGGTCAAGGGCCTGGCGGTGAGCCAGGGCTTCGATGCCGCCGACAACGAGATCGTCGCGCGCCTCGATCGGGGCGACCTGCTGATCACCTCGGACCTGCCGCTGGCCCTGGAGGCCATCGAGCGCGGTGCCGGGGTAATGACCACCCGCGGCGAGACGCTGGATGCCAACAACATCCGCGCCCGGGTACAAATGAGGGACTTCATGGAGACCCTGCGCGCCAGCGGCGAGCATACCGGCGGCCCCAGTGGCTACTCCGACAGCGACCGCCGCGAGTTCGCCAATGCGCTGGATCGCTGGCTGGCCAGGAAGCCCCGCCGCTGAAGCCGCCGCTGAAGCCGCCGCTGCGCGACGGATCGCGCTGCAAGCAGCGCTCCTACAGGGTGCGGAGCCACCGGAAAAGCTTTGCCCCCAAAGGATGCGGAGCCACTGGAAAAGCTTTGCCCCCAAAGGATGCGGAGCCACTGGAAAAGCTTTGCCCCCAAAGGATGCGGAGCCACTGGAAAAGCTTTGCCCCCGAAGGGTGCGGAGCCACTGGACAGGTTGTCGTAGGAGCTTTGCTCGCAAAGCGATTGGTACGTGCTGAGGCCCGCTCTTGGCCCTTGGCCTTTGACCCTTGGCGCTCGGCGCTCGGCGCTCGGCGCTTTAAAGCTTACCCTGTCTCGCGGATCCCCTTGCCGGGCAGCCGCTCGCGGTCATGGGGCCGATCGAGGCCGAGCAGCGGGCCGTAGGGCACGATGCCGGTCGGGTTGATGGTGTCGTGGCTGACATAGTAGTGGCGCTTGATGTGGTCGAAGTCCACCGTCTCCGCGATGCCCGGCCACTGGTAGAGCTCGCGGACGTAGTTGGCGAGATTCGGGTAGTCCTCGATGCGCCTCAGGTTGCACTTGAAGTGGCCGTGATAGACGGCATCGAAGCGAATCAGGGTGGTGAACAGCCGGATGTCGGCCTCGGTCAACCACTCGCCGGCCAGGTAGCGGTTCTCCGCCAAGCGCGCCTCCAGACGATCGAGCGCCTCGAATAGCGCCACCACATGCTTCTCGTAGACCGACTGCTCGGTGGCGAAGCCAGACTTGTAGACGCCGTTGTTGATGTGGTCGTAGACATCGGCGTTGACGGCATCGATGGTCTCACGCAGGTCCTCAGGGTAGAGGTCCAGGCGGTTGCCCGTCAGGTCATCGAAGGCGCTATTCAGCATCCTCAGCAGGTCCGCTGACTCGTTGTTGACGATGCGCCCCGATTGCCTGTCCCAGAGCGCCGGTACGGTGACACGCCCCGTGTAGTGGGGGTCGGTCAGGGTGTAGAGTTCGCGGTGGTAGGCCACGCCGTTGAGCGGGTCACCGCTCGAACCCTCGTCCTGGCGATAGGTCCAGCCCTGGTCGAGCATCAGCGGGCTGACGTGGGAGACCCCGATGGCCGACTCAAGCCCCTTGAGCCGGCGCATGATCAGCACGCGATGCGCCCAGGGACAGGCCAGCGACACATAGAGATGGTAGCGGCCGGCCTCGGCGGGCAGCCCCGGCTGTCCGTCGGGTCCTGGTTGACCGTCCGCGGTGACCCAATCGCGCAGCTTGGCGGATTCGCGTACGAACTCGCCGCCGTGTTTATCGGTGTCATACCACTGGTCGTGCCAGGTGCCGTCGATCAGAAGCCCCATGGGTCATCTCCTTCATGCCGGTGAGCGAGTGCTCGATTACGAAATTGCCCCCAGCATAAGGCGAATCCATCAACGCTCAAGCGCAGGTTTTGCGCCCCATCATTCGATAGTTTCGAATGGCTCTCCCGGCGAGCAGTCCGCCACTGCGGCCTTCAGGGCCTCGGCGAGGGCATGGGTCGCCGGCCCGGCCCGATCCCGATCGCGGTGGATCAGCTGCACCGGATACTCGCGGCTGCCACCGGCGGCCAACGGCAGCCGCTCGAGTCGCCCCTCGGCCAGTGCCTGGCGCAGGCGGGTCTCGGGAATCCAGGCAAAGCCCAGGCCCCGCTCGAGCATGTCGATGGAGGTCTGCAGGTGGCTCACCGTCCAGCGCTGCTCTGCCTTGAGCCAGCCGGCATCCATGGACTGGCGCAGCGCGGAGTCGCGCACTACCAGCTGGCGGTGCTGCTCAAGGTCGCGCAGGTCGAGCGGGCGACCCAGGCGATGCAACGGATGCTCGGGATGGGCCACGGCGAGGAAGTGCACCCTGACCAGCGGCTCGCCCAGGAAGCCCTGGGCCGAGATGCCCGAGGCCACCAGGTCGGCACTGCCGTCATAGAGCATTTCGATGCCGCCGTTGAGCACCGTCTCGTGGAGCTGGACGCGCACATGGGGATAGGCCGCCGAGAAAGCCTCCAGGGCCCGGGCCAGGGCATCGGGGGGGAAGATCTGGTCGACGGCCAGCACCACCTCCGCCTCGAGTCCCTCGGCCAGGCGACCCGCCACATCTTCCAGCGAAGCGGCATTCTCGAGCAGCTGGCGAGCGCGGCGCAGCAGCAGCTCGCCGGCCTCGGTGAGACGCACTTGCCGGCCCACCGGCTCCATCACCGCCACCCCGAGCTGCTCCTCGAGCTTGTGCACGGCGTGGTTCAGGGTCGAGGGGCTCTTGTGAATCGCCTCGGCGGCACGGGCGAAGCCGCCATGGTCGACCACGGCCGCCAGCATCTGCCATTGGGCCAGGGTGACACGGGACATTTCGAATTCCTCGAATCTATAGAGCGAAACGTTGCGCTTAATCTTCGAAAAATCCGACCTAAAATGCCAGTCAAACCATACAGAATCGGAGACACCCCATGGCCACCCCGACCATCCGGCAGGTCGACCAGCTGGTGAACAGCCAGCCGAGCCAGGACGGCGACGGCGTCAGGATCCAGCGCATCCATGACTTCGGCGGAGGGCTCGACCCCTTCCTGATGCTCGACGAGCTGGGCTCCGACCAGCCGGATGACTACATCGGCGGCTTCCCGCCCCACCCCCACCGCGGCATCCAGACCCTGACCTACGTGATCCACGGCGGCCTGACCCACGAGGACCACCTGGGCCACTCGAGCACCATCCGGGCCGGCGATGCCCAGTGGATGCATACCGGGCGCGGCATCATCCACTCGGAGATGCCGCTGACCGACCAGCAGGGCCTCCACGCCTTCCAGCTGTGGCTGAACCTGGCGGCACGGGACAAGCTGAGCCCGGCCACCTACCGCGACGTGCGCGGCACAGAGATGCCCACGCTGAGCGGCCAGGAGACCAGTCTGGTCGCCCTGGGAGGGTGCTGGCAGGACACCGCCGGCGAGAGCGTCACGGGCCCCCTGGAGGCCCTGGCCGGCCAGGGCGCGGTGGCCCATGCCCGGCTGGCGGCCGGCGGCGAGCTGGCGCTGGCGACCGAGGCAACCACCCTGCTGGTATACGTCTTCAAGGGTAGCCTCGAGATCGCCGGCACCGCGGTGCCCCAAGGCCGGCTCGCGCGGCTGGGCAGCGGCGAGCGGCTCGCGCTGACCAGCCGCGAGGGCGCCGAGGCCCTGCTGCTGGCTGGCGAGCCCCATGGCGAACCGATTGCCCACTACGGCCCCTTCGTGATGAACGCGCACGCCGAGCTGGAGCAGGCGCTGAGGGACTACCGCGATGGCACCCTCACCGGTTGAACGGCATCACTGAACGACATCCACCCGGACCGGGGTTGAAATTCCCCGGCCCGGCGTGTCCAATGTTGGCTTAACAAACAGTGTTCGCGCTTCTGCGCCGACGCCCTCCTCGCCGCAAGGAAGGCGGGCGACGGCCCTTCCTGTATGTCCGTACAGACTAGGCATCCCATACGTCATGGGGTATGGTTCTGATGCCACTTATTTTATTTCCTTTTCATCTGTCACGGCCCGTTACTCATGATGCGAATCCTCCATTCGCTGCCCCGCACCCACAAGCTGTTGCTGTTACCCGTTGCCACCATGGTCACCGTGCTGGGCGCACAGAAAATCGTTACCTCCTTCGAAGATGTCCAGCGTGACAGCCAGACGCTCGACACCGTTCTCGTCCCCCTCGATGCCGATGCCCGCCCCGGCCTGCCTTCGCTGCGCACGGAGCGAACGCCGGTGGCCGACGCCATCGAGATGGCGACCCAGACCCTCGACGCCACCCGCAACCATGTCCCGCTCTCCGTGCTCACCGCCTCGGAAATCGTCGATATCGATTTCGTTACCTCGGCCAAGGCCCGCAGCAACGAGTCCGCGATTCCCGAGACCCTCGCCCTGCCAGCGGCCTCGCGCGAGGAAATATCTCGCGGCGACACCGGGCTGCTGGCGGACGGCGGCGCCAGCCTCGATGATGGCGTCCTGCACATGGCCGTGGTCATCGGGACCATCGCCGGCGGCATGCTCGATCATGACGGCGGGCTGGTGGCCGATGCCACCTCCTACGAGGAGGTCTCCGAGGACGAGCTGGCACTGTTCGACGAGGGGCCAATCCAGCTGGAGAAGGAGATCGCCACCAACGAGCCCTACGTGCCGGAGTGGCACACCTATGAGGTCCAGGCGGGCGACACCTTCGCGATCATGGCCCAGGACCACCTCGGCATGGGCTATAGCGAGGTAATGAACCTGCTGGAGCGCCTGCCCGAGCCTCGGCTCCTGATCCACTGGCGGCAGGGCAACCGCCTGGAGTACCAGCTCGACGAAAAGGGCCGCCTGCTCTCCCTGCGCCTGATGAAGAACGCCCGGGACGGCTACCTGGTCGAGCGCCAGGAGCAGGGGTTCGAGGTCGCCACCATCGAACGCGCCGGCGAGGCGACCCAGCGCCTCTTCGCCGGCAGCATCAGCGGCAGCTTCGCACGCTCGGCCAAGGCCACCGGTCTGACCAGCGCCGAGGTCTCGCAACTCTCCCGGGTCCTGGAAAAGAAACTCGACTTCCGCCGCGATACTCGTCGCGGCGATCGTTTTCAGGTGCTGGTGGAGTCCGACCTCATCGACGGCGAGAGCCTCGACCCGCGGGTGCTGGCGGTGGAGTACGCCGGCGAGCGCATGAACCTTACCCTCGTGCGCAACCGCGATGACAACCGCTTCTATACCCCGGATGGCAAGAGCCTCGACCCGGCCTTCGACCGCTACCCCTTTGACGGTCGCTACCGGCTGAGCTCGAACTTCAACCCGCGCCGCAAGCACCCGGTCACCGGCCGCATCAGCCCCCACAAGGGCACCGACTTCGCCATGCCCATCGGCTCCGCCGTCCAGGCCCCCGCCAACGGCCGCGTGGAGAAGGTCGGCCACCATCCGGCGGCAGGACGCTACGTGGTGATCCGCCACGACAATGGCTACAAGACCCGCTACCTGCACCTCTCCAAGCCCCTGGTCAGCAATGGCCAGCGCGTCACCATGGGCGAGCGCATTGCGCTGTCCGGCAACTCCGGGCGCAGCACCGGCCCTCACCTGCACTACGAGGTCCTGGTCAACAACCGCCAGGTGAATGCCATGAAGGTGGCCCTGCCCGAGAACCAGAGCCTCCAGGGCGAGCAACTTGTGGCCTTCCAGCGCCAGGCAGCGCCCGCGCTGGCCGCCCTGCAGAGCGGCGAAACCGGCACCGTGGTCGCCAGCGCCGGCGCCGCGGGCGACGACGAGGGCTGAACCTCCCTATCATTGCATCGCCGCCACTGTCTCTCCGCGCCCCGCCCTCGAGCGGGGCGCGGTCGTTCTGGGGCAGCCGGCTCGGCCGTGGCCCGTTACTCCTTGAGCAGCCACTCGGGATACACTAGCCCCCCAAGGATCGGAGACCCTCGGCGTGTCCTCACCCCATGCCCAACCCCGACCGGCCCCGCCGGCCGAGCGCCGCCTGGCCAGCTTCCTCGGCGTCTTTCGCTACAGCCACCGTGCCCTGGCGCTGGTCTGGCAGACCTCCCGCGCGCTGACCCTGGGGCTCGCGCTCTGCACCCTGGTCGCCGGGGTGCTGCCCGCGGTGGCGGCCTGGATCGGCCAGCTGATCGTCGATTCGGTGGTGGCGGCCATGGCCCATCATGCCGAGACCGGGGAGGTCGACTGGTGGGGAGTGCTGCGCTACGTGCTGGCCGAGGCAGGCGTGATCGCCACCATCGCCCTGGCCCAGCGCGGCCTCTCGGCCCAGCAGTCGCTGCTGCGCGCCCTGCTCGGCCAGAAGGTCAACGTGATGATCCTCGAGAAGGCCGGCACCCTCTCCCTCGAGCAGTTCGAGGACTCCGAATTCTACGACAAGCTGACCCGGGCCCGTCGCGAGGCCTCGGTGCGGCCGCTGGGCCTGGTCAACAAGACCTTCGGCCTGGCCCAGAACGCCATCTCGCTGGCCAGTTTCGGCGTGCTGCTGGTGCAGTTCTCGCCCTGGGCGCTGCTGGTGCTGGTGATCGGCGCCCTGCCGGTGTTCGTCTCGGAGGCCAAGTTCTCCGGTGACGCCTTCCGGCTGTTCCGCTGGCGCTCGCCGCAGACCCGCATGCAGATGTACCTGGAGACGGTGCTGGCCAGGGAGGACAGCATCAAGGAGGTCAAGCTGTTCGGGCTGGAGCCCCTGCTGCTTGCGCGCTACCGGAGCATCTTCGACAGCCTCTACGCCGAGGATCGCCGCCTGACGCTGCGCCGCGAGACCTGGGGCTTCCTGCTCGGGCTGCTGGGCACCCTGGCCTTCTACGCCGCCTACGCCTGGGTGGTGGCGGAGACCGTCACCGGAAGACTGACCCTGGGCGAAATGACCATGTACCTGATGGTCTTCAAGCAGGGCCAGGCGGCGCTCTCGGCGAGCCTCACGGCGATCGGCGGCATGTACGAGGACAACCTCTACCTCTCGAACCTCTACGAGTACCTGGAGCAACCGGTGCCCGCCGAGCACGGTACCCTGACCACGGGGGCGCGTCCCGGTGACGGCATCCGCTTCGAGAGCGTGGGCTTCACCTATCCAGGCGCCGAGTCGCCGGCCCTCTCGGGCATCTCGCTGCACCTGCGCCCGGGCGGGAGCCTCGCCCTGGTGGGGGCCAACGGCTCGGGCAAGACCACCCTGATCAAGCTGCTGACCCGCCTCTACGAGCCCAGCGAGGGGCGCATCCTGCTCGACGGCAGTGACCTGCGCGACTGGGAGGTCCAGGCGCTGCGCCGGCGCATCGGGGTGATCTTCCAGGACTTCGTGCGCTACCAGATGAAGGTGGGCGAGAACCTCGGGGCCGGGGACGTCGCCGCCTTCACCGACGAGACCCGCTGGCGGGAGGCCGCCAGGCGCGGCCTGGCCGATGAGTTCATCGCCGACATGCCCGGCGGCTACCACACCCAGCTCGGGCGCTGGTTCAAGGGCGGCCAGGAGCTCTCCGGCGGCCAGTGGCAGAAGATCGCCCTGTCGCGGGCCTACATGCGCGAGGACGCCGATATCCTGGTGCTCGACGAGCCCACGGCGGCCATGGATGCCGCGGCCGAGGCGGCCATCTATGCCGACTTCCGCGAGCACAGCCGCGACCGCATGACCATCCTGATCTCACACCGCTTCTCGACGGTGCGTGCCGCCGACTGGATCCTCGTCATCGACGGCGGCGAGATCCTCGAACAGGGCGACCATCAGAGCCTGATGGCCGCCAATGGCCGCTATGCACGGCTGTTCCGCCTGCAGGCCAGGGGCTACCGCTGAGCCAGCCACGGCGCCACCCAGTCGCGGCAGCGGCTCCCCGCTACCCGGCCAGCGGGCGGTCCAGGGCCGTCAGCAGGGTGGCGTCGCGCTGGTAGATGTCCGGCCGGAAGACCAGCTCGCCCTCCTCCCCCGGGTGCACCGTCCAGTAATGCAGGATTACCGGCACGGGACGCTCGAGATGGATGTTGCGGGTCGCGCCCTGGGCGACCAGCGAGGCCACATGGGCGGGCGTGCCGGTATCATCGAAGAGGTGCTGGGCCAGTTCGAGCACGCCCTGCACGCGGATGCAGCCGGAGCTGAAGGCACGCTGCTTGCTGGCAAAAAGCCCCTGGGCGGGGGTGTCGTGCAGGTAGACGAGGTGCTCATTGGGAAAGCGCAGCACGACGCGGCCCAGGGCATTGTGCGGGCCAGACCGCTGGCGAAGCATGATGTTGCCTGGCCGCGACCAGTCGATCTCGCGCGGATCGAGACGCTGGCCGGAAGGCCCTAGCACCATGAGGTCCTCCCGCCACAGGTAGCTAAGATCACGGCGTACCTTGGGCAGCACGTCCTCGCGCAGGATGGTCGGCGGCACCGTCCAGGTGGGGTTGACTGTCAGGTGGGTGATCGCCGAGCGCAGCGAGGGGGTTCGGCGATAGGAGCGCCCCACCACGATGCGCGAGCGCCATACCCGGCCGTCGGGGCGGAAGTAGCTGATCCGGTAGCCGGCGATGTCCACCAGCACGAAGGAGTCCGGCAGCCCGTGGAGCAGCCAGCGGGCGCGCTCCAGGTTGACGCGGATCTGGTCGATGCGCGCGCCCACCGGCACGTTCAGGGCCTCCCGGGTCCGGGGACCGACGATGCCGTCCGCCTCGAGCAGGTGGCGGCGCTGGAAACGCTTCACGGCTTCCACCAGGGCATCATCGTAGCGGCGCGGCTCCGCAGCGCCCGACTCGACCCCGGCAAAGAGGTCGGCCACCATCACCTCCAGCTCACCGATGATCGCCAGGCGCTCGCGCAGCAGCGGCACATCCTCATGGAGATCGCCCGGGCGCAGCGACTGCTGTCGTTGCGGCAGCCTCGGCCAGCCGCCCTGGCGCTCGATATGGCGGTAGCGGGCCAGGCCCGCGCGCAGGCGCTCATAGGGGGTCGCCGAGGGGCGTGCCAGGGCGAAGGCCTGTTCGAAGCGCTGGGCATCCACCGCCCGCGACACCGCCGCCAGATTCAGGGGTGGCGCGTCGATGGGCACCTCCCAGTCCGGATCGATGCGGTGGGGATCCACCTTGCCGCGCTGAAGATGACGCAGCGCCGTCAACAGGACACGGCTGGCCTGCAGGTCGAAGCGTGCCCGGCCGGCCGGCGTCGTTTCCTCGGCGCGCACCTGGCGGTGTCCCGCCACCAGCGCATCCGGCCGGTAGTCCTGCGGGTTCAAACCATCGGCCTCCAGGCTGCGCAGGGCCGCGGCAAAGGCGGTGACGGTCTCGGCCTCCTGCCAGGCGGGCCGCCCCTCCCGGGCAGCGTAGAAGTCCCGCAGGCCGCCCTCCTCCTCGGCTAGCCGCTCGGCGAGGGCCCCGGCCACGGTGGCCTCGCCCTCCTCGGCGAGGGCCCAGGTACTCATCGAGAGCATCATCCCCACCACGAGAAGCAGTGGCGTCAATCCTTTGGCTGAGGGCATGGGTCCTGGCTCCTGCGTTGAGAATGAGGTCTGGTCATCGTGTTTCCCTTGGTCATAATAGTGCCCGACATGGAACCGCAGGGAAGCCGGCCCCTCTACGTCATCGTCCCGCCGTCGGAAATGGCCGACGACAGCCCAGCATGACACACCACAGGTTTCCCGAATGCCGATCCCCTTCCCGAATCGATGTCTTCCCGGCACCGCCTTGTGCAGCGCGCTGCTGCTGGGCACGCCGGCCGCCCTGGCCGGCGACGATTTCCTGGCCCAGGCCTACTCGCCCGATACGCTGCCCCAGCGTCCTCTCGACCAGACCCTGACCCGGCTGGCGCCCGACGCCGACCCTCGAGTCCTGCGCCTGGCGGCCCGCGCACTCTCCTGTGCCGACCCGGACGCCGAACGCCTGGCGGTGATCGACTTCTCGCTGCCCTCCACCGAGCCGCGCCTCTGGGTCTTCGACCTGCAGCGCCGCCAGTTGTTGTTCGAGGAACTGGTCTCCCACGGCCAGGGCTCCGGCAACGCCATGGCCGAGACCTTCTCCAACATCCCGGAAAGCCACCAGTCCAGCATCGGCCTGTTCCGCACCATGAACAGCTATCAGGGCAGCAACGGCTACTCGCTGCGCCTGGAGGGACTCGAGCCCGGGGTCAACGACCTGGCCTACCAGCGCGCCATCGTCATTCATGGCGCCGACTATGTCAGCGAGGCCTTCATCGAGCAGACCGGCCGCCTCGGCCGCAGCTATGGCTGCCCGGCGGTTCGCCAGGCGGTCGCCGCACCGTTGATCGACAGCATCAAGGAGGATCAGTACCTGTTCACCTACTATCCCGATCCGGAGTGGCTGGCGAGCTCGGACTTCTTCCGCTGCAACCGGGATGAGGGGCAACTGGCCCTGAACTGACCCGCGCCCTGCCATGGCGCCACCGCGGGCGGCACCATGGCAGGGCATACGGGCCTCTGCTGCACCCTACTGCACCGCCCTCGGGGCATCGCTCGAGGCTTCGACACCCTCCATTTTATTAACAAGTATTTGATAAAAAAAGGCTTTTCATGAATTGGCCGCCGCCTTGCCTTAGCACTGAACAGCAAGGCAGGCGTAGACCAGGCTCCCCGGGAGTACGAGTGCGTCGGACCCGACCTTCAACGGCGAAGGCCCAGGATCGTGTGTTCGACCATCACTCGACGAGGTACTCCCATGGAGATCCGCAACAAGGCCAACAGGATTCGCCTGTTCACCTTCAAGACGCCACAGATGCGTGCCTTCCACTTCTCGTGGTTCGCCTTTCACATCTGTTTCTTCGGCTGGTTTGGCATCGCCCCGCTCATGGCGGTGGTACGCGACGACCTCGGCCTGACCAAGACCCAGATCGGCAACACCATCATCGCCTCGGTGGCCATCACCGTAGTCGTGCGGTTGCTGATCGGCGTGCTCTGCGATCGCATCGGTCCGCGCCGCGCCTATACCTGGCTGCTCTGTCTCGGTTCCCTGCCGGTGATGAGCATCGGCCTAGCCTCGAGCTTCGAGACCTTCTTCCTGGCCCGCCTGGCCATCGGAGCCATCGGCGCCTCCTTCGTGATCACCCAGTACCACACCTCGGTGATGTTCGCGCCCAACGTGGTGGGCACCGCCAATGCCACCTCGGCCGGCTGGGGCAACCTCGGTGGCGGCACCACCCAGATCCTGATGCCGCTGATCTTCTCCGGCCTGCTGATGCTGGGCGTCAACGAGGCCTTCGGGTGGCGTCTGGCCATGGTGGTGCCGGGCGTGGTGCTGTTCCTCACCGGCATCGCCTACTACCTCTTCACCCAGGACGCCCCGGACGGCAACTTCGATGAGCTGCGCGCACGCGGCGAGCTTCCGCCGGCCAGCGGCGAGCATGGCATGGGGGCAAGCTTCAAGGCTGCCGCCGGTGACATCCGTGTCTGGGCACTGTTCGTGGTCTATGCCGCCTGCTTCGGGGTGGAGCTGACCATCAACAACATCGCCGCTATCTACTTCTTCGACAACTTCGAGCTGACGCTGGCCACAGCCGGCATGATCGCCGGGTTGTTCGGGCTGATGAACCTCTTTGCCCGCACCTTGGGCGGCGTCTTCTCCGACCTCTTCGCCCGCCAGGCCGGCCTGAAGGGGCGTGTGCGCTGGCTGTTCATCGCCATGCTCTGCGAGGGCATCGCCCTGATGTTCTTCTCGCAGATGCACGTGCTGGCACTCGCCATCGGCATCATGCTGGTGTTCAGCCTCTTCGTGCAGATGGCCGAGGGTGCCACCTTCGGCGTGGTGCCCTTCATCAACAAGCGTGCACTGGGCGCGGTGGCCGGGATCGTCGGTGCCGGCGGCAACGCCGGGGCGGTGGCCGCCGGCTTCCTGTTCCGCTCCGAGGCGCTCAGCTATCAGCAGGGGCTCTTCTACCTGGGCATCGCCGTGATGATCGCCGCCCTCTGTACCCTGATGGTGCGCTTCTCGCCGGAGGTCGAGGACGAGGAAGCCGCCGCCTACCGCGACGCGGCGAGCGACGAGGGAGGTGGCGCCCTGTCGCTGCGCTGATCACCGCCGTGCCTGCCCCACACCACCGCCTCACCGGGCGGTGGTGTTGCGTTGAGCGCCGGGATTGCAGCCATGTCTCGGACTGGGCCATGCTAGAAGCCTGTCGGACTTAACGCTGATCTACTGCGAGAACCGGTCTTTCGGCCAACTTCATTCGATCTGATTCGTTAAATAGCGGGCTATTCGCCTCATCAGATCGATAAACTTG
>NZ_JARANV010000017.1 GCF_029889845.1 Halomonas sp. 25-S5
GTCACCAACATCCCGACAAGCGCCCACATGAATTACCTGATCGATTGTTAAAGAGCGGCTCCGGGCTCGAATGAAGAAAGCGCGGAGCGTCTCGCTGTTGCCGTCGTGCCCGGCTGCTTCCGATGAAGCGGCGGTCTCGTCGGCGCCCTGCGAGGAAGGCGTATTCTACGTGATCGGCTGTCGGTGTCAACCCTGCGAGGCGTTCCGAAGAAGCGTCCTGGGCGATCATCGTGCCATCGAGATGGCGGCCGATAGAGCCCTTAGCGGGCCTCTGTCACGAGTGGCGGGCATTCTACCGAATGCGGCGAGTTCGTCAAGCGGGAATTTCCAGAACTTCTTCGAAAAACCCAAATGGAAACAAGCACTTTTGCCACTCATCACCGCCTGCAACGTTGCCCGTTGCCGGCAGCGAGTGCGTACTCTACGGATTCCCACGGGACCGCGCAAGACCCTCGGGAAGAAATATGTCGCGCCGACCGCCTGTGGATGACTTGGCCCGCCGGCAGAGACGAAAACGCCCGCGCGAGGCGGGCGTCGTGGGGAGGGCGACCCGGTTCAGTCCGTGGACGGTGAATGCTTGAGCTTGCGCACCACCGCCATCACCGGCCCGGAGACCACGTAGGCACCGAACAGCAGCAGCAACATCACCGAGGGCTCGATGGAGATGACCACGAAGCCCAGCACGATGGCCAGCAGGAAGACGAAGGGCACCGGCCCCTTGAGGTCCACGTCCTTGAAGCTGTAGTAGCGGATGTTGCTGACCATCAGCACCCCCGCGGCGCCCACCACGAAGAGCATCAGCAGCTTGAAGCCGAAGGCATCGGCATCGAAGCTGTGGAAGGTCCAGACACTAGCCGCGACCAGGGCCGCCGCCGAGGGGCTGGGCAGGCCGATGAACCACTTCTTGTCGACGCTGCCGATCTGCACGTTGAAGCGCGCCAGGCGCAGCGCGGCGCAGGCCACGTAGAGAAAGGCCACCACCCAGCCGGTCTTGCCGATGTCCTGCAGGATCCAGATGAAGGCCACCAGGCCCGGCGCCACGCCGAAGGAGAGCATGTCGGAGAGGCTGTCGTACTCCGCACCGAAGTCACTCTGGGTGTTGGTCAGGCGAGCCACCCGACCGTCCAGGCCATCCAGCACCATGGCGATGAAGATGGCGATGGAGGCCGTGGTGAAGTCGCCGTTGATGGCTGCCACCATGGCGAAGAAGCCGGAGAAGAGGGCCGAGGTAGTGAAGAGGTTGGGCAGTAGGTAAACGCCCTTGCGCCGCACCTTCCTGCCGCCCTCCTCGGCCTCCTCGATCACCTCCGATTCGCGCATGAAGGTGCTCGCCAGGTCCTCGTCTCTCGGCTGGTCCGGCTCTTGCTCGCTGTGGTGCGAATCCCGATTCATCTGTCTCTTCCATCGGCTTGGGTGTCACCCCATTCTACACACAGAGCGCCCGACGACTCACGATGGCGAGACCAGACGCAGCGAGGGCGCGGAAACCCGCGCCCTCGCCTCAGCCGTAACGGATCGGGAGATCAGTTCTTCGACTTGTCGACCAGCTGGTTGGCGGCGATCCACGGCATCATGCCGCGCAGCTTCTCGCCGACCTGCTCGATCGGATGCTCGGCGTTCAGGCGGCGACGCGCGGTCATCGAGGGATAGTTGCTGTTGCCCTCGTTGATGAACATCTTGGCGTACTCGCCGGTCTGGATGCGCTTGAGCGCATTGCGCATGGCGGCGCGGGACTGCTCGTTGATCACCTCGGTGCCGGTCACGTACTCGCCATACTCCGCGTTGTTGGAGATGGAGTAGTTCATGTTGGCGATGCCGCCCTCGTACATCAGGTCGACGATCAGCTTGAGCTCGTGCAGGCACTCGAAGTAGGCCATCTCCGGGGCGTAGCCCGCCTCGGTGAGGGTCTCGAAGCCGGCCTTGACCAGCTCGACCGCGCCACCGCAGAGCACGGCCTGTTCGCCGAACAGATCGGTCTCGGTCTCGTCCTGGAAGGTGGTCTCGATGATGCCGCTGCGACCGCCGCCAATGGCCGCCGCGTAGGAGAGCGACAGCTCCTTGGCGTTGCCGGTGGCGTCCTGGTGGATGGCGATCAGGTCCGGGATGCCGCCGCCGCGCACGAACTCGGAGCGCACGGTGTGGCCCGGGGCCTTGGGCGCGATCATTACCACGTCCAGATCCTTGCGCGGCTCGATCTGGTTGTAGTGGATGTTGAAGCCATGAGCGAAGGCCAGAGTGGCGCCCTGCGCCAGGTTCGGCGCGATCTGGTTCTCGTAGATGGCCTTCTGGTTCTCGTCCGGCGCCAGCATCATCACCACGTCGGCGTTCTTGCTGGCGTCCTCGACGGAGGCGACCTTGAGGCCGGCGGCTTCGGCCTTGGCCGCGGAGGAGGAGCCTTCGCGCAGGGCGACGGTGACGTCGACGCCGGACTCCTTGAGGTTGTTGGCGTGGGCATGGCCCTGAGAACCGTAGCCCACGATGGCCACCTTCTTGCCCTGGATAAGGGAGAGGTCGCAGTCCTTGTCGTAGTAGACGCGCATAGGGGGTCTCCTGAAAATAATAGCGTGGAATCGAGGTCAGCGTTGATGGCCACCCGCGCCGTCTGTCGCGGCGCCGGATTGTGATATAGAGAATTCGTTGCAGCCAATGGAGTCAGCTTACGCCAGCTCTCGTGTTGCGTAAAACGCGATATTTGCAATGTCACATCCCGAAATATGCAATACTGCCGACATGGACATGCGCCCCCTCAAGCACTTCCTCGCCCTGGCCGAGACCCTGCACTTCGGCCGCGCCAGCGAGGCCTGCCACGTCAGCCCCTCGACGCTCTCGCGCACCATCCGCCAGCTCGAGGAGAGCCTGGGCGTGCGCCTCTTCGAGCGTGACAACCGCCATGTGGTGCTGACCCGTCAGGGCCGCACCTTCCAGGGCTATGCCCGGGACACCCTGGAGGAGTGGCAACGGCTGCGCCAATCGCTGATGAGCGAGGCGCGCACCCTCACCGGCGAAATCAGCATCTACTGCTCGGTGACTGCCAGCTACAGCTTCCTCTACGAGCTGCTCAGCGAGTTCCGCACCCGCCATCCGGGCATCGAGCTCAAGCTGCACACCGGAGACCCGGCCCAGTCCCTGCCCCGGGTACTGGCCGGCAACGAGGACATGGCCATCACCCCGCGGCCGCGCCAGGCCCCCGATGCCCTGGCCTTCAAGTCGCTGACGCGCTCGCCGCTGGTGTTCATCGCGCCCCACGAGGCCCATGACTGGATTCCCCCCACGCCCGAGTCGCCCTCCGCCGAACAGTGGCGAGACGTGCCCATGATCCTCTCCGAGGCCGGCCTGTCGCGCCAATACAGCGACACCTGGTTTCGCGCACTGGGCGTGGCGCCTCGGATCTATGCCCAGGTGGCCGGCCACGAGGCCATCGTCAGCATGGTGGGACTGGGGTTCGGCGTCGGCGTGGTGCCGCGCATCGTGCTCGATACCAGCCCCCTGGCGGAGCGGGTCAGGGTCCTGCCGGTCAAGCCGGAGCTGCCCCACTACGACGTTGGGCTCTGCGTGCTCGAGCGCCGTCTGAAGAGTCCGCTGATCGCCGCCCTCTGGGACGAGGTGGTGGAGCGCTGAGCCCCAATCACGAAGGCCGCCTCGAAGGGCGGCCTTTGCATTTTGGCAGATGGCACTCTTTCAGGAACCGCTACAGAGACAGCACTTTATCGCCGCGAGCAATCCCCGACACCCCGGTGCGCGCCACCTCGAGGATGCCCACCGGCGCCATGGCCTGCAGGAAGGCATCCAGCTTGCCGGCGTCGCCGGTGATCTGCACCGTGTAGAGGCTCGGTGTCACGTCGACGATCTGCGCGCGGAAGATGTCCACGGTGCGCTTGACCTCGTCGCGGGCCGAGCCCAGCGCCTTGACCTTGATCAGCATCAGCTCGCGCTCGATGTGGTTGCCCTCGGTCAGGTCCACCAGCTTGACCACGTCGATCAGCTTGTTGAGGTGCTTGGTGATCTGCTCGATCACCCGGTCGTCGCCCACGGTGGTCACGGTCAACCGCGACAGGCTCGGGTCCTCGGTGGGTGCCACGTTCAGCGTTTCGATGTTGAAGTTGCGCTGGGAGAACAGCCCCACCACGCGTGACAGGGCGCCCGGTTCGTTTTCCATCAGAATCGAGATGATATGGCGCATCAGGTCCGCTCCGTCTTGGAAAGCAGCATGTCACGCATGGAGCCCAGGGGCACCTGCATCGGATAGACGTGCTCGTGCGGGTCGACGAGAACGTCGAGGAACACCAGCTCGTGCGTGTCGGCAAAAGCACGTTCCAGTGCCGGCTCGAGATCCGCCAGTGTCTCCACCCGCAGCGCGGTGAAGCCATATGCGCCGATCAACTGCTGGAAGTCGGGCAGCGATTCCATGTAGGAGTGCGCATGGCGGGACTTGTAGTTGAGGTCCTGCCACTGGCGCACCATGCCCAACGAGGCATTGTTGAGGTTGACGATCTTCACCCCGCCACCGAACTGCTTACAGGTCGAGAGCTCCTGCATCATCATCTGGAAGCTGCCCTCGCCGGTGACGCAGATCACCTGCTCCTCCGGGAAGTTGTGCTTGATGCCCATGGCCGCCGGGAAGCCGAAGCCCATGGTGCCCAGCCCCCCGGAGGTGATGAAGCGCTTGGGCTTGTCGAACTTGTAGTACTGGGCCGCGAACATCTGGTGCTGGCCGACGTCGGTGGTCACGTAGGCCTCGCCGCGGGTCACCCGGCACAGCGCCTCGATGACCTCCTGGGGCTTGATCGGCTCGCCGGGCCGGGAGGGCTCATAGAGCTTGTCGCGGCGCTCCTCGCGCCAGCCGTCGATCTGCTTCCACCAGTCGGCCAGGGCCTCGGGATTGGCGATCTCCTTGCCCTGCACCAGGCTGATCATCTCGTTGATCACGCTGCCGGCCGGGCCGACGATGGGCACATCCGCGCGTACGGTCTTTGAGATAGAACTGGGGTCGATGTCCACATGGACGATCTTGGCGGTGGGGCAGAACTTCGAGGTGTTGTTGGTGACGCGGTCGTCGAAACGCGCGCCGATGGCGATGATCAGGTCGGCATGATGCATGGCCATGTTCGACTCATAGGAGCCGTGCATGCCCAGCCAGCCCAGGCACTGGCGGTCGCTCTGCGGGTAGGAACCGATGCCCATCAGGGTGGTGGTGATGGGATAGCCCAGCCGCTGGACCAGGTCGGTCAACCCTTCGCTGGCGTTGCCGGTGACCACGCCGCCGCCGGTGTAGAAGACCGGGCGCCGGGCCTTGAGCATCAGCTCCACGGCCTTCTTGATCTGGCCGGTATGCCCGCGGGTGACCGGGTTGTACGAGCGCATCTTGACCTTCTTCGGGTAGACGTACTCATAGCGCTCGGTGGGTGCGGTCATGTCCTTGGGAATGTCCACCACCACCGGCCCGGGCCGGCCGGTCGCAGCCAGGTAGTAGGCCTTCTTGAGGACCTCGGGAATCTCGGTCGGGTGCCTGATCGAGAAGCTGTGCTTCACGATCGGCCGGGTCACGCCGACGATGTCGGTCTCCTGGAAGGCATCGTCACCGATCAGGTGGCTCATCACCTGGCCGCACAGCACCACCATGGGGATCGAGTCCATGTAGGCGGTGGCGATGCCGGTGACGGCGTTGGTCGCCCCGGGGCCGGAGGTCACCAGCACCGTGCCCGGCTTGCCGGAGGCCCGGGCGTAGCCGTCGGCGGCGTGGGTAGCCGCCTGTTCGTGGCGCACCAGGATGTGCTTGACCTTGTCCTGGCGGAACAGCGCGTCGTAGATGTGCAGCGCCGCCCCCCCGGGATACCCATAGATGTATTCGACGCCCTCGTCCTGGAGGAAGCGGGCAATCATGTCTGCGCCGGAAAGCAGTTCCACAGATGTATCTCCCCTGGAGGTCTCGAGTGCGATCCGCGCCCACCGCGTGGACACGAAGTCGAGTGCGGCGGTATGCCGCTGCCGGCCATGCCGGCACCTGATGCCAAACCCTGGCAAAAAGCCCTGTTGGGGCCTGCACTCTTTCGGGAACGCTGATGCATTGCGACATGAATCAGCGATTCCCTTCACGGCGGTTCACCGCGTCGGGGGCGTTGGCCGACCCGGGCGGTTGGCCCGGAGCCGGAAGTCCTTCGGCGGGTAGAGGCGCTCGGCCCACCCTTCGCGCGGGAATGGGGGATTGCCCGCTGGAGTCCGCGCCCGTATCAGGAAGGGTCAAGATTCCATTAGCACTGTGGAAGTGTCAACCGCGAAAACGGCGTGGGTAGCCCATGATCGGCCATCCGGCAAGCCGAATATGGCACAACGGGCCCCATAAAAGAGCCCGTCCACTCGCGGGGAGGGACGGGCAAGGGGGTTACAGGACGCAACCTGAAGAAAAGTATAGACCGTTGCCGGCCGGTCGCCCGGGCGGCAAGGTAACGCTTTGTGGCGCAGTGTGACGCTGCTTTACGGCGTGCGGCCTCAGCTCTGGAACACCAGCCGGTCGCCTTCCGCCTCCACATGGATGACCTCGCCCGGCGAGAACTTCCCGGCCAGCAGGTCCTGGGCCAGCGGGTTCTCGATGCGGCTCTGGATCGCCCGCTTGAGCGGCCGGGCACCGAACACCGGGTCGAAGCCCGCCTCGGCCAGCAGCACCAGCGCCGCCTCGCTGACTTCGAGAGAAAGCTCGTGCTCGGCGAGCCGCGCGCGCAGGCGGTCGAGCTGGATCTCGGCGATGGCCTGGATCTGCGCCTGGCCGAGGGCGTGGAAGACCACCACCTCGTCGATGCGGTTGATCAGCTCGGGGCGGAAGTGGTCGCCGACCACCGCCATCACCATCTCCTTCATCTGCGCATAGTCCGAATCGTCGCCGCCCATGCGCTGGATGATGTCCGAGCCCATGTTGGAGGTCATCACGATCACCGTGTTGCGGAAGTCCACGGTGCGGCCCTGGCCGTCGGTCAGGCGGCCATCCTCCAGCACCTGCAGCAGGATGTTGAAGACATCGGCATGGGCCTTCTCCACCTCGTCGAGCAGCAGCACCGAGTAGGGCTTGCGACGCACCGCCTCGGTCAGGTAGCCGCCCTCCTCGTAGCCGACATAGCCGGGAGGCGCGCCGATCAGCCGCGCCACGGAGTGCTTCTCCATGAACTCCGACATGTCGATGCGCACCATCGCCTCCTCGGTATCGAAGAGGAAGTTCGCCAGCGACTTGCAGAGCTCCGTCTTGCCCACCCCGGTGGGGCCGAGGAACAGGAAGGAACCGTTGGGCCGGTTGGGATCCGAGAGGCCTGCGCGGGAGCGGCGCACGGCGTTGGCCACGGCGGTGACCGCCTCGTCCTGGCCGATCACCCGCTCGTGCAGCGCCTCCTCCATGCGCAGCAGCTTGTCGCGCTCGCCCTCGAGCATCTTGGCGACCGGGATGCCCGTCCAGCGCGAGACCACCTCGGCGATCTCTTCTTCGGTGACGTTGGAGCGCAGCAGCTGGTGCCTGGCGGTGTCGGCCTCGCCCTCGGTGCTCTCGGCGATCTTCTGCTCGAGTTCGGGAATTATTCCATATTTGAGTTCCGACATGCGGCCATAGTCATTTTGGCGGCGCGCCTGCTCCAGGTCGATGCGCGCCTTGTCGAGCTCGTCTCTGAACTGGGCCGCGCCCTGGATGCTGGCCTTCTCGGCCTTCCAGATCTCGTCGAGGTCGGCGTACTCGCGCGAAAGCTCCTCGATCTGCTCCTCCAGGCTCTCGAGACGCTTCTTCGAGGCCTCGTCGGTCTCCTTCTTGAGATGCTCGCGCTCCATCTTCAACTGGATCAGCCGGCGATCGAGGCGGTCCATCTCCTCGGGCTTGGAGTCGAGCTCCATGCGGATGCGCGAGGAGGCCTCGTCGATCAGGTCGATCGCCTTGTCGGGCAGCTGGCGATCGGTGATGTAGCGGGTCGAGAGCTTGGCCGCGGCGATGATCGCGCCGTCGGTGATGTCGACGCCGTGGTGCACCTCGTAGCGCTCCTTGAGGCCGCGCAGGATGGCCACGGTGTCCTCCTCGGAGGGCTCGTCCACCAGCACCTTCTGGAAGCGACGCTCCAGGGCGGCATCCTTCTCGATGTACTTGCGGTACTCGTCCAGGGTAGTGGCGCCCACGCAGTGCAGCTCGCCGCGGGCCAGGGCGGGCTTGAGCATGTTGCCGGCATCCATGGAGCCCTCGGCCTTGCCGGCGCCAACCATGGTGTGCAGCTCATCGATGAACAGGATCACCCGCCCCTCTTCCTGGGACAGCTCCTTGAGCACCGACTTGAGGCGTTCCTCGAACTCGCCGCGGAACTTGGCCCCGGCCAGCAGCGCGCCCATGTCCAGCGACAGCACGCGCTTGTCCTTGAGCCCCTCCGGCACCTCGCCGTCGACGATGCGCTGGGCCAGGCCCTCGACGATGGCGGTCTTGCCCACGCCGGGCTCGCCGATCAGTACCGGGTTGTTCTTGGTGCGCCGCTGCAGCACCTGGATGGTACGGCGAATCTCGTCGTCGCGGCCGATCACCGGGTCGATCTTGCCGCTGGCGGCGCGCTCGTTGAGGTCCAGGGTGTATTTCTCCAGCGCCTCGCGCTGGTCCTCGGCGTTGGGGTCATCGACCTTCTCGCCGCCGCGCACGCTGTCCACGGCGGTTTCCAGCAACTGGCGGGTCACACCCGCCTGCTTGAGCAGCTTGCTGACGGCGTGGCCCATCTCCAGTGCCGCAAGCAGCACCAGCTCGCTGGCGATGTATTGATCGCCGCGCTTCTGGGCCTCGCGATCGGTGAGGTTGAACAGCTTGATCAGGTCGCGGGAGGGCTGCACCTCGCCGTCGAAGTTGGCGACCCTGGGCAGGTCGTCGAGGTGGCCCACCAGGCCGTCGCGCAGCCGGGCGGCATCGCCACCGGCCTTCTGGATCAGCGCCTTGACGCCGGTATCGGTGGCCTCCAGCAGCGCCAGCAGCAGGTGGCCGGGCTCCAGCTGGTTATGGCCGCGCCCCACGGCCAGGGACTGGGCATCGGCCACGGCGTTCTGCAGCCTGGCGGTGAACTTGTCGAATCGCATTCGCTTTCCTCCATCGGGGTGACGGCGCGGTCGGACGCACCGTTTGGCCCTGTCAATGTGTCTTGACAGACTCAATGGAGTCAGCGTGGCCGGCTTTCAAGTCGGCGGCCAGGGAAAGGGGGTGAGGAGTTGACGCTGATCAAGCGGCCAAGCGGCCAAGCGGCCAAGCGGCCAAGCGGCCAAGCGGCCAAGCGGCCAAGCGGCCAAGCGGCCAAGCGGCCAAGCGGCCAAGCGGCCAAGCGGCCAAGCGGCCAAGCGGCCAAGCGGCCAAGCAGGATAGCTCGAAAGCGCAGGAAGCAAGCCAGGGGTTCCTTGGCGCTTGCAGCTCGGCGCTCGGCGCTGTTTTCAGCGCAACCAGATCACGCTGGCCATGCGGCCGGTGAGGCCGTCGTCGCGGCGGTAGGAGTAGAAGCGGGACTCGCAGGCGGTGCAGAAGTGGCCGCCGCTGATATGGGCGACGCCCAGGCGCTCGAGGCGCAGGCGCGCCAGCTTGTAGAGGTCGCCCATGTAGTGGCCGAGCCGGTAGGGGCTGGGATCGAAGGCCGCCTCGGCCTCCGGGTGCACGCCGACGAAGGCCTGCTGCACCTCGGGGCCGACCTCGAACTGGGCGTTGGAGATCGCCGGGCCCAGCCAGGCCATCAGCTCCTCCGGCGGCAGGCCCATCGCCCCCACGGTGGCCTCGATCACGCCGCCGGCCAGCCCGCGCCAGCCGGCATGGGCCACCGCCACCCGCTCGCCGCGGCGGTCGCAGAGGAACACCGGCAGGCAGTCGGCGGTGAGCACCACGCAGGCGTAGTCACGATTCGTGGCCACGGCGGCGTCCGCCTGGGGCCGGGCGCCGGAGTAGGCCTGCTGGACCCGGGCCCCGTGCACCTGGTCGAGCCACAGCAGCGAGCGGCCGTCGCCGACCTCCTTCTCCAGCTGACGGCGGCACAGCGCCACGTGGTCCGGATTGTCGCCCAGGTGCTCGGCGGGATTGAAGGCGGCGAAGGGACCCTGGCTGGGGCCGGTCTCGCGGGTGGTGACGAAGGCGCCCACGCTCTCCGGCGCCGGCCAGTCGGGCAGGATCGGTGTCGGGCGCAGGTCGAAGGTATCGCTCATCACGGGGTCCTTAGCGCATGGTCTCGCGGTCTTCGCGCAGGTAGTCGAGCAGCATCAGCAGGTCATCCGGCAGCGGCGCGCGGAAGGCCATTCGCTCGCCGCTGGCCGGGTGCACGAAGGCCAGCTTGCGGGCATGCAGCGCCTGGCGCGAGAACTCGCGCAGGATCTCCTTGAGGGTCTCGCCGGCGCCGGCCGGCAGCTTCAGGCGCCCGCCGTAGACCGGGTCACCGATCAGCGGATAGCGCGCATGGGCCATGTGCACGCGGATCTGGTGGGTGCGGCCCGTCTCGAGCTTGCAGCGCACATGGGTATGGGCGCGGAAGCGCTCCACCACCCGGTAGTGGGTCACCGCCGGCTTGCCCGAGGCGTTCACCGCCTGGCGCTTGCGGTCGCGCGGGTGGCGGCCGATGGGGGCGTCCACGGTGCCGCCGGCGGTCATCACCCCGACCACCACGGCATCGTACTCCCGCGAGACGCTGCGCGCCTGGAGCTGCTCGACCAGGGCGGTCTGGGCGGCCAGGGTCCTGGCCACCACCATCAGCCCGCTGGTGTCCTTGTCCAGGCGGTGCACGATGCCCGCCCGGGGGATAGCCGCCAGCGCCGGGTCGTGGTGCAGCAGGGCATTGAGCAGAGTGCCGTCGGGGTTGCCGGCGGCGGGATGCACCACCAGGCCCGGCGGCTTGTCGATCACCAGCACCTCGCCGTCCTCGTACACCACCGTCAGGGGGATGTCCTCGGGCTCGAAGCGGGTGTCGTCCTCGATCTCGGCGGCCAGCGCCAGGGCCTCGCCGCCGTAGACCTTGTCCTTGGGTTTGGCCAGTCGGCCGTCCAGGGTCAGGGCCCCGCTCTTGATCCAGGCCTTGAGCCGCTCCCGGGAAAGGTCGGCGAAGAGTTCGGCGGCGGCCTGGTCGAGGCGCAGGCCGGCCATGCGTTCGGGAACGCGATGCTGTGCTTCGAAGGTCTGGGACATGGGTCGGGACAGGGCTCTTTGCGCACCGGGAGCGATGACTGCGTTTCGCTGCAAGGTGCTTTATAGTGGGCGGATTGAGGCCGATTCTACCACGGCCGTCCAGGTTGTTAGACACGAGGATCACGATGCGCGTTATCACCTCCCCCGCCCGTCTGGCGTCCCTGCTGCTGGCCGGCGTCCTGCTGGCCGGCTGCGCCAGCAACGGTTCCCAGGATGACGAACTCGAGGGCGTCGCCGAGCGCCAGCTCTACGAGGAGGGTCGCGAGGCCCTGGAGGATGGCCGCTACACCACCGCCATCAACCGGCTCGAGGCCATCGATACCCGTTACCCCTTCGGCGAGCATGCCCAGCAGGCGCAGCTGGAGCTGATCTACGCCTACTACGAGACCGACGACTGGGAAGGCGCCCGCGCCGCCGCCAGCCGCTTCATCCGCCTGCATCCGGACCACCCCCAGGCGGACTACGCCTACTACATGCGTGGCCTGGCCGCCTGGCAGGCGGGGCGCTTCAGCCTCGAGCGGCTGCGCCTGATCGACATCGCCAAGCGCGACCTGGGCGCCACCCGCGATGCCTACGGCGACTTCCGCGAGCTAATCCAGCGCTACCCGGACAGCCAGTACGCCCCGGACGCCCAGCAGCGCATCGTCTACCTGCGCAACGTGCTGGCCCGCCACGAGCTGCACGTGGCCGACTTCTACCTGCGCAAGGGGGCCTACCTGGCCGCCGTGGAGCGCGGCCGTTGGGTGATCGAGCACTACCCGCAGTCCGCGGCCACCCATGACGCCCTGGCGGTGATGGTGGAGGGCTACCTGGGCCTGGAGATGCGCGACCGCGCCCGCGAGACCCTGCAGGTGCTGATCGACAACGCCCCGAACCACGAGCGCCTGCGCGGCCGCACCTTCCGCCCGGAGCACGTCAAGGCCGACGCCCTCTCGGCCTGACGACAAGCTGCCAAGCTGCCAAGCTGCCAAGCTGCCAAGCTGCCAAGCTGCCAAGCTGCCAAGCAGAGTCTAGGTTCAAGTAGCAAGTAACCCCACCAGAGGCTTAGCCCGGTGGGGTTTTTCGTGTACTGCCTCGATACCCTCCGCTCGTCTCCGAGCAGCTCGGCGTCGGCGCCGTGGTCACTTCCCGGGCAGGCAAACGCAACACCGATTCTTGTACCCCGCCTTGAACAAATACATTTTCCATGGATATAAAAAAGGTATACTTTTTATTCATGGACGCCTTCGAGTTCGACTCGCACAAGAGCGAAGCTAACCGGCACAAGCACGGCATCGAATTTGTCGAGGCCCAGCGTCTCTGGGAAGACCCGGACTTGCTTGAGATCCCGGCCAAAACGATGGATGAGCCACGTTTCGTCGTGATTGGCAGGATCGATGGCAAGCACTGGTCCGGCATCATCACGTACCGCGGTAAACGCATTCGCCTGATCTCGGTCAGACGTTCGCGTAGCAGTGAGGTAGCCCTCTATGAAAGCCCATGATCTCGATAACCGCTTCGATGACAGTGACGACATCATCGATGAGCTCGACTTGTCGCAAGCCAGTCGTCCGCTCAGAAAGCAGAAGCGCGTCAACGTCGATTTCCCGACCTGGATGATCGACTCGCTGGACCGGGAGGCCGCGCGTCTCGGCGTCACCCGTCAGTCGATCATCAAGATCTGGCTGGCCGAACGCTTGGAGCAGCACGTCTCGCATTCGCACTGACCCTGCCCCCTTGACAGCAGAACGCCACCGCCCGAAAGGGGGTGGCGTTTCTCGTTTCGATTGGCCCGGTGCTAACGGCTTGGCGCCGTCAGTCCCCCGGTTGCCAGCCGTTGACGATCGGGTAGCGGCGGTCGCGGCCGAAGCCGCGGCGGGTGACGCGCACCCCCACCGGCGCCTGGCGGCGCTTGTACTCGCAGCGATCCACCAGCTTGACGACCTTGTAGACGTCCTCGTGCTCGAAGCCCGCGGCGATGATCGCCTCGGCGCTCATGTCGCCCTCGATGTAGCGCACCAGGATGGCGTCGAGCACGTCGTAGCCCGGCAGAGTGTCGCTGTCCTGCTGGTCGGGGGCGAGCTCGGCGGAGGGCGGCCGCTCGATGACCCGCTCGGGGATCGACGGCGACTGGGTGTTGCGCCAGCGCGCCAGGCGGTAGACCCAGGTCTTGTAGACGTCCTTGATGGCGTTGTAGCCCCCGACCATGTCGCCATAGAGGGTGGCGTAGCCCACCGCCATCTCGCTCTTGTTGCCGGTGGTCAGCACCATCAGGCCCTTCTTGTTGGAGATCGCCATCAGCAGCACGCCGCGGCAGCGCGACTGCAGGTTCTCCTCGGTGGTGTCCCGCTCGGTGCCGGCGAAGCTCTCGGCCAGGGTCGCCATGAAGGCCTCGACCATCGGCTCGATGGGCAGCACCTCGTAGCCGACCCCGAGCAGCTCGGCCTGCTCGGCGGCGTCCTGCTTCGAGATGTCCGCCGTGTAGTGGTAGGGCATCATCACCGCGTGGACGCGCTGCGGGCCCAGGGCATCCACGGCGATGGCCAGCGACAGCGCCGAGTCGATGCCGCCGGAGAGCCCCAGCACCACGCCCTGGAAGCCGCTCTTGTTGACGTAGTCGCGCAGGCCGGTGACCAGCGCGCAGTAGAGGTTCTCCTCCGGCTCGACCTCGGGCTCGGTCTCGCCCGGCTGGGGCACCCAGTGGTGGGCGTCGCGCACGAACTGCACCGGCATCAGGCCCACCGCCCAGTGGGGCGCCTGCACCCTCAGCTCGCCCCGGGCATCGACGCAGGCCGAGCCGCCATCGAAGACCAGCTCGTCCTGGCCGCCGATCTGGTTGACGTAGACGATGGGCAGTTCCACCTCGCGGGCCCGCGCCTCGAGCAGCGCCAGGCGCTCGGCGGGCTTGTCCTGGTGGAAAGGCGAGGCATTCAGGGTGACCAGTATCTGGGCGCTGGCATCACGGGCCTGGCGGACCGGTTTCTCGCTCCAGATGTCCTCGCAGATCAGGATGCCGAACCGGGCCCCCTTGTGCTCCACCACCAGCGGCTGGTTGCCGGTGGCGAAGTAGCGCTGCTCGTCGAACACCTCGTAGTTGGGCAGCGCCTGCTTGGCGTACTCGTCGAGCCACTCGCCGTTGTAGAGCACCCCGGCCAGGTTCCAGTTCTGCCCTTCGCGGCGCCCCGGGTAGCCGACGATGACCATGACGTCGCGGGCCATCTTCTCGGCCATGTGGGCCCGGGCATGACGCAGGCGGGTCTCCATGGAGGGGCGCAGCAGCAGGTCCTCCGGCGGGTAGCCGCTCAGGAAGAGTTCGGGCAGCACCACGATATCGGCACCATGCTCGATGCGTGCCTCGCGCACGGTCTCGATGGCGAGGTCGGCGTTGCCGGGAATGTCGCCGACCAGCGGGTCGAGCTGAGCCATCACCAGGGTCAGGTCTTGCATGGGCTTGGAAATCTCTCGAGAATCGATGGATATCCGCCATTGTCCCGCAAGGGCGGCCGAGTGGCAAAGCCGGCCACCCCTACCTGGGAGTCCCGAAAGGAATGAACCTGTTGCTGATTCGCCTGATCATCTTCGCCGTGATATTCATCGCCGGCCTGAAGCTCTACGGCATGTACCGCGAATGGAAACTCGACCGCGAAGGCCCGCCACAGGAAGGCGACGACCAGGGCAATCGCATGGTGCGCTGCAGCTGGTGCCAGGTGCACCTGCCCGAGGACGACGCCCTGCGTGAGCGAGGCGACTGGTTCTGCTCCGGTGATCACCGCGACAAGTACCTGGCAGAAAGGAAAGAAGAGCAGAAGGAAGAGAAGCAGCAAGAAGGCAAGGAAGGGAACAACGACAAGGGCGGGGACTAACCCTCTCGACTGAGGATGACCTCGCCGACCTCCCGCAATGATAGCGCACAGCCGCTGTCGGCGATCGCCTACGGCGCGGCATTACCTCCCGGCTAGCCTGAAGAAAGGACTCCTCGAACAGGCCACCGCCGGGAGGGCACCATGCGCCCTGCTGTCAACTTCCCTCTTTCTTCTTCTCGCCAGCACGGCCTGACACTCATCGAGTTGATCGTCGCCATTGCCGTGCTGGCCATTATCGCCACCGTGGGCATTCCGAACTTTCAGCAGTTTACGGCAAGGAATGAAGTCGCCGCGGAGGTGCTGCGTCTAACGACAGCACTCAATCTGGCTCGAAATGTAGCCATTACACGCAGAACCACGATCACCGTCTGTCCGAGCACAGACCAATTGACCTGCAACAATAGCGACTGGTCCCTACCGCTGGTGATCATCGAAGGGCGTGCAGATGGCGGCACAGTGGATGGCGATGTGCTCCGGATAATGCAGGAAAGTAGAGTTCCACAAGTAACCTATCGCAAAGACAACCGTCCCATACGATATGGCCAGCTGGGTAGACCAGCTGGCCATAATGGGACGTTTAGCATATGCGGCCACTATAAAACCGGGGTAGAAGTAATAGTAAGCAACTTCGGTCGCATCAGGAGTGTTCCAAATACCCCCGAGAACTGCTAAGCCAAAAACCTAAAAAAACAGTCACTCAATCCTGTTCCCAGCTGACAACATCAGCATCTGCTAATTCACCATAAACATTATCAGAAACGCCAATCAAAACATCAGAATCATTTTTTAGAAGCGCCTTACCAAGGCCGTTAAAGTCAAAACTTGTCTGAGTAGTATCAGTTGACTCCAAGAACCTCCAATCATCTACCTTAAATTCTTCAACTTTACTAAAATCAACATACTCATCAGCGTCAAGCCAACCATATTCAGGATATTTCAATTTCAACGGAGCGTGTATAAAAGACCCAAGAAATTCACTTTGACCCATACCATTGTAATCCGCAGAAGGCCCAAGGACTATAATGGTGCCATTAAAATCATGAGTCCCATTCCAAACAAAATCACTACCAACCACCAGAACTCCATCTTCGACCGCATCCATATCAGGATTTTCAGTGACAAACGTAATGCCTGGAGCGCCCATATCAGAAAGCTCTTTAAGAGTCTGTATCACAGGAATAAGATCGCTCAAACCAAATTCATTTAAATCAATCTCAGCAACTTCAGGCTCAAATTTTATATTATTTTCATTCCCATCAAGGAAACCTTGATATAGAGCATCTACATTTCCGGCGTCGGCTAAAATATCTGGACCATTAACCCCTTCAAGCGTGAGGTTATTAGCGCCATTGACACTCAAGTTGGCAATATAAGACAGAAGAGTTATGGGTGGAGCGTCAAAAATCCAGCTTAAATTACTCGGTGGATCGCTGAGCTCCAACTCCACAAAAACCGGTCGACTCTCGGCAAGAACCTGGCCGTTTTCTTCATAATGAGCAACGCCCAAAACATATGGATTGCCTTCAAACATTACAAACCTATACGCGCACTGAATTGGAGCTTCGCACAATACAGAGAGCTCAGTTTTTATATCAGAATATATAGCTGAATAATCTGGCTCCTCATAATGCGTCTCATCTGCTGGCCATCCTGAATAGCTGGGACATGGAGAGCCACTATCAATAACATCATCAAGCATATCACTCCAATCCGGCACGTGAGAACTTATTATTGACGATTTAATCTCATGCCTCGGCACTACCGAATCTATATCTAGAAACAAATCATAAATATCGCAATCATCACTAACTAGAATCCCAAACAATACACTAGCGTCATCACCAGGCTCAGCACCTGACATGCTAGAGATATCTCGAAACCTCTCTAACCCGATTGCAGCAGCCTCTTCCGCCGCCATCTGAACCTCTGAAGCAAGCTTCTGATTGCCCGCAAGCCGCTCATCCACTAGGGAGGACTGCATACTCGACAGCCCAATGACCAACGAGCCCACCAACAGAGAAAGCACCACGATCAGCGCCGCACCTTTCTGATTAGCCATACATCACCTCACAAAAACTTCAACCAGTGGCCCCAATGAAACCTCCAGGATCAGCTACCTAAGGACTGCATTGCAGATGTTCTATTGACAGCATGAAAGGTTAGCGACTCTCTCTGGCTTGGATCTCTACTATCGGAGAGGAGGTTAAAAGTAAGCTCCCAAACGCCGGATGAAGTCTCAAATGCAGAAAAACCGCTGGAGTAAAAGCCGGATGCGATAGGCTGGGGTGTAACTCCTGCCAAAGAGCCACAACCCACATAAACTTTCAGAGAGTACTTACCATTATCAGCTTCAACAGCATACTTCTTTTTTACATTATCACTACAGCTTTCCATATCGCCGCGATTGGCTACAGCTAACAACAACTCATCCCCACCTGCATTTACACTGATAGTTTTGGCCCTACGAATATCTCTTATCAAGGTTTCTGTAGCATAGGTTAACGCCGATTGTTTCTCACCGAGAAGCTGCACCTGATGAAAATTGAGAAATCCTGTGAGGAAGAGCTGCCCAGCCCCCAAGATGATAATCAAACCGATTACCAAGGCCACTAGAAGCTCAACCAGGGAAAAGCCTCTTTGCCCGGCAATCGCAGAGCGCATCAAGTCATATTTTTTTTCATTGGCCTGCATGACTTTTCACCTAGCCGCTAGGAAGCTTGAATTCATAATCAAAAGTCCCGACACTCTCACCATCGGCAAGTCGAGAGTCACCCCAAGTCAAGGTGACAGAATACACACAACCCGTGTCTGGGCCGCCTGATATACTGCTGGCATTTTCAACACTTGGTAAAAGTCCAGACCAGCCGTCGCCATCCGTGCCTAGCCAGCCCGTCAGATCATCATCCGGAGGGCAAGTGCCAGTGCTTGCCAGCAATTCCCACGAAAACTCTTGAACATCGATAGCAATGATGCTGGCCAGTGCACGTTGATACCCCATATGAGCACCCTGCAATGCCTTTAGCTGCATGGCTGCCACACCCAGCAAGCCGATGGAAAGTATCACCAGTGCGACCAGCGCCTCGACCAAAGTAAAACCTCTATTTGATATACTCTTCATGGGCAGCAAACCGTATCAGGAACCTGAAGCATATCATCTGCCTACATAGCCGGTTGAATATACATATATTTTGCGGCCATCCACTGTAATCTCGCAGGCGCTTCCGGAGTCACAGTCATTTTTTCCCAAGGGGCCAAAGGTGATTGCCTGGCTGGAGTCCGCACCAACCTCCAAACTCCTATCAAGCTCACGAATATTATTGCAAGCAGTACTAGTGACTGTATAACCCCCTACACCACTAGAGATTGAAAATACGACATCGCCTCTACATTTTACCGCTTCTGCTCTGGCATAACTCAAACCCGAAAGAATCTCGTTAACATCACTCGCTGCTCGATTACTATTAATCATGCCCAGGAAATTTGGCACAGCAATCGAGCTAACAATCACGATCAGAGCAATAGTGACTAGCAGCTCAATGAGTGTAAAACCATCATTTTTCATAGATCACCAACACTCGGGGGGCTGTCTATCACCCGATTGATCCAGAGTCAGGTTTTGCGGACAATTATCATTCCTTGCCCCTACTCTCCATGAGGCTGTCAAGAGGTACTCAGAAGCTGTAGCCGTCGTGGGTGTTATAGTATATTTCTCATCTGGAGACGGCCTGGCGGAAATGCATCCTTCATAGGTATTATTTACCGTGTAGCATCGCTCCATCTGCCCGGCGGCCTCCATTAGACCAGCATGTGCATCTGACCTGTTGGCACGTTCCACATATCCCTGATAACTGGGAATCGCAATCGCCGCCAAAATTCCGATCACGGCTACCGCAATCATCAATTCGATGAGCGTGAAGCCGGCGGAGCGCCGGGTGCTGCCTGAGCAGGCCTGGGGCCTGGGTCGAGGGCTTGTGTGGGTCACGCGGTGCGTCTCCCTGCGGGTCGAGGCATTTGTTTCAGTATGTATCAATACGGCGCGTTGCGATAGGGTGCGGGCTCAATATTGCCATACCATCGGGTGAGCGACTGCTTACGCGCTGGGTTAGGCCGGGCCTATGGGCTTGGGAGACCCACAGCCGCCTGACGGCAGCGCCATCGCTACGCGATGGATCGCGCTGCAGGCCGGGGCGCCGGGCCGAGCCTCCCACCAGATCAACTGTTGCCATCCTTACGCCCGGTGCGCTGGCGCTTACCGGGCCTACGGCCTCACTGAAAATGCGCCACTATCATGCCAGTAGTGGGCGGCCTTCTCGTCTGGCCATGGCACCGGAGCACTCATCATCCGTCGCCATGCTCCCTGATGTACTGTTTCAAGGCCTGGTCGATGCGGCGCTGCCAGCCTTCTCCTTCTGCCTTGAAGTGGTCGACCACCTCCTGGGATAGACGAATCGAGGTCTTCACCTTCGTCGGCGCATGCTGCTTGCCACGCTGGCCAATGGTGCGTTGCAGGTTGGCAGGCAGGGCCTCCGACATCGGGCGCATGCGTTTCACGTCGGCGTCGGTAAGCTCGCGAACCTCCCCGTCCTTATCCGTGAGTCGCGTTTTCATAGCGGCGTACCTCCCTCGGGTTAGCCTTCCTCAGGCTGATGACTCGAATCCCCTCCTCGATCGGCGTAATGCACACCACATGGACGCGCTGGCCAATTTTCCCCAATGCGACAAACCGCCGTTCGGGGTACTCGAAACGATGATCTTCCGAGAAGAGCGCGCCCTCCCAGTCAAAACGCTCTACCGCGGTGAAGGGTAGGCCGCGCTCCCGTTCGTTGCGAGCACTCTTGGCGGGATCAAAGTCGATGATCATGGTTTTTATTGTATAGACAAAAAGAGAAGATGGAAAGTTCGGGTACACCCGTTAGCCCCCATCATCATAGAGCAAGGAGAGTATAGGGAGAGGGCTGACGTTTCAGGCGCTTGCAGTATCTGAGCGGACGTGAAGAGCCTGAAAGTGCTGAGGGAGGTTGCCATTCCAGACGCCGCAGGCGGCGCCATCGCTGCGCGATGGATCGCGCTGCAAGCAGTGCTCCCACAGCTCAAGCGCCCATTGTTGCCGGAATGCCAGACCGAGCGCTTCTACAATAGCTGCGCTACTCGCTGGCGATCACGCGCTCGCGAAGCTCGCGGGGCATGGAGAAGGTGATGGTCTCCTCGCGGCCGGCGAGTTCCTCGGGGGCCGTGGCCCCCAGGGCCTGCAGCCGATCGATCACGCCCTTGACCAGCACCTCGGGGGCGCTGGCGCCGGCGGTGACGCCGATCACCCCGACCCCGTCGAGCCACGCCGGGTCGACCTGCTCGGCGCTGTCGACCAGGTAGGCCGGGGTGCCGACCCGCTCGGAGAGCTCGCGCAGGCGGTTGGAGTTGGAGCTGTTGGGGCTGCCCACCACCAGCACCAGGTCGGCGCCGTCCGCCAGCTCGCGCACGGCGTCCTGGCGGTTCTGGGTGGCATAGCAGATGTCGTCCTTGCGCGGCCCCTGGATCTCGGGGAACTTCGCGCGCAGGGCATCGATCACCCGGGCGGTATCGTCCATGGAAAGCGTGGTCTGGGTGACGAAGGCGAGCTTGCTCGGGTCCTTGACCTCGAGCCTGGCCACATCCTGCTCGTCCTCGACCAGGTAGATCTGCCCGCCATGGGCGGTGTCGTAGCGCCCCATGGTGCCCTCCACCTCGGGGTGGCCTTCGTGGCCGATCAGGATGCACTCCTGGCCGCGGCGGGCGTAGCGCAGCACCTCGAGGTGCACCTTGGTGACCAGCGGGCAGGTGGCGTCGAACACCTTGAGGCCCCGGCGCTCGGCTTCCTCCTGCACGGTGCGGGAGACCCCGTGGGCCGAGAAGATCACGATGACGTCGTCGGGCACCTCATGAAGCTCCTCGACGAACACCGCCCCCCGCTCGCGCAGGCTGTCGACCACGAAGCGGTTGTGGACCACCTCGTGGCGCACGTAGATCGGCGGGCCGAACGCGTCCAGGGCGCCGTTGACGATCTCGATGGCGCGGTCGACACCGGCACAGAAGCCGCGGGGGTTGGCCAGCTTGATCTGCATGGGTTCGGTCTGAAGGGTGTCAGGTTGCATGGGGGCCTTGCCTTGATGCCACAGCATCGTTGCATTGGGTAAATCGAGAAACACCGCTATCGCGCTG
The DNA here is from genome assembly GCF_029889845.1 of Halomonas sp. 25-S5. Lineage (GTDB taxonomy): Bacteria > Pseudomonadota > Gammaproteobacteria > Pseudomonadales > Halomonadaceae > Halomonas. The sequence goes on from NZ_JARANV010000017.1 coordinate 21,178, forward strand.
CAAGCAGCGCTCCCACAGGTGCGTCCATCACGCTGCAAGCCTGATCGCCAGACCGAGCGCTCCTACACAGAACCTCGGTAATCCGCCAGTCACTGTAGGAGCCTTGCTTGCAAAGCGATGGGGGTCAGTGGGTGGTAGCGGGCTTCACGTCCAGCACTTCCACCTCGAAGGTCAGGGTACGCCCCGCCAGCGGGTGGTTGAAGTCCACTTCCACCTGCTCGCCCTCGATGTGCCTGATCACCCCGGGCAGCTCGCCGCCGGCGGCATCGGCGAAGGACATCACCATGCCCACCTCCGGCTCGTCGCTCTCGAAGTCGTCGCGCTTGAGCAGCTGGATGTTCTGGGGATTGTGCTGGCCGAAGGCGTGCTCGGGGGTGATCTCGAAGCTGCCGGTGTCGCCGCTCGCCAGCCCCTTGAGGGGATGCTCGAAGCCCGGGGGCAGGTTGCCATCCCCCACCTGGAAGGTGGCGGGTGCCTTGTCCCGGGTGGAATCCACCACGGTGCCGTCTTCCAGGCTGAGGGTGAAGTGCAGGGTCACTTCCATGCCTTCGTCGATGCGAAGGTCCTGGGATTCCTGGTTGCTCATGGCGTGTCTCTCGAAGCGTGCATGAAGGTCGCGAAGGGTGTGGCGGCTTGGACGGCCAGGCGGCGAGCGGGTTCCTCAACCACGCCGGCGAGCCCGGCGCCGCTCGGCGAACAGCGACTCCCAGATCAGGCCGATGGCCCCCAGGGTGATGCCGATGTCCGCCACGTTGAAGGCCGGGTAGTACCAGCCGGCCACATGGAAGGAGAGGAAGTCCACCACGTAGCCGTGCACCAGCCGGTCGTAGAGGTTGCCGAGCGCCCCACCGATGATCAGCGCCAGCGACACGCCCAGCAGCGTCTCGTCGCGTTTGAGGCGGCGCATCCACACCGTCAGGCCGATGCTCGCCCCCACCGCGATGGCGGCGAAGAGCCAGCGCTGCCAGCCGGGATGGCCGGCCAGGAAGCTGAAGGCCGCGCCGGTGTTGTGCAGCAGCGTGAGATCGAAGAACGGCAGCACCGCCACCGGCCGGGCGTAGTCGAGCAGCCCGCCGGCCAGGTACTTGGTGGCCAGGTCCAGCACGACCACCGCCAGCGCCAGCCACAGCCAGCGCAGGGGTCTGCGCATGGGCGGCACCGCGATGGCGCCGCCTGCATCCGCCTGCTTGCTGGATGACGCTTGGCGATCAGGCATAGTGACGCGTCTCTCCTGGGCCATCCGGCAGGTTGCCGATGCAGCGCCCGCACAGGTCGGGATGGTCCACATGCTGACCGACGTCCTCGCGGTGGTGCCAGCAGCGCTCGCACTTCTGGTTGGGGCTCTCGGCCACGGCCACCTTCAGCCCTTCGAGCTCGGTGGCCTCGGCCTCCTTGGCCTCGCCGAGCGGCGCCAGGCGCACCTCGCTGGTGAGCATCACGAAGCGCAGCTCGTCGCCCAGCTTGGCGAGCGTGGCCTGCAGGACGTCATCCACGTAGAGGGTGACCTCGGCGGCCAGGCTGCCCTTGATGGCCTTGGCGTTGCGGGCGTCCTCCAGGCACTTGTTGACCGCCTGCTTGACCTCAAGCACCTGCTCCCAGAAGTCGCGGCCCATGGCGGCGTCATCGGCGAGCGTCTCGAGCCCCGTGGTGTACTCGGCCAGCAGCACGCTGTCGCCACGCTCACCGGGGATGTTCTCGAAGATCTCCTCGGCGGTGAACGAGAGGATCGGCGCCACCCAGCGGGCAAGCGCCTCGACCACCTGATAGAGCGCGGTCTGGGCGCTGCGGCGCGCCACGGAGTCGGCCTGGGTGGTGTACTGGCGATCCTTGATCACGTCCAGGTAGAAGCCGCCGAGCTCCCGGGCACAGAAGCCGTGCACCTGCTGGTAGACGTCGAGGAAGCGGTACTCTTCATAGGCCGTCTCGATGCGCGCCTGCAGCTGGGCGGCGCGGTCGACCACCCACTGGTCCAGGGCCAGCATGTCATCGAAGGCCACTTGGTCGCGGTTCGGGTCGAAGCCACTCAGGTTGGCGAGCAGGAAGCGCGAGGTGTTGCGGATGCGCCGGTAGACATCGGCGGTGCGCTTGAGGATCTCGTCGGAGACGGCCATCTCGCCGCCGTAGTCGGTGGAGGCCACCCACAGGCGCAGGATGTCGGCGCCGAGCTTGTCCATCACCTCCTGAGGTGCCACCACGTTGCCTACCGACTTGGACATCTTGTGGCCCTGGGCATCCACGGTGAAGCCATGAGTCAGCAGGCCGCGGTACGGCGGGTGGCCGTCGATGGCGCAGCCGGTGAGCAGCGAGGAGTGGAACCAGCCGCGGTGCTGGTCGGAGCCCTCCAGGTACAGATCGGCGACCGGCCCCTGCTCGTGGCCGTGGGGGTGCGAGCCGCGCAGCACGTGGCGATGGGTGGTGCCGGAGTCGAACCAGACGTCCAGGGTATCGGTGACCTTCTCATAGTCGGCGGCCTCCTCGCCCAGCAGCTCGGCGGGGTCGAGGCGGAACCAGGCGTCGATGCCCTCGGCCTCGACGCGCTGGGCGGCCTCTTCCATCAGCTCGAGGGTGCGCGGGTGAAGCTCGCCGGTGGCCTTGTGCAGGAAGAAGGGGATCGGCACGCCCCAGTTGCGCTGGCGGGAGATACACCAGTCGGGGCGGTTGGCGATCATGCTGTGCAGGCGCGCCTGGCCCCAGGCCGGGGTGAAGGTGGTCGCCTCGATGCCCTTCAAGGCCCGCTCACGCAGGGTCTTGCCATGACGGCCCTGCACGTCCATGCCCACGAACCACTGGGCGGTGGCGCGGTAGATCACCGGGCTCTTGTGGCGCCAGCAGTGCATGTAGCTGTGGGTGATGGTCTGGTGAGCCAACAGCGCGCCCACCTCGTCGAGCTTGGCGACGATCTGCAGGTTGGCCTTCCAGATCATCTGGCCGCCGAAGAACGGCAGATCATCGACATAGACGCCGTTGCCCTGCACCGGGCTCTCGATCTCGTCGAAGGTCATGCCGTGGGCGCGGCAGGTCACGAAGTCATCGACGCCATAGGCCGGGGCCGAGTGGACGATGCCGGTGCTGCCGACCTCGACCTCGACGTAGTCGGCCAGGTACACCGGCGACAGGCGATCGTAGAAGGGGTGGCGAAAGCGCACGCCGTCCAGTCGCTCGCCGGTGGCGGTGGCGATGATCTCGCCCTCCAGCCCGAAGCGTTCCAGGCAGCTCTCTACCAATTCCTCGGCCAGCACCAGCAGCCGTTCACCCACATCCACCAGGGCATAGGTGAACTCGGGGTGCACGTTGAGCGCCTGATTGGCGGGAATGGTCCAGGGGGTGGTGGTCCAGATCACCGCGGCGGCCGGCTTGGCAAGCGCCTCGAGGCCGAAGGCTGCGGCCAGGCGGTCGGCGTCCGCCACCGGGAAGGCCACGTCGATGGCATCGGACTTCTTGTCGGCGTACTCCACCTCGGCCTCGGCCAGCGCCGATCCGCAGTCGAAGCACCAGTTGACGGGCTTCAGGCCCTTGAACACATAACCGGTTTTGACCATGTCGGCGAGCGCGCGGATCTCGCCGGCCTCGTTGGCGTAGTCCATGGAGCGATAGGGATTATCCCAGTCGCCGATCACCCCCAGGCGCACGAAGTCGGCGAGCTGGCCCTGGATCTGCTCGGCGGCGTACTCGCGGCACAGCGCGCGGGCACGCTCCGGCTCGAGGTGCTTGCCATGGGTGGTCTCCACCTTGTGCTCGATGGGCAGGCCGTGGCAGTCCCAACCGGGCACGTAGGGGGCATCGAAGCCGGCCAGGTTCTTCGACTTGACGATGATGTCCTTGAGGATCTTGTTGACGGCGTGACCGATGTGGATGCTGCCGTTGGCGTAGGGGGGGCCGTCGTGCAGCACGAAGAGCTCCCTGCCCCGGCGCTCCTCGCGCAGGCGGTGGTACAGATTCATCGCCTTCCATTGCGCCACCCGGGCGGGCTCCTTCTTGGGCAGCATGCCGCGCATGGGGAAATCGGTTTCTGGCAGGTTCAGCGTGTGCTTGTAGTCGCTCATATCCTGGGGATCAGCCGTCGTCGTGGTCAGCGGGCGCACCCGCCGAGGAATCGGAAGTCACGGCCTCGCGCGCCAGCGGCGCCGATGCCAGAGGAAGAGAAGCGTCGCAGCCGTCGCCCGCCGAATCGGCCGCGACGGAGTGTTCCGCATAACCGGCACCGGCAGCGGGGTGCTGTAGAAAATCGGCACCGGCAGCGGGGTGCTCTAGAAAACCGGCACCGGCAGCGGGGTGCTGTAGAAAGTAGGCCCGGGCGCGCGCCTGGTCGGCGCTTATCTGGCGCTTGAGCGCCTGGAAATCGTCGAACTTCACCTCGCCGCGCAGCTTGGCGCAGGGCAGCACCGTCAGGCGCCGGCCGTAGAGGTCGCCGTCGAAGTCGAAGAGGTGCACCTCGAGCACCGGCCGCTCGCTACCCACCGTGGGGCGCCAGCCGATGTTGGCCACGCCGGGCAGGCAGCGCCCGTCGGGGAGCTCGGCGACCACCGCATAGACGCCCTGCAGGGCCAGCGACAGGGCCGGCTGCGGCAGGTTGGCGGTGGGCACGCCGATGGTGCGGCCCAGTTGGCGGTCGGGCACCACCCGGCCGCCCAGCCGGTAGGGACGGCCCAGCAGGCGCGCCGCGGCGGCGAAGTTGCCGCTGGCCAGCAGGGTACGCACCCGGCTGCTGGAGACCCGCTCGTCGTCGATGGTGAAGGTGCGAGTGTGCTCGACGCCGAAGCCGCTAGACACCCCCACCTCGGTGAGCAGGTGGAAGTCGCCGCGCCGGTCACAGCCGAAGCGGAAGTCGTCGCCCACCACCAGGTGGCGCACGCCCAGGCCGTCTACCAGCACCCGCTCGATGAACGCCAGGGCGGTCAGGCTGCGCAGGGCGTCGTTGAAGGGCAAGCAGAGGATGCGGTCGACCCCGCACTCGCCGAGCAGCGCCACCTTGTCGCGCAGCCGGGTCAGCCGCGGCGGGGCCTGGTCGCCGGCGAAGAACTCCCGCGGCTGGGGCTCGAAGACCACTACGGTCACCGGCAGCCCGAGCCGGGCGGCCTGCTCGCGGCACTGGTCGAGAATCGCCCGATGCCCGCAGTGCACGCCATCGAAGTTGCCGATGGTGGCCACGCAGCCGCGATCCTCGTCACGCAGGTTGTGCAGTCCTCGAATCACTCGCATGGGCGTCATCACGCTGGGAAATAAAGTCCACGATTATAACGGACCGGGAGGCCCTTGACAGCCGGCGCGGCTTGGTCTTTGTCTACCCTTTCATTCGAAAATGGCGAAGCCGCACCCCGAAGGCCGCCAGCCACGCGAAGTAGACCACCACCCCGCCCGTCACCAGCACCGCCAGCCAGCCGGCGCGGGTCCAGACGCTCCACTCGAGCCAGGCCCGCCACTCGGGGGCCAGCCAGGCCAGCCCCACGCCCATCACCGTGCAGCCGCCGAGCAGCTGCACCGCGTAGCGGCCCCAGCCGGGCTGGAAGACCAGCACGCCCTGCTTTCTCAGCAGCCAGCCCAGCAGGCCGGCGTTGAGGAAGGCCGAGAGCGCCGTGGCCAGCGCCAGGCCGGCATGGGCCAGGGGCCAGATCAGGATCAGGTTGAAGACCATGTTGGCGACCATGGCGATGATGCCCACCTTCACCGGCGTGGCGGTGTCCTGGCGGGCGAAGAAGCCCGGTGCCAGCACCTTGATCAGCATGAAGGCGACTAGTCCGAACGCATACGCCCTGAGGCTCATCGCCGCCATGGCGATGTCGCGCTCGGTCATGGCGCCGTAGTGGAACAGCGCGATCAGCAGCGGCTCGGCGAGCACCGCCAGGGCCAGGGCCGCGGGCAGGCCGAGCAGCAGCACGGCGCGGATCGCCCAATCGAGCATGGCGGCGAAGTGCTCGCCGGACTGCTCGGCATGGCGCCGGGAGAGCGCCGGCAGGATCACCGTGCCGATGGCGATGCCGAACACCCCCAGCGGCAGCTCCACCAGGCGGTCCGAGTAGTAGAGCCAGGAGACGCTGCCCGCCGTCAGCAGCGAGGCCAGCACGGTGTCGAGCAGCAGGTTGATCTGCGACACCGAGACACCGAACAGCGCCGGCGCCATCAGCCGCAGGATGCGCCGCACGCCGCTGTGGGCAAAGTCGGGCCAGGGCCGCGGCAGCAGCCCCAGCCGCGCCAGGAAGGGAACCTGGAAGGCCAGCTGGGCGCCACCGGCGATCAGCACGCCCCAGGCCAGCGCCATGACCGGCTCCTCGAACAGCGGCGTGAGAAGGACCGCCGCACCGATCAGCGAGAGGTTGAGCAGCACCGGGGTAAAGGCCGGCACGGCGAAGCGGTTCCAGGTGTTGAGCGTGCTGCCGGCGAAGGCCGTGAGCGAGATCAGCAGCAGGTAGGGGAAGGTCAGCCGCAGCATGTCGGCGGTCAGCGCCAGCTTCTCCGGATCGCGGCCGAAGCCGGGCGCGAAGGCCCATACCAGCCAGGGCGAGGCCAGCATGGCCAGCGCGGTGATCAGCGCCAGCACCGCCGTGAGGCTGCCGGCCACCGCATCGAGCAGTTCCTTCACCTCGCGCTTGCTGCCGCGCGTGGCATATTCCGAGAGCACCGGCACGAAGGCCTGGTTGAAGGCCCCCTCGGCGAACAGGCGGCGCAGAAAGTTGGGAATCTTGAAAGCGACGAAGAAGGCGTCCGCCCCGTCGCCGGCGCCGAACAGGGTGGCGATCACCACGTCGCGCGCCAGCCCCATCACCCGCGAGAGCAGGGTCATCACGCTGACCACCAGGCCGGAGCGCATCAGGCCGCCCGCCTTGGGCGCCACCGCCTTGTCATTCTCGTCCAACGGGTCCTGTGGCGACTGCTCGCGATCCGTCACGTCTACCTCCTCACCTGAGCCGTGCCCCGTGGGAGCGACGGTTCGGCGCTCCGACTTCAGATCGCGAAGGGGGTCGAACGCCTCCCCGGCGGCTCAGGCAACACCGCCGGGCGCCTGCCGGCGCCATTCGTCGAAGCGTCGAACCGGCAATGAATTGCGCTCCCACAGGAGAGTGCCGGGATCTTAACGAATAAAAAACCGGCCGAAGCCGGTTTTTCATCGGTACGCCCGCACGCGGCGGGCACCCTGAGGCGTCCGGCGTGCTTACGCGGCCAGCGCCTTGATACGCTTGTTCAGGCGGCTCTTCAGGCGCGCGGCCTTCCTCTTGGAGAGCACGTCCTTGTCGGCAATGCGGTCGATGACCGGCTGCGCCTGCTTGAAAGCGTCCATCGCCTGGGCGTGGTCACCGCCATGGATGGCATGGATGACACGCTTGATGTAGGTACGGACCATGCTGCGCTGGCTCGCCTTCAGGACACGACGGCCTTCTGCCTGACGGGCACGCTTACGGGCTTGCTTACTGTTCGCCACTGACTGTCTCCTTGGAGAAAGTTGTGGTCGCCATCTGCGGGCGACACTTGATAACTGTATGATCCAACAGGGAAATAAAAAATCCCCGCCGGCCTGGCCATGTTGCCGGCTGCGCCATTGAACGCAGTCGCTTAGGGGCCGTGTCTGAGAGGATGGCGTATCCTATCATGCCAGCCCCGTGCTTGCCATCGTTCCTGCGAGAGCGCTAGAGCACCACCAGGTTGTCGCGGTGGATCAGCTCCGGCGCCTCCATGTAGCCGAGGATGGCCTCGATCTGGTGGCTGGGCTTGCCGACCAGCAGACGGGCCTCGTCGGCGCCGTAGTTGACCAGCCCCTTGGCCACGCGATGCCCCTGGTCGTCGACGCAGAGCACCATGTCGCCGCGGCGGAACTGGCCGCTGACCGCGGTCACCCCCACCGCCAGCAGGCTGGAGCCGCTGCCCTTGAGCACCTTCACCGCGCCGGCATCCAGGGTCAGGCTGCCGCATACCTGCAGCTGCCCCGCCAGCCAGCGCTTGCGCGCCGCCATTGGCGCCTGCTCGGGCAGCAGCAAGGTACCCAGCCGCTCGCCTTCGGCCAGGCGGCCGAGCACCGCCGGCTGACGACCGCTAGCGATCACCGTGACCGCGCCGGAGCGGGCCGCCAGCTGGGCCGCGCGCACCTTGGTGGCCATGCCGCCGCGACCGAGCACCCCGCCGCCGCCAGCCACCGCGGCCAGGCTCGGGTCGTCGGCGCGCCCCTCGGCGATCAGCCGCGCCTGGGGATTGCTGCGCGGGTCGGCATCGAACAGCCCCTCCTGGTCGGTGAGGATCACCAGTGCGTCGGCCTCCAGCAGGTTGGCCACCAGGGCCCCCAGGGTGTCGTTGTCGCCGAAGCGGATCTCGTCGGTGACCACGGTGTCGTTCTCGTTGACCACCGGCACCACCCCCAACGCGACCAGAGTGCGCAGCGCCGACCGGGCGTTGAGGTAGCGCTTGCGGTTGGAAAGGTCGTCGTGAGTGAGCAGCACCTGGGCGGAGAGCAGGCCATGGCGGGCGAAGTGGCCCTCGTAGCACTCGGTGAGGCCATTCTGGCCCACCGCCGCCGCGGCCTGCAGTTCGTGGACCGCCGAGGGACGCACCTGCCAGCCCAGGCGCGCCATGCCGGCTGCCACCGCGCCAGAGGAGACCAGCACTACCTCGATGCCGCGACGGTGCAGTTCGGCAATCTGATCCACCCAGCCGCCGATGGCCGCCTCGTCCAGCGCGCGGCCGTCGTTGGTCAATAACGCGCTGCCGATCTTGACCACCACCCGGCGGGCGCCCACCAGCGACTCGCGGCCAGGATTCGCAACCCCTTCCGTCATCTTGATTCCTGATGTTGTCTTTGCAGGGTTAAGGACGATCACTCAGCTCGACCAAGGGCTCACCCTGCGATAACAGCTCGAGCGCGGCCGGCAACAGCCTCTGCAGCACGTCCCGCATACGCGCATTCGTAGTGTTCCCCATGGTGATCCAGATGACACGCGGCGGCGGGCCGTGACGCTCTAGAAGATCAGGAAAATCTCGATCCTTGGTCAACACGACAATCTCCGCCTTGCTTGCTGCGGAAAATATCTCCTCATCCGACGCATCACGATAGCCAAGCCAGCGGGCAGAATAGGCCTCGATACCCAGAGTTTCGGTTATCCAGGGCGCCAGGTGGGGAGACAGTTGAGCATCAACCCAGAGGATCATGCCGCAAGGACGGGGTGGCCGAGACGGCGCGCGGCGAACTGCAGACACGCCAGGACATCCTCCTGCTCCAGATCCGGCAGCTCTTCGAGCACCTCCTGCGCGGTCAACCCTTGCCCCAGCAAGTCGAGCACATCCACCACCCGGATACGCATGCCGCGGACACAGGGCCTGCCCCCGCACTGCGAGGGGTCGATCGTGATACGACGCAACAAGTCACTCATCCGGCACCTCCTCTCGTATCGCCCACCTGGCCTCAGTCTACTTCATCACGGCGCGTATTCGACCTCGACGTCGTAGTCGTCGTCATCGAAATCGTCGTCACCCTCGTCGGCCGGCTTGCGCTTGCGGCCCAGGCGTGCCTCGGTGCGGGCCACCGCCTCGTCCTCCATGCGCACGCGCATCTCGCGGGCCCGCTCGGCGGCCTCCTCGTCCTCGTTCTCGAGGCGGCGCTGCTCGGTGAGCCAGCGGTAGGCGGCCTGGACCAGGGCATCGGTGCCGTCGCTGGAAATCGCCGAGATGCGAAACACCGGCCCCTCCCAGCCGAGCCGGCGGACGATCTCATCGGCCACCGCCTCGCGCTCCTCGGCCGGCAGCAGGTCGAGCTTGTTGAGCACCAGCCAGCGCGGCAACTCGGCCAGCGCCGGCGAGAACTCGCCCAGCTCGTGGATGATCGCCTCGGCGGCCGCCACCGGGTCGGACTCGTCGAAGGGCGCCACGTCGACCACATGGAACAGCAACCGGGTGCGGGTCAGGTGCTTGAGGAAGCGCAGCCCCAGGCCCGCACCGTCGGAGGCACCCTCGATCAGGCCGGGCACGTCGGCCATCACGAAGTGCTCATGCAGGCCGAGCTTCACCACGCCCAGGTTGGGCACCAGAGTGGTGAACGGATAATTGGCGACCTTGGGCTTGGCCGCAGAGACGGAACGGATCAATGTCGACTTGCCGGCATTGGGCAGGCCCAGCAGGCCCACGTCGGCCATCACCTTCATCTCGAAGCGCAGGTTACGACGCTCGCCCTCGGTGCCCGGCGTGGTACGCCGCGGCGCCCGGTTGGTGGAGGACTTGAAGTGGATGTTGCCAAGCCCCCGGCGGCCGCCCTGGGCGACCGGCACCACCTGGCCGATCTCGGTGACGTCGGCGATCACCTCGAGGGTATCCTCGTCGATTACCGTGGTGCCCACCGGCACCTTGACGTGCAGGTCATCGCCGGCGCGCCCGCTCATCTGCCGCCCCATGCCGGGCTGGCCATTCTGCGCCTTGTAGAAGCGCTGGTACTTGAAGTCGATGAGGGTATTGAGGGCATCGTCACCGATCAGGTAGACGCTGCCGCCATGACCCCCATCGCCGCCGTCGGGGCCACCCTTGGGCACGTACTTCTCGCGGCGGAAGCTCAGGCAGCCATTGCCGCCATTGCCGGCTTCCACGATGATCGAGGCTTCGTCGACGAACTGCATCTCTCACTCTCCTGACGGCCTGTGCCGCCATGATACAAGAAGGCCCCGCCTGGGCGGGGCCTTCTCGCTGCAAGCGTCAGGGGTCTCAGGCGGAGACGATACTGACGAACTTGCGGTTCTTCGGACCCTTGATCTCGAACTTGACTACGCCCTCGTCCAGCGCGAACAGCGTGTGGTCCTTGCCGATACCGACGCCGGTACCGGCGTGGAACTTGGTGCCACGCTGGCGCACGATGATGTTGCCCGGGTTGACGACCTGGCCGCCGAACAGCTTGACGCCGAGGCGTTTGGATTCGCTGTCGCGACCGTTACGGGTGGAACCCGCTGCCTTCTTGTGAGCCATTGCAAAATCCTCGCTCGTTCAGGGGAGTCTCTCGAAAAGCGTTCCGCTGGCGCGGCGCTTACGCAGAGATCCCGGTGATCTTGACTTCAGTGAACCACTGGCGGTGGCCCTGACGCTTCATGCTGTGCTTGCGACGACGGAACTTGATGATGGTGACCTTGTCACCACGGCCGTGGGAGACGACCTCGGCCGCCACCTTGGCACCGTCGATCAGCGGGGCGCCGATCGTGACGTCCTCGTCGTTGCCGACCAGCAGGACCTCGTCGAATTCGATCGTGTCGCCGGTCGGCACTTCCAGCTTCTCGAGCTTGAGAGTCTGGCCTTCCTGAACGCGGTACTGCTTGCCACCGCTCTTGATAACTGCGTACATGCTTTTTTCTCCAGGACTCATCGGGTGTTGGCTCTTCATCGACCTGCTGCGAGTGGCGCCCCTTCCGGCAGCCATCTGACAGGGAGCATGATGAGTGGGTCGCGGATTATAACCGCGGGCGAACGACCGCACAACCCGTGAGGCAGGCTCCCGGGGGCGAGGTCGGCGACCCTGCCGAGGGCCCGCCAGCACCGGCTTGACGCCCCCATGGGGGCCCCATAGCATGGCCGGCAACCCGATGCCCGAAGAGGCGCCCGTCGCCCCGGCCCCACCTACCCGTCGAAACCGCCTCCATGCCAGCCAACCCCTCACCGCCCCAGTCACCCAGCACCGCTCCCGCATCGCCCCTGCATGCCGCGGTCGCCGATGACTTCCTCGCCGTGGACCGCACGATCATGGACCAGCTCGCCTCGCGCGTCCCGCTGGTGGAGACCATCGGCCAGTACATCATCGAGAGCGGCGGCAAGCGGTTGCGCCCGCTGCTGGTGCTGCTGGCGGCGCGCTCACTGGGCTACGCGGGCGACCGGCACATCACCCTGGCCACCCTGGTCGAGTTCATGCACACCTCGACGCTGCTGCATGACGACGTGGTCGACGAGTCCCACCTGCGCCGCGGCAAGGCCACGGCCAACGATGCCTGGGGCAACGCCCCCTCGGTGCTGGTGGGCGACTTCCTCTACTCCCGCTCCTTCCAGATGATGGTGGAAGTGGGGTCCATGCGCATCATGAACGTGCTCTCGCGGGCCACCTGCACCATTGCCGAGGGCGAGGTGCAGCAGCTCACCAACGTGGGCAACCCCGACACCGACGAGGCGACCTACTTCGAGACCATCCAGGGCAAGACCGCCATGCTCTTCGAGGCGGCCTCCCACAGCGGCGCCATCCTCGCCGACGCCACCCCGGAACAGGAAGTGGCGCTGCAATACTACGGCCGCTACCTGGGCCTGGCCTTCCAGCTGATCGACGACCTGCTCGACTACCAGGGCGACGCCGAGGCGATGGGCAAGAACGTGGGCGATGACCTGGCCGAGGGCAAGCCGACCCTGCCGCTGATCAAGGCCATGGTCGCCGGCACCCCCGCGCAGCGAGACCTGGTGCGCCAGGCCATCCGCGAGGGCGGCCTCGAGCACCTGGACGAGGTGCTGGCCATCGTCCGCGACACCGGCGCCCTGGACTACACCCGGGCCCGCGCCGAGGAGATGGCCGACAAGGCCCTGGCACAGCTCGACGCGCTGCCCGAGAGCCCCTTCCGCGACAGCATGGCCCAGCTCGCCCGCCTGGCCGTTGACCGGCAGAACTGAGCGCCGCAAAGCCGCTCAGGGGGCTTGCATGCCGGCACGGCTTGCGTATAATGCGCTCCGTCGGTCAGCACAGCCCCGACGCTTAAAAAATTCGGAGTATAGCTCAGCTTGGTAGAGCGCTGCCTTCGGGAGGCAGAGGTCGTAGGTTCGAATCCTGCTACTCCGACCAAGAATTCAGTAAAAACGGCCACTTAGCTCACATGAGCGGCGGCCGTTTTTCGTTTCGCCCAATCAGGTGACGCCCAAGACGCGCGCGCGTCCGCCCCTCACGCCCCTCTTGCGCCCCACAGCCGCTGCCCCAGGGTCACCGCGGCCAGCACGGCCGCGCCCACCACCAGGCCGAAGAGCATATTGAGCAGCGACGGGCCCAGGCCATGGACCACGGCACCGAGTCCCGGGATGTCGAATTGCGCCTCGGCCACGCCCTGGATCAGATGGTGGACCACGGGGATGCCATGGGTGAGGATGCCGCCGCCGACCAGGAACATCGCCAGGGTACCGACCACCGACAGCCCCCTCATCAGGTAGGGCGCCCCCGCCAGCAGGCCACGCCCCAGCCCACTGAGCAGGCCGTTGCGTCGGCTCAGGTACAGCCCCAGATCGTCGATCTTGACGATGCCGGCCACCAGGCCATAGACCCCCAGGGTCATCAGCAGGCCGATCCCCACCAGCACCGCGACCTGCTGTGTCAGGGCGACACCCGCCACCGTGCCCAGGGTGATGACGATGATCTCGGCAGAGAGGATGAAGTCGGTGCGAACCGCCCCCCGAATCTTGTCCTTCTCGAAGGCCCGCATGTCGACCTGCTCGTCGGCCATCGCCGCGAGGCGCCGGCGATGCGCCTCATCTTCCTCGCCGCCGTGCAGGAACTTGTGCGCCAGCTTCTCGAACCCCTCGTAGCAGAGGTAGGCCCCGCCGAACATCAGCAGCAGGGTGACTGCCCAAGGCAGCAGGGCACTGACCAGCAGCGCCGCCGGAATCAGGATCAGCTTGTTGACCAGCGAGCCCCGGGCCACCGCCCAGACCACCGGCAGTTCCCGGTCGGCGTCGACGCCAGTGACCTGCTGGGCGTTGAGGGCCAGGTCGTCCCCCAGCACGCCAGCAGTCTTCTTGGCCGCCACCTTGGTCATCAACGAGACATCGTCAAGGATGGTGGCGATGTCGTCGATCAGGGTGAGAAGACTGCTGCCGGCCACGGTAGGGGCTCCTTGTCATTGGGCAGTCCCGCATGTCCGGCGGGCACCAGCGCGCCTCAGGTCACGGTAATGACGGTGCAGCCGGCGGTGTGACTGACCTTGTGGGAGACGCTGCCGAACACCATACCACGCACGTCGCTGACACCACGGCTGCCCATGACGATGGCATCGACGCCGAGCGCCTCGGCTTCGCCGACGATCAGCTCCGCCTGACGGCCCTGGCGGATCACCTCCTTGACCTCGATGCCGGAGAGATCGACGGTGGCGCGAGCCTTGTCGATCACCTTGTGGGCCTCCTCCTTCATCCCGGCCGCCAGCTTCTCCCGGTCTTCCTCGGAGAAGGGTTCGGCGGTGCCGCCGGTGAACAGACCGAGGTTGTCCGGCGGGAACTCGGCCACGGTCATCAGGTGCAGGACGGCGGAGGTCCCCTTCGCCAGCTGGGCGGCCACCTGGAGCGCCTTCTCGGCATGGCTGGAGCCGTCGAGGGGTACGAGGATTGACTGGTACATGATTTCTTCCCTTCAGAGACATACCGGGGTGCCGCGCGGCACCCCACCTGAATCCTAGCCTAGTCGCTGACAACAATCCGGCAATGTCCTAGGTCAAGCGCGTGAGCCGAAACCCATCAGCGGCCGGGCAAGGCGTATCGCCGCGGTGGCTTTTGCACCAGCGGCTGCATTGGTGTCGGCAGGCGAGGCGCCTGGCCGCCGGGCCCGCTCAGTCCGCATCGCCGTCATCATCGGCCAGGCGCCTGGCCATGGCCTTGCGCGCCTTGTTGCGGTGGTAGAGACGGACCAGGGCGATCCACAGGGCGGCCACCACCATGGCCGCCAGGGTCCAGCCCTGCCAGGGACGCGCAGCATCCCCCATCAGGGTCTCCAGGGTGATGATCAGGACAAAGCCCGTCGCCTGGCTGGCGATCGCCAGGGCGCGCAGGGTATCGAAGGCCGGTCGTGCCATGAGTGCTCCCGCTGGATGACAGCCCTGCCCGCCGGCAGTAGGCTTGGCGAAACGAATGCGCCCAGTGTACCCGCTGCGGTGCCCGCCGCCGACCTCTCGGGAGTCACCGTCACGCCATGGATGCCATCGCCCTGGGGCCCGTCCTGATCGCGCTGCCGCGTCTCTATGCCTTCCTCGCCGCCCTGATCCTGCTGGCCGCCAGCGCCTTCCTGCTCGGCCTGCCCCGGGGCCGCCATGCCCGCTGGTTCAACGGCCTGCTGCTGGTCTGGCTGGTCGGCGCCCGCCTGGGGCATGGGCTGATGAACCTGGCCGCCTATGCCGAGGCGCCACTGGACATCCTCAAGCTCTGGCAGCCCGGCTACCATGGCCTCTGGGGCCTGCTGGCCGCGCTGGGCTGGACTGCCTGGACGCTGCGCGACCGGCTGGGGGCGATGCTGGGCGGCATGGCCCTGGCGCTGGGCGCCTCGCTGCTGTGGCTAACGCTGGTCACCCTGGCCCCGCTCGGCGGCGGCATGGCCCTGCGCGAGCTGCCCGACCTCGCCCTGGAGAACCTCGACGGCGAGCAGGTAAACTTGGCCTCGCTGTCCGGCGAGCGGGTGGTGGTCAACCTCTGGGCCACCTGGTGCCCACCCTGCCGTCGCGAGATGCCAATATTAGCCGAGGCCGACGCCCGCGAGGGCGTCACCGTGGTGATCGTCAACCAGGGCGAGGAGCTGCTGCAGGTGGTGCGCTATCTCGATGACCAGGGCCTCGACTTCCGCCATGCCCTTCTCGACCCGCGCCAGCGGCTGATGGTGCTGGCGGAGTCCCCGGGCCTGCCCACCACTCTGCTGTTCGACGGCGAGGGCCGCGCCCTGGATCAGCACGTGGGGGAACTCACCCGCGCCCGGCTGTCGACATGGCTGGAGGAGCGCTGATCGAAGCGAGTGCTTAAGCCGCGCCGGGCTTTGCTGTACGATACCGCGCCCTGTCGCCGCCGGGCCGGGTGTGGCCAGCGGCACCGAACCGATCCCAAGCATCCCCGAGGCACCATGAGCGACTTCTCTCCCGGCCAGCGCTGGATCAGTGACGGCGAGGCCGAACTCGGCCTAGGCACCATCCTCAACGTCGACGCCCGCAGCGTCACCGTGCTCTTCGGCGCCAGTCAGGAAACCCGCACCTACAGCAGCCGCAACGCCCCCCTGACCCGGGTGGCCTTCGGCAGCGGCGACCGCATCCAGTCCGCCGAGGGCTGGCAGATGACCGTCGACGACAGCAAGGAGTTCGGCGGTCTGATCGTCTACATCGGCGAGGACGACGCCGGCGAGCTCACCGAGCTGCCCGAGTCGCGGCTTGCCGACAGCATGCAATTCGACCAGGCCCGCGACCGCCTGCTCACCGGCCAGGTCGACCGCAACGACTGGTTCGACCTGCGCTTTCGCACCCTGCACCACTTCCACCGCATCGAGCAGAACCCGGCACTCGGCCTGGCCGGCCCGCGCATCGACCTGATCCCCCACCAGCTCTATATCGCCGACGAGGTGGCCCGTCGCCACGCGCCGCGGGTGCTGTTGGCCGACGAGGTGGGGCTGGGCAAGACCATCGAGGCCGGGCTGATCCTGCATCGCCTGCTGCTCACCGGCCGCGCCGAGCGGGCGCTGATCCTGGTGCCGGCGAGCCTGACCCACCAGTGGCTGGTGGAGCTGCTGCGCCGCTTCGCCCTCGAGGTCACCCTGCTCGACGAGCAGCAGAGCGAGGCCCATGGCGACGCCAACCCCTTCGAGGCCGGCCAGCTGGTGCTGGCCAGCCAGGACTGGCTGTTCGCCACCCCCCATCGCCAGCAGCAGGCGCTGGCCTGCGACTGGGACCTGCTGATCGTCGACGAGGCCCACCACCTGGACTGGAGCCCGGAGCAGAGCGGCCCCGGCTATGCCTGCGTGGGCCGCCTGGCCGCCCAGGTGCCCGGCATGCTGCTGCTCACCGCCACCCCGGAGCAGATGGGCCTCACCAGCCACTTCGCCCGGCTGCGCCTGCTCGATCCGGACCGCTATCACAGCCTCGCGGCCTTCCGCGAGGAGGAGGAGCACTACGTGGAGGTCGCCGAGGCGATCGACGCGCTGGAGTGCCTGCCGGGCAAGGACGCCGACCGCTCGAAGGTCGCCGCGGTGATCGCCGAACCCGACAGCCTGGCCCTGCTCGACACCCTGGCCGACCCCGAGCGCGGCGACGACCAGCGCGCCGCCGCCCGCGACCAGCTGCGCGACCAGCTGCTGGACCGCCACGGCACCGGCCGGGTGATGTTCCGCAACAGCCGCCGCCATGTGGGTGGCTTCCCGGAGCGCCGCCTGCACATCACAGAGCTCGAGGCGCCCTCGGCCTACCGCCGGGTGCTGCGCCGCCTGGCGCGCGATGAGGACTACCTCGACGAGCTGCTGATCGAGACCGGCCTCGACCATCCCGAGGTGCTGATCTACCCCGACGCCATGTACCGGGCGCTGGGCGACGACCTGCCGGGCGGCGATCCGCTCAATACCGAGCCCTGGTGGCAGTTCGACCCGCGCGTGACCTGGCTGCTGGAGCGCCTCGCCGACGACGGCGAGGCCGGCTTCGCCGATGACAAGGTGCTGGTGATCGCCCATGACCGCGAAACCGCCCAGGGCCTGGCCGAAGGCCTGCGGGTACTCGGCGGCTACCAGGCCCCGGTATTCCACGAGGGGCTCTCGCTGGTGGAGCGCGACCGCGCCGCGGCGGCCTTTGCCGACCCCGAGGAGGGCTGCCAGGTGCTGGTCTGCTCGGAGATCGGTTCGGAAGGGCGCAACTTCCAGTTCTGCCGCCACCTGGTGATGTTCGACCTGCCGCTGCACCCCGACCAGCTGGAACAGCGCATCGGCCGGCTCGACCGCATCGGTCAGCGCTACGCCATCGAGCTGCATGTGCCGGTGTTCGCCGGCAGCCCCGGCGAGAAGCTGCTGCGCTGGTACCACCAAGGCATGGACGCTTTCAGTGCACCCCATGGCCTGGGCAGCGAGATCCATGCCGCCTTCGGCGACACCCTGGCCGACAGCCTGCTCGACGACGAGAGCCTCGAGGAGGTGATCGCGGAGACCCGGGCGCTGTTCGAGGCGCGACTGGCCGAGCGCGACGCCGGCCGCAACCGCCTGCTGGAGCTCAACGCCTGTCGACACGAGCGCGCCGATGCGGTCATCGAGGCGATCCGCGAGCTCGACGCCGACAAGGCCCTGACCCGCTACCTGGATCAGGCGCTGGACATCTTCGGCGTCGACAGCCAGGAGCTGGGCGGCGACATCCTGCACCTGCAGCCGAGCCCGCAGATGCTCGAGGGCCTGCCGGGGCTGGTGAAAGGCGAAGAGGGCTTCTCGACCACCTTCTCCCGCTCGCGGGCCCTGGCCCGGGACGACGTCCAGCGCCTCTCCTGGGAGCATCCGCTGTTGCGCGAGATGATGGGGCGGATCCTCGACGGCCCCATGGGCAATACCGCCCTCGCCCTGCTCAAGCACCCGGCGATTCCCGCCGGTCGCCTGATGGTCGAGCTGGTCTTCCGCACCCATTGTCCCGCGCCGAAACGCCTGCACCTCAACCGCTTCCTGCCACCCACCGCGGTGCGTGTTCTGCTCGATGAATCCGGCGCCAACCTGACCGCCAGGATCTCCTTCACCGGCCTCTCCCGGGCGGTGCAGAAGGTCAAGAAGGCGGTGGCCCGGGACCTGATCAAGAGCCGCCAAGACCAACTGCGCGAGCTGCTCGACGGGGCCGAGGCGGAGGCCGAGCGGGAGCTGCCGAGCATCGTCGAGGCCGCCCAGGGGCGCATGCGCGCCGAGCTGGACGCCGAGCTCAGCCGCCTCGAGGCGCTCTCGCGGCTCAACCCGGCGGTGCGCGCCGACGAACTCGAGGCGCTGCGCGCCGAGCGCGCCGCCCTGGACGCGGCGATCGAGGGCACCCGGCTGCGCCTGGACGCCGTGCGGGTGATCGTCACCGTGGGGGAAGAAACGCGCTGACGCCGATGAGCTGGATAACCGTCGGCCGGATCAATCGAGGGCGTAGCCGGCGTGGCTAAAGCGCCTTGAGCAGATGCCCGGTGCGCTGTCGCTTACCGGGCCTACAGGAGCTTACCGGGCCTACAGGAGGAAGTGCGGCTGGGCGGCTGGGCGGCTGGGCGGCTGGGCGGCTGGGCGGCTGGGCGGCTGGGCGGCTGGGCGGCTAGCCCAGAATATCGCTCAGGGCCTTCTCCAGAGTCGGGAACCGGAACTCGAAGCCCGCCTCGAGCAGCCGGGTCGGGCGCATGTCGGCGCCGGTCAGCAGCAGCCGTGACATCTCGCCGAAGGCGGTCTCCAGGGCAATGGCCGGCACCGGCATGAGGGCGGGACGCCCCAGCTGCTTGGCCAGGGTGCGGGTGAACTCGGCATTGGTGACGGGGTGGGGGGCGCTAGCGTTGAAGGGGCCCTCCAGGTCATCGCGTTCGAGCAGGAAGAGGATCGCGCCGACCAGGTCCTCGCGGTGGATCCAGGGCATGAACTGCTTGCCGTCGCCGAAGCGACCGCCCAGCCCCAGCTTGAAGGGCGGCAGCATCTTCTGCAGGCTGCCGCCGCCGGCATCGAGCACCAGGCCGATGCGCAACAGGGCCACGCGGACGCCGAAGTCCGCCGCCTCCCGGGCGGTGTCCTCCCAGCGCTTGCAGAGGCGGTGGGCGAACTCGTCGTGGGGCGGTGTCTGTTCGGTAACCTCGCGATCGCCCTGGTCGCCGTAGTAGCCCATCGCCGAGGCCGAGACCATCAGCCGCGGCATCCGGCCCTGGCTGGCCTGGAGCTGCTCGCAGAGCATCACCAGGTCCCCAGTGATGTTGACCCGGGAATCGATCAGGCGCTTCTTCTGGTCATCGCTCCAGCGGCGGGCGGCGATCGATTCGCCGGCCAGGTTGACGATGGCGTCCGGCGGCGTGTCGACGAAGTCCAGCACCGAACGGCGGATATCGCTGCCCTCCGGCAGGCGGTCGCGCACCTGCTCCGGCTCGCGTGACACCACCAGCAGGCGATGCCCGGCCTCCTTCAATCGCCGGCACAGCCGCTGCCCGACGAAACCACTGCCGCCCGTGATCAGCACTCGCATCCGGAATCCCTCCCCATGCCATTAAGACAAGCCACCGTGAGTTATACAGCCGTTGTACACTTCTGCTAGTCTAGCGATGAACGCCGTTGACTGCACGAGATGACCATGCCCCAGCCTCCCGTTTCCACCGCCATCATCGGCGCCGGCATCGCCGGCCTCGCCTGCGGGCAGGCCCTGGCGGCCGACGCCCCCTGACCTATCGCGACTGGAGACTTCCATGTCCTATGCCCTGATCCTGCTCGCCCACGGCTCCAGCGACCCGCACTGGCGAGCCCCCTTCGAACACTTCGCCGAGGCCCTCACCGGCCGCCTTGAGACCCCGCTGCGCCTGGCCTACATGGAGCTCAGCGAGCCGTCGCTCGAGTCCACCGTGGCCGAGCTCGCCGAGGCGGGCGTCGAACGCGCCGAGATCCTGCCGCTGTTCTTCGCCGCCGGCCGCCACCTGCGCCGCGACGTGCCCGGCCAGGTCGAGGCCCTGACCGCCACCCACCCGGCCATCGAGCTGACGCTTCTGCCCCCGGTGGGCGAGCATCCCGCCTTCGTCGAAGCCCTGGCGGCGGTGGTCGCCGAGCAGGCAGGGGAGTCGGTACGCTCATGACTGACCCGGCAAGGAGCCCGGCCGACACGCCGCTCTACCCGATCCGCGAGGTCTCCCGGCTGACCGGGGTGAACTCCGTCACCTTGCGCGCCTGGGAGCGTCGCTACGGCCTGATCAAGCCGCAACGGACTCCCAAGGGTCACCGCCTCTATGCCCGCGAGGACATCGAGCGCGTCGAGCGCATCCTGCAGTGGCTCAATCGCGGGGTGCCAGTCAGCCAGGTCCGCGAGCTGCTCGACCAGCCGGAAACCGCGGAGACCCCGGCGCCGGCGGCCGGCGACTGGCCCGGCCAGCGTCGCCTGCTGGTCAGCGCCGTGCAGGCCCTGGACCTGACGCGCCTGGAGGAGCTGTTCAACCAGTCGCTGGCGCTCTATCCGGTGCCGACCTGCCTGGCCGAGCTCTGGCAGCCGGTGGTCCGCCAGCTCGAGGAGGGCTGGGGCGAGCAGCTCGGCGATACGCTGCAGCGCCGTACCCTCGAGACCTTCCTGCGCACCCGCATCGGCACCCGGCTGCTGCATGCCAACCGGCTGGGCAAGGGCCCGACGCTGCTGGTCGCGCCCCTGCCCGATGACCCCGCCCCGCTGTGGGTGCTGCTCACGGCCCTGGCCGCCAGCGACCGCGGCTATCGGGTGCACCTCTTCGATGCCCCGCTGCCCTGCAGCGAACTGCCGCTGGCGGTGGAACGCTTCCAGGCGGCGGCCCTGCTGCTGGCCAGCGGCAAGGCCGAGAAGGCCGAGCTGGTGAGGCGCCAGCTGCCGCGCCTGGCCGAGCAGCTCGAGGTGCCGCTGATGGCCTGTGGCCCCATGGCCCGCATCCGCGAGGCCGACCTGGAGGAGACCCGGGTGGAGCTGCTGGGCGATGACCTCGGCGAGGCCATGGAGCGCCTCCAGGCCCGCCTTCCCATCCGCTGAACCGGAGCCACCCATGACCCGCCCCGTGATCGTCTGGTTTCGCAGCGACCTGCGCATCCAGGACAACACCGCCCTGGCCGCGGCCGCCCACCAGGGCCCCGTGATCGCCGTCTTCCTGCGCAGCCTCCCCCACTGGCAACGCCACGGCCACGGCGCCAACAAGCTCGACTTCTGGGGCCGCGGGGTGGCCGCCCTGGGCGATAGCCTGGGCGGCCTCGGCATCTCACTGCTGCACCGCGACATCGACGACTTCGGCCAGGCCCCGGCGACCCTGCTGGCCATTGCCCGCGAGACCGGCGCCGCCGCCCTGCACTTCAACCGCGAATACCCGGTAGATGAGCTCACCCGCGATGCCGCGGTGATCGAGGCCTTCGACGAGACGGGTCTCACCGCCACCGGCCACCATGACGCCGTGGCCTTCGCCCCGGGGGAGCTGCTCACCGGCAAGGGCGACTATTACGGCGTCTTCACCCCCTTCGCCAAGGCCTGGCACCGCCAGCTGACGCCGCAACGCATCGCCCTGCACGACACCCCGCCGCCCCAGGCGCGGCTCGACATCGCCTCCGATCCGCTGCCCGAGCTCCCCGAGCTTGCCGACACGCCCGTCGACGGCCGCCAGTGGCCGGCCGGCGAGGAGCCCGCCGCCGACCGCCTGGAGCGCTTCCTGCGCTTCCGGGGGCGCCACTACGGCGCACAGCGTGACTTCCCGGCGATCCGCGGCACCAGCGAGCTCTCGCCCTACCTGGCGCTGGGCATGATCTCCCACCGCCAGTGCCTGCAGGCGGTGCTCGCCGAGAACGACGGCGCCCTGGCCGAGGGCGATACCGGGCTCACGGCCTGGGTCAACGAGCTGGTATGGCGGGAGTTCTACCGCCACGTGGCCGTGGGCTTCCCGCGGGTCTGCCGCCATCGCGCCTTCCAGGTGCATACCGAGGCGCTCGCCTGGCGCGACGACGAGGCCGGCTTCGCCGCCTGGTGCGAGGGGCGCACCGGCTACCCGATCGTCGATGCCGCCATGCGCCAGCTGGTGGCCACCGGCTGGATGCACAACCGGCTGCGCATGGTCACTGCCATGTTTCTCGCCAAGCACCTGCTGATCGACTGGCGCCGCGGCGAGGCCTTCTTCCTGCGCCACCTGGTGGACGGCGAGTTCTGCGCCAACAACGGCGGCTGGCAGTGGGCGGCCTCCACCGGCACGGATGCCGCCCCCTACTTCCGCATCTTCAATCCCACGACCCAGTCGACGCGCTTCGATCCCGACGGCACCTTCCTCGCCGAGTGGCTGCCGGCGCTGGCCGAGCTGCCGGCGAAGGCGCGCCACGCGCCCGCAAGCGACCTGCTCGGCGGGGTCGACTATCCGCCCCCCATCGTCGACCACCGGGCCGCTCGGGCACGCGCCCTCGAAGCCTTCAAGGCCCTGAACGCGGCATAACGCCCACCTGCCACCGGAGCCCCTTTCATGCGCCAGGCACCTGACCTGGAGGCCTTCTGCGCCTTCTTCAATAAACTAGACAAGACCTGTACAGAAAAGCTATACGAGGTATACACTGACGACGTCGACTTCATCGACCCGCTGCACCACATCAGGGGCCGCGAGGCGCTGGAGGCCTACTTCCGCACCCTGTACGACAACGTGACATCGTGCCGCTTCACCTTCCACGAGACGCTGCAACGGCACGATACGGGGTTCGTTACCTGGACGATGCACCTGGTGCATCCCCGCCTCGACGGCGGACGCGGGGTGGAGGTCGAGGGCTGCTCGCACCTGCGCTTCGCACAGGACGGCCGGGTGGCCCGGCACCGCGACTACTTCGACGCCGGCGCCCTGCTCTACGAGCGACTGCCCCTGCTGGGGGGGCGCGATACGCCTGGTGAAGCGACAAATGGCCCGTTGACGGCCACCGAGAACGGGGAGAGACCATGACCACAGCGAGCGACAGGCAGCGCATCTGGCTGACCGGGGCCACCTCGGGCATCGGCCGCGCCCTGGCCGAGCGCCTGCTCGAGCAGGGGCACCGGGTGGCGCTGAGCGCGCGCAGCGAATCGGCCCTGGCCGAGCTCTGCGACGGCCATGACAATGCCCTGCCGCTGCCCCTGGACGTGGCGGACCGCCAGGCCGTCAAGCGGGCCGGCGAGCGCCTGGCCGAGGCATTCGGCGGCCTGGACCTGGCGATCCTCAACGCCGGCACCTGCGAATACCTGGACGCGCGCGACTTCGAGGCCGACCTCGTCGAACGCGTCTTCGCTCCCAATTTCTTCGGCGCCGTCTACGGCATCGAGGCGGCGCTGCCGCTGCTGCGCCGGGCCCGCGAGGCGGGTGGCCATCCGCTGCTGGCCGCCACCTCCAGCGCCGCCGCCTACCTGCCGCTGCCCCGGGCCGAGGCCTACGGCGCCTCCAAGGCGGCACTGAGCCACTTCATGGAGTCGTTGCGCCTGGACCTGGCCGGTAAGGGCATCGGGGTCAGCCTGATCCACCCGGGCTTCGTGAAGACCCCGCTCACCGACCGCAACGACTTCGACATGCCCATGCGCGTCTCCACCGACGCCGCCGCCGAGGCGATCCTCGAAGGCCTCGCGCGGCGCCGCCTGGACATTCACTTCCCGCGCCGCTTCACGCTGCTGGTCCGGCTGATGGGCATCCTGCCCCCGAGCCTGCGCTATCGCCTGGGCCGGCGCATGACCCGCCAGGATTCGCCCGTGGAGACTCGCCGATGAACGCGCCGATTCGCCCCCCGCATGACACGGCCCGACGGGACGCCGCCCGACGGAATGCCGCCCAACGCATCGCCGTGATCGGCAGCGGCATTGGCGGCATGGCCGCCGCCTGGTACCTGTCGAGCCACCACGAGGTGACGCTCTTCGAGGCCGACGACCGCCTCGGCGGCCATACCGCCACCATCGACGTTTCGCTCGAGGGACGGGACTACGCCATCGACACCGGCTTCATCGTCTTCAACGACTGGACCTACCCGCACTTCCAGCGCCTCCTGGGGCGCCTCGGGGTCACCGCCCAGCCCACCGAGATGAGCTTCTCGGTGCACGAGACGGCCCGCGACTTCGAGTACAACGGCCACACTCTGGCGAGCCTCTTCGCCCAGCGGGGCAACCTGCTGCGCCCCCGCTTCTACCGGCTGCTGCGCAACATCCTGCGCTTCAACCGCGAGGCGACCCGGGCACTGGAGAGCGGCCGGCTCGACCCGGCCATGACCCTCGGCGCCTGGCTCGATGCCGGCGGCTACGACGCCGACTTCCAGCAGCGCTACCTGCTGCCGATGGGCGCCGCCATCTGGTCGGCCAGCATCCGCGACCTGCGCGACTTCCCGCTGCTGTTCTTCGTGCGCTTCTTCCGCCATCACGGCCTGCTGTCGGTCAACGACCGCCCCCAGTGGTACACCCTGGTCGGCGGCTCGCGCGCTTACATCCCGGCCCTGACCGCGCCCTACGCCGAGCGCATCCGGCTCTCGACCCCGGTGCGCGGCCTTCGCCGCCACGCCGACCGGGTCGAGGTGCGATGCGACGGCGGCGTGGAGGCCTTCGATCAGGTGGTGCTAGCCTGCCACGCCGACCAGGCGCTGGCGATGCTGGAGGATCCGAGCGACGCCGAGCGCGAGATCCTCGGCGCCCTGCCCTACGCCGACAACGAGGTGGTGCTGCACACCGACACCCGGCTGCTGCCGCGCCGCCGGCGCG
Organism: Halomonas sp. 25-S5; assembly: GCF_029889845.1. GTDB lineage: Bacteria > Pseudomonadota > Gammaproteobacteria > Pseudomonadales > Halomonadaceae > Halomonas. The sequence goes on from NZ_JARANV010000017.1 coordinate 46,233, forward strand.
CCTGGGCGAGCTGGAACTACCGGCTCGACGGCCGCGGCGACGCGGCGCGCGTCTCGGTCACCTACGACATGAACATCCTGCAGCGCATGACGGCCCCGCACACCTTCTGCGTGACCCTCAACGACAGCGCCGCCATCGACCCCGCCAGGGTGCTGGGCCGCTTCACCTACGCCCACCCGCAGTTCACCCTGGCCGGCCAGGCCGCCCAGGCCCGCCACGACGAGATCTCGGGGCCATCGCGGCGCACCCACTACTGCGGCGCCTACTGGCGCAACGGCTTCCACGAGGACGGCGTCTGGAGCGCCCTGCGGGTTGCCCGGGACCTGGGCTGCGACGAGCAGGGCCCGGGCGCCGAGGCTCCCGCCACCCGGTCGCCGGCGATCGAGGAGAGCCTGGCATGAGGCGAACGCCGCGCTCGCGGATCTACCGGGGCAGCCTGCGCCACCGCCGCTTCCTGCCCCGTCCCCACGCCTTCACCTACGGCCTGTGGATGGCCTGGCTCGACCTGGACGAGCTGCCCGAGCTGTTCGACGGCGTACCCGGCTTCAGCGCGCGGCGACCGGCCCTGGCACGCTTTCGCCGCCGGGACTACCTGGCCCCCCACGACCGCCCCCTCAAGCAGGCCGTGCGCGAGGAGCTCGAGCGCCAGCTCGGCAGCGCCCCGGACGGTCGCATCTGCGTGCTGACCCAGCTGCGCACCCTGGGGCTCGGTTTCAACCCGGTCTCGCTCTACTACGCCTTCGATGCCCGCGGCGAGCTGCGCGCCCTGCTCGGCGAGGTGAGCAACACCCCCTGGGGCGAGCGCACGCACTACGCCTGCTCCGTGGAGCCCCGGCGCCATGGCCACACCGCCGAGTTCGACAAGGCCATGCACGTCTCGCCCTTCAACCCCATGGACATGACCTATCGCTGGCGCTTCGACACGCCCGGCGAATCGCTGTCCATGCACATGGAGAACTGGAAGGAGGGCCAGCGCCACTTCGACGCCACCCTGACCCTCGAGGGTCGCCCGGCGACCCGCGGCGTGCTGCTCGCCACCCTGGCGCGCCAGCCGTGGATGAGCCTGAAGACGCTGGCCGGCATCCACCTCGAGGCGCTGCGGCTGTGGCTCAAGCGCCTCCCGGTCCATGACCACCCCGGACAAGACCCCCCTTCCCGTGAGGAGAGCTCGTCGTGAACACGCTTCGCTCCGCCACCGCCCGCCCCCTGGCCGCCGAGGGCGATCGCCTGACTCGCTGGCTCAAGCCGCGGGTGATGGCCCAGCTCGACCGCCTGGAGGGCGGCACCATCATCCTGACCGACGGCCATCAGCGCCATCGCCTGGGCCAGGGCGGCGCGCTGCGCGTGACGCTGGTGGTGCGCCACCACCGCGCCTGGAAGCGCCTGGCCCTGGGCGGCACCGTGGGGGCCGCCGAGGCCTACATGGACGGCGACTGGGACGCCGACGACCCGGTGGCCCTGGTGCGGCTGTTCGCCGCCAACCTGGAGCGGGTCAACGGCGAGATCGAGAATGGCCCGGCGCGCCTCGGCCGCTGGCTGCTGGGCGGCCTCTACCGCCTGCAGCGCAACAGCCTGAGCGGCTCGAAGCGCAACATCGCCGCCCACTACGACATCGGCAACGCGCTCTTCTCCACCTTCCTCGACCGCGAGCACCGCATGTACTCGAGCGCGGTCTTCCCCCACGCCGAGGCGAGCCTCGAGGAGGCCTCGTCCCACAAGCTCGACCTGATGCTCGAGAAGCTCGACGTCCAGGCCCACCACCACCTGCTGGAAATCGGCACCGGCTGGGGCGGGCTGGCCATCCACGCGGCGAAGACCCGCGGCTGTCGCGTCACCACCACCACCATCTCCGCGGAGCAGCACGCCTTCACGGCACAGCGCATCGAGGAGGAGGGGCTGGGCGAGCGCATCACCCTGCTGCAGCAGGACTATCGCCAGCTGGAGGGGCGCTTCGACCGGCTGATCTCGGTGGAGATGATCGAGGCGGTGGGTCACCAGTACCTCGGCACTTACCTGGCGACGCTGGACCGGCTGCTGACCGATGACGGCCAGGCCATGCTGCAGGCGATCACCATTCGTGACCAGCGCTACGAGGCGGCCAAGCGCGAGATGGACTTCATCAAGCGTCATATCTTCCCGGGGGGCTTCCTGCCCTCGCACCACGCTATCCTCGATGGCCTGACGCACCATACCTCGCTCAACGTCATCGACCTGGACGAGATCGGCCTGCACTACGCCCGCACCCTGCGCGAGTGGCGCCACCGCTTCGAGGCGAGCCTGGAGACCGTACGCCGGCTCGGCTACGACGAGCGCTTCATCCGCATGTGGCGCTACTACCTGTGCTACTGCGAGGGCGGTTTCCTGGAGCGCACCATCGGCACCTGCCAGCTGCTGCTGGCCAAGCCCGGCGCCCGGCCGGCCCCGCTCACCGGCGCGGCGTGATCCGCTCTGCCTGGTGCTAAGCGGACGCCTCGGCAAGGCGCCGGCCCTGAGCAGACCGGCTCCCTGAGGCCTGCTCCCGCCACTGGGCCTCCAGGCGCGCCGCCGGCAGGGGCCTGGCATAGAAGAACCCCTGGACCTGGGCACAGCCCTGGGCGAAGAGGAAGTCACGCTGCGCCTCGGTCTCGACGCCTTCCGCGATCACCTCCAGCTCGAGCCCCCGGGCCATGGCTAGGACGGCACAGACGATGGACGCGTCGGCGCGGTCATCGGGCAGCGCCTGGATAAACGCACGGTCGAGCTTGAGCTTGTCCAGCGGCAAGTGCTTGAGGTACCCCAGGGAAGAATAGCCGGTGCCGAAATCGTCGATGGCGACCTGATGCCCCTGCCGTCGCAGCCGTTCCAGCCGCGGGGCGATATCGCCGGCACGCTCGTCGAGCAGGACCGATTCGGTCAGCTCCAGGCCCAGCAGCCGGGCCGGCACCCGATGGCGGGCCAGCCCGGTGGCGAGCGCGGTCTCCAGATCCCCCTGGAAGAGCTGCATGGCCGAGATGTTGATCCATACCATCGCCTCGGGCATCCCCGTCTTCTGCCAGTGAGCGAGCTGAGCGAGGGCCTGGTCGATTACCCAGTCGCCCAGCGTCGACATCAGGCCGTGGCGCTCGGCCAGCGGGATGAAGTCGCCGGGGGAGATCATGCCGTCCCGGGGGTGCCGCCAGCGCAGCAGCGCCTCCAGCCCGGCCAGGCTGTCATCTTCCAGTCGATACTGCGGCTGGAAGTGCAGTTCGAGCTGGCCGCCGATGGCTAGGGCGTTGCGGAGGTCATTGAGCAGGCCGAGCTGCGGGCTATCCTGGACATCCAGGGCGGGGCGGAAACGCAGGCTGTGATTGCGACCGTTGCGCTTGGCACCGAAGAGGGCCGACTCCAGCCGCTGGAAGAGCACATCGGCCTCGCGGCCATCCTCGGGGGAGCGGCAGCTGCCTATCGTCAGCCCCAGCCGGAGGCTGTGCCGGTCGATTTCGAAGGGTTGACCCAGATGGTGCTGGAGCCCCTTGATCCAGGTGTCATGATCGCTCTGCGTCGTGGTGCGGATCACCATGAACTCGTCGCCCCCCAACCGACCGACCACGCCGCCGGCCGCGTGCCTGGCCAGCCGCTGCCCGAAGTGCGATAGCAGCCGGTCGCCGAGCTCGACGCCGATGCCGTCGTTGATCTCCTTGAAGCCATCGATGTCGATCAGCGCCATGTCCAGGCTCTCGCCCGCCCGCAGGTGACGGAGACGGGAGGCCAGCAGGTCATGCAGTCGCCGGCGGTTGGGCAGGCCGGTGAGCGGGTCCTCGAAGCCGATCCGCTGAAGATCCCTCTCCCGGGCCTTGTGGACAGAGATATCGGTAAACAGGCAGACATGGTGGGTGATGCGACCTGCCTCGTCATGGACGGCTCGGACGCGCAGCCATTCGGGATACTCGTCGCCCTGCTTGCGCCGGCTCCAGATCTCCCCCTGCCAGCCGCCAGTGGTCCACAGGGCCTGCCAATAGCGCTCGAAGAATGCCTTGTCATGACGCGGTGCCGCCAGGGAGCTGGCAGAAATGCCGCGGACCTCGTCCAGGGTGTAGCCGGTGATGCGGGTGAAGGCCGGGTTGACGGCCTCGATGCGGTTGGCGGCATCGGTGATGATGACGCCCTCCTCCGAGAGGGAGAGGGCCTCCTCGCCGAGGCGAGCCCTTTGGTGCACCAGGCGCACCTGGCGCCAGGCATCCAGCAGGCCGAGGACGACCAGGACGGCCGCGGCCAGGCGCAGCGGAATGCCGGGCAGCCAGAGACTGGCCGAGAAGGCCGAGAGCGCCACCCAGGGCATGGGACGATTGAGGGAGAAGGCTGGCCACATGGAGGGCTGACGCTCACTTGGTGGATGGAATCATGTCCCGGCATGACCAGGAGCATGCATGACCTATCGGCTGCCACGCGAAAATCTGAACCCCTTGCCGCGTCATGGCGATCGGGTCGCAGGGGATTCCCCTCGAATCCGTTCGGCGTGCATTCATCGAGTGTGGACAGTAGACTAGGCACAGCCGCCCGGCGGCCCAGGCCGCTTTCGGCACACATCAATCTCGACTCTCGGAACGATTCAGTGACCAAGCAACACTCCTTTGATCACGAAGAACTGCTGGCCTGCTCACGCGGCGAGCTGTTCGGTCCGGGCAATGCCCAGTTGCCGGCCCCCAACATGCTGATGCTCGATCGCATCATGCACATCCACGAGGAAGGCGGGGATCACGGCAAGGGCGAGCTGATCGCCGAGCTGGATATTCACCCCGACCTGTGGTTCTTCGGCTGTCACTTCCCCGGCGATCCGGTGATGCCCGGCTGCCTGGGCCTGGACGCCATGTGGCAACTGGTGGGCTTCTACCTGGGCTGGCTCGGCCACCCCGGCCGCGGCCGCGCCCTGGGCTGCGGCGATGTCAAGTTCAGTGGCCAGATCCTGCCCGAGGCCCGCAAGGTCACCTACCGCATCAACATCAAGCGCATCATCACCCGGCGCCTGATCCTGGGCATGGCAGACGGCACCGTATCCGTCGACGGCCGCGACATCTACCAGGCCAACGACCTGCGCGTCGGCCTGTTCACCTCCACCGCGAATTTCTGAACAGGAGGCTCCCATGCGACGAGTGGTAGTCACCGGCCTGGGCATCGTGTCCTGCCTGGGCAATGACGCACAACAGGTTCTGGACGCGCTCAGGAACGGGCGCTCGGGTATTCGCTTCAAGGAAGACTACGCAGAGCGGGGCTTCCGCAGCCAGGTGGCCGGCAGCGTCGACATCGACCTGGACGTCCTGATCGACCGCAAGCTGCGTCGCTTCATGGGCGACGCCGCGGCCTTCGCCTATGTCTCCATGGCCCAGGCCATCGAGGACTCGGGGTTGGCCCCGGAGCAGGTCTCCAGCGAACGCACCGGGCTGATCGCCGGCTCCGGCGGCGCCTCCAGCGCCAACCAGGTGGAGGCCGCCGACCTGTTGCGCGAGAAGGGGCTGCGCCGCGTGGGTCCCTACCGGGTCACCCGCACCATGGGCAGCACCGTCTCGGCCTGCCTGGCAACCCCGTTCCGGATCAAGGGCGTCAACTACTCCATCTCCTCGGCCTGCGCCACCTCGGCCCATTGCATCGGCAGTGCCATGGAGCAGATCCAGATGGGCAAGCAGGACGTGGTCTTCGCCGGCGGCGGCGAAGAGGAGCACTGGACCCTCTCCTGCCTGTTCGATGCCATGGGAGCGCTCTCGACCCACTACAACAACACCCCCGACAAGGCCTCCCGGCCCTATGACCAGGCCCGCGACGGCTTCGTCATCGCCGGCGGCGGCGGCATGCTGGTACTCGAGGAGCTGGAGCACGCCCGCGCCCGCGGCGCGAAGATCTATGCCGAGGTGACCGGCTACGGCGCCACCTCCGATGGCTACGACATGGTCGCTCCCTCCGGCGAGGGCGCGATGCGCTGTATGCGCCAGGCCATGGCCGGCGTCGATGGCAAGATCGACTACATCAACACCCACGGAACCTCGACGCCAGTGGGCGATGTGGCCGAGCTCAAGGCGATCCGTGAGGTCTTCGGCGACACTACGCCGGCGATGAGCTCCACCAAGTCGTTGACCGGCCACTCCCTGGGGGCCACCGGCGTGCAGGAGGCGATCTACTCGCTGCTGATGATGGAGCACGACTTCATCGCCGCCTCCGCTAACATCGAGTCCCTCGACGAGCAGGCCGACGGCTTCGATATCGTCACCCAGCGCCGCGACGGCGTGAAGATCGAGCGGGTGCTCTCCAACAGCTTCGGCTTCGGCGGCACCAACGCCTGCCTGGTGCTGGAGAAGGTCCGCGACTGATCCGTCGCGCTCCGCACGCAACGCAAGAGGCGCCCCTTGGGGGCGCCTCTTGCGTTGCGTGGCCGGTCAGCGTCAGGCCAGGGGCTTCTCGGTGGCCGCCGGTTCGGCCGTGGCCGGGCGCGGCACCTCGGAGATCTCGGCCAGCCGGGCCTCGATCCACGCCTCCACCTCGACCAGCACTTCCTCAGAGGTACGGCCGGCGGTCTCGATGGGCTCGCCCACCTCCAGCGACAGGCGCCCCGGGCGCTTGACCCAGTGACGTCCCGGCCAGCGCTCCCCGGCGTTGTGGGCCACCGGCACCACCGGCACCCCGGCGCGACAGGCGATCACCACACCACTCTTGCTGTAGCGACGCTGGCTTCCCGGTGCCACCCGGGTCCCCTCGGGGAAGATCAGCACCGAGAGCCCCTCGTCGAGCCGGGACTTGCCCTGGGCGAGCACCTGCTTCATGGCCCGGGCGGGCTTGCTGCGGTCCAGGGCGATGGGATGCAACAGCTGCAGCCCCCAGCCGAAGATCGGGATGTTCAGCAGCTCCCGCTTGAGCACCGTGCAGACCGGCGGATGCAGCAGCTGCAGGTAGACGGTCTCCCACTCGGATTGGTGGTTGGCGAGGATGACGCAGGGGCCGTCAGGCAATCGCTCATGGCCGCGGAAGTCGTAGCGCACCCCGCAGGCCAGGCGAAACCAGGCGATGATGAAGTGATTGTAGAGGTTGAGCAAGCGATAGCGGGAGCGCAGCGGCAGGAAGGGCGCCGGCGGCAGGAAGAGCACGCCGCTGACCAGCATCGCCAGGAAGTAGCCGGCATAGAAGACCAGGCTGCGGATCACATTCATCGTGGCATCGACTCCTCTGCCGCCTTGACGTCGTCCCTGGCCAGGCACCAGGTATCCAGCATGCGCCCGACCTCCAGGCGCCAGGGCTTCTGGTGGACGCCGAACACGTCCAGCACCCGCCGGCAGTTGAGCACCCGACGCAGCGGCTGGTCATGGTGGTGGTTCAGCGCCTTGACGCCGCCCAGCGCAACCCGTTCACCACGCCCCTCGAGCCGCGTGGTGAGCTGGGTGCGCACCATGGAGACGAAGGTGTAGGCACTCACCGGCTCGGTGCCGGCCAGGTGGTAGCTGCCCCAGGCCTCGGCCCCGCAGTGCTGCTGCTGGAGCATGCCGATCAGCGCCATGGCCACGGCATCCGCCGATGTCGGGCAGAAGATCACATCGGACTCAGCACGCACCTCGCCGCCATCCACCAGGGTGTCGAGCAGCTCGCTGAGCCAGGCCTGGCTGCCCTCCAGGGCGAACAGCGGCCCCAGGCGCACGATCAGGTGTCGAGGGTATTCGGCACGGATCCGATCGCCAGTACGTATCAGTCGCCGCAGGCTGTCGTCGCGGGGCTCGGGGATCACGTGCTCGTCGATGGGGATATCGAGGCCATCCTCGTAGAGCTGGTCGGAGACGCACCATACCAGCGGGGTGTCCGCCTCGCGGCAGGCCTCCATGCAGGCCTCGACCGCCTCGGCATGGGCCGTGACGGCCGCCGGCTCGGCGGTGATCGGCCGCGACAGCGGCGGGATCACCAGCGCATCCGGGCGCAGCTCCTCGAGCAGCTGGGGCGTGGGCGCAAGACCCGGCTCGATGGTGAGCTCGGTGTCGCTGCGCCGGTTGGCCTCGCGGGCCAGCGCCAGGCTCAGGCAGTGCCCGGCCTCCAGAATCAGCAGCTTCACGGCACCTCCTCGGCTGGCCCCTGGTTAAAACGGAATCTCATCATCGAAATCGTCGAAGCTGCCCGGGTCCGGGGCACCGTAGTTGCCGCCCTGCTGCTGGCCGCCACCCTGCTGCGGGGGAGCGGGCTGCGGAACAGGACGCTGGGGTTGGTCACCAGCGACGTTGCCACCCTGCTGCGGGGCGTTGCCATAGCCACCCTGCTGGGGCTGACCACCGCCGAAATTGCCTCCCTGCTGCTGACCACCCTGCTGGGGCTGACCGCCATACTGGCCGCCCTGCTGACCTCCGTACTGACCACCACCGTCACCGCCGCGGGAGTCCAGCATCTGCATGTCGTTGGCGACGATCTCGGTGCTGTACTTGTCCTGGCCGTTCTGGTCCTGCCACTTGCGGGTCTGCAGGCGGCCCTCGATATAGACCTTGCTGCCCTTCTTGAGGTACTGCTGGGCGATCTCGGCGGTCTTGTTGAACAGCACGATCCGGTGCCATTCGGTGCGCTCCTGGCGCTGGCCGCTCTGCTTGTCCATCCAGGTATCGGTGGTGGCCAGGTTGAGATTGGCAACGGCGGTGCCGGAGGGTGTGAAACGCACCTCCGGATCCTGGCCCAGGTTGCCGATCAGGATGACTTTGTTGATGCCACGGGCCATGAGGGACTCCTTGCTGTCATGAGATACGTTGTAAGGATCATACGCGGCTCAGGCGCCGCTGTGGTGATTCCCGGAACCGGTGAAGCGTGCCAGGGCCTGCTCGTCGAGACGCTGGCGATCCACCTTGAGGTAGGCCAGGCGCTCCTCGGGGACGACCAGCACGTCTTCCACCCCGGCCACCTCGGTGAAACGCGCCATCAGGGTGTCCAGGGCATCTTGCTGCTCGTTGTCGTCGAGCGCCACCACCTCGCTGGTCAGGTGGCGGGGGGGCGCCATGCCGGCCATCGCCGCCAGCCAGGCCAGGCCCACCAGGCCGCAGCCGACGAACACCGCGGAAAGCCCCCACTGCTGCACCAGGGCGCCCCCCAGCACCCCGCCCAGGAAGGCCCCGAGGAACTGGCTGGTGGAGTAGATGCCCATGGCGGTGCCCTTGGCGCCGGCCGGCGCCAGCTTGCTGAGCATCGACGGCAGGGTGGCCTCGAGCAGGTTGAAGGCGATGAAAAACAGCAGCAGCCAGCCGAACAGCGCCGGGAACCCGTCGCCCAGGCCGGCTAGCCCGAACAGGCTCAGGGTGATGCCGGCGATCGCCGACAGGCACATGGCCTTCATGCGCCGCCACTTCTCGGCGATGATCACCAGCGGCACCATGGCCACGAAGGCCAGCAGCATGATGCCCAGGTAAGTGAGGCCATGGCGCTCGACGGCGATGCCTGCCTCGACCAGCCGGAAGGGCACGGCGACGAAGATCGCCATCAGCACCAGGTGCAAAGCGAAGATCGAGATATCCATGCGCCACAGGTCACCGTGCGTGAAGATGCCACGCAGCTGGCCGCGGTCCATGCCCACGTCGCGGTGGCGCACCCGACGCGGCGCCGGCGGCACCAGCTTCCACAGCACCACCAGGCCCAGGGCCGCCAGCGCCGCGGTGGACCAGAAGACCCCCGCCAGGCCGAAGCCCGCGGCGAGCCAGGGGCCGAGCACCATGGCCACGGCGAAGGCCACGCCGATGGAGAGCCCGATGGTGGCCATGGCGGCGGTGCGCACCTGCTCGCGGGTCTGGTCGGCGAGCAGCGCCATGATGGCCGCGGCCACGGCACCGCTACCCTGCAGGCAGCGCCCCAGGATCACCCCGCCGATGGAGTCGGCGCCGGCGGCCACCATGCTGCCGAGCAGGAACAGCACCAGACCGGCGGCGATCACCGGCTTGCGCCCCAGGCGGTCGGAGAGCAGGCCAAAGGGGATCTGCAGCACTGCCTGGGTGAGGCCGTAGATCCCCAGCGCCAGGCCGACCAGCAGCGGCGTCGCCCCCCGCAGGTCATCGGCATACAGGGCCAGCACCGGCAGCACCATGAACAGGCCCAGCATGCGCGTGGCATAGAGCCCCGCCAACCCGATGATGGCGCGGCGCTCGGTGGCTAACAACAGTCCTGAGACCTTTCGCATGGCGGTTCGAACTTCCGTGGACGGCCCCTCGGGCCCGGACGTGGACCGCATATTCTAGCGGCTCGCCGGCCTGCAGGGAAAGCCGATGGCGACCCGCGCTTTGCCGCCGGTGCGGCCCGCCCCGTATAATCGAGCTTTTGCCGCGTCCGGCGAGGTGGGAATGGACACAATTCTGGTCAGGGGTGCCCGCACCCACAACCTGAAGAACATCGACGTCGATCTGCCACGCGACAAGCTGATCGTGGTCACCGGGCTCTCCGGCTCGGGCAAGTCGTCGCTGGCCTTCGACACCCTCTATGCCGAGGGCCAGCGCCGCTACGTGGAATCGCTCTCCACCTACGCGCGCCAATTCCTGTCGATGATGGAGAAGCCCGACGTCGACCATATCGAGGGGCTCTCTCCGGCGATCTCCATCGAGCAGAAGTCCACCTCCCACAACCCGCGCTCCACCGTGGGCACCATCACCGAGATCTACGACTACCTGCGCCTGCTGTTCGCCCGCGCCGGTACCCCGCGCTGCCCGGAGCACGGCGAGGACCTCGAGGCCCAGACCGTCTCGCAGATGGTCGACCAGGTGCTGACCCTGCCCGAGGGCAGCAAACTGATGCTGCTGGCCCCGGTGGTCAAGGGGCGCAAGGGCGAGCACCTGCAGCTGCTCGCCGAACTGCGCGCCCAGGGCTTCGTGCGCGCCATGGTCGACGGCCAGGTGCTGGAGCTCGACGACATCGCCCCGCTCGACAAGAACAAGAAGCACGACATCAACGTGGTGGTCGATCGCCTCAAGGTGCGTGACGGCCTGCAACAGCGCCTGGCGGAGTCCTTCGAGACGGCCCTCAACCTGGCCGACGGCGTGGCCACGGTCCACTTCATGGACGGCGAGCACGAGGACATCGCCTTCTCGGCACGCTTCGCCTGCCCGGTGTGCGGCTACTCGATCGCCGAGCTCGAGCCGCGCATGTTCTCCTTCAACAACCCGGCGGGCGCCTGCCCGACCTGCGACGGCCTGGGCGTGCAGCAGGTCTTCGACCCCGACAAGCTGATCAGCCACCCGGAGCTGTCGCTGGCCGAGGGGGTGATCAAGGGCTGGGACCGTCGCAGCGTCTACTACTTCAACCAGCTGCAGGCCGTGGCCGACCATTACCGCTTCACCCTGGAGACTCCCTGGCAGGACCTGGCGCGCCACGAGCGCGAGGTGATCCTGCATGGCAGCGGCAGCGACGATATCGCCTTCAGCTACGTCAACGACCGCGGCCGCAAGGTCACCCGCGAGCACCCCTTCGAGGGCGTGCTGCCCAACATGCAGCGCCGCTATCGCGAGACCGAGTCGAGCATGGTGCGCGAGGACCTGGCGCGCCACATCGCCGTGCAGCCCTGCCCCACCTGCCACGGCTCGCGGCTGCGTCGCGAGGCACGCCACGTCTTCATCGACGACCGCACCCTGCCCCAGCTGGTCCACCTGCCCATCGGCGAGGCCCTGAGCTACTTCGGCGCGCTCAGCCTGCCCGGCCGCAAGGGCGAGATCGCCGTCAAGATCGTCAACGAGATCCACGCCCGCCTGGAGTTCCTGGTCAACGTGGGGCTCGACTACCTGAACCTGGAGCGCAGCGCCGAGACCCTCTCCGGCGGCGAGGCCCAGCGCATCCGCCTGGCCAGCCAGATCGGCGCCGGCCTGGTGGGGGTGATGTACATCCTCGACGAGCCCTCCATCGGCCTGCACCAGCGCGACAATGACCGCCTGCTGCAGACCCTGGAGCGCCTGCGCGACCTGGGCAACACCGTGATCGTGGTCGAGCACGACGAGGAGGCCATCCGCGCCGCCGACCACGTGCTCGATATCGGCCCCGGCGCCGGCGTCCATGGCGGGCGCATCGTCGCCCAGGGTACCCCGCAGGAGATCATCGCCAACCCCGAGTCGCTGACCGGCCAGTACCTCGCCGGCACCCGGCGCATCGAGATCCCGCCCTGGCGCATTCCCGGCAACCCGGAGAACGTGGTGCGCCTGACCGGCGCCCGCGGCAACAACCTCCAGGACGTCACCCTCACGCTCCCGCTGGGGCTGTTCGTGTGCATCACCGGCGTCTCCGGCTCCGGCAAGTCGACACTGATCAACGCCACCCTGATGCCCATCGCCGCCCGCGAGCTCAACCGCGCCACCAGCCTGACGCCGGAGGTCCATGAGCGTATCGAGGGCCTCGATCACCTCGACAAGGTGATCGATATCGACCAGAGCCCCATCGGCCGCACCCCGCGCTCCAATCCGGCGACCTACACCGGCATTTTCACGCCCATCCGCGAGCTGTTCGCCGGCACCCAGGAGGCGCGCTCGCGGGGCTACAAGCCGGGACGCTTCTCCTTCAACGTCAAGGGCGGGCGCTGTGAGGCGTGCCAGGGCGAAGGCATGATCAAGGTGGAGATGCACTTCCTGCCCGACATCTATGTGCCCTGCGACGTCTGCAAGGGCAAGCGCTACAACCGCGAGACCCTGGAGATCGCCTACAAGGGCAAGAGCATCCACGAGGTCCTCGCGATGACCGTCGAGGAAGCGCTGGCGTTCTTCTCGCCGGTACCCGCCATCGCCCGACGGCTGCAGACCCTGCTCGACGTGGGGCTCTCCTACATCCGCCTGGGGCAGAGCGCCACGACGCTATCCGGTGGCGAGGCCCAGCGGGTCAAGCTGGCCCGGGAGCTGGCCAAGCGCGATACCGGCAAGACCCTCTACATCCTCGACGAGCCGACCACCGGCCTGCACTTCGAGGACATCCGCCAGTTGCTCACGGTGCTGCACCGCCTGCGCGACCACGGCAACACCATCGTGGTGATCGAGCACAACCTGGACGTGATCAAGACCGCCGACTGGCTGATCGACCTCGGCCCCGAGGGCGGCTCCGGCGGCGGGCGCATCATCGCCGAGGGCACCCCCGAGCAGGTGGCGCGCATGGAAGCGTCGCACACCGGCCGCTTCCTCAAGCCGCTGCTGGAGCGCGCCAAGGCCAGCAAGGCGGAGCCGGAGACCACCGCCTGACAGCGAGCCGAAAGCTTTAAGCTTGAAGCCGTCAAGATGGCGAGCAGCGCCGGGGACAGGTCGGAGCGGGGGTCCTATGCCAGGGATGGCATCGGTAGCGCCCAGGGAAGGGTTCACAGCGCCCCCGCGCAGACCTGGCGCCGGGGAAGCTGCGATTCAGGTCAACGAGGCAGACCCATACGACGAAAAAACCGGCTCCCCTTGAGGAGCCGGTTTGGCGTGCCACTGGCGGAAGGCCGGTCGAGGATCACTCCTCGGCGGCGGCTTCCTCGACGACCGGACGGTCAACCAGTTCGACGAAGGCCATGGGGGCGTTATCGCCGGTGCGGAAGCCGCACTTGAGAATACGGATGTAGCCACCCGGACGCTCGGCGTAACGCGGACCCAGCTCGTTGAAGAGCTTGCCGACCGCTTCCTTCGAGCGGGTGCGGCTGAAGGCCAGACGACGATTGGCAACGCTGTCCTGCTTGGCCAGGGTGATCAGCGGCTCGATGACGCGACGCAGTTCCTTGGCCTTGGGCAGGGTTGTCTTGATCACTTCGTGCTCGACCAGCGAGACGGACATGTTCTTGAACATGGCCTGGCGGTGCGAGCTGGTGCGATTCAGGTGACGACCACTCTTACGATGACGCATGGTTGTGATTCCTTACCAAACTGGGACTCGAGTCGAGGCTCACGCGGAGGCCTTGTCGTCCTTCAGGCTTGCCGGCGGCCAGTTCTCCAGCCGCATGCCCAGGGAAAGCCCGCGGGCGGCCAACACGTCCTTGATCTCATTCAGGGACTTCTTGCCGAGATTGGGGGTCTTCAGCAGCTCCACCTCGGTGCGCTGGATCAGATCTCCGATATAGTAGATGTTCTCGGCCTTCAGGCAGTTGGCGCTGCGAACGGTCAACTCGAGATCGTCTACGGGGCGCAGCAGGATCGGATCGATATGATCCTCTTCCTCCACCACTTCCTGTTCCTTGTCGGCTTCCAGGTCGACGAACGCGGCCAGCTGCTCCTGCAGGATGGTCGCGCTGCGACGGATCGCCTCTTCCGGATCCAGGGTGCCGTCGGTTTCCAGGTTGATGATCAGCTTGTCGAGGTCGGTGCGCTGTTCGACACGCGCGGCCTCGACGCTGTAGGAAACCCGGCGCACGGGGCTGAAGGTAGCATCCAGCTGCAGGCGACCGATGGCGCGCGACTCGTCGTCGGCATCGCCACGCACGTCCGCCGGCTCGTAGCCGCGGCCGCGAGCGACCTTGAGCTGCATCTTCAGCTCGGACCCCTCGTTGACGTGGGCGATGACATGCTCGGGGTTGACGATCTCGACATCATGGTCGAGGGCGATGTCCCCTGCCGTCACGACGGCGGGCCCCTGCTTGTTCAGCGAGAGCACTGCCTCGTCGCGGCTGTGCATCCGGAGCGCCACGTCCTTGAGGTTCAGGAGGATTTCGATGACATCTTCCTGGACGCCCTCGATCGCGCTGTACTCGTGTTCGACACCGGCGATCTCGACCTCCACCACGGCAGAGCCGGGCATGGACGAGAGCAGGATGCGACGCAGGGCATTCCCCAGCGTGTGGCCGAAGCCCCGCTCGAAGGGCTCGAGCACGATCTTGGCGTGGTGTGCGCTGATCTCTTCGACCTTGATGTCGCGAGGACGGAGAAACTCTGTCACTGAACGCTGCATATGAACACCTTTCAGGCTGCCAAACGGATTGTCGGTACTCTGGGCCGCCCCCCGCGGACGGGGAGCGGCACGACGCGGGCGCCGCTTACTTGGAGTACAGCTCGACGATCAGGTTTTCGTTGATGTCGGCAGACAGGTCACCGCGTTCGGGCAGGGCCTTGAAAGTGCCTTCCATCTTCTTGGCATCGGTCTCGACCCACACCACGTCGCCGCGGTTGGCGGCGATGGCCAGGGAAGTCTGGATGCGCGCCTGGTTCTTCGCCTTCTCGCGCACGGCGACCACGTCACCGGCCTTGACCTGGTAGGAGGCCACGTTGACGGTCTTGCCGTTGACGGCGATCGCCTTGTGGCTGACCAGCTGACGTGCCTCGGAACGCGTGGAGCCGAAGCCCATGCGGTAGACGACGTTGTCCAGTCGGGATTCGAGAAGCTGCAGCAACAACTCGCCGGTCGCGCCCTTCAGGCGGGCCGCTTCCTTGTAGTAGTTGCGGAACTGCTTCTCGAGTACGCCGTACATGCGACGTACTTTCTGCTTCTCGCGAAGCTGCAAGCCGTAGTCGGAAAGACGCTGACGGCGCTGGCCGTGCACACCCGGAATCTGCTCGGATTTGCACTTCTTCTCGAAGGGAGTGATACCGCTCTTGAGGAAGAGGTCGGTCCCCTCACGACGAGACAGTTTGCACTTCGGTCCAATGTAACGAGCCATGAATCTGTCTCCTTAAACGCGGCGTTTCTTCGGCGGACGGCAGCCATTGTGGGGAATGGGCGTCGCGTCGGTGATGCTTTGCACGCGGAAGCCGGCGGCATTGAGCGCGCGCACGGCGGATTCACGGCCAGGACCGGGGCCCTTGACCAGCACGTCGACGTTTTTCACACCATACTCGGCTGCAGCGGTCGCTGCACGCTCGCTTGCCACTTGAGCAGCGAACGGGGTGCTCTTGCGAGAACCACGAAAACCCGAACCACCGGCAGTCGCCCAGGAAAGGGCGTTGCCCTGGCGGTCTGTGATCGTAATGATCGTGTTGTTAAAAGAGGCGTGGATATGCGCGATGGCATCCACTACCTGCTTTTTAACCTTTTTACGGTTGCTACGCGGGTTAGCCATGTTGATGTCTATTCCTGTCTTTACGCCAGAACGTGCGTGTTATTTGCGGATCGGCTTGCGCGGGCCCTTGCGGGTACGCGCATTGGTCTTGGTACGCTGACCACGCAGCGGAAGACCACGACGATGACGCAGACCACGATAGCAACCCAGGTCCATGAGACGCTTGATGTTAAGCGTGACATCACGACGCAGGTCACCTTCCACGGTGTACTTGCCGACTTCGGACCGCAGGGTATCCAGATCTTCACTGGACAGCTCCTGGATCTTGGTGGTCGGCGCGATGCCGGTCGCGGCACAGATGCCCTGAGCGCGCGTACGGCCAATCCCGAAGATATAGGTCAGCGAGATCGCCGCATGCTTGTTGTCCGGGATATTGACGCCTGCAATACGGGCCATCAGCTTACTCCGAAATTTGAGCGGCTTGCTCGATTAATCATCTACAAAAGGCGCAACAGCATACCTCTTTCCTCGCTCGAGGACAAGAGGCATGCCGGCACCCGGTTCAGTGCAGCCTCAGGATCAACCCTGACGCTGCTTGTGCCGCGGTTCGATGCAGATGACGCGCACGGCGCCATTGCGACGAATGATCTTGCAGTTGCGGCACATTTTCTTCACGGAAGCTCGAACTTTCATCGTTCCATCTCCAAAGTTGGCTCGCGCCGCGAGCCGAAACCCAGCTCGCGGCGCACCAAATCGCCAGCGGCGCCTCAGCGCATGATGCCGCCGCTACCGTAGCCTTTCAGGTTAGACTTCTTCATCACCGACTCGTACTGGTTCGACATGAGGTGCGATTGCACCTGGGCCATGAAATCCATGATGACCACTACCACGATCAACAGTGAGGTACCGCCGAAGAAGAACGGCACGTTCCAGGCCACGATCAGGAACTGAGGCATCAGGGAAACCGCAGTGATGTAGAGGGCACCGAACAAGGTCAGACGGGTCATGACCTTGTCGATGTAGCGAGCGGTCTGCTCACCAGGGCGAATACCCGGCAGGAAGGCCCCTGACTTCTTGAGGTTGTCAGCGACATCCTTGGGGTTGAAGACCAGCGCTGTGTAAAAGAAGCAGAAGAATACCACCGCCGCACCGAAAAGCAAGATGTACAGTGGCTGCCCCGGACCCAAGGCCTGGGACGCACGCTGCAGCCATTCCATGCCTTCGCCGGCACCGACCCACTGTCCGAGTGAAGCCGGGAACAGCAGGATACTCGAGGCAAAGATCGCCGGAATCACGCCCGCCATGTTGACCTTGAGTGGCAGGTAGCTGCTCTGACCGGCATACATCTTGTTGCCGACCTGGCGACGTGGATAGTTCACGGTGAGGCGGCGCTGGCCACGCTCGATGAAGACCACGAAGGCCACGGTGGCCACGCCCAGCACGGTGAGGGCCAGTAGCGGCAGCACGTTCCAGGCACCCTCGTTGCGGGCCAGCTCGAAGGCCTGCCCCACGGCACCCGGCAGACCGGCGACGATACCGGAGAAGATAAGCAGCGATATGCCGTTGCCGATGCCCTTCTCGGTGATCTGTTCGCCCAGCCACATCAGGAACACCGCCCCGGTGACGAAGGTCACGATGGCAGTGAAGTAGAAGCTGAAGTCGGCCGTGTAGGCGATACCCTGGCTGGCCAGGCCCACCGACATGCCGGTGGCCTGGACCAGGGCCAGCAGCACGGTGCCGTAGCGCGTGTACTGGCTAATCTTGCGGCGGCCGGCCTCACCTTCCTTCTTCAGCTGCTCGAGCTGCGGCGAGACAGCGGTCATCAACTGCATGATGATCGACGCTGAGATGTAGGGCATGATGCCCAGCGCCATGATACTCATGCGCTCCAGGGCGCCCCCCGAGAACATGTTGAACATGCCCAGGATGGTACCCTGCTGCTCCCTGAACAAGGCAGCAAGCTGGTCAGGATTGATACCGGGAACGGGGATGTGGGCACCGATACGGTAGACCACGATGGCGAGAAGCACGAAGCGCAGACGCGCCCAGAGTTCACCCAGACCGCTGCCCATCGCCGGCATGTTTCCTGACTTGGCCATTTAGTCCTCTACCTTGCCGCCGGCGGCTTCGATCGCGGCACGGGCACCCTTGGTGACCTTGATGCCGCGGACCGTGACCGCCTTGTTCAGTTCGCCGGACAGGATCACCTTGGCATGCTTGGTGGCATCCTTCAGCACGTTGGCTTCCTTGAGGGTGTCCAGGGTGACGTCGTCACCGGCGACCCGACCCAACTCGGCCAGGCGGACTTCCTGGGAAACCAGCGACTTCGCGGACGTGAAGCCGAACTTGGGCAGGCGCCGCTGCAGCGGCATCTGACCGCCCTCGAAACCGGGCTTCACGCTGCCGCCGCTGCGCGACTTGAGGCCCTTGTGGCCACGGCCGCCGGTCTTGCCCAGACCGGAGCCGATACCACGGCCGACGCGCTTCTCGGCGTGCTTGGAGCCCGGTGCCGGGCTCAGACTATTGAGTTTCATGGATTACTCTCCCTCAACTCGCACAAGGTAGTTGACCTTGTGGATCATGCCGCGGACGGCAGGGGTGTCTTCCAGTTCAACCGTGTGACCGATGCGACGCAGGCCGAGGCCCTTCATGGTGGCCTTGTGCTTGGCCAGTACGCCGATGGTGCTGCGGGTCTGGGTAACCTTGATCGCTGCTGACATGGTGCTTATCCCGTGATCGCTTCGACAGGCAGACCGCGCTTGGCGGCCACGTCTTCCGGCGACTGCAGGGAGGCCAGACCATTGACGGTCGCCCGCACCACGTTCACCGGGTTGGTGGAGCCGTAGCACTTGGCCAGGACGTTGTGCACGCCGGCCAATTCGAGCACGGAGCGCATGGCACCGCCGGCGATGATCCCGGTACCCTCGGAGGCGGGCTGCATGTACACCTTGGAGGCGCCGTGACGGGCCTTGACCGGGTACTGCAGAGTGCCACTGGTGAGGTTCACCTTGACCATGTTGCGACGCGCCTGGTCCATGGCCTTCTGGATCGCTACCGGCACTTCACGCGCCTTGCCGCGACCGAAACCCACACGACCGTTACCGTCACCCACGACGGTCAGGGCGGTAAAACCGAAGATTCGGCCACCCTTGACCACCTTGGCGACACGGTTGATCTGCACGAGCTTTTCCTGCAGATCGCCGCTTTGCTGTTCGTTCTTCGCCATCGTAAAACCCTTTAGAATTCCAGGCCGCCTTCACGAGCGGCGTCGGCCAAGGCCTTCACACGACCGTGGTACTTGAAGCCGGCACGATCGAAGGCCACCTGGGTGATGCCAGCCTGCTTGGCGCGTTCGGCAATCATTGCGCCCACCTTGGCGGCGGCGTCGGCATTGCCGGTCGCCCCCTCACGCAGGACCTTGTCCAGCGTGGAAGCGCTGGCGAGGACCTTACCACCATCCGGCGAGATGATCTGCGCATAGATGTGGCGGGGGGTACGATTGACGCACAGGCGATGCACGCCCAGCTCGCGGATCTTGGCGCGAGCACGGCGGGCACGACGGAGACGAGATTCTTTCTTCGCGTTCATAACCCTGCCTTACTTCTTCTTGGCTTCTTTGCGACGCACCTGCTCGTCGGCGTACCGGACACCCTTGCCCTTGTAGGGCTCGGGCGGACGGAAGGCGCGGATTTCCGCAGCACACTGGCCGAGCTGCTGCTTGTCCGCGCTTTTCAGCACGATAACGGTGTTCTTGGGCGTTTCCGCCGTGACACCTTCAGGCAGCGTGTAGTCGACCGGGTGCGAGAAGCCCAGTGTAAGATTGAGCGTCTGGCCCTTGGCCTGGGCACGATACCCGACGCCGATGATTTCGAGGCTCTTGGTGAAGCCCTCGCTGACACCGGTGACCAGGTTCTGGACCAGGGCACGGGTGGTACCGACCATTGCCCAGCTCTTCGCGGACTCGCTCGGCTGGAAGGTCAGCTGCCCCTCTTCCTGGCCGATCACCACATCAGGGTGAACGGTCTGGGAAAGAGAGCCCTGGCTGCCCTTGACGGACAGCTGGTCACCGTCGAGCTTGACCTCGACGCCTGCGGGCAATTTGACCGGATATTTGGCTACGCGGGACATTCCAAACTCCTAGAATACGGTGCAGATGACTTCACCACCAACACCCGCCTGACGCGCCGCACGATCGGTCATCACCCCATTGGAGGTAGTGACGATGGCAACGCCCAGACCTTCGGCGACCTTCGGCAGCGCATCCTTGCCCTTGTACTGGCGCAGGGACGGCTTGGAAACTCGCTGCAGGTGCTCGATGACCGGCTTGCCCTCGAAGTACTTGAGGGTCACGGTCAACTCGGGCTTGGCGGTTTCGCTGACGGCGAAGTCGCTGATGTAGCCCTCTTCCTTCAGCACGCGGGCCACCTCGACCTTGAGCTTGGAGGACGGCATGGAAACCGTCTCCTTGGTGGCCATCTGCGCATTGCGGATACGAGTGAACATATCCGCCAGAGTGTCTTGCATGCTCATTTACGTTGCGCTCCTGATGATTCTACGTGGCGTTACCAGCTGGACTTCTTGAGTCCGGGCACATCGCCACGCATGGCGGCTTCACGCAGCTTGTTGCGGCCGAGGCCGAACTTGTTGTAGTAGCCGTGCGGACGACCCGTGATGCGGCAGCGGTTGCGCTGACGTACCGGGCTGGAGTTGCGCGGCAACTGCTGCAGCTTGAGCTGCGCGTCGAAGCGCTCTTCGTCAGAAGCGTTGACGTCCTGGATGACCGCCTTGAGCTCGGCGCGCTTGGCGGCATACTTCGCCACCAGCTTGGTGCGCTTGAGCTCGCGCTCTACCATGCTTTTCTTTGCCATGATCCCACCCTTATTTCTTGAACGGGAAGTTCAACGCGCCGAGCAGCGCGCGACCTTCATCATCGGTTTTGGCGGTGGTAGTGATGGTGACATCCAGACCACGGACTCGGTCGATCTTATCATACTCGATCTCCGGGAAGATGATCTGCTCACGCACCCCCATGGAGTAGTTGCCACGACCGTCGAAGGACTTCGGGTTGAGACCACGGAAGTCACGAACGCGGGGGATCGCGATATTCACCAGGCGATCGAGGAAGTCCCACATGCGCTCGGAGCGCAGGGTCACCTTGATCCCGATCGGCCAGCCTTCACGCACCTTGAAGCCCGCGATGGACTTGCGTGCCTTGGTCACCAGCGGCTTCTGACCGGAGAGCTTCTCCAGGTCGCTGATGGCGTTGTCGATCAGCTTCTTGTCGCTGGTCGCTTCGCCGATACCCATGTTCAGGGTCACCTTGGTGACCCGCGGTACCTGCATCACGTTGGCGTAGCTGAACTGCTCGTGGAGTTGAGCCACCACCTCGTTTTGATAACGTTCTT
This sequence comes from Halomonas sp. 25-S5, assembly GCF_029889845.1. GTDB lineage: Bacteria > Pseudomonadota > Gammaproteobacteria > Pseudomonadales > Halomonadaceae > Halomonas. The sequence goes on from NZ_JARANV010000017.1 coordinate 67,506, forward strand.
TCAAGTTCGCCATTTTGCTATCCGACTCGCGTTAGGCGTCGATCTGCGACTGCGTCGACTTGTAGATACGTACCTTGGTACCGTCTTCCTGAACCTGGAAGCCGACGCGATCCGCCTTGCCGGTCTCCTGGTTGAAGATGGCCACGTTGGACGCGTGAATCGGTGCCTCGCGCTCGACGATACCGCCTTGGTTGCCCGCCATCGGGTTGGGCTTGGTGTGACGCTTGATCATGTTCACACCGGACACCACGAAGCGGTTTTCGAGAACCCGCTTGATGGTACCGCGCTTGCCCTTGTCCTTGCCGGCGATGACGATCACTTCATCGTCACGTTTGATTTTTTGCATATCCGCCTCGCTCCTTACAGCACTTCAGGCGCCAAGGAAATGATCTTCATGAACTTTTCGTTGCGAAGCTCACGCGTCACCGGCCCGAAGATACGGGTACCGATCGGCTGATCGTTGGTGTTGTTCAACAGCACAGCCGCATTTCCATCGAAGCGGATCAGCGAGCCGTCGTTACGACGGACGCCACTACGGGTGCGAACCACCACCGCCTTGAGGACCTGGCCCTTCTTGACCTTGCCACGCGGAATGGCTTCCTTCACCGTGACCTTGATGATGTCACCGACGCGGGCGTAGCGGCGGTGGGAACCGCCCAGCACCTTGATGCACTGCACCCGGCGCGCTCCGCTGTTGTCAGCGACATCCAGCATTGTCTGAGTCTGAATCATCGGTTTTCTCCAAACCTAATCTGACTGCACTGGCTTGACCGGCGTGGGCCGATCAACCCTTGGCCTGTTCGACGACTTCGACCAGGGCCCAGGCCTTTTTCTTCGACAGCGGACGGCATTCCTGGAGGGACACCGTGTCGCCGGCCTTGGCCTGATTCGCCTCGTCGTGGGCGTGCAGCTTGGTGGAGCGCTTGACGTATTTGCCGTAGATCGGGTGGCGCTCACGACGCTCGATCATCACAACGATGGACTTATCCATCTTGTCGCTCACCACCTTGCCGGTGAGCGTACGGGCTTTTTTCTCTTCGGCCATCTCAGTCACCTGCCTTCTCGTTGAGCACAGTCTTCACGCGGGCAATGTCCCGACGAACCTGCTTGAGCAGATGAGTCTGGCTCAGCTGACCGGTGGCCTTCTGCATGCGCAGGTTGAACTGCTCGCGGAGGAGTTCGAAGAGCTGCTCTTGGAGCTGCTCGGCTGACTTCTCACGAATTTCCTGGGCTTTCATCACATCACCGTCCGTTTCACAAAGGTGGTGGAGACCGGAAACTTCTGGGCAGCCAGGCCAAAGGCCTCGCGGGCCAGCTCCTCGGAAACGCCTTCGATCTCGTACAGGACACGACCCGGCTGGATCTGCGCGACCCAGTACTCGACTGAGCCCTTGCCCTTACCCATCCGGACTTCCAGCGGCTTCTTGGAAATCGGCTTGTCCGGGAAGACACGGATCCAGATCTTGCCGCCACGCTTGACGTGACGGCTGATCGCACGACGACCGGCCTCGATCTGACGGGCGGTGACGCGGCCCCGGCCAGTGGCCTTAAGGCCATACTCGCCGAAGCTCACCTTGCTTCCACGATGCGCCAGGCCACGGTTGCGGCCCTTCTGCATCTTGCGGAACTTCATACGCTTAGGTTGTAACATCGACTCGCTCTCCCCTTACCTGGAACCTTTCTTCTTGGAGGGCGCGGCCTGCGGCTGTTTCGCCTTGGCGCGGACCTCCTCGATGCCCCCGAGGATTTCACCCTTGAAGACCCAGACCTTGACACCGATGATGCCGTAGGTGGTCTTGGCTTCGTAGGTGGCGTAGTCGATGTCCGCGCGCAGCGTATGCAGCGGGACACGACCTTCCCGATACCATTCGGTACGGGCGATTTCCGCGCCGCCGAGGCGACCGGACAGCATCACCTTGATACCGCCGGCGCCCAGGCGCATGGCGTTCTGCACGGACCGCTTCATGGCACGGCGGAACATCACGCGACGCTCGAGCTGGCCGGCGATATTCTGCGCGACGAGCTTGGCATCGAGTTCCGGCTTGCGGACTTCCTCGATGTTGACGTGCACGGGCACACCCATCATCGCGGTGACGTCGCGACGCAGCCGGTCGACATCTTCGCCCTTCTTGCCGATCACGATGCCCGGGCGGGCGGTGTGAATGGTGATGCGGGCGTTATTGGCCGGGCGCTCGATGATGATGCGACTCACGGACGCATTCTTCAGGCGCTCTTCCAGAAAGCGACGTACTTCGAGGTCGCTGTTCAGCTTGTCGGCATAGGCGCCGCGCTCGGCATACCACACCGAGGTATGGTCCTTGACGATACCCAGGCGAATGCCTGTTGGATTGACTTTCTGACCCATCTGGTCGACTCCTACTTCTCGGCTACCTTGACGGTGATGTGGCAAGTGCGCTTCAGGATGCGGTCCGCACGGCCCTTGGCGCGCGGACGGATGCGCTTGAGCGTCATGCCCTCATCGACGCAGATGGTCGAGACACGCAGCTCGTCGATATCCATGCCGTCGTTTTCTTCCGCATTCGCGATGGCGGACTGCAGCACCTTCTTGACCAGCTTCGCGGCCTTCTTCGGGGAGAAGGTCAGCAGGTCGAGCGCCTCGGCGACCGGTTTATCGCGCACCTGGTCAGCCACCAAACGGGCCTTCTGGGCGGATAAACGAGCGCCACGCAGCTTTGCTGTGACTTCCATCTCTCAATCCTCTCTGGCTTACCGTTTGGCTTTCTTGTCCGCCACATGACCGCGGTAGAGGCGGGTAGCAGCGAATTCGCCCAGCTTGTGGCCAACCATTTCCTCGGAAACGTGCACCGGGACGTGTTGGCGACCGTTATGGACAGCAATGGTGAGCCCGACCATGTTGGGCAGGATCATCGAACGACGCGACCAGGTCTTGATCGGTTTGCGGTCGCTCTTCTCCACTGCAGTCTCAACCTTCTTCAAAAGATGAAGGTCAATAAAGGGACCTTTCTTCAGTGAACGTGGCACAGCCGTTACCTCTTGATGTCTTGGCGTTGGATCTTATTTCCGGGCCTTGCGGCGACGGATGATCAGCTTGTCGGTGCGCTTGTTCTTGCGGGTCTTGTGGCCCTTGGTGGGGATGCCCCACGGAGACACCGGATGACGCCCACCGCTGCTGCGGCCTTCGCCGCCGCCGTGCGGGTGATCCACCGGGTTCATGGCCACGCCGCGAACGGTCGGGCGCACCCCTCTCCAGCGCTTCGCACCGGCCTTGCCAAGCTGACGCAGGCTGTGCTCGGAGTTGCTCACTTCGCCCAGGGTCGCGCGGCACTCGGACAACACCTTGCGCATCTCGCCGGAGCGCAGACGCAGGGTGACGTAGTTGCCTTCGCGAGCGACCAGCTGGGCGCTGGTGCCGGCGCTGCGTGCAAGCTGGGCGCCCTTGCCGGGCTTGAGCTCGATGCAGTGCACGGTGGAACCCAGCGGGATGTTGCGCAGCGGCAACGCATTGCCTTTCTTGATCGGCGCGTTGACACCGGACTCGAGACGATCGCCGGCACTCACGCCCTTGGGCGCGATGATGTAGCGACGCTCGCCATCGAGGTACTTGAGCAGGGCAATGTGTGCGCTGCGGTTCGGGTCATGCTCCAAGCGCTCGACGGTGGCCGGGATGCCATCCTTGGTGCGCTTGAAATCGATGATCCGATAGTGATGACGGTGACCACCGCCCACGTGGCGGGTGGTGATGCGACCGTAGTTGTTACGGCCACCGGACTTGGACTGCTTCTCGAGCAACGGCGCGAAGGCGCGGCCCTTGTGCAGTTCCTCGCCAACGATCTTGACGACGTGGCGACGACCGGCGGATGTGGGTTTAGTCTTGACGATTGCCATGATCCGTACTCCTGCCCTTATTCGGCGCCAGAGAAGTCTTCAAGCGTCTCGCCGGCGGCCAGTGTCACGTACGCCTTGCGATAACCCTTGCGCTGACCCAGACCCTGCGCGGTGCGCTTGGTCTTGCCCTTCATGTTCAACACCTGAACACGGTCGACCTTCTTGCCGAACAGCTCCTGCACGGCAGCCTTGATCTCGGGCTTGGTCGCGTCGCCTGCCACCTTGAACACGTACTGGTTGCGCTCGGCGGCCATGGCGGCCTTCTCGGTCACGTGCGGACCGAGCAGAACCTTGAATACACGTTCCTGGTTCATGCCAGCTTCTCCTCGAATTTACGCAGAGCGGAGACGGTGACCAGCACCTTGTCGAAGGCGACCAGGCTCACCGGATCAGCGGCGGCGACGTCCACCACATCCACGTTGGGGATGTTGCGGGCTGCAAGGTACAGGTTCTCGTCGACTTCCTCGGTGACGATCAGCACCTTCTCCAGGCCCAGCTCCACGAGCTTGGCAACCAGCTGCTTGGTCTTGGGGGCCTCGACGGCGAAGCCATCAACGGCCACCAGGCGCTCCTGGCGAACCAGCTCGGAGAGGATCGAGCGCATGGCCGCACGGTACATCTTGCGATTGACCTTCTGGGAATGGTCCTGCGGACGGGCCGCGAAGGTCACGCCGCCGCCACGCCAGATCGGCGAGCGGATGGTACCGGCACGGGCACGACCGGTGCCCTTCTGGCGCCACGGCTTCTTGCCGCCGCCACGCACGTCGGAACGGTTCTTCTGGGCACGAGTACCCTGGCGACCACCGGCCAGATAGGCGGTGACGACCTGGTGCACGAGGGCCTCGTTGAATTCTTTGCCAAAGGTGGCATCGGATACTTCAACAGTACCGGCGCCTGCACCTGCAAGATTCAGATTCATCGGTAAGTTCCCCTTCAGCCTGCTTTGACGGCGCTGCGCACGATGACATCACTGCCGGTGGCACCGGGTACGGCACCCTTGATCAGCAGCAGATTGCGTTCGGCGTCGACACGGACGACTTCCAGGCTCTGCACGGTGCAGCGAACATTGCCCATCTGGCCGGCCATCTTCTTGCCCTTGAATACGCGGCCCGGCGTCTGGCACATGCCGATGGAACCCGGCGCGCGATGCGACAGGGAGTTACCGTGGGTGTTGTCCTGGGTGCGGAAGTTCCAGCGCTTGACGGCGCCCTGGAAACCCTTGCCCTTGGAGGTACCGGTCACGTCGATCATCTGACCAGCTTCGAAGAGGGATACGGTGAGTTGGCCACCCACTTCCGGAGCTTCATCGCCGTCGGAAAGGCGAAACTCCATCAGTGAACGACCGGCCTCGACACCTGCCTTGGCGAACTGCCCGGCCTGGGCTTTCGACAGATGCTTGGCCTTGCGGGAGCCGGTGGTCACCTGAACCGCGGCGTAGCCGTCGGACTCGACAGACTTCACGCGCGTTACGCGGTTGGGATCAACCTCGATCACGGTCACGGGCACGGATGCGCCGTCTTCGGTGAAGACGCGGGTCATCCCGGCCTTCCTACCGACTAAACCGATAGTCATTCTCAGTCTCCTATAGTGTACGGGGCTATCACCCGCTATGGCTGCCCTTTCCAGAGCATTCCACTAGCACGTTGTATGACGCCATCCCGGCGTGGCGGCTGCTGCTTGGCGCTGCATTCGGTGTACAGACCAGGCGCTGGGCCGCGAGTGACTAGTGTGGTGTCAGTCGAGCTTGATCTGCACGTCCACGCCGGCGGCGAGGTCGAGCTTCATCAGGGCATCAACGGTCTTTTCGGTGGGCTCGACGATATCGAGCACCCGCTTGTGGGTACGAATCTCGTACTGATCGCGCGCGTCCTTGTTGACGTGCGGAGAGATCAGCACGGTAAAACGCTCGCGATTGGTCGGCAGAGGAATCGGACCACGGACCTGGGCGCCGGTACGCTTGGCGGTTTCTACGATCTCCGCGGCGGACTGGTCGATCAGGCGATGGTCGAAAGCCTTCAACCGAATGCGAATCTTCTGGTTCTGCATTTGCCCTAACTCCAATGGAATCTGACGGCGCGAGCCGTCAACCCACGCATTCAAAGGATGCGCATTATAGGCACGCCAGCGACGAGAGTCAAACACTCGCTTGCGGTGCGCAGAAAGGGGGCTCCTGGTGGAGCCCCCTTCGTTCGGTCAAGCCGCGAGACGCTTACTCGACGATCTTGGCCACGACGCCAGCGCCGACGGTACGGCCGCCTTCACGGATGGCGAAGCGCAGGCCGTCATCCATGGCGATCGGGGCGATCAGGGTGACAACCATCTTGACGTTGTCGCCCGGCATGACCATCTCGACGCCTTCCGGCAGCTCACAGGTACCGGTGATGTCGGTGGTACGGAAGTAGAACTGCGGACGGTAGCCCTTGAAGAACGGCGTGTGACGACCACCCTCGTCCTTGGACAGCACGTACACCTCGGCCTCGAACTTGGTGTGCGGGGTGATGGTGCCCGGCTTGGCCAGGACCTGACCACGCTCGACGTCGTCACGCTTGGTGCCGCGCAGCAGGGCGCCGACGTTCTCACCGGCACGCCCTTCGTCGAGCAGCTTGCGGAACATCTCGACGCCGGTCACGACGGTCTTGACGGTGTCCTTGATACCGACGATCTCGACTTCCTCGCCGGCCTTGACCACGCCGCGCTCGACACGGCCGGTGACCACGGTGCCACGGCCGGAGATGGAGAACACATCCTCGATCGGCATCAGGAACGGCTGATCGATGGCGCGCTCCGGCTCCGGAATGTAATCGTCCAGGGCCTTGATCAGGTTGGCCACGGCGGTGGTGCCCATGCCGTTGTCGTCCTTGCCTTCCAGGGCCATCAGGGCAGAACCGGTGATGATCGGGGTGTCGTCACCCGGGAAGTCGTACTCGTCGAGGAGTTCACGGACTTCCATCTCGACCAGCTCGAGCAGCTCCTCGTCGTCGACCATGTCGGCCTTGTTGAGGAACACGACGATGTACGGCACGCCAACCTGGCGAGACAGCAGGATGTGCTCGCGGGTCTGCGGCATGGGGCCGTCGGCGGCGGACACGACCAGGATAGCGCCGTCCATCTGGGCGGCACCGGTGATCATGTTCTTGACGTAGTCGGCGTGCCCCGGGCAGTCGACGTGCGCGTAGTGACGCGACTCGGACTGGTACTCGACGTGAGAGGTGGCGATGGTGATGCCGCGCTCACGCTCTTCCGGCGCATTGTCGATGGCGTCGAACTCGCTCCAGTCACCACCGAACACCTCGGCGGAGACGCGAGTCAGGGCCGCAGTCAGCGTGGTCTTGCCGTGGTCGACGTGACCGATGGTGCCGACGTTGACGTGCGGTTTGGAACGTTCAAATTTTGCCTTAGCCACTGCTATAACCTCTTTACGTTAGCTAACGGTTAACCGTTCTGGTTGATGACGGCTTCAACGACGCTGGACGGCGCCTCTTCGTAGTCCGCAAACTCCATCACGTAGCTTGCGCGCCCCTGGGTCTGAGAGCGCAGGTCGGTTGCGTAACCGAACATCTCAGCCAGAGGTACCGTGGCGCGGATGACCTTGCCCATGGAGGAGTCATCCATGCCCTGGACGAGGCCACGACGGCGGTTCAGATCGCCCATGACGTCACCCATGAACTCTTCGGGGGTCACGACCTCGACCTTCATCACCGGCTCGAGGAGCACGGCCTTGGCCTTCTTGGCGCCCTCCTTGACCGCCATGGAAGAGGCAACCTTGAACGCGGTCTCGTTCGAGTCCACGTCATGGTAGGAACCGTCGAACAGCGTGACCTTGACGTCAATCATCGGATAGCCCGCGATGACACCGTTCTTCAGCTGCTCGTAGGCCCCTTTCTCGACGGCCGGCACGTATTCCTTGGGAACCGCACCACCAACGATCTCCGAGACGAACTTGAAGTACATGTCCTCGTCGTCGCCCTTGTCCTCTGCGGTCAGCGGCTCGATGCGCAGATGCACATGACCGTACTGGCCGCGACCGCCGGACTGGCGAACGAACTTGCCTTCCTGCTCGACCTTGGCGCGGATGGTCTCGCGATAGGCCACCTGCGGCTTGCCGATATTGGCCTCGACCTTGAACTCGCGACGCATGCGATCGACGAGGATGTCGAGGTGAAGCTCACCCATGCCGGAAATGATGGTCTGGCCAGTCTCCTCATCGGTGCGGACCTGGAAGGAGGGGTCTTCCTGGGCCAGCTTGCCCAGCGCCACGCCCATCTTCTCCTGGTCGGCCTTGGACTTCGGCTCAACGGCCACGGAAATGACCGGATCCGGAAACTCCATGCGCTCGAGCACGATCTTGTCGTTCAGGTCGCACAGAGTGTCACCGGTGGTGACATCCTTCAGGCCGATACAGGCGGCGATGTCGCCGGCCAGCACTTCCTTGATCTCTTCGCGTGAGTTGGCATGCATCTGAACGATACGACCGACACGCTCCTTCTTCTCCTTCACGGAGTTGTAGATGCTGTCGCCCGACTTCAGCACGCCCGAATAGACGCGAATGAAGGTCAGGGTGCCGACGAAGGGGTCGGTGGCGATCTTGAAGGCCAGCGCCGAGAAGGGGGCGCTATCGTCCGCCTCGCGGGTGGCGATGGTGCCGTCCTTGTCGTCCAGCTCACCCTCGATGGCCTTGACCTCGGTGGGTGACGGCATGTACTCGATGACGCCGTCCAGCACGGCCTGGACGCCCTTGTTCTTGAACGCCGAGCCGCAGGTGACCAGCACGATCTCGTTGTCCAGGGTACGGCGACGCAGGCCGGCCTTGATCTCCTCGGTGGAGAGCTCACCCCCCTCGAGGTACTTGTCCATCAGCTCCTCGGACGCCTCGGCGGCCGCCTCGATCATCTCCTCGCGGTACTTCTCCGCGGTCTCCTGGAGCTCGGCGGGGATATCGACCAGGTCGTAGTTCATCCCGAAGTTTTCTTCATCCCAGAGGATGGCCTTCATCTGGATGAGATCGATGACGCCCTTGAACTCGTCCTCGGTGCCCCAGTTGATCTGGATCGGCACGGCGTTGGCGCCGAGACGCTCCTTGAGCTGTTCGACGACCATGAAGAAGTCGGCGCCGGTGCGGTCCATCTTGTTGACGAACACCATGCGCGGGACTTCGTACTTGTTGGCCTGACGCCAGACGGTCTCGGTCTGCGGCTGGACGCCAGACGAGCCGCACAGCACCACCACGGCACCGTCGAGCACGCGCAGCGAACGCTCCACCTCGATGGTAAAGTCGACGTGCCCGGGGGTGTCGATGATGTTAATGCGATGCTCATCGAACTGCTTGTTCATGCCCTGCCAGAAGCAGGTGGTCGCGGCGGAGGTGATGGTGATACCACGCTCCTGCTCCTGCTCCATCCAGTCCATGGTGGCAGCGCCTTCATGGACCTCGCCGACCTTGTGGGACAGGCCGGTGTAGAACAGGACGCGCTCGGTGGTGGTGGTCTTGCCGGCGTCTACGTGCGCAACGATACCGATGTTGCGGTAGCGCTTTAGCGGAGTCTTGCGAGCCACGTTGGAACTCCCCGTTGATTGGCGATGCGTAGCAGAGGGCTACGCTCAGAAGCGGTGCACTTAGAACCGATAGTGAGAGAAGGCCTTGTTGGCTTCTGCCATGCGGTGCACGTCTTCCCGCTTCTTCACGGCCGAGCCCTTGCCTTCGGCGGCATCGAGCATCTCGCCGGCGAGGCGCAGCACCATGGTCTTCTCGCCACGGCGACGGGCCGCATCGACCAGCCAGCGCATGGCCAGCGCATGACGGCGCGAGGGGCGAACTTCCACGGGCACCTGATAGGTCGCGCCGCCGACGCGGCGGGACTTGACCTCGACCATGGGCTGGATGGCTTCCAGCGCCTTGTCGAAGATCTCAAGCGGCTCTTCCTTGCTACGCTCGGCAACCCTGTCCAGCGCACCATAGACGATACGCTCAGCGACGGACTTCTTGCCGCCGATCATCAGGTGGTTCATGAACTTCGCCAGGCGCTCACTTCCGAACTTGGGATCCGGCAGGATCTCGCGCTTGGCCGCAACTCTTCTTCTAGGCATGATAAGCCCTCTGTCAAGGATCCTTCAGGTAAACCCGAGACTCCTGCCGGCGGCAGCGCTCGACCTTACTCTTATCAGACCGTGCTCAAAATGGGGTGACTGCTGCGTACCGCGGCCGGTCAGACCTTCGGACGCTTGGTGCCGTACTTGGAACGGCCCTGCTTACGGTTCTGCACGCCGGAGGTGTCCAGGGCGCCACGCACGGTGTGATAGCGCACACCGGGAAGGTCCTTGACACGGCCGCCGCGGATCAGGACCACGGAGTGCTCCTGGAGGTTGTGGCCTTCACCGCCGATGTACGAGGAGACCTCGTAGCCGTTGGTCAGACGAACACGGCACACCTTGCGCAGTGCAGAGTTCGGCTTCTTCGGGGTGGTAGTATAGACGCGGGTGCAGACGCCGCGCTTCTGCGGGCAGGCCTGCAGCGCAGGCACGTCGCTCTTGGCGGCCTGGCGCTTGCGCGGCTTGCGCACGAGCTGATTGATCGTTGCCATGGTGTGTAGCTGACTCCAATGGGTTGCCTTGCCTTGCCCAGCGGGTGCGGGCGCACCCGCCCCACTGTTAAAGGCTGCGCATTCTAATGGCTGACACGGCGCGTCGTCAAGCACCGCGCCTCCGCGGGGGAGGCGCGGTGCCGCGACACGGGCGTCAGATCTCGTCGTCGTCCGAGTCCAGCGCGGTGAGCTGGGCGCCCAGCTCCTGCTCGACCTCGTAGGCCGACGGGTGGAGCAGCCGCTCGGCGTCTTCACGCTTGCGGCGACGCTCCGCGTGGTGAGTCAGACCGGTACCGGCCGGGATCAGGCGTCCCACCACCACGTTCTCCTTCAGGCCGCGCAGGTAGTCGCGCTTGCCGGTGACTGCCGCCTCGGTCAGCACCCGCGTGGTCTCCTGGAAGGAGGCCGCGGAGATGAACGACTCGGTGGCCAGGCTGGCCTTGGTGATCCCCAGCAGCAGCCGCTGGTACTTGGCCGGGAACTTCTCTTCCTTCTCCAGGCGCGCGTTCTGCTCGAGCACGCGGACCAGTTCGGCCTGATCGCCCGGGATGAAGTCGCTGTCGCCGGCGTCGGAGATCTCCACCTTGCGCAGCATCTGACGCACGATCACCTCGATGTGCTTGTCGTTGATGCCCACGCCCTGCAGGCGGTAGACGTCCTGCACCTCGGTGGTGATGTACTTGGCCAGCTCGGCGATGCCCAGCAGCCGCAGGATGTCGTGCGGGTTGCTCGGACCGTCCGAGATCACCTCGCCCTTCTCGACCGACTCGCCCTCGAAGACCGCGATCTGGCGCCACTTCGGGATCAGCATCTCGAAGGGATCCCCGTCTTCCGGGGTAATGGCCAGGCGCCGCTTGCCCTTGGTCTCCTTGCCGAAGCTGATCACGCCGCTGATCTCGGCAAGGATCGCCGGCTCCTTCGGCTTGCGCGCCTCGAACAGGTCGGCGACGCGCGGCAGACCCCCGGTGATGTCCTTGTTGCCGGTGGCTTCCACCGGGATACGCGCCACCACCTCGCCGACGCCGATCTTCGAGCCATTGTCGACGGTGATGATCGCCTTGCCGGGCAGCGGGTACTGCACCGGTGTGTCGGAACCGGAAACGGTGACTGGCGCACCGGCGGCGTCGGTCAGCAGGACCATCGGGCGCTTGTCGCGGCCGGCCATGGGACGTGCCGCCGACTCGATGACCTCGATGGAGGAGAGGCCGGTCATCTCGTCCACGCTGCGGTGCATGGTGACGCCCTCGTCGAGGTCGCTGTACTGCACCTGCCCCTCGGCCTCGACAATGATCGGGTGGGTGTGCGGGTCCCACTTGGCCACGGCCTGGCCGGCCTCGACGCTGTCGCCGTCACGCACGTCCAGCTCGGCACCGTAGGGCAGCTTGTAGTACTCACGCTCGCGGCCGTGATCGTCGGCCACGGCCAGGGCGCTGGAGCGGGACACCACCACCAGTTTGCCGTCGCTGCGCTCGACGTGCTTGATGTTGTGCAGGCGCACCTTGCCGCCGTGCTTGACCTGGACGCTGTCCACCGCGGAGGCCCGGGAGGCCGCCCCGCCGATGTGGAAGGTGCGCATGGTCAGCTGGGTGCCCGGCTCGCCGATCGACTGGGCGGCGATGACGCCCACGGATTCGCCGATGTTGACCTGGTGGCCACGCGCCAGGTCGCGACCGTAACAGGACGAGCAGACGCCATGAGCGGTCTGGCAGGAAATGGTGCTGCGCACCACGATCTCGTCGACCCCCATGGTGTCGAGTTCCGCACACCACTTCTCGTCGAGCAGGGTGCCACGCGGAATGAGCACATCCTCGCCATTCGGGTCCAGGACATCCTGAGCCACCACCCGACCCAGCACACGCTGGGCCAGGGAGACGATGATGTCGCCGCCCTCGATGACCGGGTGCAGTGTCAGGCCGCGCTCGGTGCCACAGTCGGGCTCGGTGATCACCATGTCCTGGGCCACGTCGACCAGGCGACGGGTCAGGTAACCGGAGTTGGCGGTCTTGAGTGCCGTGTCCGCCAGACCCTTGCGCGCGCCGTGGGTCGAGATGAAGTACTGGAGGACGTTCAGGCCCTCGCGGAAGTTGGCGACGATCGGGGTCTCGATGATCGAGCCATCCGGCTTGGCCATCAGGCCGCGCATGCCCGCCAGCTGACGGATCTGGGCGGCGCTACCCCGGGCCCCGGAGTCGGCCATGATGAACACGCTGTTGAAGGAGTCCTGCTCGACCTCCTTGCCATCGCGGTCCACCACGGTCTCCTTGGAGATCCCGGCCATCATCGCCTTGGCGACCTGGTCGTTGGCCCGGGCCCAGATGTCGATGACCTTGTTGTACTTCTCGCCGGCGGTGACGAGACCGGAAGAGAACTGGTCCTCGATCTCCTTCACCTCGTCCTCGGCGGCCTCGACGATCTCGGCCTTGGCGTCCGGGATGACGAAGTCGTTGACGCCGATGGAGGCGCCAGACCAGGTGGCCAGTCGGAAGCCGGTGTACATCAGCTGGTCGGCGAAGATCACCGTCGGCTTGAGGCCGGCGCGGCGATAGACCTCGTTGATCAGCCTCGAGATGGCCTTCTTCTTCATCGGCTGGTCGACCAGCGCGAAGGGCACGCCCTCGGGCAGGATGCGGAACAGCAGCGCACGGCCCACGGTGGTGTCGTAGAGGCGGCGGTGGTCGCTCCTCTCGCCGGTCTCCTCGTCGATGTCCACCTCGTCGAGGCGCACCGTGACGCGGGCATGCATCGACACGCTCTGGGTGCCGAAGGCGCGCTCTACCTCGTCGAGGCCGGAGAACACCATGCCCTCGCCCTTGTCGTTGATGCGCTCGCGGGTCATGTAATACAGGCCCAGCACCACGTCCTGGGACGGCACGATGATCGGCTCGCCGTTGGCCGGTGACAGCACGTTGTTGGTGGCCATCATCAGCGCGCGGGCCTCGAGCTGGGCCTCCAGGGTCAGCGGCACGTGCACCGCCATCTGGTCACCGTCGAAGTCGGCGTTGTAGGCGGCACACACCAGCGGGTGCAGCTGGATCGCCTTGCCCTCGATCAGCAGCGGCTCGAAGGCCTGGATGCCGAGGCGGTGCAGGGTCGGGGCGCGGTTGAGCAGCACCGGGTGCTCGCGGATGACATCGGCGAGGATGTCCCACACCTCCGCCGTCTCGCGCTCGACCATCTTCTTGGCGGCCTTGATGGTGGAGGCATAGCCGAGGCTCTGCAGCTTGGAGTAGATGAACGGCTTGAACAGCTCCAGCGCCATCTTCTTGGGCAGGCCACACTGGTGCAGGCGCAGGGTCGGGCCCACGGTGATCACCGAGCGGCCTGAGTAGTCGACGCGCTTGCCCAGCAGGTTCTGGCGGAAGCGGCCCTGCTTGCCCTTGATCATGTCGGCCAGGGACTTCAGCGGGCGCTTGTTGGACCCCGTGATGGCCCTGCCGCGGCGGCCGTTGTCGAGCAGGGCGTCCACCGACTCCTGCAGCATGCGCTTCTCGTTGCGCACGATGATGTCCGGCGCATTGAGGTCGAGCAGCCGCTTGAGGCGGTTGTTGCGGTTGATCACGCGACGGTACAGATCGTTGAGGTCCGAGGTCGCGAAGCGGCCACCGTCCAGCGGCACCAACGGGCGCAGGTCCGGCGGCAGCACCGGCAGCACCTCCATGACCATCCACGCCGGGTCGTTGCCAGAGCCCTGGAAGGCCTCCAGCAGTTTGAGGCGCTTGGAGAGCTTCTTGATCTTGGTCTCGGAGTTGGTCTGCGGGATCTCCTCGCGCAGGCGACCGATCTCCTCCTCGAGGTCGATGTCCTTGAGCAGCGCCTGGACGGCCTCGGCCCCCATGCGGGCGTCGAAGTCGTCGCCGAACTCCTCGAGGGCCTCGAAGTACTGCTCGTCATTGAGCAGCTGGCCGCGCTCGAGAGTGGTCATGCCCGGATCGATGACCATGAAGCTCTCGAAGTAGAGCACGCGCTCGATGTCACGCAGGGTCATGTCCAGGAACATGCCGATGCGCGACGGCAGCGACTTGAGGAACCAGATGTGGGCGACCGGGCTTGCCAGCTCGATGTGGCCCATGCGCTCGCGGCGCACCGCCGCCTTGGTGACCTCGACGCCGCACTTCTCGCAGATGATGCCGCGGTGCTTCATGCGCTTGTACTTGCCGCACAGGCACTCGTAATCCTTCACCGGGCCGAAGATCTTGGCACAGAACAGGCCGTCCCGCTCCGGCTTGAAGGTGCGGTAGTTGATGGTCTCGGGTTTCTTGACCTCGCCGAACGACCAGGAGCGGATCATCGCCGGCGACGCCAGCGTGATCTTGATCGCGTCGAACTCGTCGGCCTGAGACTGCGATTTGAGGACTTTCACCAAATCTTTCATTGGGAGGCTCCTAGCTCTCTAACTCGATATCGATGCCCAGCGAGCGGATTTCCTTCACCAGCACGTTGAAGGATTCCGGCATGCCCGCCTGCATGGTGTGGTCGCCGTCCACGATGCTCTTGTACATCTTGGTGCGTCCTTCCACGTCGTCAGACTTGACGGTGAGCATCTCCTGGAGCGTGTAGGCCGCGCCGTAGGCCTCCAGGGCCCAGACCTCCATCTCGCCGAAGCGCTGTCCACCGAACTGCGCCTTGCCGCCCAACGGCTGCTGGGTGACCAGGGAGTAGGAACCGGTGGAGCGCGCGTGCATCTTGTCATCCACCAGGTGGTTGAGCTTGAGCATGTACATGTAGCCCACGGTCACCGGGCGGTCGAAGGCATCGCCGGTACGCCCGTCGTAGAGCGTCATCTGGCCCGACTCCGGCAGATCGGCGAGGCGCAGCAGGTGCTTGATCTCGTGCTCCTGGGCACCGTCGAACACCGGGGTGGACATCGGCACGCCGCCCTTGAGGTTCTTCGCCAGGGCGATCACCTCCTCGTCGGTGAGCGAGTCGAGCTCCTCGACGCGGGTCCCCTGGGTAGTGTTGTAGACCTGCCCCAGGAAGTCGCGGATCTCGGCCACCTGCTGCTCGCGGGCGTCGCGCAACAGCCCCTCGATCTTGACGCCGAGGCCGCGGGCCGCCATGCCCAGGTGGGTCTCGAGGATCTGGCCCACGTTCATCCGCGAGGGCACGCCCAGCGGGTTGAGCACCACGTCGATGGGCTCGCCGTTGTCGTCGAAGGGCATGTCCTCGATGGGCATGATCGCCGAGATGACGCCCTTGTTGCCGTGACGGCCGGCCATCTTGTCGCCCGGCTGCAGGCGGCGCTTGATCGCCAGGTAGACCTTGACGATCTTCAACACGCCCGGCGCCAGGTCGTCGCCCTGGGTGAGCTTGCGCTTCTTGTCCTCGAAGCGCTCGTCCATTTCCTTGCGACGGCTCTCCAGTTGCTCGTCGGCCTGGGCCAGCAGCTCGTTGAAGGTCTCGTCCTGCAGGCGCAGCTTGAACCACTGCTGGCGCGGCAATTCCTCGAGGTAGCTGTCGGAGAGCGCGTCGCCCTTCTTCAGCCTGGGGCCGCCGTTGACGACCTGGCCGGAGAGGGTGCGCTTGAGGCGCTCGAAGGTGGCATCCTCGGCGATGCGGTAGGTCTCCTGGAGGTCCTTGCGCACCTCATCGAGCTGCATCTGCTCGATGGAGAGCGCTCGGGAGTCCTTCTCCACGCCGTCGCGGGTGAACACCTGGACGTCGATGACGGTGCCCTTCATGCCGGTCGGGGCACGCAGCGAGGTGTCCTTCACGTCGGACGCCTTCTCGCCGAAGATGGCCCGCAGCAGCTTCTCTTCCGGGGTCAGCTGGGTCTCGCCCTTGGGCGTCACCTTGCCCACCAGGATGTCGCCGGCGCCGACTTCGGCGCCGATGTAGACCACCCCGGCCTCGTCCAGCTTGCCCAGCGCCGACTCGCCGACGTTGGGAATGTCGGAAGTGATCTCCTCCGACCCCAGCTTGGTGTCGCGGGAGACGCAGGTCAGCTCCTGGATGTGGATGGTGGTGAAGCGATCCTCCTGGACCGCCCGCTCGGAGAGCAGGATGGAATCCTCGAAGTTGTAGCCGTTCCACGGCATGAAGGCGATGCGCATGTTCTGGCCCAGGGCCAGGTCACCCATGTCCACGGAGGGACCGTCGGCCAGGATGTCACCACGGTGCACCTGGTCACCGGGGCGCACGATGGGCCGCTGGTTCATGCAGGTGTTCTGGTTGGAGCGCAGGTACTTGGTCAGGTTGTAGATGTCGACGCCGGCCTCGCCGCCGATGATCTCGTCCTCGCTGACCCGCACCACGATGCGCTTGGCGTCGACCGAGTCGATTACCCCGCCGCGGCGGGCCACCTCGCAGACGCCGGAGTCGCGCGCCACGAAGCGCTCCATGCCGGTGCCCACCAGCGGCTTGTCGGCACGCAGGGTCGGCACGGCCTGACGCTGCATGTTGGCCCCCATCAGGGCGCGGTTGGCGTCGTCGTGCTCGAGGAAGGGGATCAGCGCCGCAGCCACGGAGACCACCTGGCGCGGCGACACGTCCATCAGGGTGACCTGCTCGGGACGCATGAAGGTGGTCTCGCCGCGATGGCGGACCTGCACCAGGTCGTCGACCAGCTTGTTCGCCTCGTCCACGGTGGCGGAGGCCTGGGCGATAACGAAGTCGCCCTCTTCGATGGCCGAGAGATGCACCACGTCGTCGGTCACCAGGCCGTCCATGACCTTGCGGTACGGCGTCTCGAGGAAGCCGTAGCTGTTGGTGTGGCTGTAGGTGGCCAGGGAGTTGATCAGGCCGATATTCGGGCCTTCCGGCGTCTCGATCGGACACAGGCGGCCATAGTGGGTGGCGTGGACGTCACGCACCTCGAAGCCGGCCCGCTCACGGGTCAGGCCACCCGGGCCGAGCGCCGAGACGCGGCGCTTGTGGGTGACCTCGGAGAGCGGGTTGTTCTGGTCCATGAACTGGGAGAGCTGGCTGGAGCCGAAGAACTCCTTGACCGCTGCCGCTACGGGCTTGGCATTGATCAGATCCTGGGGCATCAGGCCTTCGCTCTCGGCCATGGAGAGGCGTTCCTTGACCGCGCGCTCGACGCGCACCAGGCCCACGCGGAACTGGTTCTCGGCCATCTCGCCGACGCAGCGGATGCGACGGTTGCCCAGGTGGTCGATGTCGTCGACGTCACCGAAGCCGTTGCGGATCGCGATCATCTCGCGCAGCACGTCGAGGATGTCCTGCTGGTTCAGCACGCCGGAACCGGTGTCGCTATCGCGACGCAGGCGGCGGTTGAATTTCATGCGACCCACGCCCGACAGGTCGTAGCGGTCCTCGCTGAAGAACAGGTTGTTGAACAGCGTCTCGGCGGCCTCCTTGGTGGGCGGCTCGCCGGGGCGCATCATGCGGTAGATCTCGACCAGCGCCTCGAGGCGGGACCCGGTGGTGTCCAGCTTGAGGGTGTCGGAGATGAAGGGGCCACAGTCGAGGTCGTTGGTGTAGAGCGTCTCGAGGGTGGTGATGCCCGCCTGGCCGATCTTCTCCAGCAGCTCGGGGGTGATCTCGGTATTGCACGGGCAGATCAGCTCGCCGGTGTTCGGGTCGACCTGATCCTTGGCCAGGGTCTTGCCGAACAGGTAGTCCATCGGCACGTCGAGGCGCTCGAGGCCAGCCTTTTCCAGCTGACGAATGTGCTTCTGGGTGATCCGGCGGCCTTCCTCGACGATGACGTTGCCGTCGCCGTCGCCGTCCTTGATGTCGAAGGTGGCGGTCTCACCGCGTAGGCGCGAGGGCACCAGTTCCACGGAGAAGCCGGACTTCTCGAGGTGGAAGGTGCTGAGCTCGAAGAATTCGCCGAGGATCTGCTCGGCGCTCATGCCCAGCGCGCGCAGCAGCACAGTGGCCGGCAGCTTGCGGCGACGGTCGATGCGCACGAAGACGCTGTCCTTGGGGTCGAACTCGAAGTCGAGCCAGGAACCGCGGTAGGGGATCACCCGAGCAGAATACAGGAGCTTCCCGGAGGAGTGGCTCTTGCCCTTGTCGTGGTCGAAGAACACGCCGGGCGAACGGTGCAGCTGGGAGACGATGACGCGCTCGGTACCATTGATGACGAAGGTACCGTTCTCGGTCATCAGGGGGATCTCCCCCATGTAGACTTCCTGCTCCTTGATGTCCTTGATCGCCTTGTTCGACGAATCCTTGTCGTAGATGATCAGGCGAACCTTGACGCGCAGGGGAGCCGAATAGGTGACGCCACGCAGTTGACACTCCTTGACGTCGAAGGCCGGAGTGCCGAAACGGTAGCTGACATACTCCAGGGCAGCGTTGCCGGAGAAGCTCGCGATCGGGAAGACCGATTTGAAAGCGGCATGCAAGCCGATTTCCAGGCGTTCTTCGGGTGAGCGATCCTGCTGGAGAAACTCGTAGTAGGAATCAAGCTGGATGGCCAGCAGGTAAGGCACATCCATCACTTGGGGCAGTTTGCCGAAATCCTTGCGGATGCGTTTTTTCTCAGTGTATGAGTAAGCCATCTGTATTCCCCAGCTTGTTCACCATGGGTGACCGATGCGTGTCGGCGTCACCCGACGGGTACGGCTCCGTCAGGCGCTGACGGCAAGCCTCCACCAGGAGGCTCGCCGTCGGAATTCGGCTAGCGGTGGCCCGAGGGCAACCGGCTAGTGACAACAGAAAAAGGCCGGCAGCGGGTGTCCCGCCACCAGCCGTGGAAGCTTACGCAGCGCGTGAAGCCATGGGCACAAGGGTTACTTGAGCTCCACGCTCGCGCCGGCGTCTTCCAGCTTCTTCTTTGCCGCTTCGGCGTCGTCCTTGGACAGGCCTTCCTTGATGGTCGCCGGCGCGCCGTCGACGGCACCCTTGGCTTCCTTGAGGCCCAGGCCGGTGATCTCGCGGACCGCCTTGATCACATTGACTTTCTTCTCGCCGGCGCCGGTCAGCACGACGTCGAACTCGGTCTGCTCTTCCTCGACATCGGCTTCACCGCCACCCGGGCCAGCCACGACGGCGGCGGCAGCAGAGACACCGAACTTCTCTTCCATGGCCTCGATCAGCTCGGCCACTTCCATGACGGACATGTCGGCGACGGCGTTGATGATGTCTTCTTTGGTCAGTGCCATTGTCTAGATTCCTAACTTTGCGGGAGCCTCGGCATCGCGATGGCTCGGGGATTCAATGTTCGATTCGGGCTGAGCGCAAGAGTTCGCCGTTCAGGCGGCCTCTTCCTGCTTCTGGTCTCGCAGCGCCGCGAGGGTACGGACCAGCTTGCCGGCAGAAGCTTCCTTCATGACGGACATCAGCTTGGCGATCGCCTCATCGTAGGTCGGCAGGGTTGCCAGACGGTCGATGTCGCTTGCCGGGATCAGCTCACCTTCGTAGGCCAGCGCCTTGACCTCGAACTCCTTCTGACCCTTGGCGAACTCCTTGAACAGGCGGGCGGCAGCGCCCGGGTGCTCGTAGGAGAAGGCCAGCATGGTCGGACCGGAGAAGGTCTCGTCCAGAATCTCCCAGGGAGTTCCGGACAGGGCGCGGCGTGCCAGGGTGTTGCGGACAACACGGATCTGCACGCCATTCTCGCGGGCCTGCTTGCGCAGGTCGGTCATCGCGCTGACCGCGACGCCACGAGAGTCGGCAACGACGACGGAGAGCGCATCCTTGGCCGCTTCACTGACCTCGGCAACAATTGCCTTCTTGCCTTCGAGTGCTAGTGGCACAGTGATCACTCCTTCGTGCCGGAACCTCACGAGAGGATTCCGGTGGTTACCATCTCTCCCGACCGGAGGTCGGGAGTCCTGGGTGATGGTGCTCACCAGATACCTGGCGGCCACACCATCTGCGCAGGCCTTCCCGGGGAAGATTAAGCCGCGCTCGCAAGAGACGCGGCACCTGCGGTCTTTGACGATGCCCCGCCGGCGAGGATAGCCCGGCACGGGGACCGCAAAGTTCCTGCAATCGTCTCGATCACCGCCCGATCAAGCCAGGGCAGAATGATCGATGGTCAGCCCCGGACCCATGGTGCTGGACACGGTGACTTTCTTGAGATAAATACCCTTGGACGTGCTCGGCTTGAGCCGCTTCAGGTCGGCGACCAGCGCCTCCAGGTTGCCCTGGATGGCAGAGATGTCGAAGTCGACCTTGCCCAGGGTGGTATGGATGATGCCGTTCTTGTCGGTCCGGAAGCGCACCTGGCCGGCCTTGGCGTTCTTGACGGCAGTGGCCACGTCAGGCGTCACGGTGCCGACCTTGGGGTTGGGCATCAGGCCGCGCGGACCGAGGATCTGGCCGAGCTGGCCGACGACCCGCATGGCGTCCGGCGAGGCGATGACCACATCGAAGTCCAGCTGGCCCTTCTTGACCTGCTCGGCCAGGTCGTCCATGCCGACGATGTCGGCACCGGCTTCCTTAGCGGCATCGACGTTGGCACCCTGGGTGAAGACCGCGACACGCACGTCCTTGCCGGTACCGTTGGGCATGACCGTGGCGCCACGCACGACCTGGTCGGACTTACGCGGGTCGACGCCCAGGTTGATGGCGACGTCCAGGGATTCCTTGAACTTGACGGTGGAGAGCTCGGAGAGCAAGGCCACGGCCTCGTCGAGGGAGTAGGTGCGGTTGGCGTCGACCTTCTCGCGAATCTGCTGTGCACGCTTGGTAAGCTTGGCCATGATCAGAGACCCTCCACGTTCAGGCCCATGCTGCGGGCACTACCGGCAATGGTACGCACCGCGGCGTCGAGATCGGCAGCCGTCAGGTCCGGCTCCTTGGTCTTGGCGATCTCCTCGAGCTGCTCGCGGGTCACGGTGCCGACTTTGGTCTTGTTCGGCTCGCCGGAGCCGGACTTGATGCCGGCCGCCTTCTTCAGTAGGACCGCGGCGGGCGGGGTCTTGGTGATGAAGGTGAAGCTGCGGTCCGAGTAGACGGTAATGACCACGGGGGTCGGCAGGCCCGGCTCGATGTCCTGGGTCGCGGCGTTGAACGACTTGCAGAACTCCATGATGTTGACACCGTGCTGGCCCAGCGCGGGGCCCACGGGGGGACTCGGGTTGGCCTTGCCAGCTGCCACCTGCAGCTTGATGTAAGCCTGTACTTTCTTGGCCATGATGGACTCCAGTTGGGTAGTAGCGCCTTGCGGCTCCCCGGGTTACACAACCACCCGTGGGTGGTTGTCACGAAACAGTCAGGGCCGGAAGGCTATTCCTTCTCGACCTGGGCAAACTCCAGCTCGACGGGCGTAGAGCGGCCGAAGATCAGCACGCTGACCTGCACACGGCTCTTGTCATAGTTGACCTCCTCGACGACCCCGTTGAAGTCGGCGAAGGGTCCATCGACGACGCGCACCGACTGGCCCGGCTCGAAGAGCGTCTTGGGCTTCGGCTTGTCGGTGCCGTCCTTGACCCGGCTGAGGATGGCATCCGCCTCCTTGCGGCTAATGGGGGCCGGTTTCTCCTTGGTGCCACCGATGAACCCCATGACGCGCGGGGTCTCGTTGACCAGGTGCCAGGTCTCGTCATCCATCTCCATCTCGACCAGCACATAGCCGGGATAGAACTTGCGCTCGCTCTTGCGACGCTTGCCGTCTCGCACCTCGACGACCTCTTCGGTCGGCACCAGGATCTCGCCGAAGCGATCCTCCATGCCGTGCATCTTCACGCGCTCGATGAGCGAGCGCATGACATGCTTCTCGAAGCCGGAGTAGGCGTGGACGACATACCAACGCTTGGACATGAAAACTCCTAACCGATGACGCCGGACATCGCCCAGCCAAGAAGGGTGTCGATCAGCCAGAGCATCAGCCCGACCACCAGCACGGCCACCAGCACGATGGCGGTGGTCTGCACGGTCTCGGGCCGGGTCGGCCAGACGACACGCTGAATCTCCTTCTTCGCACTCCTGGCGAGCTCGACCAGATCACGACCCTTGGTCGTGGTCAGCGCCACCAGTGCCGCCGCCACGCTGAGCACGACGACACCGAGCACACGATAGAGAAGCGCCTGGTCGGCGAAATAGGTATTGCCGACCACGGCAAGGACCAGCAGAGTGACGACAACCGCCCACTTGAGCCCGTCGTGGCGCGACTCCTGCACCTCGGCGTTATGCTTCATGAAAACGAGACTCCTCAGGGTGCGGCAATCGAAACATGAAAGTATATGAGATCTCGCCAGCCTGGGGAAGACTGGCAGGCCAGGAGGGAATCGAACCCCCAACCTGCGGTTTTGGAGACCGCTGCTCTGCCAATTGAGCTACTGGCCTGTACTTGCTTCCGCGACCACCCTTTGCAGGCGGCCTGTACGACAGCGGGCGCCATGATAGCGAAAGCCGCTCCTCCTGGCAACCCCTTCCCCGCGCGACTTCACCGTGGGAAAGAAAAAGAAAAGGCGAGCCGTGGCTCGCCTTCTCGATATGGAGCTCATGGACGGATTTGAACCGTCGACCTCACCCTTACCAAGGGTGTGCTCTACCCCTGAGCTACATGAGCGCAACCTTGTGGCATCAAAGCCAAACACCTGGAGCGGGCAGCGGGGATCGAACCCGCATCATCAGCTTGGAAGGCTGAGGTTCTACCATTGAACTATGCCCGCCGACCCACTCTTGCTTGCCATCACTCGACGCATCGGGTGCGGCTTAACCTGGTGGAGGGGGAAGGATTCGAACCTTCGAAGCTTTCGCGGCAGATTTACAGTCTGCTCCCTTTGGCCACTCGGGAACCCCTCCAGCTGGCGGTGTATTCTACCGCCTGTGCTTCCGGTGTCAAGTGCCTGTTTTCTCTGCCTCTTGACCGCGCGCGACAAACCTGCTGACTGCGCCTTTCCGGAACGCGGCGCATTGTGTCAAAGCAGCATCGAGAATGCAAGCGCGGCCCGGATCTTTTCCAGCGCCACCGGCGAGGGCACCCGAGGCGCCCCGGACATGCGTCCCGCCCGCTCGGCAGCGGTCAGCGGAAAACAGGCCTCCAGCCCACCGTAGACCATGTCCGGCCAGACCGCATGAGGCACCTGGATGCCCCGCGATACCACCCGGGCGTCACCGCCGGTCAGCATCATCGGCAGTGCCACCCCCTGCTGATCACACACCTCGCTGTAGATGCGATTGACCGCGCTCACCGCCGCCATGTAGATGCCGTGATTGACCGCTTCGACGGTACGCCTGCCGGGCTCCAGCAGCTCCTCGGCCTCGCTGTCCGGGTCGATGGCCACGTTGCGGGTACCAAGCTTCAGACTCTCCTTCATCAGCCGCAGCCCGGGCAGGATATAGCCGCCCAGGTGGCGCCCACCGGGCAGCACGAAGTCGACGGTGATGGCGCTACCGCAATCCACGGCGCAACAGCCGCCGGCCAGATGGTAACCCGCCAGCGCCCCCATCCAGCGGTCGACCCCCAGCCGGCCGGGCTCCTCGTAGCCGTTGGTGACTCCCAGGGCCTCGGCCGTGGAGCGCGCCACATGCACGGTGCCGACACGCCGGTGCAGCAGCGCCACCGTCTCCTCCAGCACCGCCCTGCGCGCCACGCTGGAGATGCGCACCGCCTCGACGACGTCGAGGTCCGGGATATCCGCCCCCGGGCGCCACTCCTCACGGGTCCAGACCGCCCCGCGGGAGCGGATCTCGCTGCTGTCGGCATCCTTGAGCCGCCACTTGGACAGGGTGTTGCCGATATCGAGGTCCAGGATCATGCGCGTCTCCGCACACTGATCTCGCCGCCAGCAAGCCGCACCGGCCGCC
Organism: Halomonas sp. 25-S5; assembly: GCF_029889845.1. Taxonomy (GTDB): domain Bacteria; phylum Pseudomonadota; class Gammaproteobacteria; order Pseudomonadales; family Halomonadaceae; genus Halomonas. Next base: position 91,619 of record NZ_JARANV010000017.1, read on the forward strand.
CATCCTGCCGCACCCAGAGGTGGCCGGCATCATCCACGTCCCCGGCGGTGGCCGACTCCCGGGTTCCCCGCTGCAGGATCTCCACCTCGCAGCCGGCGAAGGCGTGACGGGCGTTCCAGTCGTCACGCCAGGCGGAGAAGCCCTGCTGCTCGAAGCCCGCCAGCAGGGGCAGCAGCTCGTCCAGCAGCTCGACGGCGAGGGCATTGCGGGAGAGCCCCGGCGCCTGGTCATGGACGGCCGCGACGGCCTGGTCAATGCCCTCACGGAATGCCGCCGGCAGATCGACATTGATGCCCATGCCCAGCACCACCTCACAGGGGCCGGCAGCATCACCGCTGATCTCCACCAGGATGCCCGCCAGCTTGCCGAGCGCCCCGTCATCGCCCTCCAGCAGCACATCATTGGGCCACTTGAGACGAGGCCTGACGCCGTGGCGCTCGAGCACCCTGGCGAGAGCCACGCCCAGCGCCAGGCTCAGCCCTTCCAGCGACGCCACCCCCGCCTCGACCCGCCAGCCGATCGAGAGCATCAGGGTACGCCCCCAGGGCGTCACCCAGGGGCGTCCTCGGCGCCCGCGCCCTTCGCTCTGCTGCTCCACCAGGCAGATCTCGCCGTGCCCTGCCCCTTGGGAGAAACGCTCGCGCAGGAAGGCGTTGCTGGATGGCAGGCTCTCCTCCACGAACAGCCGCGTCAGATGCGGGCGCGCCTGTCGCGAGAGGCCGGCGACGATGATGCCCCCCTCCAGCAGCTCCAGGCGTTCGACCAGGCGATACCCCTGGCCCTTGACCGCTTCCATGGGAATGCCCAGGGACTCCAGTTTGCGCAACTGCTTCCATACTGCCGCCCGCGACACGCCCAGCCGTTCGCCCAGCTGCTCGCCGGAGTGGAACTCGCCATCGCTCAGCAGGCGGATCAGGTCACCGATGGTCATGCTCATGCCCCTGACGGGAAATATGACATTCTAGCGGATGCGGCCAGCCCCCGGAAACGCCAGCGACCAAAGTGGGTGAGTGCATGGGCGGCTCGACGGCCACGGCACAGGGGGTCGTGGGGTTCATTACCGCGACGGCTAACCTTCCCCGGCTTCCCATATAAAAAAACCCCGAGCTCTGGACGAGCTCGGGGTTTATCGGGATGAGTCTCTGATGCTCATCCAGCCGACGCTTTCGCGGCCATCAACGAGAAAACCCCAGCTTCGTTCGAAGCTGGGGTTTCAGAATAGGTGCCTGACGATGACCTACTCTCGCATGGGGAGGCCCCACACTACCATCGGCGCTGAGCGGTTTCACTGCTGAGTTCGGCAAGGGATCAGGTGGTTCCCGCACGCTATGGT
>NZ_JARANV010000018.1 GCF_029889845.1 Halomonas sp. 25-S5
TATCGATCTGATGAGGCGAATAGCCCGCTATTTAACGAATCAGATCGAATGAAGTTGGCCGAAAGACCGGTTCTCGCAGTAGATCAGCGTTAAGTCCGACAGGCTCCTAGATCCGACTTGTAGGCGATCTCCTACATCGCAGGGAGGATGCCGCAACCACATTGACGGCGTATCATAATGTTCTTCACCAAGAGGCGCCCAGCGTCCGATACCTGCCGCCTCCATGGAGCAGGACAATAACGATGAACCACCTGTTCGCAGCAGGGAAAAAGGATACCCGCATGCCTTCCAACGACGCCATGGCGGGTGGGGAATCGCCACAGCCGGACTGGATCCTCGAGTTGACAGAGCAATTGCCCGGGGTGATCTTTCAGCTGCACCGGGCCCCAGACGGCCGGCTGCACTTCCCCTACCTGGCCGGCAGCGGTACGCAACTGACCGGGGTCGACCGGCGTGACCTGGCGCAGAATGCCCTTCCGGCGCTCGAGCGCCTGGACGAGACGGATTACCCTCGTCTGATGGCCGCCATTGAGCGTTCCGCCCGCTGGCAAAGCCCCATCACCACCAAGTTCCGACTGAGGATGGCCGATGACCGCCTGAGCTGGATCGCCCTGCGCGCCCAGCCCCGCAAGATCGACACCGGCATCCTCTGGCACGGCATGATGATCGACATCAGCGAACAGATGGCCGAGGAGCACCGCCTGCGCCGGCTGTCCGACACCGACGACCTGACCGGCCTGGCCAATCGCCGCAAGCTGATGAAGCGCCTCGACGAGGAGATCTCGCTGAGCAACCGGCACGCCCTGCCGCTGTCGCTGATGATGCTCGACCTCGACCACTTCAAGACGATCAACGACACCTGGGGGCACCTTCAAGGAGACCAGGTACTGACAGAACTCGCCGAGCTCTGCCGTGAGATGCTGCGCGAAGAGGACCTGGTGGCCCGGCTGGGGGGCGAGGAGTTCGCCCTGCTGCTGCCGCTGACCCCCGAGCTTCACTGCCGACAGCTGGCGGAGCGCCTTCGCGAACGGATCGCCGCCCATGACTTCGGTATCGGCCCGGGACGCATCACGGTCAGCATCGGCATCGCCGAACACCGCATCGGAGACTCCCGCGAGACCCTGATCCAGCGTGCCGACGACAGCCTCTATGCGGCCAAGCACGGTGGGCGCAACCAGGTGATGGTAAGCGCCTAAAGATGGTGGTCGAAGAACCAGCGCGCGGCATGGGCCTCGACCTTCTCCAGGGTACCGGGTTCCTCGATGAGGTGGGTGGCGCCCGGCACGATCATCAGCTTGCGCGGACGAGGGCCGACGGGCACGTTATACTGGACATAATCCCAGTCACTCTCCGACGACACGGCAGGACCTGCCCATGATCCAGCAGACGCTCCAAGAGGTCTTCGGCTATGACGACTTCCGCCCCGGCCAGCGGCCGGTCATCGAGGCCATCGTGGCCGGCCGCTCGGCGGCGGCGATCTTCCCCACCGGTTCCGGCAAGTCGCTCTGCTACCAGCTGCCGGCCCTGCAGCTGCCGCACCTGACCCTGGTGATCTCGCCGCTGCTGGCCCTGATGCAGGACCAGCTGGCCTTCCTCGACCGTCATGGCATCCCCGCCGCCAGCCTCGATTCGGGCCAGAGCCGTGAGCAAGCGGCGGCGGTCATGGAAGGCGTCAAGCGCGGCGAGATCCGCATCCTGATGGTCTCGGTGGAGCGCCTCAAGAACGAGCGGTTCCGCGCCTTCATCAGCCGGGTGCCGATCTCCTTGATGGTGGTGGACGAGGCCCACTGCATCTCGGAGTGGGGCCACAACTTCCGCCCGGACTACCTCAAGCTGCCGGACTACCGCCGCGACTTCGCCATTCCGCAGGTGCTGCTGCTCACCGCCACGGCCACCCCGCGGGTGATCGACGACATGCGCACGCGCTTCGACATCGCGCCGGGGGATGTCACCGGCACCGGCTTCTACCGCGCCAACCTCGACCTCCAGGTGACGCCGGTGCCCGCCGCCGAGCGCCCCCGCCGACTGGTCGAGTGGCTGCGCCCACGGTTCGAGCAGGAGACGCCCGAGTCGACCATCGTCTATGTCACCCTGCAGCAGACGGCGGAACGACTGGCGGCCTACCTGGCGAAAGCGGGCCTGTCGGCCATCGCCTACCACGCCGGGCTCGACGGCGAGCGGCGCGAGGCGATCCAGCGGGACTTCATGGCCGGCCACACGCCCTGCATCGTCGCCACCATCGCCTTCGGCATGGGTATCGACAAGGCCGATATCCGCAACGTGGTGCACTTCGACCTGCCGAAGTCCATCGAGAACTACAGCCAGGAGATCGGCCGTGCCGGCCGCGACGGCCTGCCCTCCCGCTGCCTGATGCTGGCCGGGCGCGACCATCTCGAGGTGCTGGAAAACTTCGTCTACGGCGACACCCCCGAGCATCACGGCATACGCCGGGTGATCGACGATCTGCGCGCCGCCGGAACGCAGTGGGAACTGATGCTCAATACGCTGTCGCGGCACAGCAATATCCGCCCCCTGCCGCTCAAGACCCTGCTGGTGCAGCTCGAACTGCGCCGCCTGATCGCGCCTCGCTACAGCTACTTCGCCGACTACCGCTTCCGCCTGGAGGGTGAGGCCGAAGCCCTGATCGACCGTTTCCAGGGCGAGCGGCGTGCCTTCGTCCAGGCGATCCTGGACGCCTCCTCCCGCGCCCGTACCTGGTACAGCCTGGACTTCGCCGCCCTCGGGGCCGAGCGTGGCCTGGATACCCGTCGAAGCCGGGTGATCACCGCCCTGGACTACTTCGTCGAGAAGGGCTGGATGGTACTGGAGAGCAAGCAGATGACCGAGGTCTACGAGGTGCTCTCGACCGAGATCGACCCCGTAACGCTGACCGACGAACTCTTCGCCTACTTCCGCGACAAGGAGCGCGCCGAGATCGACCGCCTGCAGGCCATGCTCTCGCTCTTCGAGAGTGACCGCTGCCTGAGCCGGCGACTGGCCGACTGGTTCGGCGATGCTCGCGCCCCCGAGCACTGTGGCCACTGCTCAGCCTGCCGTGGCCAGGTGGCACGACTCCCGCCCGCCGAGCCGGCGACGTCCTTGGTGACCCGAGACGTCGATGCCCTGTGCCGTCCCTTCCTGCAGCGGCTGGCCGAGGCCGGCGAGGGCCACCCGGCCACCGCGGACCTGCTGACGCGCTTCCTGTGCGGGATCACCACCCCGCTGTTCGCCTCCATGAAGGCGCGCAAGCTGGAGGCGTTCGCCGCCCTGGAGGGCTATCCCTATGCCGAGGTTCGCCGGCGCGTCGCCGAGCACCTCGCCGGCTGACCGGGTCAGCCGCGACGTTGACACCACCGACCAAGACGGATCGAAGGGCCCCTGGACACGGTTGATGTGGCGTTCCACCTCGCCGAGAATAGCGGCCAGCGACCCATCGAGACGGCAAGGAGATACCATGAGCCAGTTATCCGAACAGCAGTGCGAGGCCTGCAGCATCGACGCCCCCAAGGTGTCCAAAGCCGAGATCGAGCAATACAAGACCGATATTCCCGAGTGGCAGATCGTTGATCGCGATGGCATCATGCAGCTGGAACGGACCTTCAAGTTCCGCGACTTCAAGCAGGCCCTCGACTTCACCCAGCGAGTCGGCGAGATCGCCGAGCAAGCCGATCACCATCCCGCGATCCTCACCGAATATGGCAAGGTAGCCGTGACCTGGTGGTCACACAAGATCAAGGGCCTGCACCGGAACGATTTCATTCTTGCCGCCAGAACCGACGAGGTAGCGAAATAAATGTTCGAGAAAATTGAGCGGGTTCCCGGGGACGCCATCCTCGGTCTGATCGACGCCTTCAAGAAGGACACCAACCCTCAGAAGGTCGATCTCGGCGTCGGCGTCTACAAGGACGACCAGGGCAACACTCCGGTGATGCGCGCCGTCAAGGAAGCCGAGGCCCTGCTGCTCAAGAACGAGACCACCAAGACCTACATCGGCTCCCATGGTGCGCCGGCGTACGGCGAGGTGATCCTGCCCATGGTGCTGGGCGAGGGATCGCCGGTACTGGAGTCCAAGCGTGCCAGCGCCACCCAGTCACCCGGCGGTACCGGCGCCCTGCGCCTGGCGGGCGACTTCATCGCCCACCAGCTCCCCGGCAAGGACATCTGGGTCTCCGACCCGACCTGGCCGAACCACCTGGGCATCTTCCCGGCCGCCGGCCTGACGCTGCACAAGTACCCCTATGTGGATGACGAGAACCGTCTCGACTTCGACGGCATGCTGGCGGCACTCAAGCAGATCCCGGAAGGTGACGTGGTGCTGCTGCACGCCTGCTGCCACAACCCCACCGGCTTCGACCTCTCCCGCGACCAGTGGCACCAGGTGCTGGAAGTGGTTCGCGAGCGCCACCTGCTGCCGCTGATCGACTTCGCCTACCAGGGCTTCGGCGAAGGGCTCGAAGAGGACGCCTACGGGGTTCGCCTGATGGCCGAGAACCTCGACGAGGTCATCATCACCAGCTCCTGCTCCAAGAACTTCGGCATCTACTGCGAGCGTACCGGCTGTTTGATCATGGTGGCGAAGAACCAGGAGCAGATGGAGAACGTCCGCTCGCAGATCGCCATCGTGGCCCGCGAGAACTACTCCAACCCGCCGGCCCACGGCGGGTCCATCGTCAGCGAGATCCTGCACTCCGCGGAGCTCGCGGCCAGCTGGCGCGAGGAGCTCACCGAGATGCGCGACCGCATCAATACGCTGCGTCGCGACTTCGTCGAGGCCCTCAAGCCCTTCGGCCTGGACCAGAAATATGCCTGCGTGGCCGAGCAGCGTGGCATGTTCTCCTACACCGGCCTGACGGCCGAGCAGGTCGACCGCCTGCGCGACGAGTTCGGCATCTACATGGTGCGCTCGGGCCGCGCCAACGTGGCCGGCTTCTCCCACGAAAACTTGCCCTACCTGGCCAAGGCGATCGCCGCGGTCAACTGATCTCGGCACCCTCGGAATCGACAACGCCCGGGTCATCGGCCCGGGCGTTGTCGATTCTGGCATAGTCGATATATTGAAGATTTGCCGGAAATTTCAGGCCATTACCCTGTATCAGTCATAATATCTACAAGATGGCACTATCCATCTTCCCTGGCTGCCGGCGGGGGCTGGCGAGGATGCGTCGCAGCACCTGCCAGGCCACCAGACCCGCCAGCAGATTACCCAGCGCCGCGCCCATGGCCAGGCCGAGCAGCTCCCCCAGCCAGGCTCCGGCCCAGAGACAGGGCAGGTAGAAGACGAACAGCCGAGCGGCCGACATCAGCATGGCGCGCAGCGGCCAGCCTAGGGCGTTGCCCGCCGAGACCACGATCATGCAGACTCCCAGCGCCGCATAGCTTGGCAGCAGGAAGCGAATCAGCGTCGCCAGGTCATCACGCACCTCGGGATTGCCGGAAAGCGCGAGCGCCACCCAGGGAGAGGCCAGGGCCATCAGGATCCCCAGCGACAGCTGCCAGACCACCACCACCCGGAGCGCCAAGCGCATCAGCCGGTGTATCTGGTCCCAGTCCCCGGCGCCGTAACAGCGCCCGAGCCAGGGCGGCAGCGACATGGTCATGGCCAGCACCACCATCAGTGAGAGGGTTTCCAGGCGACTGGCCAGCCCCCAGGCCGCCACCTGAGCCTCGCCGAGGGAGGCCACCACCGAAATGGCGAGCATGGCCGCCAGGGGCGGCATCAGCTGGCTGATCATGGCCGGCCCGGCAATGCCGGCGAAGGGCACCAGTGAACGGCGCAGCTCCCCGAGCAGTCCCTCGGCCGCCAACCAGCCCATGCCTCCCAGCCGACGGCTCAGCACCAGCAGGCCCGTCGCGAAGGCGATCGAGGTGGCCCACGCCGCCCCGGGCAGACCCAACCCCGGCCAGGAACCGATGCCGAAGATCAGCAATGGGTCGAGGCACAGGTTGACCAGGCTGGTGATCACCATCATCTTGCCGGGCAGCCAGGTGTCCCCATGGGCCCGGAACAGGCTATAGCCGAAATAGAGCAACGCCCCCAACCAGGCCGCCAGCAGCTGGGGCGCCCAGTAGGCTTGGATCAGCTCACGGGTGGACTCATCGGCCCCCAGCAGGGCGAAGACGGGCGCCTGGATGGCCCACAGCAGCAGCACCAGCAGGGCGATGGTGACGGTCCCCACCAGCAGTACCAGACTGCCCAGTCGCCGTGCCCGGGTGGACTCCCCTGCCCCCAGGGCACGCGATATCAGCGCCGCGATGGCGATCCCCATGCCGACCTGAATGCCGATGACCAGAAAGGACAGCGGGAAAGTGAAGGACTGGGCGGCCAGCGGTGCCGTGCCGAGTCGCGCGATGAAGGCACTGTCCACCAGCTGGAAGCCGAGCAGTGCCAGCACGCCGATGGCCATGGGCCAGGTCTGGCGCCAGAGAGTCAGGCCAAGCGAGGAACGGGATTTGTCGGGGGGATTCACAGGGGCTCCGTGGTCGTTCGGAAGGCTGGCATTCTACGCCAAGCGGGCGCCAGACTCAGCCCGAAACCCCCTGGTGTCCCGTCACCAGCCCGCCCAGGACGCGCTCCATTTCCAGGGCGGGCATGGGACGGAAGAAATAGAACCCCTGGACCAGGTCGCAGCGCAACTCCCGGATCAACGTCAGCTGTTCACAGTTCTCGACGCCTTCGGCCACGACCTCGAGGCCCAGGCGATGGCCGATGAAGATCGCGGCCTCCATGATGGCCCGATCCTCGGGGTGGTCCGGGGCATCCCGCACGAAGGTTCGATCGATCTTGAGTGCCGTGACCGGGAAGTGCTTGAGATAGCTGAGCGACGAGTAGCCGGTGCCGAAATCATCGATGGCGATGCGAAAGCCCAGGTGGTGGAGCCGGTGTAACCCCTCCAGGATCCTGTCGTCGGCCTCGATCAGCACATTCTCGGTGAGCTCGAGACCGATATGGCGGGGCCCGAGACCATGGCGTGCCAGGCAGGCCTCGAAGCGCTGGAAGACGTCGGGCCGGCTCATCTGCCGGCCGGAGAAATTGATATCGATGCGCTCGAGTGCCAGGCCGGCATCACGCCACAGCGCCCGCTGATGGCAGGCGGTCTCCATGACCCAGTCACCGAGACGATGGATCAGGTCGGAGCGTTCGGCGAGGGGAATGAACTCGGCTGGCGAGATCGGCGGACCCTCCGCCGGCTGCCAGCGCAGGAGCGCTTCGAGGTTCTCGATGCGACCGCTGACGGGAGATACCTGGGGCTGGTAATGCAGCGAGAGTTCTCCACTGTCCAGGGCCTGCTCCAGTCGGTCGACGAGGCGATGCTGGTGGAGCAGCTCGTCGTGGAGTTGCTGGTCGAAGAACCACACGCTGCCGCGGCCATCCAGCTTGGCCCGGTTCTTGGCCACATCGGCATTGCGGATCAGTTCGCGCGCCGTATCGCCGTTGTCCGGATAGAGACTGACACCCAGGCAGGCCGTCACGTGGCGCCGGGAACCATCCATCAGGAAGGGAGCACGCAACACCTGCTGGACCTTGTGGACCAGCTGCGAGAGGACGTCTTCGCGCAGGAAGCCCGGGAAGGCGATCACGAACTCATCGCTGGAGAGTCGAGACATCAGGTCGGAGGTTCGCGTCGCCCGATGCAGCCGCCGGGTCAGTTCGACCAGCAGCCGATCACCCTGCTCGTAGCCCAGGGCGTCATTGATCTCCACGAAGTGGTCGATGTCCAGGTAGACCAGGACCAGCCCGGCGTCCTGTCGGCGAGAGTCGGCGATGGCCTCGTCCAGCTGCGCCTCGAAGGTCTGGCGATTGGGCAGGTGGGTCAGCGAATCGAAGCGCGTGGCGAAATCCAGCTCACGATGCGCCCGCTTCTGGTCCGAAAGGTCCACGTCGACACAGAACATCAGCGGGTCATCGGTGTGCTCGCCGAGCATGACATGGTGGGAGAAGACCGGGACCAGCTCCCCGCTCTTGTGCTGGAGCTCGAGCTCATCGGCAGGAATCTCGACGCCTTCCCGCACCCAGGCCCGGTGCGCCTGTATCACCGGCTCGCGCATCGGCACCGGGATGATCAGCTCTTCCAACAACTGGCCTTGGGCCTCCTCGGGGGCATAGCCATAGAGCCGGGTGCTGGCCTCGTTCCAGTAGATCACCCGCCGCTCGTGATCATAGCCCTGAACCGCCACCTTGGGCAGGCTCTCCAGCAGGGCCCGGAAGCGTTGCTCGCTCTCCAGGTACTGGCGGCGCACGACTTCGACATCGTCCCGGACGCCATCGTCCCGGGCATCGGGCCTTCTCGCTCTAACCTCTTGCCACCGAAGTGCCAGCCAATGCCGGAAGCCGGTATCGCGACCGCTCATTCGCACCCTCGTCTTTGGAAGACGATACCGCCTCTCATCATGAGGCTGGATGGCCCCATCGTGCGACATCGTGAACCCTCATCCTACCTGCATGTGTAGGAAATATCCTACACGGTATGGCGGCTCGGCCAGGCGTTGGCCTCCGACGTTTCAATGAAAGATTCCAGCCAACCAGTAGGACAAGTCTCGTACATTTTTTGACATTTCGTTGCAAATCTTCTCTTTTTCCTAGGTTGCCCGGGCTTTCGGGCAACCACCGGGCAATCACGCCCACGACCCAATGGAGAAGACCCCATGAAACTCGATACCCTCAAGTACGGCTTCGATCCCGCTACCATGCCCCTCGACCCGGTAGCCGACTACTGGTCGCCGGACGTCACCAGCGCCCTGCAGCGGCAGGACTGGGCCAGGACCGAAGTGCGCTCCCGGGTGGATCTCGAGGCCTGGCAGGCGTCTATCGCCGACCTGCCCAGAGACCCTTACGTCAACCGTCGCTGGAAGCGCATGTCCTGGCTGACCCTGGATGAGCGGGGCGAGGTCTATGATATGGGCCATTGCCCCATGGCGCAGGGTGGCGCCTTCAATGATGCCGAGAGCATGGCGGACCGCCTGCGCTACTATGAGCCGCTGACGCCCGAGTTCATGGCCCGCCCGGATGTGAAAGCCTTCGTGCGCGCCTGGGCCCGGCTGTGGGACCTGAAGCCCAACGAGCCCATCCTGATGCAGATCACCGGCGTTCGCGGCGAGGGCATGGTCGATCCCCTGCAGGGCCAGGGTATCCATGCCGACGGCTGCAAGGCGCTGAGCATCCTGGTGCTGAACCGCCACAATGTCGCCGGGGGCGATAACCACCTCTATGCCGACAAGGCGGGAACTCAGCCCCTGGTCGACACGACCCTCGCCCCTGGCGACATCCTGCACCTGCGTGACGACCGCCTCTACCACAGCGTGGACGGCATTCACCAGGAAGATGCCGATGCGCCCTTCGAGCGCTTCATCATCATCATCAACAGCCGCTTCGTGGATGAGTTTCAAAACCGCATCCTACGTCGACACTTCCCCGACGCGGTGCTCAACGAGACCCGCTGACTCCCACCGCTGACCCCGCAACGAAACGCCCCCCGGAGATGCTCCGGGGGGCGTCTTACTGCCTGCGGGTCGAGCCGCGGGGTAGGCCTTACTGGCGCACACCCTCGAAGGTCACATAGAGCTCGAGCTCGTGCATCACCTCGGGGAAGTCGCCCATGTCGATACCGTAGTCGGCCAGTGTGAGGGTGGTGGAGCCCTCGAAGCCAGCACGATAGCCCCCCCAGGGATCCTCGCCCTCACCCAGCAGGGTGACCGGCATCTCGATCTCGTGGGTCTCACCGTGCAGGGTCAACTCACCCGTCAGCACACCTTCGTTGTCGCCGGTCGGTTCGAAACCCGTGGAGTTGAAGGTAGCGGTGGGATACTCGCCCGCGTCCAGAAAGTCCTCGCTTTTGAAGTGCTTGTCACGCTCGGCATTATTGCTGTTGAGACTCGTCACGTCGACTTCCACGCTGGCTGCCGCGGCTTCCAGGTTCTCGGGGTCGTAGCTGAAGCTACCGGAGAACTCCTCGAAGCTGCCGAGGATGTAGGAGTAACCCAGGTGGCTGATCTTGAACTGCACGAAGGCGTGCTGGCCATCGGTATCGATGGCGTAGTCGGCGGCTTGGGCCTGGCTGGCGCCGATCAGGGCAGCGGCACTCAACGCAGTGGCGATGGCGGTCTTCTTGATCATCAGGTATCTCTCCTTGCGGGTGTGTCAGGCTTGCGGGTGTATCGAGAAAGGATATCGCCTCAGGGGCGATGGGAACGACGCGGGTCGACCATGCGCCACAGGACGTCATTACGATCGACCCAATGGTGTTTCAGGGCGGCCAGGGTATGTCCCGCCGCCAGCAGGATCAGGGCCAGGGCGCCGTACCAGTGGACCTGGCCGGCCACGGTGGCCTGCTGGGGCAGACCGCTGATCAGCGCGGGCACCACGAAGGCGTCGAACACGCTGATGCCCTTGCCATCGGCGGTGGAGATCAAGTAGCCGCTGACCAGCACCACCAGCATCAGCCCATAGAGGCCAATGTGGCCGAGATGGCCGGCCAGGCGCTCGAGGCGATGCCCCTTCGATACCGGCACCGGGGTGACGATGCGCCACACCACACGAATCAGGGTGACGAACAGCAGCAACATGCCGATGGAGCGATGCCACCAGGGCCCCAGGTTGTACCAGCTGTCATAGTAGCCGAGCCCGGTCATCCACCAGCCCAGGACGAAGAGGCCGAGGATGGCCAGAGCACTGATCCAGTGCAGCAGGATGCTGACCAGCCCCCAGCCGCTGCGGGTGTTCTTCCACATGTTCAGATGCCTCGGTCCGCGTCGTATCAATCGCAACAGCTTACCGCAGCGCATCATCGTCATCCGCTGAAAAAAGCCGAACGCTCCATTCGGAAAAACCACACTGGCCGTCATGGCCGTACATGCGACGGGGAGACCCCTGATCGACGGGTGAACGAACCGAGCTCACACCAGCGCGTCGAGCCCGCGGGCCAGGTCGGCGCGGATGTCTTCCATGGCCTCCAGCCCGACCGCCACGCGGATCAGTGCCTCGGCGATGCCGGCGGCATCCTTCTGGTCCTGCGAGAGGCGTCCATGGGTGGTGGTGCCCGGATGGGTGATGGTGGTCTTGACGTCCCCCAGGTTGCCGGTGATGGAGATCATGCGGGTCGCATCGATTACCGACCAGGCTGCCTCGCGTCCGCCCTTCACCTCGAAGCCCAGAACCGCCCCGTAGCCCTGCTGCTGGCGGCTGGCGAGCGCGTGCTGCGGATGCGTGGCCAGGCCGCTGTAGTGAACCCGCGCCACCGCGGGATGCCCCTCCAGCCACTCGGCCAGAATCTGGGCGTTCTCGCAGTGTGCCCGCATGCGCAGGTTGAGTGTCTCCAGGCCCTTGGTGAAGATCCAGGCATTGAAGGGGCTCAGGCAGGGACCGCAGGTACGCACCACCCCGAACACCTCCTCGAGTTCCTTGTCGCGCCCCACCACGGCACCGCCGATCGCCCTGCCCTGCCCATCCAGGTACTTGGTGGCGGAATGGATCACCAGGTCGGCGCCCAGGGCGATGGGCTTCTGCAACGCCGGGGTCAGGAAGCAATTGTCGATGGCCAGCCACGCCTCATGGCGCCGGGCGATCCTGGCCAGCATCGCGATGTCCACCACCTCGGAGAGCGGGTTGGAAGGTGTCTCGGCAAACAGCAGCCGGGTGGCAGGCGTCATCGCCGCCTCCCAGGCCTCGAGGTTCGACAGCTCCACGTAGCGCGTGGTGATGCCGAACTTGCCCAGGTACTTATCGAACAGGCTGACCGTGGAGCCGAACAGCGAGCGTGAGGCCACGATCTCGTCGCCCGACTGCAGCAGGGCCAGCGCCGTGGCCAGGATCGCCGCCATGCCGGAGCTGGTGGCAACGCAGCGCTCGCCCCCCTCCATGGCTGCCAGGCGCTGCTCGAAGGTACGCACCGTGGGGTTGGTGAAACGCGAGTAGATGTTGCCTGGTTGCTCGCCGCTGAACTTGGCCGCCGCCTCGGCGGCGCTGCCGTAGACGAAGCTCGAGGTCGGGAAGATCGGCTCGCCATGCTCCTGCTCATGGGTACGCTGGTGGCCGGCACGGATCGCCAGGGTCTCCAGCTCCCATTCCTGCTGCGGTGTCTGATCCTGCTGCATGACGTACCCCTCAGTCATCGATGTCATCTTCCTGGTTGTGCATCCCCACCAGGGCATGGTCGCCGGCGCTGCGTTGCTGCTTGGCGTCGTCGCTGCGCGAGGCCTCGAGGTCCGACAGGTAACGCTCATCGATATCGCCGGTGACGTACTTGCCATCGAACACCGAACAGTCGAAGGCCTCGAGTTCCGGGTTCACCTCGCGGCAGGCGGCCTTCAGGTCGTCGAGATCCTGATAGAAGATCCGATCGGCGCCGATCAGCTCACCCACTTCAGCCTCGCTGCGACCATGGGCGATCAGCTCGCTGGCCGCCGGCATGTCGATGCCATAGACGTTGGGATAGCGCACCGGCGGCGCGGCCGAGGCGAAGTAGACCTTGCGCGCCCCGGCCTCGCGGGCCATCTGGATGATCTGCTTGCAGGTGGTCCCGCGCACGATGGAGTCATCCACCAGCAGCACGTTCTTGTCCTTGAACTCGACGCCGATGGCGTTGAGCTTCTGACGTACCGATTTCTTGCGCTGGGTTTGGCCCGGCATGATGAAGGTCCGTCCGATGTAGCGGTTCTTCATGAAGCCCTCGCGATAGGTCACGCCCAGGTACTGGGCGAGCTCGAGTGCCGAGGTGCGCGAGGTGTCGGGAATCGGGATCACCACGTCGATGTCGTGCTCCGGCCACTCGCTCTGGATCCGGTCGCCGAGCTTGCGGCCCATCTGCATGCGAGTGCCGTAGACGTAGGCACCGTCGAGGATGGAGTCGGGGCGTGCCAGGTAGACGTGCTCGAAGATGCAGGAGGCAAGCCGCGGATGATCGGCACACTGCTGGGTATGGATGGCGCCGGTCATGTCGACGAAGATCGCCTCGCCCGGGGCCAGGTCACGGTGCAGCTCGAAACCGCCGACGTCCAGCGCCACCGACTCGGAGGCGATCATCACCTCCTGCCCCTGTCCTTCGTCGCGGGTGCCGAACACCACCGGACGGATGCCGTGGGGATCGCGGAAGGCCACCAGCCCCACGCCGTTGATGATCGCCACCGCGGCGTAGCCGCCCCGGCAGCGACGATATACGCGTCGCACCGCGTCGAAGATGTCGCCGGGCTCCAGGTGCAGGCCCTGCTTGCCCAGCTCGTGGGCGAAGACGTTGAGCAGCACCTCCGAGTCGGAACTGGTGTTGATGTGGCGCAGGTCGGAGGAGAACAGCTCCTGCTTGAGCTGGTCGGAATTGGTCAGGTTGCCGTTGTGGGCCAGGGTGATGCCGTAGGGCGAGTTGACGTAGAACGGCTGCGATTCCGCCTCGCTGGAGGAGCCCGCGGTGGGATAGCGCACATGGCCGATGCCCAGGTTGCCCTTGAGGCGTGCCATGTGGCGGGTGTGGAAGACGTCACGCACCAGGCCGTTGCTCTTGCGCAACAGGAAGCGGCCCTCATGCCAGGTCATCATGCCGGCGGCATCCTGTCCGCGATGCTGGAGCACAGTCAGGGCGTCATAGATGCCCTGGTTCACCGCCTGCTTGGCCATCAGGCCCACGATACCGCACATTCTACCTTACCTCGCTTGCCTGGTAATTGCCTTGAAGAGTCGGGACGGGACCGTGTCCGGCCCGCCCCGGGATTCGTATTTGGTCAGGGGGGCATCGCCTCGGTGGCGTCGTCCGGTGCCGACTCGAGCTGAGTGGCCGGCGGCTGGTCCGGACGCGGCAGCGAGAGCTCGCGCAGCGACGCCGGCGTCTCGGGCAGGCGCCCTTCCCAGCCTTCGAGATGGCTCACCGCCCAGTCGCGCAGCTGCTCGAAGCTCGGCCGCAGCTCGGCCTCCTGCCAGGCCTGCAGCTGCACCAGCGGCGTCAGGCTGAGCAGGATGGTCGCCAGCACCAGGATCGCCGCCCCCTTGGCCATGCCGAAGGCGGCACCAGTCACCCGGTTCAGGAACCCCATGCCGACCCACTCCACGGCGGCATGGACCAGGCGGATGATGATGCCGGAAAGCAGAATCACCGCAAAGATCACCAGCACGAAGGCCAGCACTAGTCGTCCATCGGGATTGTCGATCACCTCGGAGAACAGGTCCGCCACCGGCTCGGCCAGCAGCCGCGCGGCCAGCAGGGCGATGATCCAGGCGGCCAGCCCTAGCGCCTCGCGGATCAGCCCGCGCAGGAAGCCGGTCAGCCCGGTCACCACCAGCACCGCCACGAAGAGCCAGTCGATCCAGGTCAGCGCCATGCTCAGTTGCCCGCCCGCACCAGCAGGCCCTGGAGATTGGACTCGGCCTTGAGCTTGGCCATCACCTCCTCGCCCTCGCGGGAGGTCGCATAGGGGCCGACATAGACGGTCATCAGACCATTATCGCGGACGCGGCTGTAAACGGGCAGCCCCTGCGCGGACAGGTTCGATTCGAGACGCTCGGCGTTGGCCGGCTTTCCGAAACTGCCTACCTGGACAGCCCACTGGCCCTCGGGGGCCGGCTCGCGGTTCGCTTGCTCAGCCTGGCTCGACAAGCGCTGATCGGCGGCACGCGCCAGCTCGGCGATGGGATCCTCGGCGGGCACCCCGGACGCCCCCTCGGCGACGGCCTCGACCGCCTGCTCGGATTCCGGCTCGCCCCGATCCTGCGCGGCCTCCTGGCCAGGCGACGACACCCCATCGGGCGACTGGATCTGCCCGAGGCTCGACGGGGGCTGCGGGTCGGGCACGTCACGACGCTCGACCTCCACCGGCTGCTCGATGGTCATCACCGGCCGGGGGCGCTCGCTGCGCGGTGCAGGATCGTCGAACAGCATGGGGACGAAGATCACCGCCAGGGCGATCAGGATCACTGCTCCGCTGAGACGTTCTCGCATTCCGTATTTCATCTCGCTCCCTCGTCGATGAGCGTATCTTCCCCTGCAGTCTGATCCGATGCCTTGCTCGCCGCCAGCCACCATTCCAGCACCTCGGCCACGGTGAAGAAGGAGCCGCAGACCAGCACCCGATCCTCGGGTGCGAGCCGAGCCGCCAGCCACTCGGCCGCCTCGACCGGCGAGCTGCCGCGATGCCACACCTCACCGCCGTGGCGGGCCAGGCGCTCGGCCAGGTCATCCGCCGTGCGGGCACGCTCCCCCGCGAGGCTCACCGGCACCCAGGCATCCACCACCGGCGACAGGACGGCGATCACGCCATCGGCATCCTTGTCGGCGAGCATGCCCAGCAGGGCGATGGTGCGTCCCGTGCAGGGGCGCGCCGTCAGGCGCTGGGCCAGATAGCCGGCGGCATGGGGGTTGTGGCCGACATCCAGGCACCACTGTCCCAGCCACTGCAGGCGCCCCGGCAGATGCACACCGGCAAGAGCGCGGCGACAAGCGTCCGCGTCCAGATCGACACCGACCAGGCTCAGGGCCTGCAGGGCCGTGGCGGCATTGTCCAGGGGTAGGCCCGGGTCGGGGAGATCGGTGAGCGTTTTGGGGTCAGACCCCGGATGAGGGGGTCGCTGCTGGAAAAGTGCACCATGCTGGACCTGGCGACTTGGCTGGGGTCTGACCCCAAAAGGGCCACTTGACTGGGGTCTGCCCCCAAAAAGGCTCCGAAAGCTCCGGAAGCGCCAGCCTTCACCTTCTCCCTCACGGCAGAACGACTCATCCAGGGCATAAATGGCGGCGCCGAGTTCGCTAGCCACCTGGCGCACGCTGTCCGGCAGCGTCGTGCTGCCCAGCACCGCAGGCCGACCGGCACGCAGGATGCCAGCCTTCTCGCGGCCGATGCCCTGCAGGTCGGTGCCGAGGAAGGCGGCGTGGTCCTGGGCCACGGTGGTGATCACCGCCACGTCCGGGTCGATGATGTTGACCGCATCCAGCCGGCCGCCGAGACCGACCTCGAGGATCGCCAGGTCCGCTCGCCCTCGGGCGATGGCCCACAGCGCCCCCAGGGTACCCACCTCGAAGTAGGTCAGGCTGACGGGCTCGCCCGCCAGACGCGCCGCCTCCACCGCCTCGAAGCCAGCGATCAGCGTCGCGTCATCGGTCTCCTGGCCGTCGAGACGCAGGCGTTCGTTGTAGCGCAGCAGGTGGGGCGAGGTGTAGGTCGCTGTGGGGAGACCATGGGCCCGGGCCAGTGCCTCGAGCATGGCCACGGTCGACCCCTTGCCGTTGGTACCGGCCACGGTGATGACCCGGCCGGCAAGGGGAGCATCGAACAGGCCCATGCGACGCGCGACCTCGGCCACACGCTCGAGGCCGAGGTCGATGCCGACCGGGTGGGCCGCCTCCAGCCGCGCCAGCCAGGCCGGAAGCGTATCGGGAAGGGCGTGATCGCTCATGCCGATCGATCAGCGCGCCGGATCGGGGCGCTCGCCGGCCTGCTCGACATCGCTGTCGACCTCCGGCTCGGCGGCCGACGACGGGCCGGTCATCGCCAGGCCCTCTTCGTGCTCGGCCTGCTCGGCCGCCTGGACGAGATCGGGCTCGTCGCCGACGTCAGCGCCCTGCCCGGCCACCGGCCAGTGGCTGAGCTTGCGCAGCACGCCGCCCAGTCGCTCGCGCATCTCGCCACGCGGCACGATCATGTCCACGGTGCCGTGCTCGAGCAGGAACTCGCTGCGCTGGAAGCCTTCCGGCAGCTGCTCGCGGACCGTCTGCTCGATGACCCGGGGCCCGGCGAAGCCGATCAGCGCATTGGGCTCGGCCACGTTGAGGTCGCCGAGCATCGCCAGGGACGCCGAGACACCCCCGAAAACCGGATCGGTCAGCACCGAGATGTAGGGCACGCCGGCCTGCTTGAGCTTCTCCAGGGCCGCCGAGGTCTTGGCCATCTGCATCAGCGAGAAGAGCGCCTCCTGCATCCGTGCGCCGCCGGAGGCGGAGAAGCAGATCAGCGGGATACCCTCCTCCAGGGCAACGGTCGCGGCACGCACGAACTTCTCCCCCACCACGGCCCCCATGGAGCCACCCATGAAGGTGAACTCGAAGGCCACCACCACCACCGGCAGCCCCTCCAGGGAGCCGCGCATGGCGATCAGCGCATCCTTCTCGCCGGTCTCCTTCTGGGCCGCCGCCAGGCGGTCCTTGTACTTCTTGGAGTCGCGAAACTTGAGGCGATCCACCGGCTCGAGGTTGGCAGCGATCTCTTCGCGGCCCTCCTTGTCCAGGAACCAGTCCAGCCGCTTGCGGGCGGTCAGCCGCAGATGGTGGTCGCACTTGGGGCAGACGTTATGGTGCTTCTCCAGCTCGGGGAGATAGAGCACCGCCTCGCACTTGGGACACTTGCGCCACAGGCCATCAGGCACGCTCGCCCGGCGATCCTTGCGCTGGATGCGGCCCACCGAGGGCACGATCTTGTCTAGCCAGCTCATGTCAGAAACACTTCCGTATAGGCTGATGCCCCCGGCGGCGCCGGGGGCAGGGTCGATTCGGTTGGCGACGGGCGCGGATCAGGCGTCCAGGGCCTGGCGCATCTCCCCCAGTACCGCCTTCAGGGCGGCCGGGATCGCCTCGGGACGCTCCGCATTCTCGGCGATGCGGTTGACCAGCGCCGAGCCGACGACCACGCCATCGGCCACCTTGCCCACCTCGGCGGCGGAGGACCCGTCGCGGATGCCGAAGCCCACGCACAGCGGCAGGTCGGTCAGCTCGCGCAGCGGCGCCAGGTGCTCGGCCACGTCCTCGGCATTGAGGGTCGCCGAGCCGGTCACGCCCTTCAGCGAAACATAGTAGATGTAGCCCTCGCCGTGGGCACATATTGTAGCGGCCCGGGCGCGAGAGGTGGTAGGGGCGACGAGGAAGATCGAGGCCAGCCCGCGGGACTTGAGCAGCGGCCCCACCTCGTCGGCCTCCTCGGGCGGCATGTCGACGATCAGCACGCCGTCGACGCCGGCCTCGGCGGCCTGATCGGCGAAGGCCGCAAGGCCGATGCGCTCCACCGGATTGAGGTAGCCCATCAGCACCACCGGGGTCTCGCCGTCGGTCTGGCGGAACTCGCGCACCATCTCGAACAGGTGGGAGAGTCGCACGCCGTGCCTGAGGGCGCGCTCGCAGGCCTTCTGGATCACCGGCCCATCGGCCATGGGGTCCGAGAACGGCACCCCCAGTTCGATGATGTCGGCCCCGGCTTCCACCAGGGCGTGCATGAAGCCGACGGTATGCGCGGGTGCCGGGTCACCGGCGGTGATGTAGGGAATCAGCGCGCGGCGGCCCTCGGCCTTGAGCGCGGCGAAGCGTTGGTCGATACGATTCATGGTCTGGGCCGTCATCTAGAATTCGATCCCGTCGATCTTTGCCACGGTCATGATGTCCTTGTCACCGCGGCCGGAGAGGTTGATCACGATGTTCTGGTCGGGACGCATGGTGGGGGCCAGCACCTTGGCATAGGCCAGGGCATGGGCGGACTCCAGGGCCGGCATGATGCCCTCGACGCGGGTCAGCTCGCGGAAGGCCTCGAGGACCTCCGTGTCGTTGGCGGCGACATAGTTGACCCGGCCCACGTCCTTCCACAGCGCATGCTCGGGACCGACGCCGGGGTAGTCCAGGCCCGCCGAGATGGAGTGGGTGTCGGAGACCTGCCCTCCCTCATCTGACATCAGGTAGGTACGGTTGCCGTGCAGCACGCCGCGGGGCGCGCCGGAGGCCAGGGGCGCGGCATGGCGGCCGGTCTCGACGCCATCGCCACCGGCCTCGACGCCGTACATGGCGACGTCGTCATCCTCGACGAACGGATAGAAGAGGCCCATGGCATTGGAGCCACCGCCCACGCAGGCGATCAGCGCATCGGGCAGCTTGCCGAACTCCACGAAGGACTGCTCACGCGCCTCGCGCCCGGCCACCGCATTGAAGTCGCGCACCAGCATCGGATAGGGATGCGGCCCGGCCACGGTGCCGATGATATAGAAGGTGTCGTCGACATTGGTCACCCAGTCGCGCAGCGCCTCGTTCATGGCGTCCTTCAACGTACGGGTACCGGACTCCACCGGGATGACGTTGGCCCCCAGCAGGCGCATGCGGTAGACGTTGAGCTTCTGGCGCTGCACGTCCTCGGCGCCCATGTAGACCTCGCACTTTAGCCCCAGCCGCGCTGCCACGGTGGCCGTCGCCACGCCGTGCTGGCCGGCGCCGGTCTCGGCGATGACCCGCGGCTTGCCGCTCTTCTTGGCGAGCAGCGCCTGGCCGATGGTGTTGTTCACCTTGTGGGCGCCGGTGTGGTTGAGGTCCTCGCGCTTGAGCCAGATCTGTGCCCCGCCGAGCTGCTTCGACCATCGCTCGGCATGGTAGAGCGGTGACGGGCGGCCCACGTAATGGGCCAGGTCATAGTCGAATTCCGCCTGGAAGGCCGGGTCGTCGCGAAGACTCAGGTAGGTCTTCTCCAGCTCATCCAGGGCGAAGCTCAGGGTCTCCGAGACGAACCGACCGCCGTAGGCGCCGAAATGGCCGCGGGCATCCGGCAGTCGGGTCAGGTCACTGAACTTGCTCACGAAAGACACCTCATAGGGTCGCCAGAAGGGGTGTAGGGGAAACGGGGTGAAGCGAACGGGTCAAGCGCCGCAACGCGCGTCATCGGCCCGGCGCACGGCCCGCTGGAAAGCCGCCATGCGCGCGGCATCCTTGACGCCGGGGGCGGCCTCGATGCCGCCGGAAACATCCACGGCGAAGGGGGCCACGGCCGCGATCGCCTCGGCCACATTGTCCGGCGTCAGGCCTCCGGCGAGGATAACAGGTTTTGCCAGGCTTGCGGGGATTCGCGACCAGTCGAAGGTCTCGCCGGTGCCTCCCGGCACGCCCGGCCGGTAGGCGTCCAGCAGCAGCGCCCGCGCCCCGCCGTAGGCCTCGGCGGCGGCGTGGAGATCGAGGCCATCGCGCATGCGCAATGCCTTGATCCAGGGGCGGCCGGCGGCCATGCAGGCCGCGGGGGACTCGTCGCCATGGAACTGCAGCAGGTCCAGGTGCTCGGCGCAGCGTGCCACCAGTGCCGGAGCCGGGTCGACGAAGAGACCGACCCGGGTGACGAAGGCCGGCACCCTGGCGCAGAGCTCGGCCAGCCTCTCCGCATCGATGGCACGCTTGCTGCCCGGCCAGAGCACGAAGCCCAGGGCATCGGCACCCGCGGCCACGGCGGCATCGACATCCTCGGGACGGGTCAGGCCGCAGAACTTGATGCGGGTACGCAGGGGCATGGGAGTAACCTCTTCTGGTGGAGGGACAGAGAGCTCGGCGTAGCCCTTGGGGTCTGACCCCCAGCTTGTTGAGTGCTCAGTGATATCAAAGGGTTGGTGCAATATGTGGCAGCGGGGTCAGACCCCAGGGGCGCGGCACCGTGCTCGAATGAGGCGCAAACACCTTCGAACATGCCGATATCGTCACGTCATTCGTGGGGAGCCCCCAAGGGCTACGCTGCACTCTCGGCTCCCTCTACATCAAGCATAAGACCGAGGCTATTAAACGTGCTCACCTGCCGCTACAGGCATGCCGCGGCGAAACTCGACCATCGGGCAGTCGGGCAACGGCCGCTCGCCGGTCCACTCGCCGAGGAAGGCCAGCAGATTGGGGCCCAGCGGTTCGCGGGGCAGCCCCCACGCCTCGTCGTAGAGTGAGTCGACGAAGTGCAGACCACAGGCCGGGGCAGTCACGTCGCCGAGCCGCCGGTCCTTCAGGGCCATCAGCTCGGTCAGGTAGTCGTCGCCACGCTCGCCGCGCCCCACCGTGACCAGGGCACCGACGATATTGCGGACCATGTGGTGCAGGAAGGCATTGCCCTGGACGTCGACGACCACCAGCGGGCCGTGACGGTGTACCTCGATGAAGTGGAGGTGGCGCCAGGGGGTCTTCGACTGACAGCCGGCGGCACGGAAGCTCGAGAAGTCATGCTCACCCACCAGCGCCTGGGCGGCGCGATGCATGGCCTCGGCATCCAGGGGGTCGCGACACCAGGTGGCGTAGGCCCGCTCCAGCACCGGGCGGCTCGGCTGGTTGAGAATCACGTACCGGTAGCGCCGAGCCAGGGCCTTGAAGCGGGAGTGGAAGCTGTCGGGGACCGGCTTTATCCAGCGAACCGCGACATCCCGGGGCAGGTTGGCATTGACGCCGAACACCCAGGCCTTCTGCGAACGAGGCACCGGGGCATCGAAATGGATGATCTGGCGGGTGGCATGGACACCGGAATCGGTGCGACCGCTGGCATGCACGGTGATGAACTGGTTCGCCACCTTGGCCAGCGCCGCCTCCACTGCCGCCTGCACCGAGGGGGCATGCCTGAGGCGCTGCCAGCCGCAGTAGGCGCTGCCGTCGTACTCCACCCCCATGGCCAGGCGGCCGGTCAGGGGATGGTGGTCATCGAGGGATCGGAAAAGGGTCATTCGGCCTCATGGCGGGGTTTGGTCCAGCAATTCGCGGGCCCCCTGTCGGGTATCCGGGTCGTCGGACTCGTCGATCAGGCTCTCGAGCAGCGCACGGGCCTGGCCGGCCTCGCCGGCGTCCAGCAGGCGCCGCGCCTCGGCCAGGGTCGAGGTAGAGGAAGCCACCGCGGAAAAGTGGGCATTATCCCGCGACAGCGGCGGGAAGGCCACCTCCTCGACGTCCCACTCCTCGGGCATGTCGCGCTCGGCCCTGATGCCAGGCATGGCATCCGTTGCCTCGCGGCCTCCGCCAGCGGACGAGGTGAACTCCACGCTGGGCTGCATGGGCGTCTCCTCGCGGGGCGCCGGGCGCTCCTCCAGGGTCGGGGGACGATAGTCGATGATCTCGCGTCCATTATCCGCCTGGTGGGTGGCCAGAGGCTCTGCCGGCAATTCATCGGCCCCTTTGGGCTCCTGCTCGGGCAAAACCTCGTCGAGCGCCTCGCCATCCGGATCGGACGACGCGGCGGCATCCGGCCAAGGGGCCTCAGCCTCCTGCGGCTCCGGTTGCGGATCTGGCTCCAGCTCGGGCGGACGATAGCGCGCCAGCGGATCGGCCGGCTCTCCGGCCGAGGCTGCTGCGTCGGGCACCGCCTGGCTAGCCGACGCCTCCTTCGGCACCTCGCCGGAGGGGGTGTCGCGTGCTTCCTTCGGTGCCTCAACCGAGGGGGTGTCACGAGAAGGCGCTTCGTCCGTCGCGGCGTCGTCCTGGGCGTGCGGGTCGTCAGGCGCGTCGGGGTCATCGAAGCGCCGCGGGGGAAGCTCGTCGGCCTTGGGGAAGATGGCCCGGTCGGCCGGCGTATCCGCCACGGGCGCTGCCGCAGGGGCGGCCGGGGCGTTGCGGACATGGCGCTCCATCAGCTGGGCGACCTGGGCCTGGACATCCGGGTCCCCACCCGCGCGCAGCTGCTCGGCCTGGCGCGCTGCCGCCGCATGATCGCCCTGCTCCAGCTGCACCCGCAGCAGTTTGAGCCTCAGGTCATCACGGCCGGGCTCCCGTGCCAGGCTGGACTCCAGCAGTTCACGCGCCTGGTCGTAGCGCCCGTAGGCGATGAAGATGTCGGCCTCGTTGATCGCCTCGGCTTCGGGCATGGACTCGCGCACCGGCGCCGCCCTGTCGTCGCCGTGGACATCGGCCTCCTGCGCCTGGGGGCCGCCCGGCACCACCACGCCACTGGCCGCCGGGTCCACCGGGCGCGCCTCGTTGAACACCGGCGCCGGCTCGCTCTCCTCGCGGCGGCGGCGGCGCACCAGGGCCCACAGCGCCAGCAGCAGTGCCAGCCCGGCGCCGCCCAGCATCAGGTTGCGGTCGGTACCGCCCTGGTAGAGCGCGCCCCACCAGGACGCCTGCCGGGCAGGTTCCGGCTCGCTGCCGGGGGCCACCACGCCACCGCTGCCCGGGGCATCTGCGCCCTGCCCGCCGGCACTTATCGCGGCCAGCTGGTCACGCATGGCGTCCAGCTCCTCGCGAAGGTCACCGAGCTGGGACTGCAGCTCGTCACGCTCGCTGCGAACCGCCTCCAGGGCCTGGCGATTCTCGAGCCAACGCGCCTCGAGGCGCAGCAGCCGCTGGTCCTCGGTCAGCTCGCCGCCACCCTGGATCAGCGCCAGCACCTCGGGGTCGATAAACGGCCCCTCCCCTGTGGCACCCGAAGGCATGGCCAGCGAGGCTGCGGCAGCCTCCTCCCCCGGCGGCGTCCCGGCGGACGACTCAGCCTCCTGCTGATCCGAGACGCCGTCGATCGGCACCCCGCCCTCGGCGGCCACCTGGGCATCGCTGAGCAGCGTCAGCCGCTGCCCCTCCGCGCTGGTCGCGTCCTCGCCACTGGGGGCGGCATCGCTGGATGCCGCCTCGACCGCCTCTGGCGGCACCTCGTCCGCAGGCTCCGCCGAGGCCCCCTGCTGTGCCGGGGCGCTGGCCACGGCCGATGCCGGGGCGTCGGAGGGACCGCCCAGTGCCACTCGCGCCGGCGCACCGCTGCCGCGATTGGCCCAGGCCTGGTTCATGGCCTGGACGACACGGTCGGCCTCGGCGGAGGCGCGTGCCGCGATGGCCTCGCGGGACGGCACCACCAGCGTAAAGCCGGCCCGCATGGCGTTGATGTTGCCGGAAGGAAAGACCTCCGGGTTGGCCTCCACCAGGGCGACCATCATCTGGTTCATGCTGATGCCGCTACCCGGCCTCAGCCGGCCGGCCACCGCCCAGAGGGTGTCGCCGCTGCGCACCCAGGCGGGGTTGCCCGCGCCCGCGTCGGAGGTGCGGGCCAGCGGGCGGGAGGAGGATTCTGCCGCCGGGGCAGACGCGCGAGGCGCGGAAACGGCTTCCCGCGGCGCGGTCGAGGACGCCGCGACCAGGGCCGGGAGCTGGTCATAGTCCGGCGGATCGAGCAGCAGGGTCACTTCCCGCAGCTGCTGGCCACCCGGCCAGTCGAAGCGCAGCAGCAGATCGACCCAGGGCTCACGCACGGCCCGCTCGGTGGTCAGGTCGACAATCAGGCGCCCCTGCCGTCGTGTCACGTCCATCTTCACGCTGGCCGCCAGCGGGGTACGGGGCAGGCCGGCCGCCGAGAAGGCGCGCTCATCGGCCACCGAGACATTGAGCAGATCGGCCTGCAGGCCGCTGCTGTCCGTCAAGGGGATGCTCGCCCGCAGCGGCGCATTGAGCGTCGAGGTGACCTCGGCCTCCCCCAGGCCGAGGGCCAGCGCCAGCGGGCTGGCGGCGGAGAGCGAAAGCAGCATGGCGAGTGTCAGCTTGCGTTTCATCGGGTTCCCTTGCGTCGTTCCACTGCGCCCCGCCGAGCCCCGGCGGCGGCCTGGTAGTATTTTCTTAGTGATTATGGTGACTATGTATCACATTCCCTGCGCCGGCGCCCTCCCGGATCATCACCGGCCATCGTACTCGCAACATAAGCCATTGATCGCTAAACGCGCGAATCCTGGCTGACCAACGCCCAACGACCAACGGAAAGCGGGACGCCACATGGGCGTCCCGCTTTCGTTCATGCGGTCATGGGCAACCGCACGTGGCTTACTGCTCGCGCAGGATCTTCAGCATCCGCTTGAGCGGCTCGGCCGCCCCCCACAGCAGCTGGTCACCGACGCTGAAGGCGGAGAGATACTCGCCGCCCATGGCCAGCTTGCGCAGGCGACCCACCGGCACGCTCAGGGTGCCGGTGGCGGCAGCGGGCGTCAGGCCATCGATGGTGGCGTCCTTGTCGTTGGCAATCACCTTGACCCACTCGTTGTGGCGGGCCAGGCGATCCTCGATCTCGTCGATCGGGACGTCCTTCTTGAGCTTGATGGTGAAGGCCTGGCTATGAGAGCGCATGGCACCGATGCGCACGCAGAGCCCATCGATGGGAATCGGGTTGTCCTGGAGGCCGAGAATCTTGTTGGTCTCCACGGAGCCCTTCCACTCCTCCTTGCTCTGGCCATTGTCCATGGGCTTGTCGATCCAGGGCAGCAGACTGCCGGCCAACGGGGCACCGAAGTTGTCGGTGGGGAAGTCGCCCGAGCGCATCGCCGCCGTGACCTTGCGATCGATGTCGAGGATGGCGCTGGCCGGATCGGCGAGCTCGTCGGCCACGCTGTCACGCAGGCTACCCATCTGGTTGAGCAGTTCGCGCATGTGCTTGGCGCCGGAGCCGGAGGCGGCCTGATAGGTCATGGAGGTCATCCACTCGATCATATCCGCCTCGAAGAGGCCGCCGAGGCCCATCAGCATCAGGCTGACGGTGCAGTTACCGCCGACGAAGGTCTTGGCGCCCTTCGCCAGCTGGGCATCGATGACGTGGCGGTTGACCGGGTCGAGGACGATGGTGCCCTCGTCCGCCATGCGCAGGGTGCTGGCGGCATCGATCCAGTAGCCCTTCCAGCCACCCTGACGCAGATCGCCGTAGACCTTCTCGGTGTACTCGCCGCCCTGGCAGGTCACGATCACGTCCAGTGCCTTGAGGGCTTCCAGGTCGAAGGCATCCTTGAGCGGAGGCAC
The DNA here is from genome assembly GCF_029889845.1 of Halomonas sp. 25-S5. Taxonomy (GTDB): domain Bacteria; phylum Pseudomonadota; class Gammaproteobacteria; order Pseudomonadales; family Halomonadaceae; genus Halomonas. The sequence goes on from NZ_JARANV010000018.1 coordinate 25,419, forward strand.
GTCGACGCCGATGGCGGGACCGTCCTGGCCGACCTGGGAGGTCGTGAAGAAGATCGGCTCGATGCCCTTGAAATCGCCATCCTCGAGCATCCGCTGCATCAGCACGGAACCCACCATGCCACGCCAACCGACAAAACCGACTTTCAACATGTGAAGCCCTCCAGAAATCGAATGTGGCAGACATTATACAGAAAGCCGCGCCGAGCGCCGAGCGCTGGGGCACAGGGGTCAGACCCCGAGTGACGCAGCGGCTTAAGGGTCTGGCCCAAAATTAAAATTAGGGCGCGCAGCGCATCAAGCGGGCCTCGTGCCCGAAACGGCCACCAACAAGCTGCATGGCGTGTGGGCAAGCAGCGAGGCGCCGACGGAGCCACGCCACCACCGGGCCAGCGCCGTCTGTTCGCGGTGACCGACCACGATCAGATCCGCGCCGACCTCAAGGGCCATTCGGCCGATCTCCTCGGCCGGGTTGCCCATGCTGATACGCGTTTCCACGGACAGTCCCGCCCGCCGCAATCCTTCAGCGCCTTCCGTCAGTACGCGGTGCACTTCCTGATATTCACGCTCCGGCAAGTCTTCCGAGGCTGCCACCGCTTCAGCGAGTGCGACACCCAGCTCATGGGCGACGACGGCGAGGAGATAGACACGGGCCCGGCAAAGCGAGGCCAGCTCGGCCCCCTGAGCCAGCGCCTCACGGCCTTGCTGGCTGCCGTCATAGGCCAGGAGGATCGTCTGGTACATGTGCGGTTCTCCTTCAATAAGCGCCATGAGGGGCCTTCCCGGGCAGGCTGCGGACAGAACAGGCGGCGGGGCTTGATCCTGCCTCTAGACATTTATTAGCTAGCTACCTATCATAATAACAAAGGAAACCATTCAGGCAATAAAATGAAGCGGTCTCTCAACGATCAGGAACAATTCGGCCTCCACCTCGGGCTGGTCGCCCGGTTATGGCGCGCCGAGATCGACCGGCGGCTGGCCGCCTTCGGCCTCACCGACTCCCGCTGGTTGACACTGTTGCAACTCTCTAGGCTGCCCCATGCGGCAACCCAGCGCGAATTGGCCGAGGCGGTCGGGGTGCGGGGGCCGACCCTTGTGCGCACGCTGGACCGACTTGAAGCCGAGGGGCTGATCGAACGCCGAACAGAAGCTGCCGACCGCCGCACCAAATCGGTTCACCTGCGCGCGAAGGCCACTCCCATTCTGGAACAAATCGAAGCAACCACAGCGGCGGTTCGCGCGGAAATCCTCTCCGACATATCCCCTGCGGAGGTGACGACCTGTCTGAAGGTCTTCGAGAAGATCGCCGGCAAGCTGGGTGGCGCGGAAACGGCGATGCAGCTTACGCATGAAATCCCGATAGACAGGTGAGCCATGGACCAGCGAGTGAACCGCCCGGAGCGCCAGAGCGACGATCCGGAAATCAATCTACGCACGGCCCCCGACAAGGAGACGCAAGCTGCGTCAGAGGCGGTTTCCCCGCCTGGCCGCGCCCGGCCACGGCGACTGCGACTGCGACTGTATGGTGCGATCCTGGCGGCGCTGATCGTTATCGGGGCCGGCGGCTGGTGGCTTTGGCAACAGTTTACCCATGTCTTTGTCACGGATGCCCGCGTTGCAGCCGACATCGTCGCCATAAGCAGCCGGGTGCCCGGCTGGGTCACCGCCGTTGACGTCATTGCGGGCGATGCCGTTCACAAAGGGGACGTGCTGGTCCGGATCGACGAGCGGGAGAGCCACCTGCGCGCTCAGGAACTTGACGCGCAACTGGCAGGCGTCGCCCGCCGCCGGGAGGAAATTGAAGCCCGCATCGTACTCACCGACCATCAGACACAAAGCCGTATTACCGCCAGACAGGCAGCGGTAAGGGCTGCGGAAGCGGCGCTGGCCGCAGCAAAGGCGCAACGCAATCTGGCGAAAACGGAGAACGCCCGGGCCGAAAAACTGGCGCCAGGCGGAGCGATCACCCGCGCGTATCTGGACCAGACGCGGGCGGCACTGGAAACAGCCAGGCAACAGGTGTTGAGCGCCCAGGCAGGGCTGGAGAGTGCTCGCGCCGCCGTTGCCGAGGCCGAGGCCGCACGCGGGGAACTCGCGGTGCTCCAGCGCCAGTTGGCCGAGCTCGGTCCGGAAGAACAGCGGCTGCGCGCACAAAGGGAGCGTGCGGCCCTCGATCTCGAAGACCGCACTATCCTCATGCCATTCGACGGCGTCGTGGACCAGACCTTCATCGACGAGGGTGAATACGTCACGCCCGGCCAGCGTCTGCTGATGATTCACGATCCCGACCACGTGCGCGTCGAGGCGAATATCAAGGAGACCGACATCCGCTTCTTCCGGCCCGGAAAGACGGTGACGATCACTGTCGATGCCCTGCCGGGGCGGCGCTTCGAGGGCACGGTCACGCGGGTGGGCCAGGCTGCCACCAGCGAATTCGCGCTGCTGCCCAACCCCAACCCGAGCGGCAACTTCACCAAGATCACCCAGCGCCTGCCGGTACGCATCGCCGTGCAGCAGGACGACGGCGAACTCAAGCCCGGCATGATGGTTGAGGTAGAGGCCACTACCGGTGACTGACGCGCCGCACCCGGACAGTATCGAGGGGCTGTTCGCCCGCTTCGGCCCGGCGTATCGCTGGCTGGTTACGGGAACGGTCATGATGGGCACGATCGCCACCATCCTGACCGCGACCATCGTCAACGTGGCCCTGCCCGACATCATGGGTGCCTTCGGTATGGGCCAGGACAAGGCGCAGCTTCTGTCCACAGGCTTCCTTGCCGCGATGACCGGGACCATGCTGCTGAACGCCTGGATGGTCGATACGCTCGGCCAGCGCTTGACGTTCATGCTGGCGGTGACGGTTTTCATCGCCGCCTCCGTGATGGGCGGGCTGGCGCCGGCGGGAGGGGTGCTGATCCTGGCCCGCGTGCTGCAAGGCGCCGCCGCCGGTATCCTCCAGCCACTCGCCATGCAGACGATCTTCCAGGTCTTCCCGCCGGAAAAGCGCGGCTCGGCCATGGGCATCTATGGCATCGGCGTGGTCCTGGCCCCGGCGCTCGGCCCCACGCTGGGCGGCATCATGGTGGACAACTTCAGCTGGCGCTATGTGTTCTTCATGGCCGTGCCATTCGGCGTTGTTGGCCTGTTCCTTGCTACCATCTTCATGCCGGGGCGGTCGACTTCGGGACCGGCGCGCAAATTCGACTGGATCGGTTTCGGGCTGATGACGGTGTTCCTCGTGACCCTGCTCAACGGCCTGTCGAATGGACAGCGTGATGGATGGTTCTCCGATCCCATCCTGCGCGACTTCGCCGTCGCCTTGATCTCGGGCATCGGCTTCATCGCCTGGGAACTGTACACGCCCTCGCCCATGCTCAACCTCAAGCTCTTCACCAACCGGGTCTATGCGGGCGCCTCTGTCGTGGCCTTCATTTTCGGGGCCGGGATCTTCGGCTCGACCTTCCTGATTCCGCTGTTCGTGCAGACGATTCAGGGCTATACGCCGACCCGTTCCGGCCTGCTGCTGATGCCGGCGGGGCTGATCCTGGGGCTCGTCTTCCCGATCGCAGGAAGACTGACCGACAAAACGCCGGCCTATGCAACGGTCATGTTCGGCCTGATACTCTTCGCGTTATCGTCGTTTCTGATGACCGGCGTCGATACCGGCACGTCCTTCTGGCTGTTTGCGTGGTGGATCATGCTGGGCCGGATCGGACTTGGTTTCATCATGCCGAGCCTGAACGCCGGCGCCCTCAAGGCGCTCCCCATGACGCTACTCGGCCAGGGCTCCGGCGCGATCAACTTCGTGCGCCAGCTCGGTGGGGCGTTTGGCGTCAACCTGCTTTCCATCGCTCTGGAACGACGGTCCCAGCTCTACGTAGACAGCTTCACGGCGGCACAGCACGCCGGCAACAGCACAACCACCGGCTTGCTGCGCGATGTAACCGGCTTGCTCGCGCAGGCCGGTGTGCCGGAAGCGATTCGCCAGGCCGGGGCGATGAACTATCTCGGCCGCATGATCTACAGCCAGGGCAACATGTTGGGCTATCGCGACAGCTTCTTTATTGTCGGTGCGTTTTTTCTGGCTGCCCTTGTTCCGGCGCTGATGATGCGCCAGAGGGGCCGTGGGCCCTGAATAGTTATCATTGAAATTAGACGTCAGAGCGCCTCGAAGGCCGCCAGCACGGCATCGCCCATCTCGGCAGTGGAGATGGTGCGCGTGCCCTCGGAGGCAATATCGGCGGTTCTCAGGCCGTCGTCCAGCACCTTGCCCACGGCCGCCTCGATGCGCTCGGCCAGGGCCGGCTCGTCCAGGGAGTAGCGCAGCATCATGGCCACCGAGAGGATGGTGGCGAGCGGGTTGGCGATGCCCTGACCGGCGATGTCCGGCGCGCTGCCGTGGCAGGGCTCGTACATGCCCTGACCGCTCTCGTTGAGGGAAGCGGAAGGCAGCATACCGATGGAGCCGGTGAGCATGGCGGCGGCGTCCGAGAGGATATCGCCGAACATGTTGCCGGTGACCACCACGTCGAACTGCTTGGGGGCACGCACCAGCTGCATGGCGGCGTTGTCGACGTACAGGTGGGAGAGCTCGACGTCCGGATACTCCGGCGCCAGGCGCTCCATCACCTCGCGCCACAGAATGGTGACCTCGAGCACATTGGCCTTGTCGACGCTGCACAGCTTCTTGCCGCGCTTCTGCGCCATCTCGAAGGCCACGCGACCGATGCGCTCGATCTCGCTCTCGGAATAGACGTAGGTGTTGAACCCCACCCGCTCGCCGTTACGCTCCTCGATGCCGCGCGGCTGGCCGAAGTAGATGCCACCGGTGAGCTCGCGCACGATCATGATATCCAGGCCGGCCACCAGCTCGGGCTTGAGGCTCGAGGCAGAGGCCAGCTGGGGATAGGTGATGGCCGGGCGCAGGTTGCCGAACAGGCCCAGCTGCTTGCGCACGCCGAGCAGCCCCTTTTCCGGGCGCTTGCCGAGATCCTCGATCTTGTCCCACTGGGGACCACCCACGGCGCCCAGCAGGATGGCACGGGCCGCCCTGGCCTTCTCGAGGGTCTCGGCGGGCAGCGGCTCGCCGTGGGCGTCATAGGCGGCACCACCCAGCAGTCCCTCCTCGACCTCGACGTCGAGGCCACGGGCCTGGCAGGCCACCAGGATGCGGCTGGCCTGGGCGGTGATCTCGGGACCGATGCCGTCGCCCGGCAGTACCAGAATCTTCTGTGTCATCTTCGCTTCCTTGTATTGCCGCCCCACCAATCGGGGCTTCCCCGGCGACAAGCCTTCGAGGAGGCGCTGTGAATACCTCCCTGTACGCTACCGACGCCATCCCTGGCGTAGGACCTCCTCTTCGGGTTGTCCCCGGCGCCCCTCGCCATGGCAAGGGCAGCCAGATCTATGTCATCAGGCCTGGGCGCTGTCGCGGAACAGCCAGGGGCGCGCGGCGCGGTGCTTCGCCTCGAAGTCGCGGATGGCGTCCTCGTCCTTCAGGGTGATGCCGATGTCATCGAGCCCCTCCAGCAGGCACTGCTTGCGGAAGGCGTCCACCTCGAACGCGATGATCTCGCCGAAGGGCGTGATCACCCGCTGGTTCTCCAGGTCCACGTCGAGCCGGTAGCCCTCGTTGGCCTCGACCTCGGCGAACAGGCGGTCCACGGTCTCCTCGGGCAGGGGCACCAGCAACAGGCCGTTCTTGAAGGCGTTGTTGTAGAAGATGTCGGCAAAGCTCGGCGCAATCACCACGCGGAAGCCGAAGTCTTCCAGGGCCCAGGGCGCGTGCTCGCGCGAGCTGCCGCAACCGAAGTTGCGACGGGTCAGGAGCACGCTGGCCCCCTGGTAGCGGGGCTGGTTGAGCACGAAGTCGGGGTTGACCGGGCGCTGCGAGACATCCTGGCCGGGCTCGCCCTCGTCGAGGTAGCGCAGCTCGTCGAAGAGGTTGACGCCGAAGCCGGTGCGCTTGATCGACTTCAGAAACTGCTTGGGAATGATCAGGTCGGTGTCGACGTTGGCCCGGTCGAGCGGTGCGACGAGACCTTCGGTGCGTTCGAACTTCTTCATGGTTCAGGCCTCCTGTGCCTGGGCATCGTCATTGGCGGCACCGTTGTTTCCCAGCCCCCTCACATCCACGAAGTGGCCAGCGATCGCCGCGGCCGCGGCCATGGCCGGGCTGACCAGGTGGGTGCGCCCGCCGAACCCCTGGCGACCCTCGAAGTTGCGGTTGGAGGTGGAAGCACAGTGCTCGCCGGCTCCCAGCTTGTCGGCGTTCATGGCCAGGCACATGGAACAGCCCGGCTCGCGCCACTCGAAGCCCGCCTCGATGAACACCTTGTCGAGGCCCTCCGCCTCGGCCTGGCGCTTCACCAGGCCGGAGCCCGGCACCACCATGGCCAGCTGGATCGAGTCGGCCACCTTCTTGCCGCGCGCCACCTTGGCCGCCTCGCGCAGGTCCTCGATGCGCGAGTTGGTGCAGGAGCCGATGAAGACCTTGTCGAGGCGGATATCGGTGATCTTCTGCTTCGGTGCCAGCCCCATGTACTCCAGGGCCCGGGTGTAGCCACGCTGCATGGTCTCGTCGCCGGCCTCGGCCGGATCTGGCACCTCGCCGGAGATGCCGGTGACCATCTCGGGGCTGGTGCCCCAGGAGACCTGCGGCTCGATCTCGGCGGCATCCAGGGTCACCACCTTGTCAAAGGCGGCGTCGGCATCGGAGACCAGGTTGCGCCAGTTGGCCACTGCGGCGTCCCACTGCTCGCCCTTGGGGGCGTAGTGGCGGTCATGCAGATAATCAATGGTGGTGTCGTCCACGGCGATCAGCCCGACCCTGGCCCCCGCCTCGATGGCCATGTTGCAGACGGTCATCCGGCCTTCCATGGAAAGCTCGCGGATGGCGCTGCCGGCGAACTCGATGGCATAGCCGGTACCGCCGGCCGTGCCGATCCGGCCGATGATCGCCAGCACGATATCCTTGGCGGTGACGCCGGTGCCGAGTTCGCCCTCGACGCGCACCTGCATGTTCTTCATCTTCTGGGCCAGCAGGCACTGGGTGGCGAGCACGTGCTCCACCTCGGAGGTGCCGATGCCGTGGGCCAAGGCGGCGAAGGCGCCGTGGGTGGCGGTATGGGAGTCGCCGCAGACCACGGTCATGCCCGGCAGGGTGGCGCCCTGCTCCGGACCCACCACGTGGACGATGCCCTGGCGCGGGTCGTTGATCTTGAACTCCTCAATGCCGAACTCGACGCAGTTGTCGTCGAGGGTCTGCACCTGGATCAGTGACACCGGGTCCTTGATGCCGGCGTTGCCCTCAGCGCGTTCCTTGAGGGTGGTGGGCACGTTGTGGTCCGGGGTAGCCAGGTTGGCATCGATGCGCCATGGCCTGCGCCCCGCCAGGCGCAGCCCCTCGAAGGCCTGGGGAGACGTCACCTCGTGGAGCAGTTGGCGGTCGATGTAGATCAGCGCGGTGCCGTCACCACGCTCCTTGACGAGGTGCTGCGACCACAGCTTGTCGTAGAGTGTCTGGCCTGCCATAGCTTTCTCCCGGGCTCGATGGCCCTTGATGTCATGTCCGGTCTCGGAATTGCACCACCACCGCGGCTTTGCGGGGAGCAGACCTCCAAGGAGGCGCTGTGAATACTTCCCTGTACGCTACCGATGCCCTGCTTCGCTATTGCGTCCCGCTTCGCTTGCAGGGCCGGTGCTGGCCATCCATGGCCAGCCCGTTCGGAGCAATGCTACTCACCCCTGGCATAGGACCTCCTTTCCGGTCTACCCCCCGACGCCGCTCAGCCATGCAGTGACTATTGATCGTGGCTTTTGGGGCGTTGGCCGCTTGGCCGCTTGGCCGCTTGGCCGCTTGGCCGCTTGGCCGCTTGGCCGCTTGGCCGCTTGGCATCCAGTTTCCCGCCCCTCGCCCATAAAATCAATTCATGTTATTTATGGATTGGATTCCTTTAAGGAATCTGAAATCATCGCCACGGGGGTGCCCATGGATACGCAGAGCCTGCAGGCCTTTCTCGCCGTGGCCGACAGCGGCAGCTTCTCCCGCGCCGCCGAGCAGCTGCATCTCACTCAGCCGGCGGTCAGCAAGCGCATCGCGGTGCTGGAGGGGCAGATCGACGCCCGGCTGTTCGACCGCATCGGCCGGCGCGTGAGCCTCACCGAGGCCGGCCGGGTACTGCTGCCCCGGGCGCGACAGATCCTGGTGATGGTCGACGACAGCCGCCGCGCGCTGGGCAACCTCGAGGGTAGCGTGGCCGGCAGCCTCACCCTGGCCACCAGCCACCATATCGGCCTGCACCGGCTGCCGCCGCTGCTCAAGGCCTATACCCGCGAGCACCCCGACGTGCGACTCGACCTCCACTTCCTGGATTCCGAGCTGGCCTATCAGGGGGTACTGGACGGCGAGCTGGAGCTCGCCGTGGTGACCCTCGCCCCGCACCCGGATCCGCAGCTCGAGGTGGTGCCGGTGTGGGTCGACCGGCTGTGCTTCGTCTGCGGACCGGACCACCCCCTGGCCGGGCGAGGCCGGCTGGGACTGCACGAGCTCTGCACCTTCGATGCGGTGCTGCCGGGCCCGCTGACCTTCACCCGCGGGCTGATCGAGTCGCGTTTCGCCTCGGCCGGGCTCGAACTTCCGGTGGCGCTCTCCACCAACTACCTGGAAACACTGAAGATGATGACCGCCATCGGCCTGGGCTGGAGCCTGCTGCCGGAGCGCATGGTGGCCGGCGAGCTGCACGAGCTGGACGTCGACCACCCGCCCATCCATCGCCCGCTGGGCTACCTGGTGCATCGCAGCCGTACCCGTTCCAACCCCGCCCGGGCCATGCTGGCCCAGCTCGACGCCGTCCGCGAACCGGGGGCCAAGGAATGGGACTGACGCATCAGGCCATCGCAGCCCACCGTCGCTGCGCGACGGATCGCGAAGCAAGTCGAGACGTCGAACCGTTCACTCCCACAGAGAACACGGGGACAGCAGCGAGGCGAATTGTTTAGACTGCTCACTATTTGCAAGAGGATCCCCGTTCCGTGTCCGACACTCCCGCGGCGACCATCGTCCCCCGCCACGCCCTGGCCGGCGGGCTGGTCTTGGCCGGCCTGACCCTGCAGATCGCGCAGTTCACCGGCATGCTGCCGCTGGCACATGCGGTGAGCTACTGCCTGTGGCTGGCAACGGCCCTGCTGTGGGTCGATATTCCTCGGCGCACGCGACGCCAGGCGGGGTTACTGGCTGCCATCGGCCTGGGGCTGCTGGTGCTGGCCCGCATCTGGCACGAGGCCAGGATCGACTGGCCGGGAATCCTCGACGGCAATACCTACGTGGTCGCCATGCTGGTCGGGGTCAGCTTCATCGGCCTGATCGGCAATCTGCGTGGCCGGTCACGCCCAGCGGGCAAGGCCCTGACCGGCGCCCGCGGCATGCTGGGCACCTGGCTGGGCGTCCACCTGCTCGGCTCGATCCTCAACCTCTCCACGGTGTTCATGGTCGGTGATCGTCTGGAGCGGCGTGGTCCGCTCTCCACGCCCCAGCTGCTGGGTCTCAACCGGGGCCTCTCCAGTGCCGCGCTCTGGTCGCCCTTCTTCGCCTCCATGGGGGTGGTGATGACCCTGGCGCCAGCGATGCACTACGCCACGATTCTCGCCTTCGGGCTGCCACTGGCCATGGCCGCGGGGATGCTCACCGTCGGCGAGCTCTCACACCGCTTCGAACTGGCCGACACCGCCGGCTTCTCGCTGTCGCCGCGCAGCCTGCTGATGCCGGTGAGCATGGCGGCCCTGGTGATGCTCTTCCACTACATCATCACGCCCAGGCTCTCCATCGTCAGCATCATCACTTTCCTGCTACCGGGCGTGGCGCTGCTCTCCAACCTGCCCCACGGGCCGCGCTGGACACTGCACCGGGTCCATCAGCACACCCTCACCCGACTGCCGGCCATGCGCGGCGAGATCTCGCTGTTCCTCTGCGCGGGGCTGCTGACCCAGGGGCTCTCGACGTTCATCGACGCCGCCACGGACAGCGCCTGGACGCTCTTCGGCCAGTTCGGCCCGCTGGAGGCCATCGCCAGCTTCCTGGCCATCGTCGTCAGTGCCGTGGCCGGCCTACATCCCATCATCGGTGTCTCGGTGCTTGCCTCGATGCTCGACCTGGACGCCGGACGCCAGACCCTGTTCGCCTTCGTGGCCCTGGCCTCCTGGGCGGTGGGTACCAGCGTCGGCCCCCTCTCGGGTATCAACCTCTCGCTGCAGGGTCGCTATGGCGTCAGCGGGACGACGATGATGCGCCACAACCTCGGCTATGCCGCCATCATGACGCTGCTGGTGGTGGGTGCCATTCTAGTGATGGAAGCAAGCCTTTAAGGCATAGGAGAGGCCGCCCTGTGGGAGCGATCGCTTGCGTCGCGATCCGCCGCGCAGCGGCGGCGATCCGGCAGATTACTTCGGCGCACGCACGAAATAGCGATGGCCACACTGGTGACAGGGCTCGATGCGGGTCACCCCTTCCAGCTCGACGATGGCATCGCAGTGCACGCAGGCCATGCGCCCGGGGGCGGCCATCTCGCCGGCGACGTAGTCGGCGCGTGACGCCTCCAGGTCATCCTCGAGCTGTTCCCGCTCGATCACGCTGCGATCGGCAATGGAAAGCAGCGAATCCACCACCTTGCGTGACAACATGGAGAGATCGATGCCCAGCCAGGCGGCCACGCCCTCGCCGCCGGCGCCCAGGTAGCGACGCATCTCCTTGAGGTCGCGCTCGACCCAGGCACGCAGCAGCGACAGCTCGTCCTTGGTGAACTCCTCCAGCTCTGCCTCGAACTCCACCGCATCATCGAGCTCCTGCTGCAGGTTCTCCCAGGTCAGCTCCTCGGCCCCTTCGCGTAGCCGGTCGAGCATGCGCTCGTAGCCCTCGCGAAGGCGGTGTTCCTGGTGCGGGTCCTTGTGCTCGCTCATGCTGATCTCCTCGTATCGCGATTGGGGCGTGCCGGCCGGGCGGCGCTGCCCCGTAGCCGCCGGCCGCCGTGCTGGGGTATCCTAGCGGTCAGCCAGATATGCCATTTAGACGACATCCCGCCGGAAATTCAATGGTTTCGCGCCGCCACGGCGCCGGATCTTGACGCCGGACAAGGGCCGCTGACATGCGCAGCGCCACGCCGCTGCGCTCGACTTTCAAGGTACCCGAAGAGAGCGATGGACGCACAGTACAAGCCCCACGAGACCGAACGCGACGCCCAGCAGTTCTGGGACGAGAACCAGTGCTTCAAGGCGGTGGAAGACGCCAGCCGCGAGAAGTTCTACTGCCTGTCGATGTTCCCCTACCCCAGCGGCAAGCTGCACATGGGGCATGTGCGCAACTACACCATCGGCGATGTGGTCTCCCGCTACCAGCGCATGCAGGGCAAGAACGTCATGCAGCCCATGGGCTGGGACGCCTTCGGCATGCCGGCGGAGAACGCCGCGATCCAGAATCGGGTACCGCCGGCGAAGTGGACCTACGACAACATCGACTACATGCGCCGCCAGCTCAAGGCGCTGGGCTTCGCCTACGACTGGAGCCGCGAGTTCGCGACCTGCGATGTCGACTACTACCGCTGGGAACAGTGGTTCTTCACCCAGCTGGTGGAGAAGGGCCTGGTCTACAAGAAGATGTCCACCGTCAACTGGGACCCGGTCGACCAGACGGTGCTGGCCAACGAACAGGTGATCGAAGGCCGCGGCTGGCGCTCCGGCGCCCAGGTGGAGCGCAAGGAGATCCCGCTGTGGTTCCTCAAGATCACCGACTACGCCGAGGAACTGCTGGCCGACCTGGAGCGCATCGACTGGCCCGAGCAGGTCAAGACCATGCAGCGCAACTGGATCGGCAAGTCGCGTGGCATCGAACTCACCTTTGACATCAAGCCCGCCGAGGGCTCCGGCCTCGAGGCCGTCCAGGGTCCGCTCGCGGTCTATACCACGCGTCCCGACACCCTGATGGGCGTCACCTACATGGCCGTGGCCGCCGACCATCCGCTGGCCAAGCAGGCCGCCGAGCGCACCGCGGCGCTGGCCGACTTCTGTGCCGAGTGTGCCCGCGGCGGCACCTCGGAAGCCGAGCTGGCCACCCGCGAGAAGAAGGGCATGCCGACCGGCCATGTGGCGGTGCATCCCCTCACTGGCCGCGAGGTCCCGGTCTACGTGGCCAACTTCGTGCTGATGGAGTTCGGCACTGGCGCCGTCATGGCGGTGCCCGGCCACGACCAGCGCGACTGGGAGTTCGCCACCAGGTACGGGCTGCCCATCGAGCCGGTGATCGCCGACGAGAACGGCCAGGCGCCGGACCTCTCCCAGGGCGCCCATGATGACTATGGCGTGCTGATCCACTCCGGCGAGTTCGACGGCCTGGCCTTCGAAGCGGCGTTTGACGCCATCGCCAAGCGCCTCGAAGCACTCGGCCGCGGCGTGGTGAAGACCAACTTCCGCCTGCGCGACTGGGGCGTGGCTCGCCAGCGCTACTGGGGTGCGCCGATCCCGGTCAAGTACGGCCCCGAGGGCCAGACCGTGCCGCTCACCGACGAGGAGCTGCCGGTAGCCCTGCCCATGGAGGTCACCGTCGACGCCACCGGCTCGCCGCTCAAGCGCATGCCGGAATTCTATGACCTCGGCGACGGCTGGACGCGCGAGACCGACACCTTCGACACCTTCATGGAGTCCTCCTGGTACTTCGCGCGCTTCTGCTGCGCCGACAACATGGAGGCGATGCTCGATGAGCGGGTCGACTACTGGCTGCCGGTGGACCTCTACATCGGCGGTATCGAGCACGCCATCCTTCACCTGCTCTACGCTCGCTTCTTCACCAAGCTGATGCGCGACCTGGGGCTGGTGAAGAGCGACGAACCCTTCCAGCGCCTGCTCACCCAGGGCATGGTGATCGCCGAGACTTACTCCCGCCCCACCCATAACGGTGGCAAGGAATGGTTCAACCCCGCCGATGTCGAGGTCAAGCGCGACGAGAAGGGACGCCCGATCAGCGCCGTGCTGGCAAGCGACGGCCAGCCGGTGGAAATGGGCGGCATCGAGAAGATGTCCAAGTCCAAGAACAACGGCGTCGACCCGCAATCGATGATCGACCGCTTCGGCGCCGACACCGTGCGCCTGTTCATGATGTTCGCCGCCCCGCCGGAGCAGTCCCTGGAGTGGTCCGACGCCGGCGTCGAGGGGGCCAGCCGCTTCCTCAAGCGCCTGTGGCGCCTGGTCAGCGAGCACCTCGCAGCCGGCGAGCCCGGCACGCTCGACCTCGGCGCGCTGGACGACGCGCAACGCGAGTTGCGCCGCAAGACCCACGAGACCATCAAGAAGGCCGGCGACGACATCGGCCGGCGCACCACCTTCAACACCGCCATCGCCGCGGTGATGGAGCTGACCAACGCCCTCTCGAAGTTCGAGGACACCTCGCCCCAGGGGCTGACCGTGGCCCGCGAGGCAGTAGAAGCCTGCGTGCTGCTGCTCGCGCCGATCACGCCCCACGCCTGCCACACCCTCTGGCAGGAACTGGGCCATGACGAGCCGGCGATCGATGCCCGCTGGCCACAGGTCGACGAGTCGGCCCTGGAGCGCGACAGCATCGAGCTGGTGGTGCAGGTCAACGGCAAGTTGCGTGCCCGCATCGAAGTCGAGGCCTCCGCGGCTAAAGATGCCATCGAGGCCCAGGCGCTGGCGGCGGAGAACGTGCAGCGCCACACCGACGGCAAGACGATCCGCAAGGTGATCGTGGTGCCCGGCAAGCTGGTCAACATCGTGGTGGGCTGAACGCCGCACCCTGACACGGAGAGCCCCATGCAGCGCCGAACCCTACTGCAACTCGGCCTCGCCGCCGGCGCCTCCCTGGTGCTGGCCGGCTGCGGCTTTCGCCTGCGCGGCCTCGACCAGCCGGTAGTGGCCATCGATGCCCTGGCCCTGTCGGGTACGGAGAGCGAGCTGGCCCGGCTGGTCGCCCGCCGCCTGGAGAGTGCCGGCACCCGGATCGATGGGCAGGCGGAGCGCGTGCTCAACCTGGGCCCGGAAAGTTTCCGTGAACGACGACTGAGCGTCCTCGACAGCGGACCCCGCGACCTGGAGATGACGCTCGAGGTGCCCTTCTCGGTGCAGCGCCGCGCCGACAGTGCCTACCTGCTCGACCAGCAGCGCCTGGAGGTCAGCGAGCGCCTGACGGTCAACGATGACGAGCTGCTGGCCCAGGACGACCTGCGCGAGGCCACGCGCGAGCGGCTGCGAGAGGCGGCCGTACGCCAGCTGATGGACCGCCTGCGGGCGCTATGAAGGTCTTTCCCGACAAGCTTCAAGACGCGCTGGCCAGGAAGCTGCCTCCGGTGGTGATCGTCGCCGGCGAGGAGCCGCTGCAGCACATGGAGGCCTGCGACGCCGTTCGCGCCGCCGCTCGCCAGGCGGGGGTCGATGAACGCGAGGTCCTGCACGTGGAGGCCAACTTCGCCTGGGGGCGCCTGACCGAGGCCGCCGCCAGCCTCTCGCTGTTCGCCACACGACGACTCATCGAGGTACGCCTGAGCAGTGGCAAGCCCGGCCAGGAAGGCGCCAAGGCACTTCGCGACTACGCCGAATCCCTCAAGGGCAGCGACGATGTCCTGTTGCTCTCCACCGGCAAGCTGGACTATCGCGAGCAGAAGAGCGCCTGGTTCAAGGCCCTGGACAAGCTCGGGCTCTTCGTGCCGGTCTGGCCGGTGGACGCCTCGCGGCTGGGATTCTGGCTGCGTGACCGCGCCGGGCGCCACGGCCTCTCCCTGGACCTCGATGCCGCCCGGCTGCTCGGCGAGCGCACCGAGGGCAACCTGCTCGCCGCCGACCAGGAACTGCAGAAGCTGGCCCTGATGCTGCCCGCAGGCGCACGGGTCGGCCCCCGCGAAGTGGCGGGCGGCGTTGAGGATAGCGCCCGCTATGACGTCTTCACGCTGCTGGACGCCTGCCTCAAGGGCGAACGCGCCCGGGTCACGCGGATCATGGCCGGCCTGCGCGGCGAGGGGGTCGAAGCCCCCATCGTGCTCTGGGCCCTGTCCCGGGAGCTGCGTATCCTGCTCTCCCTCCAGCAGCACCTCGACCAGGGCCAGAGCCTGGAGCATGCCTGCAAGGCCCAGAAGCCGCCGATCTTCGAGAAGCGTCGCCCCGCCTACCAGCAGGCCATCGCCCGGCTGCCGCTGAAGCGGCTGCACAAGCTGCTGCTCTTTGCCCAGCGCCTGGACCTGGCGATAAAGGGAGGCAGCAGCGTGCCGCTCTGGGATGGCCTCCATGACCTGGCCCTGACCCTGGCCGGCGGTCGCGGCCTGCTCGCCGAACTGCCCTCCTCCTACCGGATCGACTGATCCCACGGCCCTTTGGGGTCAGGCCCTGAGAGTTCCCCAGGAATATTTCCTACAAATCAAAAGGCTGCATATCTCCGCTGGATGTCCGAGAGCTCGGCGTAGCCCTTGGGGTCTGACCCCCAATCTATTGATTTCTTAGTTATATCAGAGGGTTGGCGTAATATGCATCTGCGGGGTCAGACCCCAAGGGCACGCAAGGGCATGAAATGTCACATCATTCCGTCCTATACTGGACAGACATCGTTGTTTCGTCGGCCTGCAAGGAAGCAGGTACGCCGGAGCCTGGAGCCGGAAGCCCAACCCAAGAAGAAGGAACACCGAGATGATGAAGAAGATCTGCCGTTACCTCAGCCCGCTGCTCATTGCCGCCCTGGTGCTGGGCAGCCTGCCGGTGGCCGCCGCGCCGACCAGTCCGGGAAGCGGCCTGGTCACCACCCAGGATGCCCTGAACGTCGAACGCACCCAGGGGGACCGGGAGCGGATCCACGAGATCCTTGCCCGTGACGACGTCCAGGAGCAGCTCGTCGCCCAGGGCGTCGACCCTGCCGAGGTGGAAGCCCGTGTGGCCGCCCTCTCCGATGCGGAAGCCGCCCAGATGGCCGATCAGCTCGAGCAGCTGCCCGCCGGTGCCAGCGTGGTCGGTGCCCTGTTCGCCGTCTTCGTGATCCTGTTGGTCACCGATATCCTCGGCCTGACCAACGTCTTCCCCTTCACCCGCTGAGCACGATCCCCATGATGCACTGCCGTGATAGGCAGCCGCATGCCAGGAACGCCCGCGCCGCGGGCGTTCCTGCGTTGGTGCTGCTGCTCCTGACACTGGTGGGCTGCGCCTCTACCCCGCAACTCGCCGAGAGCACCGAACGCGAACTGCCCCGCCGGGCGCTGCTCGAGGACATCCCCTTCCATGGGCAGCGCGACTACCAGTGTGGCCCCGCTTCGCTGGCCATGGTGCTCAACGCCACCGGCATGCCCGTTGACGTCGACACCCTGATCCCCCAGGTCTTCCTGCCCGGGCGAGAGGGCAGCGTCCAGCCCGAGATGCTGGGCACCGTGCGTCGCCACGGCCGCATCCCCTTCAGGATCGAGGGCTCGATGGATGCCCTGCTCACCGAGATCGACGCCGGCCATCCGGTGGTGGTGATGCAGAACCTCTCCCTGCCCGCCTGGCCGGTCTGGCACTACGCCGTGGCCATCGGTTTCGACCTGGACGAGGAGACGCTGATCCTGCACAGCGGCATGGAGCCGGAACGCGTCGAGTCCTTCAAACGCTTCGATGCCACCTGGGCCCGCAGCGATCGCTGGGCCTTCGTCGCTCTGCCCCCGGGCGAGTTTCCTGCCAGCACTGACGCCAAGACCGCCCTGGATGCCATTGCCGACTTCGAGCGCGTGCAGGGAGTCAAGACCGCGCTACCCGCTTGGGAGGCGCTCGTCGACCGCCAACCGGGAGCGGCGATGGGCCACTTCGCGCTGGGCAATGCCCGTTACGCCACCGGCGACACCCAAGGCGCCATGTCTGCCTTCGAGGATGCCGTGAAGGCGGATTCAGAGCTTGCCGTGGCCTGGCTCAATCTGGGGCTTCTGCAAAGCGAACTGGGGGAAGGTGAGAAGGCTCGCGAGGCCCTGCAGCGAGCAGCATCCATACCCGGCCCCTGGCAGAAGCAGGCCAGAGAAGCCCTGGATGACCTGAAGATGGGAGGCGAGTAGCGATGGCCTACGACATCGTGCTCAAGCGGATCTACCAGCCGGTCGACGCCGAGGATGGCGCCCGGGTGCTGGTCGATCGCCTCTGGCCCCGCGGCAAGCGGCGCGAGAGCCTGGCGCTGACTGACTGGTACCGTGATGCCTCCCCCTCACCCACGCTGCGACGCCAGTACCATCTGGGGGAGATCAGCCCGGACGTGTTTTCCGCCCGCTACCGAGGAGAACTCCGCGAGGCGCCGGAGAACCTGATCCCGCTGATGCGACACGCCCGACAAGGTCGGCTGACGTTGCTCTCGGCGGCCCGCGACCTGGAGGGCTCTCACCTGCTCCTGCTACGCAACGCCATCCTTCAAGCGTTATCCGAGGAAGATGCCGCGGATCATGAACCAAGCTCTCCGCCCTGCTATGCGCCACAGTTCAAGGACACGCCTCCTCCAGAGGCCTAGCAGGCTGTCGGGTTTTTTAATCCGACAGACTGCTAGGACGTCCTGTTCCTGGCATCCCGAGCGGTTCGCTACGCCTCGAGCCGCAGACGAAAAAAAGATCGAGGGCTCGTCGCCCTTGATCTTTTTCGTGTGATGCTGGCCTGTCAGGCCGATCAGCGTCGGGTGGCGTCATACCCCAGGTCGGCCCCGCGGCTCTCGTCGCTGCGGCGACGCGCGCCGGACTTCTTGCGATTCTCCTCCTCGCAAACCTCGTCCTTGCCGCCGCAGACCTCGCACCCCTCCTTGAGGCCGAGCTGGTTGAGGCCACCGCAGCTGCCGGCGATGGGCTTGCGACCCATGATCACGCCGACGGCCATGGCGGCCATGATCAGCAGCATGAAGGCGAATACCACCAGGTAAAGGGTCATTGCAACGCTCCTCGTAAAAGGGAAAAGCTTGGCCGTCCTACCGTATGTGACAACGATACATCGCTCGAGGTCCACGGTGTAGAAAGCTTGGTAGAGTGTCTGATGCCTGAGATGACGACCGCGTATCGATCGTCATGTCGGGCAGCAGAACCCAAGGGGCCGGCCGACAGGCCGGCCCGAAGGTGCCGCTTGGCGAACCCGATCAGCCGCCGAAATCATCCAGCAGGATGTTCTCGGGTTCCACGCCCAGGTCGATCAACAGCTTGATCACTGAGGCGTTCATCATGGGCGGCCCGCACATGTAGTACTCGCAGTCCTCGGGGGCCGGGTGGTCCTTGAGGTAGTTCTCGTAGAGGACGTTATGGATGAAGCCGGTCGGCCCCTCCCAGTTGTCTTCGGGCTGCGGGTCGGAGAGCGCCAGGTGCCACTCGAAGTTGGGGAACTCCTCGGCCAGCTGGTCGTACTCCTCGTTGTAGAAGGTCTCGCGCCAGGAGCGCGCACCGTACCAGAACGAGATCTTGCGGTCGGTCTTGAGACGCTTGAGCTGGTCGAAGATGTGGCTGCGCATCGGCGCCATGCCGGCACCGCCACCGATGAAGACCATCTCGGCATCGGTATCCTTGGCAAAGAACTCACCGAAGGGCCCCATCACCGTGACCTTGTCACCCGGCTTCAGGCTGAAGGCGTAGGTGGACATCAGCCCCGGCGGATAGTTGGTGTTGGGCGGCGGCGTGGCGATACGGATATTGAACTTGAGGATGCCCTTCTCGTCCGGATAGTTCGCCATGGAGTAGGCGCGGATGATTTCCTCGTTGTTCTTGTGGGAGATATCGAACAGCCCGAACTTCTCCCAGTCGCCGCGATACTCCTCCTCGATGTCAAAGTCCTTGAAGGAGATGTCGTAGGGCGGTGCCACCAGCTGCACATAGCCACCGGCACGGAAGGCCACTTCCTCGCCCTCGGGCAGCTTCAGGTTGAGCTCCTTGATGAAGGTGGCGACGTTGGGGTTCTTGATGACCTCGCATTCCCACTGCTTGACGCCGAAGACCTCTTCCGGGACCTCGATCTTCATGTCCTGCTTCACCGGCACCTGACAGGAGAGGCGCCAGCCGTCCTTCTTCTCGCGCAGGGTGAAGTGGGATTCCTCGGTGGGCAGAATGGCACCACCCCCCTCCTCCACACGGCACTTGCACTGGGCACAGGAGCCACCGCCGCCGCAGGCGGACGAGAGGAAGATGCCGTTGGCCGCCAGGGTGTTGAGCAGCTTGCCACCGGCCTGGGTGGTCAAGGAGTGCTCGGGGTCGCCGTTGACCTCGATGGTCACATCCCCGGTGCTGACGAGCCTGCTGCGGGCGGCCAGGATCACCAGAACCAGGCCGATGACGACCACGGTGAACATGACCACACCGAGCAAGATGAGTGTTGTATCAACCATGTCGGTTTCCTATTGCTTGACGTTGCCTGGACCCCGGCGACACGTCCGGCCGCCGGGAGAGCACGACCTGCCTCAGAGCTGGATGCCAGAGAAGGACATGAAGCCCAGCGACATCAGGCCCACGGTGATGAAGGTGATGCCCAGCCCCTGCAGGGAGGCGGGAACGTCGCTGTACTTGAGCTTCTCGCGAATGCCGGCCAGCGCGGTGATGGCCAGCGCCCAGCCGGTACCGGCGCCGACGCCATAGACCACGGACTCGCCAAAGCTGTAGTTGCGCTCGACCATGAACAGCACGCCACCGAGGATGGCGCAGTTCACGGTGATCAGCGGCAGGAACACGCCCAGCGCGTTGTAGAGCGTGGGCACGTACTTGTCGAGGAACATCTCCATGATCTGCACCAGGGCAGCGATGACGCCGATGTAGCTCAGGTAGCCGAGGAACGACAGGTCGATGTTCTCGGCACCGCTGATCCCGGTCCAGGTCAGGGCACCTTCCTGCAGCAGGAAGGTATAGACCAGGTTATTGACCGGCACGGTAACGCCCAGCACCACGATGACCGCGATGCCCAGGCCGAAGGCGGAGGAGACCTTCTTGGAGACCGCCATGAAGGTGCACATGCCCAGGAAGAACGCCAGGGCCATGTTCTCGACGAAGACCGAGGCAACGAACAGGCTGATATAGTGTTCCATGTTACACGGCCTCCTTCGGCTGGGTGTTTTCCTTCATCTTGAACTCGTTCTCCTCGACCTGCTCCGGGTTGACCGAGCGCAGCACCCAGATGATCAGACCAATGATGAAGAACGCCGACGGCGGCAGCAGCAGCAGCCCGTTGGGTACATACCAGCCACCGTCCTGGACGGGCTGCAGCACGGTGAAGCCGAACACGCTGCCAGAACCAAACAGTTCGCGGAAGAAGCCCACCGTCATCAGGATGAAGCCGTAGCCGATGCCGTTGCCGATGCCGTCCAGGAAGGACAATCCCGGCGTGTTGGTCATGGCGAAGCCTTCGGCACGCCCCATCACGATGCAGTTGGTGATGATCAGGCCGACGAACACCGAGAGCTGCTTGGACATCTCGTAGGCGTAGGCCTTGAGGATCTGGTCCACCACAATGACCAGCGAGGCGATGATGGTCATCTGCACGATGATGCGGATGGCGGACGGGATGTGGTGACGGATCAGCGATACGAACAGGTTCGAGAAGGCCGTCACGAAGATCACCGCCAGCGTCATGACCAGCGAGACGCTCATGCTAGTGGTTACCGCCAAGGCCGAACAGATACCCAGTATCTGCAGGGCGATGGGGTTGTTCTTGAAGATCGGCGTCGTCAGGACGCTCTTTGGGCTCGCAGCAGACATGGTCAGGCTCCTTCACTTTCGAGTTCGACGTCGGCGGCCTGGGCGTCATCCTGGCTGGTCCCCTCACGGAACCTGGCCAGATAATCACCGAAACCTTCCGGGCTCAACCAGAACTGCAGCATATTGGTCACGCCGCGACTGGTCAGGGTAGCTCCGGAGAGGGCATCAACTTCGGTCTTCTCCTCGGCCCCGCCCTTGACCAGGCGAATCGCGGGTGCGAGCTCACCTTGCTCGTCGAAGATCTCCTTGCCTTCCCACTGGGCCTGCCAGCGCGGGTTGTTGACCTCGCCGCCCAGACCGGGCGTCTCGCTGTGCTCATAGTAGGTGATGCCGACGATGGTGTTCCCGTCGCCTTCCACGGACAGGAAGCCGCGCATCAGCCCCCACAGCCCCTGGCCACGGATCGGCAGGATGATCTGCTCGGGATCGTCCGGGTCACCCACCAGATAGACAGTAGAGTAGGTCTCGACACGCGTCAGGCCAGCCGGATCCTTCTCGCCGGAGAGGGTGCGCGAGGAAGCCGGGTCGCGGCGCGCCTGGAAGCCCTCATAGGTCGAAGGATCGTGCTGCTCTGAATACTCGCCGGTCTCCAGGTTGACTACTCGCGGCGTGATGGTGGACGCAAAGGTTTCGTTCACATCCATGCCGGGCTCATAGAGCTGGGCCACCTCGAGAATATTGGTCTTGCGGTCGAGCTCCTGGTTGAACTGCTGCTTCGAACGCAGGGCCACCGCGGCGGTAGAGACGATGACGGCACACACGAGACTAAGTGCGAACGCCACCGTCAGAATCTTCTTGATGGAGTTGTTGCTCTGTGCCATCAGGCAGTCTCCTCGGCCGGCACACCGGTGCGCCGCAGGCGGCGCTTGATGTTGGCCTGTACAAAGAAGTGATCGATCAGCGGGGCGAACAGGTTGGCGAACAGGATCGCCAGCATGATGCCTTCGGGGAACGCCGGGTTGACAACACGGATCAGCACCGTCATGACGCCGATCAGCGCGCCGAAGATCAGGCGGCCCGGGTTGGTCATGGAGGCGGAGACTGGATCGGTCGCCATGAACACCATGCCGAAGGCGAAGCCGCCCACCACCAGGTGCCAATACCAGGGCATGGCGAACATCGGGTTGCTGTCGGAGCCGACCAGGTTGAAGAGCGCGCTGGTCGCCACCATGCCCAGGAAGACGCCGAG
Source organism: Halomonas sp. 25-S5 (assembly GCF_029889845.1). Lineage (GTDB taxonomy): Bacteria > Pseudomonadota > Gammaproteobacteria > Pseudomonadales > Halomonadaceae > Halomonas. Next base: position 47,304 of record NZ_JARANV010000018.1, read on the forward strand.
CATGATCCGCCAGGAGGCAATCTTGGTCCACAGCAGCACCGCCGCACCGATCAGGATCGCCAGGGTCGAGACTTCACCCAAGGAGCCCGGGATGAAGCCGATGAAGGCGTCCCACCAGCTGAACTGACTGGAGAGCGCCGACATGCCGTCCTGGAAGGCGATGGAAAGTGCGGTCGCGCCGGTGAAGCCATCGGCTGCCACCCAGACCGAGTCACCGGAGATCTGTGCCGGGTAGGCGAAGTAAAGGAAGGCACGGCCGGTCAGTGCCGGGTTGAGGAAGTTCTTGCCGGTACCACCGAAGATCTCCTTGCCGATCACCACGCCGAAGGTGATGCCGAGTGCCACCTGCCACAGCGGAATGGTGGCGGGCAGGATCAGTGCATAGAGAATGGAGGTGACGAAGAAGCCCTCGTTGACCTCATGGCCTCGCTTGATGGCGAACAGCACCTCCCAGAAGCCGCCGACCACGAAGGTCACCAGGTAGATCGGCAGGAAGTAGGTGGCACCGAGCACCAGGTTGGCCCACAGGCTGCCCGGATCATGACCGCCGGCGAGGGTCATCAGGATCGCCTCACGCCAGCCGTCCATGGAGGTGAAGCCGTCGGCGATGGCAGCGTTAGCCAGCCAGCCGGCGTTCCACATGCCGAAGAGCATCGCCGGGAAGGTGCACAGCCAGACGGTGATCATGATGCGCTTGAGGTCGATACCGTCTCGTACGTGGGCCGTGGTCTTGGCCACATCCGGCGGCGCGTAGAAGATGGTGTCCACCGCTTCAAAGAGGGGGTAGAACTTCTCGTACTTCCCGCCCTTGTGGAAGTGGGGTTCGAGATTGTCGAGTGTCTGTCGGATACCCATCATCAGGCCTCTTTCTCGATCAGGGTGAGGTTGTCACGCAGGATGGGACCGTACTCGTACTTGCCGGGGCACACATAGGTGCACAGCGCCAGGTCCTCTTCATCCAGCTCCAGGCAGCCGAGCTGCATCGCCGTCTCAATGTCGCCGACGATCAGTGAGCGCAGCAGCTGGGTGGGCAGGATGTCCAGCGGCATCACCTCCTCGTAGGCCCCCACCGGCACCATGGCACGCTCGGAACCGTTGGTCGAGGTCGTCGGCGCATAGCTGCTCAGGCCGGTGATCTTCGACAGGTAGATCCCCATCACCGAGTGGCGATTCTTGCCGGGCGACATCCAGCCCATGAAGACGCGCTTGTTGCCCTCCTCGAGCAGGCTGACCTGGTTATGGAAGCGTCCCAGGTAGCGCAGGCTGCCCTCGCAGGTGGCACCGGCGAACACCGAGCCGGAGATCACGCGGGTGCCATCGGGATCGATCACCTCACCGGTGAGCAGCTCCTCACTGCTGGCCCCGATGCGGGTACGCAGCAGGCGCGGGTTCTCAGCACGCGGGCCGCCTACCGCGATCACGCGATTGACGTCCAGCTTGCCTTCGGTAAACAGCTTGCCGAAGGCGATGACGTCTTGATAGCCGATATGCCAGACGCGCTTGTGCAGGGCCACGGGCGAGAGATGGTGAATATGGGTGCCCACCAGGCCGGCGGGATGCGGACCGGCGAAGGTCTCGTGCTGCACGCCCTTGACGTCAGCCCCCGGGATGCGGGCATCCGGCGCCGTGCAGAGGTAGACCTTGCCTTCGGTGAGCTGGGCCAGCACCTTGAGCCCGTCTTCGAAGGCCTCGGCCTGCTCGTTGACGATGTCGGCAGGGTCCGCAGCCAGCGGGTGCGTATCGATGGCCGTGACGAAGATATCGGTCGGCGAGCTGTCGACGGCCGGGGTGCGCGAGTAGGGCCGGGTGCGCAGCGCTGTCCACAGCCCCGACTCGACCAGCTGGTCGACGACGGCCTGGCGCTCGAGGCCGGCGAGCTTGTCGCGACCGTGAGCCGTGAACTCGACCGCCTCCTCGGTCTCGTCGACCTTGATGACCACCGAGAGCAGCTTGCGCTTCTCGCCACGGTGGATGGCGATGATCTCGCCGGCCGCCGGCGCCGTGAAACGCACCCCGTCGATCTTCTTGTCGGTAAAGAGCAGCTGGCCCAGCTTGACCCTGTCCCCCTCACGGACCTCCATGGTCGGCTTCATGCCGACATAGTCGGTGCCCAGGACGGCCACATGGCGCGCCGGTCGCGCATCCTCGATGCGCGCCTCCGGCGTCCCCGCGATGGGGAGATCCAGGCCTTTCTTGACGTCGATCATAGTCTCGCCCAGTTGATGGATCGGATAGATGAAGAAAGGGGTTCGAATGCACGCTCGCCCCTCCCCGAAAAATCCATCGTATTGTAAAGAGAAGCGTGAGGAATGACTACCTGCCCTATGGTCGCAAAGCGGCCAAGCGGCCAAGCGGCCAAGCGGCCAAGCGGCCAAGCGGCCAAGCGGCCAAGCGAGGTTGTGCCGGCTACATCAGCAAAAGCAAGAACCCCCATCGGAGTCGCTCCGTGAGGGTTCCTGATCTATCTCTTCAGCGACACCCGCCTGTCACGGGTCAGCTTGGCGGCTCGGCGCTTGGCTGCTCGGTGCTACCCGAAGGGCGCTTTGCGCTGCCCGAAGGGCCTTACCCCTTGACGCGTGGCAGCTTGAGGAAGTGCACATTGGAGACGTGCTGCAGGATGCGGATCACCTGGCAGCTGTAGCCGAACTCGTTGTCGTACCAGACATAGACCACGGCGTTCTTGCCGTTGGCGATGGTCGCCTTGGCGTCGACGATGCCGGCGTGGCGGTTGCCGACGAAGTCGGTGGAGACCACTTCTGGCGAGTCGACGAAGTCGATCTGCTTCTGGTAGGGCGAATCGAGAGACATCCGGCGCAGGAAGTCGTTGAGCGCCTCGGCGTCGGTCTCCTTCTCCAGGCGCAGGTTGAGGATCGCCATGGAGACGTTGGGTGTCGGCACACGGATGGCGTTGCCGGTCAGCTTGCCATCAAACTCCGGAAGCGCCTTGGCCACCGCCTTGGCGGCGCCGGTCTCAGTCAGCACCATGTTGAGCGGGGCGCTGCGACCGCGACGGTCGCCCTTGTGGTAGTTGTCGATCAGGTTCTGGTCATTGGTGTAGGCGTGCACGGTCTCCACGTGGCCGTGTTCGACGCCGAACGCGTCGTTAAGCACCTTGAGCACCGGCACGATGGCATTGGTGGTGCACGAGGCCGCGGAGAGGATGCGATCCTGCTCGCCGATGTCCTGGTGGTTGATGCCGTAGACGATATTGGCGATGTCGCCCTTGCCCGGGGCGGTGAGGATCGCCTTGGCCACGCCCGGGCACTGGATATGCTGGCCAAGGCCCGCCTCGTCGCGCCAGATGCCGGTGTTGTCGACCACCACGGCGTTATCGATGCCGTAGGCGGTATAGTCGATCTCGGTGGGCGAGTCGGCGTAGATCACCCGGATGACATTGCCGTTGGCGGTGATGGTGCGCGCTTCGGCGTCCACGCTGATGGTGCCGTTGAAAGGACCATGCACCGAATCGCGACGCAGCAGGCTGGCGCGCTTCTCCAGGTCCTTGGCGATGTCACCACGGCCACGCACCACGATGGCACGCAGGCGCAGCAGGTTGCCGCCGCCGGCCTTCTCGACCAGCACGCGCGCCAGGATCCGCCCGATGCGACCGAAGCCATAGAGCACCACGTCCTTGGGCTGCCCGTTGTGGCCGGCGGCGGCGTGGCCCTCGACGATCTCGGCCAGTTCCTCGCGCAGGAAGGCCGTCGGGTCGCCGCCACGCGCCTTGAAGGCCACGCCCAGCTTGCCCACGTCGACATGCGCCGGCCCCAGGTTGAGCTCGGTCATCGCCTTGATCAGCGGGAAGGTGTCCTGCACGGAGAGCTCGGTCCCCTCGATCTTGCGCACGTAGCGGTGATCCTTGAGGATGCGGATCACGCTGCGGTTGAACAGCGACCGCCCGAACATGGTCACCACCACGTTGTTATGGCGGTAGAGGCTGCCGATCATCGGGATCATCTGCTCGGCGATCGCCTGGTTGTCGTGCCATTCCTGAAAGACGGTATCGAGGGATTGCTGACTCACGGGTAACCTCTCCTTGGTGAATAGTGGGGGTAAAGATACCGGAGCATTATCCGGGGCGGCACCTGCCGGGGCAATCGCAGGATGGTCGCAGCCGCTGTAGGCGTTTTACAGAAACGCCCCGCTGACTACAGGCCGGCCGCGAGGCTGGTATCATGCCTTCACCTCCGCACGCCGCTCACGACCACGGTTGGGTAACTGTTAGCATGCCGAACTTCTCGCCGCTCGACCCGCCTCGCCCCCAGGGGCTGCGCGACATCCTCTACTGGCAGACGCCGCCGGGCAGCGCCACCGCCCTGGCCCTCGCCCACCTGGCCGAGGACGCCCCGCTGCTGGTGATCACCCCCGATACCGCCTCGGCCCAGCGCCTGGAGAGTGACCTGGGCTTCTATGGGCAGCTGCCGGTGCTGCCCTTTCCCGACTGGGAGACGCTGCCCTACGACAGCTTCTCGCCGCATCAGGACATCGTCTCGGCGCGGCTGCGCACCCTGCGCCGGTTGCAGGACGGCGAACACGGCATCGTGCTGGCGGCCATGAACACCCTCATGCAACGCCTGCCGCCGGTCGAGTACATCGCCGGACGCGTCATGACGCTGGAAACCGGCCATACCCTGGACCGTGAGGGGTTTCGCGACGCTCTGTCGCGGGCCGGCTACCGGGCCGTGGAGACGGTCTACGAACCCGGCGAATACGCCCTGCGCGGCGCGCTGATCGACCTCTTCCCCATGGGTGCCGAGGCACCGCTGCGCATCGATCTGTTCGACGACGAGATCGATACCCTGCGCCACTTCGCCCCCGACACCCAGCGCAGCCGAGACCGGGTCGAGCGCGTGGAGCTGCTGCCCGCCCACGAGTACTCGCTGTCGCGCAGCGCCATCGCCTGCTTTCGCGAGGGCTTCGAGACCCTGTTCGACGTCGACCCGCGCCAGTGCCCGCTCTACGTGGATGCCCTCAAGGGCATTCCCTCCCCCGGCCTGGAACAGTACCTGCCGCTGTTCTTCGAACAGACCGCCACGCTCTTCGAGCACCTGGCCGAGGGCACGCGGGTGGCCATGCTGCCCGGGGTGTTCGAGGCGGCGGAGCATCACTGGGCGGCCATCGAGAGTCGCTTCGAGAACCTCGGGGTCGACCCCAGGCGTCCGCTGCTCCCCCCCCACCGCGCCTTCGTGCCCGTTGCCGAGGCGTTCGGTGCCATCAAGCGCCACCCCCGGGTGGCGCTGACCGGCGATGCGGCGCATCGGCATGCCGTGGCGCCTGCCACCCGGACACCGCCGACGGTGACGGTGAATGCCCGCGTGAAGCAGCCATTGGCTGCCCTGGAGACCTTCCTCGCCGACCACCCGGCCACGCGGGTGCTGTTCGTCGCCGAGTCGCGAGGCCGGCGCGAGGCCCTGGAGGAGACCCTGGAGCCGCTCAGGCTCGCGCTGCGCCACGTGGAGGACTTTCCCGCCTTCCTGGCCGGCGACGCCCGCCTGGCGATCACCGAGGGCGAGATCGATGCCGGCCTGTGGCTGACCGACCCAGATCTGGCGGTGATCAGCGAGACCGAGCTGTTCGGCGAGGTGGTGCGCCAGAGCCGCCGCCGTGAACGGGCCACCGATGACAGCGAGCTAGCGATCCGCCACCTCGCTGAGCTGCGTCCCGGCGCCCCGGTCGTCCACCAGGCCCATGGCGTGGGCCGCTACAAGGGGCTCGAGACGATTGAGGCCGGCGGCCAGGCCGCCGAATTCGTAACCCTGGAGTATGCCGACGGCGCGCGCCTGTATGTGCCGGTGGACAGCCTGCAGTTGATCTCGCGCTACGCCGGCGCCGACGACGAGCTGGCGCCACTGCATCGGCTGGGCTCGGACCAGTGGGAGAAGGCCCGGCGGCGCGCCGCCGAGAAAATCCGCGACACCGCCGCCGAGCTGCTCGACATCTACGCCCGCCGCGAGGCCCGGGCGGGCTTTGCCTGTGCACCGCCCGATGCGGAGTACGCGCGCTTTGCGGCCAGCTTCCCGTTCGAGGAGACCCCCGACCAGCGCGCCGCCATCCAGGCCGTCATCGGCGACATGATCGCCCCACGCCCCATGGATCGAGTCGTGTGCGGCGATGTGGGCTTCGGCAAGACCGAAGTCGCCATGCGTGCGGCCTTCCTGGCCGTGCACTCCGGTCGCCAGGTGGTGGTGCTGGTGCCCACCACCCTGCTCGCCCGCCAGCACTACGAGAACTTCCGCGACCGCTTCGCCGACACCGCGGTGAACATCGAGTTGATCTCGCGCTTCACCGCCGGCAAGGGTCAGGCCGCGTCCCTGAAGCGCATCGAGGCGGGCCAGGCGGATATCGTCATCGGCACCCACAAGCTGCTGTCGAAGAGCACGAAGCTTCCCCACATGGGGCTGCTGATCATCGACGAGGAGCACCGTTTCGGTGTGGCCCAGAAGGAGCGCCTCAAGAGCCTGCGGGCCGAGGTCGACATCCTGACCATGACCGCCACCCCGATCCCGCGCACGCTGAACATGGCGATGAGCGGGATCCGCGACCTGTCGATCATTGCCACCCCTCCGGCCCGGCGCCTGTCGGTGAAGACCTTCGTCCAGCAGCGCGACGAGGCGGTGATCAAGGAGGCGCTCCTGCGCGAGATCCTGCGCGGTGGCCAGGTCTACTTCCTCCACAACGAGGTCAAGACCATCGAAACCGCCGCCGAGAAGGTGCGCGAGCTGGTGCCCGACGCCAGGGTCGGCGTCGCCCATGGCCAGCTGCCCGAGCGCTCCCTGGAGCGGATCATGTCCGACTTCTACCACAAGCGCTTCAACGTACTGGTCTGCTCGACCATCATCGAGACCGGCATCGACGTGCCCAGTGCCAACACCATCGTCATCGAGCGGGCCGACAAGTTCGGCCTGGCCCAGCTCCACCAGCTGCGCGGCCGCGTCGGGCGCAGCCACCACCAGGCCTACGCCTACCTGCTTGCCCCGCCGCCCCGGGTGATGAGCAAGGATGCCGTCAAGCGGCTGGAGGCCATCGCCGGCGCCGAGGAACTGGGCGCGGGCTTCACCCTGGCCAGCCACGACATGGAGATCCGCGGCGCGGGCGAACTGCTCGGCGAGGAACAGAGCGGCCAGATGGAGGCCGTCGGCTATGGCCTCTACATGCAGATGCTCGACCGGGCGGTGACGGCGATCCGCGAGGGGCGCACGCCCAACATCGAGGCCCCGCTGGACCAGGGGGTCGAGGTCAGCCTCAACCTGCCGGCCTTGATCCCCGACGACTATCTCCACGACGTTCAGCAGCGCCTGGTGATGTACAAGCGCATCGCCAGCGCCGCCGATGAGGCCGAGCTCAATGAGCTCAGGGTGGAGATGATCGACCGCTTCGGCCTGCTGCCGGCTCCGGTCAAGACCCTGTTGCGCCAGACCCGGCTGCGCCAGCGCGCCGAGCGCCTGGGCATCACCCGCCTGGAGGCCGGCCCCGAGAAGGGCCGGGTGATCTTCGCCGGCCAGACCCCCGTCGACCCGCTGGTGCTCGTGGAACTGATCCAGCGAGCGCCGGACCGCTATCGCCTGGATGGCGCCGATACCCTGCGCTTCGAAGCGGCCATGGAGAAGGCGGAGGCCCGCTTCCAGGCGGTGGAACAGCTCCTCGACACGCTCAATCGCAAGGCCGAGGCGGCGTAACCAAGGCCTGAGCAACTGGCGGAAAGCCTCCCGCCCGGGCGATACTATAGGATCAAGACGCCCAGGATGGGTCCATCGCAGCCCCTGACCAACGGCAACCACGAGAACATGACGTCGATGAAGCACTCTTTCCCGCTCGGGCACGCCGCCCGATTCGCCACGGCGCTGGGTCTCTGCGCCGCTCTGGCCACGCCCCTCCAGGCCAGTACCGAGGAGTGGCCCCGCGGCTACTATCCCCTTCCCGACGAAGGGGACCTGGTCGGCGAGGTCTATACCGTCGTCGCCGAGAGCGGCGACACCCTGATCGATATCGGCCACGAGCACGGTATCGGCTACGAGGAGATGGTGCGCGCCAACCCGGACGTCAGCATCTGGGCACCCTTCGAGGGCACCGAGATCGTGATTCCCGGTCGCTTCATTCTTCCCGAAGGGCCCCGCGAGGGCCTGGTGGTCAACGTGGCGGAGATGCGCCTCTACTATTATCCCCCGGCCGAGCAGGGCGAGACGCCACGCGTCGAGACCTACCCCATCGCCGTCGGGCGCATGGACTGGAAGACTCCCTTGGGCACCACCCGCATCACCGAGAAGGTCAAGGATCCGGCCTGGTATCCACCGAAGTCGATCCTCAAGGAGCGTGCCGAGGAGGGGCGCAGCCTGCCGAGCGTGGTACCGCCTGGACCGGACAACCCGCTGGGCACCCGCAAGATGCGTCTGGGCATCCCCGGCTACCTGATCCATGGCACCAACAAGCCCGAGGGCGTCGGCATGCGCGTCACCCATGGCTGCATCCGCATGCTGCCCGAGGACATCGAGGCCCTCTTCCCGCGCCTGCCCATCGGCACCCAGGTCAAACTGATCAACGAGACGCTCAAGCTCGGCTGGTCGGATGGCACCCTGCACGTCCAGGCCTACCCCTACCTGGACGAAGAAGACGGCACCACCATCCAGCGCATCACCGAGGCCCTCGACCAGGTGGACACAGCGGTCAGTGGGCTCGACTACCCGGTGGACTACGCCCGTCTTCGCGAGGTCGTGGAGGTGCCGCGGGGCATGCCCGTGGCGCTGGAGGTCTCAGCCCCGGATCCCACGCCCGAAACGCTCTGGGACCGCCTGGAGCTAATCGCCGCCGACACTGCCCCCAAGGAGCGCCAGGCCAAGGAAGGCTGAGCCTCTCCTGACCTCATCGCGCAGCAAACGTCCACCAACGACAGGGGCCTCGCCGGTAACGGCGAGGCCCCTGTCTTGAAGGTTCTGCTACCGCCCTACCGGGCGGCGGAGAACGATCACTTGCGCATGGAACGCTCGAACATGCGGTTCATCTCTTCGCGGTTCTGCTCGGACATCTGCAGGGCCGCCTGAGCGTCGCGCTGTGCCTGGTTGGCGGTGTTCTGCGCCTGAGTGGCGATACTGCGTGCTTCGGCAGCGTCAGCCTGGGCGGACTCGGCGGTCATGCGGACTTCTTCCAGGGCGCTGTTGGATGCACAACCGGCCAGGATGGCCAGGGAGGCGGCAGCGGCGGTCAGCTTCAGAGTGGTCTTCAGAGTCATGGTGTTCTCCTTGAGTCTTCCTTGGGTACTGCGTTGGTGTTGCCTGAGAGTCAGGCTTCCTGCGGAAGCAGGCCTTCTTGCAGCGACTTCTGCTGCGAAGCACAGGAGTCAAACGCTGTTTTATAATATATAACGGCGCTTGTCCATAGCTTAGAACGTCCCTTGCGAATGTAAAGCCTAGCGGATCACGACGCGTGTGCCAATGTCGATCAACGACGACAAATTCTCGACCTGCGTGTCGGTCACTGCCACGCAGCCATCCGTCCAGTGGAACCGCCGGTGGATGTCGGGATCCCCCTCACCGACACCATGGATGCCGATGAAGCCGCCGAGCACCGTATCCTGGGGAGGGTAACCGTTCCGACGGTAGTAGGAGAAGTAGTCATCGTAGTCTTGCTGGCTGTACACCCCGGCCTCCAGCGCCATGCGGGCATGAGTCGGCGTGGGGTAATCGAGCCCGATGAAGATATGGAACTTGCTGCGGCGATTGAAGCGGTTGACCCGGAACTCGCCGAGCGGCGTGGCACGGTCGCCCCGCTGGCGCTGCGGCTTGGCCCCTCCGCGGCCCAGCGAGATCGGCTCGTAGCGCTCGAGTAGCCGATTGCCACGGTAGACGCTCAGCGCCGCCTCACGGTCATCGACCAGCACCCACAGCTCGCCGTCGTGGCGAGGAACGATGGCGCGAGACAGCAGGCTGTCCATCAGGCTGGCAGACGCGTACGGGGCCAGCAGCAGCAAGGGCGAACTGAGCGCCAGCAGGCCGAAGCGGCGACGGGACAGGTGCTTCATCGGTGACGTCTCTGGGGCATGCAGGAAATGAAAGGCTTCGTACTGATAGACGTTATACCGGATTGGCCAAGGCCTGTCAGGAGGGAATGGCGGTGTCGCAAAACGGCGTCATCGGCATGGCGCAGCAGCGTGAGTGACAGGCTCTGTCCGACATCGCGTTCTCCTCAGTAGTCCTCGAGTCGTTGCATGTCACGGGCAAGTCGTCGCACTTCGGCCTCATGGCCGGTAGAGAGCGAGGCGAAGAACTCGCGCTCGGCCTCCGCGGATGCCCGCTCGACACGATGCGCGTAGAGATCCTGAAGCGTCCTGTGCATGGTCAGCGCGGTAGAGAGCACATCCTGCACGCTGTCGCAGGACACACACTGGGTAAGACGATCGAGGGTGGGCGCATGGGGAAAGTCGGCAGGGTCGTCGAACCAGGTCTCGAGGACGTTGCGATGCTCGCTATCTTCCTCGAGGTAGTTGGCCAGCTCGGTCTGCATCTTGCGTTCGTGCTCGGCCAGGTACTCCAATGCCATGCGCACCCGGTCGTTGACGTCAGTGGCGGCCAGCTGGTCATACTGTTCGGCGAGCCCACGATGGTAATCGGCCGCCCAGGCGACCAGCTCCTTGACCTGATGAAAGCGCATTGCGGCTCCTCCTATCATTGATGCCCCGATACGGGCAGATAGTCCATTAATTTTATCGTAACCAAGCCATGTCCATCACGCTTGATGCATATCAATGCTGTATGAGATCGTAGCCGCCGCCCCACGTGCCACCTTCTGGCGTTGCCCGGCATTGTGGGCTCTTCCGGCGTTGTGGGTCATTGACTGGTGCAACGCACAGCTTGGCGCCAAGCCGGCCAAGCTCAGAGCACTAACGTCAAGAAATAACTTTATCACAGCTTGGCGCGCAGGCGGTTCACCAACAGATCGTGCCTGAGAATCTCGTTCCTGAGCGAGGTGAGTTCTTCCACATCCCAATTGGCGCTGAAATGGCGCCCCGTGCCCCAGTCCGCCTTGCCGGAGGCCAGCCAGACGATAAAACCGGCCGCCAGCTCGGGGCTATCGGTGAGATAGGCGTGCATCTCCCCTGGCATGTTCTGTCCGAGCTCGGTGGCCACTCCGCCGGGATGGATGGCGAAGCATTTGATGCCGTCCTGACCATGATCCACGGTGACGAATTCACACAGACGGTTGATCGCGTGCTTGGATGTCTGGTAATCAGATCCCGTCGGGGACAGCAGCTGCGCGCCAACCGACGACAGCAGGATCAGATGACCGCCACTTGATCCTTCGGCGGCCCACTTTTTCGCAGACTCGATAAGATGCGGCATACAGAAACGTATGACGTGATAGGCCCCCCTCACGTTGACTTCCCAGGTGTGCCACCAGCTCTCGGGGTCGGACTCGCCGATCTTCGCCCAATGCGCAAGGTGGCCGGCGTTGGCATCGGCCACGTCGATGCCGCCGAATGTTTTCACGCAATCGGCAACGGCAGCTTCGACCTGCTCCGGGCGGGTGACATCGCACGTCGAATAGGCGCACTGGGTATTCGGGTTTGCCTGTCGGATCAGCTCCCGTGTCTCCTCGAGTGCCGGCTCTGAGCGCGCGGTCACATAGACCGCCCTTGCGCCCGCCTCGGCGAAGGCGACAGCCGTAGCCTGGCCGATTCCCCGTGATCCGCCGGTAATAAAGATCACCTTGCCCGACGCGCTATCTTTCAGCGCTGCAGCCGGATTGATCGCCTCATATCGGCCGTGATGTTCCGTCAGGGAAAGGAACTGGGTGTCAAGGGATGACATGTCTACCTCCTTCGGTGGTTGGGCGGATCGATGGCCGTCAGGCCCTTGATCTGCCCGTTTATAGAAGATCTCGTTTTCGACAATCAGAGGACAAGTCCTTATGCCGGCGCGGTGCCAGTGCTCACTCTTTCGCGTGCGCCCGATACTCCCCTTGCCGCTCCAGCATCCAGCCCGGATACTCCTCCGGCAGGCGGCTGACCTCATCCAGGGCGGCCAGCTCGTCATCCGACAGGCGTACTCCGGCCGCGCGGATATTGGCCTTGAGCTGGTCGGGCCGTTTGGCACCCACAATAATGCTGGTCACAGGTTTCTGGTGTAGCAGCCAGGCCAGGGCGATCTGGGCCACGCTGACCGGCTCGCCGTCGACCTGCTTGCCATCGGCAATCTCCCGCATGACCCTGATAACCTCGCTGCCCCGCTCACGGTTGACGGGCGGGAAATCAAACCTGGCCCGGCGGTTTTCCTCGGAAACGTCCGGCCCTTCGTATTTGCCCGACAGGTAGCCCCCTGCCAGCGGGCTCCACACCATCAGCCCGACCTTCTCGGATGCCAGCATCGGCACGATATCCCGTTCCAGGTCGCGACCCACCAGGGTGTAATAGGCCTGCAGGGAGGTGATCGGGCACAGGTGACGGGCCCGGGTGATGCCGATGGCCTTCATGATCTGCCAGGCGGCCCAGTTGGACAGGCCCACATAACGCACATGGCCGTGTTGCACCAGGGTGTTCAGTGCCTCCAGGGTTTCCTCGATCGGCGTGGCCGGGTCGAAGCCGTGGATCTGGTACAGGTCGATATAGTCCGTCTGCAGGCGCGCCAGGCTCGCCTTGCATTCACTCATGATATGGCCACGGGAGGCGCCCCGGGCATTGGGACCATCCCCCATGGGGCCAAGTACCTTGGTGGCCAGCACCACGTCCTCGCGGCGAACGCCGAGATTCTTCAGGGACTGGCCGACGATGCGCTCACTGGCACCGAAACCATAGACATTGGCGGTGTCGATGAAGTTGATGCCCGCCTCCAGGGCCATCTTCATCAGCTCGTCGGCCTGCTCCTGCTGCAGATTGCCGATCAGGCCCCAGATCCCCTCATCGCCGCCGCCGAAGGTCATGGTCCCCAGGCAGAGCTCGGAGACGAACAGGCCTGAGTCACCCAGTGCCTTGTAGCGTAGACGGTTGTCTTCATGGAACCGCGGTAGGTTGTCAGTTGCCATGTTGCACCTCTTTGTGAAATGAATTGATATTGAAAGCGAGCTGCGGACCTCGCTATTTGACCAGCCCTCGCAGTCTTTCTACCAACGAGGTGGTGACATCGTGAAGCTGTGCTCCCTCCGCGGCGTCAAAACCGATCCGGGCCGCAAGCGTTTCGGGAATCCGCTGGGCCTGCTCCCGTAAGGCGGTGGCGTGCGGAGTGAGTGCGATGAGCACACGACGCTCGTCCTCACGGTCTCGCCTGCGGGTCACCAGGCCATCTCGCTCCATGCGCTTGAGCAGGGGAGTGATGGTGCCGGCATCAAGATAGAGGCAATCACGCAATTCGCCGACGCTGGCACTGCCGCGCTCCCACAGCACCAGCAATACCAGATATTGCGAATAGGTCAGCCCCAGCGGTGCCAGCAGCGGACGATACAGGCGCTGCATCAGGTTGGTCGCCGCGTAGAGGGGAAAGCAGACCTGACGGTCGAGGCGAAGCCACTCGCTGGCATCGTCTTGGTGCTCGCTACCCATCATCGCGTCTTGACACTCAGCGCGACATCGATATTGCCGCGGGTTGCATTTGAATAGGGGCAGACCTCATGCGCCTGGGCAACGATCGCCTCGGCTGCCGCCTGGTCAACGCCGGCCAGCGTGACATCGAGCGCGACGGTCAGCGCAAAACCGCCGCTGCCATTCGGCTCCAGGCCGACGGTGGCGGCCACCTCGACATCACGATCCTGGAGTTTGCGCTCCTGGTTGCGGGTGACATGGATGACTGCATTGCCGAAGCAGGCGGCATAACCGGCCGCAAAAAGCTGTTCAGGATTGGTGGCATCGCCCTGGCCGCCCAGACTGCCGGGCATCGCGAGCTTGAGGTCGAGAAGCCCATCAGTGCTTTTCACCGTGCCGCTGCGACCGCCGATGGCGTTAACCGTGGTTGAGTAGAACGTGCTCATGCTTCACCTCCTGGAGTGTATGGCAAGCCATCCTATCGCTAACCATATAGTTCAGGCAAGGAGCAGTGTCGTCGGGCTTATACTAGAATGCGCGCGCATGGCAGCGGGCGCTCAGGAGCCGCGTGGCGCCGTCAAACACGGCGGGATCTTCTTCGGTGCGCGCTGCCAGATGGGCACCTTCCAGCGTGGCCAGGGTGGCGTGCGCCTCATCGGTCGGATCCTGGATGGCCACGATTGATCCATCCCTTTGCCCCAGTTCGAACATAGCCGTAAGCCATTGCAGTACCATGACGCGAACGGCACCGACTTTGGCGATAACCGCATCGGACAGGCTTTCGCGGCAGATTGAAAAGGCAACACACAGGCACACGGTCTGGCCATCATGCAGCGCCGAGCGATACAGGGCAATCAGTGCCTTGAAGCGTGCGCCGGCGCTGGAATGGGTTGATTCTATCCCGGCCAGGCCATGCTGCAGATTGGTCTGATAGCGCTCAATCAAGGCCTCGGAGAGGTTCGCTTTGGTGGGGAAGTGATAGTGAATCGAGGCCTTCCGAATGCCGATGGCCTCAGCCAGATCCGCATAGCTGAACCCGTCAAAGCCCCGTGACCGGACGCTGTGCTCGGCAAGATCCATCAGGGCGGTTCTGGTATCACGGTTCATGGTCATTCACCTGTCTATGTCACCTATCCATGTGGTTCACTCGCGCTATTGCCGGGCTCATACTGCCGGTGCCCCGGCAAATCGCAGGTGCCCGGTCTTCATCCAGAGCTTCGCGCCATCGTCCCCGGCCCGCGCGGACAACGTTTGCCCTTCGGGCAGGCGCAGCCAGTCATGCCGGCCCAGCACCTCGCCGTCCACCGTGACCGTGCCGTCGATCACCAGCAGCTCGATTCCGCCGGGTGCCTCCGAGGTCAGTGTCGCCTTCGCATCGAGCTTGCTGTAGGTGACAATCTCACGGTCGTCCTCGTGCAGCTTTGCGGTGGCAACGCCGTCCACCGGGGCACCCAGCCCGGCTTCCATGTTCTTGCTGAACTGGGTACGGTCGGCCAGGTCGAACTGCCAGAGTTTTACAAAAATCGTGCACCCCTCCTCAGAGCGCGGGATATGTGACGTGGTCGGGGGGTTGCGCACATAGGTGCCGGCAGGGAAGTCACCGTGCTCATCCTGGAATACGCCCTCCAGTACGATGAATTCCTCGCCCCCGGTATGGGTGTGCGCCGAGAAATGGCTGCCCGGTGCATACCGCACGATGGTGGTGGCGCGGGCAACTTCATCCCCGATCCGGTCCAGCATGCGCCGCTCCACCCCTTTCATGGGTGACGGCTGCCATTCAAGCTGATCGGAATGCACGACAACCGGTTTGGAGAAATTAGCATTGATCTCCATGAGATTGCCTCCCTTTATTCATGTGTTCAATTCATGTGTTGAACCTGAATGTCCCGGCTCATCCGGCAATGGACGGACGGGCTGCGACTTTTGCGCGCCAGGCCCGGAGGTTGCTCAGGGACCCGGGAATATCAACCTTGGCAAAATCCGCAAACACCAGGCCGGCATAGGTGGTGATATCCGCCACCGAGAAGCTGTCGCCCGCAACAAACTCATTGTCTGCCAGAACACTGTCCAGGTAGGCCATGGTGGCGCTGGCAATTTCTTTCTGTTTGTTACCCCATTCAGCGCATTGCCAGGTCTCCAGATCCGGGCCGAGCCCCGGGGTTGCGTGGTGGAAATAGGCACCCACGGCGTTCATCAGACCGTTTTCTACCCGCAGATTCATCATCGCAATGCAGGCGCGCTCCTTTGGGGTTGTACCCGTGAGGGAGGGGCCATCAAAGACCCCGTCGATATATTCGGTGATGGCGTTGCACTGGGCGATGCAGGTACCGTCGTCAAGCTCCAGCATGGGCACGGTGGCATCCGGGTTCTTTGCCCGGAACTCCTCGGAACGGTGTTCGGCCCCCATCACATCCACCGGGACAAATTCCACCTGATTCGTTGCGCCTTTTTCTGCCAGGGCAATGCGAACGCGCAGCGGGTTCGGGAAGCCTTCGGTATCGTGGACCTTCATTGGTTGACCTCTAGCAATGTTGAGTGAGTGCAAGACCCACCCTACCTACTGGTAGGTTGATTTGCAAGAGGCAGCCATGAATCGAGTGTGTCGGTTGAGATGCTGGAAAACGTTGGTCGGCTGGTTCCGACATAAGGCCTGCGGACGCCTCGGGCCGACCCAATGGGGGGAAAGGCGCCGTATATCAAAAAAACCGACTCAGCGGTCAGAAGTAAGTATCCCCCGGCAAAGCCGGGGGATTACCTTATTTATTTACTCTATTTATTTACTGTGCGATTGGCGCCGCCAGGCGCCCAGTGTATCGCTGATGTATCGCGCAGCAAGCTGTGCTCATACAACATTACCGCTTTTTGCATGGATAAGGCTCTCATCGGGCCGAAAGCGCTTTACCCGATGAGAGACTTTGTTCGTGCAATCGCCCTGGTTTTTGCTCCCGCCTGTATTACTGGGCGAAAATCGCCTTGTAGAAACGCATGGTGCCATCCCAGGAACGGCTGGCGGCCTCTTCGTCATAACCAACCGGCATGCCGAACTGCTCGGCGACCTTGTCAGCGCTCGGGTTGGTGAATGAGTGCAGCACTCCGGGAAAGCTCACCAGGGTTAAGTCGACTTCAGCATCCTGCATCTCTTTTACCAGGCCTGCGACCTGATCGGAGGGGACCAGCTTGTCGGCACCGCCTGTGTACACCTGGATTCTGGCTTTCACGGATCCGGGTTCAGCCGTGAGGGGGCTGCCGAGAACCCCATGGAAGCTGACGACGCCATCCAGATCCACGCCCATGCGTGCCATGTTCAGAACTACGCCGCCGCCAAAGCAATAGCCTTGTGCCGCAATACGGGAAGCATCCACGCTCTCGTGGCTCTTCAGGATGTCCATCGCCTTCATGAAGCGTGCCTTGACCTGGTCCATGTCCCTGGTTGCTTCCTGCATGAACTTCTGGGCAGTATCAGGGTGTTCCGCCTGCTTGCCTGAGCCATACATGTCCAGCGCAAACGCTGTATAGCCGGCGGAAGCAAGACGTTCTGCCTGATTCCGGGCGAATTCATTGTGCCCCCACCATTCATGAACCACCAGAACGCCCGGACGTTTCTGCTCGAACTCATCATCCCAGGCCATATAGCCGGTGAAGGTCTCGTCGCCGACTTGATACTCGATGGTGCTGGTTTGCATTTCTGCCATCACCTGCGTACTTGCAACAGTGAGTGAAAGCGTTGCCGCTACCAATGCTGTTTTCAGGCTGCTCATCATCTGTTTACTCCTATTTGGTCGGATTATGTCTTTGAGTACGAAGATGCATCTGCCAAGGTTCACAGGACGTTTTACCGGATGAGCCGGCGCGAAATCAATCACTCGCCCGATACGCTGTTCTCGCCTTTGCTGTCAGAAAGCGCAGGACCATGGCCCTGGGAGCTCTGCGTGCTGTCACCCGAATAACCCCTGGCTGCGCAGGTAGTCATCGTAACTGCCGCTGAAGTCGGTAGTCCCCTGCTCGCTCATGTCCAGGATGCGGGTCGCCAGGGAGGAGACGAACTCGCGGTCATGGCTGACGAAGATCAGGGTGCCGGGGTAGTTCGCCAGGGCCAGATTGAGCGCCTCGATGGACTCCATGTCCAGGTGGTTGGTGGGCTCGTCCATCAGCAGCACGTTGGGCCGGGTCAGGGCCAGCTTGCCGAACAGCATGCGGCCCTGCTCGCCGCCGGAGATCACCTTCACCGACTTGCCGATGTCGTCGCTGGAGAACAGCATCCTGCCCAGGGCGCCGCGCACCTCCTGCTCCCCGCCCTGGGTCCACTGGGACATCCACTCGAACAGGGTGGCGTCGTTGGCGAAGTCGTCCGCGTGGTCCTGGGCGAAGATGCCGAGTTGGGCACTGTCGGTCCAGCGCACCGCGCCGGCATCGGGATGCAGCTCGCCGGCCAGGGTGCGCAACAAGGTCGTCTTGCCGATCCCGTTGGGACCGATGATGGCGATGCGTTCGCCGGCTTCCACGGTCATCGAGAGGCGCTCGATGAGCGGTGCCTCCTCGGCGAACCCCTTGGTGACGGACTCGACGTTGACCGCGTTACGATGGATCTTCCTGGCCTGCTCGAAGCGGATGAAGGGGCTGACCCGGCTGGAGGGCTTGATCTCCTCGAGCTTGATCCTGTCGATCTGCCGCGCCCGGGAGGTCGCCTGTTTGGCCTTCGAGGCATTGGCCGAGAAACGGCTGACGAAGGCCTGCAGCTCGGCGATCTGCGTCTTCTTCTTGGCGTTGTCGGCGTGCTGGCGTTCGCGGACGGCGGTGGCGGCCGTCATGTAGTCATCGTAGTTGCCGGGAAACAGCGTGATCTCGCCGTAGTCCAGGTCCGCCATGTGGGTGCAGACGCTGTTGAGGAAGTGGCGGTCGTGGGAAATGATGATCATGGTGCTATTGCGCGCGGTGAGCATGTCCTCCAGCCAGCGGATGGTGTTGATGTCCAGGTGGTTGGTAGGCTCGTCGAGCAGCAGCACATCGGGGTCGGCGAACAGCGCCTGGGCGAGCAGCACACGCAGCTTCCAGCCCGGCGCGATCTCACTCATGGGGCCTGCGTGCTGGCGCAACGGGATGCCGAGCCCCAGCAGCAGCTCGCCGGCCCGGGACTCGGCGGTATAGCCGTCGAGCTCGGCGAAGCGCACCTCGAGGTCGGCCACGGCCATGCCGTCCGCCTCGCGCATCTCGGGCAGCGAGTAGATGCGCTCGCGCTCGGCCGCCACCTGCCACAGCTCGGCATTGCCCATGATCACGGTGTCGATGACCCGCTCGTCCTCGAAGGCGAACTGGTCCTGGCGCAGCTTGCCGAGCCGGGCACCGGACTCGACCATCACCTGTCCCGAGGAGGGCTCCAGGTCACCGCCGAGGATCTTCATGAAGGTGGACTTGCCGCAGCCGTTGGCCCCGATCAGGCCGTAACGGTTGCCATTGCCGAACTTGACGGAGACATTCTCGAACAGCGGCTTGGCGCCGAACTGCATGGTGATGTTGGCGGTGGAGATCAATGAAGGGTCCAGGTCAGTGCATGAAACGGGGGCGCGATTGTACCGGTTATCGCCAACACTCACACCCATCATGGCTGACAGAAGCGAGGAGCGCCGGGGGTCAGGCCGGAGAGGAGGTCCTACGCCAGGGATGGCGTCGGTAGCGTACAAGGATGTATTCACAGCGCCTCTTCGAAGGCCTGCCGCCGGATCAGCTCCGAGTAGAACCACTCACTGAGATAGGCTTTGCCTAAAGCAACAACTCCCCCTCGATGGGCACGAAGCGGCTGGCCGCGCGGATCAGCGAATCGGCGGTGAGCCGCTCCACGCCGACCACCTCCACCTCCACCCCATGGCGCTCGCGCAGCCGCTCGACCAGCAGGTCGAAGTCGCCGTCGCCGGAGACCAACACCACCCGATCGACCCGCGGCGCGGCCTCCATGGCGTCCAGGGCGATGCCCACGTCCCAGTCGCCCTTGGCCGAGCCATCACGGCGCTGGATATAAGGCTTGAGCTTCACGGTGAAGCCGATGCCTCGCAGGATGTCCTGGAACTGGCGCTGCCTGGGGTCGCCGCGCTCCACCGCGTAGGCGTTGGCCACCACCACCTCCCGACCGGCCGCGAAGCGCGCCCAGAAGGCGTTGTAGTCGAAGTGCCGGCCAAAGGCCTCGCGGGTGGTGTAGTAGACATTCTGGACGTCGACCAGGATGGCGACGCGCTCCCTGGCCGCCTGACGCGCGTTCGCTACCATTCCTCGCTGGTCTCGCGCAGGGCGGCGATCTCGGTCTTGGCCTCGGCGAGGCAGGCGCGCAGCTCCTCCCCCAGCGCCGCACCGCTGCCCACGGCGATCAACCCCCGGGCAGCGCCCGTAGCGCGACGGGCCACGCCGTCGGTGCCATGCAGGGCCTCGAGCTTGCCGATCAGCCAGGCAAGCCAGCTGTCGGGACGCGCGACCAGCTCGCGCAGCCGGTGCAGCTCGGCAATGCCGGCGCCCTCGGGGCCCAGCAGTTCGCGCCAGTCATGACGCTCCAGGTGGGCATGCTCGGTGACCTCGCGCAGCAGAGACTGCAGCGCCAGCTCGGCCAGCGCCAGGCTGCCCTCCTCCGCGGCCATGCGCCGCGCCTCGCCGTGCTCGTCGTCGCCGGCCGGCAGCGCGAGCAGCAGCTCCGCCTGGTAGAGCAGCTGGTTGGTGCGGGATCTTGGGGTCACTTACGCTTGTCCTCCACCTGCCATTTGCTGCCATCGAAGCTCGCTCGCCAGCCAGTGGCCTTGCCGCCCTCATCGGTCATCACGAACTGCTCACGCGCCTTGCGCGAGAAGCGGATCTGCGCCGGGCGACCGTCCGGATCCTCGCTGGGGGCGTCGAGCAGGTAGCGGTACTTGTCGGGCAGCGCCTCGGCATGCGCCTTGAGCTCCTTGACCAGCGGCGGGCGGGTCTCGCGATTCTTGGGAAACTTGCTCGCCGCCAGGAACAGGCCGCTGGCGCCGTCGCGCAGCACATAGTGGTCATCGACCTTCTGGCACTCGAGCTCCGGCATGGGAATCGGGTCCATCTTGGGCGGCGCCGCCTCGCCGCTGCGCAACAGCTTGCGGGTGTTCTTGCACTCGCTGTTGGTGCAGCCGAAGTACTTGCCGAAACGCCCGGTCTTGAGCTGCATCTCGCTGCCGCACTTGTCGCACTCGATGGTCGGACCGTCATAGCCCTTGATGCGGAACTTGCCCTTCTCGATCTCGTGGCCGTCACAATCCGGGCTGTTGCCGCAGATGTGCAGCTTGCGGGTCTCGTCGATCAGGTAGCTGTCCATGGCGGTGCCGCACTTGGGGCAGCGGTGCTTGGCCCGCAGCGCATCGGTTTCGGCGTCCTCGCCGGCATCCGCGGCCACCGCCTCGTCGCCGGGCAGCAGGTCGATGGTGGTCTTGCAGCGCTCCTTGGGCGGCAGGTTGTAGCCGGAGCAACCCAGGAAGACCCCGGTGGAGGCGGTGCGGATCTGCATCTTGCGCCCGCAGGTCGGGCAATCGATGTCGGTGGGCACCGGCTGGTTGGGCCGCATGCCCTCCTCGCTCTCGGCGACGGCGAGTTCCTTCTTGAACTCGGCGTAGAAGGCATCGAGCAGTGCCTGCCAGTTGCGCTCGCCCTCGGCCACATCATCGAGGCTATCCTCCATGCGGGCGGTGAAGGAGTAGTCCATCAGGTCGGGGAACGACTCCTTGAGCCGCTCGGTGACGATATCGCCGAGCTTCTCGGCATAGAAGCGCCGGTTCTCCAGCTTGACGTAGCCGCGGTCCTGGATGGTGGAGATGATCGAGGCATAGGTGGAGGGGCGGCCGATGCCGCGCTTCTCCAGTTCCTTGACCAGGCTCGCTTCGGTGTAGCGGGCCGCCGGCTTGGTGAAGTGCTGCTGCGGATCGAGCCGCTCCAGGGTCATGGACGTGCCCTCGGCGAGGTCCGGCAACGACTGGTCCTCCTCCTTGCGCCCCATCGGCTTCATCACCCGGGTGTAGCCGTCGAACTTCAGTACCCGCCCCTTGGCACGCAGCTCGAAGCCGTCGACCTCCACGGTCAGGGTGCTGGAGAGGTACTCGGCAGGCGTCATCTGACAGGCCACGAACTGTCGCCAGATCAGCTCATAGAGGCGCTCGGCGTCACGCTCCATGCCGGCCAGGTCGGTGGCCCGGCGAGCGACGTCGGAGGGGCGGATCGCCTCGTGAGCTTCCTGGGCCCCCGCCTTGCTGGAGTAGCGATTGGGCGCCTCGGGCAGGTAGCGCGGGCCGAATTCCGTGCCGATGAACTCGCGCACATTCTCCACCGCATCCTTCGAGAGGTTGGTGGAATCGGTCCGCATGTAGGTGATGTAGCCGGCTTCGTAGAGGCGCTGGGCCAGGGTCATGGTCTTCTTTACCGAGAAGCCCAGCCGGCCACTGGCCGCCTGCTGAAGCGTCGAGGTGATGAGGGGGGCATTGGGCTTGGATCGCGTGGGCTTGTCTTCCCGCGCGGTGATCGCCAGGCTCGCCTGCTTAAGCGCCGCGATGCGCTCCAGCGTCTCGGCTTCGGAGGTGGGCCGGAACGCCTTGCCGTCCTGGCGCACCAGCTCGAAGCGCACCGACGCCTGGTCGTCGCCGGCAGGCCGCAGGTCGGCATGGACGTCCCAGAACTCCTCGGGGATGAAGGCGTGGATCTCGCGCTCGCGTTCGACGATCAGGCGAGTGGCCACCGACTGCACCCGGCCGGCGGAGAGGCCACGGGCGATCTTGGCCCACAGCAGCGGCGAGAGCATGAAGCCCACCACCCGATCGAGGAAGCGACGCGCCTGCTGCGCCTCGACGCGGGGGATGTTCAGGCTGCCGGGATCCTGAAAGGCCTCCTGAATGGCGTTCTTGGTGATCTCGTTGAACACCACCCGCCGGTAGCGGGTCTCGTCGCCACCGATGGTCTCGCGCAGGTGCCAGGCGATGGCCTCCCCCTCGCGGTCAAGGTCGGTAGCAAGATAGACGGCATCGGCCTTCTCGGCGAGCTTCTTGAGCTCGGCTACCACCTTCTCTTTGCCCGGGAGGATCTCGTAATGCGCCTCCCAGCCATGCTCAGGGTCGATGCCCATGCGCCGGATCAACTGGTCATGGGCCTTGTGCTTGCGGTGCTCGGCCTTCTCCTCCGGGGACATCTTGCGGGTCGCCGCGGCCTGACGGGCACGCTCCTTGGGATCCGAGGCTGCCTTGCCGGAGCCGCTGGTCGGCAGGTCACGGATGTGCCCCACGCTCGACTTCACGATGAAGTCGTTGCCGAGATACTTGTTGATCGTCTTGGCCTTGGCCGGCGACTCGACGATGACCAGTGACTTGCCCATAGTGCTCCACTGTGCTGATGGCGCCAGCTCGACGGCCTGCGCCAGACGGTTTCGGCCCGCCCTTCTGTGGCGGGTGAAAAATGCGCTTACCCTACCCCAGCGCTGGCTTTCACGCCAGTCGACGCCCGCAGGCCCCGACAAGGCAGCCACGATCGCCTTGGAGTGGCGGCCTCTTGAACCTAGCCGCCCGGGCAACATCACGCCAAGCCGGAAGAGGCGTCCTCCTCAACGACAGCGCCCCCGCCGGACAAGGGCGGGGGCGCAGATGCCACACTGTGTGAGATCAGCTCTTGCCGGGCTTGCGCGGCGTCCGCCGCCGCGGCGTGGCCCGGCTGGCAGACTTGCGCTTGACCGCCGACCCAGTGCTCGAGGCCGTGCCCTGATCAGCCGGCGAGGTGCTGCTGGCGTCAGTCTCGGTGGCAGACGAGGCCTCGCTGCCCTCGGTGGGCACCTCGCCGGAGATGTTTTCCACAGGGGCCTCGGAGACGGCCTCACTGGCCGGCTCTTGCGCCGGGGCCGCCGGGCTGGCCACCCTGGCCTGAGCCTCCCGACGAGCGTCCTGCTCAGCCTGGGGGGCATGCTGGATGGCCTGGCGAAACAGCTCCTCGATGCGCTCGAAGCGCTCCGCCGCATGTTCGCTCAACTCACCGCTGGCCGCCAGGACATGCTCGATATGCGCCAGGTGGGCATCGATCTGGCTGGCCGTCTGCCCCTTGAGCAGGGTCGGGATAGCCTCCAGTGCTGCCTCATGGTCCTGCTGGAGGGTGAAGAACTGCTCACGCACCATATGCTTGAAGTCGGCCAGCTGGATGCCCGGTTCAAGCTCGGCCCGCGAGGCGCGCAGCCGCTTGAAGTTGCGCTCGTCGCTGGCCGGGGCACCGCCCAGCACATGGATCACTGAACGCATGACCGCCTCGTGGCTGCCTCCCTCGGTGATCGCGTGGTGGACCTCCTCACGGCGACGCTCGATGAAGCGGCGGTGTTCGGGTTCGGCCCCCGGGCGACGGCGATGCACATGGGCGTCGCCCCCCAGGCCGACCATGGCCTGCAGCATCGGCTGGCCGTAGAAGTCGAGGAAGAGACGCTCGCTGCTGCTGTCGCGGAAGTCACGCCAGGCGTTCAGGCTGCGGGTGACCTGGTCGGACTGGATGCCCTCCACGGCACGAAAGACGTTGTCCTCGTGTACCGGGTGGCGGTCGGCGCGCACCTTCTCGGCCAGCACTGGCACCGCGGTCATCAGCGGGTTGCGATCGGACAGTAGGCGGTAGCCCAGACGGTTGGGATGCATGCGCCGCATCCACTTCGCCGACTCGGGCGTTGCCAGGGCCTGGACCCAAGGCTGCACGAAGAGCCGGTAAAGGCCCAGGTTGATCTCGGAGATTCGTGCCACCGTGGCGAAGCGGGTGTCGTCTTCGGGGCGGTGCTGGATCTCCTGATCGAGCTCCTCGATGGTCCGCGGCGTGAACTCCAGTAGGTAGTCGCGCTCGATCAGTTCGGCATCCTCGCGCTCGGCGGCACTGGAGACCGTGGTTTCATAGAGCCCCGGCGGCAAGACGTCGATGTAGTCCATGTTGGCGGTGAACTCGGTATGCTCCTTGCGGGAGACGCTGCCGGACACGAAGATGCCCAGGTGTCCGGTGGTGTCGTGGACGCAATAAACGATGGTCTGCTCGTTGGCGATGATGTCCTCCGCGCCATCGTAGAGGTCACGCACCCAGCCCAGAGCCTGAGGCGGCGGCGTGATGTCGTCGCCCTTCGAACAGAACACCACCACCGGCGAGCGCACGTTGCGCAGATCGATGCGACGCCCATCGGAGGTCACCAGCTGGGCAGTGGAGAGGCGGTTGCCGACGAAGAGGTTATCGACGATGTACTGGATTTCGTCGCCGCCCAGCACGACGTGACCACCCCACCAGCGCTCGAACTCCAGGTAACGCTCCGCCTCGGTGTCGACCTCGGCGTAGAGTCGGTACTGCTTGCTCCACCAGGTATTGGCCGGGTTGAGGCGCTCGAAGTTCTGCACCAGCCAGGCACCATCGAAGAGCCCGGCGCCCATGTCACTCAACAGCGAGGTCATCCAGCTGCCGCCACTCAGGCCCCCGGTATAGCGCATCGGCGCCTTGCCTCGCTCACCGGCCCAGTAGGAGAGCGGCGAGCCGGCGATAAGAATCGGCCCAAAGAGTTCGGGCTCGAGGGCAGCGGCCATCATGATCTGCCAGCCGGCCTGGCAGTTGCCGACCACCATGGGCTTCTCGGAGGTCTTGGGATGGCGCTCGATGACGTGACGCAAGAAGGCGACCTCGGCCTCGACCACGTCCTCGACGGTCTGCCCCGGGACCGGGTAGGGCAAAAACCCGATAAAGTAGCAGGGATGTCCCGCCCTCAGAGCCACGCCGAGCTCGCTATCGGGCTTGAAGCCGCCGATGCCCGGGCCGTGGCCGGCACGCGGGTCCACCACCACGAAGGGGCGCATCTGCAGATCGGTCTCCACCCCCTCGGGCGGCTGGATGCGCATCAGCTCGTAGTTGACCGGGCGGGCCAATTCGCGCCCGTCCACCAGCACCTCGGTATCGAAGCCCAGCACATTGGGCTTGGTCTGCTCGATATGCTCGAGATACTGGTTGCCGCGCTGGCGCATGACATCCATGAAGAGCACGCTGCGCTCCAGGGTATCGCGCCAGTAGTCATGGGCGGCGCGTCCGAAACCGAACGGATCCACGAAGGGCAGCACGCTGGGTGGGGGAGTCGGTATCAGGGCATTCATCTTGTTGAGCTCCAGGATTGCTCACTGACGGTATCGGGCCGGCAGCGATGCATGAAATCGGGCTTTGCTGCAATGCAATATAGCGCATGACGCGACGCACTGCGAGCGCCGGATGCCGGAGTCCTAAGCTGCATTCAGGGCAGCCGCGGCCCGGGGCCGGCTGTCCAGGACAACGAATCTTGTGATATTTTATCAACTCGCGACCCACGACTCATTCGACGTGCCAGGCTGCTTGGAACCGCCGACCGGCGCACTCCCGGAAACCCCGTGGCAGCGCCCGCATGGCGTCGACAGCCGGCGAGCAGAGAGGCTCAATGTATGAGCGACACCCCCTCCCCACGCGTCTCCAGCGGCGAGAAGTACCGCAACGATCATGGCACGGCCGCCATCAAGGACGGCATGAAGGCGCGTCGCCAGGTCGAGGACGGCGGTACCGATGGCCGCAAGCCGAAGTGGCTGCGCGCCCAGATTCCCGGCGGCGAACGCTTCGAGGCGGTCAAGAAGAACGTGGCCACCCATCGTCTCAGCACCGTCTGTGCCGAATCGCACTGTCCCAACCAGGGCGAGTGCTGGAGCAACGGCACCGCGACCATCATGCTGATGGGCTCAGTGTGCACCCGGGCCTGCCGCTTCTGCGCGGTGGATACCGGCAATCCCCGGGGCTGGCTGGACACGGAAGAACCGGAAAATACCGCCCGCTCGGTCGAACTGATGGGCCTGCGCTACATCGTACTGACCTCCGTGGACCGCGATGATCTCCCCGATGGTGGCGCCACCCACTACGCCGACTGCATTCGTGCCATCAAGGCCCGCACGCCCGAGGTGGTCGTCGAGGCGTTGACCCCGGACTTCGATGCCGAGCCTTCGGCGATCGAGCGGGTGGTCGACTCGGGCCTCGAGGTCTTCGCCCAGAACGTCGAGACCGTCGAACGGCTCACCGGGCGGGTCCGCGACCCCCGGGCCGGCTACCGCAAGACCCTGGACGTGCTGGCCCACGCCAAGCGCCACCGGCCGGCGGTGATCACCAAGACCAGCCTGATGCTGGGTCTCGGCGAGACCAAGGAGGAGATCCTCGCGACCTTCGACGACCTGCGGGCCATCGGCGTCGACATCGTGACCCTGGGCCAGTACCTGCGCCCCACGCGCAACCACTTGCCGGTGGAGCGTTGGGTCACCCCGGAGGAGTTCGAGCGCTATCGCGTGCTGGGCCTGGAGAAGGGCTTCATGGAGGTACCGTCCGGCCCCCTGGTGCGCTCCAGCTACCGGGCCGACCGGGTGTTCGAGAAGAATAACCTGGGCCTGGCGGCCCCCGCCGAGGTACCCGGCCAGTCGACCGACCCGAACCGCATCGATGCGGTCAACGTGGGCTAAGTGCCGAGCGCCGAGCGCCGAGCGCCGAGCGCCGAGCGCCGAGCGCCGAGCGCCGAGCGCCGAGCGAACAGCATGATGTCTCTGCCACCTCTGGTGTCAACGCAAAGCCCCCTCTGGATGCTTGGTCCAGCGGGGGCTTCTTCTACCTCAGCACCGGCAGCCCATCACAGGTCAGCTTGGCGGCTCGGCGCATGGCTGCTTGGCGCTTTTAACTCACGCCCCAACTCCCGCGCCAGGCACTCGGCCAGGCGCTCCCCCACCGTCTCGACGCCAGGGCAGTCATCGCTCAGGTCGGCCAGCCGCGTCATGGCCATGCCGGCATAGCCGCAGGGGTTGATGCGCAGGAACGGAGAAAGGTCGCCATCGACATTGAGGGCCACCCCATGGAAGCTGGCGCCGCGGCGGATCCTCAGCCCCAGCGAGGCGATCTTGGCCTCGCCCACATAGACGCCGGGCGCATCGGGGCGGGCGTGGGCCACCACGCCATGCTCGGCCAGTACGGCAATTACCGCATTCTCCAGGGCAGTGACCAGGTCGCGCACGCCCAGCCGTGAGCGCCGCACGTCGAGCAGCGGATAGAGCACGACCTGGCCGGGGCCATGGTAGGTCACCTGCCCGCCGCGGTCGGTGGCCACGACCGGGATGTTGCCGGGCATCAACAGGTGTTCGGGCTTGCCGGCCTGACCCTGGGTGAACACCGGGTCGTGCTCGACCAGCCAGAACTGATCGGGAGTCTGCGCATCGCGGCCGTCGGTGAGGTCGCGCATGGCCTGCCAGACGGGCGTATAGGGCCGACGACCCAGGCGATGCAAGCGGATCGGCGCCACAGCGCTCTCGCTTGCCATCAGACGACCATGTGCACGCGGCCGGTAGCCTTGAGCTCGTCGAAAAGCGCTTTCAGCTGCACCTCGCCGGTGGCGCGGATCGTCAGGCGCACCGACTGGAAGCGGCCTTGGCGGCTGGGGACCACCTGGATGGCGCTCGCGTCGAAGGCCGGATCATGCCGGATGACGATCTGGCAGACCGTGGCGGCGAGGTCCTCGGCGGCATCACCGACGACCTTGATCGGGTAGTCGCAGGGAAAGGTGATCTTCGGCGGCTTGCCACCCGCCTGGCGACGGGGCTTGCGAAGATCACGCAGGGAGTTGTCGTTCATGAAGCCTTCCGGCGGGTCGGGGATATCTCCCTATTTTACCCAACCCGGCGCGGGGAGACCAACGCCGACCCTAGTCGAACCAGCCGCCGATCAGGTTGGTGAAGAAACGCTGCACCTGGTCGAAGAGGCGCTTGAACCACCCGCCCTCCTCGATGCTCTCGAGGGCGACCAGCGGGCGCTCGCCGACCATCTCATCGCCCTGGCGCACCTCCATGGTCCCTACCCGATCCCCGGCGGCGATGGGCGCGGTGAGATCGGCCCGGATGTCGAGCTTGGCGGTTAGCTCCGCGCTGCGGGCGCGCGGCACGGTCATGACCACGTCGTGGTCGACGCCGACGCGCAGCTCGTTCTTGTCGCCGCCCCACACCCGCGGCGTATTGAGCACGGCACCGGCATCATAGAGCTTGAGGCTCTCGTAGTAGCGGAAGCCGTAGCTGAGCAGCTTCTGGGTCTCCTGGGCGCGGGCCTCATCGGATGCGGTGCCCATGACCACCGAGATCAAGCGCATGTCGTCACGCTTGGCGGAGGCCACCAGGCAGTAGCCCGCGGACTCGGTCCAGCCGGTCTTCAGGCCGTCGACGCTGCTGTCGCGCCACAGCAGGCGGTTGCGGTTGGGCTGCTCGATGCCGCCATAGCTGAACTGCTTGCGGGCGTAGGTCGCGTAGTGGTCCGGGTAGTCGTTGATGATGTGCTGGGAGAGCAGCGCCAGGTCGCGGGCCGAGGAGTAGTGGTTGTCGTCGGGCAGGCCGGTGGCATTGACGAAGTTGGTGTTATGCATGCCCAGCCGGGTGGCGTGCTGGTTCATCAGGTCGGCGAAGGGCCGCTCGCCACCAGCCAGATGCTCGGCCATCGCCACGCTGGCATCGTTGCCCGAGACGATGATGATCCCTTGCAGCAATTCGGAAACCGGCACCTGGGTGTCGACCTCGATGAACATCTTGGAGCCGCCGGTGCGCCAGGCCTTCTCGCTCACGGGCACCAGGTCATCCGGGGCGATGTTGCCCTGGTTGAGCTCGCGCTCCACCAGGTAGGCCGTCATCAGCTTGGTCAGGCTGGCCGGCGGCAGGCGTTCGTCGGCGTTGTGTTCGACCAGCACTCGGCCGCTGCCGGCATCCATCAGGATCCAGGAACTCGCGGCCAGCTGCGGCGGCGAGGGAATCATGGTCTGCGGCGTCGGGATCACCTGGGCCGCGGCCTGTGACACGACCAACAGCAGGCTGACCAGCAGCAGCGGCAACAACCGGCGGCGGCGGAAGAAAAGCGTGAATCTCATGGCAAGGACTCTCATCAAGGGCATCGCAGGGTGGTTCGGTAAGAGGCGCCGACTCAGTCGGCATCGTTGACGACAAAGGCCTGGGCAAAGCCGGCCCGGCGCAGCTGCTCGCGGACCGGATCGACCTGGCCGGCATGCTCCAGGGGACCGACCTGGACACGATGAAGGCCGGTGGCACTGGCGACGCGCACGGGCCGATCGATCTCGCCCTCCAGGCGCGACTTCAGCTGACGGGCACTGTCGGCAGAGCCCAGGGCCGCCACCTGCAGGAAGACACCGCCCCCTGTCGTCCGCTGCTCTCGCCCGGCCTCTGGCACGGCGGCGGCCGTCTGGCGGGGTGGCCCCTCCCCGCGGGGAGGAGCCCGCTCCGCGGGGCGGGGGGCACCGCCATGCTCGGCGATCCAGCGCTCCACGTCGATGGCCTCGACCTTAACCCGGCCGGTGCCCTGTTCGAGGATGCCCAGGCGCGCCGCCGCCGCATAGGAGAGGTCGATCTCGCGATCGCTGTGGAAGGGCCCGCGGTCGTTGACCCGCACGATCACCGAACGGGCGTTGTTCAGGCTGGTGACACGGACGAAGCTGGGCAGGGGCAAGGAACGGTGGGCGGCGCTCATCTTGTACATGTCATAGATCTCGCCGTTGGAGGTCGCATAGCCGTGGAACTTCTCGCCGTACCAGGAGGCCCTGCCCTGGCGACTGTAGCCACGTGCATCCTCCAGCACCTCATAGCGCTTGCCCCATACCTCATAGGGCGAGGCATTGCCTCCCCGGGAGCGCGACTCGTGACGCGGCACCGCGTCGGGCACCTCGGCGACATCGGGCGGATCCTCGGGATAGGCGTCACCGGTCAGGGCATAGCGCTCGCCACCTCCCGAGGCGACCGGTGCCTTGCTGGATGCCTCACCGGAGGTAGGACGCGACCCGCCACCGCCCCCGGCACAGCCGGCCAGCAGCAGCAACACGCTCAGGGCGGCACAGGTGCGTCTCATGAAGCCTCCTCCGGGGTGGTGTCGGTGGCGTCGAGCCAGTGGGCCTCCCGACCCCGTGCATCGGCCATCGCCTCGGCCAGCTCGGTCACCGCCATGGCATAGAGGTGACTGTGGTTATAGCGGGTGATCACGTAGAAATTGTGCTCGCCGAGTACGTAACGCCAGGCGTCATCGCCAACCTCCAGCGCCACCGGCAGCAGTCGATGATCGTCGGCCAGCGCGTCCGGGACCTCGAGGCCCGCCGCGGCAAGCTCCGCTGCCGGCACCGCGGGGGGCCGTGCGGCGCGATTGAAGTCGACGTCCTCGGGAGGCGTGGCGGGGCCTTCGGCCTCGTGATAGAGGGGCTCGCCGGGCCGCCAGCCATGCTCGGCGAAGTAGTTGGCCACGCTGCCGATGGCGTCCACCGGATTGGTCCAGAGATCGCGCAGGCCATCGCCGTCGAAATCCACCGCGTAGGCCTGGTAGCTGGTGGGAATGAACTGCGGATAGCCCATGGCCCCCGCATAGGAGCCGGTCAGGCTGCCGGGTGAGCGCTGCTGAGCGAAGGCGATCTCCAGAAAGGCGGCCAGCTCACCGCGAAAGAAGCGGCCCCGGCGGGGGTGATGGAAGGCCAGGGTCGCCAGGGAGTCGAGGACCCGGTGGCGACCGGTGACCTCACCGTAGCGGCTCTCCACACCGATGATGGCGGCGATGACCTCCGGTGGCACGCCGTACTCGGCCTCCGCCCTCGCGAAGGCCGCCGGGTGGGCCTCGATGAAGGCCACCCCGTTAGCGATGCGCGGGGCATCCAGGAAGATGGCGCGATACTCGTGCCAGGTCAGGCGCCGTTCGGCGGCGCCGGCCATGGCATCCAGCACCGGCTGGCGGAATTCGGCGTCTGCCAGGGCGGCCTGGAGCCAGTCGCGACCGATGCCTTTCTCGACCAGCTCCTCCACCAGGCGTCGCGCCTCGGGATGGCGCTGCGGATCGAAGTCCGCCGCCAGACCCGTCGTCGCCCCCCATGCCAGCAGGCCACCCGCGAGCCAGGCCATCCAGCGTTCTCTCCGTGGTGACGACAGCGTCATTTCGGCTCTCCCTGAGTCGTGTCGGTTGCCTAGCGCGGCAGCAGGCGGCGGTGGGCGTGAATGGCCATGAGAATACCGAAACCCGCCATCAAGGTCACGCTGGAGGTCCCCCCGTAGCTAACCA
Source organism: Halomonas sp. 25-S5 (assembly GCF_029889845.1). GTDB lineage: Bacteria > Pseudomonadota > Gammaproteobacteria > Pseudomonadales > Halomonadaceae > Halomonas. The sequence goes on from NZ_JARANV010000018.1 coordinate 78,895, forward strand.
GCGGGAGCGGCACCCCGACCACCGGCAGGATGCCGCTGACCATGCCTACGTTGACGAAGACATAGATGAAGAAGGTCAGGATGATGCTGCCCGCCACCAGGCGCCCGAAGGTTTCCTGGGCGGCGCCGGCGAGCCATAGCCCGCGCCCCACGATCAGCAGGTAGAGCAGCAAGAAGGCCAGCATGCCCACGAGCCCGAACTCCTCGCCGAGCACCGCGACGATGAAGTCGGTATGACGCTCGGGCAGGAACTCCAGCTGCGACTGGGTGCCCTGCAGCCAGCCCTTGCCCCAGAAGCCGCCACTGCCGATGGCGGTGGTCGACTGGATAATGTTCCAGCCCGCCCCCAGCGGGTCGCTCTCGGGGTCGAGGAAGGTCAACACCCGCTGGCGCTGGTAGTTGTGCAGGTTCATCCACAGCAGCGGCAGCGCGGATGCCGCCAGCACGCCGCAGAACAGGATGAAGTGCCAGGAAAGGCCTGCCAGCAGGATCACGAATACCCCCGAACAAGTGACCAGCAGCGAGGTGCCCAGGTCAGGCTGCTTGGCGATCAGCACCACCGGCAGGCCGATGATCGCCACACAGACCAGCAGGTCGCGCCAACGCGGCGGAAGGGGCTGGCGGCTCAGCCAGGCGGCGACCATCATCGGCATGGCCAGCTTCATCAGCTCCGAGGGCTGGAAGCGGATCACCCCGGGAATCACCAGCCAGCGCCGGGCGCCCATGCCCATGTCACCGATCAGTTCCACGGCCACCAGCATCAGCACACCGGCGAGATAGACCAGCGGCGTCCAGCGCAGCAGGGTCGTCGGTGAGAGCTGGGCAAGCCCTGCCATCACCCCCAGGGCCACGCCGAAGCGGATGGCCTGGGCGGTCACCATCGGCAGGCGCTGGCCACTGGCGCTGTAGAGCACCACCAGCCCGGCCAGCATCAGCACCAGCAGCATGCCCATCAGCCAGGGATCCAGGTGAATCCGTTGCCAGAGGCTGCGCCGCCGGGCGATTCCGCTCAGGGAGGGTTTCACGGGATGGGCCCGCAGGCCACGGGTCAGCTCACTCCAGCTCATCGTCAGTTCCCCGTCACCCGGCCGTCCTCACGCTCGAGCACCTCGCGCACCTCCTCGGTATCCGGGGCCTCGTCCTCGAGCAACCAGGCATCGGTCATCGCCTTGGCCAGGTGGGCGGCGTGGGTGCTGCCCCCACCGGCATTCTCGACGATCACCGCCACGGCGATCCGGGGGTCCTCCACCGGCGCGAAGGCCGTGAACAGGGCATGGTCGCGCAGCCGCTCCTTGAGTTCGTCGGCATTGTATTTTTCGTTCTGGCCCAGGGAAAACACCTGGGCGGTGCCGGACTTGCCGGCCATCCGATAGTCGAGATCCCGGCCGATCCGCCGCGCGGTGCCCTCGCGTCCGGATACCACCTTCTCCATGCCGGAGAACACCCGATCCCACCACCCCTCGGTGCTGAGCATGATATCGGGCGGGGTGTCCGGCAGTGCGACGGGCACCTGTTCCTCGCCGATCCGCTGGGCCAGGCGTGGCTTGACCCACTGGCCACGGTTGGCCAGCACCGCTGTGGCAGTCGCCAACTGCAGCGGCGTCACCTGCAAGTACCCCTGGCCAATGCCCACGGAGAGCGTCTCGCCGGGGTACCAGGGCTGATTGAAACGCCCTCGCTTCCAGTCCCGGGAGGGCATCAGGGCGTCGCTCTCGCCGTAGATGTCGTGAGCGACCCGCTCGCCGAAGCCGAAGGCCGTCATGTTCTCGTGTATGCGGTCGATGCCCAGGTCATGGGCCAGGGAATAGAAGTAGGTGTTGTTGGAAACCGCGAGGGCCCGTTCGAGATCGACTCGACCATGCCCCCAGCGCAACCAGTTGCGGTAGCGCCGCGAATCATTGGGCAACTGGTAGTAGCCCGGATCGTAGATCACCTTGCCCGGCGTGATGGTTCCTTCCTTGAGGGCGCTGATGGCCATGAACGGCTTGATCGTCGAGCCTGGCGGATAGTGACCGCGGATGGCCCGGTTGTAGAGCGGCAAGTCGAGGTTCTCCCGGAGGGCTCGATAGGAGGCGACATCGATGCCAGTGACGAACTGGTTGCTGTCGAACCCCGGCACCGATGCCAGGGCGAGAATCTCGCCGGTAGCCGGGGCGATCGCCACAATGGCACCGCGACGGCCGTCGAGCAGCTCCACGGCAAGCTTCTGCAGCTCGCTGTCCAGCGTCAGGGTCAGGTCCTTGCCCGGCACCGGGTCGGTGTGACCGAGCTCGCGCAGCACCCGGCCGCGGGCATTGGTCTCCACCTTGCGCAGCCCCGCCTGGCCATGCAGTTCGTCCTCGTAGAAGCGTTCCACCCCCGTCTTGCCGATGAAATGGGTGCCGGCATAGTTGCCCGTATCCAGGCCCGCGAGTTCTTCGGCGTTGATCCGCCCCACATAGCCCAGCGCATGCACCATGGTCTCGGCATCGGGGTAGTAGCGCAACAGCTGGGCCTCCACCTCGACACCGGGCAGGCGATGACGGTTGACCGCCAGCCGGGCGATCTGGTCCTCGTCGAGGTCGCTCATCAGCAACGCCGGCTGGAAGGGACGCTGGCGCTGGCGGGAACGCACCCGGAAGGCCTCAACCTCTTCCTCGGGGATCCCCAGCAAGTCGACCAGTAGCGACAGGGTGGCATCGAGGTCTTCGACCCGTTCTCGCACCAGGGTGAGGTTGTAGGTGGGACGGTTCTCGGCCAGCAGCACGCCGTTGCGATCGTAGATAAGCCCGCGGGTGGGCGGCAGCGGCTCCACCCGGACGCGGTTCTTCTCGGAGCGCGTGCTGTAGACCTCATGCTGCACCACCTGCAGATAGAACAGCCGCCCGCCCAGCAGCCCGGTCAAGCACACCACCAGCAGCACGGCCAGCAGCGAGCGCATGCGGAAGACACGCAGCTCCTGTTCCGGGTTCTTCAGGGTATCGCGGCGCCGACGCATGCTCAGTGATGACCTCGGAGTGGTGGAGAAGAGCCTTCAGCGGTCATGGAGAAAAGCAGCCTTCAGCGGTCATGGAGAAAAGCAGCCTTCAGCGGTCATGGATCGGAACAGCCTTCAGCGGTAACAGCGCAGAATGCAGGCTTCAGCGATGATAGGGATGGCCGACCAGCAGGGTCCAGGCACGATACAGCTGCTCGGCGAGGAGGATGCGCACCAGCGGATGAGGCAGCGTCAACGGCGACAGCGACCAGCGCTGATCGGCACTCGCCGAGAGCGACGGCTCCAGGCCATCGGGACCACCCACCAGCAGCGCCACGTCACGCCCCTCGAGGCGCCAGCTGTCGGCCTCGCGGGCCAGTTGTTCGGTGCTCCAGGCCTTGCCCCCTACCTCCAGGGCGACGAGATGTTCCCCGCCCTTGAGGCGACCCCGGATGCGCTCGGCCTCCCGGGCCATGGCTCGCGCCACATCGGCATGCTTGCCGCGCTGCCCCGGCGCGATCTCTTCCACCTCCAGGGCGAAGTCCCTGGGCAGGCGCTTGCGATACTCCTCGACACCGCGCGACACCCAATCGGGCATGCGCGTGCCCACCGCCAGCAGGCGGACCCTCATGAACTGTATACCCCTTCCTCGAGCCGGGATTCCGACTCGCTGGGCAGGTCGGCCCAGAGTCGTTCCAGGTCATAGAGCTGCCGTGTCTCGGGGAGCATCACATGCACCACCAGGTTACCCAGGTCGACCAACACCCAGTCGGCGCCGTTATCGCCCTCGACACCCAGCGGCGGAATGCCCTGCTCCTTGGCGGCTTGGACGACGTTGTCGGCCAGCGCCGCCACATGGCGGCTGGAAGTGCCGCTGGCTACCACCATCAGGTCGGTGACGCTGGTCAGTCGTGAGACATCCAGGACGGCGATGTCCTGGGCCTTGAGATCCTCCAGTGCGTCGATTACCAGAGTCTTGAGTGCGTCGATATGCATAGTCCTTCGTGTCAGCCCTTCGTGTCAGACCTTCGTCAGCAGGAAACCCTAACTCCCATTGTACCGACTTGACGCCCGACTGGGCAGCACTCAGCCATGCCGATAGAGTCCCCGCGACAGGATATGTGCTTCCACCGCCTCCGGCAGCAGGTAGCGCACGCTACGGCCCGCCGTCAGGCGCCGACGCACCTCGGTGGCCGAGATCGCCATGCGCGAGGGCAGCCTCAGGCGCAACAGCCGCCCGGCGGGCCGGGCCATCAGCGCCTCGCCCTCCTCGACCTCGCGCCCCGCCAGCAGCTCGACCAGCGCCTTGGGCAGCGCCGCCTGGTGGTCCGGTCGATCGATCACCACCACATGGGCCAGCTCGAAGAGTCGCTCTGGCTCGTGCCAGTCGGCCAGCCGCAGGAAGGCATCGTGACCCAGCGCCATCACCAGTCGCGCATCAGCGCCCAGTTCCCGGCGCAGTGAGGCGAGGGTGTCGGCACTGTAGGAGGGCCCGTCACGCTCGAGCTCCCGGGAGTCGGCGACCAGGCCCGGCGTGTCGCCGATCCCCAGACGCAACAGGGCGAGACGGTCGGCGGGCGAGACTCGGGGCTCGCCGCGCAGCGGCGGCATGGCGGCGGGCACCAGGTGCACGCGGTCCAGCGCCAGCGCCTCGCGAAGCTCCACTGCGCTGCGCAGGTGCCCCAGGTGCACCGGATCGAAGGTGCCACCGAGCATGGCGAGCCGGGGCGGTGATGGCGGGTCGCGGTCGGCCCTGACGGGCAGGCCCGGTTGGCTCACCGGCGCACCTGGCCGTCGCCGAGCACCACGTACTTGCGGGTGGTCAGCCCCTCGAGCCCCACGGGCCCACGGGCATGCAGGCGATCGGTGGAGATGCCGATCTCGGCGCCCAGCCCGTACTCGAAGCCGTCGGCGAAGCGGGTCGAGGCGTTGACCATCACCGAGCTGGAGTCCACCTCGGCGAGGAAGCGTCGCGCCAGGCCATAATGCTCGGTGACGATGGCGTCGGTGTGCCGTGATCCATAGCGCTCGATATGGGCCATCGCGGCATCGATGCCATCGACCACGCGGATGGCCAACACCGGGGCCAGGTACTCCGCCTGCCAATCTGCCTCGCTGGCCTCGGCGATGCCGCCCAGTATCGCCCGGGTCCGCTCGCAGCCGCGCAGCTCGACGCCATGCTCGGCGTAGGCGGCGGCGAGCCGCGGCAGGAGGGTCTCGGCCACCGGCGCATCGACCAGCAGGGTCTCCATGGTGTTGCAAGTGCCATAGCGGTGGGTCTTGGCATTGACCGCGATAGCCAGCGCCTTGTCGAGGTCGGCGCTGGCATCGATGTAGACGTGGCAGACGCCGTCGAGGTGCTTGATCACCGGCACCCGCGCCTCCCGGGTGATGCGCTCGATCAATGACTTGCCGCCACGTGGGATGATCACGTCGACGTAGTCCGGCATACTGATCAGGCGGCCCACGGCGGCCCGGTCGGTGGTCGCCACCACCTGCACGGCCCCTTCGGGAAGGCCGGCCCGGGCCAGCCCGGCGCGGATGCAGGCGGCGATGGCGGCATTGGAGTCACGGGCCTCGGACCCGCCGCGCAATATGGCCGCGTTACCGGACTTGAGACACAGGCTCGCCGCCTCCAGGGTGACGTTGGGGCGCGACTCGTAGATGATGCCGATCACCCCGAGCGGCACGCGCATCTGGCCCACCTGAATGCCGCTGGGCCGCGAGCGCAGGCCGTCGATCTCGCCTACCGGGTCCGGCAGGGCAGCGACCTGGGCGAGCCCGTCGATCATGGCATCGAGGCGCGTGTCGTCCAGCGCCAACCGATCGAGCAGGGCCGCCTCCAGGCCGTTCTCGCGCCCCCGGGCCAGGTCGCGGGCGTTGGCGGCCAGCACCTCGCCGCGGGCCTTCTCGAGATACTCGGCCATGGCCAGCAGGGCGGCGTTCTTGGCCGCGGTGTCGACGCGGCGCATCCGGGTGGCCGCCTCGCGGGCGCCCTGCCCCAGGCGCTGCATGTAGGCGTCGATATCGCCGATATCGGGGGTCGCGGGGTCATGGTCCGAGTGGGAGGCTTGAGCTGTCATGCCGTTGCGTGTCTCCTGGGGCCGGCAACGCCGCGACAAGGGCAGTGCCGGCGTTATACAGTGCCGTAAACCGGGAAGAGAATCATACTAAGCCACCATGCAGACCAAGTACAAAGTCGGACTGCTGCGCGGCAACCTGCTGGTCGCGGCATTGCTGCTGGCCCTGATGGCCATCGCCACGACCACCCTGACCGAGGCCCTGCTGCTGTGGCTGGCCGCGACCTGGCTGGCCGTCACCGCGCTGTCGCTCGCCTTCAACCATCGCCGCCCCGCCACGGTGCCTTGGCAGCTGCTGCCCGGCCTGCTGCTGGCCGCCCTGCTGTGGGTGGACCCCGAGCGGCACATCACCTGGCTGTGGGCCTGGGCGGTGCTGCTGATGCTTCCCCAACCCCGCTGGATCCTGCTGCTCGAGACCCTGCTGGCGCTCGCCACCTGGTGGCCACTGCGCGAACTGCTGGGGCTCGAGCAGTGGGCCTTGGCCGGCCTGCTGCTCGCGGCCCTGATGCTGCTGGGGCTGTCCAGGGCCCTTGACCTTCGCGCGCTGCGCCAGAGCTCCCTGCGCCGGGCCCGCCTGGTCCCCGGCCTGCCGCTCTGGCCCGGTGCCAGGCTGGCCCAGGACCTCGCCCTCGAGCGGGTCCGCAGCCTTCGCGAGGGGGTGCATGCCGAGCTGCTGCTGCTGCACACCCCGCGACACCGCTGCTGGTCACTGGCCCACCGGCTGTGCCGACTGACCCACAGCTACGAGCCCTGTTACCGCCTCGACCCGCGGACCCTGGCCGTGATCCTGACCAGCCGCAACCGTCGCGAGGCCGAGGAGCGTCGCGAGACACTGTGGCGTCACCTCGAGGCCAGGGGTCCGGGCAGGGCGATCGCCCTGCCCGGCCTGGCATCGCTGGAAGACGAGCGACAGGCCCTGGCCCGACAGGCACCTGGGCTCCAGATCAGCGAGGAACCGGCCGATGCCTGAACGTCGAGTCTGGTTCCTGCGGCTGTTCGCGGCCTGGTACGCCAGCGGCGCGCTGCTGCTGCTGGGCATGGCCCTGTGGCTCTACCTGATGGGCGAGTACGCGCGCCTCCCGCTCCCCGCCGCCCTCTTCCTGCTGATGCTGGTGGCCACCCTGCTGAGCGTGACGCGCGAGGATCACTCGCGCCTGGCCGCCTACCTGGTGCTGATCTGCGGTTACCTGCTGATCGCCGTCGAACTGCCTCGACAGTCGGGACTGCCGTCGCTCTGGGTGGGGTTGCCGCCGGTCCTCACCCTGCTGTTGCTGCCGTTGGGCCCAGCCATGCTGCTCAACGTGGCGCTGACGCCGGTCTGGCTGGCCTTGCTTGGTAGTGGCGAGCTCGATCGGGACATGCTGCTGGGCTACCTGACGCTGGTGGTCGTGGCGGCCCTGGTGCCCTGGGAGCAGGTCCGCCAGCACGCCCTGCTGAGGGCCACCGACCCGCGCGACCCCGAATGCTCGGCGGTAGAACGCCAGACGCTGCATGAGCGACTGGCCAGCGAGGCCGAACGCGCCTCACTGCTCGGGCAGCCGCTGGCCGTGGTGCTGATTCACCTGCCCCAGCTGGAGATGGCGGGCGAGCAGTTCGGCCCGCGGGCGCGACAGGCCCTGCTGGACTGTCTCTGCCAGGCCGTCGCCAGCCGCTGCCGCGACCATGACATCCTGGGCCGGGAGGGCCCGGCGGATTTCTGGCTGGTGCTGCCGGACACCTCCGAGAGCGGCGCCCTACTGGTGCAGCAACGACTCGGCCAGGCCTTCGAGCAGGCCACCCTGATGGAGACCGGCCCGATGGAGGCGCGAGTGCGCCTCTGTCGGCCGCGCCCGGGGGAGTCCTGGCAACGGCTCGAGCAGCGCCTGCAGGCCGTCAGCCAGTCGCTGGCCGATGGCTGAGCCAACGCACGACACGGCAACGGAGCGTCCCTTGAGCATTACCGATACCCTCTTCCAGCTGGCACCCCCGCCGGGGCTGCTGCTGCTGATCATCGCTGCCATCGCCCTGGTGGAATCCCTGGCGCTGGTCGGGCTGCTGGTGCCGGGCGTAGTGCTGATGACCGCCGCCGCGTCACTTGCCGGACACCAGAGCCTGACCGTGGGCCCGGTACTCGGCGCGGCCTTCCTCGGCGCGGTGGCTGGCGACGGCCTGAGCTTCCTGCTCGGCTACACTCAGCGCGAGCGAGTGACCGCCCTGTGGCCGCTGTCACGACATCCCGAGTGGCTGGCGCGGGGCGCCCGCTTCTTCCAGCGCCACGGCCCGCTGTCGGTGTTCCTGGGACGCTTCGTGGGCCCGGTGAGGCCCGTGGTGCCGCTGATCGCCGGCATGCTGAGGATGTCACCCCGCACCTTCACCTGGGCCAACCTGGGCTCGGCACTTCTCTGGGCACCGGCCTATGTGCTGCCGGGCTACCTGCTGGGACGGACCTGGCAGCAGCTGCTGGACCTGCCCGAGGGGCTCAAGCCCTGGCTGGTCGCTCTGGGCCTGCTGGTGGTCCTCCTCGCCGTGGCATTCTCCTGGTGCCGCCACCTGGTGACCCACGATGGGCTCGTCTACCGCGGCCTCGCCTGGCTGTCGCGGCGAACGCCCCTGGGCCGGCGCTTCTGGCGGCTGCTCTCCCCGTCCCATGAGGAGGAGCCTCCCCTGGCCTCCTGGCTGCTACTGATCCTCTCGCTGGCGGCCCTGTCAGCCTGGACCCTGGTGGTGATCCATCATGATGGCCCGCTGGCCATGGACCTGCGTCTCGCGGGGCTGCTGGAGAGACTCGCGCTGCCGGGCCTGGCCGCCTTCGGCTCAGTGATGGCCGAGGCCGGCGACCTGCTGGGCGTGCTCGCCCTGACCCTGCCCTGGGCGGCCTGGCTGCTCTGGCGACGACACCTGCCGGCCTTCTGGCACATCGCCGGCGGGCTCGCCGGCATCGCGCTGCTCAACACCCTGCTCAAGGCGACCATCGGGCGGGCGCGGCCGCACACGCCGGCCCACCTGGCCGACTCGCTTTCCTACCCCAGCGCCCACACCTCAACCGCCGTGGTGCTGTTCGGCATGGCCGCGGCCTTCGCCACCCGGGAGCTGCCCCACGGCAGGCGCTTCCTAGCCTACTGGGCCGCCATTGCCGTGATCCTGCCGATGGCCCTGTCACGCCTGGTGATCGGGGTGCATTGGCTCAGCGACCTGATCGGCGGCGCCCTGCTCGGCCTGGTGGTCTGCGCCCTGGTGCAGCTGGCCTGGCAGCGATATCCCCGCCAGCGCCTCGGCCCCTGCCCCTGGCACCTGCTAGGTGTCGCCTCGTTGGTGCTGGTCGCGGCCCGGATCGCCTGGCTGCCGCCGGCGTAAGCCGTAAGCCGTAAGCCGTAAGCCGTAAGCCGTAAGCTGGAAGCCGTAAGCCGTAAGCCGTAAGCCGTAAGCCGTAAGCCGTACGCCGTAAGCCGTAAGCCGTAAGCCGTAGGCCGGGGGCGGGGGGG